>CBFGUV010000001.1:0-677438 GCA_965652385.1 uncultured Fimbriimonadaceae bacterium
CGCGGGCCGGACGAGCGTAGAAGTGACTATTCAAGTCTATGCGACCACGCTCACCAAGGGAGAGAGACGCCACTCTAACACAGCTCGGGTGACCATGGTCGCCCTTGCGGATGGCAGGCCGACCCCGGTGCCCAAGCTGATCTGCGAGACCCGGGACGAAAAGCTCCAATTTCTCTTGGGGCAATGCCGAAGAGAACTCAGGCAGCGTCGTCTCGTGGAGATGGAAGCGATGCGCCAGAGACTGGAAGATGAGAGTGAAGACTCACTCGACCGGCTCCTCTCTGACAAAATAGAACTTGAAACGTTTTTACGTTCAACGATTGGGATGGTGAAGGATTGATGCAGGCAAGAAGCTATTGGAATGGAAGTTGGCAGGAAGGAAGCGGCGAGGCGATTAAGAGCGTCAACCCCAGCAATCCCGATGAGGTGCTTGCCTCCGCAGGAGCCGCCACGCAGGCCGAAGTGGCCGACGCGGTCGAAGCCGCCGAGGCCGGATTCAAGGCTTGGAACCAGCTCAGCGGCGCTCAGCGGGCCGATCATCTGAACAAGTGGGCTGACGTGGTCGCCGCCTCCATCGACGAGTGGGCGAATGCCCTGGTCAAAGAGGTGGGCAAGCCGATGGGCGAAGCCAAGGGCGAAGCGGGCCGCTGCGTGGCGATTCTCCGCTACTACGCGGGCGAATGCGTCCGTCCGATGGGTTCGGTCATTCCGGCGCTCTCCGCAGGCTCCCTTCAGTACTCCTGGCAGCGTCCGGTCGGCCCGGTGGGGCTGATCACCCCTTGGAATTTCCCGCTGGCGATTCCGCTCTGGAAGGCGGCTCCGGCTTTGGCCGCGGGCTGTTCGGTGGTGCTCAAGCCCTCCGAAATGTCCTCCGTCTGCGGCGCGCTTCTGGCCGAATCGGCCGAGAAGGCAGGGATGCCCGCGGGCGTCTTCAACGTGGTGCAGGGCGGCGGCATGCCGACCGGCGTCGCGCTGGTTTCGCACCCGGGAATCAAGGCGGTCTCCTTCACCGGCTCAGTAGGCACGGGCAAGAAGATCGGCGAGATCTGCACCGACCGCAACATCAAGTTTCAGGGCGAAATGGGCGGCAAGAACGCCTCCATCGTGATGGCCGACGGCAACCTCGACCTCGCCGCCAAGCTGACCGCCGCCGGCGCGATGCGCTATGCCGGGCAGAAGTGCACGGCCACCAGCCGCGTGATCGTCGAGAAGTCGGTTGTCGAACCCTTCATGCAGCGCCTGAAGGCGGAGATCGAAGCTCTGCCCTTCGGCGATCCGGCCGATATGGCGACCGCCATCGGGCCGGTCATCTCCGAGGCGTCGCACCAGAAGCTGACCAGCGTTCTGGACCGCGAGAAGGGCCGAATCGCGCACAGCCACGGCGCTCAGAACGGCAAGGGCTACTTCGTCCCGTGCACGGTGCTGGATCAGGTTTCGGCGAATGAAGCGGTGGCGCAGGAAGAGCTATTCGGCCCCGTCCTCGCCGTGATCGAAGCCGAGCAGTTGGACCACGCGATCGAGATCGCCAACGGAACGCCCTTCGGCCTCTCCTCATCGATCTTCACGCAGGACATCAGCAAGGCGATGATCTACGCGGATCGGATCGAGGCGGGCATGGTGCGCATCAACGGCGACACCACCGGAGTCGACCCCCACGCCCCCTTCGGCGGCATGAAGGCCTCCAGCACCCACAGCCGAGAGCAGGGTCCGGTCGGGATGGACTTCTACCAGGAGACCAAGACGGTTCAGATTAATCCGTAAAAGTTGGCAGTTGGCAGTAAAAGTACCCTGGTTGCCAAGAGCAATAAGTGAGCCCGCAACCTTCGCTTGGTTGCGGGCTCTTTCTGTGATGAGTGGCCGAGTCTGCCAACTGCCAACTGCTAACTGCCAACTCAGACCGAAGGTCTGCTCTCCAGCGAATCGCGGATGATCTTCATCGTCTCGTCCAGCTCGGCGCCTTTCAGCTCCATGCGCGGGGCGCGGACGGTGGGGGAGCCCATGCCGACTTCCTGCTGAACCAGCTTGATGAGCTGCACAAACTTGGGCACCGTATCCAGGCGGAGGAGGGGAAGGAACCAGTCGTAGATCTTGCGGGCTTCTTCGATCTTCCCGGCCATGGCGAGGTCGTACAGCACGACCGACTCTTTCGGAAATGCGTTGACCAGTCCGGCGATCCAGCCGGTGGCTCCGGCCTGGACGCCCTCAAGCAGAACGTCATCCACGCCCACAAAGATCTCCAGCCGATTGCCCAGCTCAGCCCGAATCTGGGTGACGCGGCGCACGTCGGTGCTCGACTCCTTCACGGCGTGAAGGTTGGCGTGCTTCGCCGCCAGTCCTGCCATCTGCCCCGGAACGATATCCACGCCGTAGGCGACCGGATTGTTGTAGAGCATGCAGGAGAGGTCGGTGGCCTCAATGACCGCGCTGAAATGGGCGCTGATTTCATCCCAATCGCCGGGGTTGTAGACGTAGGGAGGCAGCACCATCAGGCCGTCGCAGCCGATCTCCTTGGCGTCCTGAGCGAGCTGAATCGCCTCGGTGGTGCTGAGGGCGCTGACTCCGGCGATGACCAGGGTATCGGTGGCCTCGCGGCAGGTGCGGAGAATGTCTCGCTTCTCTTCGCCCGTAAGCGTCGCGCCTTCGCCGAGGGAGCCGAGGGCCACAACTCCGGTGCACCCATTCCCAATCAGCCATCCGACGTGCTTCTTGATGAACCCGTGGTCCACTTCGACATCAGATGATTTAGCGTTAAAAGGTGTGGTTATCGCAGGAATAACTCCAGTCCAGTCAGTCTTTTGCATGAATTCCCTCTTCGCGAAGGGCACCCAGCGCCTCAGCGTAGGTGCCAGCCAGTACCGGAAAGATCGGCGGGCGGGGTGATTCTACCCCTCGGCCAAAGAGCGCCTGATGAGCCGCCCCGCAGAATCGGCCCTGACAGGGCCCCATGCCGATGCGGGTCTGCAGCTTGACTTCGGCAAATGAGCGGTCTTCCCACCCCTCCTGGGCCACATTCTCGCAGCGGCAGAAGATGGGGGATGCGCTGCGGTACTCCTCCAGCATCCGCGTCTGAAGGGGGAAGCCGTCGATGATCGCCTGCTTCAGCACCTGGTCCCGCTTGGCCTCCTTGATGAACCGGCTGGCATCTTCGCCCAGGGCCGTCCGGGCGGCGATGCGGCCTTCGGCGATCGCGCAATCCGATCCGGCGATGCCTGTCTGCTCACCGGCAGCATAGATGCCGGGCCGGGAAGTCTCCATGCCTGGCGAGACGACCACATGGTCTGGCGTCGTCTCGCAGCCGAGCAGATCGGCCAATTCGAGGTTGGGCACCAGGCCGAAGGAGACAGCCGCGATATCGCAGGCGATGTCCTCCAGCCCCTTCTTGGTGCGGAGCGTCAGCTTGAGATCGTCCTTCGCAGTGATGGCGCTCGGCCAGGCGCTCCAGCGCATCTTGCGGGCGGCGAGCATGGAGGGGGCGAAGCCGACTGATTCATCCGGCTTCTGCATGGCCGCCTTCTGCCCGAATTTGAGCCATTTCCGCAGGGGGGTCTGTTCCGCGAAGAGTACGACTTCCGCTCCCTTCTCGGTGGCGGTCTTCAGCAGAGCCATCAGCAGCGGACCAGATCCGGCGATGGCGATCCGCTTGTCGCGGACATCGAGCCCGGTCTTGATGAGGGCCTGCAATCCACCGATGCTGTACACATCCGGCAGAGTCCAGCCCGGGAAGGGAAGGCAGAGATCGCGCGCTCCGCAGGCCAAGATGAGCTTCTCCCAGTGAACTAGCTCGGCCTTGCCTTTGTGGTCCACCAGAAGGTGGTGCCCCTGCACATCGAACACGGTGGCGCTGCTCATCAGCTTGACCCGTCCGCTATGGATGAACTCATTCACCTTTTGGATGAGTCGGGTATTGGTGCTGCGCCAGATTTGACCGCCCACGTTGGGCTGCATATCGAGCAGCGTGGCGGTTCCGCCCAGCCGCGCCGCTTCATACGCGGCGGCGAGTCCCGCAGGTCCGGCCCCCACGATCACGAGGTCAGACAAGCTCCACCTCCATTCCGTCTTCGCACATCACCAGGCAGGTGCGCTGGGCCGGGCGGCCATCAACAGTTGCGGTGCATTCCATGCAGACGCCCATCGCGCAGAAGGGGAGGCGGGGCCGCTCGGGCTCTTCGGGTCGGAAATCCTGAACCCCTGCGTTGAGCATGGCAGCGGCCAGCGTCTGACCGTGGAGAGCAGGAATCTCGTTTCCATTCACGCGAATGGTGATCTTCTTCATGCCTTCACCTCTTGGTGGAGAAATCGCTCGGGCAGGAGTTCCTTTCGAATGGCTTGCCCGGCTGCAATATGCCGTTCAATCAATTCAGCGGTGGCGGTGGATGTGGTGATTCCCAGTCCCTCGTGGCCTGTGGCGATCAGCGTGGTCGGATCGCTGGGATTCGGTCCGATGATGGGCAGATGGTCGGGGCTTGACGGTCGGAACCCGGTCCACACCCGCAACACGGGCGCCTCCGTGCTCTTAGGCAGCAAGCGGGCAGCTCCGGCGAGCACCTGCTCCAGGATATGCGGATTGCAGCCGCGGCTCTCCTCGCCAAATTGGCGCGACGACCCGATCAGATACTGCCCGCCGGGTCGGGGCTGAATATTGAATGCGACCGATTCGCTGCTGTCGCCGTGGGCGCTCTTCATGTAGCCCATCTCGATCACCTGGCTGCGGCTCAAGTTGAGGTTCTTGCTGGTGATGGCCAGGTGGCCTTTGCGCGGGATGATGGGCACCCAGTCGGGCAGCAGCTCGGTCTTGGCTCCCGGGCAGACGATCAGCCAGTCCGCCTCCCACTCACCCTTGTCGGTCTTCAAGCGACCCTGCTGGGCGGAGAGAACCATTTGGTCAAGATGGATTTCAGCCCCGTGGTTCATCGCCTGAGAGAGGAACCAGCCGGTGGCTTTCGGCTGGAAGACCACCCAGTCGCCGGGCACATGGCAGGCCCCGAGGATGGAGTGGGCCAGGTTCGGTTCGAAATCGCGCAGCTGCGCGGCATCCATCGCCTCCGCCTTCACGCCTTGATCCTGGTATCGCTCGGCCTTGGCATAGCACTCGGCCAGCTCTTCGTCATCCTGGGCCAGCCAGGTTGCTCCGCAGGAGAGCCGCTCCGACGATTTCTCGCCCATCTCCGCAGAAATCTCCTCCCAGAGCTGGCGGCTGCGCAGGCAAAGCTCCATCTGCACCGGAGAGTCGTCCATCACGGCGACATGCCCCATTCCCGCGCCGGTGGCTCCGAGACTGATCGACTGATCAAAACACCCGACGCGAAGTCCGGCCCGGGAGAGCCGCCAGGCGATGCTGGCTCCCACGATCCCGCAGCCCACAATGGCGGCATCGTAGCCCGACTTCAAAAATCCAGCCCCTCGCGAATCGGGTCTTCGGGATCAAAGAGCAGCTCGCCGCGGGCGGTGACAAAGGCGCGGCCGGAGACGAAGGGGCGCACGCCACCCTCGGCCTCTTCGTAGCGGGCCTGAAACACGGTTCCCAGCACGCTCTCCTGAACCCAGATATCACCCGGCGCGACCTTTCCGTCTGCCGCGAGGCAGGCGATCTTTGCGCTGGTGCCAGTGCCGCAGGGCGAGCGGTCGAACTCTCCGCCAGGGCACAGGACAAAGCTTTTGCTGTGGGCTCCCGCCACTGTGGGTTCGCCGAAGACTTCGATGTGGTCGATCTCCTCACCCTCCGGACCGCCGATGCCCTTTTCCCAGAGGGTCACCTTGACGGCCAGCGAGTAGCGGGTGAGGTCGTCGATGTGCGGGCTGGCTACAGGGACAGGCGAATTGGCGGTGAGGAAGAACCAGTTGCCCCCGTAGGCGACATCCCCGGTCACCGCGCCGTAGCCTGGCACCTCGATGGCGACGTTGTGCGCGGTTCTGCGGCTGATGACATTGCTGATCTCGACGGTATGTCCATCCGCGTCGACCCGGGCCGCTACGGGGCCTTCAGGCGTGTCGAAGAGCATAGGGCCGGGTTCGGCCCGGCCCATCTCGACCAGGCTGACGGCCGCGCCGATCGTTCCGTGCCCGCACATGCGGAGGACTCCGTGGTTGTTGAAGAAGATCAGGCTCGCGACCGCGTCCGCGCTTTCGGGGGGAAGCAGAAGGCAGCCAACGATGGCTGCGTGGCCGCGCGGTTCGAGGATGAGGCCGCTGCGGAGGCCGGAGAATCGAGACTCGAAATCGAGGGCTTTCTCCCGAAGCGAACCGCCCGCCAGATCAGGGATGCCATCCAAGATCAGGCGCGTCGGTTCGCCTTCGGTGTGAGAGTCCAAAAATGCCGCGCACTGAGCCATGAGCTAGTGCGGATTTTAGCGGACTAGAGACGGAAAACGCTTACGCCTTGAGGGCTTCTGCGCCGGCGACGATTTCAAGAATCTCGGTGGTGATGCTGGCCTGTCGGGCTCGGTTGGCCGTAAGGGTCAGCTCCTTGATCATCTTGTCTGCGCTGTCGGTCGCGTTGCTCATGGCGGTCATTCGCGCGCCGTGCTCGCTGGCCGAAGCCTCGAGCATGGCCTGAAGGACCAGCGTGAGGACGTACTGCGGGAGCAGCAGTCCAAGCAGCTCTTCCGGATCGGGCTCGAACTTGTAGTTCTTGTTCGGTCCGGCTTCGCCCTCCTCGCCTTCCGGCGGCATGATGGGCAGAAGCTGCACCACCTGCGGCTCTTGGCGGATGGGCGAGTAGAAGCGGCTGTAGCACAGCGAGATCGAATCGACTTCGCCGCTGGTGAAAAGCTCGATGAGCTTCGCCGTCAGCAGTTCGGCGTCCTCAAGGGTTGCGCCCGCAGTCGCCACGGTGTGGTCAAAGATGGATTCGTAGCCGCGCTTTCTGAAGAACTGAAGGCCCTTCTTGCCGACCGTGACCAGCTTGGTCGGCGTGTCCTGGGTGGCCAGGTAGTTGGCGGCGCGCCGCAGCATGTTGGTGTTGTAGGCGCCCGCAAAGCCTCGATCTGAGGTGATCAGCACGAGGCAGTTGGTCTTGACCTCTCGGCGTTCGAGAAGCGGATGATCCGGCAGCGTGCCCGCACCGCCGACGCTGGCCATGAATTCGGCCATCTTCTGACTGTACGGACGGGCTTCTTCGACCTTGGACTTGGCGCGCGTAAGGCGCGCGGCGGCCACCAGCTTCATCGCCTTGGTGATCTGCTGGATGTTCTTCGCCGAGCGAATGCGCTGCCGGATCTGCTTCAGACTTGCCATGAGTTCTTAGTTGTGCGAGTGCTCTTCTTTGAAGGCCGAGAGATACTCTTCGGCGGCCTTCTTCAGCTTGGCTTCCATATCGTCGGAGACCTTCTTTTCGGTGCGGAGGGTCTCGATGATGTCCGGATACTTGTCGTGAACGTAGCTGAGCAGGCCCTTTTCAAAGCTCTGCACCTGCTCGTTCTCGACCTTGTCGAGGTAGCCGTTGGTGCCTGCGAAGATCGCGATGATCTGATCCTCGACGTCGTACGGCGAAGCGAGATCCTGCTTGAGCAGTTCGGTGAGGCGCTGGCCTCGAAGAAGCTGCTGCTGGGTCGCCTTGTCCAGGTCGGAGGCGAACTGCGCGAAGGCCTTGACGTCGTTGTACTGGGCCATCTCAAGCTTGAGCTTGCCCGCGACCGACTTCATCGCCTTGATCTGCGCGTTGCCGCCGACTCGGCTGACCGAGATGCCGACGTTGATCGCGGGGCGGATGCCTGCGAAGAAGAGGCTCGGCTCAAGGTAGATCTGACCGTCGGTGATCGAGATGACGTTGGTCGGAATGTAGGCCGACACGTCGCCGCCCTGGGTTTCGATGACCGGCAGAGCGGTCAGCGATCCGCCGCCGTTCTCATCAGAGAGCTTTGCGGCGCGCTCCAGCAGGCGGGAGTGCAGGTAGAAGACGTCGCCGGGATAGGCTTCACGTCCCGGAGGCCGGCGGAGAAGAAGCGAAGTGGCGCGATAGGCGACAGCGTGCTTGGAAAGGTCATCGTAGATGGCCAGGGCATGCATGCCGTTGTCGCGGAAGTATTCGCCGATGGCCGCGCCGCAGAACGGAGCGAGGTACTGCATCGCGTTCGAGTCGGATGCGCTGGCCACGACGACCACGGTGTACTCCAGAGCGCCATGCTCGCGGAGCGTCTCGACGACGCGGGCCACGTTGGCCATCTTCTGGCCGATGGCGACATAGATGCAGTAGACCGGGCTTTCGCCGGGCTGGTGCGTCTTCTTCTGGTTGAGAATCGTGTCGATGCAGATCGCGGTCTTGCCCGTCTGTCGGTCGCCGATGATCAGCTCGCGCTGTCCGCGTCCGATGGGGATCATTCCGTCGATCGCCTTGATGCCCGTCTGCAGGGGCTCGGTGACCGGCTGTCGGTCCACGACGCCCGGGGCTCCGGACTCGATAAGGCGGAAGTCTTCTGCAGCGATCGGGCCAGCGTCGTCAATCGGCTGTCCAATCGCGTTGACCACGCGGCCGAGCAGAGCCTTGCCAACGGGGACCTGCATGATGCGGCCGGTCTCCTTGACCGGGTCGCCTTCCTTGATGTGGGAGGCTTCGCCGATAAGGACGGCGCCGATGGAGTCCTCTTCAAGGTTCAGGGCGAGGCCGGTGACTCCGCCGGGGAACTCAAGCATTTCGCCGACTTGACAGTCGGGAAGGCCGTAGACGCGGGCGATGCCGTCACCCACCTGGATGACGGTGCCGACGTGCTCGGTATCGACCTTCTTGTCAAAAGCCTGAAGCTCCTGTTCAAGAATGGAAGTGATCTCTTCTGGTTTGATGGCCATGGTCGTGTCTTGTACAGCTTTGGTTATGATTGCTTGAGCAGATCGTAGAGCAGATTCTCTTTGAGCCGATTCAGGTGCCCTCTGGCGCTGCCGTCCAGCACATAGTTGTCGTAGGTCACCTTAACCCCGCCGATGAGGCTGGGCTCGACCCGGTATTCGGCCTCAACGCGGCGGCCGGTTGCGGCCTCGACCTTTCCGACAATCGCTTTGCGCTGACTGTCGTCCAGTTCGGAGGCGGATTCGATGACGGCGTGCACGACCTGCTCGTGCTCTCGCTTGAGAGCGGCAAACTCGGCCTGGATGAGAAATATCTCGTCCAATCGGCTCTTGTTTGCAAGCAGAGTCAGCAGGCTCATCGTCAATTCGCTGGCCTTGCCGCTCAGTGTTTTGGTGAGAAGCTGAATCTTCTCGTCGTTTCCGTTTGCGGGAGACTTGATGAACTCGTTGAAGCGCGCGCTGCTGGAGAGCAGGGCGGTGAGTCCCGCCAGATCGCTCTCAATCACATCAAGCGAATTTCCCTTGAGCGCTGCGTTGAAGAGCGCCCGGGCATATCTCTTGGCTGCGCGGCTGTCCGTCATCAGTTCTTGCCCTCAACCGAAGTGAGGAATTCGTCGACGAGTCGGCGGTTGCGCTCGTTGTCCATGTTCTCGCTGAGGATCTTCTCCGTGGCGAGCAGGGAGAGGTTGGCGACGTTCACGCGAAGTTCGGTGATCGCCTTCTGCTTTTCAGCAGCGATCTCCTCCACGGCCTGCCGCTTCAGCTCTTCAGCCTGGGCGTTGGCCTCGGCCACGAGCGTCCGGCGCATCTCCTGGGCTTCCTTGATCTGGGCCTGGATCTGCTCGCGGGCGCTGGCTTCGGTCTCCGCCAACCGCTTCTCGTAATCCGTCTTCATCGTCGCCATCTCTGCCCGAAGCTCTTCGGCCTCAGCAAAGGTGTTCTCCAGCTCGGTATTCCGGCCTTCGATCGCCTCGCGGAGCGGCTTGATGTAGAAGGAATCGATGATCGGGAACATGATCAGCGTCACGCCAATCATGGAGATGCTCACTCCCACGTTGAACTCAAAGAGCCCAACCATTACAGCGTTCTTTCGCAGGATGACTCCTCCCACGATGAGCGCCAAACCGACGACTAGATTGATTAGATACTTCATGTTGATCGCATTCCGACGACGATGATTCGTGCTCAAGAAGCCGACATCCGGCATCAAGAAGTCTCGATGCCAGATGCCAGCCGCCTGGCCTGATTACTGCATCAGGGCCAGAACGAAGATGAGCAGGAAGATCAGCTCGGGGAAGACGAGCGCGATGAGCATCGACGTTCGAATGTCACCCGCCTTTTCCGGCTGTCGCGCGATTGCGGAGAGGCCCTGTCCGGCCAAGAGGCCCTGACCGATGCCAATGCCGAGCGCGGCGATGCCGGCGCCGATAGCGTATGCTGCTGCTGGTTCCATCTTTCTGTGTGTTATCTCCTTAGTGAATGGTTGCTAATGGATATCTGGGAAAAACTTATGCGTGGGCGGCTGCCGGAGCATGGCCGTGGTCATGGTCGTCTGCGTGCGCCTCATCGTGGTGGGTGACCAGGCTCAGGTAGACCGAGGTGAGCATGATCCAGACAAACGCCTGAACGATGGCGGTGAGGAGCTTGATGACAATGAGCAGTCCTCCCGCAGGAAGCTCGCCCGCCACCCGGTCGATGTTCTGGACAACGAGGTGACCGCCTTCAATATTGGCGAATAGGCGAAGGGTGAGCGAACCGAACTTGGCCAGCTCAGAAACGATTTCAACGATGAAGAGAAGGATTGAGATGAAGACCAGCATGCCGCCCATCTTGGGGCCGGCAAAGTGCTTGAAGTGGCCAACCAGTCCGTTGCTCTTGATTCCTTCCCACTGGACATAGAGCATCGTCACAACCGCCAGGCCAAAGTTGACGCCAAGGTTTCCGGTTGCCGCGTGGCTCATGAAAAGTCCGAGGACATTCGAAACGAAGATGAACATCCAAAGCGTAGTGAGGAAGGTGATGTACTTCTTGCCATGGGGGCCGATGATTGAAATGGCCACGCGCTCGATGAAGAAGTACACATGCTCGGCCAGCTTGGTGGCCATGCTCTTGGGTGCGCGGCGGGTGATGCCTTTGCGGGCGATCGCCATAAAGACGCCCATTACCAGGAGGGTCAGCCCGACGTAGAAGAAGACGGCCATTCCCAGGGCGTGATGTTCGCCGTCGCCGTGATGCTCCTCGTCGTGATGCGCCGTGGTCTCAGCAGCATGATGCTCGGTGGGCTCCGCTGCAAATCCCTTTAGCAAAATTCCTGGTAGCTGATCCATCTATGATCTCGCATCGTCAGGCTCCCTCCAGCGGAGGGCTCCCCAGACCAGCGCGGAGTATACCAATCCAATTCCCGCAAGAAAGGACGACCAGCCCCAGAGTCCCTGTCGAACAGAGAGAACCGCCGCCAGACCGAAGATCGGCAGCTTCAGAAGCACGAAAATCACCGTGAGCGATGTGTATCGCTTTTTATGCTCATCCTTTGATGAAAGCGCGATGAGGAGGTGCCAGGAATAGATGACCAGAGAGGCCGATCCGACCCCGCAGAGGAAGCCGATGACGCCCGCCCAACGGCCCCACACTGCAAAAATGACCAGTCCCAGCACCGCCAAGATGCCCGACGTGACATAGACGGGTCGCAGCCGATTCATGAATTTGAGCGAAAGGCGAGAAAGACCGCCGACACCAGCCCGGTGACCGCGCCGATCAGGCCGCCCACTGCCTGGGCGATATTGCCGCCGGTGTTTCGGTCGATCAGCCAGCCGATCCCCCAGCCGACAATCGTGCAGCCGACCAGCGCGTAGGCGACCGAAAGCGCGACTCCGGCGCTGCGATAGCCCTCTCCGCTCTCGCCGGCCCAGTGTCCGCCCCCGCCATCTCCGGGTTGCGGCTCGCCCTTCTGCTTGGAGACTTTGTTCTTGATGGATCGGAATCGGTCGTCCAGGTGGGTCGTGTCCGGCATCTCGTCAAAGCGGGTGCCGGATGCGATCTCTTCCACACCCTTTTCCAGCGCCGCAAGGCGTTCGGCCTCCAGTTCCTCCGGCGTCGGCTCGCGGGGCTCATCCGTCATACTTCGATTAAAGCACGGTAGCGGGAATGAGCAGATCAGAAGGGCTGAATACGGAGGTTCAATGGCTGAAGGGAGCAGGGCCAAAAGTGGCGATGCACCTGAAGCGGCTCGGCCTGGAGACCGTGCGCGACGTCCTCTTTTATATGCCCCGCCGATTTGAGGATCGGCGGAATCTGCCCCCGATCATGCTGGCGCGTCCCGGCTTTCATGCGACGGTAAGGGGCAACCTGGATCGCATCTTCACCAAATCTCTGCGCGGTGGAAAAGTGCTCCTCACGGCCCGCATCTCAGATGACACCGGCGTGATGAACCTCGTCTGGTTCAACCAGCCTTGGATCCGCCGAGAACTTGAGAAGGCGAAGGGCGAGATCATCGCCTACGGAATGGTCAAGGAGGGCTCCCGGGGCCTGGAAATGACCTCTCCCGAGTGGGAATTCATGGATGAGGATGACGATCCGGATGACTTCGCCCGCATCGTCCCGGTGTATCCCCTCAAAGAAGGCGTGCCTCAGCAGGCGGTGCGCCGCGCTTCCAAAGCCGCGGTCGAATATTTCGCCTCGATGGCCGAGGACCGGCTTCCGGAATGGGTGCGGAAGCAGGAGGGGCTCCCCGGCATCCAGTGGACCCTCACCAATATCCACTGGCCCGAAGACCAGGAGAAGCAGGAGCGCGCCCGCAGCCGCATGGCCTTTGAGGAGTTGCTTGCTCTGCAGTTGTGGCTCCAGATGCGCCGCCGCGAGGTGAAGCAGGAAGTCGGAATCGCCTTCGCCTTTCGGGAAGCCGAGCAGAACCAGATCGGCGGAACCCTTTTTGCCAGCGACGTCGAAGCGGAGACCATCGAGGAGCAGATGGCCCGCATGCTCCCCTTCGATCTGACCGGGGCACAGAAGCGGGTGATCGAAGAGATTTGGCACGACATGGAGCAGCCGATCCCGATGAACCGGCTCGTGCAGGGCGATGTCGGTTCGGGCAAGACCGCCGTGGCGGCGGCCGCAATGCTGGCGGCGGTGAGGGGCGGCTACCAGGCCGCGCTCATGGCGCCCACCGAAATCCTGGCCGAACAGCACGCCATAAATCTCCGCCGCATGTTCGAGCCCCTCGGCATAGGGGTCGAACTCCTGGTGGGACGCCTCAACGCCCAGCAGAAGAAGAAGGCGCTGCAGAAGGCGGCCAGCGGCGAAGCCACGGTCTGCGTAGGCACCCACGCGCTGATTCAGGAAGGCGTCACCTTCAGCAAACTGGGCCTGGCCGTGATTGATGAACAGCATCGGTTCGGCGTTCTGCAGAGAGCGGCGATCCGGCAGAAGGGGCTGGGCAACCCGGATGTGCTCGTCATGACGGCCACTCCGATCCCCCGCACCCTCACGATGACCCTGTACGGCGACCTCGATGTCAGCGTCATCGACGAGATGCCCCCCGGGCGAAAGCCGATCAAGACTCACTGGAAGAAGCCGGAAGAGCGCGAGTCCGTCTACGGCATTGTCAAGAAGCTGGTTGAGGAGGGAAGGCAGGCTTACTTTGTCTGCCCGATGATCTCAGAAAGTGAAAAGATGCAGACTCAAGCTGCAGAAGATCTGCACTATCGTCTTACCCATGAGATCTATCCAAACTTAAAAGTTGGATTGCTGCATGGTCAAATGAAGCCTGCAGATAAGGAAGCCGTTATGGAGCAGTTCCGGCGGCATGAGTTGGACATTCTTGTCAGCACTGTCGTCATCGAAGTCGGCGTCGATGTTCCGAATGCGACAGTCATGGTGATCGAAGACGCCTTCCGTTTCGGACTCTCCCAGCTCCATCAGCTGCGGGGCCGTGTGGGCCGCGGCGAGCATCAAAGCTTCTGCATTTTGATCTCAGAAGCCCGCACCCCCGAAGCGGAACAGAGGCTCTCCATCATGCGCGAGACCACCGATGGGTTCCGGATCGCCGAAGCCGATCTTGAGATTCGCGGACCGGGTGATGTGGCCGGAACGCGGCAGGCCGGAGCCATGAATCTTAGGGTGGCGGACCTGCTGAGAGACCTCATCCTTTTAGAAAGGGCCAAGCAGTGCGCCATCGACATCCTTGACCGCGATCCAGAACTTAAGTCCCAAGAAATGCAGGGTCTGATAGAGGTTATGCGCCAGCAGAATAGCCAGGAAGCCCTAGCCACTATCTCGTAGCCGTCATCATAGCCCTCCGGTGAATATCCCCTCAATCACCTGCCAGGAGCTATCGCAGCGGCTCGAGGCGGGTGAACCCCTCTTACTTCTTGATGTCCGCGAACCGGAAGAGCTCGAAATCAGCCAGCTTGACGGTGTGACCTGCATCCCTCTGCTGCAACTGCCTGACCGAGTCGGAGAGATCGATCAGGAGGCTGAGATTGTCGTCATCTGCCGCACGGGCAACCGCAGCGGGCAGGCGACCTCGTACCTTCGCTCCCATGGCTTCCACCAGGTGTACAACCTCGAAGGCGGCATGAACCGCTGGGCCGAGGAGATCGATACTCAGCTTCCCGTGTACTAAGACCGCTTCTTCCGCGTAAAGCGCTTCCGCTTGCTTGGCCCGGCTGTAGCCTTGGCCTTGATCATCTCCGCCGCCGCTTCCAGCGTGACCGCCTCGGGGTCGGAACCCTTGGGCAGAGTCGCGTTGGTGGTGCCGTTGGTGACGTAGGGACCGTAGCGGCCGCTCATCACGCGGATTTCGCCCTCGACGTCGGGGGCGGCGCCGAGCTTCTTGATCTCCTGCGGCTTGCTGGAGCGTCCGGTGCCGCCCTTGGCGATGGCCTCCATCGCCTTGTCGAGCGTCAGGTTCAGCGCTTCGCGCCACTCGCCGACGTTCGCCCGCTTGTCGCCGGCCGTCAGGTACGCGCCGTAGCGGCCGATGGCCAGCACGACGGGCTCGCCCGATTCGGGGTCCTTGCCCAGCTCTTTCGGGAAGGAGAAAAGCCCGCCGAGGTCTTCGTCGGTGAGGGAGCCCGGCTCTGCACCCGGCGGGAGAGTCACACGGCGAGGGGTCTCTTCGCCCTCCTCCGATTCCAATTCTAGGTAGGCGCCGAAGCGGCCCTTCTTCAGGAAGACGCTTCGTCCGCTGGCCGGGTCGGTGCCGATCGCTTCGGGGCCTTTCTGCCGCTCTTCCAGCAGCTTCAGCGCCATCTCGGCGGTCAGGTCGGCGGGCGGAAGGTCGTCGGGAAGGCTGGCCGTGTTGCCGGTGCCGCCCTCTCCGCGCTGGATGAAGGGGCCGTTGCGGCCGATGCGGACCACCAGCTCTTCGCCCAGCTCGATCAGCGGGAACGGAATTTCCTGCGTGCGGGAAGTGACGATTTCGTCCAAGCCCGGCTGACCCTCTTCGCCTTCGTAAAACCGCTTCAGGTGGTGCAGGGCGTCCAGTTCGCCTTCGGCGATGTCGTCCAGCTCCTGCTCCATCCGCGCGGTGAAGCCGGTGTCGACGTACTCGGCAAAGTGATTCTCCAGCAGATCGGTCACGGCAAAGGCGGTGAAGGTGGGCACCAGTTCGCGGTTCTTCTTGAAGACATAGCCGCGGTCTTGGATCGTGCCGATGATCGATGCGTAGGTGCTGGGGCGTCCGACGCCGTTGGCTTCCAGCGTGCGGACCAGGGTGGCTTCTGTGTACCGTGCCGGCGGCTTGGTCTCGTGCTGGCGGGCGTCCACGCCCTCGGCGTTCAGAACCTGGCCTTGGGTCACCTTGGGAAGGATCTTCTCCTTCTCCTCCAGCTCGGCATCGGGGTCATCGACGCCCTCGACATACACGCGAAGGAAGCCGGGGAAGACGATGCGCTTGCCGGAGGCGGAAAAGGCCATGTCCCGACTCTCCAGTGAAACCTCCACCTCAACGCGGGTCCGCTCGACTTCGGCGGGCTTCATCTGGCAGGCGAGGGTGCGCTTCCAGATCAGCTCATACAGCTTGAACTGCTCGGCGCTCAGGTGGTTCTTGATCGAATCCGGGGTGCGTCCGAGGTCGGTGGGGCGGATCGCTTCGTGCGCTTCCTGCGCGCCCTTCGCCTTCGACTTGTAGCGGACGGGCGAGGCGGGCAGGTACTCGCTGCCGTACATGCCGCTGATCACCTGCCGGGCTTCGGTCAGCGCGCGGTCGGCCAGGGTCAGGCTGTCCGTTCGCATGTAGGTGATGAGGCCGACGCGGTCGCTGCCGCCCAGATCGATGCCCTCATAAAGCTCCTGGGCGATCTGCATGGTGCGGCGGGCGGGGAAGCCAAACTTTCGGTTCGCATCCTGCTGCAGGCTGGAGGTCATGAAGGGCTCGGGCGGATTCTCGCGGCCCGGCTTGGCCGACACCACCGTGACCTTCCAAGGCTCGGCCTTCAGCAGCCTTGAGGCGAGGTCTTCCGCTTCGGCTTCCTGCAGCCAGTAGACCTTCGGGTTCACCTTGCCCGACTCGTCAAAGCTCTGGCCATTCGCCAGGTCCTTGCCGTCGATGCGGATGAGCTTGGTGTCGAGCGAGCCTTCTCCGGTGCCGAGCTGCGCCTGGATGCTGGAATAGGCGGCGGTGACAAAGTCGCGCCGCTCCCGCTCCCGCTGAACGATCAGGCGGACGGCGACGCTCTGCACGCGGCCTGCGCTGAGGCGCGGGGCGACCTTGCGCCACAGCAGGGGAGAGAGGGTATAGCCGTAGAGCCGGTCAAGAATGCGGCGGGTCTCCTGCGCCCGGACGAGGTTTTCGTCCACATCGCGGGGCTGCTGCAGGGAGGCTTCAATCGCCTCCGGGGTGATCTCGTGGAAGACGATCCGCTTGACCTCCACGCTCTTCTTCGGCTTCAGGACTTCCAGAACGTGCCAGGAGATGCTTTCGCCCTCCCGGTCTTCGTCTGTTGCGAGCAGGATGCGGTCGCACTCCTTGGCGGCCTTCTTCAAATCGTCGACGCGCCGCTTCTTGTCAGGAGAGACCACATAGAGCGGCTTGTAGCCTTCGGCAATATTGACCCCGAGCCGAGCCCACTTCTCCTTTTTGTATTGCGCCGGTATCTGATCGCTGCCTTCAGGCAGGTCGCGGATATGACCGTAGCTGGCCTGAACGCTGTAGTCGCCGCCGAGAAAGCGGCTGATCGTTTTGGCTTTTGCGGGCGATTCGACGATGACCAGGGTCTTAGGCATAAGCGTTTCGGCTCGGCTCCTCTCAGAGTCCGCCTCAGGCATCATAGCAACACCGACTCATGCCCTATGAGCCCTAGGCCCGCTGCCACTGCTGCACTTCGGCAGGCGTTTGGTCTACGAGGACTGGTGGTCGGCGCTTGGTTCCGATACACTAGACGATTGGTAATGAGACGGTTCTCTTTAGCCTTAATGTTTGTCTTGGCGGCCGCGATGTCGCTTGCAAACGACACCTGGACGGGAATGTACATCCAGGGTCAGAAGATCGGTTGGTCGTCTACGATCATCCGCGACGCGGGCAAAGAGAATTGGACTCGATCCGAATCGCGCAGCGTCATCAGCTCCAGCCTGCTGGGTTCGGCGCTCTCGATGCGGATGGAGTCGATCAGCGATTTTGATGAAAAAGGCCGCATCCGCCGCATGGTCTTTGTGATGGATAGCGGAGGGCGCACCCTGCGGGTGGACGCCGATTTTCAGGACACCCAGATCGTCGCCAAGTCGGTCAGCGGCGGCCAGTCCACCGACCGCATCATCCCGATCCCCCAAGATGCCGTCGTGGTGGAAGACCCCAGCGTGTATCTGCTTGAGGGCGGCGAATTTGTCGAAGGCCGCAAAGTCGAGTTTCACATCTTCGACCCCAATACGCTCAGCCTGATCAAGGGCAGCGCCGAGGTGATGGGCATGGAGCAGATCACCGTGAGCGGCGCCAAGGTTGTGGGGCGCAAGATTCTGGTGAACGACCCGCGGGCGGCGTTGACGCTTTACATTGATGAGCAGGGCGAGATGATCAAATCGGTCGGACCGATGGGGATAGAGATGATCGCCGAACCCAAAGAGAAGGCGATGGCCCTGCCCGATGCAGGCTCCGCCAAGCCGGTGGATATCGCCGAGTCGTCGGCGATCCGCCCCGACAAGCCGATCAGCAACTGGACTTCGCGCAAGGCGCTGACCCTGCGGGTCACGGGCGCCGACCTTTCCCGACTGCCCAGCGGCGGCCATCAGACGGTGACCCAAGAGGGCGACGCCTGGATCGTGAAGCTTCATCCGATCAATCCGGCAGATACGAAGAACGCGCCGAAGGTCGGAAAAACCGAGGGAATGGAGGAGTGGCTGAAGCCCGACATCCGCGTTCCATCTGACGATCCGGTGATCATCGAACTGGCGGGCAAGCTGATTGATGCAGATGATTCCGTACTTGAAGCGGCAGAAAAGGCCCGTTCGTACGTCCATGATACTGTGCTGGCAAATGCCGGCATTGGCGTGATGCGCGATGCGAAGGAGATCCTTGAGACCAAGGAAGGGGTCTGCCGCGACCATGCCGTCGTCATGGCGGCGATTCTCCGGGCTGCGAAGGTGCCCGCTCGGCTGGTGAGCGGACTCGTCTACGCGAACGGAAGGTTCTACTACCACGCTTGGGTTGAGGTGTGGAGTGGAGAGCGGTGGATCGGCTACGATTCCACCCGGTCGATGCCCATGCTTACCGTGGGGCACATCAAACTAGCGCAGGGCACTGTCGCCGATGCGTTCTCGGCCTTTCTGATTGACGGGGCAAAAATCGAGGTTATTGGCGACAATGAATAAGGGAATGGATGATGCTTTTTGTAGTAGGTTCGGATAGCGATTACTCTGCCGAAGAAGACTTGCGGCAGATGGAAGATGAGTCCGAAGCAGGCGATATCGAGCCTGTAAAGAAGCTGAAGCCCAACTGGTCGCAGCCCCGCTTTGTTGTGATCGCCGCCCTCGGCCTCGTGGGTGCGGTGCTTGGTGCGGCGCTTCTGCCCGGCGGCATGGAAAGGGTCACCGCGCTCATCAACAGCGAATTCATCCCCTACCGCAACTATTGGTACACCTATCCGGCCATGGCCCTGCTGGGCCTCATCCTGGGCTCCGGCCTGGGACGGCTGCTGGTGCAGCTGGTGACCGGCGTCGCCTATCGACTGAAGACGATGGACGTGGGCGACCGCGTGGACTTGATCCTCGGCGGCTTTGCGGGCATCGTGGCTTCGATTCCGTTCCTCTTCATCTTCCAGGGAGTGGCGGCCATCGCCACGCCGTTCCTCTTCATGTTTCTCATCATCGGCTTCAGCGCAGTCTCCATCTACGCGCTGCGGTCGCTCAGCGAGGTTTTGCCGTGGCACAAGGGCGTCGCGCAGACCCGCCGCACCGGGATCAAGGTCCTCGACACCAACGTGCTGATCGATGGCCGCCTGTACGACCTGATCCGCACCGGCTTTCTTGAGGGTGAGATGTATCTGCCCAACTTTGTGCTGGAAGAGCTGCAGGATATCGCCGATGCTTCGGACTCGCTGCGCCGACAGCGCGGACGCCGCGGCCTTGATGTGCTCAAGCGCATTCAGGCCGACTACACCGTCAAAGTGGGCGTCTACGACAAGTACGCTCCAGACGACCGGGAAAAGGTGGATGCCCGCCTGGTCCGCATCGCCAAGACCATCGGAGGCGATCTGGTGACCAACGACTACAACCTGAACAAGGTCGCCAGCATCCAGAACGTCCAGGTCCTCAACATCAACGATCTTGCGCTGGCCTTGCGTCCGGCCGTCCTTCCCGGTGAAATGCTGGAGGTCACGATCATCCGCGAGGGCAGCCAGTTCGGCCAGGGCGTCGGCTATCTGGATGACGGAACGATGGTCGTGGTCGAGAATGGACGCGACTCCATCGGCACCACCACGGAGGTGGCGGTCAGCCAGGTCATTCAGACCGAGCGCGGCAAGATGATCTTCGCCGCAATCGACCCCGAGGAAGAAGCGCCCCCGCGACGGCGACGCTGATGATTGTCGGCCTCCTGGCGGCGGCGGGCCGCTCCGAACGGTTCGGCGCAGACAAGCTGCGCAGAGAGGTGGGCGGTGCACCCGTATGGCTCAAGTCGTACCGCGCGCTGGCGGGCCACCCGGAAATCGATTCGGTGGTCATCGTCTGCTCGGCGGGACATGAGGAGGAAATGCGCCGCCATGCGCCGGAGGCCATCGTGGTGCCCGGCGGAGCGAGCCGACAGGAGAGCGTTCAGCGAGGGTTGGACGCGCTGCCGAGTGAAGCTGAAATCGTCCTGATCCACGATGCCGCCCGTCCCTGGGTCACGGAAGAAGTGATCTCCCGCGTCATTGCGGGGGTGCGGGAGCGCGGAGCCGCCTATCCCGGAATTCCGGTCTCCGACACCATCCGTCAGACCGACGGCACGACCCTTGACCGCTCCCAGCTTCTGGCCGTGCAGACTCCCCAGGGCTTCCGGGTGGAGCTGATCCGCCAGGCCCATGCCGCGGGCGAACCGGGCGCGACCGACGACATCAAGCTGGTGGAGGCGATGGGCGTCTCGGCTCTTGCCGTCGAAGGCGACCCCGCCAATACGAAGATCACCCATCCCACGGACCTGCCCATGATTGAACCGCGCGAGTACCGCACCGGCCTCGGCTACGACGTCCACCGATTTTCCGAAGATCCGGATCGCCCCCTGTGGCTCGGCGGCATCGAGTTCGATGACAAGCCTGGCCTGGAGGGGCATTCCGATGCCGACGCGCTTCTGCATGCTGTGGTCGATTCTCTTCTCGGCGCGGCCGGGCTCGGCGACATCGGCGAGCACTACCCGAATACCGATCCCCGCTGGAAGGATGCGCCGTCCTCCCTCTTCCTGCGCGAGACGGCAAACCGCCTGCGGGCGGAAGGCTGGACCATCGAGCATATCGATGTGGCGGTGCTCGCTGAGAGGCCGAAAATTCTTCCTCGTCGAGCCGAGATGATCGCTCATATTTCGGCGGCAATCGACGTTAGAATAAATAAGGTGAGCATCAAAGCCACCACAAATGAAGGTCTCGGAGCGATAGGGCGCGGCGAAGGCATTGCCGCTTTCGCAACCGCGACTCTCTCGCGTCCCTTGACCTAAGGAACCGATACGCTAAATGGAAGTTTTGGTACGAAATGCTGAGGGCAACCTCACTCCTCGAGATCGTGAATATGCCGCCAAGAAGCTTGGACATCTGGACCGCTATTTCAACAAGGCGGAGCGGGTGGAAATCGTGCACAAGCAGGTGCGGCAGAACCATCGAATCGAGGTGACTGCGTTCATGGATGGCCTCACCCTTCGGGGCGAGGAGACAGACTCCAGCGTCCAGGCCGCCATTGATATGGTGGCGCACAAGCTGGAAGGCAGACTGCGCAGGCTCAAATCCCGCCTCATCAAATCACATCGGCAGCGGAACGGCAAGATTCCGATGGGCCTCGAAGAGATCGAGGTGGATCAGGTGGAGGAGCCGGAGGACAACATCCTGGAGCACAAGCGATTCATCGTGCGCCCGATGTCCATCGAAGACGCCTCCCTCCAGATGGAACTGCTGGGGCACGACTTCTTTGTCTTCCGCAATATGGACACCAATCACACCGAAGTGCTCTACAAGCGAAAGCAGGGCGGCTACGGACTTCTATCGCCCGACGCTTGAGGCTCGGGCAGCACGCTTTCTCCGCAGAAAGTGAGAATCTCCACCCTGGCCGCGCCCGCTGCGGCCAGGGCTCTCGCGCAGGCTTGAGCCGTGCCTCCGGTGGTGATCACATCATCCAGCAGGAGCACCTGCTTTCCGCGAACCGCCGGGTCCGCCCGGAAAGCGTCGGCCATGGATCGGCGTCGTTCGAGAGCCGTCAGCTCCACTTGAGGCCGAGTGCGGCGAATCCGCTTGAGCGCGCCTTCGCTGTAGACCGGCTCTGAAAACCTTTTGGCCAGCAGCTCGGATTGATTGAAGCCGCGCATGGAGCGTCGGCTCCAATGGATCGGCACGGGCACCAGCAGGTCGAATCCGGTCAGACCCTTCTTGACCGCAGCATCGGCCAGCATCTCGCTCATGGCGGGCGCAAGGCTGGTGGCGCGTTCGTACTTCAGCCTCTGCACGGCCTGCGCCGCGCGACCCTCGTACGGAAAGAGGCTGTGGCTGGCCCGGAGCGGGTCATCAGGGGCGAAGAGCCGGACTTCCGTCAGCTCTTCGGGAAAGTCCTCCCGGCATTCGGGACAGATCGCTGGCCGATCTGTCTGCCCGCATAGGCCGCACACGGGCGGATAGAGCAGATCCAGCAGCGCGGCCATTCCGCCGTTTTACCGCCAAGCTAAAAGCAGAAAAGCCCTCCCAATGGGAGAGCTTCTTCAATTCTGCGTGGTGAAAGCCTAATTAGGCTTCACCGGTCGAAGCGTGTCCGAAAAACGGTTCGAACGGAGGAATCAGGCCGAGGCGGCTTGCCGCCCGAAGAGCCTGCACTCTGTTGCGAACCTGAAGCTTCTGGTAGATATTCGCCAAGTGGAAATCCACCGTCCGCTTAGACACGACCATTTTGTCGGCAGCCTCTTGGCTGCTGTGTCCCTGAGCGATAAGCCCGAGGACCTTAACTTCCGTCGGCGTCAGTCTGACGCCTCTTTGCGATTCATTTGACCTTGATGCCCCTGGCACTGCCATTAGTCCATCCCTATCTAGTAATCGCCGCCTGTGTGTGTCCTTCCATATTTGCGGGGGAAGCTTGAGCAGTCCCAGGAGGTTTTTTCAAATATTGCTGCGGGGGAGGAGCCTTGCACCGTCATCAGCGGAGCAGGTGATTAGACGCCAGTTCAGCTCCTCATGATCCGTTCCATAGGCGCGGTCGATTCCCTCACAAAAGGCTTCTACCGCGTCGGTTTGAACCAGGGCGATGCACGCTCCGCCAAAGCCCGCGCCGGTCATCCGCGCGCCGATGCAGCCCTCTTGTTTCCAGGCCGCCGCGGCCATTGCATCCAACTCCGGGCAGCTCACTTCATAGTCCCGCGCCAGACTGATGTGGCTCTCCTGCATCAGCTGGCCGATGGCCGGGCGGTCGTTCCGCACGAGCGCGGCCACCATGTCGCGGCACCGTTGGTTTTCCGTCACGACGTGTCGGGCTCGCTGGAGCAGGACGCCTTCCAATTTGGCCAGATCCTCTTCTTCTGCGTCGCGAAGCTCGTCGACTCCGATGATGCGCGCCGCCTCTTCGATCTGAGCCCGCCGCTCGTTGTAGGCCGATCCCGCGAGAGTGCGCGACTTCCCGGTGTCGCAGACAATGATCTGGGCGTCTTCCGGCAGGGGGGCGGTGTGGTGCTCCAGTGAGCGGGTGTCCAGAAAGAGGGCGCTGCCCGCTTTGCCGAGCGCGGAAGCCGCCTGATCCATGATGCCGCACTGCACCTTCGCAAACTCGTGCTCCGCCTTCTGCCCGGCCAGAGCCAGTTCGATGGGAGAGCGGCCCAACTGGTCCACCTCGTTCCACAGCACGCCAAAGGCCAATTCAATCGCGGCGCTGGAACTGAGGCCCGCACCGGTGGGGAGGTCGGAGACCACGGCGGCACGGAGCGGCGTTCGCGCCTTCAGCGCCCAGGCGACGCCTGCCGGATAGCATGTCCAGCCTTCGGGCGGATTGGCGGGCGAGAGGGATTCAAGCGTGAAGGAGGTGCCTGCGCCCATCTCGTCCGAGACAAGCTCGCACGGGCCGGAAGCCGCTCCGGCGGCCACCGTCACGCCGAGGCTGATCGCGGCGGGGAAGACAAAGCCGCCGCTGTAGTCGGTGTGTTCGCCGATCAGGTTGACCCGGCCGGGGGCATGAGCCACCCACTCGGGATCGGCCCCAAATCTCTCTCGAAAAAGCGTCGCCGCAGCCTGGGCGTTCATCGCTCCCTATTCTGCCTAAAGGCAAAGGTAACCTGCCGCCATGTCTGCCGATATTGTTGGGAAGGCCCAGGAGTGGATCGCCCAGCACCAGGATGAAATGATCGCCGATCTGCGCGAGCTGCTGCAGATCCCCAGCCTCGAAGCCGACGCGCTGCCGAATGCACCATTTGGTGAAGAAAACCGAAAAGCGCTCGACCTGATGCTGGGCAAAAGCCAGGAAGCGGGCATGAAGACCGCAGATATTGAGGGCTATTGCGGATGGGCGGAATACGGCGCGGGCCAGGCGATGGTCATGTCGCTGGGGCACCTGGATGTGGTCCCCGTCGGACCGGGCTGGGAACACGAACCGTTCGGCGCAGAAGTCGAGGGCGAGTGGATCTACGCTCGGGGAGCCATCGACAACAAAGGCCCGACGGTCGCCGCCTTCTACGCCGCCCGCGCGCTGCAGGCGGTCTGGCCGGAAATGCCGGCGCGGTTGCGGATGGTCTACGGCTGCAACGAAGAGAGCGGGTTCAAGTGCATCGACCGCTACGTCGAGACCGAAGAGATTCCCACCTACGGCGTCGCGCCCGATGCGGGCTGGCCGCTCATTCACGGGGAGAAGGGCATCGCCGACCTTGTGGTGGATGCGCCCTTTCCGCAGAATGATGTTCGTCTGCTCGAACTCACCGGCGGACAGCGGCCCAACATCGTCATCGACGAATGCCGCGCCCGGGTGTGGATGTCCTCAGAAGCCCGCGCCCACTGCGAGCCGCTGCTCAGGAAGTCGTGGGACAAGAACCTCTCCTTCGAGTGGAAGGGAGAGGAGCTGCACATCATCGCGGGGGGCAAGGCGGCGCACGGCTCCTATCCGTATGGCGGAGACAGCGCGGCCATCCGCATCCTCCGCTTCCTTGCCGAGATCGCTCCCCTGACCGTGAAGAGCGCTTATGCGGAGCTGTTCGATCTCTGCCACATCGGCGGCAACGGGCTGGGAATCGCCGGAGCCGATGAGCCGAGCGGTCCGCTCACCTGCAATCTCGGCATTGTTGAGACGGTTGGCAATGCGGCCCGCATGACCTTCAATATCCGCTACCCGGTGACCTGGTCGGGAGACGATCTTCGGGCGAAGGCCGAAGCGCATTTGGGCAAGTGCAAGTCGGATTTCCGCATCCACGACTTCACCGATTCGCCGCCGCTCTACTTCCCGCTGGATCACCCGCTGGTCGATACGATTCTGGAGGTCTGTCAGCTGGAGAATGTCGAGAAGAAGGAGCCCGGCGTGATGGGCGGCGGCACCTATGCCCGCGCCATTGCAAACACGGTGGCCATCGGGACGGGCTGGCCCGGAGACGGTCCGGCGCACGAGACCGATGAGCGGGTGAGCATCAACCACGTTCTGCGGATGAGCAAGATCTACGCGCATATCTTCGCAAGATTGCTAACCCTCGCGGCGTCCGAATCGTCTTAACGGGCAATGTATCGAACGCTTCGCCAGATTCATAAGTGGGTGGGTGTCATCTGCTTCGCCTTTCTGGCCCTGATCGCCGCGACCGGCTACTTCCTGGCGATGAAGGACCGGTTCGCTTGGGTGAGGCCCGAAACGATGGACGGCACCCCGGTGGAGACGCTGGCGGGGGTCATCTCAATCGAGGAGGCAGCCGAAGCGGCGTTTACCGCCGGATATGCGGAGCTGACCAAGCCCGAGCATGTGGACCGGCTGGAGTACCGCTCCAAGGAGAACATCTACAAGGTTCTCAGCAAGGACGGCTATCGCGAGGTGCAGGTCGACGGGGCGACGGGCGAAGTGCTGAGCAAGGCTCAGCGCAACGACCAGCTGATGGAAGACATCCACGACCTTGGCTTTGTCTCCGACTGGGTGCATGCCTGGCTGCTGCCGTGGATTGCCGCCGGACTCTTCTTCCTCTCCATCAGCGGCATCATCATGTACTTCGTGCCGGTGTTCCGCCGCTGGAAGTTCAAGAAGGAAGGTCCGAAAGCGAAAACTTCCGGATGATCCGGATCGCTTCCTCGCGGGGCTTCCAGCCGTGGATTTCGACCTCGGTCTTTTCCAACTGCTTGTAGACCTCGAAGAAGTGGGTGATCTCTTCGACCGTGTGCGGGTTGAGTTCATCCATTGACTTGCGCTGTCCGAACCGCGGGTCCTTTGAGGCGACGCAGAGGATCTTCTCGTCCGGCTTGCCGCCGTCGGTCATCTCCAGCACGCCGAAGGGCTTGGCCTCGACCACCACGCCGGGGTAGGTGGGGTGCGTGATCAGGAGCAGCACGTCGATGGGGTCGCCATCGAGATACTGGGTCTGGGGGATGAATCCGTAGTCCCAGGGATAGTGCAGCGGGGAATAGAGCACGCGATCAAGCCGCATGACGCCCAACTCCGGATCAAACTCGTATTTGTTGGAGCTGAACCGGGGAATCTCAATGATCACATTGAATTCTTCAGGCGCATTTTTGCCGATCGGCACATCCAGCAGGGACATGCCTTCATCGTGGCGAATCGGCCAGGGTGCAGCAGACTATAGTCCCTTGGATACACTAGGACCTGTGCGGGTCCACATGCTCCAAGAACCGGACGAATCCGGTCTTCTTGAACGGCTGCTGGGAAGCGATATCGAGCTTTCCTGGGGCGACGACATTCCGGCCGATACGGAGGTGCTGGTCGGCGGACGCCCGCCTGAAGAGGTGATCGGTCGGCTGCGGCGGCTGGATGCGCTCGTGATCCCCTATGCCGGAGTGCCTCAGGCGACGCGCGAACTGATGCGCCAGCACACCGGGGTGAAGGTCTACAACCTCCACCACAACGCGGCCCCCACCGCCGAATTGGCGATGGCCCTATTCCTATCCTCGGCCAAGCGCATCCTCGACTACGCCTTAGCCATGAAGGAGAACGACTGGTCGGCGCGGTACAAGAAGTCCAGCTCCATGCTGGTCGAGGGGAAGCGCGCGCTGGTCTTGGGTTATGGAGAGATCGGCCGCCGCATCGCGCGGGCGTGCGTGGGGCTGGGGATGGAAGTCGGGGCCATCAAGCGGACGGTGCGGCGCGCCTACGATGGCGAGGTCGAGATGACCGCGATGACCGGCCTGCGCAGCTGCCTGGCGAAGGCGGACGTGATCTTTGTGGCCCTGCCGCTGACCGACGAGACAGAAGGGCTCCTGCGGCGGGAAGAGCTGGAGTGCCTCAAGCCGGGCGCCATGCTCATCAACATCGCCCGCGGGCCGATCATTGATGAAGACGCCCTGTATGCGCTGGCCAAGAAGGGGCGGTTCTCCGGTCTGGGCCTGGACGTGTGGTGGTCGTACCCGAAGAACGCCCGCGAGGCGAAGGAGCACCAGGGCGGCGAGAATGACTGGTCTCAGATTCCGGGAGCGGTCCTGACGCCGCACATCGGCGGCTCGGTCGCCGAGACCGAAGAGCTGAGGATGCAGGGTCTTGCCGACCTGCTGAACCGCCTCGCCAAGCGCGACCCGCAGCTGAAGAAGGTCGATCTGGACCTCGGATACTGACGCCCGGCGCGGGTCGGTAAACTCTGCGGTCATGCCCGTGGGCACCCATAAGGGATATCGAGAGGAGGAGCGGCCCCCGCATCTGACGGGCGGCTACCGCAGCTTCTCCCCCGATGACATCCGCTGGATCGTGGACCAATTTGCCATCGGCGACGTGGCCGAAATCACCGTCTTCGAGGGCAAGGGGAACATCAACCTCAACACATACCAGGCGACCACCGCGGATGGACAGGAGTACCTTCTGCAGCGGCTCAACACCGACGTCTTCTGCCAGCCGTACCGGGTGATGAACTCCATGATCGAATGGATTGATGCCCAGCGGCGCAGCCTGGCCGGGCCGAACGCTCCCCGGGGAACGGTATGGGAGCCGATCACTCTGGTGCCGACGAAGCGGGAGGAAGATTTCCTCGACATATCCGATCCCTCGGGCTGGTCGATCTGGCGGATGATGCGCCGCATCGGCGACACGGTCACCTACAAGAGCCTTTCTGAGATTCCCGACCGTGATGGCCAATTGAGGCTGGCCGAAGAGATCGGGCGCGGGCTCGCCCTGAGCGCAGACTTGACGGCTGGCATGCCAGTGGACGACATCGTCAGTTCTCTGCCCGGCTACCGTGACACCCGGGGCTACTACCAGCAGTTTCACTCCGTTCTGGGCGGCTGCCGCAGTCTCGACGACTGCGCCGACCGGCTGCCGGAAGATGGCGAAATCCGCGAGTCCACACAGATGCTCTATCTGGTGGCGCAGGGTGATGAAGAATTCGAGAGCCGCCTGAATGACCCGCAGGTGCGCGAGATGGTGCAGTGCGCCATCGATGGCGAAGACTATGCGATGCGACTCCAGCAGGCGGCGGCAGACGGCCACATCCGCCGCACCGCGATCCACGGCGACACCAAGATCGACAATTTCCTCTTCTGCCGCCACACCGGATCGGTGCGCTGCCTGATCGATCTCGACACGATCATGCCGTATACCTGGCTGGCCGATTGGGGCGACATGATGCGGTCGCTCTCCAACGTCGCGGGAGAGAAGGAGCGCGACCCGGAGCGGGTGCAGGTGGATCGTGATGTCTACGAGGCCGTCGCTAGAGGCTTTCTCAAGACCGCCAAGCAGGCGACGCCGGAGGAGATTGATCTGATGGTGGATGCCGTCCCGATCATCGCTCTGGAACTCGGCATCCGGTTCCTTGCCGACTATCTGCGCGGAGACAACTACTTTCAGCTTGCCGAAGGCGATGCCCCCGACCTCAATAAGGTTCGGGCGCAGACGCAGCTCACGCTCTACCGCCGCCTGATGGATCAGCGGGAATGGGCGCGGGAGTGTGTTGCCCGCTGTTCCGAATAAAGCAGGACGGGCTCGGAGATTTCTCCGAGCCCGTCTCATTTCGTGCTGCGCAGTTGCTTACTTGAGAAGTTCGGTGGTGACTTCTGCGTTGATCGGCTCGGGCGAGGCGGCGACCGGAACGTCCTTCCAGGTGGCGACGCTCTTCAGAACCTGGCCGTTGGCCTTGCTGATCCAGTAGGTGCCCTTGCTGCTGGCCGGATAGGTGCCGCCAGTCTCTTTGTAGCTGAACTCAACCTTGTAGGCGGCTTCGCTCAGCACATTCTCTTCGCCGATGAACTTGAACTCGGCTTCAGCCGCGACCGCGCCCGTCTTGGTGTCGGCGGGGAACTTGTGGATCCAGGTTTCGCCCTGCTCCACTTCCTTTTCCGGCCGCACAAAGCTGCCCAGGTTGGCCAGGCGCATATCGCCGAAGCCTTCATCACCCTCTGCCGAGACAACCACGCCGTTGGCCTTCACCTTCATGCTGCCGGTGATGGTGCCCATCGGTATCTCCTGGCCCATCACGCTCACAGTGCCATCTTCCTGAGTGCTTTCGATGGTGACGAGTCCATCTTCGACGGCGATCACCTTCTGGCGATCAATGAAAGATGCGGTTCCGTCCGCGCCGCTGATGGAGAACTTGGCCACGGATCGGTATCGGGCGACATCGCCGACTTTGGGCGAATAGTCGAATCGGACGCCATAGGCATTCGCCATGGCTGCGGTGCCGGAAAGCACGGCGAAGGCGAGGAGGCTGGTTCGAACTTTGGTGTGCATAAGAAAAATCCCCAATGATTTCATGCGGGCAGGCCGCTTCATTGTCGGTCTACTTGTTGGACGCCCCATCGGTTGCCGCTCCGGGGCTTTAGGTAGCATCATTATGATGAGAAAACTGGCCGCCGTAACGGCTTTTCTCGCGGGCTCCTCCATGCTTTTGGCCTCTTCGGAAACCCCTTCGCTCAACATTATTCCGAAGCCTCTGCATGTACAGCGCGAGTCTGGCGAATTCATCCTGACGGAGAAGACCCGGTTTGTGGCCGCCGGAGAAGCGACCGCGGTGGCGGAGACCCTTGCTGAATCGCTGCGGACCTCTACGGGATTTCCGCTGCCGGTCCACGCGGTGGTGGGAGGCGAGAGCGTCATTTCCCTCGCCATAGACCCCTCTCTGGCCGACAAGCTGGGCGACGAGGGCTATCGGCTCGAAGTGACGCCGAAGGGCATCTCTTTGCGCTCTGCAGGAGCGGCGGGCCTTTTCTATGCGGGCCAGACCCTGCGGCAGATTCTGCCGAAAGAAGCCTATGCGCTGGAAGAGAAGCCGGGTGTCCGCTGGTCTGCCCCGGCGGCGGTGGTGGAGGACAAGCCCCGCTTTGTCTGGCGCGGTCTGATGCTCGATACGGCGCGGCACTTTATGCCGAAGGAGTTCGTCTTCCGCTTCATCGATCTGCTGGCGATCCACAAGATGAACCGCTTCCACTGGCACCTGACCGACGATCAGGGCTGGCGGATCGAGATCAAGAAGTATCCCAAGCTGACCGAGGTCGGCGGATGGCGCGACCAGACCATCGTCGGCCACGGCGGCAGGCCCCGCGTCGAGTGGGAGTTTGACGGGCAGCGGCACGGCGGCTACTACACGCAGGACGACATCCGCGAGGTCGTGGCGTATGCGAAAGAGCGCTTTGTCACCATCGTGCCTGAGATTGAGATGCCCGGCCATGCGCAGGCCGCCATCGCCGCATATCCCGAACTGGGCAATTCCGGTCAGCCGCTCAAGGTGCTCGAGTACTGGGGCGTGAACCCCAACATCTTCAATGTCCGCGAGTCGACCATCCTCTTTCTGCAGGATGTCCTGACCGAAGTGATCGACCTCTTCCCGGGCGAATTCATCCACATTGGCGGCGACGAAGCCCCGAAGACGCAGTGGGAGCAGAGCGCGGAAGCCCAGGCACGGATCAAGGAGTTCGGCCTGCACGATGAGCACGAGCTGCAGAGCTGGTTCATCAAGCGGATGGACACGTTCCTTGAAGCGAAGGGGCGGCGGCTGATCGGCTGGGACGAGATTCTGGAAGGCGGCTTGGCCCCGGGCGCGGCCGTCATGTCCTGGCGCGGAACCGCAGGCGGAGTCACCGCCGCGAAGGCCGGCCACGACGTGGTGATGTCGCCGACTTCGCACTTCTATCTCGACTACTATCAGTCGCGGGATCGCTCGAAGGAGCCCCTCGGCATCGGCGGCTTTGTGCCGCTCTCTCTGGTCTACTCCTTCAACCCGACCATCCCCGAACTGACGGCCGAGGAGGCGAAGCATGTCCTTGGCGCTCAGGGCAACCTCTGGACGGAGTACATGAAGACGCCGGAGCATGTCGAGTACATGGCCTTCCCGCGCGCCAGCGCGGTCAGCGAGGTGGTGTGGACGGAGCAGGATCAGCGGGAGTATTCCGAGTTCCTGCAGCGGCTTCCGTTCCACCTGGACCGGCTCAGCCAGATGGGCGTCAACTTCCGGCCTCTGGATGCCGGAGTCGGCGGCAAGGAGATTGGCGGCTGGAAGGCCGGCGCGGTGAGCGACGAATATGCCCTCGCCACCTGGGATCTCACTCCGCACCTGAGCGGGGCGGGGAAGTACGACCTCCTCTTTGACTACAGCAGTGGCGCGCACCGGCTGGAGATTCAGTGGGTCGAGGTCGTGCAGGGCGGTCGGGTCTTGGCCCGAGTTGAACAGCACGGCATCACCGGAGCCTTCGACGAGAACAACCTGTATCGGCTCGATCTCTCGAAGCTGGGTTCAGGTGCGGTGACGCTTCGGGCGTCTGTCAAGTCCGACGGTGGCACCGATTCGAACGGTGTGCTTCTGCTTTCAAAAGTGTAAGCAACTCTTGCCTATCCCTCCCCCTTCATGGGGGAGGCAAGGAGGGGGCATCCGCCCGATTACCCGCCGTTCAGGCGATACGCCTCAAGCTCGGCCTTTGCCTCTGCTCCCACCTTCTCCAGCCGCTCCATCCACTCCTCGCGATAGGGCCGCAGCGCCTGCACCACTGCCTCCGAAACCGCAAGATTCCGGAACCACTTCTTGTCCGATGGCACGATATGCCAGCGAGCCGTCTCGGTGGAGCAACGGCCCAGGGCCAGCTCGTAGGCGCGCTGGTAGTCGTCCCAGTGTTCGCGCTCTTTCCAGTCGCCGACCGAGAGCTTCCAGTAGGCTTCGGTGTCCTGTTCCCGCTCGCGGAGCCGCTCTTCCTGCTCTTCCTTGGTGATGTGCAGAAAGAGCTTGACGATGATCGTGTTCGCGTTGGTGGCGAGCAGCGATTCGAACTGGTTGATCTGCTCGTACCGGCCCTCAATCACTTCCGGCGTCGCAAGCCCATGAACTCGAACGACCAGCACATCTTCGTAGTGAGAACGGTTGAAGATGGTGATGCCGCCCCGGCCCGGCGTCTGCTTGTGGACCCGCCACAGAAAGTCGTGCGACCGCTCTTCTTCGGTCGGCACCTTGAAGCCCGCGACGCGTGCGCTGACCGCGTTGGAGCTGCGCAGGATGTGGCGGATGGCGCCGTCCTTTCCGGCGGTGTCCATCCCCTGCACCACCACCAGCAGGCCGTGTGTTCCGGCGAAGTAGAGCAGGTCTTCAAGCTCGTCCAGCTCTTCGTCCAGATCCTTTGTCAGCCGCTTGGCTTCGTCCTTCTCGATCCCCTCCGGCGGCAGGGTCGAATAGTCGGAAAGACGGACCTTGGAGCCCGGCTTGACGAGGTGCGCGTAGGCCATTCCGCGATTCTGCCATAAGCGGCTCGGGGCGACCGGTAATCTCGCTGAGTGAACGCGATGGTCGAGCCGAGGGAGACGCATTCGGCTGACCTGACCCAGCGGCAGATCTTCTCCTTCTTCGTCCCGCTCGCCCTTTCGTGGCTCTTTATGGCGGTCGAAAATCCCGTCAGCCAGCGGGTGCTCTCCATGTCGCCGGACAGCATCGTGAACCGCGCTGGGCTCGGCCTGCTGTTTTCGCTCGCCATCAGCATCGAGAGCCCGGTTATAGACCTGTTGACCACCTCGACCACGCTCGGCAAGGGCAGGCACAGCTATGTGCTGCTCTCCCGCTTCGCCTGGATGATGATGATCCTGGTGACGGTGGTCCATGCGACGGTCGCCTTCACGCCGCTCTACTGGTTCGTCACCGAGCGCATGATCGGCGCTCCGCACGAGGTTGCGGTTGTCACCCGAGTGCCGATGATGATCATGTCCTGCTGGTCCGCTTTCGTGGGCTGGCGGCGGTATCTGCACGGGCTGATGATCCGCAGCGGCGTCACGCGACCGATCAGCTACGGCACCGCTATCCGCATGATCACGATGGCGGCAGTTGGCTTTGGCGTGCAGGCGGTGGTCGATTGGGGCGGGCTGACCGTGGTGGCGGTCGCGCTCTTTGCCTCAGTGGTGGCCGAGACGAGCTTTATCCATCTGATGAGCCGCCCTCTGGTGCGGAGCAAGTATTGGTTTGATCAGGAAGACGACGACCCGACGCTGGACATGAAGCGGCTCTTCAAGTTCCATGCGCCGCTCACGGTCTCGACCTTTATCACGATCCTGTCGATGCCGCTGGTCACGTTCATCTTGGCCAAGTCGCCCGACCCGGTTTTGACTCTGGCCGCGTGGCCGGTCGGCTACGCGCTCATGTGGATTCTCCGCACGACTACCTTCGCCCTGCCGGAGACCGTCGTGTCGCTGGCCAAAGATCGGCAGTCGGTGGATGCGTTGCGCAAGTTCTGCGTGACGGTCGGTGTGGTGCTCTCCATCGGCGGCGCGCTGATGCACTTCACGGGCGTGGATCGGCAGTTCTTCCATCATGTGCTCGACGCCGAACCGGAGCTGTGGGACATGGCGGGGTTGGCGATGCTCCTGACTATCGCCATGCCCTTCCTCAACGCCCTGATGTCCTACGTCCGGGGTCTGCTCACCAGCCTCCACATCACCAAAGCCCGCCTCGTGGCCATCGCCTGGGGGCTGTCGGTGATGTGCCTGCTCTTGGCCGCTGGCGTCATGCTTCAGTGGACGGGGATTGTCACGGCGGCGGTCGGGTTGACCTTCGGTCAGTTGGCCGAGCTGATCATCCTGTATCGGCGGTGGGTTCGGGCAAAGGCGAGCAATCCGCCTCTGCTGGATGTTTGAGCGGAAACCTCCTTCTAGCTCCCCACCCGACCGCCGTCCTGACGGCGGATCGCGATGACCGACGGTCTTGGCGGACCGGACTCGCCGGGCCAGTGGGTGCTCGGCTCGCTGAAGGTACTGCCCTCGCCGGGGTGCTGGATGGCGACGAAGAGGGTGGTGTTGTCCGGCGTGAACTCTGGGCCGCAGACTTCGCAGCCTTCCACTCCGCTGAAGAACTGCATCAGCCGCCCGCGCTCCGGCCCCTCGGTAGGAACCATGAAGACGCCGTCGTTGATCTCAATAGTGTTGTTCTGCCCATCGGTGGCGATCCAGAGATTGCCCTCCAGGTCGAAGGTGACGTTGTCGGGGCAGGAGATCGGCACCACCTGATCCTTCGGATAGCCGGCATAGAACGTGGTCTCATCCGCAGGGTCGCCGCAGACCAGGAACAGCTCCCACTCAAAGGTGAGGGCGGCGTGGTCGTTGCCTGCCTCGGTCAGCTCGACCACATGGCCGTAGCGGTTCTCATCCCGCGGGTTCATCTTGTCCGCCCCGGGCCGATCACTGGTTCCGCGCTGGGTGTTGTTGGTGCAGGCGATGTAGACCTTCTTGTTGACCGGGTTCACCTCGATGTCCTCCGGTCGGTCCATCTTGGTCGCGCCGAGCAGGTCGGCGGCGATGCGGGCGTTGATCACGACATCGCCCTGGTTCTCAAAGCCATTCTCCGGGGTCAGCGGACCCTCGGCAAAGTAGAGCGGCTTCCACTCGCCGGTGCCGTCTTCATTGAAGACCGCCACATAGAGCGTGCCGGTATCCAGCAGATCGCGGTTCGACTCTCGATCCGTGGCACTGTAACGGGTGGCGCACACAAACTTGTACACATACTCAAAGCGTGAGTCATCCCCCGAATAGAGGACGACCTGCCCCTTGTCGGTGACAAAAGACGTCGCCGCCTCATGTCGGAAGCGGCCGAGCGCCGTCCGCTTCTTCGGCACCCAGTTCGGGTCGTAGGGGTCGATTTCGACCACCCAGCCAAAGCGGTAGTTTTCGTTCTCCTCGCTGGCGATGCTGAAGCGCTCGTCCACCAGATCCCAGCCATAGCTGGATGCTTCGTTCGGGATGCCGTAGCGCTTGTTGCTCTTGACCTTCAGCTCATCCGTGACCAGCTTTCCGTTGCTGAAGTAGTCCTGAAAATTCTCTTCGGCAGAGAGCACCGTCCCCCAAGGCGTCTTTCCGGCCGCGCAGTTGGCCATGGTTCCTCGGGCGGCGCGGCCCTGCGGGTCATAGCTGGTGCGCAGCCAGTCGTGGCCCGCCGCCGGACCGGTGATCTCGAACATCGAATCAGCCGTGTAGCGGCGATTGAAGCTGCTGTCCCGCTTGACCTGCCACTGGCCAGCCGTGTCCAGCTCCACCTCGATCACCGAGAAGCCGACCGCCGCCTTCTGCGCTTCGATCTGTCCCGCGGTGAAGGTGCCCGGCTTGCCTTCGGCAAACATCAGCTCCGGGTTCACATATTCGTGATTCACGCCGAGCAGCCCGTGCTTCGAGTTCTCCGAACCGTAGGGAATGGGGAGGTAGCCGACAAAGTCGCAGTTGTAGCCGAACTGCACCCGCTGGGCGAATGCGGTGATGTTGTTCGCATCGTAAGGTGGCGCGAATGACTTGATCGGGTCGCCCCAACTGGCGACGACGCCGTGGGTGTAGCCCTCGGGGACGACAATTCGATCCTCCAGAGTGCCGGTGATCGGCTTGAAGCGGGCGGGGGCGGCAGCCGGAGCGGCCTCCGATCGACCAGTCAAACCGAGGAGAGAAGATGCGACCACGGCTCCGAGACCAGCCTTCATCAGTTCGCGGCGGGTGAGCCGCGACTCGACGATGCGGGCAAAATCGAGCCCGCTGCCACCATCCGAACGTATCACCTCATCGGGATCGTAGTGGTGGCGCTTGGTCTCGGAATCGTTCATACCGCGAGAATATCTGACCCGTTTGCGCCGCCCGGACTTCCAATGTTAAGGGATCGTGAAGAGCGAAGATTCTCTCCGATCTAAGACCAAAATGGCCTCTCTGGTATCTTCTGCACTGGTGCGTCGAACCTGCCTCCTGCTCGCTTTGACCCTTGCTGCCGCAGCCCTTCCCAGCGCACCGGCGGACAAGTACCAATTCAGCCTCTTCATGGATCGGCAGCCCACGCCAGAAGAGATCAACAGCCGCTACCACGGCGCAAAGTTCGAGCCCAAGAACGGCTGCTACGTCGGCGCATTCCTCGATCTCGACTTCACCAATACCGACACCTACCTGGATCAGGTGGGCAAGACGCGGCGGATGCCCGACCCCTTCGAGGCGATGACCGACAAGCCGCACGCCAGCTACTTTTTCTACATGGCCTACGGCAGCCGCACGGCGGTCGATTGGATTTCGCTGCTGGCGATGCAGGGCAAGGCGGTGCACATCGCCCTGGAGCCGAACAACGGTCTGGAATACGTCAAGAATGACGCCTACCTCAACAACCTGGCGGATGCGCTCCACACGACCGGAGCCAAGATTTTTCTGCGCTTTGCTAGCGAGATGAATGGTCCGTGGGTGAAGTACCACGGCAACCCCAAGCTCTACAAAGAGAAGTTCCAACTGGTCGCAAAGGTGATGAGGGAGAAGGCGCCGAACGTGGCGATGGTCTGGTGCCCGTACACCACGCCCACCAGCCCCATCAAGAGCTACTATCCCGGCGATGCGGCGGTGGATTGGGTCGGCGTGAATATGTACAGCGTCACCTACTTCAACCAGGACCGCAAGCAGCCCGCCTCCCACATCAATCCGGTCGAGATGCTCGACTATGTGTACAGCAACTACGCGGGGCGCAAGCCGATGATGATCGGCGAGTTCGGTGCAACCCATTGGTCGGCGCTGGAAGGCTCTGCGCAGACCAGCTACGCCCAGCGCTGCATCCAGTCGCTGTATGCCGCCCTGCCGCGCAAGTATCCCCGGGTGAAGGCGGTCTTCTACTTCAACAGCAACAACATCGAGGTCTCCCACCGCCAGAACAACAACTACGCGGTGACCCAATCCAAGCCGGTGCTGCAGGCGTACAAGTACGCGGTGTCGCATCCGTACTTCCTGTCGCGGGTGCCGGATGGCGAGAGCAGCCTGCCGGAAGCCTGGCCGATGCCGGCCAAGGATGGCGCGGTGGTGAGCGGCGAGGCTGATTTCTCCGTGTGGGCAAAGGCGCATGAGTCGGGCTGGGTGGTCGCCTACTTCATCGATGGCCGCACCCTCCACACGTCGAAGCTGGAAGACGGCTGGGGCGTGACTCTGGACACCAACCGCATCGACAACGGCTCCCACACGCTGGAGGCGCGGCTGATGAAGAACGGCCGCACCTACGCCCGCAAGTCAGTCCGCTTCATCGTCGACAACTGACGCCTCATCCCCAAGGCGCTCCGCCACACCGTGCCAAAATCGTGACCTCATGAGCGATAAGGGGATTACATCGCGAGAAGAAAACTACAGCGAGTGGTACACGGACCTTGTGCAAAAGGCCGGACTCGCAGACTATTCGGCTGTCCGCGGCTGCATGGTCATCAGGCCTCACGGCTATGCCATGTGGGAGCTGATGCAGTCGGGCCTCGACCGAATGTTCAAGGAGACCGGTCATGTCAATGCCTACTTCCCCCTCTTCATCCCCAAGTCATTCATGAGCCGCGAAGCTGAGCACGTCGAGGGCTTTGCCAAAGAGTGCGCCGTCGTGACGCACCACCGCCTGATGAACGATCCGAATGGCGGCGGCGTGATTGTGGACCCGGATTCCAAGCTGGAAGAAGAGCTGATTGTCCGACCGACCAGTGAGACGGTCATTTGGAATTCGTACAAGAAGTGGATTCAAAGCTACCGTGATCTGCCCCTCTTGATCAACCAGTGGGCCAACGTTGTGCGCTGGGAAATGCGGACGCGCCTCTTCCTGCGAACCGCCGAGTTTCTGTGGCAGGAAGGCCACACCGCCCACGCCACTTACGATGAGGCCGAGCAGGAAGCGCTGACCATCCTGGACATCTACCGCACGTTTGCCGAGGAGTATCTCTGCGTGCCGGTCGTCTACGGACTCAAGTCCAAGAACGAGACCTTTCCGGGCGCGGATCACACCTATTGCATTGAAGCGCTGACCCAGGATCTGCGCGTCATTCAAGCCGGCACCAGCCATCACTTGGGCCAGAACTTTGCGAAAGCATTTGACGTGACCTTCCAAACGGCCGATGGGAAGCTGGACCACGTCTGGGCGACCAGTTGGGGTGTTTCCACCCGCCTGATCGGCACGCTGATCATGGTGCACAGCGACGACAACGGCCTGGTCGCGCCCCCGCGCATCGCGCCGGTTCAGGTCGCCATTGTCCCGATCGGCCGCGGCGAGCAGCTTGAGGCGGTCGAGGCGAAGGCGGACGAACTGGCCGGACACATCCGCACCAGCGGCTGGATGGGCGAGCCGATCCGCGTGAACGTCGACAAGCGCGAAAAGATGTCGCCGGGCTTCAAGTTCAACGATTGGGAGCTTCGCGGCGCCTGTCTCAGGGTTGAGCTTGGTCCTCGCGACTTGGAAGCGGGGCAGTGCGTGGTCGCCTCCCGCCTGGGCGGCGAAAAGGTGACCTGCTCACTCGATCAGGTTTCGGATGTGATTCAGGAGCAGCTGGATTCGTTCCAGAAGACCCTCTTCGACCGCGCCCGCGACTTCCGCAACGCAAACACCAAGCGCGTGGACACTTGGGACGAGTTCAAGGAGACCTTCGGCGGCGAAGGCGGAGCCGGCTTTGTCCTCGCCCACTGGGATGGCACTCCCGAGACCGAAGAGCGGATTGCCGAAGAGACGAAGGCCACCATCCGCTGCATCCCGATGGTGCCGTTCGTTCCGGAAGACGAAGAACCGGGCACCTGCATCCTCACCGGCAAACCCAGCCAGCGGCGGGTTGTCTTCGGAAAGGCGTACTAGTCGCAACGCTATCCCTCCCCCTTAATGGGGAAGGCTAGGAGGGGGCATACGTTTGGCTTTGCTAGTTGGCAGGTCGCTCCACTTGTAGTTCTCTTTTCTTTTCCTCTCCCATGGGGAGAGGGCAGGGTGAGGGGGGGCCTTATACTTTGCGAGTTCTCTTCACAAGACAGAAGTCATAGCGCGGGCTCTGCCCGCGCCCCCCTTCGACCCTTCGGGCCACTTCCCCCGCAGGCGGGGGAAGATTGCGTGGATGCAACCGAAGAGGTCTACGAACTACTAACTACCAACTACTAACTACCAACTACTAACTTTAACGGCCTCGTTCCTCGGCGGATACCAAACGGAAGTTCTCCCCCTGAATCCCCCTCACTTGTCCTTTCAGGAAAAGTGAGGGGGAGCATGGATTGGCCCGCCTTCGCCTTTTGGCTCGTCGGGCACCTCCCCCTAGCCCCCTCCTCCGGGGTAGGAGGGGGAACTGGTCTGGATTCCCCCACTGCGAGCGAAGCGAACTGCCAACTTCTCCCATACGGATGCCCTCTCCCTAGCCCTCCCCCACGATGGGGGAGGGGATGGCTTTGAGATGTATGCCTCCATAGAACGGAGCGAAGCGACTCTGTGGAGGCTATAAACACAGAAGCCAATCCTGGGAGTGCGCGGCATTCAGCCGCGCCTGGTTGGAGCCGAATTCATTCGGCTCTCTCCGGCTTCGCCTGAGACCCCCATCGGCCCTTTCGGGCCACTTCCCCCGCACTGCGGGAGAAGAGTTTGGTTCACCGCCTTGCCAACCCTCTCCCAGGTGAGGGAGAGGGAAGGGTGAGGGACGGGGGTGTAACAGCCTCCCGCTTCCAACGCAGATGCAACACGTCAGTCGCGAGCAATGCTCGCGTAGTCACTTCATTCGTGTGAAGAGAGATTTCTTCAATCGAACCCCCTCACCCTGCCCTCTCCCTCAAGGGAGAGGAGAAGACAAGAGCCGTTAACACCCCGTCAAGAACGTTGCCCACCAAGTATCCTCAGCCGCATGATCAGTCGTCGTGAACTGATGCAGGGTGCGGGTGGGGCTGTTTTGGCGGCGAGTGCGGTTCCTAACCTTGTCCAGCCCAGGAAGCGTGTCCTTCGCTTTGCCCACTTGACCGATATCCACGTTCAGCCCGAGCGGAAGGCGGGCGAGGGGATGGCTCGGGCGATTGAGCATGCTCAGGAGCAGAAGATCGACTTGATCGTCACCGGCGGAGACCAGGTGATGGACTGTCTGGGGGCGGGCAAAGACCGGGTCAAGGCGCAGTGGGATATCTGGAAGCGCGTGATGACCGACAGCACCAGCGTGCCGGTCGAGCACTGCATCGGCAACCACGACATTTGGGGCTGGACCAACCAGGGCATCAGCGAAAGCGAACCGATGTACGGCAAGACCTGGGCGATGGATGCGATGGAGCTGACGAAGCCATACCGCAGCTTCGACCGCGGCGGCTGGCATTGGATCGTCCTCGACAGCTCCGACCGCAACGGCAACGGCTACATCGCCCGCCTTGATCAAGCGCAGTTTGAATGGCTGGCCGATGATCTGGCCAAGACGCCCAAGGAGACTCCGGTCATTGTGGTGAGCCACGAGCCGATTCTGGCGATGTGCACCTTTCTGGACGGCGACAACGAGAAGAGCGGCCAGAACTGGCAGGTGCCCGGCGCGTGGATGCATATCGACGCGCGGAAGATCAAAGACCTCTTCCGAAGGCACGCGAATGTGAAGCTCGCCATCAGCGGCCATATCCACCTGGTGGATCGGGTCGATTATCTCGGTGTGAGCTATCTGTGCAACGGCGCGGTGAGCGGCGGCTGGTGGGGCGGCAGCTATCAGGAATTTGGGCCGGGATATGCCGTCATCGACCTCTTTGACGACGGCTCCTTCGAGCACGAGTTCATCGAGTACGGCTGGAAACCCGCGCCTTAAGCTCGGGAATCACATCCGCCATCCAAGGCTTCTCTCGATTGGCGTGGATGCTCAGCCAGAACTCGTGGGTGTCGGGCCGCCAAGTCAGCTCGATGGTGCCGGTCTGTTTGGGCGGTCGGAGGTGCCAATGAAGGCAGCCGGGGTATTTCCGCAGGGTAGTGACTGAAAGGGTGAGGCCGAGCGCATCCGCAGCTGCCGCCACGTCTGCGCTCGGGTCATCTTCGCGTTGCGCTAGAGGTTCAGTCTTCACCGCCGCCCATCAGCGCCTTCTGCGCGTCGCGGAATCGCTGGGTGGCGGGGATCTCCTTCCACTGGGGGCGGGAGTTCGCGTTGCTGAGTGCGCGGATTCCAGCGGTGCTGGCTTCAACAATCTTCGCGTAGTTAGGGTAGTTCAGCTTGTCCCAGTGATCGCCCGGGCGGTGGTAGTCGGGGAAGGAGTAGGCGACGCTGATCGTATGCGCCGGGACGCCCTTCAGCGCGAGAGCGGCGTTGTCGGAGGCAGTGAAGTAGCGGGCGCTGTTGGTGGGGTGCTCGGTGAACTTGATGCCTGCCTTCGGGCCTTCGGCGACAAAGAAATCGGTGACCGTGCTGAAGGCGAAGCCGGTCAGGTTGGCTTCAGCCACGCGCGGACCTTCGTCGTCATCGGTGCGGCCGATCTGCTCAAGATTGACCATCGCGACGGTGTCCTTGAGCGGGAAGACCGGATTCTCTCCGTAATAGCGCGACCCCTGAAGCCCCTTCTCCTCGCCCCACCAGGCGATGAAGACGACGGTGCGCTTCGGCGCGGCTCCATCCATCTGCAGCAGGCGGGCGACCTCGATCAGCCCGGCGGTGCCGGAGCCGTTATCGTTGGCGCCGTTGTAGATGGTGTCTCCCTCCTCTCCGCGCTGCCCCAGGTGGTCATAGTGGGCGGTCACCAACACATATTCATTCTTCAGCGCCGCATCGGAGCCGGGCAGAACCGCCACGACATTGCGGACCTTGCCGGATGTCTGGGCGCGTCGGTTCTCGTATTCGGTTTCCTGAAAGTAGGTGCCGTTCGGCGAGGGCTCCAAGCCGACGGCGCGGAACTGGCTGGCGAGGTATTCAGCAGCAATGTCAAGCTCGGTGGAGGGGGTGTCGCGTCCGGCCAGAAAGTCGGAAGCCAAGAAGGCGACATGACCCTTGAGGCGGTCGGCAAGACCGGCATCAGGCGCCGCGTGAAGCAGGGGCGAAAGGGCATAAGCACCGATCAGCACAGAGAGCATGAGGCCAGTTTAGCCGGGAGGCGTAGAAACGAGATATGAAATGTGAACTCGCGGTCTTTGACGTGGCCGGCACGACCGTAAGGGACGCGGACTTCGTCGCCGCCTCCTTTCAGGAGGCTCTCAAATCGAAGGGCATCCAGGCCGAGCTGACCGAGTTCCAGGGTCTGATGGGCTACCCCAAGCCTCTCGCCATCGAGCGGTTCATGGAGCAGCGCGGGCTTCCGCATCTGCGGGAAGACCAGGCCGATATCCACGCGCAGTTCGAGGAATCGATGGTGGACTTCTATCGCAGCGACGCTCAGGTAGAGGCTTTGCCGGGAGCCGAAGAAGCGTTTGAAATGCTGCACCAGGCAGGCGTCAAAGTCGCCCTGGACACCGGGTTCAGCCGCAAGATCCTCCAGTCGATTCTTGATCGCCTGAAGTGGGAGGCAAAGGTGGACTATACGGTCGCCTCCGACGAAGTCGTCAATGGCCGCCCCTACGCCGACATGATCAGCAAGGCGATGGCGCACGTGGGAGTGGCGAGCGCCGACCGGGTGGCGAAAGTCGGCGACACGCCCAGCGATATGGGCGAAGGGGCGGCTGCGGGATGCCGCTGGATCATCGGCGTCACGAGTGGAACGCATACGGCAGAACAGCTGGAGCAGACTCCCCATACCCACATCGCCGCTGGACCGCTGGAAGCGGCCCGACTGATCCTCGCCTAGCTCAAAACAGAAGGGGCGGAGTTCGCGTGAACTCCGCCCCTTCTTGAATCCGCCGTAAAGATCAGCGGGATTCGATGGGTGTGTACTCGACGCTGGCCGGACCTTCGTAGATGCAGGTGGGCCGGATCAGGCGGTTGTTGTCGAGCTGCTCGATCGCGTGGGCGCACCAGCCAGAGGTGCGCGAGATCACGAAGATCGGCGTGTAAAGCTCGATGGGAATGCCCAGCAGGTAGTAGGCGTAGGCGGCGGGGAAGTCCACGTTCGGGTGGATGTTCTTCTCCGACTCCATGATGTTCTCAAGGATGTCGGCGATGTCGCCCCACTTGGTCTCGCCCTTCATGCGGCCGATCTCCTTGGCCACCTTGGAGAGGTAGATCGCTCGGCTGTCGCGCTTCTTGTACTCGCGGTGACCGAAGCCCATGATCTTCTTCTTGTTGGCCAGAGCGTCGCGGATCCACGCCTCGGCGTTCTCGGCGCTGCCGATCTCAAGGAGCATGGCCATGGCCGCTTCGTTTGCGCCGCCGTGCAGGGGGCCCTTCAGAGTGCCGATGCCGCTCACGATGCCGCTGTAGATGTCGCTCAGGGTGGCGACGGTGACGCGGCAGGCGAAGGCGGAGGCGTTGAAGGTGTGCTCAGCGTAGAGCGTCAGGCTGGCGTCCATCACCTTCACGGTGAAGTCGTCGGCCTTCTCGCCCTGAAGCATGTAAAGGAAGTTGGCGGCGGTGTCGAGGTCCGGGTCCGGAGAGACCGGGTCCTGACCCTGCTGAATTCGGTACTCGGCGGCGACGATGGTGCTCGCCTTGGCCACGATCTTCTCTGCCTTTCGCAGGTTGGCGTCGTGGTCGGTGGCGGGGACGTCGTAGTCCTCGTCGAAGCCGGCCAGCAGGCTGTACGCATACTTCAGCGCGTCCATTGGGTGCATGTTGCTCGGCACGAGGCGCAGAGCGTCGATGACCTTGCCCGGTACGTCGCGCTCGGCGGCGAGCCGCTTGCGGAAGTCGTCCAGTTCGCCCTTGGTCGGCAGGTGGCCGTGGAGCAGGAGGTAGGCGGTCTCTTCAAAGCTGCCGTGCTCGGCCAGCTCATGAACGTTGACGCCGCGGTACCGCAGACTGCTGCTGTCGCTGTCAATTTGTGAAATCGTGGTGATGCCCGCGATCACGCCCTCAAGACCCGGGCTGTAGTTCGGATAGGTGGTCACACTCATCGCTGAATTCTTGCTCCCTTGTGCGCTTCTACGCACATGCTGTGAGCCCGGCGGCCAATATCGGACCTGGGTCCAAACAGATCTCTCTCCGCCGAATGAAGCCAGTGTACCCAGCAGACCTTTCGAGTTTCGGGTGGTTTGGCGCGACCGGGACTTCCCTTAATAAAGGCTCACTTGAAAGAGCCGAAGCCGTCGTAATCCAGGACTTCGTACAGCTCTTTTCGAGTGACCATTTTGTCCAGCCATCCCGCCTGCGTTCCGGTTTCCAGAAGCTCGGCGTAGAAGTCATTCACGGCCTTGAGCATCACGCGCAGGGAAGTGACCGGGAAGATCACCACCTCATAGCCCAGCTCCTTGAATCGCGACGCCGGAATGATCGGCGTCTTGCCGAATTCGGTCATGTTCGCGAGCAGCGGAGTGCCGGGGATGGCGGCGCGGAACTGCTCGAACTCCTCCTCGCTGGTCAGGCCTTCGGGAAAGATGCCGTCCACGCCCGCGTCAACGTAGGCTTTGGCCCGGTCAATCGCTGCGTCCATGCCCTCCACGCCGCGCGCATCGGTGCGGGCCCAGATCATGAAGCTCGGGTCGCGCTTGGCGGCGACGGCGCCCTTCAGCTTGATCGCCATCTCGTCGCGGGCGATCAGCTCTTTGCCATCCAGGTGTCCGCATCGCTTGGGGCTGATCTGGTCTTCGATATGGATGCCCGCCAGTCCGGCCCGCTCCATCTCGATCACGGTGCGCACGGCGTTCCATTCGCCGCCGAAGGCGGTGTCGGCATCGCAGATCATCGGCACCGGGCAGACCTGGGCCGCGCGGCTGGCGACTCCGGCGAATTCGTCCAGTGACGAGAGCGCGATGTCGGGCAGGCCGAGCAGGTTGTTGGTGATCGCTCCGCCGCTCAGATAGACCGCCTGCGCGCCCTGCTTGTATGCGGCGAGAGCGGTGAGGGGACTGAACGCGCCGGGCATCACAAGGGTGTCCTGGGCGATCATCTCGCGGAGTCGGGCTCCGGGCTGAACCGGCGGCGGCTTGAGCATATCGTCAGTCTACCGAGAGGCGCAGATATACTCCCTGGCTATGGAGCTGGCGATTGCGGCATTGGTGGGCGTGCTTTTGGGGGGCATCGGCATTTGGCTGCTCCTAAGCGGCCGCATCAAGACCGCCGAAGCCAAAGTCTTGGAAGGAGAAAACCTCAAGTCCGACCTTGCTCGCCTGGAAGAGCGGGCCAAGCGGATGGATGAAGTCCAGACCAAGCTGGATACCGCGCTCGGCGATTTGAGCCGACTGGCCAGCCAAGAGGCTGAACTGAAGGCCCGGCACGAAGAAGACCAAAAGCGCATCTCAGAGCAACGCGAGCTGCTGAACGAAGCCGAAGAGAAGCTGAGCAACACTTTCGAAGCCCTCTCCTCCAAGACTCTAAAGGCTTCGACCGAAGAATTCTTGAAGCAGGCAGAGCGCATCTTCAAGGCGCAGACGGAGTCGGCAGAGGGCGATCTGAAGAAGCGGCAGGAGTCGATCGACAACCTCGTCAAGCCGCTGCAGGAGAAGCTGAAGGAGTACGAAGAGCATCTGCAGCAGATGCGCCGGGATTCGGAAAAGCTATCCGGCCAACAGGGCGAGACGCTGAAGCAGCTCTTTGAAGAACTGAAAGACCAGCGCGCGCTGGCGAAGGACATTCAGAACGTTCTCAAAGGCGGCACCCAGCGGGGCCGCATTGGGGAGCAGCACTTTCAAGTGGTGCTGGAGCGCGCGGGTCTTCTGCGCGGACAGCACTACGAAATGCAGAAGGACATTGGCGAAGGCCGCCGTCCGGATTGCCTGATTTTCCTGCCGGACAGCGGGCGGGTCGTTGTGGATATCAAGACGCCGATGAACGCCTTTCAGGATGCGATGGAGAGCGATGACGAAGCCTTCCGCAACAGCAAGCTCGACGAGCATGTGAAGGTGCTCCGCCGCACCATCGACGACCTCTCGCGGAAGGACTACGCTCGCGAGGACGGCAGCACGCCGATGGTCATCATGTATCTGCCCATCGAGGCGGCGTACAGCGTGGCGCTCTCCCGCGACCCGCAGATCACCAGCTACGGCTGGGATAAGCAGGTGATGATCGCCACGCCGACCCTGCTCTTTGCTCTGGTCAAAGGTCTGGCGGTCGCGTGGCAGCAGCAGCAGATTCAGGAGAAATCAAAGGACATCGTCGCTCTGGGCCGCGAGATGCTGGACCGGGTGCGCGTGGTGGCCGAACACATGCAGCGCGTGGGGACGGGCTTGAATACTGCGGTCGGCGCCTACAACAAGGCGGTCACCAGCATGGATCGCAACCTCTACACCACCGCCCGCCGGTTTGAATCGCTGGGCGTGACGCTTGACAAAGAGCGGCCTGCGCTGGTCGAGGCGAAGGATACGGACGAAGAATTCAGGAAGCCTGAACTGCTGGAGCCGCTTGCCGATAATGAGAAAAAGGCGCTTGAAGCCGCAAACGATCAGCTTCTCTTTGAGATCGAAGGCGGCACGGATGAAGACGCCCCATAACTCATGGATCCCGCCGCGATACTGAGACAGGCCCTCGCCGGGCCTCCCGAAAATCTCGAAACCAACCTGGCGGCTCTTATGGAAGAGGCGGCCCCGGGCCGCGCCTACCTTGTTGCTCCTTGTTGGGCGAACTTGCTGGAGCGTTTTGCGAAGGCAGGCGAATGCCGGCTCATTCCCATTGCGGGAGCCCCCTTTGTCCTGCGCGCCCACTATGTTCGCAATACCTCCACCACCGAAGGAGGGCTGTACGGCGGGTGCTTTCGCGTCGAGTGGCAAAGCATCACTCTTACGGTGTTTCTCTTCACCGTTCCCGTGGGGCTCAATCCACAAAACATCTGCCTGCTGACGGGCAATAGTCAAGCCGATACTTACCGATTTCACTCCGCAGTCGAGAAGTGGTGGCAGGAGCAGGACAAAGGCATCTCAGTTTTCAACGGAGAGGACTTTAGCGGCAATCTCGAACTCCGCGAGTCGATCCGGCAGTCGAAGCTTGAAGATGTCGTTCTTGCCGGAGACATGAAGCGGAGAATCGCGGAGGATGTTTCGGCCTTCTTCGATTCGGAATCCACATACCGCGACTATCGCATCCCATGGAAGCGGGGCCTGATCTTCATCGGCCCTCCGGGCAACGGCAAGACGCACATGGTGAAGGCGCTGATCAACCACGTCGATAAGCCCTCTCTCTATATTCGAAGCCTTACTCCCGTTTACGGCTCCGCGCTGGAAGCCATCGAATCGGTCTTCTTCACCGCCCGCCAGTCAGCGCCGTGCATCATGGTGCTGGAAGACCTCGACTCGCTGGTGGATGACAACAACCGCTCGGCATTCTTGAACGAGCTGGACGGCTTTTACGAGAACTCCGGCATCCTGATCCTGGCGACGGCGAATCATCCAGAGAAGCTCGATCCGGCCATCCTCGACCGGCCCAGCCGGTTTGACCGCAAGTACCACTTCGCCATGCCGGGCACCGAGGAGCGCGTGAAGTATATGGACCTCCTCTCGCTTCGCCTTGATGAGAAGGCTCGGCCAACCGACGAGATGATCTACCAGATCGCGTTGGAGACGGATGGCTTCTCGTTCGCCTACCTGAAGGAGCTGTTCCTCAGCTCGCTTATGCACTGGGTCCACGCCGAGCCCAAGCCGACCATTCCGCAGTCGATCATGAAGATGATCCCCATCCTGCGCGAGCAGATTAGGGTGGCAGAAGTGGCCCGGGAAGAGGCGGAAGACGACGGGAAGAGCGACGACTAGCCGCTACGCCAGAATCTCCTCAACCACATCGCCTTCCACGTCCGTCAGCCGGAAGTCGCGGCCCATGTGGTTGTAGGTGAGGCGGGTGTGGTCAAGGCCGAGCAGATGGAGGATCGTCGCGTTCAAGTCGTGGACGTGGACCGGGCGGTCGGCGATGTTGTAGCCGAGTTCATCCGTTCCGCCGACGACCATGCCCGGCTTGATTCCGCCTCCGGCCATCCAGATGGTGAAGGCATGAGGGTGATGGTCGCGGCCCAGGAACTTGCTTCCGTCGCGCTCTTCGTTCATCGGAGTGCGGCCAAATTCGCCGCCCCAGATCACCAGGGTCTCGTCCAGCAGACCGCGCTGCTTCAGGTCTTGGATCAGCGCCGCCGCGCCCTGATCCACCTCTTTGCACCGTTGGGGGAGCGAGGTCATGATGTCGTCTCCGGCGAAGGTGCCGTGGCTGTCCCAGCCCCGGTGATAGAGCTGCACAAACCGCACACCGCGCTCGACCAGCCGCCGCGCCAGCAGGCAGTTGTTGCCAAAGCTCGCCTTGCCCGGCTCGGTGCCGTAGAGTTCGTGGACCGATTGCGGCTCTTCGGCGACATCCATCAGGTCGGGGACGCTGGTCTGCATGCGGAAGGCCAGCTCGTACTGGGCAATGCGGGTCGCGATTTCGGGGTCGCCCATCTCGTTGAGCGAAAGCGTGTTCAGCTCCTTCAGGGTGTCCAGCATCTGCCGCCGGGTCATCGGGTCGACGCCCTCTGGGTCGGAGACGTACAGCACCGGGTCGCCCTTAGAGCGGAATTCGACGCCCTGGTAGTGGGTCGGCAGGAAGCCGCTGCTCCAGCACGCCTTGCCGCCGTCGGGGTTGTTCTGCCCGGAGATCAGCACCACGAAGCCCGGCAGATCCTGGCATTCGCTGCCGAGGCCATAGGTGAGCCACGAGCCCATGCTGGGTCGGCCGGGAAGCTGGTGCCCGGTGTTCATGAATATCTGCGCCGGGGCGTGGTTGAACTGATCCGTCTTCATCGACTTGATGAAGGTGAGGTCATCCGCCACTTTCTTGAGGTTCGGCATCAGTTCGCTGATCGTGTGCCCGGACTGGCCGCACTGTTCGAACTTGTAGGGCGAACCGAGCAGCTTGGGCACTCCCTTGATGAAGGCAAATCGCTCGCCCTTGATGATCTCCTCGGGGATCGTTTCGCCGTTGTGCTCGACCAGGGTCGGCTTGGGGTCAAAGAGGTCGATCTGCGACGGCGCGCCCGCCATGAACATGAAGATGACGTTCTTCACCTTCGGCGCAAAGTGGGGCGCTCTTACGGCCAGCGGATTGAACTGGCTGCCAGTCTGCTGCTGCGAGGCGAGCAAGCGCGGGTTGAGCATTGAGCCGAGCGCCAGAGTTCCGATGCCATAGCTGGTCATCTTGAAGAAGTGGCGGCGAGTGATCGCCTTCAGCATTTCCTGTTCTATCGGATCGTGCGCCATGGTCAGTCCTTGGTGATGGTCTCGTCGAGGTTGAGCAGAACGCTGGCGGCCATCACCCACGCCGCCTGATCGACGCGGGGGGCCAGCTTCTGGGCTTCGGCGGGCTTGCCGGCAAATTCGATTTGCTGGCGGGCGATGTAGTCGGTGAGGGTCTTGGCCTCTTTTTCGCTGGGCTTTCGCGCGGTGCAGAGCTGGAAGCCGTAGGCGACCCGTTCCTCGACGCTTCCTTCGAGCTTCAGCATCCGCTGGGCGAGGCCCTGGGCGGCCTCCATATAGACCGGGTCGTTCATGATGACCAGCGCCTGCAGCGGTGTGTTGGTGCGGATGCGGCGGATGGTGCAGGATTCGCGGCTGGTCGCGTCAAAGGTGAGGAAGGCGGGGTAGGTGGCGGTCCGCTTCCAGAAGGTGTACAGGCCGCGTCGGTAGCGGTTTTCGCCGCTGCTCTCAATCCACCTTTCGCCGCTGTACGGGCTGTCCCAGATGCCGTCGGGCTGCGGCGGATAGACGCTCGGACCGCCGATCTCATCGCTGAGCAGGCCCCCGATGCGGAGCGCATTGTCGCGGATGAACTCGGCATCCAGTCGGAATCGCGGGCCGCGCGCCAGCAGCCGATTCTCAGGGTCTTTGGCGAGCAGCTCGGACGTGACCCGGGACGACTGCTGGTAGACGGCCGAGTTGAGGATGAGCTGGTGGATGTGCTTCTGATCCCAGCCGCTCTCCATGAACTCCACCGCCAGCCAGTCGAGCAGCTCCGGGTGGCTCGGTCCGCTGCTCTGGCTTCCGAAGTCTTCGCTCGTCTTCACGATTCCGAAGCCGAAGTACTGCTCCCATATCCGGTTGACGATGACGCGGGCCGTGAGCGGGTTGGTTTCGGAGACCAGCCACTGCGCCAGGCCGAGGCGGTTGTTGGGGAGGCTCTCTTCCATCGGCGGCAGAACTTCCGGCACGCCTGCGTAGACTTCATGGGTCGGGGCCAGGAATGTGCCGCCATCACGCGCCATCGTCTTGGGCTGCCCCGCCTTTTCTTTGAAGATGAGCGCGGTGTAGATGAGCGAGTTGATTTCCCCGTTGGTCTTGTTGAGATCTTCCTGCAGCTTCTTGCGATGATCCTCGGCCAGCTCCTGATCTTTGAGGGCTTCGGTCAGGGAAGCCGCCTTGGATCGAAGTTCGGCCAGCTTGGGCTGATCTTCGGGATCCGTAAGGCTCAGCGCGGGCTCTTCGGAGTTGTCGAAATAGGCAAAGAAAGCGAAGTATTCGTCGTTGGAGATCGGGTCGTATTTGTGGTCGTGGCATTGGGCGCAGCCGAGCGTCGTGCCCAGCCATACCTGGCCGGTGGTCGCCACCCGGTCGACGATGGTGAGCCATCGCTGCTCTTCCGGGTCGACACCGCCCTCCTCGTTGTGCATGGTGTTGCGGTGGAACCCCGTGGCGATGAGCTGATCCTGAGTGGGCTGGGGCAGCATGTCGCCGGCCAGTTGCTCCACCGTGAATTCATCGAACGGCATGTTCTGGTTGTAGGCGTCGATCACCCAATCGCGGTACGGCCACATCACCCGGCTGCGGTCCTTCTCGTAGCCGTTGGTGTCGGCATAACGCGCCAGATCCAGCCAAACCACCGCCTGCCGCTCGCCGTAGTGGGGCGAAGCAAGCAGTTCTGCGCTCAAGTCTTCCATCGAGGCGTAGCCCTCGATCTGCGCGAGGCTGGGCGGGAGGCCGGTGACGTCGAGGCTGGCCCGGCGGACCAGCTTTTCATCGGAGGCTCGCGGCGACGGCTTCAGGCCCTCGGCATCCAGGCGGGCCAGGATGAAGGCGTCGATGGGAGTCTGCACCCAGTCGGGATCGCTCACTTTGGGGATCGAGGGACGCTCCGGAATGGCGTATGACCAGTGGACGAACTCTTCGCCGGAGCCGGGCTGTGCGCCCTGGTTGATCCACTCCTCGATGGTCGCTATCTTTTCAGCGCTGATCGGGGCGAAGCCCATCGGCATCTGCGGCTTGCCGCCTTCGCCCCTGATGCGCTTGAGCAGGTTCGATTCGCGGCCTGCGCCGGAGATGATGAGGTCGTCGCTGTTGCCGCCTTCTACAGTGGCCGCATAGGTGCTGAGGTCGAGGCCGCCGCTGGCGCGGTCCTCGGAGTGGCAGGTGATGCAGTGCGCCCGGAAGATCGGGAGCACGTCCCGATCAAAGTCGACTAGCTTTTTTTTTCGACGGGGATGACCGCGGCCGGGCGGGTCGGTTCAGGCGCGGCAATCGATTCCGCCGATGCGCTCTTCTTTGCGCCCTGATCGATCCAGTCGCGGATCAGCTTGATCTTTGCGGTGGTCAGCGGCTTTGCGCCGACCGGCATGATCGGAGCCTGGCCTTCCGGAATGATGCGCTTGACCAGCAGAGAGCTGGCGCTCTTTTTCTTGACGATCAGATTCTTGTTGACCCCGCCCTTCATCGTGGCTTCGTAGGTGCTCAGGTCGAGCTTGGCGGCGGGATTCTTCTTGCCGTGGCAGGAGATGCACTCGGCCTTGAAGATCGGGAGGATGTCTTTATTGAAGTCGACGGCCTTGGCCGCCGGTTGCTGGGCGGCTGTCGACTCGCCCGCAATCAGCGGCGAAGCCCACAGCAGGTACGGCGCGGTCGATAGGCACAAGCCGACCACTCCCAAAACCGTCTTGCCACTCTTGCCAAACATCCTGCCCTGCATTATGTCTCAATTAAGACCTATTCGGGAAATTGAATCTGATCGCCGTGCGCGTGAAAGAATAGAAACATGATTTGTCTCCTTGCGGTCGTGGCGATGTCTGGCCTTCAAACTCCGCCGGAATCTCAGGCGATCCCGTACCCGGCCTCCAGCCAGTACGCACCCACGCCGATACCCGACCGGATCATCCTGTCTTGGACTGAAGATCCCTACTCCTCGATGACCGTCAACTGGCGGACCGATACCAGCGTGGAGCAGGCGAGGGTGGAATACGCGCTCTCGACTCACGGCCCGCAGTTTCTGCAGGAAACTCACTCGATGATGGCGGAGCCCGCCGAGCCCTTAACCGGCGACCTGGGCGAGGCCCACTATCACTCGGTCACCATGCGCGGACTGGAAGAAGGGAAGCAGTACGTCTACCGCGTGGGAGACGGGGTCAATTGGAGCGAGTGGATTCAGTTCTCGACGCCCTATCGGGACAACAGCGCCTTCAGCTTTGTCTATTTCGGCGACTCGCAGAACGATGTGCGCTCGATGTGGTCGCGGGTGATTCGGCAGGCCTTCTCCGATGCACCCAAGGCCGCCTTCATGCTCCACGCCGGCGATCTGGTGAACCGTCCGACCAGCGACAAGGAGTGGGGAGAGTGGTTTGGTGCAGGCGGCTGGGTGGCGAGCATGGTGCCGCATGTGTGCGTGCCCGGCAACCACGAATACGCCCAAGGCAAGGTCGCGCCGCACTGGCGTCCGGCATTCTCATTCCCGACCAACGGTCTGCCGGGCCTTGAAGAGACCAACTACACCCTGGTCTACAAAAATCTCCGCATCGTCGCGCTCAACTCCAACGAGAGGCTGCAGGAGCAGGCGGCCTGGCTCGGGGATGTGCTGACCAAGAACACCAGCCGCTGGGTGATCGTGACATTCCACCACCCGGTCTTCAGCACCGCTCGGGGTCGGGACAACACGGAGCTTCGCAGCCTCTGGAAGCCGATCTTCGACAAGCACCGCGTCGATCTGGTGCTGCAGGGGCACGACCACGCCTATGGCCGCATGAACCTGGATACCGGCCTTGAGGCACGCGATGCGGCGGTCGGCACGGTCTATGTGGTTTCGGTCTCCGGCCCAAAGATGTACGACGTTGAGAAGGAGCCGTACATGAAGAAGACGGCGCAGAACACCCAGCTCTACCAGATCATCACCGTCCGCAATGACCGCATCATCTACGAAGCGCGGGACGCGACGGGAGAGCCGTTTGATGCCTTCGATCTCGTCAAGCGCGAGGGCCAGCCGAACCTGATCGTCGAGAAGAGCTAAGGCGCGGGGCAGGTGATCGTGATGGTCTTGAGATCATCCGGCACTATGCGGTCGCGGCTTCGGTCGTCGTAGACGCCGCAATACGCCGTCTCCAGCGTGTTGCGATCCTGCACGCTGATCTGCTTGTCGGCGCTCGCCGAGGCGGCGAAGTACATCAGATCGATGTTCAGGGGACTGTGCCCGCTGATGAAGAGCGCGTGGCCGAATTCGTGGGAGGCGGTCGATTTGAGGCCGTTTTCAAACTGGTTGCGGGTCATGCCATCCCAGGTGTGGATCGTGATTTCGGCGCTGAAGATGGTGCTGGTCGAAGGCGCGTAGGTGATCTGGGTGAAGGCGAGGGCCTCGCCGCCCGAGGGCTGGCTGTCCAGATGCTCGAACTGCACGACAATGTCGGCCTGGCCCGGCGTTCCCACCTCATCGAAGGTCACGCCGCCGTTGGAGGCGGTCGTCCAGCGATTCCGGGCGGTGGTCACGACATCGACGGCAGAGATGTTCAGCCCGCCGGGGTCGAAGGTGATGTCGTTGATGTAGTGAACGCGCACCGGAAAGCCCGACCAATGGAGCAGCAGATTGTCTTCGCCCGTGCTCGGGTCTTCCACATCCGCATAGGTGGGGGTCGCAAAGTTGGGGCCGCAGGTTTTTGCCGATCCGCTGCCTCCATCGCTGCCAGAAAGGGAAGGGCATCCTCCCAAAGCCAGGAGGGGAGCCAGGAAGAGAAGATGCTTTGCCGCCATCGCCGTACGCTCTTCTACGGCGCATACCGCCGGATCGGTGCGGCTCGAATGGAGGATCGGTAATTGGTGTAGTGGACGTACCCGCCGTCATTCGACATCCAGAACAGCCACGGCGCCCCCGCTCCGCGCACAACAAAGGGGCGGACCTGATTGGCGTCGGAATCCTGGGTGATGGGCGTGAACTGCCAGGCTTTGCCGTCTTGGCTGAAGCCCTGCTCTATCTCAAAGTGTGCACCATTGGGGCGTGAAAAATACACATAGCGCGGATCAGTGTGGTCCAGCACAATGCCGCCACTGTAGTGCGGTTCCCGCTCGGTCTGTCCTGCAGGTGTCTCCGGAAACCAGCCTCCCGCTTCGGCGACTTTGTTGTCGCTCCAGGCCAGGCCCGTCCAGGCGGCGTAGTGGTAGACGTGCCGATCTTCCCGCGGCAGCCTGGTGTACACGATGCGAGGGTAGCCGTGCCGGTCGAGGGCGATGTCCCATATCCAGGCACGCTCGCCGGTGGTCTTGGCGTCGTAGACCACATCCATGCGGGCGGGATTGATGGGCAGAGTCTCCAGCGAGCCGATCACGTCGCCGTTGGCGCGGTAGAAGAGGCCGCCTTCCAGATAGCAGTGGTAGATGCTGTTGGTGGCTTCGTTGCGCGGGTGGCCATCGGTGATGGCAAAGTGGATGCGCTTGCGGCCGTCGGTGGCGGATTTGAGGTAGGGGCGGTTGCCCGGCCCTGCACCCGGGGCGGCGAACATCTTGACCGCGGGAGCCCAGGTTTGGCCGTTGTCATCTGACCAGGAGAGTGTCGGCTTCCACTGGATTCCGCGCCAGGCGAGGTAGAGCCGCTTTTCGCCGCTGAGATAGCTGGGATTGGGATAGGTGTAGGAGCTGCCCTCCGGTTGCGGTCGAAAGATGTTCTCCGCACCCCAGTCGGAAATGTCGTCCGGCCTGGTTGTGGTCCGGCTGTAGATTTCCCGCCCGGTGTGTTTGGTGTAGAAGGCGATGATCCGACCATCTGGCAGCTGATGCAGAGCAGGGTTGTCGTGGTCGTCAGCCTCCAGCCGGGGATGCAGGGTGAAGGGCGATCCGCCATCCAACTCACCGACCTGGACATCGCCCTCGCGGGAGATCCACCCGGCGTAGATGCCGCTTTCGGTGCGGATGACGCGCGGGTCCGCGAACCAGCACCAAGCGCCGTCGGGTGAAACAATCTGGGGAGCCGCAAGAGCGGCGAGTACGGAAAGGATCATAGGCCGGGTCCAATCAGTTCTACGACATCGCCGGGCTCCGTATTGACCTCCCAGACCTGATCCGCCACTTCGCGGGCGGCATGGCGGGGCTTCGCGCCTCGTGGGAGCCTCATGCGGAGCACGCCGCCGCGCTCGGAGCGGATGGCCCCCTTGGTGAGGCGGCGATCCTGCCACTCGATGTCCACCACAAAGCCGCCGCGTGCCCGCAGCCCCTCGACTTGGCCGTAAACCCACTCGTAGGGAAGGGCGGGCAGCAGATGGACCTCACCAGCGTGGCTCTGCACCAGCATCTCGGCCATCCCGGCCGTGCCGCCGAAGTTGCCGTCGATCTGGAAGGGCGGGTGCATGTCGAACAGGTTGTCGAGCGTGGAGTGGGCGAGCAGGGCCTGAAGGTTCTCTTCCGCTTTGCGGGCATCCCGCAGCCGCGCCCAGAAGCTGAGCATCCAGGCCCGCGACCATCCGGTGTGTCCGCCGCCGTTGGCCAGGCGGTGCTCCAGCGACTTGCGCGCGGCTGCGGCCAGCGCGGGGGTTTCGGTCATCGAGATCTGGTTCGACGGGTGCAGGGCATACAGGTGCGACATGTGGCGGTGGCCGGGTTCGGCCTCCTCGTACTCCTTGTCCCACTCCATCAGCCGACCGTCTTTGCCGATCTCGGGGCGGGGGACTCGGATCAGGGCGGCCTTGGCGTCATCCACCACCGCGTCGTCCTTGATGCCGAGGATTTCGGCGGCCTCGATGAGGTTGGTGAAGGTCTCGCGGATGATCTGATGATCCATCGCCGTGCCCATGCTGAGGCTCAGGTTCTTGCCATCGAAGCGGTAGGTGTTCTCCGGCGAAGTGGTGGGGCCGGAAACCAGCTCCTTGGTCTCCGGGTTTTCGACCAGCCATCCCACAAAGAACTCGGCGCATTCGCGGAGCATCGGGTAGGCGCGGTTCTCGAGGAAATCGCGATCTCCGGTGTAGCGGTAGTGCTCCATGAAGTGGGCGCTGCACCAGCCCGCGCCCATCGGCCACATGCCCCATACGGGAAGGCCGACCATCGCGGCCCATCCCCACGCATCGGTGGTGTGTCCCAGCGTGAATCCGGTGGAGCCGAGGCTTCGCGCCATCTCGCGCCCCGCAGGCATGCACGATTCAAGGAAGTCGAAGAAGGGTTCATGGCACTCGCTCAGGCCGGTCACCTCGGCGGGCCAATAGTTCATCTGCAGGTTGATGTTGGTGTGGTAGTCGGCGTTCCACGGCGCGGCCATGTGGTCCGACCAGATGCCCTGAAGGTTGGCTGGCATCGAGCCGGGACGGGAGCTGCTGATGAGCAGATACCGGCCGAACTGGTAGTAGAGCGCGCTGAGAGCCGGATCGAAGCCGCCCTCGCGGATGATGTCCAGCCGCTTGCGGGTCGGCAGATCGGGGCCGCGCCCGAGATAGAGCGAGTTGGTGCGGAAGAGCCGCCGATGCTCGGCCAGATGAAGGTTGTACGCACGGGGATAGCCCTTGCTGAGCACATCCATGATGCTCTCGGTGGTGGCCCGAAGGTGCGGCTTAAGATTCATCCGGTCGAAGTCGGTGTTGATCCGCAAGCCCATCACCACCGAATCAGCGCCGCGAATCTGCAGCTGGTTGCCCACGGCCTTCACCGAGCCTCCATCCGCGGTAACCACGCAGTGCCCATCGAACTTGACGCCCAGGTGGGCATCGCCGTGCTTTGCCTGGCCGTTTAGGTGCAGATAGCCCCAGCTTCCGCCGGTGTGGGCGGCCGCCGTGGAGGCCGCGTCCGGCCGGGTCCAATCGGTGTCGAAGCTGATCATTCCCGGCGTATCGGCCACCAGCCGGATGATGATGATGTCTTCGGGAGCGGAGGAGAAGACCTCGCGGCGGAAGCTGACATCGTTCAGCTTGAACTCGGTGGTCGCCAGGGCGCGGTCGAGGTCGAGTTCTCGGCGGTAGTCGTCGGGAAGCGACTCGTCCGCCAGCATCACCTCGGCCGACATGCTGCCGGGGCCGCCAATGTTAGTGGCGGCGACCGCGATCACGTTCCGTCCCGGCTTGATGTGCTCGGTGACGTCGAACGAGTAGGGCTGGTTGTAGACCTTGGTTTCGCCCACCTTGACGCCGTTTACATACACCTGACTGGAGTCATCGAGCGGCGAGAGGCGAAGCGTCCAGTTCTTGGCTTCGTTTTCCGGAACCACGAAAGTGCTGCGGAAGGTGACGGTCGAGTTGGCCGGGATGCTGAGGTCGGTGGTCAGGGGCCAGCTTGAGTCGTTGTAGTCCTCGCGGACTTCCAGCAGGCGGACCCCATTCGACTGCGGCCCGCGCCGCCAGCCCTGCACCTTGATCTGGGTGGGCGCGCCCGAGCCCGGATAGATCATCTTGAGCATCAGGTCGCCGGCGGTCTGGTAGCTGCGGTTCGGGTCGCGGGGAACCATCACGCGCTCGGCGACGACCTGCTGGCCCTCGGCGCGCTTGCCCTCGAAGAAGAGCCGCCGGGCTTCCTGCAGAGCTTCGGCGGTTCCCGCGCCATGCTCGGGCACGGGAGGTCCGGCCCAGATGGTGTCTTCGTTCAGCTGAATCCGCTCGGTATCGACTCCGCCGAACACCATCGCTCCCAGGCGGCCGTTGCCGATCGGGTAGCCCTGATTCCAGTCCTGAATGACGCCGGGGCGATCATCCCAAATGCTGAGGAAGGACCAATTCACATCGCTGGTCTCCTGAAGGATGGCGAGGGCCGAAAGCAGCATGAGCATGAGGATGCCTGGAGAGGGACGCTTAATGCAACACGGGGGAAACGGTGATTTTTGGGGATCAATCCCCGTACAAAACCTGTATTGTTAAGTTCAGCGGAGGCTTATGAATCAATGAAGAGAAGCAAGCCACGCGCCTTTACTTTGATTGAGCTGCTGGTTGTGATCGCGATCATCGCGATTCTCGCGGCGATTCTTTTCCCGGTTTTTGCTCAGGCCAAAGAAGCGGCCAAGCAGGCGCAGTGCATTTCAAATATGAAGCAGTTTGGGGTCGCCTTCCAACTGTATTTGGGGGATTACGATGATGTCTGGACGCCGGCGTCCAATGCCAGCCCGGGCAAGCCCGGCGATGTTCCGCAGCAGATGTGGATCGGCTATGACAATGCCAACGCGCCGCTCAATGGCGGGTGGTATGGCCTGATCAATCAGCCCGCCATCAATCCGCCCCGCAATGGCGCGCTGGACATCTATCTCAAGAACTACGAGATCCGGCTCTGCCCCAAGCGCCCGGCCAACACTCAGGTGGTGTTGGCGTACAACTGGTTCAACCCGAACATCAGCTCGGCGTACTACACCACCAATCCCACGGCGCAGGGCCAGGAGTTCGGCCCGGGTGCGCGGACTGTGCGGACCCACGCTCTCGGCTTTATTGAGTCGCTGGGCGCAAACGGCAGCGAGATCGAGGATACGGCGGGGACGCTGGTTCTGTGGGAGCACGATGCCCATGTGCCGAACTGCAACTTCCTGCAAAGCTCCGACTGGCTGAACAGCCCGCCGAATGAGCCGCATCTGAAGGAGCACTTCAACTTTCTGCACCGCAACGGCACGACCACCCTGTGGGCCGACAGCCATGCGCGGCGGATGACGTACGAGCAGCTCAAGCGCCCGATGTTCTCAAGTCGAAAGGACCTCTACTAATATAGTTGTGGGCAGAACTATAATGAAGGGCGATGTCAGCGTTTTCTGATGCTTTTTTTGAGAAGGGTTGGGCAGCCGCGCCCGGCCTCTTTTCGGGTGATTTGCTGCGGCAGATGACGGAGGACTTTGACCGGATTGTCGGTCAGATCAGCGCCTCCGGTGAAGAGGTGAACGCTCGGTGGGAAGGAGCGGATCGGGTGGGCGGAGCTGATACCGTCGTCCTTCACACGCACAACGTTCACCAGTACTCCCCGCGCTGGCTGGATGCGCTTCGGCACGAGCCTTTCTTGGCGGCCTGTCGGGAGCTGTTGGGCGACGATGTGGTGATGCACCACAACAAGCTGTTCCAGAAGCCGCCGGAGAACGGCGCGCCGTTCCCGATGCACCAGGATTGGAGCTACTTTCCCACAGAAAAGGATTCGATGCTGGCCGCCGTCATCCACCTGAGCGACGCGACCGATGAGATGGGCTGTCTGCGCTTCTACAGCGGATCGCACATGCTGGGCCGCCTCGCCGACAGCCACGGGAATCTTGATACGGAAATCCTGCGCCGCTACCCGCTCGAAAATGCCGAGCCCGCCCCCGCCAAGGCGGGCGACGTCGTCTTCTTCCACTACTTCACCATCCACGGCTCGATGCCCAACCGCTCGAACAGCGCGCGGAAGACCGTGCTGGTGCAGCTCCACTCGGGCGACGACTGCGTGGAGGAAGGGTGCGGCCATCCCGACGAGCGGATTCCGCTCTGCGGGTGGAATCACGCGGTGACCCGCGAGCGGGCCAATCGGGCCGACTAGCCGCGCCGCGCCGGTACCATCATGTCCTTGCGCCTGGAACAGGCTGTCCGGGCGGTTGCCGAGCCCGCCCTTAATGAGCTCGTCGCCGGGTTTCAAAGCAGCGAATTGTGGACTTCGCTCGCGGCCGAAGCCAGGCCCTTCTGTGCCTCCACCTTTCTGACCGGGCCTTCTTCGCGCGCGCTGGTGGTCGTCTCCACCCATGATCGCGCCCTGCAATGGCAGGCGCGCCTCGGCCTGTGCGGCGTGCCGAAAGAGCGCATCGTCATCCTGCCCAGCGGGCTGAGCAGCCTCTTCGAAGACGCCTCGCCCGAGACCATCGCCCTCTCCGACCGCATCGGCGCGTTGCGGCGGCTGGCCAGCGGCGAGCCGGTCGTCGTGATCGCGACCACCCAGGCGGCGCTGGAGCGCACCCTGCCTCCCGATCTCATCCGCGAGTCGCTCCTTCAGATCGAAGCCGGTCAGGAGCACGAAGGGGAAGATCTGATGCGGCAGCTGCTGCAACTGGGATATGAGCGGGCGGAGCCCGTGCGGGTGCCGGGACAGTTTTCGCGCCGCGGCGGCATCGTCGACATCTTTCCGATGGGCGCTGACCGCCCGATCCGCGTCGAGTTCTTTGGCGATGAGATCGAGAGCCTCCGCTCGTTCGACCCGATGACGCAGCGGTCCATCGGCCGGGTGGACAGCATCATTCTCGGCGCGAGCCGCGAGACGCTTTTTCCCGAAGACCTTGAGCACACCGTCGATCTGATCGAACGCGCCTTAGCCGTGGAGGCTGGGCGTCTGGGCGGCGATGCGGCGGAGCGGCTGAATGAACTGGTGGAGGCCGACATGGAGGCGCTGCGGCAACGATCCTTCTTCGACCGGCTGGACCTCTACCGCCCGCTGCTCTTTCCAGACACCGGATGCGCCGCGGACATCCTGGGCGAAGACGGCCTGCTGATCCTCGACGAGCCGCTGGAGCTGGATGCCCAGTCTCACCGCGCCGAAGAAGAGCTGGCGCAGGCGCTGGAGCACCGCGCGCAGCGCGGCGAGATTCTCAGCAGCACAGCCAACGACTATCTGCTGCCCGCAAGCCACTTTCATTGGGTGGAAAAGCGGCTGGGCCTGACGATGATGAACGCGGCCCCCGATTGGCTTGAGCCGCAGGAAGAGCGCGAAATCAGTGCCTCAAGCCTTGAGCCTTTGCGCGGTCAGCCCGCCGCACTGACGCAGGCAATCCGCAACTGGCGGGAGCAGGGCGTCACCGTGCTCGTCAGCACCGATCAGCCCTCCCGCGCCAAGGCGATGCTGAATCAGGTCGAGCTTTTCCCGGTGGAGCCCGAGGGTGATGCCATCGAACCGGGCCTGCTGCTGCTCAGCGGAAACCTGGCCGGCGGCTTCATCTGGGAGAGCCGCAAGGTCGCCATCCTCACGGACCATGAACTCTTCGGCGTAGGCCGGCTCAAGCTGCCGCAGCGAAAGTTCAGCGAAGGCGTGCCGATCACCTCGGTGCTCGATCTCAAGCAGGGCGACTTTGTGGTCCACATCTCCTTCGGCATCGGCGTCTACAACGGCCTGGTCCGGCGCACTGTGGACGGGGTGGAGAAGGAGTACCTCCACCTGATCTACAAGGAGCCCGATCAGCTCTACGTCCCGGCGGATCAGCTCGACCGCGTTCAGAAGTATTTGTCGCCGACCGAAGCGCCGCCGAAGGTGAACCGCCTGACGGGCAGCGACTGGCAGAAGACGGTCCGCAAGGCGAGGGAAGAGGCGCGCGAATTTGCCCGCGAACTGATTCAGCTTTACGCCCAGCGCAAAGAGGTCGAACGGGCGGCGTTCGGTCCGGACACGCCCTGGCAGGCGGAGATGGAATCGACCTTCCCTTGGGTGGAGACGCCGAGCCAGCTCGAAGCCATCAACGATGTCAAGGCCGATCTCCAAACCGACTATCCGATGGACCGCCTGGTCTGCGGCGACGTCGGCTTCGGCAAGACGGAAGTCGCGATCCGCGCGGCATTCAAGGCCGCGCAGGACGGCCGCCAGACCGCCGTGCTCTGTCCGACCACGATTCTCAGCGAGCAGCACTTCCGTTCCTTCAAAGAGCGGCTGGCCTCCTTCCCGACCAAGGTGGCTCTCATCAACCGATTCCGCACCGCCAAGGAGCGCCGGGAGATCATGGAGGGGCTCGCGGCAGGGACGATCGATATCGTCATCGGCACCCATGCGCTGCTGGCCAGCGACCTCAAGTTCAAGAACCTTGGCCTGCTGATCATCGATGAAGAGCAGAAGTTCGGCGTGAAGCACAAGGAGTCGCTGAAGCAGCTTCGGCTGAACGTGGACGTGCTGACACTGAGCGCGACGCCGATCCCGCGAACGCTGAGCATGGCGCTGATGAACATCCGGCAGATGTCGGTCATCAACGACCCGCCGCCGGGACGCCTGCCGATCCGCACCTTCGTCCGGCCCCACGCTCAGGAAGTGGTGCTGGAGGCGATCCTGCGCGAACTGGCGCGGGGCGGGCAGGTGTATTACGTCACCGACAAGGTGCAGGGCATCCAGCATCTGGCCGAACACATGCGGAAGCTGATCCCTTCCGCCCGGGTCGCGGTTGGTCACGGCCAGATGACCGAACGCGAACTGGAGCCGGTCATGCTCGGCTTCATCGCGGGGGAGATCGATATCCTCATCTCCACGACCATCGTTGAAAGCGGCCTCGATATCCCCAATGCCAACACGATGATCGTCGAGAACGCTGATCGCTTTGGCCTGAGCCAGCTCTACCAGCTTCGTGGACGCGTCGGCCGGAGCGACCGCCAGGCATACGCCTACTTCCTGTATCCCGGCCAGAAGGCGTTGACCGAAAACGCCAGCTCCCGGCTTTCCGCGCTGGCCGAGTTTGCCCAGCTCGGTTCCGGCTACTCGCTTGCGGTGCGCGACCTTCAGATTCGCGGAGCGGGCGACATGCTTGGGGCAAAGCAGTCGGGGCAGATGTCGGCCATCGGCTACGATCTCTACTCTCAGCTCATCGAAGCGGAGGTGGAGTTCCTCAAGACCTTCGCCGACGGCGAGCGGCCCGACGATATGGCCGATCCGCTGCTCGGGCTGGAGCCGCTCCCGGCCATCGATCTGCCGGTGCGCGCGTTCCTGCCGGACGACTACATCGAGGAGCAGGGGCAGCGGCTTTACTACTACAAGCGGCTTATGGGCTGCCGCGACCGGGAATCGCTGCAGGAGGTCAATGCGGAGATCATCGACCGCTACGGCATGCCGCCGGAAGAGGCCGCGCTTGCCGTCACGCTCATCAGCCTCCGCATCAAGGCATCGCAGCAGGGCGTGCGCGAGATCAGCGCGCGGGATGGCTCGCTGCGGGTGCAGCTCCGCTATGAGCCCACGCCGCGAACCCTCAGCATCCTTCGCAATCAGAACCCCGGCACGGCATGGGTGAATGACCGCCTCGACTGGCCGTATCGCCGCGACCCCGTGGCGGGATGCGAGCGGCTTTTCGACGCCCTGGAATACGCTCAAGAAAAGATCGAAGCCGAACGCTCCGCGCTTTCTGAATAATCCGATCAGAAACTAGCTCTTTTGCTGTGGCCTTCCACGTCAGGAACAGTGGAGCATGTCTGATCAGGAGAAGGCGCAGCCAATCGACGTCTATCAGGTCCTCGCCATCATGGTGGACCAACTCGCCGAACTTGCGTGGCAGAAGATGGGTCTCAAGAGCGATCCCCTGACCGGACAGATAGAAAAGGACTTGGAGCAGGCGAAGGCTGCGGTCGATTCTGCCGCTCAGCTTGCCTCTTTTCTCGAGCCCCAATTGGATGATGCCGACAGGCGCCAGATTCAGAACCTGGTTCGCGATCTGCGCGTGAACTACGTTGAGAAGTCTCAAGGATGATCTGCTTATGACCCCCACCCTCCCCTTTCTGGAAGTCGAAGAGAAGGCTGCGACCACACCGGTCCGAATCGAAGCTCCGGCTGCGAAGGAAGTTCTCGCAGACGACTTGATGCGAACCCTGGAGCGGCTGCACGTGCTGATCGATCTGGCCGCCGTGGCCGGGGCGACGCAGGAGATGGAGAGCGACTATGCGGGGATCAAGAGCTGGCTGCGGCTGAATCGCCGCCCCATCCGGCACCTGCTCGCCATGGCGGAGCGGCATCCGCAGGATCGACTCTCCACCTGGAATCCGAACGGGCGAAGCTGGGATCAGCTGCTGCAGGTGATGCGCAGCTCCAAGCTGGGATCGGCGGGGACTGACCGCTCCCGCGAAATGCGTCGGCTGGCCGACGCCTGCCGAGCCCAGGCGCGGCGGGCCCGGTCCGCACTCGCTCGGTGAGGCCGCTCTCCCCCAGCGACATTCCCGCCCTGCTCGATCTGTGGCGCAAGTTCTATCCGCGCCGCTACTGGGTCAGCGACCTGGACATGCGCCGCCAGGTATTCGGCAGCCTGCTGTGCCAGCCGGAACTTTCCCATGGCGTCTTCGAGGGCGATAACTGCGTGGCCTTTGCCGCCATCAAGCGGCCCTTCTATGCCGGAGCCGAAGACCGCCCGTGGCACGTCGCGGCGGGAGCTTGGCTGGATGAAGCCGCCTGGACCGAAGTATTGAAGGCATCAGAGCAGGAGACGCTGGTCTTCGGCATGGATCACGACCATATTCTTCCCGGCGTGCCCTCCGAGATCGCCGACCGATTCAAGGGATGGAGCCTGCGGGGAGAGCACTTTGATTTGGAGCGCGATCTGGAAACCTATTCCTTCGACCCGCGCCACCTGGCTCCGCTGCTGACCGAGGGCATGGTTGTGCGCCCTGGAGCGCATTCGGATGCCGAGGCGGTGGATGCCTTTCTGCACGAAACCTTTCCCGGCCGCTGGCACCACGATGTGATGCGCAAGTTCTTGCAGGAGCCGCACGAGGTGGATGTGATGATGCAGCAGAGGGTCTGCCACGGGTTCAGCTTCACCCAATCGCCGGTCTCCAGCCACCACATTGGCGGAGCGATATGGCGGCATAGTCTGGGCGACAGTTGGCGCTCTTTGGGGCCGATCGGCATCAGCCGCTCGGCGCGCGGAAAGGGGCTGGGGCGGGCGCTGCTGATTTCCAGCCTCAAGCGGCTGGCGCAGTCGGGCGGGCGGCGCACGATCATCGATTGGACCACTCTGGACAGCTTCTATCAGGCGCAGGGCTTTGAAATCACGCGCCGCTACCGATGGGCGACTTATCATGTGCAGTCCTGATTCGGCAGCCTTTCTCTCGGTAAGATTCAGCTTCAAATGAAGCTTCACGAGTATCAGTCGAAGGATCTGCTGGCCGAATACGGCGTCGCCGTACCCGGCGGACGAGTCACTTCTGATCCAGAAGAAGCCCGCAAGATCGCTCAGGAGCTGGGCGGCAAGAGCGTGGTGAAGGCGCAGGTCCTGATGGGCGGCCGCGGAAAGGCGGGCGGCGTGAAGCTTTTTGACAACGCAGACGATGCCGCAGCCTTCACCAAGGATCTGATCGGCAAGCGGCTCGTGAGCATCCAGAACCCCGACGGCCTGATCGTCGAGAAGGTGCTGGTCGGCGAGCTGGTCGACATTGAAGAGGAGTACTACCTGAGCGTTCTGCTCGACCGCGCCGCGCAGAAGCTGGTCGTGATGATCAGCGTGGAAGGCGGCATGGAGATTGAGCAGGTGGCCGAAGAGAAGCCGGACGCCATTGTCCGACTGCACGTTGATCCAGCTTGGGGGCTGGAAGACTACGCCGTGAAGGCGGCAGTGCAGAAGGCCAAGATTCCGGCTCATGCCCAGCGCGAAATGGTCGCCATGATCAAGAGCCTGGTGCGGGCCTACATCGAGTCCGATGCCGACCTGATCGAGATCAACCCTGTCGCCTGGACCGGCAGCAAGCTGGTCGCGGCGGACGCCAAGGTCAGCATCGACGACAACGCCATGTACCGCCACAAGGATTGGCAGGCGACCGCCGATGACAGCGCCAGCAGTCCGCTGGAGGCCGAGGCCGCCGAGAAGGGCATCGCCTACGTCCACCTGGGCGGCGATATCGGCATTATCGGCAACGGCGCGGGCCTCGTGATGTGCTCTCTGGACGAAGTGAATGCGGCGGGCGGCAAGCCGGCCAACTTCCTGGACGTGGGCGGCGGAGCCCAGGCCGAGCGCGTGAAGGAGTGCGTCGAGCTGGTCTTGAAGGACCCGAACGTGAAGGGCCTGCTGATCAACATCTTCGGCGGCATCACCCGCTGCGACGAAGTCGCCAAGGGCATCCTGTCGGCGTTCGAGCAGATCGAGGTGAAGGTTCCGGTGGTCGCCCGAATCGAGGGCACGGCCGCGAAGGAGGGCCTCGCCATTCTTGAGGGATCAAGCATCATCGGCGCGCAGACCATGCAGGAAGCCGCCGGCAAGGTCGTTCAGGCCGCCTACGCAAACTAGAACTGACCCGACACAAAATTAGACGGGGCGGACTCAAGCGAGTCCGCCCCGTCTTTCTTTGCCGCTCGGCGGCCTAGCTCTTCGGAGCCTGGGCGACCATCTCTTCGTCGCCGATGGGGTTGAGCAGCTTCACCTTCTTCTTGCCCTTCTTGGCCGAGTACCGCAGGTTGAGCAGCTCCACCGCGACCGAGAACGCCATGGCGAAGTAGATGTAGCCCTTCTCGATGTGCTGGCCGGCGCCTTCCGCCACCAGCATGGTGCCGATCATGACCAGAAAGGCCAGGGCGAGCATCTTGACGCTGGGGTGGGCGTTGACGAATCGGGAGACCGGCTGGGCGAAGATCATCATGAAGATGATGGCGATGATGACGGCGGCGATCATCACCTCGACGTGGGCGATCATGCCGACGGCAGTGATGACCGAATCGAGCGAAAACACCAAGTCCAGGGCCAGAATCTGCACGATAACGGCAGTGAATGACGTCACCTTGCCCGTAGATGTGCCTTCGTCTCCGCCCTCCAGCTTGTGGTGGATCTCCTTTACGCTCTTGTAGAGCAGGAAGAGGCCGCCTGAGAGGAGGATAAGGTCTTTGCCGGTCACGTCATGGTTCAGCCCCGGCAGGGTGAACAGCGCAGTCTTCAGGTTCATCACCCAGCTGATCGAGAGCAGCAGGATGATGCGCATCACCAGCGCAAGGCTGAGGCCGACCTGCCAGGCTTTCTTCTGCTGATCCTGCGGAAGCCGTCCGGCGAGGATCGAGATGAAGACAATATTGTCGATGCCCAGTACGATCTCAAGGATCGTCAGGGTCAAAAACCCGATCCAAATATTAGGGTCGCTCAACCACTCCATAAGCGGCAATTGTGGCGAATCAGAGGCCCTCTACGCCAGACTTCCCATCGGGTCCCACGGCGGGAGAACAATCGGCTCGGTTTCCAGCGCGGCCAGCGTCTCCTTGGGAACGTGGCGCTTGCGGACCGCCACTTCGTAGCAATACTCGCTGAACCAGTCGTCTCCCATCTGGAAGAAGCCCTTCTGTCCCGGCTCGTCGCTCCACGAGTTCTCCACGCGCCAGCGGTTCGGCTTTCCGTTGGCATCCAGGTTTACGCCGGTAAAGACCATCGCGTGGGTCATCAGCGAGTGGCCGTACTGCAGCCGCTGAGCCTTGTCCAGGCTGAACGAGGTGTTGTAGACCAGTTCGTAGTTCATCAAGTGCAGGTCCATCAGGCCGGAATCGCGATCCAGATACTTGCCCACGTCGCAGCCGTGCCACACCGACTCCCCTTCCTGCAGCTGGGCGATGGCGGCCTGCTTGATCACATTGATGTCCGTGTTCAGGTAGGCGATGGGCTCGCCGTTTACGACATTGCCGAGGAACTCGACGGTGTAGAGGGCATTGTGCGAGTGGCCCGGACGCGGGTCGTGGATCAGGCAGACGTAATCATCCAGGTCATCGCCGATGAACTCGCGGAAGAATTCCTGCGGCGTGATGCGGCCCCGGCGGTCGAAGTTGCGCTCTTTGTCCCGCCACTGCCATTCAAAGTCAGTCGGCGGCTCTCCCAGGTGGATGCAGAGCATCCGGTAGATCTCCGACATCATCTGGTCCTTCAGTTCGCGGGAGGGATTCTCCCGCAGACGGCAGGCGCATTCGCGCAGCTTGGCGGTGACGAAGAAGTTGACGTAGCGCGAGTTGGAGCTGCTGTCGCTCTCCGGCATCACCGACTTGGGAACGAGGCCGTACTTCTTGACCAGATTCACGAACATATGCCACTGCCCGCCATCCTGAACCGGTGCGGTCAGCAGGTGGTCCAGTAGTCGGCTTCCGACCGGCTCGTCCAGCGTCAACAGAATGTTTTCCAGGAAAAAGTTGGCCTTTTCCAGCTTGTCCCAGAAGAAGAAATAGTTCTGGCTCAGCTCGAAGTCTTCGGCCAGATCCAGCTTCTTGATGAGCCGAGCCCGCAGCGTGTTCAGGGAGGCGAACAGCCAGCAGCGGCCGCTCGCCTTCTGCGAAGTCGCCGGGCTCTCGGGCAGGTGGATGCTGTAGGTGTGGTCGATCTGGGCAAGGCGCGCACGGTCGATGGCGACCTTGCTGACCGGGGTTGAGCAGACGGCATTCATAGCGACAAGGTGCCGCGGATCTGCGTGGAAATCGGTCTTGAAGCGCTGCAGATGGTCGGTCGAGACCGCGCCGACTGCGCCCTCCGGAGAAGCGATGGCCATTCGCTTGGTATACCTGGCTGGGACTCTGTGGGTTTCTCCAGCGCACATTGAGCCTCCGGCAGCGTAAAGTCAGAAGTTATGAAGCGTTTTGGCGTTCTTGTTCTTGCAGCCGCTCTGGCGGTGATGTGGGGATGCAACAACACGGGCTCAAGCGGAACCGCCGAGAGCGGCACGACGGGCGGCGGCGAACCGACTGAAGCCGAGTTCAAGGTTGCGCTGCTCACCCCCGGCCCCGTCAGCGATGCGGGCTGGAGCGCCATGGCCTACGAAGGCCTGGAGTCCATCGAGCGGGAAACCGGAGCGGAGGTCAGCAACCAGCAGGCCACCGACGCCAAAATCCGCGACGCCATGCGGAGCTACGCGCAGGATGGCTACGACCTGGTGATCGGCCACGGTTTTGAATACAACGAGCCGGGCTTCGAGGTCAGCAAAGATTTTCCCGATACCGTGTTCATCAGCAGCTCGGGAGCGCAGTCGAGCGCCAACTCGGGCGCGATCCGCTTCTATCTGGAGCAGAGCTTCTACATCTGCGGCTACATCGCCGGCACCATCACCAAGACCGGAAAGGTCGGCATGGTCGGCGGTCCGAAGGTACCTAGCATCCAATCGACCTTCAAGGCTTACGCCGCCGGAGCCAAGGCCGCGAACCCGAAGGTGGAAGTGCTGGAAGTCTTCACCGGCAAGAACGACGACACCGCCGCCGCGAACCAGGCGACCCTGCAGCTGATCAACCAGGGCGCAGACGTGCTGATCCACCAGACCAACGCCGCCGCGCAGGGCTTTTTTGATGCCTGCAAAGAGAAGGGCGCGCTGGCCTTTGGCAGCAACCTCAACCAGAACGACAATCCCTCGGGCGTGGTCATCGGCTCCGCCTACATCATCGCCGAGCCGATCTTTGTGAAGCTCGCGCGGGAAGTCAAGGAAGGAACCTACAAGGGCGGCGTTCAGCTGGCCACCATGGCCGACGGAGCCATCGACTTCTCGATGAACCCGGCGATGGTGGACAAGTATTCGACCGATCTGATCGGAAAGATTCAGGAGCTTTCCAAGCAGATCATCGACGGCGATCTCGTCGTTCCCAAGGACGAGTTCTAGCTTCGATGGCGGGTCTGGAGGCCGCAGGGGTCAGCCGGGCCTTCGCCTCGGTGCAGGCGTTGGCGGATGTGAACTTATCCGCCAACGCAGGCGAAATCCACGCGGTTCTCGGCGAAAACGGAGCCGGCAAGTCGACGCTTATGGCGATCCTTGCCGGTTTTCTTATGCCGGACGAGGGCACGGTGACCTGGCGCGGAGAACCACTGCCACTCGGTCATCCCGGCGAGATCAGAAGGCGCGGGGTGGCGATGGTGCATCAGCACTTCATGCTTGTCCCCCAGTTCACCGTGCGAGAGAATCTTGCACTGGATCAGCTCGGGCGTCTTTCTGGCTTTCTGGATGCAGACGCCTTGGTGGAGTCGGCCCGGTTGGCGGCCGCTTCGGTGGGATGGGAGATTCCCTTCGACGTCCGCACCGGTTCGCTGCCCGTTGGGGTGCAGCAGCGGGTCGAGATTCTCAAGGCGCTGGGCACCGGGGCGGAGTTGATCATCCTCGACGAGCCGACGGCGGTCCTTTCGCCCGACGAGGTGGCCGACTTGATCCGGGTGCTGAAGGAGCTGAAGGATCAGGGCCGCACGGTCCTCTTGATCGCCCACAAGCTGGACGAGGTCTACGCCGCAGCTGACCGCGTGACCGTCCTGCGTCGCGGGCGGGTGGTCGGCGCGGCTCCGCTCAGCGAAGTCTCGCGGACCGATCTGGCGCAGATGATGGTCGGCGATGTGCCCGAGCCCGTCCAGCGGGAGGCACAAACGGTTGGGGATTCGGTGCTGACGGCGAAGGAGCTGGTCGTCCTCGGCGATCGGGGGGAAGAGGCCGTTCGCAGCGTCTCGCTTCAACTGAATGCCGGGGAGGTGCTCGGCATCGGCGGAGTCGATGGCAATGGCCAGATCGAACTGGCCGAGGCTCTGGCGGGCGTGCGGCGGTTTGTCGGGGGTTCAATCGACCGAGCGGAGAACGCCGCCTATATTCCGCAGGACCGGCACCGCGACGGGCTTGCGCTGGAGATGCCGATTTGGGAGAACCTGCTGCTGGAAGACCTCCCGAACTCGCCCCGTTTCCGCCACGGAATTTTGAACAAGCGGGAGACTCTCGCCTGGGCGGAGAATCTGCGCGACGAATACGAATTGAAGGCTCCCGACGTGTCGCTCCCGGCGGGCTCGCTGAGCGGCGGCAACCAGCAGAAGATCATCGTCAGCCGCGCTTTGAGCCGCCATCCCCGACTGATTGTCGCCGTCAACCCGACCCGCGGTCTGGATATCCGCGCCGCCAACTTTGTGCACCAGAAGCTGGTCGAAGCGGCGCGGGGTGGAGCGGGCGTTCTGCTGATCTCGACCGACCGCGATGAGCTATCGGCCCTGGCCGACCGGGTGCTCTATCTCTCCCGCGGAAAGCTCACCGATTCCTTCCTGGGAGCCACCGCATGACTCGGCTGCTCCAGGCGGGGGCCGTCTTTCTCGGCCTGGTTCTCGTGCTCGTCGCCACGCTCGCTGCGGTTGGGCTGGACGTGCCGACTTCGCTGCAGGCGCTTTGGGAGGGCGGATTGAAGGACAAGTCCGACGTGGCCCGCACGCTCGTCCGCACTTGTCCGCTGCTGCTGTGCGGGCTGGGATTGACTATCGCCTGGCGGGCGGGCATGTACAACATCGGCGGCGAAGGCCAATTTCTTATGGGCGGCATGGGCGGCGCGGCGGCCTTCGCCATCGCGCAGCCTCTTGGCCCCTACGCCACGCTGCCCGTGATCTTGGCGGCTTCGGTGATCGGCGGTTCACTCATCGCTTGGCTGGCCGGATGGCTTCAGGCGGCGCGGGGCGTTCAGGTGGTCATCAGCACCATCCTGCTCAACGTCATCGCGCTGCAGTTTCTCAAGTGGGGTGTGAACGGACCACTGCAGGAGCCGAATGGAGCAGTGCCCCTAAGCGAACGGCTCCCCCGCGAATACATGCTCCGGCAATTCGACCCGCAGACCGATCTGCACCTCGGCGTCTTTATCGCCTTCCTCTTGGCGGCGGTTGTCTGGTTCTATCTCTTCCGCACCAAGGCGGGCTTCAAGCTGCGCGTGACCGGCCAGAATCCCCGCGCCGCCCAGGCAAACCGCATCCCGGCAGAGCGGGTGCAGGTGGGGGCGATGGTGCTATCGGGCGCTCTGTGCGGACTGGCGGGCGGCATCGAATACACCGGGTTGGTGGGCCAGGTCGGGGAAGGCTTTTCCAGCAACTGGGGCTTCCTCGCCATTCCGGTGGCGCTGCTGGGTGGCTTGAATCCGCTGGGCGTTGCGGCGGCGAGCCTGTACTTCGGCTTTCTGCTGGCGGGCAGCGAGAATCTTGAGCGCACCTCGCCCATCGGCAGTTCGGTCGTGCTGGTGATCCAAGCGGTGGCGGTGCTGGGGTTTGTCGGCCTGGGCTATTGGTATCGGCAGCGTCAGATGAAGGCGCAGGAGGTGGATGGTGATTGAGGCGATTACCGGTCTGCTGCGCTTCTCCGCACCGGTGGCCTTTGCCGCGCTGGGCGAGAGTGTGACGCAGAAGAGCGGCGTCATCAACATCGGAATCGAGGGCATGATGTTGAGCGCGGCCTTCTTTGGGGTCATCACCGCCGAGGTCACCGGCAATCCGTGGGCCGGACTGGCGGCGGGGGTGGCGGCGTCGGTGATTCTCAGTCTGATCCAATCGCTCTTTGTGCTCCGGTGGGCAGCCGATCAGGTAGTCGTCGGCACGGCGATCAACCTGCTTTCGCTCGGCCTGACCAGCAGCCTTTACCGGATGCGCTACGGCGCATCGGGAAGCCTGATCAGCGTCGCCGGATTCCCCCGCTTTGCGGGCTGGGATCTGCTGATTCTTGGGTTGCCGTTCCTGGCGGTCGGCATCTGGATCGTGCTGAATCGCACGCGGTGGGGGCTGGCGTGCCGGGCCTGCGGAGAGCATCCCGATTCGGTTCACGCAGCCGGCTTTTCGGTCCTGCGGGTGCGGCTTCACGCTTCGATGATCGGGGCGGTGCTGATCGGGATCGGCGGGGTCTATCTGTCGCTTGGCATCTCTCCCTCTTTCGCGGAGAACATGACGAGTGGACGGGGATTCATCGCCTTGGCGATGGTCACCTTTGGCCGCTGGAACCCGCTATTGGTGCTGGCTGCCTCTCTGCTGATCGGGTTTCTGGAACAGCTTCAGTTTCGCCTTCAGGCCCAGGGGGTGGCGGTGCCGTATGAATTCCTGACCGCCCTTCCGTATGCCACGGCGCTGGTGGTGCTCGTTGTGGTGGGGCGCGGGACTTCCGTGCCGCATGCCCTCGCGAGGCCGTATCGTAAAGAGGGCAGGGCATGAGTGTGACGCTGCAGAGGAAGGTGACGTTTTCGAGCGGACACCGTTATTGGTTCGGCCACCTGAGCGAGGAGGAGAACCGCCGCCTCTTCGGACCCTGGGCGTCTCCCTACAACCACGGGCACAACTATGTGCTGTGGGCTTCCGTGCGTGGAGAGGTCGAGCAGGAGACAGGGATGGTCATCAACATCAAGACCATCGACCAGATTCTAAAGGACAAGATCCTCGCCCGCTACGACCAGAAGAGCATCAACGACGAGGTGCCGGGCTTCGACCGCACCGCCGCCTGCCTCGAGAACATCCTCGCCGATATCCGCGACCAGCTCGCCGAGCTGCCGCCCGAAGCCGAGCTGACCGGACTGCGCCTGGAAGAGACCCCGCTTTTGTTTGCTGAATGGAGCCGTGACGACGATATGCTGACCCTGACCCGCGTCTACGAATTTGCCGCCTCGCATCGGCTGTATGCACCGAATCTGCCGGACGATCGCAACGACGACCTCTATGGCAAGTGCGCCAACCCCCACGGCCATGGGCACAACTATGTGCTGGAGGTCACCATCACCGGCGAGCCGAACCCCGAAACCGGAATGATCGTGGACATCGAGGCGATGGACGAGGCCGTGAACCGGGAAGTAGTGGACCGCTACGACCACAAAAACTTGAACCTCGACATTCCCGAGTTTGCGGAGCGCATCACTTCCAGCGAGATCGTCACCCAGGAGATCTTCGACCGGCTGAATGGAAAGCTGCCCGCCACCCTGCACAAGGTCCGCCTGCTGGAGACTGCCCGCAACGCTTTTGAGGTGACCCGTTGAGCCTCGGACGAATGGTGGTCATCACCGGCGCAACGGGCGACATCGGCTACGAATTGGCCGGGCTGTGCGCCCAGGCCGGTGACTCGCTAGTGCTGAATGGCCGCCGGGAAAGACTGCTCAAGTCCCTGGCCGACGACTGCCGCGCCGCTCAGGATCGCAAGGTGGAGACGGTCTGCGGAGACCTGCGGACCGAAGGCGTGATCGACTTCATCAAGCTCCACGCGAATTGGGCTGAGGAGTACGACTACGAAGATATCGTGCTGGTCAACAATGCCGGCGTCGCGTACTTTGGCGACTACGCCGAGACTGACTACAAGTTTTGGCAGGAAGAGTTGGAGGTCAATCTGCTTGCCCCCGCCCGGCTGACCCACGCATTGCTCCCCCTCATGCTTAAGATAGGGAGGGGGCGGATCATCAACGTGCTGAGCATCGCGGTCCGCAACGCCTTTCCAGGGGCTGCGGTCTATGCGGCGACTAAGTCTGCACTGGGCGCGCTCGGCCAGGGCTGGGCGGCGGAGTATCGGAAGAAGGGGATCGTGGTGACAAACGTGATCCCCGGCGCGACCGATACCAGCTTGTGGGATGCGATGGACCAGACTCCGCCGCGCGACCGCATGATTCCCGCCCGGGCAGTCGCCGATACGATCTTTTCCGTGATGGCCACACCCCGAGACCGCACGATAGAAGAGATTGTGGTCACTCCGCCAGACGGAGTGCTCTGACATGGCGAAGGCTTCCCGAGCACAGCCCGCGAAGCCTTCATTTTAAGTGCGATGGTTTAGTTGAGGGTCGGAGTGAAGTCCTCAAAAACCGGCAGATAGAAGCTCCAGTCTTCCCGCTTCACCGCCTTCACATACTGCTGCAGTGAGAGGTAGGGAATGAACTTCGGTCGGCGCGGCTGAGTCTTCAGCTTCATGTTGGCCTGCTTCGGGGTCTTGTCGCCCTTCTTCAGGTTGCAGCGTCGGCAGCAGGCCACCAGGTTGTCCCAGGTGTGCGGCCCGCCCATCCAGCGCGGCGTGACGTGGTCTATGGTCAGGTCGCGGCTGGTGCCGCAGTACTGACAGGTGTATCGGTCGCGGGCCAGCACCGAGTGGCGGGAGAGCCGCAGGGTCGGCACCGGGCGACGGACTTGGTAGCGCATCTTCACAATCGAAGGCGCCGACAGGCGGCCCTCGCTGGTCCGAATCTCATAGTCGCTCTGCTGAATGATGTCGGCCTTGCCCAGCATGATCAGCGCGTAGGCGCGCCGAAAATCGCAGACATTGAGCGGCTCGTAGTTTGCATTCAGCAGGAGAACGTCAGTGAACGCCATACCTTTTCTCACCTCGTGGGGTTCGGGGCGGGTTGTCAACAAAAAGGCCCGTCTGCAAGCGCAGGCGGACCGGACAGACACGAGAGCGGCCATTCACGCGTATGAGCGTGTCGGTCCACACTTCCGGCCATCCGGCACGGCAGAAATCCCCGCAGGATCTATGCATTGCTAATGATATTAACGTGAAAGCGGCGCGATTCGACGCAGAAAACAGTTTCTTCTTGACTTTCCGATAACATTGCGCCTTATCTATGGGCAGGCCTCGTCTTTTGGTATAATCTGGCAACGATGCCGGGGCATGGATGCGCCGGTTTTTCAATCAAGGGTCCAGGGAAGGATTGAGTCTATGGATACTCTCAAAATTCAGGGCGGCACCCCGCTTTTCGGGGAAGTGGAGGTTGCTGGCAGCAAAAACGCTGCGCTTGCAGTTCTTTCGGCGGTCATTCTCACAGATGAGCCTGTCGTGCTGCATAACGTGCCGGACATCTCCGATGTTCGAACCAAGCTCGCGCTGATCGAGAAGTTCGGCGCGAACATCGAACGTCGGGGCAAGACGGTCACCATCGACTGCTCCGGCATCGGCTACGTTGAGCCGCTGGAGAGCGATGTCCGACCCATCCGAACCTCCTTCTATCTGTTTGGACCCCTCCTCGCCCGGAATGGCATGGCCAAGCTGCCGGCCCCCGGCGGATGCCGCATCGGGGCCCGTCCCGTCGACTTCCACCTGAAGGGCCTTGCCCTTCTCGGAGCCAAGGTCGGCCTGTATGACGGCTGCTACATCGGCGACGTGCCCGACCTGAAGGGCGCAAACATCTATCTCGATTTCCCCAGCGCCGGCGCGACTCAGCACCTGATGGCGACCGCCGTTCTGGCCAAGGGCCGCACGGTCATCCAGAACGCTGCAATGGAGCCTGAAGTCGTGGCGCTGGCCCGATTCCTGCGCGCCATGGGCGCGAACGTGGAAGGCGAAGGCACCAGCACGATCATCATCAACGGCGTTGATCGACTGCACGGCTGCGAGTACCGAATTCCCGCCGACCGCCTCCAGGCAGGCACCTACCTCCTCGCGGGCGTGATGACCGGCGGATGCGTCCGCATCAACGGCGTGGAGCCGATCCACCAGATGGCCACGGTGCAGAAGCTGCGGGAAGCCGGAGCCATCGTGGAAGAGGGCGAAGACTGGCTGGAGGCCAAACGTGGAGCGAGCCTGCGGGGCGTGCGCGTCCGCACCATGCCCTATCCCGGATTCCCGACCGACATGCAGCAGCCCTTTGCGGCCGCGCTGACGATCGCGGAAGGCACCAGCGTCATCGAAGAGACGATTTACGAAGCACGGATCGGCCATGTCGCCGAACTGGCCCGCATGGGCGCAGACATCTCTGTTCAAGGACAGACGGTCACCATCAAGGGTGTCCCCAGCCTCCAGGGTGCGGCGGTGGAAGCCTCCGACCTGCGCGCGGGTGCCGCTCTGGTTCTGGCAGCCCTGGCGGCGGAAGGCGAGACAGTCATCCACAACATCCACTACATTGACCGGGGCTACGAAAAGCTTGAGGAGACTTTCAACTCCCTTGGCGCCTCGGTCAGACGTGTGGCGAACCGTCTGCTCTAAACTGCGGCACAATAGTAGCGCGTGAAACTGGCAGCCCAACTCGGCATCGATCTCGGCACAGCGAACACGCTGGTCTACCGCCGAGGCAAGGGCATCGTAATGATGGAGCCCACCGTTGTGGCCATGAACTTGGTCACCAAGCAGGTGCTTGCCATCGGCAACGAGGCCCGCGAGATGCTGGGCCGCACCCCCAATAATATTGTCGCGGTTCGCCCTCTTAAAGATGGCGTTATCGCCAGCTACACGGTCACCTGGAAGATGCTGGAGCGCATCCGAAAGGACGTGGTCGGCAAGCTGCAGCTGGGCATCAAGCCCACCGCTCTGATCTGCGTGCCCAGCGGCATCACCAACGTCGAGCGGCGCGCGGTCTTCAAGGCGGCCCACGCAGCTGGCTTTGGCCGCGTCTCCACCATTGAAGAGCCGATGGCCGCCGCCATCGGGTGCGGGCTGCCCATCGCCAACGCGGGCGGCAATATGGTGATCGACATCGGCGGCGGCACCACCGACATCGCCGTCATCAGCCTGGGCGGCATCGTGCTTTCTGAAAGCCTCCGCATCGGCGGGGCGAAGATGGACGAATCGATCGTCCGCCATATCCGCAACGAATTCAACCTGCACATCAGCGAACAGGCTGCGGAAGACCTGAAGATTCAGATCGGTTCGGCGTATCCCCTGGATGAGCCGCTCCGCATGGAAGTGCGGGGACGCGACCTGGTGGGCGGCCTGCCGCGCACCATTGAAGTGAGCAGCGATGTCATCCGCGAGGCGCTCAACGATCCGGTGCGCCAGATTTCCGAACGGCTGTGCGACGCGCTGGAGGCCACGCCGCCGGAGCTTGCCGCCGACATCATCGAGCGGGGAATCACGCTGACGGGCGGCGGGGCATTGCTGCGCGGGCTGGATCGGCTTCTCGCTGAAATTACGGAGATTCCCGTCACGGTTTCCGACAATGCACTCAATGCGGTCGCGATTGGAACGGGCCGCGCTCTCGAGCAGTATGATGCTATTGAGAGACAGGGGGCGGTGACCAAACTGTGACGAAGATGGCCTTGGCACTCATGCTGATGGCGGGCTTGACCTCCAACGCCCTGGCGGCGGGTCCGGTGACCGACAATGATCTGCGCCAGACCATCTATCGGGCGGAGAAGTCGCTCTGCATCGTTCTCAAACTGAAGGCGCCCGCGCCGGTGGAGAAGGGCACCAGCAAGCCCGCCACTCGAGCGCAGATCATCGGCGAGATGGACCGTCTTTTCGAATTGGCCCGCCCCAAGTTCCGCATGACCCCCCGGCCTTACGCCATCCGCGAAGACCTCATCAAGGCGCACAACACCGGCGAGGCGGCCAAGAAGCTGGAGAAGCTGGTGAAGTGGGGCGCAGTCGGCCCGGTGAGCCCGCTGGTGGTCGGCCCGACCGATACGCTGACTCCCAAGGAGTACGGCGATGCGCTGGGCCTGCTCTTCATGCAGCTCTCGTCGCTCACCCACCAGCCTAATCTCACGGGCGGCAATCCGGGCATCAATTACTAGGCTCAGACTGCCGACAATTCCCATGTGAGTGCGGCGCTCAAGCGGCCGGAAGATGAGCCTTGGTCTCTCTTTGCCCTGGACACTCTCCTCAGCGATGGCCTGGATGCCTACCTTGAGGAGTGTCTGCTGCGCTGTGCCGAATGGTTCCGGGCCTCGGGCGGGTCGCTCTTCCTGCGCGAGCAGATCGACCAGCCGGCGGCGCTGAGGGCGCGGGTTGGAGCGCAGAAGCGCATTCCTTGGTCGGCTGAACTGCTGCCGGGCGAAGGCCGCGCCGGACAGGTTCTCGAGTCGGGCGAGCCCCTGCTGCTTCAGGGAGCCCTCCAAGGCGACATCGCAAGCTCCATGATCATCCCCTTGGTTTGGCCGCAGCGCGGCGTCATGGGGGTTCTGAATTTGTCGCGAGGAGCCAAGGAGCCCCCCTTCGATCCCGCCGATCTCGACCTGGCCTCGGCGCTTGCGGATCAGGCGGCGCTGGCGCTCTCCAATGCCCTGCTGCTGCAGGAGAGCCGCGCGGCGCAGGCCGAGGTTGCGCGGATGAAGCGGATGGCCGAGATCGGCCAGATGACCGCCTCCATCGCCCACGAGATCCGCAACCCTCTGACCGGAATCCGGTCAGCGGCGCAGATGATCCAGCAGAGCCCGGAGATGGCCGATGAGCTGGCGACGATCATTCAGGAAGAGGCGGACCGGCTGAATGACCTCTGCACCGACTTTCTTGATTTCGCGAAGCCCGTCGCGGTGAACTTTGAGACGACCACGCTGGAGCAGATCGTCGCCCGTCAGGCGCGGCTGCTGGAGCCGGGATTTGAGGCGAAAGGGGTCGCGCTGAACCTCAAGCTGAACCCGGAAAAGCCGACAATCAAAGCGGATGCCAGCCGGTGCGGGCAGGTGGTGCACAACCTCTTGAGGAATGCGCTGCAGGCGACGGAATCCGGAGGGCAGGTGACGCTGGAGGAATCGCCGCAGGGGTTTGCGGTGACGGACAACGGGAGCGGCATGACCGCCCATCAATTGGAGAGGCTCTTCTCCCCGTTTTTCACCACCAAGGCGGATGGAACAGGATTGGGGCTGAACATGGTTCAGCGCATTGTTGAGGCTCACGGCTGGAGCATCGCCGTCGAGTCTGAACCGGGCACCGGCACGACGGTGCGGATTGGATGGCAGGCAGAGTAATGGCGAAGAAGCGGGTTTTGGTAGTCGACGACGAACTGAATATCAGGCGCATCCTACAGGCGGCCTTTGACAAAAATGGCTGGCAGACGCAGATCGCCGAGAGCGGGGAAGAGGCGCTGCAGATGGCGTCCTCCGTCGACTTCGACTGCATCCTCACCGATGCCACCATGCCCGGCATGACCGGCTACGATCTGCAGAAGCGGCTGGCCGAAAACAGCCCGGAGGTTCCGGTGGTCATCATGACGGCCTACGGCTCGATTCCGCAGGCCGTGGACGCCATCCGCAACGGCGCATTCGAATTCGTCACCAAGCCCTTCGACCTCGACTCGCTGAAGAAGATCGTCGCCTCGGCGATGGAGTCGGAAGCGAAGGCCAAGACCGCCGCCAAGAAGGCGAAGAAGCCGGAGAAGCCCAAGGCGGAGTTCATCGCCGCCTCTCCCGCCATGCAGGAGATCTACGAGACGGTCAAGCAGGTCGCCGATTCTCGCGCGACGGTTCTCATCACCGGCGAGAGCGGTACGGGCAAAGAGGTGGTCAGCAAGCTGATTCACCAATTGTCTCCGCGGGCGGAGCAGCCCTTTGTTGCCGTCAGCTGCGCGGCGATCCCCGAAACCCTTTTGGAAAGCGAACTGTTCGGCCACGAGAAGGGCGCCTTCACCGGCGCTGACTCTGCCCGAGCTGGCCGCTTCGAATCAGCCGATACCGGAACCCTCTTTCTGGATGAGGTGGGCGACATCCCGCTGCCGATCCAGGTGAAGCTTCTGCGCGTGCTGCAGGAGCGTGAGTTTGAGCGCTTGGGCGCGACCAAGCCGACCAAGGTGGACGTGCGGCTGGTGACCGCCACCAACCGCGATCTGCAGCAGGCTGTGGATGACGGCGACTTCCGCCTTGACCTTCTTTATCGTCTCCAGGTCGTCGAGATCGCCCTGCCCGCCCTTCGCCAACGGGTGGAGGACATCGAGCCGCTCGCCCTTCACTTCCTCGGCCGCCATGCCGCCGAGAATGACCGCTGCCTCAGCGAGATCAGCAGCGAGGCCCTCAGTCTGCTTCAGGGGTACTCCTGGCCCGGCAATGTACGGGAGCTGGAGAACGCGATGGAGCGCGCCGTCGTCCTTGCCAGCCGGGACGAAACAACGCTTTTGGGACGTCATCTTCCGCCGAAAATGCGCGCTGCCGCGTAGAACCCATACAGGTCTTTGCTGCGCGTATATAGAACGCATAAACTCGCCTCATAGGTGCTTGCACACCCGGAATATCGGGTGTAGAGTGAGACATCAAACGCAGTGAAACACGGTCGGCGAGAGGGCTGACGAGCGCAGAGAAAAGCCAAAACGGCAAGCGCCCCATTTCCTCAAACCGACTGGAACCAGTCCCCGAGATTGGTTGTTTCGGCAAATATAAAACAAAGGAGCTTGGAAGGAAATGAGAGCGATGGAAGTACCCCAAACCGCAGATGCGGAATTCAATAAGCTGATGTCGAGGACGTACCGCAAGGTCTTCAACCTGGCTTATCGCCTCTCTGGGAACCGAGCCGATGCAGAGGACCTCACGCAGGAGGCCTTCTGGAGGGCATACCGGAGCTTTGAGACGTATCAGGGAGACCGTCCGTTTGAGAACTGGATCTTCCGGATCGTCACGCGACTCTTTCTCGACCTCCGACGCCGGCGAAACCGCCGCATCAAGGCCATCTCTTATGATGCGCCCCTGCGGCCGGATGGATCCGACGATTCGGTTCAGTTCGAGAAGGCCGACGACGGCCCGAATCCTGAGGAAGTTCTGATGGGTTCTGCCGTCTCGGAAGAGCTGGAAGAGAGCCTGAGCCGCCTGACTGAAGAGCAGCGAAAGCTGGTCTGGATGGCGGACGTGCAGCAGATTCCCTACAAGGACATTGCTGCCCTGCTCAAGACGCCGGTCGGAACCATCCGATCACGGCTGCACCGAGCGCACAAGCAGCTTCGGCTGTATCTCAACCAGCTCAAAACCAATGACCGGGATCTCTGTCCCGGCATGTAAAAGAAAGAACAATCCTAGTTAGATCTCACCGGGGGCCGAGAAGCGATTCTTGGCCCCCGCGTTTTTTGCTTAGCTGAGCGCGACCGTCTGGCCGATCTTGTCCGATTTTTCGGCGGCTTCGATGACCGCAATCACCTTCCGCGATTCTTCCGCCTTCACGCGCGGCGCCTGGCCGGAGGTGATGGCTTCGACGATGGTCGGATAGTAGCCTCCCCACTGGTCCGGGCCGGGATCGACCTGGAACTCGGCCAGGTGGCCCTGGTGCTCCACCTTGACCGTGATCGGCTCACCCCAGTCTCCCAGGATTCCGCCGCGGGTGCCGAGGATGCGCCACTTGGGCTTGGGGATGCTGTTGAGCTGGCTCACCTGGATGTCGGCCATCGCGCCGGTCTTGAACTTGATGAGCATCTGGCCGTGGTCTTCGTTGGTGACGTCGTCCCAGATTCCGTTGAAAAGGTTGCCCGCCACCCAGGCGACGTCGCTGCTTACGAGTTGCAGAGTCCAGTCGACCATGTGCGCTCCCCAGTCGAAGAGGATGCCGCCGCTGATCTCCTTGATGCTGCGCCACCAGGTGCCCGGATGCTGGTAGCCGCCGATGCTCAGTTCGATGTGGACCACGTCGCCGATCATCCGCTCGTCGATCAGCTTCTTGATGGCGATGAAGTCGGCGTCCCAGCGGCGGTTCTGATAGACGCTCAGCAGAACGTTGTTCTTCTTTGCGGCATCGATCATCGCATCGGCCTGCTCGGTGCTCAGGCACATCGGCTTCTCGACGACCACATGCTTGCCCGCTTCGCTGCAGGCGATGGAAGCCTCGGCGTGCAGGTTGTGCGGAAGGATGATGGTGACCAGGTCGATGTCGGGGTTCTTCAGCATCTCCCGGTAGTCGGTGTAGGTCTTGATGCCGGGGAATTCCTCTCCCGCAGCCTTGGTGCGCTCGACATCCGAGTCGCAGGCCGCCACAAACTCCATGCCCGCCTCGATCATCGAGTTTGCGTGCAGGCGGCCCATGTTGAACGCGCCGCCGTAGCCGATGACGGCGGCGCGAATCTTCTGCGATTCCATAAGTGCAGTTCTAGCAGTTCTGCAGCGCGGATTGCAGGCCCGCGCCACGCGCTAGAAACATTTTCTTATTCCCAATCCCGCTCGGGGCGGCTGAGAAGAAGGTTGGCCATATAGTCGTTGCTGAATCGCTCGGTCTCAGAATCCCATTCCAGCCGCCGACCGCCCATGCGGAGCGAGATGTTCGCCATGTGGCAGACCGAAGCGGATCGGTGGCCGACTTCCGCGTGGCAGATCGGATTGTTTCGGGAACGCATGCAGTCGAGGAAGTTCCGCATGTGGTTGTTGGATGCTTCCAGCCGCTCGGCATTGGTCGGCAGGGGATCATCGACCAGCTTCTGGCTGCTGGCTCCGATGCGGCTCCGGCTGACAAAGATCGTGCCTTCGGTGCCCTCGAACTCGATCCCGTTTTCGCCTTCGTTGGTGCAGCGCATGACGATGCCGCCGGGGTAGCCGAACTGGATGTCGAAGGCGGAGAAGATGTCGTAGTGCCAGCGGCTGATCTGCGGCGGGGGAGTGCCCGTCGCCTCCACCCACTCGGGGCCGCGGTTGTCCATGCCCAGCGCCCACTGGGCGATGTCGTTGTGGTGTGCGCCCCAGTCGGTGAGCATGCCGCCCGAGTAGTCCTGCCACCATCGGAAATCCCAGTGGCACCGCTTCGGCGTGTAGTCCGCCCAGGGCACGGGGCCGAGCCAGCGATTCCAATCCAGATGCTCCGGCACGGCCTCCTCGGTGAAGGGGCCGCCGGTCGGTCCGGTAGGCAGGTGGGTCGTCACCTTCTTCAGCCGCCCGACGCGGCCATTCCGCACCAGTTCGCAGGCCAGCCGGAACCGTGCATCCGACCGCTGCTGCGAGCCGGTCTGAAAGACTTTCTTGAGGTTCTTGGCCGCATTCGAGATCAGTCGGCCTTCGGCGATGGTCAGCGTCAGCGGCTTCTCGCAGTACACGTCCTTGCCCGCGCGCATGGCGTCGATGCTGATGCGCGTGTGCCAGTGCTCCGGCGTGCCGATGATCACGGCGTCGAGGTCGGATCGAGCCAGGAGTTCGCGATGGTCGGAGTAGCCGTCGGCCTGGAACTGCTCGCGGGACTCGTTCATCCGGTTGCGGTCTACGTCGCAGACGGCTAGGATCTTGGCCCCCTCGTTGCGGGCCCAGTTCGCCACGCCGCGGCCCTGGCCGCCGCATCCGATCAGGCCGATCTGGATGGTGTCGTTGGGGCCAAGCTGCCGCGTTTGGGCCGCCGCCTCATACGCCGCAATCTCCTCCTCCTTTAAAAACCAATTCGGAACTCCCGAGGCCGCCAGCAGGCCAAGGCTTCCGCGCAAAACATCTCGCCGCGACAAGTCAGACACAGTCAATAACCCTCGGCGATTACCTTACCTAGAGAGTTGGCAGTCAGCAGTTGGCAGTTTGCAGAAAAGACGGGACAGAAAAGAGAAGGGCTGAAGGAACGAACCTTCAGCCCTTTACTGTCTGCTAACTGCTGACTTGAACCTAGGTGCCTTCCTGCCAGGAGTTCAGATAGCGCTCCTGCTCGGCAGTCAGCTCGTCGATGGAGACGCCCATCGAGGTCAGCTTGAGCGCCGCGACCTGCTTGTCGATCTCTTCCGGAACCGCGTAGACGCTCTTGCTGAGGTCGCCGTAGTGGGCGCTCATGTACTCAGCGCAGAGCGCCTGGTTGGCAAAGCTCATGTCCATGACCGCGGCAGGGTGGCCTTCGGCGGCGGCGAGGTTGATCAGCCGGCCTTCTCCCAGCAGGAAGACGCGGTTGCCGTTGACCACATATTCGTCAACGTAGGGCCGCACTTCGCGCTTGGAAGAGGCGAGCTTCTCCAGCGTCGGGATGTCGATTTCGACATTGAAGTGGCCCGAGTTGCAGATCACCGCGCCGTCCTTCATCTTTGCGAAATGGCGGACGTCGAGGACGTTTTTGCAGCCGGTGACCGTGATGAAGAGGTCGCCGATGGGAGCGGCCTGCTCCATCGGCATCACTTCGAATCCGTCCATCACCGCTTCGATGCCCTTGGTCGGGTCGACTTCGGTGACGATGACGCGGGCGCCCATGCCCTTGGCCCGCATGGCGACGCCTCGGCCGCACCAGCCGTAGCCGCCGATGACCACGGTGCGTCCGGCGAGCAGGATGTTGGTGGCGCGCAGGATGCCGTCCAGCGTGGACTGGCCGGTGCCGTAGCGGTTGTCAAAAAGGTGCTTGGTGTCGGCGTCGTTGACGGCGATGATCGGGTAGGTCAGCACGCCGTCCTTCGCCATCGCCCGCAGGCGGATGACGCCGGTGGTGGTCTCTTCGGTGCCGCCCTTGATGCCTTCGATCAGCTCCTTGCGGTCGCTGTGGATGATGCCGACGGTGTCGGCTCCGTCATCCATCGTCATGGTCGGCTTGATGTCCAGCGCTTGGTGGATATGGCGGTAGTAGGTTTCGTTGTCCTCGGCGCGGATGCAGAAGGTCTGGACGCCGAAGTCTTCGACCAGCGAAGCGGCCACGTCGTCCTGCGTGCTCAGCGGGTTGCTGGCGCAGACCGCAACCTCAGCGCCGCCCGCCTTGAAGGTGCGGAGCAGGTTGGCGGTTTCGGTCGTGACGTGCAGGCAGGCGGTGATGCGCTCGCCCTGCAGCGGCTTCTCCTTTTCGAATCGCTCTCGAATGAGCCGAAGGACGGGCATCTCCCGCTCGGCCCATTCGATGCGATCCCGACCCTTTGCGGCCAGGGACGGATTGGCGATATCGCAGGCAATGGTGGCCATCTTGCCCCCGTTTGTACCTGACTGGCGGTGCTGGCCTTAGACCGTCACCGTCTGCCGAACCACGCCCGCGCGGTCGTGCTTGGCGGTCAGTTCGTACATTCCGCCCGCCTTGACCACCCACTCAAAGACGGCTACATCGTCCGACTCGTCGAAGTGCCAGCCGAAGCCGCTGACCGGAACCTGATCCCAGCCGCGAAGCTGGCCTTGCATTTCGCGCAGCTTTCCGCTCACCAGCCAGCCGGGCTCGGTGCTGCCTGCCGTGCTGGTTGTCTCGCCTGCCCGCGCAATCTCGCCGACCACGCCGCGGCATAGCTTCTTGTCTCCGGCCATTTTGGTGACGTTGGTGGGCAGCCAGCCCGTGTTCTGCACTGCCCAGCGGATGCGGACCGCGTCGCCCGCCTGCTCCGTGCGGACTTCTCGGTGCTCCAGGCAGGGGGTGAGCCCGGCGTGCCAAATCGCCCATTCGGCGAGCGGAGTGATCTCGGCTTCCAGGAACTGCGGGGGCGGGTTGCGGAAGGCGTAGTGCGCGTCCCATCCGCCAAGCTCGACCTTGCCGAGCTGCGGATGGTCGTACTCATACCAATCGATGTGCCCCTGGCCGTCCAGCTTCTCGTCGCTCCACTTGAGCAGCTTGAGGTCGTCCTCGAAGGGGTGGTCGCGGAACCAGTCGATGTATTTGTAATCCGTGATCCCGGCCTGCCGCTGCGGCGACCAGATTTCGACGGTCCAGGCATGAACGCCGCGATGCTCGTACATCCAGTCATCAAAGACGCCGGTGATGACTTCCTTCGGGTGGTACTTGAAGTCGTGGTAGCCGGAGATGGCGGGGTAGCCGGTCATGGCTTCGCCTTTCTTGCCGATCTCCTTGTACGTCCACACGTCCTCGGCCGGCAGGTCGTCATCGGCGGTGTGTCCCGGCGGGCGCATGAGGACGCCGCTGAAGGTGTGGAAGGTCATCGCGCCGCAGATGTTGGGCCGCTTGCTGATCGCGTCCACGATGGTGCGGATCTCCGGTTCGCTGGTCGGATACGGACCCGCCCCGTGCTGCTCGTGCTCCTGCCGCCAGGCGGAGGGGAAGTTGCGATTCATGTCCAGGCCCTGCTTCGTCTTGTGGTAGCGCAGGGTCATGCCGTCGTAGCTGTGCAGGTGGCCTTCCGGGAGCAGTCGGTAGTAGGTGCCGCCGCTCTCGCCCGGCTCGCGCCGCTTGAGCAGGCGCGGCTCTTCTTCCGCGACCTTCCAGGGGCCATTCGGGTCTTCGATGCGCATGGAGAGGATGCGGCCATCGCCATCCATATCCTCGCGCTCCAGGCCGTAGAAGTCGTCTTCGTCATAAGGGTACGGGCGGGTGGAGCTGCGGATGATCTTCGGCTTGTCGGCCAGCGCCCATTCGGCTCCATCGGGACCGAAGCGGGGCACCAGATAGAATGTGCGGCTCTTGAGCACATCCGGCCGCTGGCTGGTCAGCAGATCAATGATCTTGAGGACCGTGGTGCTGGCGCTCACCTCGCTGGCGTGGATGTTGCCGTCGCACCAAAAGGCGGGCTTCTCGTCGTGCGGGCCGGTGCTGGAATCGGTGAGGGTGACAAGCCAGATGTCGCGGCCCTCATGGCTTTGGCCGATCGACTCGACCTTCACGAGGTCTGGAAACTCGCTCTCATACGCCTTGAGCAGGGCGGTCAGTTCGTCGTACCGGTAGTACCGGTCGAAAGAGATGTCGGGCATGGGAGAAACGATACCAGCGCAGCGCAAGGACTTTTAATGCGCTCATCGCCCTCGCGAATATAATGAACAGCATGAAGGCAACCCGCCTCCTGCTCCTGATCTTTGGAGCACTCGTGATCGCTTTCTTTGCCATCGGCTGCGCCAAGGAGCCCGAGCCGGACGCGCCCGAGCCCACGGCCACGACGAGCGGCAGCGAAGAGCCGGAAGAGGAAGTCTCCAACGAGCCCGCCGATCCGTTCCTTGACAACCGCCTGATGCCTGAGGAAGTCACGGACGAGATGAAGGCCGACATGGCCAAGGAAGTGCCGGCGGATGGCGAGGAAGTCGCCGTCTTTGACACCTCGGCCGGAAAGGTCATCGTGATGTTCTACGAGAAGGTCGCACCGAAGACGGTGGCGAACTTCAAGAAGCTGGCCAACGACGACTTCTACAACGGCACACGATTCCACCGCTGCATCCCCGGATTCATGATCCAGGGCGGCGATCCGGAGAGCAAGGATATGGACAAGGCCCCGATGTGGGGCACCGGCGGTCCGGGCTACACCATCGACGATGAGCTGAACCCGATCCGGCATGAGAAGGGCGTGCTCAGCATGGCCCACGCGGGACCGAACACGGGCGGCAGCCAGTTCTTCATCATGGACGGCGAAGCCGGTCACCTCGACTATGTTCACACGGCTTTCGGTCGGGTGGTTTCTGGTCAGGATGTGGTCCAGAAGATCATCGCCACCGGCGACCCAGCCCAGAACGGCAAGGTCGAGCCGGGCGATGCCATCGTGATCAAGAGCATCGAAATCATGCCCTGGCCGGTCAAGTAGCCGCCCCGCAAGAAGCGGCAGTCATAAGCCCCTGGAAGCCGATGGCTCCGGGGGCTTTCCTATTGCCAGCCGCTATAATGAACCTGTGCTGACGACACTCCTTGCGGCGACCCTCATTGCCGCACCCCTGCAGAATTCCACCGCAGCGCCCGGCGCGACCATGCCGGAAGCGGGCGAAGAGGTCGCCGTCATGACCACCAGCTCCGATGTGAGCGGCGGCGTCATCGTGCTCAAGTTTCGGCCCGACGTGGCTCCGAAGCACGTCGAAAATTTTAAGAAGCTCGCAAAGCTCGGCTTCTATGACGGCACGCGCTTTCACCGCTGCATCGCTGACTTCATGATCCAGGGCGGAGACCCCAACACCAAGGATCTTTCCAAGTCCGCGATGTGGGGCACCGGAGGCTTTGAAGAGGAAGGGAAGCGGGTGACCGTTCCGGCCGAATTCAACACCATGAAGCACACGCGGGGCGTCCTTTCGATGGCCCGCTCCAGCGATCCCAACTCGGCCAGCAGCCAGTTCTTCGTCATGCACAAGACTTCGCCCCACCTGGACGGCAGCTATTCCGCCTTCGGCATCGTGGTGAAGGGCATGGACGTGGTGGACGACATTGTGAAGACCGGCGATGCGGCTGCCAACGGCAAGGTGCAGCCCTCGGACGCCGTGAAGATCGAATCCGTAAAGATCAAGCCTTGGCCGCTGGAGGGCAACTAGATGAGCGAGAACATTCAGCCGAAGGATGGCGACCAGGTCGTCGTCATCAATACGAACCACGGACAGATCGTCCTTCAGTTTTTCCCCGACGTCGCGCCGAACCATGTCGCCAACTTCATCAAGCTGGCGGAAGACGGCTTCTACAACGGCACCCGGTTCCACCGCGTGATCCCCGGATTCATGATCCAGGGCGGAGACCCGAACACGAAGGACCTCGGCAAGAAGCCGGTCTGGGGCACGGGCGGTCCGGACTGGAGCGTGGATGCGGAGTTCAACTCGATCCCGCACGACCGCGGCATCCTTTCGATGGCCCGATCCCAGAGCCCGAACTCGGCGGGAAGCCAGTTCTTCATCGTGGTGAGCGACAGCCACTTTCTGGACAACAACTACACGGTTTTCGGCAAGGTAGTCAGCGGCATGGAGACCGCCGACAAGATCGTCAGCCTCCCCCGCGACGCCCGCGACTGCCCCAACGAAGACGCGGTCATGGAGTCGGTGGAAGTCAAGACCTGGCCGCTCTAAGGCGCAAGAGTCTCAGCGATATAGCTTCGCACGGCGGTCCGCTCTTCTTCGGAGAGCGGACCGCTTTTTGCCTTTTCTCTCATCGCCGGATCGACGAATCCGAAGGTGCCTTCTGGGTCGGCGCGCTGGTTGATGGCGCGGGCGAAGAGGTTGATCTTTTCGAGCCTCGGCCATTCGCCGCCGATGCAGGATTCGATGAATTCGATCATCTCATCGCGCTTGCCGTACGGTCCGCCCAATTCGCATAGCTGGAAGGGCAGGTCGGTATTCCACTCCGACATCATCTCGTAGTAGCGCGTATAGGTGGGGTTTAGGCTAACGTCGGTGCGGTACAGGGTGCCGCCGATTGCGTCCCACGGAATCTCGCCTTCATCCGGCCCCAGAAACATCATCTGCATCGTCTCCTGCTGGGCGGCGTTGGGCAGTACCGCGGTGTTGATCAGCGGGCAGAAGACCAGCTTCACGTTGTCCGGCATATAGTCCGCAAACCACCGGGCGGCATCGATGTATTCCTGGCACTTGGCGCGGCTGTTGAAGACGGAATAGGGATTCAGCCGAAGGTTGGCTTCCGAGGCGAAGCGAATCCAGATCTTGCCTGGATGCTTTACAAAGACCCTTCTCATCGCCTGCATCTCGGCGTTGTCCGCGAAGATGGCGGCGTAGTCGGCAGAGGCAGGTTCAAGCGCAAGGGTGACCGGTCCGTATTCGCCCGCATTCTCGATCCATCCAGCCAATTCAATCGAGCGATCTCCATCTTCTGGCGACCCCACCCGCCAGTAATTCATATCCAGCAGATCGACGCCATAAGCGCTGTTGATCGCCTCGCGATACTTGCCGTAGACGGAGGGATCGCTGAGCGTCGGGATGTTGCAGGAGGACATGCCGAGCAGTTCGCAGACTTCACCCGCATGTGCGCCGAAGGTGATGCCTCCAGCCTCTGGCGGGGTCGTGATCGGCCCTGCGGGGAAACTGGAGGGGGGCGGTGGAGGCCCGGGCACGGTGAAGGGATAGGGGCTTGGATTGAGGCGGCTTTTGAACCAGTGGTAGGCAGGCTTTCCGAACGCCGCCGTCGCGAAGCCGAGGCACATTATCCCGACCAGCAGGACGGTTTTCGTGTGGCCGCGCCTCCTCCTCATTCATGCAGTATAGGTGAGGGTCCCTGCTTTGAGGCTCGGTACGGCGAGTTTTTTAAGGGCCTGCCATAATTCGCGTGATGCGGGAGCGGCCAAGCTGGGATGAATACTTTATGCAGATCGCGCACTTGGTGGCAACCCGCGCGACCTGCCCCCGGCGTCAGGTCGGCGCGGTGATCGTCCGCGACCGGCGCATCCTCGCCACCGGATACAACGGCGCGCCCGCCGGACTGCAGCACTGCCCCCCGGGGGGCGAGTCTCACGACTGGCCGCAGGGCTGTCTCCGCGCCGGGCACTGCATCCGCGCCCTTCATGCCGAACAGAACGCGCTGCTGCAGGCGGCACGGCTGGGAATCCCCTGCGAAGGCTCGGCGTTCTATGTGACGTGCCTCCCCTGCAATTCCTGCGCGAAGATGATCATCAACGCGGGCATTCAGCGTGTTATATATGAAGGGGACTATCCGGACGAATTCTCCCAGGAACTGTTCCGGGAGGCGAAGACCGACGTGCTTCGCTACCGGGAGGGCCAGTTAGAGCCGGTGGAGTTTTAGGATTGCATCAGTCGAATCCCGACTTTCTGGATGGGTTTAGGGCGCCGATGGCAGCGGGGCTGGTCGCGCTGGTCGTGACCCTCCTCCTCACCCCGCTCGTCAAGCGGCTGGCGGAAAAGTACGGCGCAATCGACGACCCCAAGCGGGACGAACGCCGCATCCACAAGCAGCCGATCCCGCGCTGGGGCGGCCTGGCCATCTACGGTGGATTCCTCGTCTCCCTGCTCATCGCGGTGCCGGTCGCGTACTCGCACAATCCCTTTCCGGCCTACCTTCTCGGCATCATGGTGATCGGCGGAGTGCTGGTGGCGCTGGGCTCATGGGATGACGTGAAGCCGCTCTCAGCGAAGGTGCAGGCGCTCTACCTGCTTGCGGCGGGGTTTGCGATTCAGCTCTTTCACGATGGAACCGGAATCGCCCAGATTCAGGGGCTCTCCTGGCCGCTCTTCGCGGATGCCGGGAAATGGGTCGCCTTTGCTCCCTGGGTGGCGTATGTGGTCACGGCGGTCTACATTTTTGTGGTCAGCAAGACCATGGACACCATTGACGGCGTGGATGGCCTTGCGGGCGGTATCGGGGGCATCGCGGCGGCGGTCCTCTCGGTGATCGCCGTGTATGAGGGGCAGCCGCGGGTGGCGCTTATTGCCGCCGCCATGGGCGGTGCGTGCATCGGCTTTCTGCGCTACAACTACAATCCGGCCAAGATCTTCATGGCCACAGGCGGCAGCCAGCTGCTGGGTTTTGTCCTGGCAACCCTGAGCGTCATTGGAGCGATGAAGACGGCGGCGACGCTGGCGCTCATCATTCCCATCTTCGTCTTTGGCGTGCCGATCATTGACGCCTTTGTGGCCGTCACCCGGCGCATCGCCAGCGGGCAGCCCATCACCCAGGCCGACAAGCGGCACATCCACCACACGCTGCTCAGCAGGGGCCTGAGCCAGAAGCAGACAGTGTGGATACTGTACGGCGCAGCGCTCGCTCTAGCGGGCATCCTGCTGTGGATTGTGAGGAATCGTGGCTAAACCCAAGGTCTGTTTTGTCGTCGGCACGCGGCCGGACGCCATCAAGTCTGCGCCGGTGGTGCGCGAGATGCGTCGCCATGCGGACTTGGTGGATACGATTCTCATCTCCACGGGGCAGCACAAAGAGATGCTGGCGCAGGCGTTGGGCGCATTCGACCTGGCTCCTGATGAAGATCTGGAGGTGATGAAGCACGGCCAGACCCTGGCCGACATCACCGCCGACGTGCTGAAGGGATTGGAGGAAAAGTTCAAGTCCATCCAGCCAGACATGGTGTTTGCCCAGGGAGATACTACGACCACCTTCACCGCCGGACTGGCCTCGTTCTATCTCCAGATTCCCTTCGGACACATCGAAGCCGGCCTGCGGACGGAATCGGTCTGGAGCCCGTTTCCCGAAGAGTTCAACCGCCGCGCCGTCTCGCTGTTCGCCGCCCAGCACTACGCTCCGACCAAGGAGAGCCGGGATCATCTGCTGCAGGAGGGCGTGAAGCCCGAGACGATCTTTCTCACCGGAAACACCGGCATCGACGCGGTGAAGCTGATCGCCGAGCAGTCGCAGACGAACTGGTATGCGGGCCACCCGGGAAGGCTGATCCTGCTGACCACGCATCGCCGTGAGAATTGGGGCGAGCCCCAAGCGCAGATCACCCGCGCCGCCCTCCGGTTGGTAGAGCGATTCACCGATGTGCTGCTGGTGGTGCCGATGCACCGCAACCCCAAGGTGCGAGAGACACTGACTGGCATCCTGGGGGGCAAGCCGCGGGTCGAACTGATCGAGCCGCCCGAATACAACGACTTTGTCCCGCTGATGAAGCGGGCCGATCTCATCCTGACCGACTCGGGAGGCATCCAGGAGGAAGCGCCGACCTTCGGAATCCCCGTGCTGGTTCTGCGGGAATCGACCGAACGGCCCGAGGGCGTCACCGCCGGAACAGCGAAGCTGGTCGGCACGGATGAAGAGGCGATCTATCGGGAGGCCATGCGTCTGCTCGACTCGGAGGCGGCCTACGGCCAGATGGCGCAGTCGGTCAGCCCTTACGGAGACGGCGAGGCTTCAGCCCGCATCCGTTACCATGCGCTGCGGTTGCTGGGCATTGACTCGCCGGAGGCTTCGGATTGGGCCTGATTGAAGCCATTGTCCTTGGCATCGTTCAGGGGCTGACGGAATTCCTGCCCGTCTCCAGCAGCGGTCATGTCTATCTGGTCTCGTATCTCTCCAAGTGGGATGACCCGGGCTCCGGCTTTACGGCGGTCATTCAGCTCGGCACCCTCGTGGCGGTGCTCATCTACTTTTGGAGCGACCTGGTCGAGATGGCTCGGGCGTGGGCCAAGGGGCTGCGGGACAAGGAGGCGCGGAAGGAGCCGAAGTCAAAGCTCGCCTGGGCGGTCCTCTGGGGCACGGTGCCCATCGTGGTGCTGGGCTTGATTTTCCAAGACCAGATAGACGGCCAGCTCCGCGATCCCTGGATCGTCGGTTCGGCGTTGATCCTGCTCGGCGCGCTCATGTATGCGGCGGAAAAGATAACCAAGCCTCGGTTGAGCATGGAAGACACCACAGTCCGCGATGGCATCATCGTCGGGCTCTGGCAGTGTCTCGCGCTGATTCCGGGCTCGAGTCGCTCGGGCAGCACCATCACGGGCGCGCTTTTCCTGGGCTTCGACCGCGAGACAGCGGCCAAGTTCTCCTTCCTCCTGAGCGTCCCCGCGATCGGAGGATCGGGCCTGTATAAGCTGTTTTCCGAACGAGAGAATCTGCTGCAGCAGGGCTGGCTCGCCACCACCGTGGCGACCGTCGTCTCGCTGATCGTCGGCTATGCGGCCATCGCCTTCTTGATGGGCTATCTGCAGAAGCGGTCCACGCTGCTGTTTGCCGTGTGGCGCGTGGTGGTCGGGCTGGTCATCTTCGCCAGTGCTCTGGGCTGGCTGGGAGGAGCCCCATCCGCTGGCTGAAGCGGGATGCCGACGCGCCCGAGTGCGCGATCATCGGCCTGGGCAATCCGGGGCCGAAATACGCTGGCACGCGCCATAACGTCGGCTTTGACGTGCTGGACATGCTCGGCGAAGACCACAACCTGAGGATTCGCCGTTCGCAGGATATGGCGCTGGTGGCGGTCGGCTCGATCAAGGGCCACAAGGTTCTGCTGGCCAAGCCGCTCACCTACATGAATCTCAGCGGCAACTCGGTCAAAGGGCTGCTTAAGCGGTACGGCATCGAGCCGGCCAGCTGCCTGATCGTGGCCGACGACTTCGCGCTGGAACTGGGGCGGGTGCGGCTCAAGCCGAAAGGAAGCGCGGGCGGCCACAACGGCCACAAGTCGATCATCTCGGCTCTTGGCACCACCGAATATCCGCGCCTGAAGATCGGCATCGGCACCCCGCAGGGGCATGTCAAGGATTTTGTGCTGGAAGGCTTCGGCAAGGATGAGCGGCCGGTGATCGAAGACGCGCTTAAGCGCTCGGTTCAGGCGTGCGAAGCCTTTATCGTGGACGGGCTGAACGTCGCGATGAACCTGGCGAACTCACAGGATTCCGGCGGCGACGCCTGACTTCTCAAGCGTGAAGCACTGGGCCGGCTTCAGCAGTTCAACCACTCCATTCGACTGAGCCCAGATCAGCTCATCCAGTCCGGTGAAGACGACGTAGATCGGCCTTCCATCAGAGCTGTGAATCCACTTCGCTTTGCCTCGTCCGCTGCACAACAGAACGTGCTGCTTGCACGGGATGAGGACGTCATCGTCGAAGAGGAAGGCAAATGGCTGTTCACTGCCGTCCGAACTGCGGAGCCTTGTCGCCAGACAATGTCCGCGCAATTTGGCGCTCAGAGAGCCTTGGTTCTGCAAGAGAACCATCTCGCGTCCCGACGCCGGATTGGTTTCAATTCCCACTATCTGCAGCATCCCTGCCTCGCTGTGGTTGCCTAATTGTTTTGAATGACGTTTATCCGAGCCTTAAAGAAGCGTTATTGCGAATGATTTTCTAGGGCGGTGAGACAATGATTCAAAAGTCGCGCCAGTTGATCGCGCTCTTTTTCCAAAAGATCCTGCAGCATGACGGCATCCGCAGCCTGATTCTGCTTGAGGCATTCCTTGAGCATCGACTTGCCCTTGGCGGTCAACTTGAGGCTCTTGACGCGGCGATCTTTGGTGGAGGGGGCCTGTTCGAGGAGCCCGGCCTGCACCTGACGGAACACGCTTTCGCTGAGGGTTGCGGGGGAGACGCCCAGCCGCTCGGCGACCTCGGCCTGGGGTTCATCGGGAGCCGCCTGCACCGCGGCCAAAAGCTGGAACGCGGCCCAGCTGAGGCCAAGCTCTTTGAGCCGGGGTTCAAGCAGGGAAGCCTGTCGCTCATAGATGGCGGCGATCAGGAGCCCGATCTTTTCGGATGCCATACCATCAAGTATGGCCCGGCCTGCGGTCAGGCTTCTAGATCGAGGGAGGACGTGCGGATGGTGCGGACCGTATCGGTGACCGCCTGGTCTAAATCGACTTTAAGGGCAGCGGCCTCGCGCCGTGCCTTTTCTGCAGCGTCCCCCTCAGCGTTGAGGCCCTGTTGATGCAGAGTCTGATTGACTTGCGTTTCAAGCCGCTTCAGACTCGCCAACACCGAATATAAGCGGTTTGACGACTGAATCATCCTCACTAAACCTCACACTCCAATCTTTCCTTTTTAATAAGGATGCCTTCCTGTAGAGACTGCCAGGCTGGTTTGAAACCAGCAATTACTGAAGCTCGGAAGGGCCGATGAAGGGCAGCTGCGAGAGGGCGAGGCCCCACTGCCGCTCATCAAGAAACCGGCAGTGCTCCGCCAGAAACTCGGGATCGGGAGCATGGGTGATGGTCGAAGACTGCGAGCCCCAGACGAAGCCGGAGTAGCCGCCGAACGAAGGCACGAGGGTCCAGTAGAAGCCTTCCTGATTGAACAGCTGCCGGAACGCTTCCCGCACATCGCGGACCGAGTACGGGCAGAAGAGGGGGTTGTCGGCCTGGGTGACCATGATTCCGCCCTCGGTGAGCAGCTTGCTCGCTAGGCGATAGAATTTGACCGAGAAGACCTCTTCGCTCAGTTCGTCCTCCTCCTCTTCGTAGGTGTCGGTCACATCGGCCACGATCAGGTCGAACCGCTCGTCGGTCTTCTGCACAAAATCGATGGCGTCGACGAAGACCAGCTCCACCCGCTTGTTCTTGAAGGCGCCGTCGCTCAGCTCGGGCAGGAATCGTTCGCAGCACTCGACCACGTCCTTGTCGATCTCGATCATCACGATCCGCTCCAGGGATTCGTGCTTGACCAGCTCCCGCAGAACCCCGCCGTCGCCGCCTCCGAGCACCAGGGCAGTCTTCAGCTCTGGCACGCTGAGGGCCGGGATATGGATGAGGGCTTCGTGGTAGGCAGCCTCGTCGATGGAGGCGAGCTGGATGTGGCCATCCAACAGGAGAATCTTGCCGAGGCTGGGCGTTTCGAAGATCTCGATCACCTGATAGGCGGACTGGTGCTGGCACAGCGGCTCGCCAATCTCGGTGGTCATCGAGAGCTTCTGCCCGCGGATCGGATATTCAAATCGACTCAACTCTTCTTCTCCTGCGCCTTCTTCACCACCTTCAGCAATGCCGAGCGCGGCGCGAACCGCGTGCTGAAGGCGAGCAGCTTTTGGCTGAACCGAGTGTAAATGACTCGGCGGCCTTCCATCAGGCCTTTGTAGGCGATTTGGGCCACTTCTCGACTGTCCTGCAGCCCGGATTGCACCAGCTTGGAATCCTTCATCTCTGCCCGCTTCTGAAATCCGGACTTGGTCGGCCCGGGGCAGAGGGTGCTCACGGTGACGCCGCTGCCGTCGATCTCTTCGGCCACTGCTTCGCCGAGATGGAGCACATAAGCCTTGCTGGCGTAGTAGGCGGCCATCAGCGGGCCGGGCTGAAAGGCGGCGGTGCTCGCCACGTTCATCACCTTGCCCGACCGCCGCTTGACCATCTCCGGCAGAAAGCCCTTCATCAGATCGGTGAGGGTGACCATGTTGAGCATCAGCATTTGGTGCTCCTTCTCCGCATCGATCTCGATGAAGGGGCCGTAGGTGGCAAAGCCCGCGTTGTTGACCAGGATGTCCACGACGTGCCCCCGCTTATCGACCTCGCGCATCAGCGTGGCCGCCGCATCCGGCACGGCGAGATCCATCGCAATGCAGTCGGCCTGGATGCCGTGCGTCGCCCCCAGCTCAGAGGCGAGTTCTTCCAGAGCCTGTTCGCTGCGCGCGACGAGGGTGAGGTCGTGTCCGTGCTTGGCAAACTCAATGGCCAGGTCGCGGCCTATGCCTCCCGAAGCGCCCGTGATAAGGGTGTGGCCCGCCATACCCGTCTTACTACGAAGATCAGCCCTGCTGGGCCATCAGAGAATCGAGAAGTTCGTGGGTGCGCTGCCACTCTTCCATCGCCTTCTCCAGGTCGGCCTGAAGGTCGCGATGCTTCTTCGACATCTCAATGATCTTGTCGGGATCGCCGCCTTTGGCGAGGTCCTCTTCAAGCTGTGCGATCGCGCCCTCTACCCGAGCGACTTCGCTCTCGGATTCCTCGGCCTCGGTCCGGGTCTTGGAGATCATCTTGCTCAGCTCGCGTGGCGAAAGGGTCGGCTCGGCCTTCTTGGCGGGCGCAGCATTCTTTTGCAGGCTGATGTTCGGCGTTTCCTGTCGCTGACGGTAGTCCTCAAATCCGCCCGGGTAGACGACGCAACCGGACCGTTTTACATCCAGGAGGTGGGTGGTACAGCTGGCCAGCAGATGCCGGTCGTGCGAGACCAGCACGAGGGTGCCCTTGTAGTCCCGCAGAACCTCGATCAGCGCCTCCCGTGAGTCCATGTCCAGGTGGTTGGTGGGCTCGTCTAAGATCAGCAGGTTGGGCGAGAGCTGGCAGAGCTCGGCCAGCACCAGCTTGTTACGCTCGCCGCCGCTGAGCGCGCGGATCGGCTTGAACACGTCGTCACCCTCAAAGAGGAAGCGTCCCAGCAAGTTGCGGGCGGCGGGAGTGTCCAACTCGCACTCGTAAATCACATGCTCCAGCGGACTCCGGTCGAGATCGAGCGAGGCCGCATCTTGGGCGAAGTAGCCGACCTCGACCCGGCTGCCGACCTTGGCGCTGCCGCCCATCGCTTCCCGCAGGCCGAGAATGGTCTTGATAAGGGTCGATTTGCCCGCGCCGTTGTCGCCGATCACGCCCCACCGCTCGCCCCAGCGGACGGTCCAGTCGAGCCCTCGTACCAGCGGTTCTCCATCCCAACCGAAGGCGAGGTCTTCGCAGACGATGACCTGGTCGCCGCTGCGGGCGACGGGCTCCATTGAGAGCGCCATTGACCGATCGTCCTTATCGACGGTGATCTGCTGCTCCTTCAGGCGGTTCATCAGCCGCTGCCGCCCCTTGGCCTGGGCGGTGCGCTGCGAATTCATGAAGCGGCGGACAAACTCGTCGAGCTTGGCGATGTCTTCCGCCTGTCGCGCGGCGACGCGGGCCTGTTCGGCGCGCCGCTCGGCCTTGAGGACGCGGTACTTCCCAAAGCCGCCCGGCCAGGTGGTGACCTTGTGGTTCTCCAACTCGAAGACCTTCTGCACGGTGCGCTCAAGGAAGACGCGGTCGTGGCTCACCAGCAGAACGGCGCCGGGATAAGTTTTGAGCCACTCTTCCAGCCAGACCACCGCGTCCAGATCGAGGTGGTTGGTTGGCTCGTCGAGGATCAGCAGGTCGGGCTGTTCCAGCAGAAGGCGGGCGAGCGAGAGGCGCGTCCGCTCTCCTCCGCTCAGCGAACTGACGGGCCGGTCTTCATCTTCCGGCGTGAAGCCCATCTGCTCCAGCACGGAGCGCACGGTGTGTTCGGCGGCAAAGGCGCGGCTTTCTTCGATGCGCTCGTGCAGTAGGGCGAATTCGCTCAGCAGGTCGTCGGTGGGGGCTTCTTCGATCAGGCGGGTCAGCTCTTCCAGGCGGCGGTTGAGCTGAATCTGCTCCTCTGCGCCGGATTGGGCCTCTTGCAGCACTGAGTGGTGGGCGTCCTTGTCCTGAATCTGCTTGAGGTATCCGACCCGCGCCCCTGGGGTGAGCATGACCGAGCCGGTATCTGGCTCCATCTCGCCGGTGATGATGCGGAGCAGGGTGGTTTTGCCGCACCCATTCCTCCCGATCAGCGCGGTCTTTTCGCGCGGTTCGAGCTGAAAGGAGACATCCTCAAGGATGATCTCGTCCGCAAACATGCGGCTCACATGGCTGACGCTCAGGAGCACGGCGCGGATTTTACTGAGGGTTCAGGTCGGAGAAGGCTTCGGCTAGGGCCAGCAGCCGCAACGGTCCCGCCACGACCAGGCCCAATCCCCCCAGAGCCCAGCCCGCCGCCAGCATCAGTCCGCAGATCGCTTCCAGGCAGAGGAGGGGCAGATACCGAGGCCAAAACTGTCTGAAGAGGGCACGCCGCTCCTCTTTCACTGGCTGCGCGGCGAGCAGGAAGAGCCCCAGGCTGATCAGCGGCCAGAAGGGGAGCGTCACGGCCACCATGGCCAGGCGGGAGGGAATATCTTCGGGTTGCGGAATCTCCCACAGGATCGCAAAGGGCAACAGGAAGAAGCCGCCGAAGAAGCCGCTGATGAAGCCGCTCATGCCGCGCCGTGCCGAGGCCAGCTTCTCCCGCACCGCCATCGTCATCACCCCGAGCAGGCAAGACCAGTAGAAGGCGGTCAGCACCACCTGCGAGGGTTTAGGCTGCGGGCCGATGACATCCAGCAGCTCAAGTCCTCGGCCCGAGATGATCGGCGGGATGATGCCGGTCAAGACGTGCGGGATGATCCAGGCCAGCAGAAGCGCGATGCCTGCGCCTGCCCAGCGGCCCGGATTGCTTCGGTATTGCCGCCAGCCTCTGCCCAGCCAATCGAGCGCCGCTGCCATCGATGAGGAGTCTATCTGCTGGCGGTCCTCACCGCCAGGAATAGGTCATTCACGTTGGTGCCGGTCGGCCCGGTGAAGATGTGGGCTTCGGCCGCTTCGCACCAAAGGTACGAGTCGGAGCGGGCCAGGATCTCCTCATAGGAGACATTCCGCGCCGCGGCGAGGTGATAAGAGTCGCCGTCCACCACGGCTCCGGCGGCATCGGTCGGACCATCGGTGCCGTCGGTGCCTCCCGCCAAGAAGGCGACGCCGCTCTGGCCTCGGATGTGGCGGGCGATGCGGCAGGCGAGCTGCTGGCAGCGGCCCCCCTTCCCATCCCCCCGAACATCGACCGTCGGTTCGCCGCAGGCGATGATCGCTTCGCCGGGCTTGAGCTGGTCGATCTCTTGGGCCAGGGCTTCCGCGCACTGATCATCGCGGCCGGTGAGCGGCGGAAGGACGACGCGCGGCTTGAAGCCGAGGCTCTGCGCCGCCTTTTCTGCCGCGGCACTTGCATCGCGCCAAGAGCCGATGATGCGGTGCGGTGCGCTTTCGTTTCCCGTCCAAAACGGGCCGGATCCGATCACCTCTGGTCCGCCATCAATCACATCGCAGAGCACGAAGACCCGCAGGTCGCGCTCGCCCAGCCGCCTCGCCAACCCGCCGCCCTTGAGAAGCGAAATCTCGCGCCGCCGGGCGTTGAGCTGGCGGATGTCTTCGCCCCTCTGCATGCTCCGTTCGGTCAGGTCCTTCAGATCGGCCAGCGTGTGCGGCGGCTTGAGGAGCTCCATCAGGGCTGATGCACCTCCCGTCACGATGCCGACAACGGGAGCGTCGGGTCGCAGCTCGGCAGCCATCCGCCAGATCTCGGCTCCCGACCGCAGCGAAGCTTCGTTGGGAATCGGGTGGCCGGCTTCGATCTGCTCAAGCGGAAGGCCGGGCCGTGCGTGGCCCTCCTTGACCGCAATCAGACCGCCATTGACTTCAGTACCGGGAAAACGACAGATCGCTTCGGCGATCCACGCGGCCGCCTTGCCAGCGCCGAGGATAATGAAAGGCTGCTGGGGCAGAGCCGCAGCGTGATGGGCGAGAAAGGCATCCATCAGCCGATCCGCTCGGACCGACTCGACCGCTTGACTGAAGATCTCTCGGCAGGCGTCCTTAGAGTTCATCGGCGAGCGCCTTCAACTCATCCCAAATGCGCGGGTGAACACTGCGGGGGACGATCTCTAGAATCTGGTGCGTCTGTCGGACGTACCGCGCCAGCCGCTTGCCCGACCGGGTCACCCGCGCTTCGCGCAGATTGGAGAGCCGGTCGCAGAGCTTGATGAGCTGCGCCCGTTCGGAAATCTCCTTGATCTCATCCAGCAGCATCCGCGTGCGGAGCTGCCAGATTTCGTCTTTGGAGAGCCCCGCCCGCTCTTCCTCGCTCGGCTCCTCGCGGGTCAGCTCGTCGATCAGGCCGCGAACATCCGCGCCAAATTCCTGCTCGACTTCGGCCAGGGAGGTCTCGGTCTCTTCAATCAAATCGTGAAGCGCCGCCGCGCAGAGCATGGCCTCGTCTTGACAGCCGGAGGCGCGGAGGATCGACATGACCTCCAAGACATGAGTGGCGTACGGAATCGCAGGTTCGCCCTCGCGCGCCTGTCCCGCGTGGCGCTCCACCGCCCACCTCACCGCCTTCTGAAGCTGGTCCGACATGGCGGGTAGCTTAACCCAAGGGACGGCTGCCGGGTGCCATACTCTCAGGGAACATGGGTCAGGTGATTGCGGCGGCGGATATCGGCAGCAATACGGCCCATCTTTTGATTGCCGAGGTCAAGAAGTCCGGAATCATCCGCCGCGTCAACGAGAGCGACTGGCTGTCTTTGGGAGAGATCGTCAGCCGCCAGGGCCGCATCCCCGAGGATGCGGAAGAGCTTCTCACCCGCTCCCTCGCCCGCTTCCAGCGCATGGCGAAGGCCGTCAAGGCCGAGTCGTTCTACATCTTCGCCACTGAGGCGGTCCGCAAGGCGGAAAACCATGAAGATGTGCTGGAGCGGATCAAGGTGCGGCTCGGCATCTCCGTCGATGTCATCGCTCCCCAGCGCGAAGCCGAGTTGAGCCTGCGAGGAGTCTTGGAAGACACCGAAGCCTCCGGCCGCTCTCTGCTGGTCGAGACCGGCGGCGGCAGCGTTCAGGTGGCTCTGCTGGAAGACGGCAAGATGCTGGAAGAGGCATCGCTCCCCATCGGCACCGGCGCGTTGATCGCCAAGGCCGATCTGACGCAGCCCTGCACTCCAGAGCAGTTGGACCGGGTTCAGGAGATCGTGGAGGGAGCCCTCGACACGCTGGAAGGCTTCGACAACCCGCGCATGATCCTCACCAGCGGCGGCGTCGCACGTGGCATCTGGCGGTCGCTGCATCCGGATGGCGCGAGGGAGGTGCACTGGCGGGGGCTCGACTACCTTGAGTGGGATGTCTGCCGCCTTTCGGAAGAGGAGATCGTCGCCCGCTACAGCGTGAAGGCCAAGCGCGCCACCACCCTGCTGCCAGGGACGGTCATCTACAAGGCTTTTCTGCGGCGGTTCGGCATCGACGCGATGCACGTCAGCGTCTTCGGTGTGCGCGAGGGGGCGGTGCTTGAGATTTCGCAGGGGAGGATCAAGGCATCGTGAGGCAGCCCCGCGCCTGGCATCCGCGCTATGTCAACCGCGAACTGAGCTGGCTGGAGTTCAATCGCCGGGTCTTGGCCGAAGCCGACAAGGCGAGCAACCCCCTGCTTGAGCGCATCAAGTTTCTCGCGATCTTCGAGTCGAACTACGACGAGTTCTACATGGTCCGCGTTTCGGGCCTCATCGAGCAGGAAGAGCAGGGCATCCGCGACCTGACGCCCGACGGGCTTACTCCATCCGAGCAGCTGCGGCTCATCCATGAGAAGGCCGAGCCGATGCGGCAACTCGCCTCGAAGATGTGGATGGACAAGCTGGAGCCCGCGCTGGCGCGAAAGGGCATCCGCATCGTCGCCTATGAGTCGCTCAAGACGAAGGAGAGGGAGCTGCTTGAGGAGTACTACCTTCAGGCGGTCTTCCCGCTGCTCACGCCGCTGATGCTTGAGCCGGCGATCACTTTTCCGTTCATCTCCAACCGGTCTCTGAACCTGGCGGTCGAACTGGAGGACGAAGGACAGCCAAAGCTGGCGCGGGTAAAGATTCCGCCCGTCCTGCCCCGGGCCACCGCAATTCCCGGCCGGACCAACGAGTTTGTCCTGCTGGAAGACTTGATCTCCTGCAACCTGCAGAATCTGTTCCCAGGTGTCGAGGTCAAGGGAGCGCACCTCTTTCGGGTCATCCGCGATGCAGACGTGGAGATCCGAGAGCTGGAGGCTGCTGACCTGATCTCGGCGGTGGAGCAGTCGCTGCGCCTCCGGCGATTCGGCGACCCGGTTCTGCTTGAAGTCAGCCCGACCCTGCCCGTCGAGTGGCGCGACAAGCTCCTCGTTGGGCTGCAGCTGGACCACAGCGACTGCTTTGTAGTGAACGGCCTGCTCGGTTTCGAGATGCTGTGGGAGCTGACCAAGGTTGAGCGGCCCGATCTCAAATTTTCGCCTTACACGCCGTTTCTGCATCCGCGCCTGGCCGAGCGCGACAGCCTCTTCGAGGTGATTCGTGAACGGTCTGTGCTGGTTCACCACCCGTTCGACAGCTTCCAGAGCGTTCAGCTCTTCGTCGGCTCTGTGGCGGAAGATCCGGCGGTCATGGGCGTCAAGCAGACGCTGTACCGAGTCGGAGCCGAGTCGCCGATCGTCGAGTCGCTGCTGGCGGGAGCGGAAGCCGGCAAGCAGGTGGCCGTGATGGTCGAGTTGAAGGCGCGCTTCGATGAGAGCAACAACCTCATCTGGTCGCGGGCACTGGAGCGCAGCGGAGTGCATGTCACCTACGGCTTTCCGCAGATGAAGACGCACTGCAAGCTGTGCCTGGTCGTCCGCAAAGAAGGCGGCGCGATCCGCTCGTACGCGCACATCGGCACGGGCAACTACAACCCCTCCACCGCCCGGCTCTACACCGATCTCGGCATCTTCACCGATGATGAAGATATCTGCCGGGATGTGAGCGAATTGTTCAACTTTTTGACCGGATTCTCCAAACAATCGAGCTATCGCAAGTTACTGGTCGCCCCGCTCAATGTGCGGGAGAGCATCATCGAACTCATCCGCAAAGAGGCCGATCTCTGCAGCCGGACGGGCAGTGGCCGGATCATCTTCAAGCTCAACTCCCTGGTTGATCCGGAAGTGATTGATGCGCTCTACGAGGCCAACGAGGCGGGTGTGAAGATCGACCTGATCGTGCGGGGCATCTGCTGCCTGCGGCCCGGCGTGCGCGGGCTCAGCGAGAAGATCCGCGTGGTGAGCATCGTCGGCCGCTTCTTGGAGCACTCGCGCGTCTATTACTTCGAGAACCAGGGCGACCCGGTCGCCTATGTGGGCTCAGCCGACATGATGCGCCGCAACCTGGACCGCCGCATCGAGGTGCTGGCTCCCGTCGAGGACCAGCAGCTGGCGATGTATCTGCGGGACGAAGTCTTGGAGCCGTGCCTGAAGGACAACACCAACTCATGGTTGGCCACCAAGGACGGCACTTACCGCCGCCGCGGTCGGCGACGCGGCGAAGACCTGTTCTCCGTTCAGGAGTATCAGATGTCGAAGCCGGCCACACAGCTTCTGGACGAGCGCCCGAGAACCTCGTAGAATTGGGGAAGAGATGCTGACCTTTCTGCTCGGAGCCGCCATGGCTCCTGGAATCACCGTCGGCTACACCGAATTTGGCGGCCTTCAGATCAGCGTGAACGATGTTCCGCTGGTGGTCGGCTCGGCCTTTCAATATTACGAGATCGGCTGGAAGCGCGGCATCTACAGCTCCAACTGGCGGCCCAAGACGATCAACTCGATCTCCAATGGAGGCACCCAGGTCGACTTCGTGGGCGACGACGCGAACGTGACCGGGCGGATCGAGCTGTTCCCGACCATCGACGGAGTGGACGTGAAGTACCGCTTTGTCTGGCGGGGCAAGGGCGAAATCCGCATGGAGAACAGCCTCGGCCTGATCTGGGCTCCGGCGGTGGAGGATGGCCGACTGCTGATGGATGGCTTTGCCGCGCGAAAGATGGGCAATCGCGCCCGCGCCGGGGCCGATGTTCAGGCCCGCCGATTCGGCGACGGAGCATCGCGGATCGAAATCGACTCGCCGATGGCCGATATCCAGGTGGACATCACCCGCCCGAACACGCTCTTCTTCGATGCCCGCGGCCACACGCCGGATTGGGCGCAGAACCGAGAGCTGTTCTGGCTGGGACACATGGATGTGCCCCTGCGGCCCAACCAACCGCTGGAGTTCGAGGCCAAGTGGAAGATCAAGCCGAAGCCGACGACAGGAGATTCCGGCCCGCGGCGCATCGAAGCCACGCTGGAAAAAACCACTCTTGCGGTCAACGCCGAATCCCGTCCCCTGCCGCTGGTGCCGAAGCCGAAAGAGCGCACTCTGGCGGCGGGCTACCTGCAGCTGGGCCGCGAGTTCAGCGCAGAGTTGGAAGGTCCGACAGCCGAGATGTGGGAGCGCGCCGAGGAGATGATCTGGCAGCGCTGGAATCGCAGCTCTTTCGTGCCCGCCGCGCAGCCTGCAAAGGTGACCGCCAGCATCCGCAGCCTGGGGCTGCAGCCAGAGGGCTACGAAATCCGGGTTGGCGCTGATGGAATCCAGTTGATCGGCCAGACCGAGGCAGGTTTGAGAAACGCCTTCCAGACCCTTCCCTGGCTCATCGAGCCGCAATCGGGGCGGCTGGCGGTGCGCCACCAAACCATCCGCGACGAGCCCGCCTTGAGCTGGCGGGGTGTGCATATGTTTGTGGGGCCGACCGCCCTCGCGTTCCAGACCCGGCTGATGGATCGGGTTTTGGCGCCGCTCAAGCTGAACCGGGTCGTTCTGCAGTGCGAACGCACGGCATGGGAAGCGACCAAGGGCAACGAGACGCGCATCACGATGCCGAAGGAGGACCTCAAGAGCCTCTTCGCCCGGTATCGCGAACGTGGCTTCGAACCGATTCCGCTCATCCAGAGCCTGGGGCACACGGGATGGCTGTTCGAGAACAAGCAGAACCTCGACATCGCCGTGAATCCGGACATGCCCTTCACCCTCGACCCGCGCCGCGAACGCAGCCGCACCCTGCTGACCGCGCTCTGGAAGGAGGCGGTGACCGATCTGCAGCCGCAGACCGTCCACTTCGGCCTCGACGAGATTGATATGCGCGGCCTGCCCGTGGACCCGTACTTCACCACCCGCCTTTGGGAGCGGCACCTGCCTTTTCTCCAGGACCTCGCCCGCGATCTCAAGGTGAAGCCGATGCTGTGGGGCGACATCATGCTCGGCCCGGGGGAAGCGCCGGATGCGGTCCACGCCAAGACCCCCGAGGAAGCGAAGAAGCGGCGGGATGTTCTCCGGCCCGGAGCCATCGTGGCCGACTGGCACTATAAGGACGATCCCGACCCGCAGATCTACACGTCGCTGGCTCTCTTCAAGCGTCTGGGCCATCGCCCCATCGCCGCTTCTTGGTGGCGGCTGAACAACATTCGGGGGCAGGCGCTGGCTTCCCGCAAGGTGGATGGCGGCCTGCTGCAGACCACCTGGGCGGGATACGAGAGCAGCGAGCCGAACATGATTCGGGAGCTGCAGCAGTTCTCGGCCTACATCGTGGCGGCGGACTACGCCTGGAGCGGCCGCACCGAGATGCCCGGAGAGTTGGGCTACGACCCGAAGCAGCTGCTGCGGCGGCTCTACTTCAGCCCGCCCGCCCGCGCTCAGGGGGCCGGGGGTGCGTTCATGGAGACCGGAGGAAGCCGGGGGAGCCGCAAGGCATTTGAAGACGTCTCGGTGGCCCTGGTGGAGCCGATGCAGCTCTTCACGCCGATTTTTGAAGAAGGGCGGAGCGCCGCCAAAGAGATTTCCATCCCCATCAATCGCCCCGCCAGTGAAGTGGTGCTGGCGCTGGACTGCCTGGCCTGGGTGCCGGACAACGAGGTGATCGCCGATGTGGTGCTGACCCTCAAGAGCGGAGAGAAGGTGGAGAAGCCGCTGATCTACGGTTCCCATGCCAGAGCGGTCAACGACCCGCGCCCGGCGGTCCTGGCGGCGCGCCAGGGAACGGTCTCGGCGTATCGATGTCCGGTGCCGGAGGGGCAGGAGGTCGCTGCGGTCAGCATCCGGGTGAGCCGCTCCGCAGCGGGGCTCCGCCTGCACGGCCTCACGGTGGTCGACCCGTGACGGTGGAAGACCATCTGGCCTTCGGGGTGGAGAACGGCGTTTTTCCCGGTGCCTGCGCCGCATGGGGCGATGGCACGGTGGTCGAGTTTGCCTGTGCCGGACGGCACACTTATGCGCCGGATAGCCCGCCGGTGGATCAATCGACGCTGTGGGACCTGGCCAGCCTGACCAAGGTGGTCGCCACGACTTCGGTGGCGATGGTGCTCTGGCAGGAAGGGAAGTTGGAGCTGGACCGCCCGGCTTCCGACTACGAGCCCCGATTTCGGCACGCCCATGTCACGGTGAGGGACCTGCTTCTCCATCGCAGCGGGCTTCCCGCGTATCGCCGCTTCGATGCGGAATGCGCCGATGCCGAGACTGCGGAAGAGGCGCTCTTAGCCACCGAGGTGAGTCAGGCTATCCCGCCGAAAAGCGTGTATTCCTGCCTCGGCTTTATGGTGTTGCGAAGGGTGTTGGAGGCCGCTGGCGGCGAGCCCCTTGACCGGCTCGCTCAGCGGCTCGTCTTCGACCCTCTGGAAATGACCGAGACGGGCTTCAATCCGGCGGAGCCGGGGCGATGCGCCCCGACCGAAGGCCAGCAGGGCATCGTGCACGATCCCAACGCCCGGTTGTGGGGCGGTATCAGTGGGAATGCAGGCCTCTTCAGCACCGTCACGGATATGGGCAAGTGGTGTCAGGAATTGGTGCGGGGCGGCGAGCGGGTTTTTCAGCGAGAGACGGTGGAGAAGTGGACGCGTCGGCAAAGGGCATACTCGACGCGGGCGCTGGGCTTCGATACAAAGTCCGCCAAAGGCTCTTCCGCCGGACACTTATTCCATCTGAAGTCCTACGGACATCTCGGCTTCACCGGGACTTCGATCTGGATTGATCCCGAGAGCAAGATGTTTTCGTGCCTACTAACAAATCGGGTCTATCCTGCGGCAGATAACACACGAATCGCAATATTTCGGCCAGCATTCAATGAAATGATTTCTAAAAAGTTGCGCTGGGAAGGAAAAGAGGGCTGAACTTTTTATTTACTTGCGCTGATATAATCACATAGGGATCCCCGTGCGATACCTGCTCTCCCCTTGGTCGCACAATGGGATCCCTTTTTGATTTGTCTAGATCTTCTCCATGAGCTGGGGGATTGCATCGTACAAATCCATCACCAGCCCATAGTCGGCCACTTCAAAGATCGGCGCATCGCCATCGGTGTTGATGGCGACGATCACCTTGGAATCCTTGATGCCCGCTAGGTGCTGAGTCGAGCCCGAAATGCCTGCCGCAATGTACAGGTTCGGAGCCACAATCTTGCCGGTTTGCCCGACCTGCAGTTCGTTGGGAGCGATGCCGCTATCCACCGCCGCACGGGTCGCGCCCGCCGCTCCACCCAGCTTGTCGGCCAGGCCGCCGATGAGCTGTTCGAACGTTGCTGACTCCTTGAGCGGTCGGCCGCCCGAGACGACGACCGAGGCCTGGGCGAGGTCGGGACGACCACCCCCGCCGCGCGAGCTTGCGCTGACCCTTTCTGCCTTGGATTCGATCGAGAGCGAGATGCTTTCGGTCGCTCCGTTGGGAGCCGGCTCCGGCTTGGGGAAGTTCGCCGGGCGCACCGTCAGAACGATGGGTTCGGCCAGGGCCTCCACTGTTGCGATTGCTGAGCCCGCAACGATGGGGCGGTGAAAGACGGTCGTCGATTCCAGATCGACGGCGTCCGTGATCATCGCGGCATCGATGAGGGCGGCGACCCGCGCCAGCACGTCCTTGCTCTGCATGTTCGAGACGGCCGCGATGTGCGTGTAGCCCTCGCACAATCCCGCGATGGCCTTGGCCAGACCGTCGGCGGCCGGCACTTCGCTCAGGCCGGTGGTCATCGCCTTCTCCGCGCCGATGGAATCGGCTTCGCCGGAGATTTGCAGCAGATCATAGGGAAGGCCGAGCTTCTGGGCGAAGCCCGCCATCTGAGAGGCGCTGCCCGACGCGAAGCCGATGACAAGAAGCCGCGACATTAGAGGACACCTCGATCGCGCAGGGCGCTTACCAGCTCATCCACGCTGTTGACCATGACGCCCGGAGCGCGTTCCGGCGGCGGTGCGACGCTGTTCATCTGCACCTTCGGGGCGGCATCGGTGCTGCGGCTGCGCCGCTCCAGGGGCTTGCTCCGCGCCTTGATGATGCCTGGCAGAGCGATGTAGCGGGGTTCGTTGAGCCGCAGGTCGGTGGTGATCACGCAGGGGAGGGGAAGGCGGAGGGTCTCTTCGCCGTCATCCGTCTCGCGGGTGACTTCGGCGAAGCCGTCGCCAAGCGAAACCTTTGCGGCGAAAGTCGCCTGCGGCCAGTCGAGCCGCGCGGCCAGCATCTGCCCGGCCTGGCAGGAGTCGTCGTCGGTGGCCTGCTTGCCCATCAGAACGATGTCGGGCTGCTCGGATCGCACCGCGGCCTCAAGCTCTGCCGCCACGACGCTGGGGTCGAGGTCGTCTGCGGTCTCGATCAAGATCGCGTCGTCTGCGCCCATCGCGAGGGCCTTGCGGAGCTGCTCTTCGGCGTCTCCGGTGCCGATGCTGATGGCGGTGATGGTGATGGAAGGGTCGGCCTCCTTGAGCCGCACGGCCTCTTCCACCGCGATTTCATCAAAGGGGTTGACGTCGAATTTGACGCCGCCGGTGTCGATTCCCGAGCCGTCCGGCAGGGGGTGGACTTTGGCATAGGGGTCGATGACGCGCTTTACGGGGGTCAGGATCTTCATAGCCTTCTTGGTTTTTTAGTTGTGCAGCGGCTTGCCGGTCTCGAGCATGTGCTTCATGCGGGCCATGGAAAGGCCCTCTTCTGCCAGCTCGACAAACGCAGCCCGCTCCATGCGGAGAGCGTCCTCGACTGAGGTCGCTTTGGCGAAGATCATCTTGATCTTGTCGCCGATCTGGATATCAAAATTGCTGAGGTCGCCCGACTTTTGCAGGTCGTCGATGGCCTTGTCGGCCATGCCGAGCACCGGGCCGACTACCGGCTTCCACTCCCGCTCTCCGGGGGCCTCAACCGTGAGAGCCAGCTTCTTGGCTTCGGTGATCAGGCGGTCCGGATGGTAGACCGTCACATCGGTCGGGGTGAGGTAGCCCATCTTGCGGGCCTGGTCTGCGCAGGTTGACGTGGTGCCGACCGTCAGGAGCTTCACCGCTTCGGCGATGGCCTTGCCATTCTCCTGGTTGCGGGTTCGCATGAGCATGTTTCCGCCGCCGCCCGGAATGAGGCCGACCCGGCTCTCGGGAAGCCCGATCATCGCCTCGGGATGCGCGGCGATCATGCTGCAGCTCATCGCCATCTCCAGTCCTCCGCCAAAGGTGTAGCCGAAGACGGCGGCGACGCTGGGAATCTTGGAGAAGAGCAGGCCGAGGTTCTGGAACTTCTGGATGGCCTCATCGATGAACTGCGGCTGTCGCAGCTCGGCGGCCTCAAGGAAGAACTTCAGATCAAACCCGGCAGAGAAGCACTTGGCTTCACTGGTGAAGACCAGCCGTCCGGCGTGGCCGCTCTCAAGGAATGCGGTCATCTCCTCTACGGCCTGCGTGGTGATGACGCCCATCTTGGTCTTGAGGCAGAGCGCGGTGACGCCATCGCCCAGATCGCGGATATTGATGGTCTCGTGCTGCTCGACGATGGGGAAGTCTTGAATCTTGGCGAACTCCGGCTCGTTGCGGACCGGCATCATTCCGCCCGCATACGCCCGCATCTCTGCGCCTTGGTAGAACTTGCCGCCTTCGATCCCGATCTTCTCGGGGCCGATCATGTCGATCATCTCGAAGGGTCCGGCTTCCCAGCCGAATCCCCACTGCATGACGCGGTCGAAATCCTGGACCGTGTGGCTGATCTCTTCCTTCAGATAATCCGCGTACTGGAGGGTCGGAAGGAGGTATTCGCGCAGGTACTCGCCGACCTCGTCGCGCAGTTCGAGCGCTTCGGGCAGCCGCTCATGCAGCGGCTTGCGGCCCAACTCGGCGATGGATCTGAATTCGGGTTCGATGCGCTGGCGGTATGCGTGGGTGCGCAGGTCGAGGGAGAGGAACTCTCGGTTCTCTTTTCGGTAGTAGCCCTGACCGGTCTTCGCGCCGATCCAGCCCTTCTGCCGGAGCACCTCCAGCGAGTCGGGCGACTGCAGAACATCGGTGTGCGGATCGTCCGGGCAACGCGCGATCAGGTTGTCCGCGATGTCGCGCATGATGTCGAGCCCCACCAGATCGTTCAGGCGGAAGCTGCCGCTCTTCGGCCGGCCCAGGAAGGGACCGGTGATCTCATCAACCTGCTCGACGGTCAGGCCCAGCCGCTCGGCGACATGGACGGCCTTGAACATCGACCACATGCCATAGCGGTTGGCGATGAAGCCCGGAGTGTCCTTGGCCAGCACCACGCGGCGTCCGGCGTACTCTTCCAGAAAGCGGGTGATCTCGCCGACCACAACGGGATCGGTCTTCGGTGTCGGGATCAGCTCCAGCAGCTTAAGGTAGCGCGGCGGATTGAAGAAGTGGGTGCCGAGGAATCTGCGCTGGAAATCGTCGCTCTGGTCCTCTGCGAGCAGCGAAATCTGGAGTCCGCTGGTATTGGTGGTGATGAAGGCGTCGCGGCGAAGGTGCGGCTCGATCTGGGCGAAGAGCGCCTTCTTGGCGTCGAGCTTTTCGACGATTGCCTCGCACACCCAGTCGGCCTGTCCAACCAGCGCGAGATCGTCTTCGATGGAGCCGAGGCGGATCGCATCGGCGGTGGAGGGCAGGCAGAAATGGGGCGGGCGCAGGCTGCGCGCACGGTCGAATGCGGCCCTCGTTTCCGCAGCGGTTCGATCCAGCAGCGTGACGCTGAAACCGAGATTGGCGAGATGAGCGGCAATGCCGCTGCCCATCGTGCCGGCGCCGATGACACAGACTTGCTTGACTTCCATCACCCTTCCAACAGGGCAGCGCAGAGCCGAGGCGCCGCTGCCTAGACTCAGGCAGAATACCACTCGACTTATGGGGCATGTTTGACAGTCCCCCGAACCCGACGATATACTTAGGGAGACGTATGTGGAACAAGCAGCGCCGAGGTGATCGGCGATAAGAAAGAAATTTAAGGGCCGACTGCGACGCGAGCCGCTACCGGACATCAACAAACGACTCCTCCGTTTTCCTGAAGTCCGAGTGGTCTCCGAAGACGGCAAGCAGATGGGCGTCATGTCGACGCGCGAAGCGCTGAATTTGGCGGAGGAGCAGGGTCTCGACCTGGTCCTGGTAGCCGAAAAGGCCCAGCCGCCAGTAACCCGAATCACCAATCACGGACGCTGGAAGTACCAGCAATCAAAGCTCAAGAAGGAAAATGCCAAGAAGGCGCAAGAGCTGAAAGGTATAACAATGCGTCCCAACATTGCGGAACACGACCTCCAGGTCATCATCCGCAAGGCGACCAAGTTCCTTCAAGAAGGCGACAAGGTCCGCTTTGTGTGTCGATTCAGACCGCGAGAACTCGCGCATCCGGAAAATGGGCAAAGAAAGCTCGACGCGATCATGGAAGCCATTGGCGAGTTTGGCAAGCAGGATAAAAAGCCTATGCTGAACGGACGAGAAATGGTCATGCTCGTAAACCCGATTTCATCGGGAGGACAGAAAAAGAATGCCAAAGCTGAAGACCAGCAAAACGGCGGCGAAGAGGTTTAAGATCACCGGAACGGGGAAGATCATGCGACGCAAGTCGTACAACAATCACATGTTCTTCCACAAGAGTGGTTCTCAGAAGCGCCGACTAGACCAGGAAGCAGAACTCAGCAAGACCGAGCGCAAGCGCGTTCGGCGACTGCTGGCGATCTGATCTTCCGCCCCTCTGCCGCCACCGCCCTGACGGGCTGGGAACCGGCACCAACCCAAAACGAGGAAACATAAATGGCAAGAGTCAAGAGAGGCACGATGCGACACAAGCGCCACAAGAAGGTGCTGAAGCGCGCATCGGGCTATTTCCAGAGAAAGAACAACGTCTTCAAGAACGCTCACGAGCAGTTGATGAAGAGCGGCCAGTACGCTTTTCGCGACCGACGTGCGCGCAAGCGGGAATTCCGCCGACTGTGGATTGCGCGAATCAGCGCCGCCTGCCAGGACTGCGATGTCCGGTACAGCGAACTCATCCACGGCATGACCGAAAAGGGCATGCAGATCAATCGCAAAATGTTGAGCGAACTGGCCATCCACGATATGGATGCCTTCCGCGATCTGGTCAAGCAGGCCACCGCGTAAGCGGAATCATCTGAGAAAGAAATTGGGGCGTTCTGGTCAGCCAGAACGCCCCAATTCTATTTTCCACCCTGGTTGAGCGCGGGAAGCACGGAATCGACGAACTGATCAAGGCTGGAGCAGACATAGTCGGCCCCTGCCTTTTCTACTTCCTCCTGCAGCTCCTTCTCAAACCGTCCGCCAACCACCAGCGTCCAGGGACCGTTGTCCAGTTGCTCGATGAGGGCGAGGCAGGCGGTCTGCGCCTGGGGAAGTGTGCAGCTCACCAGAACCACTGCCGGCTCATGCTCTTCGGCAAGACGCAGAAAGGCTTTCGTCGGCACGCTTGCTCCGAGGTAGAGCACCTTCCATCCCGAGAGCCGCATTGCATCGCTGATCATCCGCAGGCCGAGCGAGTGCCAGCTGCCCTCGGCGCATCCCACCACGGCCGTGCCCCGCGTCGCGGGCGGCTTGGAGGTCACGTGCATGGCCCGGTACATCAGCAGCTCGATCATCGCGCTGGCGAGATGCTCCTGCGCTTCGTCGATCTTGCCCTGCTGCCATTGGTCGCCGATGCGCTCCAGGGAGGGAATGAACAGCTCTCGGTAGAGCTGCATCACCGGGGTTCCTGCGGCAAGAATCTGGTCGACAAAGCTCGTGCAGCTCGCCTCATCCCCCGCCAGCGCCCAACGGACAAATCGGGGAACGCAGCCCTCCTCCAGGTCGGCCTCGATGGCCGGTTTTCGCGATTCGTAGGCGCGAATGTCTTCGGCCAGAGCGGGTGAAGAGATGGAGTAGCTGACGTGCTTGCCGGAGCGGGTGGCGCGGACGACATCGCATCGGCGCAGGCGGGCCAGGTGGTTGCTGACGTTGGGCTGCTTCAGACCGGTGGCTTCAACAATCTCGCCAACGGTCTTTGGGGCGGCAGAAAGGGCGAGAAGAATCCGCAGCCGAGATGGATCGGCGGCTTCGCGCAGAAGAGCCAGCTTGAGATCGTCGCCCATACCCCCGGCTCATTGTACTAGCTTCGTCCCGTGAGGCCGTCTTTGTGAGGGCTCGGCAAGTAGAATGAAAGGCAATGAGTCAGATTGCCGACCAGAATGCTGGAGCACTGGAGCTCCTGCCCGCTTTCAACGACCGAGAGCAGAAGTTTGTCGATGGCGTCAAGCAGTTTGTTGCGGACTATGTTCTGCCCAACACGCGCGCTTGGGAAGACGCCACCTCTTTTCCGGATGAAATCTGGGGCAAGCTGGCCGAGCGCGAACTGCTGGCCATGACGGTGCCCTCGGAACTCGGCGGCTCTGGACTCTCCTGCCGGGCGTATGTCGAAGCCTGCCGTACGCTGGCGACCGGCGATCCGGCCCTTTCGATGAACGTGGCCGCGATCAATGCGCTCTGCCTGGCTCACTTCGTCCACTTCGCCACCGACGAGCAGCGGCAGAAGTATCTCCCGGGCGCGATGCAGGGCAAGATCAAGCTGGCCTGGGGCCTCACCGAGCCTGACGCCGGCTCCGACGCGCGCCGGGTGCAGACCTTCGCCAAGCCGGTAGAGAATCGCCCGGGCTGGCACCACATCAACGGCGAGAAGATGTTCATCACCAACGGCGGCAAGGCCGACGTGATCGTCCTGATCGCCCGCACCAGCGAGACCGAACTTTCCGCCTTCTTCGTGGAGACCGATCAGCCTGGATTTGAGTTGACCGACCGCATCCACACCATCGGCGTCCGCGCCTCCAACACCGTGCGCTTCACGCTGAAGGACGCGCTCGGCTGGCACACGCCCTGCACCTTTGAAGAAGCCATCGGCCTGCTCTATCGCGGCCGCCTTGGCATCGCCGGAATGGCCCTCGGCATCGCCGAGAAGGCGCATGAGCTGGCGGTCGACTACTCCAAGCAGCGCGAGCAGTTCCGCCGACGCCTGGCGGACATGCAGTCAGTTCAGAACATGATCGCCGACAGCGCCATGGAGATCGAAGCCGCCCGGCTTCTGCTCCGTCAGGGCGCGGCGATGTTCGACCGCGGCGACGACGTTGTGAAGATCTCCTCGATGGCCAAGCTGTACGCCAGCGAAACCTCGAACCGGGTCACCAACCGCGCCATCCAGATCCACGGCGGACGCGGCATGACCTTCGACTTCTTGGTTGAAAAGCTGTGGCGCGACGCCAAGCTGACCGAAATCGGCGAGGGCTGCAGCGAGATTCAGCGAATGGTCATAGCCAAGCAGGAACTAAAATAACCTGCGCACCGCTTAAAACGTTTAAGAGATTGGAGATGAATCAGTGATTGCCACCGCACTGCTGGCCAGCGCCATCGTATCAAGCCAAGACCAGCCCGTTGAGCTTTACCGCCAGTTCAAGAAGGGCGAGAAGCTTGAGTACGAGATCAAATCGCACCTGTTGACCGAGATCAAGCAGATCGGAGCAGCGTTCTTCCTGCCCCGCAGCCTCGACATCAACTACAAGTATTCGATCGACGTGAAGGACGTCAAGAATGAAGGCTTTGCCGACATCATCTATCGCCGCCCTTCCATGACTCAGATCGATGGCGAGACGGCCGACAGCGGTCCGGTCACCGATACGCAGAACGTGAATTGGCAGCTGGCCATGACCATCTCGCCGATCAACGAGATCACCAATCTCACCGACCTGACGGAAGATGGCGGCGTCAGCCCCACCCTGTTCAGCCGGCTCGGCTTTGCCGCCCCGATGGGCGGCGGCGGACAGATCAGCGTCCCCTTCGTGGATGAGTTGTACCGAATGGTCCTCTTTGTCGGTTCGCTCGATTCGGCCCTCGACCTTGCTCCGAAGCTGCACTTCACCGAAGTCGCTCCGGGAGACACCTGGCAGCGCTCGGTGAGCTATCTGCCGCAGGTGGTGAAGGGATCGAAGGACGACCATCAGGTTCAGCGCCTCGACTACACCTACACCTATAACGGCCTTGCCGACTATGACGGCAAGAAGGCGCACAAGATCACCGGCGTGCTTCACCTGGATACGGATGCGGCCAAGTTCATCAACCAGGCTCAGGGCACCCTGCCCAGCCAGTCTGGCCTGGAGAAGCTGCCGATGAAGCTCGACACCGAGGTTGTGTTCTATCTGGATGAGAAGAGCAAGCACACGCTGAGCGCACGGGCCACTTCCAAGGGAAGCTGGTCGATCAAGCTCGCGGGGATTGATCAGCCCATCCGAGAAGAGAGGATCAGCGGCCGAACGTCGCTCAAGCTGCTCAAGCACACTCCGTGAAGAACTGGTTCGAAAAGGTGGATCGAAGAGCCCTCAGCTTCGGCTTGGGGCTCTTCGTTTTGGCTTTTCTGCTGAGGCTTATCGGCATCGGCTGGGGCATCCCCAACTACGAGCGCCAGTACAGCCTCCACCCAGACGAACCCATCATCTTCTTCTATAGCCAACAGGTCGAGCCTGCCAAGTTCGACTTCACGCCGGGCTTCTACAACTACGGCACCTTCTATCTCTCGGTCCTGCGAGTCGCCACGGACATCACCGCCTCCTATGGCGGCGGGCCGACGGGAGAATCTCTCGAGGAGCAGAATGTTGCGGTTGGCCGCTTCCATATGGCCGGACGCGTGATCAGCGCGCTGGCAGGGGCAGGCATCGTCTGGGTGATCTTCCTGCTGCTCTACCGTCGGACGCATATTCTCGGGGCCTGCCTGGGAGCGGCCGCGGCGGGCGTCGCGCCCGGATTGGTGATGCACTCTCGGTTTCAAACCGTGGACGTGCTGGCGACATTCTTCATCTGCCTCAGCCTGCTCTATGCAACCAAGCTTGTACCGATAGCAGAAGAGGAGCTGCCTGGCCTGCCATTAGCCACTCGCTTTGCTGCTCTTGCCGGAGTCTTCGCGGGGCTATCAGCGGGCACGAAATATACAGGAATTCTGGCGGTAATCTGCCTTTTTGTCTGCGCTTGGCCGTACGCGCAAAAGTGGCGATTGATGGGCATTGGCCTGGGAGCGGCGATCCTCGTCTTCCTGATCACAACCCCCGGTGCCTTTCTGGAGACCGAGAAGTTCTGGACCGACTTCCGCTATGAGATGACCCACACGGCCACCGGGCACGGCCTGGTCTTTGCCGCCACGGCCAATGGGTTTGTCTATCACCTCACCAACCTCGTCATCGCCTTTGGGCTCGGCACGGCCTTGATCGGGCTGGCTGGTTTGGGGCGCGCGATCTTTCGGCGTCATCTGTGGGCGGTGGCATTGGTTGTCTTCGCGCTGGCTTACTACATCCTGATCGGTCGGGCTGAGGTGAAGTTCCTGCGCTACGTCTTCCCGCTCATTCCGGTCTTTGCCGTCGGCTTTGGCTGGATCATCGGGCGGGCGCACGTCTATCCCAAGTCTTCGATGAAGCTGGTCGCCTTCTTCGGCATCATCGCCCTCGGCTTCAGCCTCATGTCCACGGTGAAGCTGACCGGCTGGATGGCGGGCGTCGATCCGCGCGACGCTTCGGCGAAGTGGCTGCAGAGCAATGTCGCCTCCGGCGAGCGGGTCGGGCTGGTCAGCGATCCCTGGTTCTACACGCCGACCCTCTATCCTCAAGCCGCCGCACCAAGGTACGTTCCCTTTGACGTCCGCCGCGATTGGTGGACGCTCGGAGCCAAGCCGCCAGTCGCAGTGCATGTCGAACCCGATGTGCAAGGCGTCAAGCAGTGGGACGTGCGCCTGCTGGAAGAGGAGCGGCCGGAGTACGTCGTCTTCTCCAGCTTTGAGTTCGATGATCTGGACCGCATCTCCCGCTCTCCCGGCGACCGTGAGAGATATGCGGCGGAGTACCAGGCGTTCAAAGAGTTCGGCGAAGTGTTGAGCCGCGACTACGAAGCGGTGGAGCAGAACTTCGACCCCCAGATCGGAAGTTCGTGGGGAAGCGACTACGTTCAGACGCATGACATGATGTACATCCGTCCTAGAGTTTGGATTTGGAAGCGCAAAGCCAGCCCCTAGCCGATATCGAAGCGCTACTGGACCACCTGAAATACGATCGGGGAGCCAGCACGCACACCGTCCACGCCTATCGCAGCGACCTGGGCCAGGCTTGGGCTTTCCTGCATGAACTCGGCCTCGTGGGGTGGGATGACCTGCGGGAAGAGCATCTGTTGCGATGGCAGGCGGCGCAGGGCGTCGATTCGAAAGCGACAACCCTACAGAGGAAAACTTCCAGTCTTCGGGCCCTGATCAAGCATCTCAAAAAGGCCGGACGACTCGCTGAGTTGACCCTCCCGAGGTCGTTGGGGGTGAAGCTCCCCAAGCGGCTGCCCAAGGCGCTCAGCAAGGCTGAGATGCAGGCGATCCTGGAATCGCCGGACATGACCGAACCGCTCGGCATCCGCGACCGGGCGATGATGGAACTGATTTATGGCGCGGGCCTTCGTGTCAGCGAAGCAGTTGGCCTTCGCATGGATGAGCTGGAGATGAGCACCGCCTCCATACGGGTCACCGGCAAGCGGGAAAAGACGCGGTGGATTCCCCTTCCGCGCCAGACGACGCCCTGGATAGAGAAGTGGCTGGTCTCGGGCCGCCCCGCGCTGGCCAAGAAGCCGCGCGCTGAGGTTCTGCTGGGGGCGAGGGGCGGGGCGCTGAGCCGACAGACCGCCTACGATGCCTTGCAGAAGCATGTGCGCCGTGCAGGAATCAGCCGCAACATCGGCCCCCACACTCTGCGGCACACCTACGCGGTGCATCTGCTGCAGGGCGGAGCCGATCTGCGCGCGTTGCAGGAGCTGCTGGGGCACGAAAGCATCGACACCACGCAGGTGTACACCCAGCTCAACCTGGATGAAGTGCGCCAGAAATACGATCAGGCGCACCCGCGACGCTAAGGGGTGAGCGTGACCCTGAGCGAGCCCAGCCGGTTGCCTTCGGCCAGATAGATCCCCGTCACGAAAACCCACTTGCCGTTCTCCTGACGATGGGTGGTCTCGCTGGTCGCCTTGGCCATCGCTTCGATGGTCTGGCCGCTCGTCTGGCGATTTGTGGAGGCGATCACCCGGCCGGTTGTGTCAGAGACTTCAACCGAATCGTAGTTCGCATTTTTGGCGACGTCGATGATGATCCGCTCGGTGATGGCGCTGTTGCCCTCAAGCATCAAGCGGCGCAGCGAAGTGGCGAGGCCGGATACGCCCTGCTTATAGGCGTCTTTTCTCGCATTGGCCTGCCGTATCCCGTAGGTCCAGTTCAAGATGAGAATGACGAGGAGGGAGACAACAACAACGATCACCAGCACTTTGGGCGCGGTGATCTTTTTGGACTTCTTCTCCTTCGCTTCTTCTACGGGGGGCGGAGTTTCGCTCATCCCTTCTATTCTACGCTCGGAAGCGGTGCGGAGGCGCTTACATCGAGATCGAATCCATCATGCTCTCCGCAGGCGAGGCGGAAGCTGGCGGCAATGCCGATCATAGCGGCGTTGTCGGTGCAGAGCTTGAAGTCCGGGGTGTAGAAGCTGCGCCCTCGACGCGTGCACTCTTCCCGCAGTCCCTCGCGGAGCGGACGGTTGGCCGCAACGCCACCGACCAGTGCCAGCGCGGAGGCATCCAGCTCATCCAGGGCGGTCATGGCTTTCTCGATGAGAACCTCGACAATGGCGGCCTGGAGGCTGGCGGCGGCATCGGCTCGGTCGAGCTGATCGCCCTCCCTCTCCACCAGGCGGAGCATCGCGGTCTTCAGGCCGCTGAAGCTGAAGTCGAAGGGCGAGCGGCGCAGGCTCCGGGGGAGGGAGTAGCGGGTCGGGTCTCCGGATTCGGCAAGATCTTGGATCGCCTTGCCCCCCGGATAGCCAAGCCCCAGCAGCCGCGCGCCCTTGTCAAAGGCTTCGCCGGCGGCGTCGTCCAGAGTCTGACCGATCAATTCATAGTCGCCCGGGGCCGCCACGCGGACCAGTTCGGTATGTCCGCCCGAGACGATGAGGCTGACGTGCGGAAAGGCGGGCATCTCTTCGCCCGCGCAGACGCTGAGCAGGTGGCCCTCCAGGTGATGAATGCCGATGAGCGGGCACTTCCAAGAGTGGGCCAGCGCCTTGGCTGCGGTCATCCCGACGCTGAGCGAGCCGATCAGACCCGGGCGATTGGTGACGGCAACTGCGCCGATCTTGGGACTGCCTGCCTGCTTAAGGGCCTCGTCGATGACGGGCAGGATCGATTCGACATGGGCGCGGGCGGCGGCTTCCGGCACGACCCCGCCCCATTGGGAGTGGAGTTCGGATTGGCTGGAGACGATGTTCGAGAGCACCTTTCGCCCCTGCACAACAGCGGCGCAGGTGTCGTCACAGCTCGATTCGAGGGCAAGAATCGGCTCTTCAAAGAGCTTCATTCCAGCTCGTGCAGCCACATGATGACCGCGTCCTCGTTGTTGTCGGGATAGTAGCGCTTTCGCAGCCCGCTGCGGACATAGCCCATGTTTTCGTAGAGCGTGATGGCGGGGACATTCCCGGCCCGCACCTCAAGGGTGGAGCAGACGGCCCCGCGCTCCTTCGCCCGGTCGATCAGCTCGTCCATGATGGTCCGGCCGATGCCTTTGCGCTGTTGGTCGGGATGGACCGCGATGGTCGTGATGTGCGCCTCATCGGCCAGCACCCAGACTCCGCCGTAGCCGACGATCTCGCCCTTGATGATGGCGACCAGGAAGATGCCGTGATCGTGGTCCAGCTCATTGCGGAAGGCTCCCTCAGACCAGGGCGACGACTCGCAGAGCTTCTCGATTTCCAGAATCGGGGGGATATGGTGCTCTTGAAGCTCTTCGAACCGAAGTCCCTTCACTGCTTAGCCGCCTAGATAGAACTCTTTGACCTTGGGATTTTCCAAGAGGCTCTTGCCCGTGTCGGTCATCACGACATGCCCGGTTTCCAGAACGTAGGCGCGATGGGCGACTTCCAGGGCGCGGTGGGCGTTCTGCTCGACCAGCAGAATCGTGGTGCCCTCCTGGTTCAGATCCTTGATGATGCTGAAGACCTCGGTGACGAGGTTCGGCGCGAGACCCATGCTTGGCTCATCGAGCAGCAGGAGCTTGGGGCGGGACATCAGGGCGCGGCACATGGCCAGCATCTGCTGTTCACCGCCGGACATAGTGCCGGCGCTCTGCTTGAGCCGCTCCTTCACGCGGGGGAATCGGGACATGACCTTCTCCATGTCGGCCTCGATGTCTCCATCCTTGCGCGTGTGGGCTCCCAGCAGAAGGTTTTCGCGGACGGTCATGTTGGTGAAGATGCGGCGTCCTTCCGGCGACTGGCTGATGCCGAGCTGCACGATCTTGTCGGGCGAAACCTGGGTCAGGTCTTCGCCGCGAAAAGTGATGGTTCCGGTTCGCGGTCGGGTGAGCCCGCTGACGGTGCGAAGCATGGTGCTCTTGCCGGCGCCGTTTGAGCCGATGATCGAAACGACCTCGCCCTCCCGCACTTCAAGCGACACATCGTTGAGCGCATTGATGGCCCCGTAATAGACGCTCAGGCCCTTGACCTCAAGCATGGCCTGCCTCTCTTCCTGCTGCATGAGGCTGGATTTTAGCCGATGCTGAGGGGGCATGACGCGAGCGGCCCGAAATGCCGCTCGCTGGGACTCCTGGCTGTTCGCGCAACCGGAGCCGGAATCAGTTGGTAAAACGGGAGAGTGATTGCGCTCCTTTGCGCCTCTTTTGGATTGACGGCCTTTGCCGAGCGGCAAGTCGGCCTCATCCACCTGAGCGCGGAGGAGTTTGAGCGGGAGGGCAATGTCATTTCCGCAACCGTCTCGACCCCTTTCCCGACCAGCGAGTTCGTTCCTTCGTGGAATGCCGCGGCAAACGGGGGAGGAATCGAGGTCCGGCTGACTCCGCTCTATCCCGACCGCCAGACCAAGGCATATCACCTGGGCACCTGGTCGCTTGCTGAGGGCAGGACCAGCATCAACGATCAGGATGACGAGCACGGCGTGGTGCAGACTGATATTCTTCGGCTGGCCAGGCCCGTAGATCGGCTTAAAATCGAGATCACTCTCCAACCAGGCGAGGAGGGCTCGCGGCCACGGCTGAAGAGCTTTTTCCTTTCCTGTCTCCAGCGCGGCGCGGAAGACAAGCCGCAGCCGCCCGCGACGTCGGCGTGGGGCAAGGTGCTTGCAGTGCCGCACCGCGCGCAGCATGACTACGAGGGAGGGAATGTGCTCTGCAGCCCCACCTGCGTCGCGATGATCCTCAACTACTGGGCCAGGGTGGGAGAATCCCCGGCCTGGCAGCGCGAGGTGCCGGAGATCAAGGAGGGCGTCTTCGATCCGGGCTGGGAGGGCACTGGCAACTGGCCCTTCAACACGGCCTATGCGGGCAGCATAGACGGCTTGACCGGCTATGTGAGCCGCCTGCAAGGCATGCGTGACTTGGAGCTGCTGATCGAAGCCGGAATCCCGGTGGCGGTCTCGGTCTCCTATCCCCTGGTGCTGGGAAGAGAGCGCACCAAGAGCGATGACGGACATCTGATGGTCTTGATCGGGTTCACACGGGAGGGTGATCCGATCCTAAATGACCCTGCGAAGCAGGACCGGGTGCGGCAAATCTATCCGCGCCAGCGTCTTGTGGATGGCTGGGCAGCCTCCCAGAAAACTGTTTATATCATCCATCCCGACAAGTGGCCGCTGCCAAAAGAGCACGGCCCTTGGCTGCGGGCGTGAGGGAAATTGAGTGGCTAAGGCAAGAAAAAAAAGCAATAAAGTCGTGATCTGGGTGATCATCGGCGTGGTCATCCTGGTTTGCGGTGGAGGGGGATTCGCCGTGAAGAACATGATGGGGAAGGCCGCCCAGGCGATGGCCGAGCAGAACAAGGAGGAAGCCTATCGCGTTGAGCGCGGCGACCTTCAGGTTCAGGTCATCGAGACCGGCACCCTGGAGGCGAAGAAGGTGGTCGAGGTCAAGAGCCGCGTCAGCGGTCGTGTGGCCCGGCTGCTGGTCGATGAAGGCGATATGGTGCAGCAAGGCGACCTGATCGCAGTCATCGACCCGCAGGAGACCGAACTGCAGGTGCAGCAGAACCGCGCGCAGCTCAAGGGCGCGCAGAGCGGAGTGGCTCGCACCAATGTGGAGATTCAGCAGCGGCGCGTGACCGCCCAGACCAACCTGGATCGCGCCCGCAGTCGGCTTTCTCAGATCGAATTGGAATTGAAGGCGCAGCCGACCCTCACCAGGGCGGCCATCGCTGCGGCTCAGTCGACGGTTGATGCGGCGGAGAAGGATCTCCAGATCCTCCGCACCTCGACCCACCCCAACGCCCGCACCGCCGCTCAGCGCGAGCTGGATGAGGCCAAGAGCAGCCAGGAGAATTCCCGGCTGGAGCTGGAGCGGCGCAAAGAGCTTTACGCCAAGGGCTACATCTCCAAGCGAGACCTGGAGGCGGGCCAGCTCCAGTACGACCTCGCGGTGACCCGCACCCGAAGCGCGCAGGATCGCTTCAACCGCCTGGCCCAGGAGCAGCGGCTGGAGGTCGAGCGCGCTCAGGATCGGCTGGAGCAGGCGCAGTCCGAACTGGACCGCACCAAGGCCAGCGCGATTCAGGACGATGTGAAGCGGGAAGAGTACGAGCGGGCACTGCGCGACGTCCGCGACGCGCAGGTCGCGCTGAAGGATGTGGACGCGCTCATCGCCGGCCGCTCGCAACAGCAGGCCAGTGTGGAGCAGCTTGAGTCCGTGCTGGGTGACAGTCTGCGGCAGCTCGGAGAGACCGAGATCCGCGCCCCAGTGAGCGGCATCGTCACCCGGCGGCTCGTGCAGCAGGGCGAACTGGTGGCCAGCCTCAGTAGCTTCAGCTCCGGCACCCCGATCGTTGAGGTAGAAGATCGCTCGACCATGCTGGTGCAGCTGGACGTGAATGAAATCGATGTGGCCCGGCTCAAGATGGGCACCGAAACGGAAGTCGAAGTCGACGCCCTGCCGGGCGAACTCTTCACCGGATATGTGAGCAAGATCGCTCCCGCCGCCAATGAGGCGGCGGCCGGACAGCTGACCGGCGGCGACGTGGTCCGCTACGCGGTGGAAGTCGAATTGGTCGACACCGATCCGAGGCTCAAGTCGGGCATGTCGGTCCGCACCACCATGAACGTTCTGCAGCTGGACGACGTGGTCAAGGTCCGCAGCGAGTATGTCGGCGGAGAGCCCGGCAAGCAGCGATTTGTGCTGGTGCTGGATCGCGAACCAAAGGGGCCGGAGGACAAGCCCGAATCCAGGCAGGTCAACGTGGAGGTCGGCGGCTCGTCCGGCGCCTACATCGAGATTCTCAGCGGAGTGAAGGAGGGCGAGATCCTCGCCAAGCCGGAATACACCGGACCCAAGCGCCGCGGCCTGATGGGCGGACCTGAGGACGGTGAAGGCGGCGAAGAAGATCAGGGACTCGAAGAATGATCATCTTCGAGTCGATCCGCATCGCGCTGGACATGCTGCGGCTGCACAAGCTGCGGGCATTCCTCACGATGCTGGGTGTGATCATCGGCGTGATGAGCGTCAGCCTCATCATCATCCTGGTCAACGGCTTCAAGTCCTTCATCGAACAGCAGTTCAGCGGCCTCGCGGCCGACGGCATCTACATCGTCTACGACCCGAGCCGCATGGAGCGGGGACAATCGGCGGGCGGCATCGATGGCGTGGATGAGGAAGTCAAGCGCTACCTCGAAACCCGCGCGCAGAAGATTCAGGTCGTGAGCGGCATGGTCGAGGCGGGCAACCACAGCGTCCGCTTCGGCAGCGAAGAGGTGAAGGGCGTCAAGGTCTTGGCGGTCGATGGCAACACGCCGGAGATCATCAAGAAGGAGATCGTCAAGGGCCGGTTGGTCAACCAGGCGGACCTCGACTCTCGCGCCAACGTCGGAGTCATCTCTGAAGAGCTGGCGACCGAGCTTTTCGGCACTGATGAAGCCCTCGGTCAGTACATCCAGCTCCCCGGCCTGAACCTGGAAGTCGTCGGCGTCATGAAGAAGCCGCCCCAGATCGGCGGACCGCCGAGCACCAACGTCATCGAGATTCCGGTGACCACCGCTCAGCGCAAGTGGCTGGGGGGCAGGGAATACACCTACCTCATGGCCCGGGCGGCGGACGGTGTGCCGGTCTCCGAGGCGATGGACGAAGTCTGGCAGCTGATGATGCAGTACTCCAACAACCGCCAGCTCTTCGCCGTGGACTCCAACGAGTCGATCCTCAAGGTCTTCTCGGGAATCATCGGCGGCGTGGGCGGTGTGCTGGCTGCGGTGGCAGCCCTTTCGCTGCTGGTCGGCGGCATCGGCATCATGAACATCATGCTGGTCTCAGTCACCGAGCGCACCCGCGAAATCGGGCTCCGCAAGGCGGTCGGCGCGAAGCGGCAGTCGATCCTGCTTCAGTTCTTGGTCGAGGCGGGCATGCTCAGCCTTGTCGGCGGCATCATCGGGATGGTCTGCGCCTATGGGCTTGGCCTCATTGCCACGCTCATCACGAAGCAGTTAGGCTTCCCCGATGAGAATGGCTTGAGCGCGCCGTTCCCGGTGATGGAGGCGATCTTCGCCGCCGGATTCTCAGCGGCCATCGGAATGGTCTTTGGCTTCTTCCCGGCGGTCAGCGCCGCGAAGCTCGACCCCATCGTCGCCCTGCGCTACGAGTAGCAAAAGGCAGAAAGCGGGCGGGACATCGACAGTCCCGCCCGCTTTTTTGTGCCCCTTAAACGGAAAAATCCCCGCCGATATCGGCGGGGAAGGAGTGCAACGGGTGTATGAGATGATGTTATTAAGATTGCTTGGTAGCGACGCGCGGACTCGAACCGCGGACCTAACGGGTATGAACCGTTCGCTCTAACCAGCTGAGCTACGTCGCCGATTGAGGACGCATTATACTCGGCAGGTTTCTGAACTCTTCGTCAAGCCCTAGGCGAATCCACACGCCTCTACACTCTTATGATACAAACTTTTGTAGGGAAAGTTCGTAAAAAGCGAAAAAACTGCTTTAGACGAGTTCGCCGCCGTCTTCCGTGGTGAAGATTCCCATGCTGCGGAACCGGTCGTGGCGGTCCTGCTTGATCTGGCTTGGCGTCATGGCATCCAGGTCGCTCAACTCTTCCAGCACAGCCGCCTTCACGGTCTCCGCCGCTTCCTGCGGGGCGCGGTGCGCGCCGCCGAAGGGCTCCGGCAGAATCTTGTTGATCAATCCGAGTTCCGAGGCTGACTGAGCGGTGAGCCGGAGCGCGGCCGCTGCCTGGGCTCCCTTTTCTGCGGCTCGCCAAAGAATGGCGGCGCAGCCTTCCGGCGGAATGACGCTGTAGATCGCGTGCTCCTGCATCAGCACGCGGTTGCCGACCGCGATGCCGATGGCGCCGCCGCTGCCGCCTTCGCCGACGATCACCGATACGATCGGCACCGTCAGCTCGAACATCTTGAGCATCGAGGCGGCGATGGCCTCGCTGATGCCCCGCGATTCGCTCTCCACACCGGGGTCGGCGGCGGGGGTATCGACAAAGGTGATGACCGGCATTCGGAATCGCTCGGCCATCTCAAACATCCGGATCGCCTTGCGGTAGCCCTCGGGCTTGGCCATGGCGAAGTTGCGGTGGGCGCGCTCCTGAATGTTGCGTCCCTTCTGGTGGCCCACCACCATCACCGGGCGGCCATCCAGCGCCGCCGGACCGGAGACGATGGCGTGGTCCGCGCCGTAGCGTCGGTCGCCGTCCAGTTCGGTGAAATCGGTGAAGATCGCCGCGATGTAGTCGAGGGTGTAGGGCCGCGGCTCGGCGCGGGCCACCAGCACCTTTTCCCAAGGACCAAGGCGGCTATAGCGGATCTGGATGTATTGGTCGCGGCGTTTCTCAAAGTCCGCAACCTGCTCCAGAATCTCCTTGGCCTTCGCTTCCTCAGTCTCGGCAGCCGCCAGCTCCTTGAGCTGCGCGATGCCCTCTTCCAGTTCGAGAAGCGGCTTCTCCCACTCCTTCCAAGACTTAGCCACGCAGCGCCTCCTCCTGCAGATGTCCGCCCAGCAGGCGGGTCAGGCGGGCGAGGGTCGGTCTCAAATCGCGTCGCTCCACGATCCGGTCGAGCATGCCGCTGCGGAAGACGAATTCTGCGGTCTGAAAGTCATCGGGGGCCTTGACCACCTGCGCCTGCTTGCTCACGCGCGCTCCGGCAAAGCCGATCAGCGCCTTCGGTTCCGCGATGATCACATCGGCGATGCTCGCGTAGCTGGCGAGCACGCCCGCCATGGTGGGGTCGGTGAATACGGAGATGTAGGGGATGCCGTTCTCGCGGCACTTCTCGACGGCGGCGGTGGTCTTCGCCATCTGCATCAGGCTGAGCAGTCCCTCCTGCATGCGGGCTCCGCCGCTGGCGCAGAAGATAATGACGGGCATCCTTTCTTCGACGCCTCGCTCAAGAGTTCGGGTGATCTTTTCGCCGTTGACGCTGCCCATCGAGCCGCCCATGAAGTGGAAGTCGCATACGGCGGTCGCCACCGGCATGCCCTCCAGCTCGGCCACGCCGCTGACGGCGCTGTCGGCCATGCCGAGCTTGGCCTGAGAGGCTTGGTGCTTCTCGTGGTAATCGGGAAACTGCAGCGGGTCTTGGGAGCGCAGTTCGGAGTCTCGCAGGTCGAACGAGTCTTCGTCGAAGATCAGCTCGACGCGCTCCTGCCAAGTGAGGCGGTGGTGATGCCCGCACGAGGTGCAGACTTTGTTGTTGGCAATGAACTCTGCAAGAAACAGTGTTCGTCGGCACTTGACGCACTGAATAAAGCTCTTGCCCGGCTCAATTTTCGGACCACGCCCCAGGCGCATAGGTCAGGCAGGATACCTGGCGGTCAAGGAGCGCTCCCGGACACCGCCGGAGTCATGGCTCCCAGAACCTTCCTGCGCAGCCAGAGCCAAACGAGGGTGCCGCCTATCCCCGCCATGCAGAGGCCGCCCAGAACATCGGAGGGGTAGTGGACGCCGGCAAAGACGCGGCTGCAGCTGGCCGCAACCGACCAGATCGCCACCGGGTAGCAGAGAGGCCGATACTCGGTGTTCCACAGCGCGTAGATGACAAAAACCGCAATGCCGAAGCTCGTGCTGGAATGGCCGCTGGGGAAGCTGGTCTTGCCGTAGACATCCTCCAGAGGGGTGTAGAGGTGCAGATTGCTGGGCCGGGGCCGCTCCACCCAGCGCGAGAGCGGCGCTCTCAGAATGCCGGTGATCGCTCCCGAGGCCATCGCCCCGAAGCAGACCGGGCCGGGCAGCCGCCAAAAGATCAAGGCCAGCATGACCACCGCCAGCCCCGTCGCCCAATCCTTTTCTATGCCCACGACCAGGGCGATGAGGGCGCAGAAGACAGCCGCTGTCCGCAGGTCGCCCATGCGGCTGCGGAACCCGCAGATGAGCAGGGCCAGAAGGGAGACGTGCCCCAGGCCGCTGTCGTTGACCATGCGGCCGATGGGGTTGAGCCAGCCGATCTCCACGCCCGAATGGATGGCGCGATAGATCGACTCATCAAGCTGGTACAGGCCCTGCACGGTGTGAGCGTTCTACCCGGTCTTGAGCCCAGGGCCTGGTTGGAGTAGCCTGTAGGCGTGGACCCGCAGCTTCAGGCAGTCTTCATCATGTCGGGCGGAGCCCTCCTTTTCGGGCTGATCGTCTTCGGCATCGGCCCCTTCTGGCTGCGCCGCGTCTTCCAGAAGGCTCGGGAGAAAGAGGCCGAGCGCAACGCCCTCCTAGCCGCAAAACAGAAGGAGCGAGAAGCCAAGCAGCAGGAAGAAGAAGAGAAGCCGCAGTCATAATCAGGGCATGTTCCGCAGCGTCCAGATAGACTCTCACCGAACCCCCGATCTAGAGATCATCGGCGACTTTTCTGATCGCGAGCTTTCCGCCGCCGAGGCTCCCGAAGTTCAGGAAGCCGTCCTTCGGCCCGAATTTCAGGGCAAGCCGGGCCAGATGGTCGAGGCTTTTCCGGGATCCGCCCCCCGCGTTCTGGTGATGGGCTTGGGCGCCAAAGAAGATTTCAATGAGAAGGTAATGCGCGAGGTCGCGGCGGCGGCGGTGCGCCGACTGGCTCAGCTCAAGGTGAAGCGGGTCAGCGTCCGCATCATCTCTCTGCCGGACATGCAGATGGCCGGGCGGTGCTTTGGCGAGGCGCTGGGGATGCTCGCCTGGCGAATGCAGGATTTCCGCGGTTCCGGCGCGAAGGAAGATGAAGCCGCCGAACTGCTGATCGGCGCGAACGACGAGCACTTTCACAAGGGGATGGAGTACGGCTTCAAACTCGCCGAGTCGGCGGGCATCGCCCGGACCCTCGCCTTCACCCCGCCCAACATCGCCACCACCAACTACATGGCCGACTACGCGCGGCAGATGGCGATGGAGCTTGGCCTGCAGTGCGATGTCATCCAGGGCGACGACCTGATTGCGGAACAGTTGAACGGCATCGCGACGGTGGGCGGCGCGTCGGAACATGCACCCTGCCTCATCCGGCTTCAGTACAGCCCCGAGAACGCCTACGAAGGCGAACCGGCGGTGGTCCTCATCGGAAAGACAATCACCTACGACACGGGCGGCTACAGCATCAAGGGCAAGACCGGAATGCCGGGAATGAAGGCCGACAAATCCGGCGGCTGCGCGGTGCTGGGCATGATGCACGCCATCGCCCGCCAGATCAAGCCGCGGTATCCCGTGGTGGCGCTGCTGCCGACAGCGGAGAATTCGATTGCCGGGAACGCGTATCGGCCGGATGACGTGATCACCTTCCGCAACGGCCTGACCGTAGAGGTGACCAACACCGACGCCGAAGGACGCCTGGTGCTTGCGGATGCGCTCTGCTGGGCGATCGAGAAGGAGAATCCCGCCTTTATTCTGGACATCGCGACCCTTACGGGCGGCGTGGTGACGGCGCTCGGAAAGGCCTGCGCCGGATACTTCTCAAACTCGGAAATGCTCTCGGCGGACTTGGAAGAAGCATCCAAGGTTTCCTCCGAGAAGGTGTGGCGGCTGCCGATTTTGCAGGAGCATCGCGACCTGCTGAAGTCGAACATTGCCGACATCATCAACTCGAACCTCAGCGGCCAGGCTCATGCGCCGCAGGGAGCCGCCTTCCTTTCGCACTTTGTGCCGGATGAGACTCCCTGGATTCACCTGGATGTGGCGGGCACCTCGACAACGAGCGATGATAAGGGCTTCTTCGTTCCGGGGCCGACCGGGTTCGGAGTGCGGCTGGTGGCCGATCTCCTGCGCGGACCGATCTCCGTGATGATGGAATAGCCGTGCGGGCCGAGTATCTGGATGCGGCGGTGGACCATCTGCGGGGTGACCCGCTGATGGGTCCGCTCGTGGCGGACCTGCCGCCTCCGGAGTACCGGATCACCGATGATCATTTCTTCGAGCTGTCGCGGGCCATCGTTTTCCAGCAGCTTTCGGGGAAGGCGGCGGGCACCATCTGGGGGCGATTTCTGGCCCTGGTGGAAGAGCTGCAGCCCGAGCGGGTGCTGGGCAGGACCATCGAAGAGATGCGGGACGTCGGGCTCTCGCGCCCCAAGGCGTCGTACCTGCACGACCTGAGCACTCGCATCTCCAATGGTGATCTTGATCTGTCTAAACTTGCACAAATGTCGGATGACGAGGTGCGGGCCGAGCTCACGCGGGTCAAGGGATTCGGGGTGTGGAGTGCAGACATGCACCTTATGTTCGGCATGGGGAGGCCGGATGTGCTTCCGCTGGGCGATCTTGGGGTCAGGAAAGGGTTTTTGAAGCTGCTTGGTCGGGAGGCGATGACTCCAGCAGAGATGGAGGAGGTCGCCGAACCCTGGCGGCCTTACCGCTCGGTTGCGAGTCATTATATGTGGAGGTTTATTGAGAAAAAATGAATGGATTTCTTTTGATCTGGGAGTTCACGCGGGAGCGGCTGGAACAGTCGTGGGCCGATCTATCGCCGGAGCAGCTCCACTGGCGCATGCACCCGGAGGCAATGACGATTGCGGAGATGCTTCTGCACATTGCCAGCGCAGAGCACTATATGAGCCGCCGAATGCGCGGCGAGGAGCCCCGCGGCTCCACCGCCGATGCGAAGCTCGACCGGGCCGTCACCGATTCGTTCCTGAATGATCTGCCGTACCCCTTCACGCCGGAGGAGATGACTCAGGAATTCATCCACCGTACTCTGGCCAAGACCGCCGCCGAGGTGCGGCCGTTGCTTGAGAAGCTGGATGAAGAAGCGCTCAATCGCCGCTTCACCAGCCCGCTCGGTCCAGAGATTGACGGCGTGGGCGGACTAAAGCGCATCTGCCAGCACTCCGCCTATCACACCGGCCAAATCTGGCAGATCCGACTGAGCCCTGGCTTTCCGTCAGGTTAACGGCTGAGCGATGTCGGAGGAAGCAGGGAGGTCGTTGCGGTTGAATCTGCGATCCGAGTTTTCAGCTCATTCAGCAGCTCTTTGCCTGCGCCGTGAATGGCGATGCGCCACTCCGCGTCTCCTGCCTGAATCAGCACTGAATTGCTGCCCTTAAATGAAGCCTTGACTTCAGGGGTGGAAAGCAGGGAAAAGTCCATCGCCGTGCCGCGAAAGTGGACCTGCTCCTCGGCGAACTCCAGCGTCCCTTCGTCTTCACCGACCCCGCGCTTGCCGAAGGCGACGACAACTCCAACGAGGTTGTTCGTGTCGGAAAGACCTCTCCGTCTCCTCTCCAGGATCAGGAGGAAGTGCCGGAGGAGATAAGCGATGCCGACACCCAAGAAGCTAAATCCAATGAGAGTCAGCGTGAAAGACCAGTTGAAACGAGATGCATCCTGCCACCACTGAGCCGCCAGGTTGCCCGCAGCGACGGCGGCGGAAAAGAAGAGGTAGTTGCCGATATTGAATCGCTCGACACTCACGTACCAGGGATACGGTTTTCTAGAGAGATCGCTTGCCTGTATCACGACCGCGGCTCCGGCATGAGTTCCGTCTGCTCGGCTAAAAGGTGACTCGATTGCAGCTCCGCTTCCTGCTGACACACCAGCGATTTCAAGGCAAACCGCCTCGCCCTGGAAATTTCACTGCGGCGGAAGTAGTGAGTCAGCCCGATGGCGGCAGCACCCAAAAACGCTGCCGGTATGCCGCGCCAAAGCGGTTCATCTGGCCTCAGGAAGAGGAGGGCGACAAAGATGATGATCGCGAGGTCTATGGCGAGAAGAGTGCCCAACTGCATCGGGCTCGGCCTTTCGGATTCATGCACCCAAATAGGAGGAAAAAGCTGTGGTTTGCCTTGGAAAGGATGATCTTTCAGGGACTCTAATGCGGTTGCTCACTCACGATTATGGAGTGATGTCAGCTTTACCTCCCACTCAAAATCCAGATGCTTGGCCATGAGGAGAATCTGCCCTTCCCGAGATGGCTGGATTTCAACGTCTGCAATGTCGAAGCAAGTTGAAACGCCTTCAAAGCGATGCCCGCTGCCGGTTTGAACGATCTGACCGTAGTCGGTGCCGATGTTCTCTCCGAAGAGGGAGATATCGGCCCTGATATGGGGCTTCGGGACGGGGTGTCCAAGCTGTCGGGACAGGGCGTTCCAATCTGAAGTAAAGCTCAAACGCTTATATCCTTCAATTGCCAGGAGTAGAAGAAAACCACCGACAGCACCAACATTCTTCAGCGTCTCTTGCGGAAGGAAAGCCCATGGAAGCGCAAGGATGAAGCAGAGAACCGCAGGAGCATAGGAGCTGAGGGTGCCGGGCATCAAGGGCGGCCGTGTTCGCCACAGGGATGCCCGATGCTCAGGGGAAAGTTCTACCGCTGGCCGATCCTGCTCCATTGCATCCCCTACGACCGATTATGAATGATGCCCGGCATGATGTCGTCTTGTGGTGAGTGGATGAGCTGCTGCTCGATGGCGCTTTGCGGCATCAGGTCGATCTCCTGCTGTCGCTTGATCTTCTTTTGGTAGCCGTACCACAAATAGGTGGCGAGGCCGAGCCAGGCGGCGATGATGCAGACGAGGGCGGCCAGGACGAAACCGGAGACAAAGATCGAGGCAGCCACGGCAAGGACGGTGCCGATGCCGGCGGTGCGCCAGTGGCGGTAGATGCGGTCGCGGTCCATCCAGTTCTGGTCGTGAACCCAGAGCGGGGGAAGGATGCATTCGGTCTTTGGGTCGGCCTGGCGAAAAGCCTCGCGGCTCTCGGCAAGACTCTGGCGGGCATCGGGCTTGAACGGCGTGATGGTGATCTGGTAGTTCCAGTCGGCGTAATGAATGTTCAGTTGCTGGGCGCCAGCCTTGTCGTCTTTGACCGATTGCTGCTTGATGGAGACCCGCTCGTTCCGGGCCAGGGCAAAGGAGGTCGCTCCGCCTTCAAAGACAAGCTGGCCATTGCGAAAGATCAGGTCGCCCTCATCTTCGCCGATGTCCATGTAGTTCAGCCTGAATTGGACGCTGCAGTTGTATGCGCCAGATCTGCGCCTCAGGCGGCTTCTCGCCCATCGCAAAAAGCGCGTCACTCCGCCCCCTCCCATCTGACTGAACGGCGCGAACCACATCCAGAAGAATGCACTGGAGATCTGCCTGATCTGCGCCAGCAAAAACGATATCCCGCCAAATACAGCGAGAATCAGAACAATGCTCAGGGCGCGCGCTGGCGTGACGATGAAGTACGGATTGCGCCTCCAATAAGCGGCCTTGACGCCCTCGCCCGCCGAGAGCGCATCGATCTGCGCTCCGTGGGCAGGCATCGCGGCCGTCTGGGATTCCGGCTCAAGCTCGTGCTTCAGCATTCCGCAGACTCATTTTAGGCTCTCAAGGAGGCCGATGGCCTCCGATGCCGATAACCCCTCGATCGCCACCACCTTGTCTCGGCCGGTCTCTCCGCGGATGATCGTCAGGCGGGAGGGGGCGAGGCGGAGGGCTTTGGCGAGCAGCTTGATCACCTGCTTGTTGGCCTGGCCATCTGCGGGCGGCGCGGTGACGTACACGCGCACCTGACCCCGCTCCACCACGATGCGGTCGCGGCTGGCTTTCGGCGTGACCCTTATCGCGAGGTGATCGGCAGACATCCAGATGCATTTTACTGCTTCTTCAGGTTCGATGAATTGCATGTCTTAAATTTTCATTAAGTGATAAAAGAGTGCAGAAACTCCTCCAAAAGCAGGGGGCAGGTCTCGATAATAAGCAGTGGGGAGGGCTTCTGCGCAACCGGAAGCCTGTAACGGCTATGGAATTGCGATACGGAAACGTCCGTCAGCTTATTGTCGAGTGCCTCGGCGAGCTGGCGGATCGACAATCACAGGAACGATATTGGGGCGGGACTGAGGCCAGAGGGGAGGGCTTCCTGCCCCGGTTCCGGAAGTGGCTCGGCCTGCACGCGACCAAGGATAAGCCACTGCGTCGGCTTCGGGTGCTCAAGAACCTCGACTACTTTATGAGCCTCTTCTGGTCGCGCCCCGATCCGGCGGCGCGCACCATCGGCGAAGTTCTCTATGACGAAGATGAGGCGCAGGCGATAGACGAACTCTGCCGCATCTATCAGGAAATCTTCAGAGAGCTGGGTGTGCCCGGCTGCGGCGCGAACTACCTTGTCCATCCCAGGTGGAGAAACGCCGTAGTCGCCGCCCAGCACGCCTATCTATTGATGCTGGCAAATGATCGGCGGCACGATCCGCTAGCAGTTCAGGCGGCCTGACGCGACTCTTCGTCGCCGCGGAGCTGTCTGAGGTGATCTTCGAGAATCTCGCGGAAGCGGGCTTCGAAGGTCGCCTTCTGCTGTTCAAGCCGCTCGATATCCCAGAAGGCTTTCTGGTTGCGGTCTTCGGCTTCGCGCACGACATCGCGTGCTCGCTGGCGGGCCTCTTCGAGGATCAGGTCGGCCTCTTTCTTAGCGTTGGCCTTTACGTCCTCCGCCGTCTTCTGCGCGAGCACCAGGGTTTCGGTGAGCAGATTCTCTTGGTCCTTCAGCCGCTTCAGCTCTCGAGCGCCTTCATAGCACTCGGTCTTCATCTCCTGAAGCTCGGAGCGCAGGGTTTCGATTTCGTGCGCGGCCTTGTGCAGGAGAGCATCGACCGCACCGGTTTCATAGCCTTTGCGGACGGTGGGGAGCTGGGCGTTTTCAAGATCGACTGGATTGAGGCGTTCCATCTGACCTGAAAGAATTATCGGGTCAGGCGGGCCGTATCCTCAGTCGCCGATCAGTTGGACCTGCCGCTCGCGGTTGCGCTGGGCCGCCACATCATCGGGCATCAGCTCCAGATAGATATCCCACACGCGGACCGATTGCCGGGCAAATCCCAGCCTGGCCCAAGAGTTGGCCAGCAGGCGGTAGGAGTTGGGATGCGGAGTGCCGTGCCGGAGAGACTCTTCCAGCAGGGGCACGACCTTGCCGTACATCCTTTCGCGGAAGTAAAGCTCGGCTTCGGGGAAGTAGGCGTCGGCGCTCGCTGGATTGCTGAGGCGATAGTGGATCGCCCAGTGGAGGGCCAGCTCCTTCATCTCCATGTTGCCGTACATCCAGATGAGGTTGGTGGCGATTTCGTAGTCGGTGGGATCGATGACGGTCCGCAGCTCCAGCGTGCGGGTCGCCTTGGCGAATTCTCCCGTATTGAACCATTCGTCGGCCTGACGCGAAGCGCGGTAGTCGAATGCGCCCCAGATCTCCTTTTCATTCTCGGAGAGCGGAGCCTGCTGAGGATCGCCGACGGCCGCAAAGGCGAGCAGGGCGATGGCGGCGACGGCGGCGGTTCGCTTCACTTCATATCCTCCAACGCTTTTTTGAGGGCATCCTGCACCATCTGGGGGTTGGCTTGGCCTTTGGTCTGCTTCATCACCTGCCCCACAAAGAATCCGAGAAGCCCTTCCTTTCCTTCGAGGTAGGTCTTCACCTGGCCCGGGTGGCCTTCCAGAACCTCTTTGACGACGGCGGAAATCGCGCCCTCGTCGGAGATCTGCGTCAGCCCCTTTGCCTTTACGACGTCTCGCGGGGACTCGCCCGTGCGGAACATCTCCTCAAAGACATCTTTGGCCATTTTTCCGCTGATCGTTCCCTCTTCGATCAGCTTTGTTAGATCGACGATCTGATTCGGCTTCACGCGGCTGGCTTCCCGATCCTCGTCGTTCTCGTCAATCGACTGGCCGGTCTCGTTGAGCAGACGGGCAAAATCGCCGTTCATCCAGTTGCACACCGCCTTGGCATCGCCGCCCAGCTTGACCGCCTCTTCAAAGTAGAGCGCCCAGGGCAGCTCGGTGGTCAGCAGGTTTGCGTCGTAGTCGCTCAGCCCCATCTCGCAGGTGTAGCGCTGACGCTTGGCAATGGGCAGCTCAGGGAGCGAGGCTCGCAGCCCCTCGATGTACTCCTCCGTGAACTCCATCGGCATCAGGTCGGGATCGGGGAAGTAGCGGTAGTCCTGCTCGCTCTCCTTGACGCGCATCAGGAAGCTTCGCTCCTCCTGCTCGTTCCAGCCGCGGGTCTCCTGGTTGATCGCGCCGCCGCCTTCCAGCACCTCGATCTGCCGCTGCCGCTCGTACTCGACGCCCATCGAAACACTGCGGAAACTGTTCAGGTTCTTCAACTCGGTCTTGGTGCCGAGCTGCTCGCTGCCGGAGGGCCGAACCGAAATGTTCGGCTCGCAGCGAAGGCTGCCCTGCTCCATCTTGCCGTCGCACACGCCCAGGTAAAGAAGGATCTGCCGAAGCTGGACCAGGTACTCCCGGCAATCTTCCGCATTGTGCAGGTCGGGAGGAAAGCCGCTGACGATCTCCATGAGCGGCACGCCGGCGCGGTTGTAGTCCACTCCCGAGCCGCCATTGGGAAGGTGCATCAGCTTGCCGGTGTCCTCCTCCAGGTGGACACGCTGGATGCTGATCTTCTTGGTGCCGCCCTCGCCATCGGGAATCTCAAGGAAGCCGTAGTAGCCCAGCGGATTGGTCTCGCCGTACTGGCTGATCTGGTAGCCCTTGGGGAGGTCAGGATAGAAGTAATTCTTGCGGTGAAAGATGCTGTGCATCGCGATCTGGCAGTTGAGCGCCAGCGAGGTCCGCAGCACCATTTCGATGGCCGACCGGTTGGGGACGGGCAGAGTGCCGGGCAGGCCCAGAGAGAGGGGGGAGATGCGGGTGTTGGGCTCGCCGCCAAATGCCGCTTCGTCGCGGCAAAACATCTTGCTCCGGGTCATCAGCTCGGCATGAACTTCCATGCCTACATCCAGAACGTATTCGGACATCCGCGCTTGAGTCTACCGAGGTTTTATCGGGACTGACTGAACCCTTTTGGCACCGATCCGTCTGGACTGAGCAAGAGGAAATCACCTCCGATGAAAACCCCCAAAATCCTAGTCCTAACCGCCGCGACTGCAGCCCTGGCTGTGGGCGCGATTGCACAGGCGCCGTCTCAGGCGGGCCCGCAGAGCAATCCGCCCGCCAAGGTGGAGCGCGGAGAGAAGGCCAAGTTCGGCCACCGTTTCCATCGTCGACACCGCGTGCGCCACTTTGCGATGAGCCAGCTCAACCTGACCGACGCGCAGAAGGAGCAGATCAAGGCGATCCGGCAGGACGCCATGAAGAACGTCCGCGCGATCATGCAGGACGAAGGCGCCGCCAAGGAAGCCAAGCGAGAACAGATCAAGCAGATCTTCAGCCACTCAAAGGACCAGGTCGCCAATGTCCTGACTCCGCAGCAGCGCGCTCAGCTTGAGCAGATGAAAGAGAACGCCAAGAAGCGGTTCAAGAACCGAAGGGATGGCCAGGGCCGAAGCGGCACCGGCAGGCAGATCCCTCCCACATCTTAACGACTGCAACCCAAGATCACCACCAGGAAACTAGGCGGCCCCGAAGAGGGCCGCCATTTTTTGTTGCGATCCGCTATAGATTCAGGCTGAGTTCTGCGCCGACGGGGAAGTGATCGCTGGGGTGGGTGTGGCCGCCGCGGCGGTCATCGATCCAGGCCCGCTTCACTTCAAATTCTTTGGTGATCCAAACGCCGTCGATCTTCGCGCCGTCCTTTGCGTTCAGCCGGAAGCCGTTGAAGGTGCCCATCGGCTTTTGGTGCGGATGCGCGGCCTCCCATGAATCCCTCAGCCCCGCGGTCCGCAGTGACTCCATCGGCTTGCTGTCGTAGTCGGTGTTGAAGTCGCCCATCAGGATGAGCGGCTCGCTGGAAAGCTTGGCGGCGATCAGTCTGCCGCTGTTGAGCCGAGCTTCATCGGAGACGTGATCCCAGTGGGTGCTGGCCACGGTGAAGCCGCCTTCAAGCCGCGCCCAGGAGCAGACTCGGGTGATGGAGGTGTTCCAAGACTTGGAAGCCACCTTGTCCGGCGTCTCAGAGAGCCAGAACATGCCGCTCTCCTTCACCTTGAAGCGATGGCTGATCAGCAGGGCGGCAAACTCTCCCTTCTCCCTGCCGTCATCCCGGCCGCGACCGACGAGGGTATAGCCAGGCAGGGCCGTCTGAATCTCATCGATCTGAAACTTGAGGGCCTCCTGCAGCGCGATCACGTCCGCTTTGGATTCGGAAAGGAGGTCGATGACCGCCTGCCGGCGATGCGGCCAGGCGTTGTCGCCGTCGTTGGCCGTGCCGTACCGGATGTTGTAGGTGAGCACGTTCACGTTGATCGGGGCGGTGGTCATGGCGGCGCAGAAGATGAGCCCGAGCATGGCCTATTCTGCCAGTTTGCACATGGCAGACGGGGCCGGAAGTAAGCCATAACTGAGTTTGTGGCTCAAGAGCGCGTCGCGATTGGATGGCGGGAAGAGGTCAGCCTCCCAGATTGGGGAGTCGACCGGCTGATCGCGAAGGTCGATACCGGCGCCCGGACCAGCGCCATCCATGTAGAGAACCTCGTGGAGATGGGCGGCAACCAGATCGAGTTCGAGGTTGTCTTAAGCCGGAAGTTTGGCCACAAGCGCGTCAATGTGCACACGGAATGGGTGCGCCGAACCCGAGTCCGCTCCAGCAACGGAGTCATCCAAGACCGCTTCGTCGTGCGGACCCGCATGATTCTGGGGCCGGTCGAAAAAGAGATCGAGCTGACCCTCGTTTCGAGAGAGGGAATGCTGGTCCGGATGCTTCTTGGACGGGGCGGCATCGGCGACGATTTTGTCGTGTACCCTGATGAAAGGCACCTCACGCGGGATTTATGAAAGTCGCCATCCTCTCTGTCAACCGCCGCAGCTACAGCACGCGGCGTCTCTATGAAGCTGCCAAGACTCGGGGCCACCATGTCCGCGTTTTGAACACCCTCAAATTCTCCATTCTCTTGGAGCAGGAGTATCCCGAGCTTTTCTATCGGAACAAGCAGCTTTCAACCTACGACGGAATGGTGCCGCGAATCGGGGCCAGCATCACGCACTTCGGCACGTCGGTCGTCCGCCAGTTTCAGCAGATGGGTGTCTTCTGCGCCAATTCCGCGAACAGCATCATCAACTCCCGCGACAAGCTGCGCTCACTGCAGATCCTCAGCAAGTACGACGTCGGCATCACCCCCACCTCCTTTGTTCGTGATCGCAACGACATCCTTCCGGCCATTGAGCGAGTCGGCGGCGCGCCGGTCATCATCAAGCTGCTGGAAGGCACCCAGGGCGTCGGCGTCATTCTCGCCGAGACGCAGAAGGTCGCCGAGGCGATCATCGAGACCCTCCACGGCGCAAAGCAGAACGTGCTGGTCCAGAAGTTCGTGGCGGAGAGCAAGGGGCGCGACGTGCGCGCCTTCGTCGTCGGCGACCGGGTGGTCGCCGCCATGCGCCGGGTGGCGCAGGGTCAGGAGTTCCGGAGCAACATCCACCGGGGCGGCGTCGCCGAACCGATCGACCTGGAGCCCGCCTTCGAAAAGACCGCCGTCCGCGCCGCCCAGCTTTTGGGTCTCCGCGTCGCGGGTGTCGATATGCTCGAGTCGCAGGATGGACCGCAGGTGATCGAAGTCAACTCGTCGCCGGGGCTGGAAGGGATCGAGACCTGCACAGAGCTGGATATCGCCGGAATGATCATCGACTATGTGGATGATCAGGTGCAGTATCCCGAGCTGGATATCCGCGAAAGATTCAGCGTCACTAAGGGGTATGGAGTCGCAGAATTCATCATTCCTGCCGACTCGACGATGGTCGGCAAAACCATCAAGGATTCGGGTCTGCGGCAGGAGGATATTGTCGTGATTAATCTTGAACAGAATGGGGAGACCATTCCCAATCCCCGGGTCTCAAGGGTGCTTGGGGCCGGCGATCATCTGCTCTGTTTCGGCAAGCTATCCGCCATGAAGAAATTCGTTCCGGTGAGGCAGAGAAACCGCAAGCGTCGGCGCGCCGCTGTCACGCGCGGATGAGGAAACGGCCTAGGGCTAACGAACAAAGGCAATTGCTGGCGAGTCTACAAACAAGCCGGGTCACTAAGACGCAAATATCCTCACGATCGGAAACCCGCTCTAACTAAGAGCGCTGGAGCCGCAATATCCATCTGACCGATCCGGTATAACGTTAAACAATCCAACCTTGGTGTTGAATGAGCACAAAGCAAGACCCTTTAATTCATGCCTATGTGCGGCTGATCCGGTGCGCCGAATCGGTCCACGCCCACGTCAGCCGCGGCCTTGTTGCCGAGGGGCTGACCCCCAGCCAGTTCAGCACGCTCAAGGTGCTGAGCATCAAAGGACCGCTCGCCCAGCGGGACATCGCGAAGTACCTGCTCAAGACGGGCGGCAACGTCACTCTTGTCATCGACAATCTCGAAAAGCGCGGCTTCGTCACCCGCACCCGCGACACTCAGGATCGACGGCTGGTCTATGTTCAGCTGACGGCCGCCGGAAGCGAGGCGTTTGAACGGCTCTATCCCGGCCACTTGGACCGCATCCGCGACGCCATGAGCGGGCTCACCGACCAGGAATGCGCTTCTTTAGTCGAACTGCTCCAGAAGGTCAGCTATGAAGAGGCCGAAGCGGCCTGCCTGAAGGAAGATTCGGACATCCTGGAACCGACAGGCTAGTTCTGTCCCGGCACCACTGAGTGCTTGACATTGTTGATGTAGCCCGAAACGGCATCTATGCCGAAGTAGAACATCGCCACCACCCCCGCGAGCGTGATGAGTGAGCCGACCAGGCCCACAATGTTTCCGGTCATCACAAACTTGCCGTCACGCTCGATCATTCCCATCCCGATCAGAAAGACTCCGGTCGAAGGCAGCCAACTGGCGCCCGGGAGAGGGACCAGCATCATGATTCCCGCGAACAGGATGATCGGTCCGATCACCGTGAAATAGACCCTCCGGTTGAAGAGATGGCTCCAGCGGGGCGACGTGAACTTCTCAAAGAACCGCACAAAGCCGACCATGAAGCGGACGAACTTGGAGTCGGGCTTCGACTTGAGCGGTCGCCTTGCGATCCATGCCGGCACCCACGGCGTCTCCTTGCCCAAATAGAGCTGAATCGCGAGCCCGATCACAAGGATTCCGAAGGGGACGGAGAGCCCCGGCGGCGTAACCGGAATGGCGACGGGGATCGAGAGGATCACAAAGAGAAGCCCGAAGCCTTGATCCTTGACGCTGCTCAACAGGTCGCCCACAGTGCTGCCATCCGCGGCGGCAAATTCCTCGCGGATCGTTTCTGACAACAGTTTTGATTCGACTGCGGACTGCTCGGCGGGCACTTCCTTAACTATGCGCTTTTGGCCTGTGCCGCGATGCACCGATTGCAAAAAAGACCTAAAGACACGAAGTCAGGCAGCGCAATATAATTTAGTGTAGACTAACTTATCCAGTGCGGGCAAACATGCGGCTGAACTCAATCCTCCTCGTCCTTGCGTTGATTCTCCTGGCGGGCTGCGGGCCGAATCAGGCGGCCAGCGGCGGCAAGCTGACTGCTGTGGCGACCACCGCTCAGGTGGCCGATATCGTCCGCAACGTAGGCGGAGATCGGGTGGAAGTCACCGCACTGATGGGACCGGGCACCGACCCTCACCTCTACAAAGCCACCGCCCGCGACGTGGAGCGGCTGAGCAGCGCCGATATGGTCTTCTACAACGGCCTGGAGCTGGAGGGCCGCATGTCGGAAATCTTCGCCTCGATGACCGGCTCCGGCAAGACGGCGGTGGCCGTGGCCGAAGCCATCCCTAAAGACCAGCTCCGCCAGCCCGCGCAATTCGAAGGCAAGTTCGACCCCCACGTCTGGTTCGACATCACCATGTGGATTCACTGCGTGGACGCGGTGGAAGAGGCGCTGATCAAGGCCGATCCTGAAGGAGCAGAGACCTTCAAGCAGAACGCCGAGGCGTACCGCGAAAGCCTGACCGCGCTCGACAAAGAAGTGCGGGAGATGATCGCCGATGTTCCGGACGGACAGCGGGTGCTGGTCACCGCCCACGATGCCTTCGGCTACTTCGGCCACGAATACGGATTCGAGCTGGAGGCGATTCAGGGCACCAGCACGGTCAGCGAGGCCAGCGTCTCGCAGATCCGCAAGCTTGCCGATCTGATCGCCCAGCGAAAAATACGCTCCATCTTCGTCGAGACCAGCGTCCCGCAGAACACGATCGAAGCCCTACAGGAGGCCGTCAAGTCGCGCGGCTGGCAGGTCCAGATCGGCGGCCAGCTCTACTCGGATGCAATGGGAGACGACGGAACCGACGAGGGCACCTACATCGGAATGTTCCGCTACAACGTCCGTACCATCGTCGAGGCCCTGAAGTGAATTCTGCCATCCGCGTCCGCGACCTCACGGTCGCCTATCGGGAAGATCCGGTGCTGTGGGACATCGACTTGGATGTGCCGTCCGGGTCGCTCACCGCGATCATCGGCCCGAATGGCGCGGGCAAGAGCACTCTGCTCAAAAGCATCCTCGGCCTGGTGCCGACGGCGGCGGGGCAGGTGAGGATTTTCGGCGAACCGTACGTCAAGGTCCGCCGCCGGGTCGGCTATGTTCCCCAGCGCACTTCGGTGGACTGGGATTTCCCGACCGACGTGCTGGACGTGGTGATGATGGGGCAGTACGGCCGCATGGGCTGGCTGCGCCGACCAGGCTCCACCGAGAAGGAGCGGGCGATGGAATGCCTGGCGATGGTCGGCATGGTGGACCTCGCCAAGCGCCACATCAGCCAGCTTTCCGGCGGCCAGCAGCAGCGGGTCTTTCTTGCCCGCGCTCTGGCGCAGCAGGCCGATCTCTACCTGATGGATGAACCCTTCGCCGGCGTTGATGCGACGACCGAGAAGGCGATCGTGGACATCATGCGGCACCTTCAGGAGGAAGGGAAGACCGTGGTGGTCGTCCACCATGACCTCGACACCGCACCGACCTATTTCGACCACGCCATCCTCTTGAACGTCCGCGTGATCGCCGCCGGGCCGATGGCCGAAGCGTTCAGTCAAGAGAACCTCGGCCGCGCCTATGGCAGCCGGTATTCGCTGCTGCACCCATGAACCTCTTCCTCGACATCTTCTCCGACTACACCGTCCGCATGGTGGCGTTGGGATGCGCGGTGCTGGGCATCGCGAGCGGGGTGCTGGGGAGCTTTGCCGTGCTGCAGCGGAGGTCGCTGCTGGGGGACGCGCTCTCTCATGCGGCCCTGCCGGGAATCGCCGTCGCCTTTCTGCTCACGCAGCAGAAGACGCCGATCATCATCATGCTCGGGGCGGCGGCTTCGAGCTGGCTGGCGGCCTGGCTCATTCTCCGCTTGATCCGCCAGTTGGGGATCGACTCGGGTACCGCGCTGGCCGTGATTCTCTCCGTCTTTTTCGGCGCGGGCATCGTGCTGCTTACGGTCATCCAGAAGAGTCCGTCTTCATCCAAAGCCGGTCTCGACAAGGTTCTCTTTGGCCAGGCGGCTGCACTGGTGGCCGATCAGGTGGTGACGATGGCGGTGGTGGCGGCGGGTGCCCTGCTGATCGTGGCGCTGCTCTTCAAAGAGCTGAAGCTCCAGGTTTTTGATCCGCAGTACGCCGAGAGTCTTGGGCTGCCTGTCAGCCGCCTCAACGCGCTGGTCAGTCTTCTGCTCGTCGCGGCCATCGTCATCGGCATGAACACGGTGGGCGTCATCCTCATGTCGGCGATGCTCACCGCTCCCGCCGCCGCTGCGCGGCAGTGGACTAACTCTCTGGGCAAGATGCTTTGGATCTCGGCGCTGATAGGGACGCTATCCGGCCTCACGGGTGCGCTGATCAGTCTCGGTTCGCCGAACTCTCCCACCGGTCCGCTCATCGTGATGGTGCTGGCGGTCGCGGTGGTCTTCTCGCTCCTGTTCGGCTCGGCGAGGGGGCTGGTGTGGTCGCGGATGCGGCAGCGCAGGCAGGTGGCGGCATGAGCCCTCAGATGCTGGTCACGGTGTCCGCAGTCTTGATCGCGCTGGCCTGCAGCCTCTGCGGAGTCTTTCTGGTTCTGCGGCGCATGGCGATGATGGCGGATGCCATCACCCACTCCGTCTTGCCAGGCATCGTCGCCGCCTACGTTCTCGCCCACGGGCCGAACCTCGCGGCGGGGCTCATCGGATCAGCACTGGCCGGACTGCTGACCGCGTTCCTGGTGCAGGCGCTCTCGAAAACCAAGCGGCTGAAGGAGGACGCCGCTATCGGCCTCGTCTTCCCGACCCTCTTTGCCATCGGCGTCTACGTCATCACCCGCTCGTTCTCCAACCTCCACATCGACACCGATTCGGTGCTGTATGGCGAGCTGGCGATGGTGCCCTTTGATCGGTTGATGGTGGGCGGGCAGGATTGGGGGCCGAAGGCGATGTGGATCGGCGGCGTTCTGCTGGCGATCAACGCGCTGGTGCTGGGCGCTCTTTGGAAGGAAATGAAGCTCTCCACCTTTGACCCCGAGCTGACCGAGACGCTGGGTTATTCCACCGGCTTTCTGCACTATCTGCTCATGGTGCTGGTCGCCATCACAGCGGTTGGGGCCTTTTCTGCGGTTGGCGCGGTGCTGGCGGTGGCGTTGATCGTCATTCCGGCGGCGGCTTCGCTTCTCATCTTCCGGCGGCTCGGTGCGGTTCTCGTGGGGGCGCTGGTTCTTGGCGGCCTTGGCAGTGTGCTCGGCTATCAGTCGGCTCATGTGTGGGATGTATCGATCAGCGGGATGATTGCCGTCACCCTCGGCCTTCTATTCCTGGCGGCTGCGGTCTTCGCTCCGGAGAAGGGTCTGCTGATGCGCTGGCTGCGGCATCGACGGCACAAGGCGCAGTTTGCGGCAGAGATGCTGGCCGTCCACCTGGCCACCCACGAGGGCACTCCTGCCGAAAGCCGCGAAAGCCGCTACGACCACCTGATCGACGAATTGGAATGGACCCACGAATACGCCGCCAAAGCCATCGCCGAGGCCCGTCGGCGCGGGGCGATCTCTGTCGAGGGGCGGCAGCTTATCCTTACCGACTCTGGAAGGCAATGGGCGGCTAATATTGTTAGGTCACGCTCAATAATTCCGGCCTAAGATAAGCTCCCCGCCGAGTGGCCGACCCCGTTGTGAATCGCCGCGAAAGACTGGCGGCAGAAGCCCGGCGCAGCACCCTGATCGGGGTGCTTGTGAATGGGTCGCTGGCGCTCTTCAAAGGAACGGCGGGCATCCTCGGCAACTCCTTCGCGCTCATCGCGGACGCCATCGAGTCCTTCTCCGATGTCATCAGTTCGGTGGTTGTATGGGTCGGTCTGCGGGTGGCGGCGGCGCCGCTTTCAGAAAAGCATCCTTACGGCAAGGGCCGGGCGGAGACCTTTGCAGCGGTGCTGGTCGCGGCGGCCCTCTTCATCGCTGCCGGAGGCATCGCCGTCAACAGCGTCGAGCAGATCCGCCACCCGGGCCGAGTGCCGGAAACGTTTACGCTGGCCGTCTTGGTCGCGGTGGTCTTGGTGAAGGAGGGCATGTACCGCTTCACCCGCCGAGTGGGGGACAAGGTCGGCAGCGCGGCGGTAAAAGGTGATGCCCTGCACCACCGCAGCGACGCCGTAACCTCGCTAGCCGCCTTCGTCGGAATCTCCGTCGCCATCGTCGGCGGACCCCGCTTTGCCAGCGCGGATGCCTGGGCGGCGCTCTTTGCGGCGGGCGTCATCGGATTCAATGCCTGGAATCTGCTCTCTTCCGCGTTTAAAGAGATGCTCGACCGCAGCCCGAACAAGGCCCTCGCCGAGTCGATTCGGGAAGTGGCGGCACGGGTGGAGGGTGTCACCGGCACCCACAAGTGTTTCGTCCGCAAGGTGGGGTTCGACTATTTTGTCGATCTGGATGTGCTCGTGGACGGCGAGATGACTGTCACCGCCGGCCATGACATCGCCCACGCCGTACAGGATGCCGTGCGGGAAGAGCTGCCCTACATCACCCGCGTCCTGGTCCACGTCGAGCCGGATGACCAATACGGCCGCCGTCCGCTCTTCGGGTGAACCCTCGCCGACTGATTCGGGGTAAGAATCAGTCGGGCAATGTCGCAGAAGATTTACAACGAATACGGACGCGAGATCGGCACGATAGAGACTTCCTCCGGCTGTGCGGGTATTCCTTCCTTGCTGGTGATGTTTGCCGTGATGTTCTTCTGCTGTCTCTGCTGCAGCGACTGCACCGGCATGGACCTGATGTCCACCCCCGAATCAGATTCAGAACCCGCAACTGAAGCCACGCTATGAAACAGGCTGTCTACGACGAATACGGCAACTACCTCGGCGAAATCGAAACCGACCGAGGCTGCGGCTGCTGGTCTCTCTTCGTAGCCTTCTGCATGCTCTGCGCCTGTTGCGGCAGCCTCTTCCAGGGTTAGTGCGCCATCAGCCAGAGGAGGCGGGCGGCGCCGGCGTTGCCAAGGAGGGTTTTGGTCATCGGGCGCTCGCCGGTGGGCTTCTTTAGATCTTCCGGCTCATGAGATCGCTCTCCACCGTCGGGCGTGAGGGCGGGGGTGGTTTGGCCGGTGAGTTGGGTGAAGGCTCGGTGCCGTTTTTCGTCGATCATCCAAAGCCGCATGGTGCGCCAGTAGAGGCCGTCGTCGTCCCGCAGATGGGCCATCACATAGTCGGCATTCCGCCTGGCTTCGGTCAGATACTTTTCGTCTCCGGTGGCCAGCGTGAGCTGGCGCAGACCGTCGGCGAGGTACTGGACAAAGAAGGTGGCGTCGTACCAGTACTTGTGCTTCGGGTTCTTCACCGCTCCGTCGTACATCGCCTTGCTCCGGTCGATGGCGGCATCGCCCAAGTCTCTGGCCCAGTCTCGGTAGCTTGAATCGCCGGACTGCTCGGCGTACTCCAGCGCGGCGCGGATCGGCGCGCCGGTGTTGTAGGTCCAGGTGGTGCGGTTCATCCGGTAGCTGGGGCTGGAGAAGCCATCGCAGATGAGGCCCTGCGGCGAGACCAGTTCGCTGCGAATCCAATCCAGGGCACGCTTTGCCCACATCAGGTCTTCAGGATCGTGCCGCCACTTGCCCACGCGCAGGGCCGCCAGGGCGGTGGAAGAAGCCGAGCAGGCGGTGCGGTCTCGGCGATTCTCCTCATCGGCGGTGCCCCACCGAAAGCCCGTTCCGTCCCACCCTTCCTTTACAAAGTTGTCGAAAACGGCGATGGCACGGTCGCGGTAGCGGCGGTCTGCGGTGACCTCAAACGCCTCCATGCAGGCCATCGCAGCCCAGGCGTTGTCGTCGTAGAATTTGTCTTCGTTGCCGGGAAAGTACTTCCAGGCGCAGTAGGCGGAATCGGCGCGGTCGTAGTACTGCTCCAGGGCGTCGTAGAAGGGCGCGATCTGCGGCTTCCAGGTCTTGGGATCGACCTTGGCGGCTTCGATGATCGCCTGCCACGCCACCAGGCACGACCAGAAGGTATAGCCTTCGGTTCCCACGCTCTCTGCGGTGGCGATGCGGGGCCTCCAGATCTGCTCCTCCTCGTCGTAGAAGTGCGCGATCATCGCCTTCGTCAGACGATCGGCTTCGGCGGCGTAGGGGTTGGGCGCGGCGTCCGGCATTGCAATCGAAAAGACCAGCAGGATTGCCAACATAGCGACCCTGCCAGCCTATCCGATTCTCGCCCGCTTTAGGGAAGGCTGTCGCTGGGATTGACCGGGTATTCCGTGTTTGCGTCGGCCGGAGTCATAGACCAGCGCACTTCGGTGGTCAGCGCTCCCCGAGTGAAAATGGCCTTCCAGCGGTTGCTGCCCTGGTAGGTCATGCTCGAGAACGTGTAGTTGCCCAGCGCATTGACCAGCTTCCGCAGGTCGGCTGCCGCCTTTTTGTCGATGTTCGAGCCATCAACCACGCCGTAGTGGCTCTCCGTATCGCCCGGATCCCACGGGCTATCCATGTACTCATAGATGATGCCGAACTGCGCCCCAGCCGCCCATGCGCTGAAGAGGTTGCGCTGGATCTGCTGGCTCTGGAATTCTTCGTTCATCCACGGGCTAGGGGCGGAGGGAGCACCCAACTCGGTCACGGCGAAGGGCTTTGCTCCCTTCCAAGCGAGGATTGGGCCGAGCTTCGGCGTATTGCCAGGGTAGGTGAGATACAGCTCTTCCGGCCGTCCGGTCGAAGGATTGGAGGGTGAACCATACGCCTGAACGTGGACGCCATCAAGAGCATCGAGAAGGTCCATCTCCACGCAGATGGCGAGGAAGTCGGTCAGGCTGATCGCCTGCAGCGTGCCGCTCGGACCGGCCAGCGCCGGGCCGGAATCGGTGGTGGAGCCGCCGAAGCCGAAGAGTCGTCCCGGCAGGCCTTCATCGCGCATTGCTTCTGAAACGGCGATAACGTTTCGACAGTAATGACGCAGGTCTTCATCATTGAGTGCTTGACGATTAGGCTCATTGGAAACTGTGAAGTCAATTTCTCCATAAGTTCTAAGGAACTTGAGCACGAAGTTGACCAGGCTGGTGCGGTTGGTGGCATCGGTGGGCCAGTACGGATAGTACGGCTCGCCCGGCGCGGTCGGGTTCCATGTGCCGATGACCACGAAAGGCCGGATGCCCCGTCCCCGAAGGGCATTGATCTCGCGTCCGACATTCTCGATGCGGGCGTCGGAGATGGATGTGTTTGAGTGCCAGTTTAGGTTCACCAGCGCATGGGAAACGCCGAAGCTTTCGATTCCGTTGATCGAGGGCATCAAGGCCGAAATCGGGCGGGACTCGCTGCCTTCGGCATTGCGGAGCCGAAAGCCGAAACTGCCGGCAAAGGTGTTGGGGAGCGGCGGATTTTCGCTGGCGTCATCGGTCGCTCCCGCCCCTCCACACGCCAGGATTGTAAGTATAAGAATTATGAATGAGATGTGGCGTACGTATTGCACCTATTCATTTTACGGAGAAAGCCTGGGGATAACAGGTTTGTCAAAAAGAATAAAGGAATATTCGGGGGCAAGGCTTGGCATTTTGTCAGTTCTTATCATTCGCCTTGATAAGTGTTTCCTTCTCGAAGGAAGACCGCCGGAAGCCGCCGCATTTTCCGTTCGGACGGCTTCCGGCATTGGCTCTTAGGGCTGGGCAAAGAACCGTTCAAGGCCATCGAAGGCCGCGGTCCAGCCGTGCTGGTAGCCGTCGATCATCTCCTGTCCCACGAAGGAAGCGGCCTGTATGACGACCTCCAGAATGCAGGTGCCTGACTCCTCTTTGATCTCCATCGTGATCAGGGAAGCCGCCAGCCGCGTGCCTTCTCTTGAAACCCCTTCCGAGAACACGATCCGCTGGTCCGTCACGATGTCGTGATAGTAGGCGTCCACGATGTATTCCGGCGAGCCCTTGGTTCCGCAGGTCGAGATCTCCACTTCGCCGACTCCGAAGGCCGGCTTGGTGAATTCGATCACCTCCTCCGGACTGGGCGGCGACCACTGCGACCGCTTGACCGGATCGCTGAGGGCGGAGAAGAGGGCAGCGGGAGTCGCCTTCAGCCGGCGAGAAAATGTGAGGGTCTTGTGCTGAGTTTCCATGGGTTAGCCTTGGTCTGGGTTGAGGAAGCTCTCGAGGCGGTCGAGCTTTGCGCTCCAATTGAAATGTGTCTGATTGAGCCAATCGCGCGCCTCCTGAAGGCTCTGCGCGTTGCGATGGCAGAGGCGCGTGCGCCCCACCTTTTTGGTGCGGATCAGCCCGGCTTCTTCCAGCACCTTCAGGTGCTGCAGAATGGTCGGCAGACGGAAGGGGAAATGATCTGCCAGCGCCCTGACCGCCATCTCGCCCGAGGAGAGCAGCTCCAATATGCCCCTCCGCGTGGGATCAGCGAGCGCATGAAACTTGCCGTCCAGCGTTGCTGAATAGTTAGTCATATGACTTACTATATCTTCTCTTGCCGCAGCATGAAAATAGAATTGACTTATATAAGCAATATCTAATATGATCGGGACGATGATTGATATCACGAAGTTCTTGGGCCAGAACAAGCGAAGCATTTCCTCGAAGACCGTCGACGGTGAGTTGATGCGCTCTATGGTCATTGAGCGGCCCTACGAAGCCTCACTGAGCGAAGTCTGGGACGCGATCACCAACATTGAGCGGATTCCCACCTGGTTCATGCCCATCAGCGGCGATCTCAAGTTGGGCGGGAGCTACGAGCTGACCGGCAACGCCTCCGGCAAGATCCTGGAGTGCGAGCCGGAGACGCGATTCCGCATAACCTGGGAGTTTGGCGGAAACATGAGCTGGGTCGAAGTGAAGCTGAAGCCGGAAGGGGAAGACCGCACCCTCTTCTGGCTGGAGCATTCGGCCGTGGTGCCGGAGGAGATGTGGGATACCTACGGCCCGGGCGCGGGCGGCGTCGGCTGGGAACTGGGTCTCTTCGGTCTGGCCAACCACTTCCACCACGGTGAAAAGATCACGCCGGACAAGGGCGAGGAGTGGACGATGTCGGATGAAGGCAAGCAGTTCATCCGCACCAGCAGCGCGGCGTGGGGCGAGGCTTCCATCGCAGACGGAACCGAGCCGGAAAAGGCCAAGAAGGCCGCAGACGCCACCACTGGCTTCTATACTGGCGAAGGCTAAATGCACGCCTTCGATGTGCTTGGCGACCCGATTCGCCGCCGGATTCTGGAACTGCTGCGCGAGAGCGAGTTGAGCGCGGGCAGCATCGTAGAAGTGGTCCAGGCAGAATTCGGTGTGACGCAGGCGGCGGTTTCTCAGCATCTGCAGGTGCTGAGAAACGCCGGCTTTGCCGAGTCCCGCCCCGAGGGCGCCAAGCGCATCTACTGCCTTCGGACCGAGCCGCTGATCCAGGTGGATGACTGGCTGGAGAGCTTTCGCGGGTTCTGGAATACAAAGCTGGATGCTCTTGAAGCAGAGCTTCGCTCAAGCAGGAAGGATAAGCAGTAGACTTTCCGGCATGGAGAGGGAGCATCTCGTCTTTATGCGCGGGCCGGAAACGCAGCCCACGATTGTGTACTGTGTGCGGCGTGATATGGCCGAGGTGCCGACGAAGCTAGCGAGTATTGAACTGCCTTACGAATCAGGCCCGAATGGACTCCCATCCGGTGGGGATTACAACCGTGTGACCGATCTGTCAGATCGGATCGTCGCTTCCGGACTGGAAGGTCAGTTCATCGGCCACACGATCACCAACGGGATGAAGCGACTCTTCTTCTATCACAACGGCGAGATAGGAGACGAGGTGACGGTGAAGACTGGCCTGTTTAAGAAGACGAGTTTTCCTGTTCTGCACCGAGATGATGCGGGCCATGCGTTCTTCTCTGCGAACCTGGATCCGACTCCGATCGAAATAGAGGTCAGCAGGAATCTTGGGCTGCATCGTCAATTGGCGGCGAACGGAGATGATCACACCAAGCCACGCCCCGTCGATTTCACGATCCTCTTTAAGTCTCAGGCCGACCGGGACGCATTCATAGAGCAGGCTCTGCCCCTGGGCTACCAGCGGGGCGAAGAAATGACCGATGCCGACCCGACTCATTGCCATCTTAAACGGGTGACATCGGTCGAACCGGAGTTGATTGCTAAGCTCTCCGTGGAGTTGCGGGAGTTGGCAGAGCAGCACGGGGGTGACTACGATGGCTGGGGCTGTCCGGTGGTCAGTTAGCTTTCACGCCGACTATGTCGCATTTTTTCCGCGGTGAGAAAAACACTCTGTAGACTCGCCGCATGAATCAGAAATTTGCGGGTCGGCATTACGAGACCGGCACCATCGCGAATTGGCTCACGGCCAGCGGACATGAATGTTCGGAGGCGATGGCTTTTGGCGCGAGCGGCGGGGCCGCTTTTGGCTATTTCGTCTTTGAATACAAGGGCCATCTGCCGCACGTCGCCTTGCTCACCCGCAACACCTTTGCTCCCTTTGAGCGCGCCCTTGATAACCTGGGCGTGCGGCGCAAGCAGATGGAGACCACCAACGCCAAGAAGGGGGAGGAGAACCTTCGGCGCGAGCTGGATTTCGGCCATCCGGTAGTGATCTGGGCCGACGCCTTTGGCGCAAGCTGGAACCTGCTGCCGCAGGGGCAGATGTGGCTGATGCAGCCGATGCTGGTGGTGGGGCACGAGGCCGACGGATTCTGGGTGGTGGATCAGAGCCAGCGCGCGTTCCTGGTTTCTGCCGATGAGCTGAACGCGCTGCGCGGAAAGGTGAAGAAAGACCGCTTCCGGATCATGGTGCTGGAAGGCGTGGAGCCGGATGCGGCAGGAGTGGCGAATGCGCTGGAGACCTGCCGCGCTCTCTTTCTCGACAAGCCGCCTGCGGGTTCGGCGAAGAATTTCGGCCTGACAGGAATGGAGCACTTCGCCCAGATGCTGCGCGATGACAACACTGCCGACGGCTGGGGCAAGAAGTTTGCGGGCGGAGAGCGGTTTGTCCATGCGGTGGCCGGTTCAGCGGGGCAGCCCGGACTCTACGACTGGATCGCCCGCTGGGGCACCGACTCCGCCGCCGACCGGCGCACCTTTGCCGCCTTTCTGCGGGAGAGCGGTGAGGGCTCCGAAGCGGTCATTGACGGGTTTGAAAAGTCGGCGAAATTGTGGGCGGGGCTGGCAGAGGCCGCGCTGCCCGATTCGGTGGCTGAGTTTGCCGAAATCAAGAAGCTGCGGACTCAGCGCGACAAATTGCGTTGGTCTGATCCCTTGGGCTCGATAGAAGAGCGGAAAGAAATCGGTGAGCAACTGAAGGACTTGCTCAAAGCCTGCGAGTCGCTGGATTTAGACACCCATGCGATGCGTCATGCCATGGCCGAGCGGGTGGACGAGATTCGTGCAGTCGAGGGTGATGCGATTCAGGCGCTGGCGGCCACGATGGAGAGAAAGGCTTCCACTCCGGTCTGAATCAGCTCATCAGGAAAGTCGTAGTCGGGGCTGTGGAGCGGAGGGCAGTCGAGTCCCGCACCCAGCCCAAACATCGCGCACGGATAGCGGGCCGCGAAGTGGGCGAAGTCTTCCGACCACCGGAAGGGTTCAATCATCTCATGGGCTTGGGGAAGGGCTTTGCGCACGATCTCAGTTGCAATTGGATTGTTGACGGTGACGGGGAAGTACTCGTGAAACTCGACGGAGGCGGTCAATCCCTCGGCCTTCGCCCCCTGCTCGACCACGGCGAGACATTCCGCCTGCATCCGCTCCAGGTTGGCCTGATCGTCGCTGCGAAGCACGGCGTGGATCGTGGCGGCTCCGGGAGTGATGCCGTAGGAAGGCGCGCCGAGCGAGGCGTGAGCGATGGTGACCAGGCTGGTGTTCTGCGCGTTCGCGAGGAGGGGGAGAGCCATAAGGAGCTTCTGCATTTCGCGCATGGGGTTCAGGGCTTCTTCAGGGTAGGCCGAGTGCGATGTGCGCCCGGTCAGCTTGATCTCCACGCCCACCGACCCGCAGCAGAAGGTGCCCTCCCGCACCGAAACCTGCCCCAGTTCGTGCCCCGGGATGTTATGCAGGGCGAAGATGAAGTCAGGATTAAGGTCTCGCATCACCTGCTCTTCCACCATGCTCGGGCCGCCTTCGCCGGTCTCCTCGGCAGGCTGAAAGGTCAGCGCGACGCGGCCTGTCTCCAGCGAATCCATCGCCAGCGCGACGCCGCACAGAATCGCCATATGCCCGTCATGACCGCACTTGTGCGACACGCCGGAGGTGTGCGATTGGTGAGGGATATCCGTGTCTTCTTGAATCGGCAGGGCATCAAGCTCGCACCGAAGCGCGACGGTCTTGCCGGGTTTGCCCGAGTCGTAGACCGCGATCAGCCCGTGTCCGGCAAGGTTAGTGTGCAGATGGGTGGGGCGGGTGTGCTCGGTGAGAAAGTGCTGGATTCGCTGGGCGGTCGCCGCTTCTTGGCTGGAGAGTTCGGGGGTTTGGTGGAGAGAGTGCCGCAACTCACGCAGGCGGCGCAGATCTTCCTCCCCGAGTCGGCCAGTCATGGCCAGATTATGGAAGCCGGTAAGAAAGAAAACTTGGTGCCCAGGAAAGGACTCGAACCTTCACTCCCTTGCGAGAACTAGTACCTGAAACTAGCGCGTCTACCAATTCCGCCACCTGGGCAGGTGGAGCAGAAAATATACCACCGCCGCACCAATCAGTGGTGCTGGACCTACGCCAAGCGGCGACTCGGCCCGCGTCCCCGACCGTCTATCTTTGTGAGGGCGAATGATTGTCGGTTGTTTGACCGCGATTCTGATTGGCGACAGGATTGATCAAGATGCGGCTCCGAAGTGGGCTCCGCTATCCGTCGGCATTTGGAAGGCTGCGCCCGACCTCTCTCACTTTGTTGTGGGTTCGAGAGATTCCTGGCACCTCTACAATCGAGACGGCCAGCGGGTGAAAACGCTGGGTGACCGGCAGGATATCGGCTTTGGCGATTTCATCCTAACCGCCAGCGGGCCAGTGGATTCTCATCATGCGCGGGGAGTCTGGGCTTTTTCTAAAGACTCCAAGTTGCTGATGTGGGGGGCGCGGATGAAGGCTCTTGACCTCTCCTCCCTCAAGTGGATCAACCTGGCAACCGTCCCTGACTGGGAAAACCGGTTTGAGCCTGCGGACATCTACGGCATCGCTCTGGAAGACGGCATCGCTCGCTACAACCGCGGAACCGGGCAGGAGCTTTTCCGTCTTCCACCCATCCGCTTTATGCCGGGAATCGCGCCAAGCGCATCTGCGGTCTCTTCAAAGATCGCTTTTGTGAATTACATCTACGCAGAGTCAACCGCGATATGGGACTTGGAGAAGCGCGAGTTTCTGACCGAGTTGCCCGGGCTCATGCCGGTCGCTCCTTCTCGTGACGGAAACTTCGCGATCTACAAGCAGAGGGTGACGGATAATCGCGAGCCATTCGAGGTGTGCGGCACCGTCGATCTCGCCACTGGCGAACGTAGGGAACTGGGTCGCTGGAAAGTGTTGCCGAGCGGTCCGAAAACGGCAGACAAGATGGGTTTGAGCAGCGATGATCGGTACGGCTGGTTTTGGCATCAGGGATTCATTTCTGTATACGATATGACCAGCGGTGAGAAGGTGAATGATTTTGCAACTGACGATGCCACAGGATGGCATCCTCTTGTTGTTGACGGGCAACTCATCTATGGAACCGCCAGCGAAATCAAAGGCTATGACATCGCCTCGGGTGACCTGACTCTGAAGATACGGACATGGGATGACTGGTGGCGGAGAGAAGAGCAATGAAGATGAGACTGGCATCGACTCTGACTTGGGCGGTTCTGTGTATTGCGCTTGCTGGATGTGCCGCTAACCCAGCGGGCCCGACTGTGCAGGGCGGTGAGCGGAAGGAGAATGCGGTCAGGCAAACGGTCCCCATTAACGCTGTAAAGCTTCTTTGCGTGTCGCCAGACGGCCAGCTTTTTGTTCTGGGGGACACTGGAAACCTAGGGGTCGAGCTGCGCGACCGAGAAGGTGGGCTGGTGGCATCTCTCGAAAGGCCATGGAGAAACGCAGACAACACAAAAGGAACAGTCGCCTTTTCTAAGGACTCGCAGCTCCTGCTTTATGGATCAGAACACCAGTGTTGGAACATCGCAAAGGCGGAGTGGGAGGATGTCCGAAAGCACGAGGATTGGGAGAGCCTCTTCTATGACCTTGATCTTTATGAACTTGGAAGGCATGGTGATGAGTTGGGGGTGTTCTCTAAGGTGGATGGACTCGTCCTCTACTCAAAGTACGTCTTTCCGCAAAACGGGCTTGGCAGTTATCTGCCTACTCTGATATCCAAGAACTTCGTTGTGACTTCAGAACTGCACGGAGGGTCAATGAGACTCGATGATATGAGGGGAGAGGAGTGGTCATTCTTAAACAGAGAGATAGAGCCGAGGGTGTGGGGGAGCAGTTTCCTAGTAGTCACCTCGGATGCTAAGCGCGGCATCACAGCGGACATCGCTGGTGTTGATGGCAAGGACAACCTCTACGGGTCGTACTTTGAGAAAGAAACAAACAGCTCGCGGGAGCTCGGCGACTGGGTATTTGAAAAGGTGCCATGGGGAGGCAACTTTGTCGAACTCGGACTCAGTCGGAGCGACGCTTTCGCCTGGCTGGCGATGAAGGACCGGATTCTCTTTGTTGATATGGCGTCCGGCGATGAGATAACGACCCTTATGATGGAGATTGCACCGCGCACTCAGTTCATATCCGCCGGAGACGAAGTGTTCTTCGTGCAGGAAGATGACGTGCATGTCTTCAATGTTCGGTCGGAGGAACGTGCTTTGCTCATGCCGCTTGAGAATGAAGAGGGAGATAAGGAGTGAAGTCGAGCAGAAAGCTAAGTCTTTTTCTGTTGAGCATGACGGTCATCCTCTTCGGATGCTCAGGCAGTCAGCGGGGAAGTAAAGCTCCCGCGCCTGTCCCGGCAACAGAGTCGCCGACAGCTATCGAACCCACTCCTCAATACTTCGAGCCACCGACCGAGCCTGAGTATCCAGAAGGTTTGCTTGCTGTTTCGCCCAACGGCAAGCTGCTTGCGTTTGCTGTTGGCAGCCATAGACTTGAGGTGAGAGGGCGAACAGGGGAGTCCCTGTTTAGGTTTATTCGCTTTTTGGAAAGCGACGACAATACTCAAGGCACAGTCGCATTCTCCAAGGATTCTCAGCTTTTGCTGTACGGCTTGGGCTTTAAGTGTATGCGCCTTTCTGACGAGAAGTGGATTGACGTCCATGACCTGCCCAATTGGGAAGGCCGGTTCTACGATCTGGATCTCTATGAGCTAGGTCCGCCAGCCGAGCCGCAGGAAGTGCGCTCCCGAGTGGACGGTTCAGTCATCGCGGACAAGTGGGTCATCCCCGTTGAAGGGGAGGTGCTGGGTGTCTACAACACCTATTTGGCTTCGAAGCATATGGTCGTCACAACGGAATGGTTTGGCGGTGCGATGTATCTGGATGACATGCGAGTCGAGGGCAGGTCACGTTTGAATGAGGGCATTGAGCCTCCTGTCTATGGCGGCAATGATCTGGTGCTCACCCATGATCTGCAGCGGGGGATTACCTATGATACAGCCAGCTACAATTTGGGACAAACGACAGCGTCTGTTTTCTTCTTCGACCGCAAGACGAAGGAGTCAAAAGAGTTGGGAGAATGGGTTGAAAACCGCCAAGAAGGTGAATCACCGAATCGCTACGGTTTAGGGTTAAGCCGCAACGATGCGTTTGCGTGGTTCTATATCGATGAGCAGCTTGCCATCTTCGATATGAATGAAGGCAGAGTTCTGCGGACAATCAAGGTCAACGTATCTCAGCCGGATCAAGTCTTCGCCGCAGGCGACGAACTGTTCTTTTTGGATAAAAACGAGTGTAAAGCGTACAACGTCCGCACCGGAAAGCAGACCGTTTCCTTCTCCCTCACCCCAGACGAGGGCCGCGGGTGATGCCGGCTTCGGTGAAGGCTTTGTCTTCCAGCATTTCGTAGCAGCGACCGGCCAGCGTCCAGAGATTGACCACGTCTTCGCGGTTGTAGGCGATGAGGGTTTGGAGGGCGTCTTCGCTGCCGCGCAGGTAGGCGCGCCAGAGCCGGATGGCGTCGCGGCCGTTGAGGCCCTGGGCTTCGTCGGGGCGGACGAGGCCGAACTGTTCTTCGATCTTCTTGAGCCCGCCGCGCACGCCGAGGTCGCGGAAGGAGGGGCACAGATCCCAGTGCAGATGGTCCATGTCCATCTCGGGGAATCGCTTCCGGATGATCGGGAGATCGAAGCTGGTGCCGAAGAAGGTGAGGATCATCGAGTAGTTCGAGAGGATGTCCGGCAGCGCGCCGAATCCTTCATCGGCGGTCAGGCAGATGAACTCCTTGCCGTCGTACAGCCCGATCATGGTGATCGCATCGCCGTTGAATCCGCCGTCGGTTTCGATGTCCAGACAGACCGCACGGCCCTGAAAGTGGGGCCAGGCGCGCCAGCATGACCGGGCGCCCAACAGGGAGCCGAAGTGCTGATGGTGTCCGGTGGCGAGGGCATCGCGGCAGCCCGTCAGGCAGGCGATGACGTCTTCGCGGCAGGCGCCGCCGATGGAATAGTCCTCGGGGCTGGCCAGAAAATCGTCCCAGGTATGGCAACCCTGGCTCCAGAGCGAGTGCTCTGTGTTCCCGCCGATGCCGGGCACCAGGGTAAAGGTTCGGTCAAGCAATCAGAGTCCGTCCGGAATGACGATCTTCCGCATGCGGCGGACCGGGGTCACCGACTGGTCGTAGCCCATCGAGAGCGGCGGCAGAAAGACGTTGGTGATGCCCGTGGCCTGGAATGGCATCCACTCTTCCGGCTTGTCGTACCAATAGCGGCCGGTCTGCATGTTGCGGTCGAACTCGCCGACGACTCGGGCGATGCCGCGTCCGTACCAGACGGCGGTCATGTCGCGGCCGAACCACTGCACGGCGCGCCACTTCCCGGTGACCACAAGCTTGCCTTGGCCGGTGTAGATGATCCGGTCGTGGGCTTCGTACTCCTTGCGGAGATTGCCGGACGGAACTGCGTCGCCTTCAAGCTTGGAGATGAGGACGGTGCCGCGGAAGTTGACCTCCACCCGGCCTTCGCCGTCCAGAATGCGGAACGAACCGATGTTGCACTGGAAATGCGCGGTGGCGTACGGCTGCTCCGGCTTCGGGTCAGCTCCCGCTCGCTGGGCCTGTGAGGCGGGCTGCGCCATGGGCACGACTGTCGCGGCAAAAATGCCGACAACCGCCAGTCCCTTCCAAATGCTACGACTCATTGCTTCACGCATTTTACTCTCCGCCCGCGAGGGGCATGGGTTTCCATCCTTACCCAACACAAGGCAGCCGGTCCAAGTTCCCCTTTGCCGCCCCCGTTTCGAATAGAATGTTAACCATGAAAACCGGACCGGTGCTGGCGGTAGTTGCGGCCACCATCGGATTGGCTGCCGTGCTCACCGCATTCGCCATGAATGCGAGCCCCTACGTCACCGTGGCGGAAGCCAAGGCGACCACCCGCAGCAACGTCCACCTGCCCGGAGACATCGTGGAGGGAACCGTGAAGGTTCTGCACCACGATGGGGAAGTCCACTTCACTCTCCGCGATGAAGAGGGAGTCGAGATTCCCGTCATCCATCATGGCAATCCTCCGGCCAATATGGGCGAGGCGACAAAAGTTGTTGTTGTCGGCGAAGTCGAGAACGGCGCTTTTCAGTCCAACAAGATGATTCTCAAGTGCCCATCCCGGTATGAGTCCGAGGGTGAAAAGGCCTGATGCACCCTCATGCCGGATTGCCGCCTGAGGCTCCCGGCTGGTCGCTTGCCATCGGCATGGCCGCCAAGGGGGCGGTCTGGATCGCCTTCGCTCTTTTCATCCTGGGCGCGATCTTGGCCTTTGTCCAGCGGGACAAGCTTGCCGGCCTCGCACTGAAGGTCGGAACAGCCTCCATCGGAGTCTCTTTCGCCAGCCTCCTCAGCCTTTTTCTCCTCAACCGATTCGAATACCGCTACGTCTTCGGCCACGGTCAGTCCGACTACGAACTGATGTACAAGGTCGCCGGCATGTGGGGCGGGCAGGAGGGCTCGGTCCTCTTGTGGACCTCCTGCACCGCGATCTTCCTGCTCATCGGCCTGCGGAACCTGACCGATCTCCGGCGGCTGTATGTCGGCATCTCATGCGCTATCCTTGCGGTCCTCGCCTCCATCCTGGCCTTCGAATCGCCCTTCGACCTGATGGAGCCCATTGAGGGCGCGGTTCGGGCACTGCCGGAAGGCGCGGGGCTGAACGCCTCGCTGCTCAACTACTGGATGGTCATCCATCCGCCCACCATCTTCAGCGGCTTCGGCTCGCTGGCACCCCTTTTTGTGATGGCGCTGGCGGCGATGATTACGGGCGATCTGGATCGGTGGGTCAAGGCCGTGCGCCCCCTCGCGCTCACGGGCCTCTCGATTCTGGGCGTCGGTCTTTGCATGGGCGGCTTCTGGGCTTATGAGACGCTCGGTTGGGGCGGCTTCTGGGCATGGGACCCGGTCGAGAACACCAGCTTTGTCCCGTGGGTGGCGATGGTCGCCTTCGTCCACGGGCTCTTTGTGCAGATCGCCAAGGGCAAGTGGAAGCTGGGCAATGCCCTCATGGCGGGCATCCCCTTTGTCGCCTTCTGCTACGGCACCTTCATGACGCGCTCCGGCTTTCTCGGAGACACGAGCGTCCACACCTTTGCCGAGATGGACTCCAAGGCGCTGTGGATTCTCATCTGCATGGTCTGGGCCTGCGTGGCCGGTCTACTGGGTGTCTTCTTCTGGCGCATGAAGAAAGGTGTGGCGCAGGCAGGCGGGGAAGAGGGCGACGCTAAGCCGCTCAACCTGGGCTTCTTCTACACCACCGGCATCTGGCTGCTGTACGGCACGCTGGTCATCACCGCCATCGGCATGAGCTGGCCGCTCATCCTTTCCGCGCTGGATCAGGATGTGCGTGTGGTGGCCGAGCAGCAATACCACCAGATTCTCGGCGTTGTCTTCCCGTTCTTGGCGGTCGGCATCGCGCTGGCTCCGCTCGTTTCTTGGCGCGGCATTCCGGGGCGGGAGCTGCTGACCAAGATTCTCAACCCGCTTGCGCTCACCATCTTCACCGTCGGCCTGCTGCTCATGTGGCTCAAGAGCGGCTGGCAGGGCGTCCCGGCCAACCAGGCCGCCAAACTGACGCTCATCGGCGGAATCGAGGTTTCGCGCACGTTCTGGGTGTTGTTCCTCTCCTTCTTCTGCCTCTTTGCGGTCAACACCAATCTTTTCCGCGCCATCGAGCGGCGCAAGGGTTCCAAGCTGGGCCTGGGCGGATTGGTGGCGCACATCGGCCTGATGCTGGCGATGCTCGGTCTGATCTTCTCCCGCGGCTTTGAGCAGAAGGAGCAGGTGCTGATCACGAACGCCGGGGAGAACGCGGCCTTCGGTTCGGTCCTCAAGCCGATCGGCCCGACCCTGAACTATGCCGACCGGAACAACCGGCTGGAAGTGCAGGTCTCCGGTCCGCAGTTCAACTTTATCGCGCAGCCGGGTCTGTACTTTGAGATGGGGCAGGATGGCGAGCCGACCCCGATGGTCTGGCCATCGATCAAGCGCTACCCGCTCTTTGACTACTACACGATGGTGTACGACATGGTCTTCGAGGCTTCTGAACCGCTCGCTCTGGCGACGGGAGAGAAGGCTTCCTACGAAGGCATGATCATCACCTACAACGGGCTGGAGACCGAAGGCGAACTCGGCATGACCGGGGCCAAGTTCATCGCCGACGTTACGGTCCAATTCATGGATGGTCCGACGGTGCAGGCCAAGCCGGCCATCGTCCTGGGCGAGGGCGGCGAGATCGAGCGGCAGGGGATCGACCTGGGGAACGGCTACCGCCTGGTGCTCTCTTCGATTGATGCGGGCACGCGGGAAGCGTCGCTGCAGTTCGACTACGCCGAGCCGGCCTTCATCGCAGACGTCTTCTATAAGCCCCTGACCTGGCTGGTCTGGCTGGGGGTTGGTATCATGACTCTTGGTGGATTCATGGCGGCAGGCGCGCGTCGCTATCGCCGAAAAGACAGCCCCGTGATCGCCGATTCCGAGCCCGAAGATGCGCCTTAGACAGCTTCTTAAATCCAAGCTTCATCACGCCCGCGTCACCTACGCCGACCCCGACTATGTGGGCAGCATTCAGATTGGCGAAGACCTGATGAAGGCCGTCGATCTCGAGGATGGCGAACTGGTCCATGTGTGGGCCGTCGACCACACCTCGCGCATCGAAACCTACGCCTTCAGCGGCCCCCGGGGAACCATCGGATTGAACGGCGGAGCGGCCCACTTCTTCAAGCCCGGCGACCGGATCATCGTGGCGGCCTTCGCAATGACCGATGAGGCGATCACGCCGAAGGTTGTGCTGCTTGACGAGAGCAATGAGATCGTCCGCGACCTGACCCCCTTTACGGTCCATGGCTAACCTCGAACAGCTTCTCGAAGAATCCGGCGCGATTCTGCGCGGCCACTTCAAGCTCACTTCCGGCCGGCACAGCAACGTCTACTTCGAGAAGTTCCGCGTGCTGGAACAGCCCAAGGCGCTCAGCGCGCTCTGCACCGAAATCGCCCGCGAGTTCAAGGATTCCGGCGCGGAGATTGTAGCGGGGCCGACAACCGGCGGCATCATCATCGCCTTCGAAGTCGCCCGGCAGATGGGCATCAGCTCGATTTACGTCGAGACGGAGGACGGCGAGAAGACTCTGCGCCGCGGTGCATCGATTCCCGAGGGCGCAAAGGTGCTGGTTGTGGACGACGTTCTGACCACGGGCCTTTCGGTGCGGGAGACCATGGATGCGGTGAAGCGGCACGGCGGCGACCCCGTCGGCGTCGGAGTTCTGATCGACCGTGCATCGGGCGAGATGGATTTTGGCTGTCCCCAATATGCAGCCTACAAGGTTGAGGCAGAAACCTGGGCAGAAGATGAATTGCCCGATTGGCTCGCCGAGATTCCGGTCACCAAGCCCGGCACCCGCAAGGCGTAGCTGAATCGCGCTCGCCTGCGCCTCCGTATGGGGTTGTGACGTGGCGCACTATCCTCCTGCCGGGCTGCAGCCCAACGATCCCACCGACATGCACCTGATCTTCGACCGGGTGGCAGGCATCTGCTATGCGGGCATGCACCTGGGATGCGGCGGTCAGTTGGCCAGCCTGATCCTCTATGTCACCGGTCTGAAGCGCCTCTCCCAAAATCCAGAAGTCGCCGCCGAACTGACGCCCGAAGAGCTGGCCACGATCAGTCAGCTTCCCGGCGAACTGCTGCTCTCCTCCACCGTGTATTTCGTCATGATCGGTCTGGGAGTGATCGCGGGCATCGGCATTGTAATGAGCAAGAAGTGGGCGCATTACTTGGCGATAGCTCTGCTCGCTTTCCAGATCCCGGTGATGATCTTATGGACCGACTGGGAGGTGCTTCTGCTGGCCCTGGGAGCCATCTATTGCCTGGTCCGGGTCTGCGGCTGGTATGGGCCGGTGCCGGAATAGGGAAGACTTTAGGCGTGGAAGAGCGGACGGGAATTCAGCGGTGGGATCGCGGCTTTGCGATCACCTCAACAGTCCTCCACATTCTGATCACCGTGGAGTTTCTGGTCGTGGTGATCGCAAGCCACTTCATGGCAGCACAGATGGAGCCTCTGCCCTTCGAACAGCCACCGACAGCGCGAGACATGGTGAACGCCGTAAACGATCGCTACACCATCGGGCTTGGCTCCTTTCTGGTCATCGCCATCGCTGCCCTTGCGTCGAATAGAGCGGTGATCAAGGAGCGGTATTGGGGGTACCTGGTTGCGGGAACGTTGCTCTTGCTGCACTTGGCCCTCGCATTCGCTCTCCCGGTGTATGAAGTCTTATTAGTCGCACCCTTTTCGCTCTACTTCTTGCTGAGGCTGGTCGGCTTCGTTGGCTCAAGGCCGGAATAGAATCATTTAGCCTTCCTAATCCGTACCTAGTGTCACCATGGATGAACGCACAGTCAAAACGCTCGACTTGGTGGTCGGCATTGTTTCGCTTTTGCTGTACTTGGGTTGCTGTAGTGTCATGGGCTTGGGAGCAGTGGGCATGGCCGCCATCGGCGGCATTGCAGCGGCTTCAACTGATCCCGCGGCCCAGGATGCCGCAGCTGCTGCGGCGACGATCGGAACGATGGGCACGGCCATCATGGGCGCCTTAGCGCTCATATCGCTGGTTGGCGTGATCGGCTCTATCGGCACGATCATGCAGCGCAAGTGGGGCTTTTCCATCTTGATGATCATGGGCGCCCTTCAGCTCTTGATCGGCCTGGCGAGCTTCGCCACCGCCGCTCCGAGCCCCTGGAGCCTGATCTTCGTGCTGGGCGGCGTGTACGCGCTGATGCGGCTGTACGGCAAGCTCGGCGAACGACCGATGTAGACAGGCATGGTCCGGCCAGGCCGCTCTGGGTATTCTCCGAGACAGCATGGATCCCGTCGTCGGAGACAAGTATCAGGTGACCTTTGAACAGCTTGGCCGGCCCACTTACAAATGCGACGTCAAAGTGGCCGGACTAGGAGTTGTCGTTCTTGACGATGCGGACATCCACTACGGCCAGACAAATGAAAATGCGGCCTTCTTCGTGCGCCCTTCAAAGGCGCTGGGAGAAGGCCGCTTTGTCGTCGTCAGCCGGGTCCACAAGGCGTAGCCGCTAGGCGGCGTTCTTGGCCAGCCGCGCGAAGGTCTCCTTATCGACCGCGCGGTGCAGGCACTCCTCATAGCTGACGTGGCCCTGCCGGAACAGGGTGGCCAGCCACTTGTCCATGGTGACCATGCCCACGTTGTGCGAGGTCTCCAGCACCGAATACATCTGGTGCGTCTTTCCTTCGCGGATCAGGTTCTTGATGGCCGGGATGCCGACCATGATCTCCATTGCCGCGCACCGTCCGCCGCCCAGCTTGGGCAGCAGCTGTTGCGAAATGACGGCTTCCAGCGTGTTCGAGAGCAGAACCCGAATCTGATCCTGCTGATCGGAGGGGAAGACGTCCACGACACGGTCAATGGTGGAGGGCGCGTTGCGGGTGTGCAGCGTGCCGAAGACAAGGTGTCCGGTCTCTGCCAGCGTCAGCGCGGCCTCGATGGTCTCCAGGTCGCGGAGTTCACCGACCAGGATGATGTCCGGGTCTTCACGAAGCACGGCGCGGAGCGCGTTGTGGAACGAATATGTGTCTGAGTGCAGCTCTCGCTGGTTGACCATGCACTTTTTGTGCTTGTGGACATATTCAATCGGGTCCTCGATGGTCATGATGTGACCGCTGCGCGAGGCGTTGATGTCGTCGATCATCGCCGCGATGGTCGTCGACTTACCCGAGCCGGTAGGGCCGGTCACGAGGATGAGGCCCGAGTGCTTTTTGCACAACTCGCGGATGACGGCAGGCAGGTCCAGCTGCTCGAAGCTCGGAATGCTGTTGGGAATCATTCGAAGCGCGGCCGCGACGGCATTGCGCTGCATGTACACGTTGCAGCGGAACCGCGCGAGGTCCTTTACGGGGTAGCCGATGTCCAACTCGTGCGTGTTTTCAAACTTCTCTAGGTTGTCGTCGTTGAGGATCTCGTAGACCATCCGCTTTGAGTGCTCTGGCGTCAGAACCTCGTAGGGAAGGGGCACCACTTCGCCGTCCAGGCGCACCATCGGGGGAAGTCCGGCGGTGAGGTGGATGTCGCTGGCCTTGCGCTCGACGGCCATACGGAGCAGCTCGTCGATATGGACATCGTGAATCGGGGCGGCATCCCGCTCGGTCTGGATGGCGGATTCCAGATGAACTTCGTACTTGCTCGAGTTGGCCCGCGGGTCGATCAAGTCCTTGGGAATGTGCGCCGGAACGTATTGCTCATGCCCCTTGTTCTTTGGAGGCTCGGGGGCGGGTGTGAAGGCATCATGCGCCGGAGCATCCTCCTCCTGGATTTCATCGGGAATCTGGCTCAAGATATTGTCGAGATTCTCCGCCTTTTCTTCGGGAATCTCTATCTTGGATTCATCCTCGCCGAGAATCTTGTCCCAGCTGAAATTATCGTTCTTCATGATTGCCTATCCCATAAGGTGCCGGGCGCTGGCGACGGCCGCCGCTCCCTGCTCGAGCAGATATTCAACACGCTCTTCATTGATTTCCAAAACCTGAAGCGCCCAAAGCGGCACGCCATGATTGACTTCGCCCGACTTGGCGCCTGAAATCGCGGTCCGCGCGACCGAGGCGCTCAGGCAGGTCATGGCCCGCATCCTGGTTCCAATTTCATTTTCGGCGGGCTCGAGTCCGTACTGGAGTCCGGCCTGCAGTTCCTCGGGGAAGCCCCAGCGCAGCGCCGCCGCCGAATTCAATTCCATGTGATGGCAGCCGTACACCGCGTACTCGGCCATAAAGTCGCTCGCTCCCTTTTCGATCAGGAACTCCACCTTGTTGTACTGCTCGGGGTTGTGCCGATCCAGCAGGTTCTTGCCGATGAGGTGCAACAGGCCGCAGGTGTAGCAGGAGTCTGGGTTCAGGTCCGGCGTCAGCTCTTCGGCTAGCGCCTTGCTGCAGACGGCCGCATCCAGGGATCGCCGCCACCAGCTTCGTCGGCGCAGCGACTCCTTATCGGTTTTGCCGAGAAACATGTCGAAGACACCGATGGTCATCGCCATCTGCCGCACGGCCTTGAATCCGATGAAGACCACGGCTTCGCGGAGCGAGGTCACTTTTCGCGGCAGGGCGAAGTAGGCGGAATTGGCCAGCGTCAGCAGGCGGGCGGAAAAGCCGGGATCGACAACGATGGCCCGCTCCAGCTCGGAGGCGGTGGAGTTGTCGTTGCCGGTCATCTCCATCACTTTGAAGACGACCTGGGGGAGCACGGCAATCTCGCCGACTTGATCCAAGATCTTGTCGGTCAGCACCTGGCAGGGATCGTTCTCAAGCGGGGCTGAAGACATTTGCTCTCCTCCATTCAAATCTTCGGCATTGCGCGGCATTGCAATTAGGCATAGAGGACCCTCACCGCCTCTTCAATGGTCGTTACGCCCATGAGAATCTTCTGCACCGCATCGTGCTGCAGGGTCCTCATGCCGGATGCGGTCGCCAGCTTTTTGAGGATGTGGCCCGGAGACCGCTTCAAGATTTCGTCGCGGATCTCGTCCGTCATGACCATGACCTCGTGCACGCCGGTTCTTCCCTTGTATCCGGAGCCCTTGCACTTGTCGCACCCTTCTCCCTTGAAGAGGGTGATCTCGCCGCCCGTCTCGGAGCCGATCTCTTCCGGCAGCGGAAAGCCGCTTCGCACCAGAATCTCCCGGTTTGTGGTGTAGGAGGTCTTGCAGTTGGAGCAGATCGTTCGCATCAGCCGCTGCGCAAGAACGCCGTTGAGCGCGGAACCGATGAGGAATGGCTCAACCTCCATATCGACCAGTCGGGTCGGGGCAGAGGGGGCGTCGTTGGTGTGCAGCGTGCTGAAGACGAGGTGGCCGGTGAGCGCCGCTTCCATCGCGATGGTGGCCGTCTCCTTGTCGCGCATTTCACCGACCATGATCACGTCCGGGTCTTGGCGGAGCATGGAGCGCAGGCCGGCGGCGAAGGTCATATTGGCCCGGTTGTTCACGCTGCACTGGTTGATGCCGTCCAGCTCGTACTCGACCGGGTCTTCAATGGTGATGATGTTGCGCTGGCCGTCGTTGGTCTGGTTGAGCAGCGAATACAGCGTGGTCGATTTGCCCGAACCGGTCGGGCCGGTGACCAGCAGGATGCCGTAGCTGCGCGAGGCCAGGTCTTCGAGAATCTTGAGGTTGTGCGGCAGAAAGCCAATCTTGGAGAGGCCGAGGCTGATGCCGCCCTTATCCAGCACGCGCATGACGATCTTTTCGCCATACACGACCGGGAGGGTCGAGACGCGGAAGTCGTACTCCTTTCCGCCCAGGGTGGCGCTGATACGTGAGTCTTGGGGTGCTCGCTTCTCGGCGATGTCCATGTTCGCGACGATCTTGAAGCGAGAGGTGAGCGGGGCGATCACTCGCTTGGGCAGGCGCATCGTTTCGAGCATCACGCCGTCGATGCGCAGCCGGACAACCAGCTCTTCCTTGCGGGGCTCAATGTGGATGTCCGAGGCCCGGTCGGCGACCGCCTGATTGATGATGAGGTTGGCCAGCCGGATAACTGGGGCGTCCTCGCCCATCTCGCGCAGCTCGGCCTCGCTAAGCTCCTCTTCCGAGGTGTCGGAGATGACCTCCATGTCGCCCTCGAAGTCCTTGATGACTCCTTCCAGGGCTTCGCTGACATTCGAGTCGCTGCGGTAGTGCTCCGCAATCGCCTGCATGATGTCCTGGTCGACGGCGATCAGCGGCTCGATGGAATGCTCGGTCAGCTGCTGCAGCTCGTCGATGACGAAGACATCGAGCGGGTTGGCCATCGCGATGCACAGGCGGCCTTCTGTGATGCGGAGTGGGAGGATTTTGAAGCGCTTGGCGAACTGGGCGCTGATGGTTTCGAGGGCTTCGGTGGTTGGGCTCTCTTCGGCGACCTCAACGAAGGAGATGCCCCATAGCTTGCCCAGGAGGCGGACGCGATCCCTCTCTGAGACCAGCCCCATTTCGACCATGACTCGGCCGATGGCGGTCTCCTCGCCCATCTCCTTTTGTTTGGCCAGGGCCAGCTCCAATTGCTCGGAGGTGATAAGCCCTTCCTGGACAAACAGTTCGCCCGTAAGCATCCCTGCGGGCTTGTTCCACCTTCAACGGGGCGGTCATGACGTCACATTTGACAGGTCGGGACTCTTTCCGATAATGAGCGTCCGCCCGGGCGCCAGCCAGGACCCGCAGGTTCAATGAGCTATAATAGACCAGCGTGACGCAGCTGATTGCCGCGTTCATTCCCACATACGCGACCGATGGATCGGGCTCATCGGTCGAGCCTTCCCACACCCCCGAATGGCCTGCTTTTCACTGTGAAGAGCAGCCTGCAGCAGAGCCAGACGCTCCGCTGCACGAGTCGCCCCTGATTCAGCAGATGCTGGATGAACGGCGGCTGCACGGCATCCGCGAAAGCGTGATGACCTGCGCTCCGGACCACAGCCGTGCCGGGCGCATCTTTCATGTGCCGCGAGCGCTGATCGCGTTTGCGGACCACCACCGGCGCACCCAAGCCGGTCGCTCATGAGAGATCGGGCAATCGGCGCACTGAGCGCCTGACATCGCCCTTCAAAACTCGAGCCCGCCCCCCGCAATGATGCCGCGCGCCTTTGCGCGCGCCGCCTGTTGCGGAGCCGTGAGCCTGCAGCCCGGGAAGGCTGCCAGACGCCCGAACCCATGCAAACAAAAATAGATATGAGCACTACAGGAATCGCCGTAAAGACAGACGATCCAACCACCCTGGTCCAGGATGTCCTCCCGATTGTGGAGGAGATCGAGGCCCTTCAGGACCTGGCCGAAGTTCCGGTCCCCGATCCGCTCAAGCCTGCGGTCGCCGAGGCTGATCTCTCGCACCGATGCTTTGACCAGACCGAGTTCTGGAAGAAGATTCCCGCCTTTGCCGAGGTCGATGAAGATGAGTTCTTGAGCTGGAAGTTCCAGAACCAGAACAGCGTCCGCACTCACGCGCAGCTCGACAAGTTCCTTCAGGAACTCGTCGAACCGGAGTTTCTTGAGGACGTGCGCGAGGGCCTCAACATCGCCCCGATGAACATGCGGCTCTCCCCGTACATTCTCAGCCGCGTCAACTGGGATCATCCCTACGACGACCCGGTGCGAAGGCAGTTCATTCCCACCGCGTCAACCCGCCTGCCGGACCACCCGATGCTTTCGCTGGACTCGCTCCATGAGCAAAAGGATTCTCCGGTGCCCGGCCTGGTGCATCGCTATCCGGACAAGGTGCTCTTTCTGCCGCTCGACGTCTGCCCGGTCTACTGCCGCTTCTGCACCCGCAGCTATGCCATCGGCGGCGACACCGAAACGGTGGACAAGCATGGCTACAAGCCGAACCCCAAGCGATGGGAGAAGGCCTTCGCCTACATCGCCTCCCGTCCGGAGATCGAAGACGTGGTCATTTCCGGCGGCGACACCTACATGCTTTCTCCGCAGCACATCCGCCAGTTCGGGGAGACGCTGCTCTCCATCCCGCATATCCGCCGCATCCGCTTCGCCACCAAGGGGCCGGCGGTCATGCCGATGAAGATCCTCACGCACGACGAATGGACCAACACCATCGTCGAGCTGACCGAAATGGGGCGGGAGCTGGCCAAAGAGGTCTGCATTCACACCCACTTCAACACGGTCAACGAGATCAGCCAGATCACCAAGCGGGCGATGGATCACCTGTTCAAGCGGGGCGTCAAGGTCCGCAACCAGGCGGTGATGATTCGGGGAGTCAACGACTCGGCCAAGCACATGAAGCGGTTCAATCGGATGCTCAGCTACATGAACGTCCAGCCCTACTATGTGTATCAGCACGACATGGTGAGCGGAGTGGACGAGCTGCGCACGGCGGTCCGCACGACCTCCGAAATCGAACGCCACTCGCGCGGTTCGACGGCGGGATTCAATACGCCGCTCTACATCACCGACGTGCCCGGCGGCGGCGGCAAGCGCGACGTCCACTCGTGGGATCACTACGACGAGGAGCTGGGCATCAGCATCTACCGCAGCCCGAACGTGGACAAGAACAACGCCTACCTCTACTTCGACCCGATCGATCTGCTGCCGGAAGAGGGCCGCAAGCGATGGGAGAACATCGACGACCACCGCGACCTCATCACGCAGACGATGAAGGATGCGGGAATGGAGGACGCGAATATTGTTCGCTGACCTTCGCGAGACCCGCACCATTGGATTCGACTTTGCCCGGCAGAAGATGCTGGAGCACGATCCGCACAATCACCGTCTCAAGCTGATTGACTGGTCTGCGGGGCTGGTGAAGGACAAGGGGCTCAAGAAGCTCCTGAGCTGCTTCGACAGTGCACCGGAGACCGCCACTAAGGTGATTGCCTACGCACGTCCGGGCAAGACCGAAGAGTGGGAGGACCTTGGCTTTACATTTGAGGCCAAGGTCCGCGGCTATTTCCGCAACGGAGAAGATGCTGCGCTTTACTCGCTTTTCCGCGCCGATGACCGGGCGGAGGTTCGGCCCGATGAACCGTCGGATGAGGTTCTGCAAGCCGCCATGTCGAAGGAAGTCAAGGAGGGAGAACTGATGGAGGAGTTGGTCTGGAGGCTCGCCTCCAAGACCGATGCCGAACAGCTCAGCCACCTGCTGATGGGGGCATTTCCCGACTACCCGACCCCCCTGACGCCGGAGCATCTGGCGGAACTGATCCAGAAGGATGAGAGCCGGTTCCTCATGGTCTTCCCACGCGGAGAGACCCGACCGGTGGCCTGCGCTTCGGCGGAGCTGAACATCCGCGAGCGCAATGCAGAAATCAGCGACTGCGTGACGGCGCCGGAACTGCGGGGCAAGGGAATCAGCACCTGGCTGATCCAGAAGCTGGAGAACATGATCCGCCGCGATCTGGGGATCACCGATTTCTATTCGCTCGCCCGTGCGGGGCATCCGGGCATGAACTGCGCCCTGGCCCGCAGCGGATTCTCTTTTAGCGGGCGGCTGGTGAACAACTGCCGCATGCCGACCGGATGGGAGTCGATCCACGTATGGTGCCGAAGCGGTTAGCGCTGGCTGTCCTCGTGGCGGGAGCGCTGCTCTCCTCCGCGTTTGGACAGCAGAAAAAGGGCGAGCTGAGCCTGGCGATGTCCGGCGCCTTTCAGCCTTTTTCGATCACCGACACTGAGGGCAATCTGGTCGGCTTCGATGCCGACATCGCCAAAGAGGTCGCCCGGCGGATGGACCTTGAGCCGGAGCTGGTGCAGATCGATTGGGCGGGCATTCAGGCCGGGCTGCAGACCAAGCAGTACGACCTGATCTGCGGCTCGATGGCGATCACGGATGAGCGGCTGCAGACCATGCACTTCTCGCTGCCGTACTACGTCAGCGGCGCGCAGCTTTTTGCTTTGAAGGGTGTTGAGGGGCGGTCGAATCTGCGGCTCGGAGTCACGGAAGATTCCACCTACGCTGCCTACATCGAAGAGCATCCTGAAGAGTTTCCGGGCGCACGGGTGATCCCTTACGGAAGCGAGGCCGAGATCGTCGCGGCGATGCAGACCGACAAGATCGACGCCTTTGTTTCTGATCGCATCGTCGGCGGCTTCTACGCCCAGAAGGCGGGGAACGGACAGATCGTGCCCGTCGGCGACCTGCTCTACCAGGAAGCCTGCGGCATCGCGGCCCGGCAGGAATCGGCCGCCTTGGTGCACCGGGTCAACGGGGCGCTGTTCGAGATGATTCAGGACGGCACCTACGCTCAGATTTACGAACAGTGGGTGGGATTCCCGCCGAACGAGCAGGTTCTGCTTTCCTCCTGGGGAGAGTACGAAGCCAAGATTCCGCCGCTGGAAGGCGGCATGGCTGCCACCGAACCGCAGGCGGAGACCCAGTTTGTCGAGGACGTGTCAGGCATGGTTCCGCTGCTGGCCAAGGGCGCGGCGATCACGATCATCCTCTCGGTGCTGACGGCGGTTATTTCGCTTTTCACCGGGACGCTGATCGGCATCGGCGCGATGGCCAAGAACGCCTTTGTGCGGACCATCTGCAGCGGCTACACAACTCTTCTGCGGGGAACTCCGCTGCTGGTCCAGCTTTTCATCTCCTACTTCGTCATCGCCACCTGGGTGAATCGGCTCGCTGGCTTTGAGCTGATGGGTGCCTTCGCGGCGGCCCTGCTGGCGCTGGTCGCGAATACGACCGCCTACAACGCGGAGACCATCCGCGGCGGCATCGGTTCGGTCGATGCCGGTCAATGGGATGCGGGCGCGACCATCGGGATGCAGCGGTCGATGCTGCTCAAGCGGATCATCCTGCCGCAGGCATTCCGCCACGCGCTTCCGTCGCTTGGCAACAACCTCGTCGTGCTCATCAAGGACACCTCTCTGGTCGGCGCGATCACTGTGATTGAGCTGACCTATTCGGCTCGGAACATCGTGTTCCAAACCGGACAGGCATTCACTCCGTTCCTCGCCGCTGCGGTCTTCTATTTGGTGATCATCTCGCTGGTGACCCTGGGAAGCAAGGCGCTTGAAAAGCGGCTCGGACAGTCCGCACGCAAGGCAGGTGCGGCATGAGCGTGCACGAGATCGAAGCAAAAGGGCTTAAGAAATCCTTCGGATCGCTGGATGTGCTCAAGGGCATTGATGTGCACGTTGACAAAGGGGAAGTGGTCTCGCTGGTCGGTCCTTCGGGCTCCGGCAAGAGCACTTTCCTGCGCTGCCTCAACCTGTTGGAGATGCCGAACGGGGGCCAGATCTTCTGGGATGGCGAACTGGTGCCGTATGAGACGATGACCCCAAAGGAGGTCGCCAAGCACCGGATGCGCATGGGCATGGTGTTTCAGCACTTCAACCTCTTCGGCCACATGCGGGCGATTGAGAATGTGATGGAGGGGCCGGTGCAGGTGCTGGGCAAATCGAAGACCGAGGCCCGGGAAGAGGCCATGCAACTGCTCGGCAAGGTCGGGCTGGAGGACAAGGCCGAAGCCTGGCCCTCGCAGCTCTCCGGAGGCCAGAAGCAGCGTGTGGCGATCGCCCGCGCATTGGCCATGAATCCGGATGTTCTCCTGCTCGATGAGGTGACCAGCGCGCTTGATGTCGAGATCGTCTCCGAGATCAACGAGCTGCTGGCGCAGCTCGCGCAGGATGGCATGACGATGGTGATGGTCACCCACGACCTGGCGTTCGCCGCCAACGTGGGCGACCGCCTCTGCTTCTTTGATGACGGCGTGGTGGTGGAAGCCGGCGCGCCGAAGGAACTGCTGGCCAATCCGCAGACGGAGCGGCTTCAGCAGTTCCTCAGCAAAGTGCTGAGGCATTAGTTAAAACCGTTCATATCGGGCGAGGCTCCGGCCTCGCCTATTTTTTTGCCTCAGTCTAAGGTGATGGTTTCTCAGACCGAAAGTAGATGTCTCCGCTGCCCGATGCGCGGCGCAGGTCTTCCTGACTGGAGTGATAGGAGATGTTCATGTACGCACTCCCGTTGGCAAAGCTGACTCGCTTGGCGTAGATTTCTACACCCGATCCAGCGGCCATCTCGGCCTCGCCAAAGGGAAGTCCCGAGTCGATGAGATACTGCCAAATGGGGCGGGCTTGAGCGGGGCTCAGGCTGACAGTGGCTTGGCCATCTGCTTCCAGCGTGCCCCAGAACTGTTTGGCCGCTTGTCCGGAATCTTCGAGGGTCCTCAGCGCCGGGTAGAGGTTCACCAGAGAATAGCTGCTTCCCGCTTCCGTGATCGTGCCAAACGCATTCAGCCACTGGCGATGTCTGCTCGGGCTTACCTTCCGAACATATTCGCGGATTGAGTCCGCGCTCCAGTTGTCGGCAACCACTGACCAGTACTCGGGCTGAGGCAGTGGGAGCAGCGAGAGGAGGGGCTGCTGCGGAAGAGAAAGTAGAAGCACATCTCCGCTGAGCTGAGCCTCTGTTGCGCTGTAGAGATCGTTGATGAAGATGTGCTGTCCCCAGTACCGCTTCTTCCAAAGCTGATAGAAGGCATCATCCAGATCAAGAATCTCGTCCCCTTCGATATAAAAGGAGGATTGAAGTTCAGTGAATTGCCGATTGCCGATCCAGCCTGCCAGAACCGCCCGAAGAGTCTTGCCTTTCGGTTGGCCGTAGGTAGGCATGCCGCCAACATCGGCAAGCGGATTGATCTCAGCGATGATCTCTCCATCAACCTGCTGAGTCCAATTCAAAAGCTGAGTGGACAGACCGCTGGGCTGATCTCCGTTCTCGTTTTTGAAGAGCTTGCCTGCTGGTTCATAAGAGTCGAGGACAGCCAGGGTTTTGTCTTGATCACTCGGAAACTTCTCCGCGACCTCCTGGGCCGAAACCTTTCCCATGTAGATGCTGTCCAGCAGATGCTCTTCTCCCCCCGGGCTCAAGACGCGCAACTCGGTGAAAGGGGTTAGGTTCGTCCACGAGAACCGGGTGATGGCTTTTGCCCCTGTGGGTTTTCCAAGCACAAGATGCGGCCCATCAAGGTCGGCCATCTTGACTCGATCAAGATAGGCTGCCGCAGGGAGGATGACTTCGACGCGCTTCCGTGACCGAACCGCCTGACTCCCGGAATGCGCTGCCTCCTGCAAAGCCACCCAACGCGACCGATCTGAAAAGAGGCTAAGGAGATAGGCGCGATCCAAGTCGTCTGCATTCTCCGCGATGAACCGCTGAACTTCAGATTGCTTGTAGCCGCTGGCCTTCGGCACCAGATTAGCTTCGAGCTGCCCCAAGTGAAACTGCAGGTCGGCCAGGCTGTCGACGTTCATCTCCTTCAAGATCGCCCGGGCATCTCTCTGCACCGCGTTGGCCACTATGTCGAGGACTTCATTCGCCTCCTTATGAAGCTGCGAGGCTGTCTCTTCATCCAAGCGAACAAGCCACTGGTTCTCGCCCGTTGAAACCACCTCGATCCCGTACCCCTCGCCCAGCAGTCCCTGAACTTGCTCCCAGGTTCGCTCTTTGAGATGAGTGACGAAGCATCGGTCTTCGACATCTGGGCTGGAAGAGATGACCGCCTGCTCGCCCAGGTAGGGGCGGCAGATTTGTTCGGCGGTATAGATCCCCGGTTCAATGGTGGCGGCCGGCTGAGCCGCCACCATCAGCAGCAATGCGATCATCCATTCACTCCCAACCCAATAAACGCGGCGCGCAGGAGATAGGTGACGGACTGGTGCTGTTTTTCCGAAACCAGACCATTGTCAATAGGATTTCGAGGAGCGAGTCGCTGATTATTTCAGCATTTTTGCGGCGTGGCTGAGCACCTGCTTGGCGTGGTCGAGCTTGGCATCGTCGATCTGGTGGTGCAGCACCAGCCGCAGGCGGTGGGCGTCGAAGGGGAGGGTGCGGACTCCCTGTTCTTCGAGCGCATTCTGCCAGTCAACCGCAGGTCGCTCGGTGCGGAGGATCAGGATGTTGGTCGGAGCGGGCATCGGCTGGACCCCATCCAGCTCCCGGCAGTGGTCGGCCAGTTCGGTGGTGCGGCGATGGTCGTCGGGAAGCCGCTTGATGATCTCGGTCAGGCCGACGATGCCGCAGGCGGCGAGGATGCCCGCCTGCCGCAGGCCGCCCCCCATCCGCTTGCGCCAGTATTCGGCCTCCGTGATGAAGTCCTTCGGGCCGCACAGCACCGAGCCAACCGGCGCGCCTAGCGCTTTGCTCAGGCAGAAGTTGACCGTGTCGACGTGCTTGGTGATTTCGGAAACCTCAACCCCGACCGATGCCGCCGCGTTGAAGACGCGGGCTCCGTCCAGGTGGATGGGCAGGCTGCGTTCGTCGGCGATCTCCCGGTACCGGGCATGATCTGCCAGCGACGTGACCGCCCCGCCGTGGCGGTTGTGGGTGTTCTCCAGGCAGATCAGCGAGACGCCCGGAGTGTGGTGGCTGCGCTGCAGAAGTCCGGCCTCGACATCTGCGGGGTCAAGCGTGCCATCCGGTCGAGCCTTGACGCCCCGGGTGACGACTCCGGCAAAGACCGCCGGCGCGCCGCCCTCGTAATAGATCATGTGCGCCTCGTCCTCAAAAAGGACGGCATCGCCGGGCTTGGTCCATGTGGCGAGGGCGACCTGGTTGCCCATGGTTCCGCTGGGGACGAAGAGAGCGGCCTCCTTTCCGGTCTTGGCGGCAGCCAGCTCTTCCAGCTTGGCGACGGTGGGGTCGCGCTCCAGCACGTTGTCCCCCAACTCCGCCTCGGCCATGGCCTTGTACATCTCGGGCGTCGGCTGGGTCACCGTATCGCTGCGCAGGTCGACGATCATGCCCTCTATCATGGCGCGATCAACGTGAATCGGGCAGGGTGTCGTTACCGTAGACTAGGGAGATGGTTAAAGTACCGAAGAGAAACCGGAGCGTGATCATTGCGGTCAGCATTTTTCTCTTCGTTGCAGCGGCCTCCGGCATTGTAGGACTGTATGCCGTTCAAAATGGAAAGAGGCTCACCGGCGTCGTCGAAGATCTCTCGCAAGGAGAACGCGAGTCTGAGTTGGCCCCACGATAACTGACTTGCTTCGGGGCTTGAGCGATCACGCTGAAGAGCTGCCTCCACGCCAGACTCTGCTGGATGTAGACTGCGAATATGGCTGGTCAAGAGGGTGGCTGCAAGATTGGCTTGGGAGAATTGTCTGCTCTAGCTATTCTAGGAGTAGCGACGTTTTTCAGCCTTGCCTGCCAAAGAAATACTGTAGTGCATTATCATGATTTCTATCCAATAGGTGATGCCGCATGTAGTTTGATCTTGCCTCATGACTTTTCATTTGGGGACCACGAGGAATTCAACGATGTTGCTGGCTTGGCTGGTGCGCTCGGCGGCAAAGAAGCTCTTTACATGAAGAGGAGTGGCGGTGACTGGGTGATGTTGTCTCTTTTTGGGAAGGAGGACTCGCCTGATGTAAAGGAGCTTGATGAAGCGAGAGGAGAACTCCTAAAGTCTGGGCTGATTGTTGTTTCTAAACATGAGATTTCGGGTGTTGAAGTTTGGGTGCAGCCAGAAGCCGGGATTGTGGGTCGCAATGGAGTCCGGCCGAATGTCACCGATGTATGGTTGACTATTGAAGGGAAACGGTTCCTTTTTGTCTTTGCTGGCAAAGATGCCAACGAAGAGACTGCCATTGCCGCGATGAAGGAGCTGGTCCCCAACCTCAGTTGTTCATGATCTAGCTGGGTGTCTAAGTGCAGTTCTCTACTTTCAGGGCTTCGGCCCCAAAATGCCGAAGAGCCGCAACAGCGTGTAGAACCCGAAGAGATTGAGCAGGCCGAGCATCAGGTCCAGCTCGACCAGGCTCCGGCCCATCTGCTGGCCGGTCAGGGTGGCGGCGGAGTCGGCGAAGCCCCAGACCGCAACCACGATGTAGCCCCACTTTCGCCCTTGCATCATCGCCACCGCACCGGCGACTGCCGCCATCGCCAGCGCCATATGGATCGCGGCCATGGCAATGTTGGTCTGGCTTTTCAGGGCGAGCCATACGATCATGACCAGCGCCAGCCCGGCCAGCAGAACGCCCGCTGCCTTGTCGCCTCGGGTGGGGACGGCGGGTTCCATCAGCAGAGCGTTTCGCGCAGAAAGTCGAGGTAGGCAAAGCGCACTTCACCCCATGCCTCAAGCGTGAAGGCGTGGCCTTCGTTTTCCAGCTCGATATAGCGGACCGAGCCGCCTGCGCCCTCCAAGGCAGCCTTGAGCCGACGGCTCTGATCCACCGGCACCACGTCATCGGCGTCGCCATGGACGATCAGGAATGGCGGCGGGTTCTCACCCACGTACTGGATGGGGCTGGCCGCGCAGTAGCTGTCACTGTCTTCGCTGTGCGGCTTGCCCATAAACTGCTCGACGAAGCTCATCGCGATGGGATAGTGCGTCTCTTCGGGAGCCTGCAGATCGGTGATGCCGCAGACGTCGACCACCGCGTTGACCAGTTGGCTGCCATCTTCCGGTCCGCCATCAAAGGAGCGGGTGCAGAGGCCCATCATGCAGGCAAGGTGTCCGCCCGCGCTGTTGCCCAGAGCGGCGATCTTGCCGGGGTCGATGCCCCAGTCTTCGGCGTTCTCCCGAGCGAAGCGGACGAAGGCTTGGCAGTCGGCGACGCAGGCGGGGAAGGGGTAGAGGGGGGCCAAGCGATACTCGATGCAGGCGCAGGCGAAGCCGTGATGAACGAGCCAGACCGCCTCTTCGCGCATCATCTCCTTGTCGCCGCTGATCCAGCCTCCGCCGTGCAGGAAGATCACCAGCGGCAGCGGCTGGTCGGAATCCGGAACGAACAGGTCATAAAAGAGGCTGCCGCCTCCCTCGGTTTCGTAAGTCTGATCGCGCAGAGCCCTCACATGCTCATTGTAGCTAGGCGAGGCTCACGATTGCCTCTGCCACTTCTTCCGGGGTTCGGCCAAAGGTTTCGATGATATGCGCGTCTTCGGCCAGCATCAGCGGGCTGTCCGGGCGGGTGTAGTCGCGGTGGTCGCGCTCGACGGTCTCCTTCACCACCTCGGTCAGCGCATCGCTCTTCAGCTCCTTCCAACGCCTTCGTGCGCGCTCTTCGATGCTCGCGGTGAGAAAGATCTTCAGGTCGGCATCGGGGGCGACGACGGTGGTCGTATCGCGGCCCTCCAGCACCCAGCGGCCCTCTTCGATGATCCGCTGCTGCTGTCCCACCAAATGCTTCCGCAGAGGCGGATGCACGCTGAGACGACTGGCGCGCTGGCTGATCTCCAGGCTGCGGATCTTGTCGGAGACATCCTCGCCATCAAGCATCACGCGGTCGCCGTCAAATTCAATCTTGATGGCGGCGGCTTTTTCTGCAGCCTCCTCGGGGCTTGCGTTTGGTCCCGCGGCGAGGGCGACGCATCGGTACATCGCGCCGGTATCGAGCATCTGCAGGTTCAGGCTCTTCGCCACAAGGCGCGCCACGGTCGACTTGCCAGCGCCTGAGGGGCCATCGATGGCCAGGACGAATCTATCCATTGCGGAGGCTCCTCAAATCTTCCCAGAAGGCGGGGTAGCTGGTGCCGATACACTCGGCTCCTTCGATCTGCGTCTCGCCCTCGGCGATTAGGCTCGCGATGGCGAAGGTCATCGCGATGCGGTGGTCCAACTCGGCTTCGATGCGGGTCGCCTTCAGGGGAGTCGGCCCCGTGATCTCCAATCCGTCCGGGCGCTCCTTGACATCGGCACCCATTGCTCTGAGTCCCTGCGCGACAAGGGCCAGGCGGTCTGATTCCTTGACCCGCGCCTCCTCGGCATCGCGGATGACCGAGGTGCCTTCGCACTGCGTGGCCAGTACGGCCAGCACGGGAATCTCGTCGATCAGGCGCGGCACCATGCCGCCTTCGATGACGAAGGGCCTCAGGCTTGAACGATGCCGCACGGTGAGGTTTGCCCTGGGCTCGCCCATCTCCTCCCGCTCATTCTCCATCGAGACATCTGCTCCGGCCTGCTCAAGAACTTCGAGGATGCCCGCTCGGGTTGGGTTGACGCCGATGTCGGTGAGGGTCACTTCGCTGCCCGTCACCAGTGCGGCGGCGGCCAGCCAGAACGCGGCGCTGGAAATGTCGCTGGGGATCGAAAACTCGGCTCCATCCCATTCGGCGCGCTCCACCTCGACCCGCAGGCCCTCGCGCCGCACCGGGACGCCGAGAAACTCCAGCATCCTCTCGGTGTGATCGCGGCTGAGGCTTGGCTCGGTGACGGCGGTTGTCCCTTCGGCATTGAGCCCGGCAAGCAGGATGCAGCTCTTGATCTGCGCGCTGGCTTTGGGGCTTGTGTAGTCGATTCCGCGCAGCTGCCTGCCGCTGATCTTGAGCGGAGGGGTGTCGCCCTCGACTTGCGCGCCCATCAGGTTCAGCGGGTCGGCCACGCGCTTCATGGGGCGGCGGCAGAGCGACGAATCCCCCGTCAAGATCGAATCGATCCCGGCCCGGCTGGCCATGACTCCGGCCATCAGCCGGATCGTAGTTCCGCTGTTGCCGCAGTCAAGCTCGGCGGTGGGTTGGACCAGCGGCCTCGGGTGGATGCGGATGCCGTCGTCCTCGATGGAAGACTCCACGCCCATCTGCCCGAAGATCGCCAGAGTCGCCCGGCAGTCTTCGCCGAGCAGCGGATGGCGGATCACCGAATCGGTCCGCGCCAGCGAACCGAAGATGATCGCCCGATGCGTAAGCGACTTGTCGCTGGGCGGGCGCAACCGACCGCGCAGCGCGTCGGAAGCCTGGACGGTGACAACTGACATCAGCCGCTCTATTGTGCCGCTTCGCGAAGCCGCTCTCGGGCCTGTTTCTGCAGCTCGCCGTACCGGGCAAAGTCGCCATCGCGCAGGGCGGCATCGGCCTCGTCGAGCAGGCGGAGGGCCTCCTGTATCCGGTCGATCATGTCCACCGGCACGGTTTCGGGCATTTCAGGCTGCTCGGGACGGTCGGGGGTTTCCACCGGTGCGCTCTCGCCAAAGAGTTTGGCCAGCGCTTCCTCGTAGGTGTCTCCCACCACGACGCGCTTTTGCAGCCCCAGCACGACCTTCTTCAGCTCGGGAATCGAGTTCGCCTTGCTCTGCAGGAAGAGCGGACGGACGTAGAGGATGCTTGAACCGATGGGGATTACGAGCAGGTTTCCGGGCACAATCTCGGACTGATCGTTGTTCAACTGGCGGTTGATATCGGCGATCACCTTGTCGGCCGCGAAGGTCGATTCCATCTGAATCGGCCCCTGCGTCTGACTGCTCTTGGGGAATTTGTACAGCACCGCGCGACCGTACTCCTCGGGGTCGCAGTGCGCCCCGATCCAGCCAATCATGTTGAGCTTTCCGTTCGGCGTGAAGGGAAGGATCAGCATGAACGAGTCGCGGGTCTCGCCAGGCAGGCGAATCTGGACGTAGTAGGGAGCGATCTGGCTGCCCACCGCCGGGCGCTCGGGAATCTCCCACAGGTCTTCGTTGCTCAAGAACGTGCGCGGCTCGGTGACGTGGTACTGGGTGAGGATCTGCGCCTGGGCCTTGAATCCGTCCTCCGCATAGCGGATATGCGGCATCAGCTCGGCGGGGAATTCCGACTTTGATTTGATCAGGTTTGGGAAGGTTTTCCTAAGCGCATTGAGTATCGGCTCGTCTTCGTCAAAGGCATAGGCGGTCATCTCTCCGCTGTACGCATCGGTGACGATCTTCACCGAGTTGCGGATGTAGTTGATGTCCCGTCCCTGATAGCTAAGTCCGTGGCTATAGGGGATGCCGCGCGTGGTGGTGTAGGCATCCAGCATCCAATACAGCTTTCCGCCGACCGTGACGATGTAGGGGTCGAAGTCGTACTGCAGGAACGGATAGACCTTCTCGGCCCGCTCAACGATGTTGCGGCGGAAAACGAGGCGGGAATCGCGGGTCACCGCGTTGCTGATGAGCAGGGAAAAGTCGCTGAATCGGATCGAGAAGGCCAGGCGGTTCAGCCCGCTCAAGGGAACGCCGCGCTCTCCCGACCAGGAAATCTCGGCCTCTTCTTCATCCGTCGGGTGGTCGAACTCCTTCTGCAGGCTGGGCATCACCAGGAATCCGTCCGCTTCCTGCGTGCCGCGAGGATAGTGGCTGAAATAGATCTGCGGAGTCGTGATTTCCGGGAATCCCCGCAGGCTCTTCGGCGGCATATCCAGCGCGAAAAAGGAGGGGCGGCCCGAGTCGGCAGCCTCGTTCACCGCAGAGACGGTCATCGCATATCCGTGCGTGTAGACCAGGTTGCGGGCATCCCAACTGCGTGATTCGGCGCGGACGCCTCGGAAGTTGAGGTCGCGGGGAGCCAGCATCACCATGCGCTGTTCGCCATTGATCTCGTAGCGGTCGATGTCCACGTCGTAGAAGGCGTAGAACGGGCGCAGACTCTGGATGTTCTCAAGAGCGGAGGCCAGAATCTGCGGGTCCCACAGGCGCATGTTCTGCAGCGTGGAACGCGATGCCTCCACCTCCTCTGCGGTCGGCGCATCCTTCACTTCAAAGCCCTTGACCTCGAATTGATCGACTCCGTAGGCAAAGCGAGTCATCTTGATGGCGCGCTGGGCGAAGGGAGTTTCGTTGGCGATGCGATTCGGGTTGACCTTTGAGACCTTTGTAATGTAGGGGATCAAACTGAAGCAGATCAGGCCGATGGCGATGGTTGCCACACCGCCGTAGTAGAGCGCGGTCCAGGGGCGTCCCCACCGGGAATTGAGGATCACCGCGACCGCCAGCAGCATGACGGCGCCAATCGCATACACAGCCGCGTCCAGTCCGGATTGCGCGGCGAGGCCGGGGCCGGTGAACTGCCCGCTGAAGCTGAGAACCGCCTCGTACCGATCCAGCCACATGCCGCCGCCGATGGTCGCGATGTAGAGCCCCAGCAGGATGCCCATGTGGGTCCGCATCGTCGGCTGAGAAATCTCTGCGCCTGCCGCCTTTGCCAGTGGCCGCAGCCCGAAGTAGGCCGCCGCGACGAATGCGGTGGTCAGGAAGATGAGAGCCTGGACTCCGACGAACATCGTCTGAATCCAGGGCAGCTTGAAGACAAAGAAGCCGACATCCATGCCGAATGTCGGATCGGTCATCCCGAAGGAGCCGCCTGCGCGGAACATCCAGAACTGTTCGTACTGGGCGGCGATCGGCGAGGCGATGAGAAGGGCCAGGATGAGCGAGGCGACCGAGCCGATCTTTAGCCCATGCTTCTGAAACATATCCAGCAGGCGCGCCGCTGCGATCTGGGCTTGATTCGAGGGGGTGGCTGGATAGAGCACCTTCAGACTGAGGGCTTTCTTGATATTGAAATGCAGGCAGAGCGCGCTCACCGCAAAGGCGACCGTCCAGATCGTGCCGCGTGTCGAAAGCGCCTTCTTGAAGACTTCCGGCTGCTGCGCATCATGGGCGAACCAAAGCCAGTCGGTCACAAACACGGAGATCTGGTTGGCAAAAACCACAATCAGTCCGAGGCTGATGATCAGAAGCGGCCAGCGGCTCGCCTTCTGGTTTAGCTCGGGAATATGAATCGTCTGCCCCATCCTCCTTCCATTGTGACAGCCGCTTCATTTTTGGCCGGGATGACAAAAAAATGGCTTCTTAGGGCATTTAAGTTAAACTGATAGGGGCATTTGTTTGCCTGTTCCTTTTCTCTGATTTTTTTGAGGGCTGAAATGCAGAAAAAATGGTTGGGTCTTGGCCTTTTTGGGCTGAGCACTTTGCTTCTCGCAGCGACCGCATCCGCACAGAGCGGAGAGGGAACGCTGCTCTTTGACTCAACTCGGGACATCCACCCAGATGAAGCGCGCAGCATTTCGCTGGGCGCCCGATTCTTCTCGGATGACTCGCCGACTACCTACGGAAACTTCGCCTACACATGGGGCGCAGGAGACCGTTCTGACTGGCAGATCCGGTTTACCGGCGGCGAATTCGACCAATTCAGCGATGGCGGTCCGGTCATCCTGACCGGCGGCACCGACTTCGAATTCCGGATGCGGGCGAAGGTGGTCTCCATCGACGGCCTGCTCTTCCACCTGGGCCTCTCCATTCCCGACACGCGGGCCAACCGGATTCCGGCGGCCATCGCCGGCCTGACTTATGAGCGGGCGATCAGCGACAGCTCGTCGTTCTATCTCGGCACCATGGCGTATGGCGGCACGGTCCAGACCCTGTGGGGAGTCGGCGCGGGCTTTTCCACCCGAATCGGCAGCAATCTGACGCTAGGGGTGGACGGCATGACGATGATCGAGGGCGAGAATTCCTTCGACACCTCCACCGGCACCAGCGAGCGGGAGACGATCTACGGCGTGGTTCTGCGCTATCGGCAGAACGACCGCATCACCTACGAATTTGTCGCGACCAATTCTCTGGGCAGGACGACGGCCTTTGCCATGACTCCCATGCTGGGCGACACTCCGGGCTTCGGATTCGGCGTCAAGGTGAGGTTCTAACATCATGAAGCGAAACGCATGGCTTTCCATTTCGGCGATGCTGGCTTTTGCGGTGCTGGCCGGCTTTTCTGAGTGTCCCAAGTCCAGCTCGCCGGTCTACGGCGCGGGCGAAGACCCGGGCGATGAGAACCTGACGTTCCGGCTGATCGGGGGCGGGGAAGAAGCCGTCGATCCGGGCGAAGCGGCCACCTTTGAGGTCACCGCCCAGACGATCAATCAACTTCCCAATACCCGCGAGTACAGCCCGACGGTCACGCTCTCCACGCAGAATTTGCCGAATGGGGTGGAAGCTTCGTTCAGCGTGAATCCGGTCAACGCAAACGCCAACCAGTCCTCAATCCTGACCGTGACCACCAACAGTGAGATGGCGGCCGGAGAGTACGAATTTCAGATCGTGGGCAACAACGGAACCGACCAGGATTCGGTCGATTGCGTTCTGATCGTAAATGGCAGCGGGCTCGACATGACGATCATCTCGGAAGACGCGATGATCTACGACCAGAATTACGGCGAGGTCGATGACCGCGACGCGTACTACTACGTCGATGTGACGATGCCCAATACCTTTACCGGCACGGTCACGCTGGGCTATCAATTCACGCCAAGCGATCCCTTTGGCAGTGCGGTCGTCGGCACATTCAATCCGGTGGTCCTTGACTTCAGCGACCCGCTGGCTCCCGGCAGGGAAGGATCGGGAACCCGGACAAGGACGGCCGAGCTGCACTTTGAGCGCATGTCCAACGTCTCGATGGGCAACTACTTCTTTGAAGTGAGCGCAGAACCTTCCGGAACGGGATACGCTGATCAGACGCGGGGCGCCGAATTGTCGGTTTCCGCGCCGAGCGCGAAGCCGGGCGGCTAAGCTCGGATTCGAGGCAAAAAGAAAGGCGGGCCGGAGTGATCCGGCCCGCCTTTTTCAGTCTGCGCTAGCCGCGCAGGATCCACTCGATTTCGGTCTTCTCGCCGCCGACTTCGATGACGATTTTGTAGTCGCCCGCCTTCACATATTCCGGCCGCTGGCCGGCGAAGGGATCGGCGAGGGCCTCTTCGACCGTCTTCGGCAGGGTCGGCTTCTTGGTCTTCGTCATCTCGCCCTTGTTGAGCAGGAGGCTGATGGAGTACTCGTTGAATCCGCGCACCACATCCAGCTCTTCCGAGGCGATCTCCTTGCCCTCTTCATCGACGAGGACCGCGCGGCCCTTGCCCTTGGTTGAGGACCAGAAGCGGCCGGAGACCTGTCGGTCGAAGGCTTCCTGCTTTGCCCACTGCGGACCGCGGGACATCTCCCACTCGCCGCGGGCCATGCTGGCCACGTCGTACATATGGATCGGCTTGTCCATCACCTCTTTGGTGAGGGTCTGCAGCGGCTCCACATCCACGATCCAGATAGATCGGGCATGGGTTGCGACCACCATCTCGTTCTCGCGGGGGTGGATCAGCAGGTCATGCACGGGGGTGTGTGGGATGCCGGTTCCGTAGGTCATCCACGATGCGCCGGAGTCCATCGAGACATAGACTCCCATGTCGGTGCCGACGTAGAGGATGTTCTCCTTCTTCGGGTCTTCGCGGATGGTGTTGACCGGCTCGAACGGCAGGTTGGCCGCGATGGAGGTCCAGGTCTTGCCGAAGTCATCGCTGCGCCACACATAGGGCGTCCACTCGTCTTGGCGGTAGCCGTTCTGCGTGACGTAGACGCGGCCCTCCTTCCACTGGCTGGCTACGATGCGCGTCACCCATCGCTCGGGGGCGGGTGTCTGCACATCGAGCCAGGTGAGGCCCGAATCGGGCGTGTACTTCACGCTGCCGTCATCGGCACCGACCCAAAGCTGGCCCAGCCGGAAGGGGCTCTCCGCGATGGCGGTGAGGGTGGAGAAGGGAACGTCGCCGTTCGGCAGATCCTTGGTGAGGTCGCCGCTCAGGTCTTCGAAGTCCCGGCCCTGGTTGAAGGAGCGGTGCAGCTTCTGCGACCCGAGATAGATGATGTCCGGGTGGTGCGGCGAGATCAGGATCGGCGAGATCCAGTTGAACCGCAGAGCCGGTTCGCCGCGGCCGGGCCGAGGGCGGATGCGCCATCGCTGGCCGGTCTCCTGGTTGACGCCGCTGTGATTGCCGAACTGGCTGGCGATGTAGACGATGTTGCCGTTGTCGCGGGGATCGACCTGAATCGCGCTGCCGTCGCCGCCGCCGATGGAGACCCAGTTATTGCGGTCGCTCACGCCGCCGATGTGGGTGCTGGGGCCCTTCTGCGTTCCGTTGTCCTGGGTGCCGCCATAGATGTTGTACGGCTCCTGCATGTCGATGCCCAGCGTGGTGAACTGGCCGACGGGAATCCCGTTGAGATACCGCCAGCTTTCCCCGCCATCAAGGCTGATGTGAGGTCCGCCATCGTTGCCGTTGACCATCCGCCGCGGGTTGCGGGGATCGATCCAGTAGGCGTGGTGATCGACGTGGTTGGAGCGGGCGATCGACTCCCACGTTCTGCCGCCATCCCGGCTGCGGAGCATCAGGACGCCGGCGGTATACAACTCATCCGGATTCGTGGGGTGGATGGTCAGCTTGGTCGTGTAGTAGATGCCGTGGCTGCCCATGCTGCCGCTGCGGTTCTCCCAGGTCTTGCCGCCGTCATTGCTGCGCCAGACTTCGCTCTCGCGGCGCTGGCCCACCAGCAGGTCGGGGTTGCGCTGCTCCATCAAGTCGAAGAGGCCGCCCATGTTCATGCTGCCGTCTTTGAGCTTGCCGAGCACGCTGTTCAGCGTGGTGCCCTGGGGCAGCCGGTTTCTGAAGAAGCGCTCCAGCACCGCCTCATCGACCTGCGTGACCATCTCCGGGGTCATGTAGCGCAGGCGTCGCAGGGTCAATTCGCCGCTGGGGGCTCCCTCATCAGTCCAGTCTTCCTCGTGATCCTGTGATTGGGTCTCGGTGAAGGCATAGATGATCTTGGGGTTAGAAAGGGAGAATTCGATGGCCGCGCGGCCCAGGTCGACGCCGGACGGCAGCGCTTCGATCTTCTTCCAATCGCGGCCGCCATTGACCGACTGATAGATGCCGCTGCCGGGGCCGGCTTCGCGGAAGTTCCAGGCTCGGCGATCTCGGTCGTAGGCGCACGCCCACAGCACTTCGGGGTTCGAGGGGTCGATGTCCAGATCGATCACGCCGGTGTACTTGTCAATCTCAAGGACATGCTCCCAGGTGCGCCCGCCGTCGGTGGTCTTGTAGACGCCGCGGTCGCCGCCCTGGCTGTACATCGGGCCGACCGATGCGACATAGACGACGTTGGGGTTCTTGGGGTGGATGAGCACACGGCCGATGTGGTGGCTCTCCGGCAGGCCCATGTGCTGCCAGGTCTTGCCCGCATCGGTGCTCTTGAAGACGCCCGTGCCCGAGTAGCCCGTGCGCTGGTTGTTGCTCTCGCCGGCGCCGACCCAGATCGTCTGGCCATCGGCCGAGACGGCGACGTCCCCGATGCCGAAGGAACTCTGGCCGTCGAAGATCGACTCCATCACGTCACCATCGGTGGTGGTGCGCCAAAGGCCGCCGGTCGCGTAGGCGATCAGAAGCTCTTCCGGCTTGTTCATCGGTGATTCGATGTCGATCACGCGACCGCCGAAGGATTCCGAGCCGACATTGCGCCAGCGGATCTTCTGGAAGATTGAATCGCCGAGCATCTGCTGGCGCTTTTCAAAGGCCTGCAGGCGCACCCTCATCGGCATCGCAGTGACGTCGGTGGAGTGGAGCCTGCGCTTCTCTTCAAGTTTTGATTCCGGCTTTTTGAGCGGAATCGGCGGCTGCTGTTGGTTCTGCTGAGCCAGAACGGCAGCGGCTAAGAGAGCCGTCACAAACATGGGGCGCAGTCTATCCAACTTGAACCCGATTCCTGTATTCTCAACGCAGAATGCGCAAGGTTCTTGTCTTCCTTGGAATGGTGCTGGGGGTTGTCGGCCTCTTTGTGTGGGTCCAGCGCAGCGCGAACGCCGCCTCAGAGTTCGACCTGGACGGCGCGTACGACGACCTCAACTGACTTGTAAGCGTCCGTTACCAGTGCATTTGCGGGGCCGCTTGGCCCGCATCTTGCATCCCTCTTGGACGGAACGCAGGCCTTGCCTGCCTCTAAGCACGTCACTGGAATGTTCGGGCATTCCCTGCTATGCAGTTGAGCGCTCGGCCTTGGGCGAGGCCGAGCGCACCCTTTCTTTACTGATTCCGCGCTTCGTCGGCTTCCGCGAGTTGCTTGATCGACTCGAAGAATTTGGCCATCTGCTTTTCCTGGGCTTTGGCCATCAGGGGCATCATCATGCGGGCAACGAAGCCGAATTGGTTCTCATCGATATCGGTCTGTCCGCGCAGCTTGACGCCGCCCGGGCGGTCTTCGACGAGGTAGGTGGCGGTCATGAATTGGTCTCCCTTGAGAGCGCCGCCGGTCATGCGGAAAGTGATTTTCCGATTCGGCTCATAGGCGATGTATTCCGCGCGGTAGCGGCTGACCTTCGGGCCCTCCTTCACTTCCATTTCCCACACCGAGCCAAGACCCTCAGGTGGTCCGGCCACAGGCTTGAAGGAGATGAGGCCGGTCATCCACTCCTTCATCTTCTCTTCAGTCACCAGGTATGGCCACAGGGTCTCCGGGCGACACGAGATATCCACGCTCAATTCACGAAACATCAGGGTGTGAATTCTGACATGGGCCGTTTATGAAACACTTTCAACATTAAACGGGTTGTACAATAGAGCCATGCTTGCCCTTCTCCTGGCCGCCGTGCTTCAAAAGCCGATCGGACCGCCGCCTGCCGAAGTCGTGGAGCGGCTCAAGCTGGACCCCTTCTACAAGAAGTGCATCATGGTCGGTGACCTGCCGATTGTCAGTTCTCAGAAAGTCTCAGACCGCGCCCTGCGCGAGGCGGAGCGGCAGGTGCGGATCATGACCAACCCGATTCCGAAGGCACTGCAGGCGATGGCCGACGCCGGAATCCGGGTGGCGATCATGGCGGAGAGCGAGCAGACCACTGATATCCCCGAGCACAGCGACCTGAACCGCGCCTTCCCGCAAACGGACTGGAACAAGCGCGCCCGCGGCCTGGGTGCGACAAAAGCCCGGCCCGCCATCAGCGGGGCGGAAGAGAACCTGCTCCAGCTTAAGAGCGACCGTTACCTGGGCGAGGCCATCCTGCTCCACGAGTTCGCCCATACGATCATGGAGTTCGGCCTCGTGGCGGTTGATCCTGAATACATGCCCGCCCTTCAGAAGGCGTTCGATAATGCCAAGGCGAAAGGGCTCTGGAAGGACACATACGCGAGTTCGAATATCAACGAGTACTGGGCCGAAGCGGTGCAGTCCTATTTCGACGCCAACCGCAGCGCCGATCCGCCGGACGGAATCCACAACAACATCGACACCCGGGAGGAGCTGAAGGCATACGACCCGATGGTGTATGCCATCATCGCCAAGCACTTTCCGATTGAGTGGAGATGGGAGAAGGAACCTCGCGTGTCTGGTACGTCAGCTACGGCTCCAACCTACTAAAGGAGCGGTTCTGCTGCTATATCCTGGGAGGAACGCCGCCGGGCGGCGCGTTCCACCAGGCGGGCTGTCTCGACTGCACTCTGCCCACTCGCGATGAACTTGCCGAGCTGCCCGGCCGCGTCACCTTCCGCGGTTCTTCGGCCGGATGGCACGGGGGCGGCGTCTGCTTTCTGGATCACCACGCCGACGGCCACGCCATCGGGCGCAAGCACCTGATCACGCTCGACCAGTTCATCAACGTCACCGAGCAGGAGAATTCGCTCAAATCCGGATCGAGCGGGCTCGTGCTCGACCTCGATGAACTGAGGCAGAGCGGGGAAGTCCACCTGCCCTGGCAGTCGTGGTACTCGCGCCTGGTGTGGCTGGGGGAGAGCGACGGCCACCCGATGCTCACCTTCATCAACGCCGCCGACCGAGTGATGCCGGAGAACTCGCCCAGCGAAGCCTATCTGCTGACCCTCGTGCGCGGGATGCGGGAGATGGGGCTGGATGACGGCTTCATCCGCACCTACCTTTCGCCGAGTGTCAACCACCTTGGCGGGTGGATTACCGAAGCCTCGAATTGGACGGCGAAGAGTCTGGATTGGGACGCGCTTTTCGCTAAGTAAGCGCGAGCTGACTGTGGAACTCCATCACCCGGTCGTTCATCACCAGGTCCTCCCGCTTGAGCTGTGAGGCCAGCGACAGGCCGGGGAAGGTGCGGCACCGCGAGAGGGCCACGTAGAGCTGACCGTGCGCGAAGGCGCGCTGCGAGAAGTCGAGCCGCACCTGGTCGAAGGTGAGTCCCTGCGACTTGTGCACCGTGAGCGCCCACGCGAGCTTCAGCGGGAGTTGCGTGAAGGTGCCGACCACCTCGCCCGAGATGCGTTCGCGGATGTCGTCCCACACATAGCGCGTCTTCTCCCAGGCGGTCGGCTCCACATTGAAGGTGCCGCCTTTGTCCAACTCCACCCAGACCGACTTTTCCTCGATCCCCACCACGGTGCCGAGAGTGCCGTTGACCCACTCGGTGCCGTTCTTCACAAACATCACCCGGGCTCCCGGCTTTAGGTGAAGCACGACGTCGGTCGGGTACTCATCCAGAAAGTCGCCTTCGGTGACGCCCATGTAGCGGCGGCCGTCTCCGGCCAGCTCCATCAGACGCAGCGTGTTCAGGGCGGTGACGCCTTCGTTGCGGGTGTAGAGGGTGATCAGTCGGGATTCATCCAGTTCTGCCCCCACCCGCTCGTTGAAGCTCTCCAGCACCTCGGCATTGCCGCGGCGCAGTTCGTTCAGCGCCCACAGCAGCTCGGGGTCGCTGGCCTGGCGGTGGACTTGGGTCAGCTCGATCACATCCAGCCCGTACTCCCGCACGACCTGGCTGTCAAAGAAGAAGGGGCTCTCGTAGCGGCTCACCATCATCTGCTGCTCAGCCCCGCGTTTGACGACGGGCTCCAGCTGAAGCAGATCGCCGAAGAGAAACACCTTGACGCCGCCAAAGGGCGCGTCGCTGCGGCGGTTGATGCGGAGGGAGAAGTCGATGGCGTCGAAGAGATCGGCGCGCACCATCGAGACCTCGTCGATGATCAGCCCCTCGATGCGGTTGAGGATCTTGCCGCGCATTGAGCGGGGGCTGTACTGATGGACGTGCTCCACATCGTTCATCACCGGACCCGGCCGGATGCCGAAGAAGCTGTGGATCGTCTGCCCGCGCACATTGATCGCCGCGAGCCCCGTGGGAGCCGTAACGGCGATGGGCTGGTCGGTCTCGGCTACAAACTCGCGGAGGAGCGTCGATTTACCGGTGCCGGCGCGCCCGGTTACAAATGTGATCCCATCCAGACACGAATCCATCTTGTCCATCGCCGAAACCTGGTCGGACGAGAGTTGATGGTCGGAGCGTAGGGGAAGCTGGGACACGGAGTAGACGGAAATCTACCCGACCCAACAAAAAAGCGGGGCCTGCCGTGCGGCAAGCCCCAAAAGCAGACAGCGCAAAAAAATGAATCAGCGCTGGGCGGTCGCTCGGCCAGAGCCGTTCATCGCCGCGCGGTTCACGGTGTCCAGTGCGATTTTGTTCAGCTTGCTGTCGGCGCCCTCTTCCTGCTCGAAGATGGTGTTCAGCTCGTTCAGGTCGTCGTCCATGTTGAGCGCCTTGGCGTAGGCGCGCACGGTCCCATAGCCGGCCATTTCATAGTGCTCGATGCGCTGAGCGCAGGCGATGATCGCCGCGTCGCAGACTTCCGGCGTCATGTCCTTGGAGAGCATGTGCTCGGTCTCGTTGATGAGCCCTTCCATCGCCTTGCACTTCTCGCCGCCAGCGTTCTTATCGTGGCGGTTCAGCACGGCCTTCACCGTGTCGCGCTGCTTTTTGGTCTCCTGAAGGTGGTCCTTCAGAGCGTGTTTGAGATCGCTGTTGTTGGCCTTGTCGATCACCTTCGGCAGTGCGTCGCACATCTGCGATTCGGCGCTGAAGAGGTCTCGGAGTTCGTCGATATACAGGTCGTTGAGATTCTTAAGTTCAGCCATCTTGGTCCTCAGTCATCATCATGAGGGCCGGACCGTTGAGGCCTTATAAAGCCGCCCAGCAGAGCGCATGAAGAAGGCGTATAACCGTTGGAGAAGAGGGTGGAGATTTGGCGCGGCCGAGAGGATTCGAACCTCCGACCTCTTGCTCCGGAGGCAAGCGCTCTATCCACTGAGCTACGGCCGCGTAAGGATTCAGAATACCCTTGGGTGGGCTATTCGCGAGGGCCGTTGAGCTTGACGGTCGACCACTCATCCGAGTTGCGGGTCCACAGGTAGATGCCCCATTTTCCGGCCCGATTCATGGGCAGAGCGAGCTTGCTGCCGTCCTTGGTGAAGGCCATCGCATAGAGCGGTCGCGCTCCAGAAATCTGCTCCATCTGTCCGTTCTTTCGGTAGATGAAGATTCCCTGCGAGACGCTCTTGCCAACCATCACCGCCGCTTCGCCGTTGGTGAAGGCGCGGACGCCATAGATGGTCATCTCCTGATCAGCCGGATAGGCGAGCAGCGGGGAAAGCCGCTTGCCGCGGACATCGAACCAGGCAGAAACGTAGTCCTCGCGGAACTTCGCGGCGGGGCGGTTTTTCTCCATCCGCTTCAGCACGACCGCAAGTCGGTCTCCGGTCAGCACGTCCACATCCTGCACATCCCATTCCGTCCCGAGAAGGGTTTCGGCTTTGCCATCGGCGAGGAAGACGCGCACCAGCTCGCTGGGCTGCGGGATTCCTTCCTCGCGCAGGCAGAAGAGGTTCTTGCCATCGGCGGAGAACACCGCCTCCGATTCGCTCAGCCCGGTGGTTGTGGTGATCTGCTTCTCGCTGCCGCCGGTTGAAGCGACGGTAAAGAGATCGTGTCGGGTGCCGGAGGTCTGCCGTTCAAAGGCGATGGTCTTGCCGTCCGGGCTCCACACGGGGCGGAAGTTGAAGCCCTCGCTCACGATCACCTGGGAATCCGATCCATCCAGATTCATCGTCCAGATTTCGCGGCGGGTGATGCGGCCGCCCTCGGGGCCGATGCCCGCGACGCAGGCGATCCGCCGCCCATCCGGGCTGAAGCTCGGGTCTTCGAACGTTAGGGTGTCTGCCTGGGCAGCGAGAAGCAGGCCAAGTGCGAGCATGTCAAGGATTATGACGATCCTTAGACCGCTGCGAGATCATCCCAGCTTGGTGCGAGCGCCTGAGCTTCCGGCGAATCGACCATCGACTTGCCGTGCTTGATGAAGTACTCGAACTCTTCGGGGAAGACCTTGAGCGCGGCGGCGACCGGCCATGCGGCGGCGTCGCCCAGACCGCAGAAGGAGCGGCCATCGATCTGCTTGGTGATCTCCATCAGCAGCCCGGCATCGCCCGGCTGTCCGTTGCCGCGCACGATGCGCTCCAAAATCTGCCGCATCCACTTGGTGCCTTCGCGGCAGGGGGTGCACTTGCCGCAGCTCTCCATTGCATAGAACATCGCGGTGCGCCAGATGAAGCTGACGATGCAGGTGTGCTCGTTGAGGAACATGCAGCCGCCGCTGCCGACCATCGAGCCGACTTCGCCCATCTCTTCGTAGGCGATGACCGCCTTTTCGCAGGCTTCGGCATTGATGATGGGGACCGACGAGCCGCCGGGGACGCACGCCTTGAGCGCGCCGCCCTTCATGCCTCCGGCCATCTCAAGCAGTTCGGAAAGCGTGGTGCCGAATTCGATCTCGTAATTGCCGGGCTTGTTGACATGGCCGCTGACGCTGAAGATCTTGGTGCCGCGCGAATTCTTGGTGCCCGCTCCGATGGTGGCGTACCACTCGCCGCCCTTGTCCACGATGAACGGGGCGCAGGCGTAGGTTTCCACGTTGTTGATGACCGTGGGCATGTCGAAGAGGCCGGCTACGGTCGGAAGGGGGGCATGGGGGAATTTGAGCCGCGGCATGCCCCGCTCGCCCATGAGGGAAGACATGAGAGCCGATTCTTCGCCGCACTCGTAGGAGCCTGCTCCCGTGTGGACGTAGAGGTCGAAATCCCATCCGGTGCCGAGGATGTTCTTACCCAGCAGACCGGCGCTGTACGCCTCATCAATAGCGTTGCGGATGGCCCGAGCGGCATCCACGAATTCGGCGCGGATATAGATGTAGCCCGCATCAGCCTGGGTGGCGTAGCCGCAGATGGTCATGCCCTCGACCACGAGGAAGGGGGTGGCCTCCATCAGCTCCTTGTCCTTGAAGGTGCCGGGCTCGCCCTCGTCTGCGTTGCAGAGCACGAAGTGGGTGCTGGTCTTTTCCTTGGGGATGCCGTTCCACTTGATCCAGGTGGGGAAGCCCGCGCCGCCGCGTCCGCGAAGGCCGCTCGCCTTCACTTCATCGATGACGGCTTGGCGCTCCATGCCGACGGCCTTCTTGAGGGCCGCATATCCCCCCTTGGCTTGGTAGCCATCAAGGGTTCGGTAAGCCGGATCGTCGGCATGCTCCAGGAGAAGCTTGTACTCTGCCATGACTCGCTCCTGATTCTACTGCCTCGGTCCAGTCCGAATCTTGGCCGTCCCGGCTGCGGGGCAAAAAAATGGGGAGCGGACTGAGCCGCTCCCCGATGGTTATATGGTTGGGTGGAATAGGGGGTTAAGGCTGCCAGATGCGGCCCGAGCGGCCGTCATCCATCGAGTAGTACAGAGCGGGACGCGCCGCGCTGATGCTGCTGTTCCAGGGGCCGTAGCCGACCGCGAAGCCGCGGGTCTTGCTCGCCGTGTAGGGCAGGCTGCGAACGCCGATCGTGAAGTTCTCGCCATCCCACGAATAGAACTTTGTGGTCGAACCGGACTGGCCGATGGCGACGTACTGATCTCCCACCTTTGCCGGATAGGAGTGCATGTTGTCGATCGGCCGCAGGCCCAGCGAACTGAACGTGAGGATCTGCGGAGAACCGGTCAGCGCGTTGAGGCGCACCATGCCACGGCCGGCGGTCAGGACGAGGTCGGAGAGGCCATCCACCATGCCGCCGATGACATAGTTGCGGTTGGCATAGGTCGGGTAGATCTCCCGCGACCAGACGGGCAGACCCGCCAGGCCATCGTAGGCGTAGACCGTGCGCCCGCTCCAGCCATAGACAAGCTCAGTGCCGAGGACCGGGACGCGCGAGTGCTTGAACTCGCCGTCGCCCTGCATCTGCCGCGACCACGCTAGGGTGCCGTCAAGCAGTCCGAGCGCGGTGTTGTCGTTGACGGCCCGCATTCGGTTGGCAGCATCCATGAAGTAGATAAGGTTGTTGAGCGCGCCGATGGTGACGCCTTCTGCCGCCGAACCATTCGCATAGGTCCAATCAACCTGGAACTGCGGTGCGGCGAAGGCTCCGTAAGAAGCGATGGCTTTAACGACGTTTCCATTGGCACAAGTTGCATAGACATGCGCGGAAACGGCACCGAATAGTCCAGTCACTTCGCGCAGAGCGATCGGGCCGCGGATCGGCGAGCCTAAATTGAGGGAGGCAACTGTATTTCCTGACTGGTCCAGCCAGAAGAGTTTGCCATCTTCGTTGCCGACGAAGACATGGTCATAGCTCAGGTCGTGAGCCAGCGCCGGTGTGCAGCGAATGGCTCCGCCCAGGTCGGGGTTGTTCCAAGGGAAGTGGGTGGTTCCGAAGCTCCGCCCTTGAAGCACTCCGTCCTCATTGCCCGATAGCATCCAGCCCTGGAAGCCGTGTGCGGGAGAAATGAAGTCTCCTCCGCTCAAAACGGCAGTTGCTCGGTCGTCCGAAGCGGTGCCGGTGAAAGCGGTGATGGGCCATGAATTGATTGAAATGTTCAACGGAACGTCATTGGTTCCGACTCGATGGTCATCAGACTGAAACTGCGGCCAAGCCGAGTCGGCAGGCTGTGAAAAAGCAACAGAACAGACGAGCAAAAAGCCCGCTGCAGCAGAGCATTTGTAGCGCTTCATGACACATCCATCCTTCCGTAAAATAAGATCGTAACTGCTGCGATAGATTTACTGGTTAGTGCATAAAGAAATCATAAACATGCGGGCCGGTGAATAATTAAGAGATTCGCTATATCTTTTGTGAATAAGGAGTATTTAACAATGGATTAATGGAAATTTAATCTTTGGGGATAAGGTGCAGTGTAATGTGTGTTTTGCGTGGGCGAATGGAGTGGATCATCTGTACCATATAAGTGGAGAGAAGACTATGAAGCTCCTTCTTATTACTGTATCTTCAGTCGCTTTCGCCGCAACCATTGCCGCCCCTTTCTTCGCGCCGCCTCCCCCCGGAGTTTCTGATTGGGGACAGTTTCAGGCCGATGCTGCCAGGACGGGCGCGAATGGATTGGCGGTGGAGTTATCTGGATCGTCTCTGACAAATGCGTCATACGGCTCCGGCGATCCGATGGCCACTCCCGTGCTTCAGCGTGTATCGACATCCGGCGAGTGGAAAGGATGGGTGCTGCATGGCCAGCTTGATGGAACGCTGAAAGGCTACTCCTACAACTCGCCCGGCACCTCTTGGACTGACCCTGACTTGGGTGATGCCATCCGGACAACGCCGGGGGTTTCCATGATGACTGGCTACTTCGACGATGTCTTTGTGGGTACAGACGACGGGCACCTGTATTGGCTCAACCCGACTGGCGGCACCCGGACTTACGTCGATGTGGATTCTCCGATTCGGGGCGCCATCGCCGTCCTTCCTGAAGAGCTGCTGCAGATCGGAGAGAGCGCCCATCCGGCCGTCTACTTCACCTGTGCGGATGGCTCAGTCCACAAGTACGCGGCTAAGTACGACGGCTCAACTCCCGTGTTGGAGCCCAAGTGGAGCAACGGCACATCGACCGAATCGGAGATCCAGGGAATTTCGGTTCCTTCTCAGGTCACCAGCGAATATTGCTTTGTGGTGGACGCGAACAATGAAGTGTTTGCCTTGAACCAGATCGATGGGACCGAGGAGTGGGGAACCGTGCTGGGCACCGGAGACTTCCTTTCGGCGCGCCTGCCGGTATTTGACAACGACCAGGTCTACTGCTGGTACGGAGGCTATGTGAAGGCGCTGGACATCGACGACGGCTCCGTGGTCTGGACCGAGCAGGTGTTGGATCAGGAAGAAGAGGAGGAGAATCTCATCATCGGGGCGCTGGTCGATGGCGAGTCGCTGGTTCTGACCACGGTGGTCGGGTTCAAGCGGCTGGCGACCTCTGATGGAGACGTGGAGGGATCGCGCATTCCTGTGCCGCTCTTCTCGTATCCCGTCAAGATGTCAAATGGCGAGTATGCCGGGCAGGGAGAGAGCGGAAGCACGGCCAAGCTTTATTCCTGGGACGGCGTGAACTGGGCCTCGCTCACCACGCGCAACTTGAGCGCGAACGGGGCGACCCGAGCGATCGTGATGGTCAGCGGCGAGTATCCCACCTCCACCGACACCAACGATGACAGCTTCATCGCCTGGCTGGACAGTGGAGACCTTGTGAGGGTGCGCGAACCCTAGCGCGAGCGCAAACAAAAAGAGCCCCACGGCCAAAGGCCGGGGGGCTTTGCTATTCAGTGAAAAAGCAGGATTCTTCTAAGAGCTCTACTTGCCAGATTTGTTGCCCGGAAGGCCAACAGTGCCTGGGGTGGTTTGCCCAGTGCCCGGATCAAGGGTGCCCGGAGGCGGGTTGCCGTCGTCCAGAGGTTCAGCAGTCTGGGCTTCAGGGGCGAGTTCGAGCTCTCCCGTCTCTTCCTTAGAGCCGCATCCTGCGAGGATGACTCCTGCGGCCACGAGGGCCGCAAGAATCAGGGTGCTGATTTTCTTTTGCATGGGGTTGTAGAGTCTTGGAATTACTCGCCGCGATCCCAGATGTAGAGGCCCGTGTCGTAGACGCCGGTCGGGTTGCCGCCAGCCGGAACGGTGACGCCAGCGAGCATCTGGGTCGGGGACAGGCTCTTCGCGTGTCCGTCGCCGAACAGGATGTTGGACTGATTGGCGAACCAAGGATAGGTGCCGCCGTACTGCAGCCAGCTGTTGGGATCGATCAGCTGCCAGCCGCCGAACCAGTAGGCCGTGTTAGAGAACGCAAAGTGCGGAGCTTCGACAAACCAGTTGCCGCCGCCGCTCGGGCTCTTCGGAGCAGCCTTGTCCCAGATCGAGTCAACCAGGAGGATGCAGTTCGCCGGAGTGGCTGCCGTCGTGAAGGAGATGGGCATGAATTTGGCATTCGCATCCATCGGGCTCCAGGCCATGTAGTTGTAGCCGTAGCTGGAGTTCAGTCCAACCGCATATTCCTTCTGGCGTCCGGTCGAGTTGGCCGGATAGCCCATGTTGGCCAGCGACTGCGCATCGTTGGCATTTGAGTCAACTGGGTTGCGGTGAAGCTGCCAGTTCTTCGTGTAGGGCTGGGTCATCTGCGGCCAGGTCATTTCGGTGGCCCAGTCGTACAGGTAGAAGGAACCCGTATATTCCGTCCACATGAGGGGGGCGATCATGTCGTCGTAGTCGGCGCCATACATGATCACGGCCAAACCGTTCTGCTTGGCATTTGAAAGGTCGGCCGCCTTCTTCGCGGCAGTCTTAGCCTGCGCGAAAACGGGGAATAGGATTGCCGCGAGAATCGCAATGATGGCGATAACGACAAGAAGTTCAATCAGCGTAAACGCTCGTTTCTTCATTCTTCTCTCCAAAAAACAGCCCGATATCAGGGCGAATGAATGCTGGACAAAAGTCCTAACACATCTTAATCATACACCAGATCAGACGCTCCTGCGACCCGATCGAGGAATTTTTTGAAGATTGCGGAACCCTAGCTTGTTCCGTTCCGTAAATGAACTTTCGCCACTTCGTCGGCAAGCTTCACGACCGTTGATCCGGTTCGAGAACGCAGGTCGTCCAGGAGCTTGTCGACCCCTTCAGAATCCATCGGACCGTGATATTCGTCACCCACCTGAAGCAGGGGGGCGCGGTCGCAGGCATTCAGGCACTCCACCTCATGCAGGGTGAACATGCCGTCCTCGGTGGTCTCGCCAAATCCGATGCCGAGCTTCTCCTTGAGATGATCCGCAATGCGGTAGGCGCCGCACATGTGGCAGGAGAGACAGGTGCAGACTTCGATCATGTGCTGCCCGACCGCATGGTCGGTGTTGTACATCGAATAGAAAGTTGCAACGCCCTCCACTTCCGCATAGCTGCGGTTCAGGTGATGGGCGACTTCCGCGATTGCAGCCGGCGGCAGGTGACCGCCATATTCGCGCTGAGCGATCCACAGCCCGGGAAGGATGCAGGCCTTCTCCGCCTTGTCTGCCGGGTAGTGCGTCTTGAGGGCCTCCAACTGCTGGATGGCCGTCTCAGAAAACTTCAGCTCCAGCTCATCTGCTCGCGGAGCGCGCGGACGCTCGGTGCTGACTTGGATCAGATCGCTCATGCAGATGCAAGATTACCGGAATCTGCCGTGTAAGTACGAGCCAACAGGCGGAAGAGACCCCGCGGATTGTCCGTTCAATCGCAGAAAAGTGGCGCACTATATAAGGAGCAATTTGAGGGAATGAGATGATCACCTGTGCATTGCTCGCCAGCGCCGTTCTCGGCCAAGTTCAGTCCGGGGGAGCGGCGATGGTCTCCCGCTATCAGCAGGGGCACATTCCGGTCAGTCTAGGCATCGACCCTAGTCTGGCTCAGTACCGACTGAACCTGAAGATTCATGCCGCAGATCGCGGAACCGTCAACTTTGATCGCATCGTGGTCAAAGCCGCCGGCAATGGGGAATCCTTGCCGGTTGCCCTGGCCCAAAGCGACTCATGGATTTGGACTGACTATGACGGCGGATACGACCTGGCCATCCCCTTTGCCCTCACTTCTGGACCCTCGGTGGAGACGGTGAAATTTTCGGTCTCCATTCCGTCCACTGCTCAAGTTGTGACAAGCAACTTTGACCTTGTCCTCTCTGCTCCCACCACTCCTCCGAAGGTCGAGGCCGGCACAGAGGTGCGCATCCTGAATGCCAAGTCGGACATCCGCCTCGATCCCTGGTCGGCAGGTGATGCTCGGCAGCGGCCGTACATGGAGACCTTCCGCATAGCGGAACTCTCTAAGGCAGAGGGCCGGACGACGACAAAGGCTCAGACGCAGGATAAAAGCGATTGGCGTCTCAGCTGGCAGGGTGACCTGGCCGAAAGCGATTCGATGCAGATCGTTCATCGGGACGACGTTTCTCAGGCCGCCGCCGCTCAGCTTGTGGGAAGCCAGGCGGTGCTGTTTGGTCAGGAATGGACGGTGTCGGACGTGTATCGCAGCTGGCAGCCGAGCCAGGTGCCGGGCTCAGGCTCCTTCGATGTATTCAACGCGCCGTATGTGCAGCATCCGCTGATCGCAGTGCTGAAGCGCGGCTCTGATCAGTACTTCCTGATTTATGGCCGGGATGAAGCGGACCTGAAGGAACGCCTTCCGGCGCCCTGACGCAGATACTGACAAAAACGAGAGCCCGAGCTGAGTCAGCTCGGGCTCTCGTTTCTTTTAGGGTGATCAGCTAGCGGTCGATTTCGCCGAGCACGATGTCGATGGAGCCGATGATGGCAATGACGTCCGAGATCAGCTTGCCGACAGCGAGCACTTCCAGCGACTTGAGGTTCATGAAGCTGGACGGCCGCTCGTGCCACCGCCAGGGGCGGTTGGTTCCGTCGCTGATGATGTAGAAGCCCAACTCACCCTTCGAGCCTTCGATGCCGGCATAGGCTTCGCCCACCGGAGTTCGGAAGCCCTCGGTGAAGAGCTTAAAGTGGTGGATGACGGCTTCCATAGAGCTGTCCAGCTCTTCGCGCGGCGGAGCGGCGATCTTTCGGTCGAGCGTGTTGAACGGACCTTCCGGCAGTCCGTCGATGGCCTGATGGAGAATCTTGGCGCTCTCCTTCATCTCCGCGATGCGGACGAGGAAGCGGTCATAGACATCCCCGGTCGATCCCACCGGGATCTGGAAATCAAAGTCTTCGTAGCTGCAGTACGGGTTGGACTTGCGGAGATCCCATGCGACGCCGCTGGCGCGGGCGATCGGACCGGAGCAGCCCATCTCAAGGCTCTCCTTTGCGGTCAGGATGCCCACATCCTGAGTCCGCTCCTTCCAGATGGGATTCTCTACGAGCAGGTCTTCGACCGTCTTCAGCTCGGCCGGGAATTCGCGGAGGAAGGATCGCAGGCGCTCTTCAAATCCGGCGGGCATGTCGCCGCGCAGTCCGCCCGGAACGATCCAGCTCGGCATCATGCGCACGCCGGAGAACATCTCGAAGAGATCGAGAACCTTCTCGCGCTGCTGCATGATGTAGAAGAAGGGGGTCATCGCGCCCAGGTCGAGGGCATGGGTTCCCAGCCAGACGCAGTGGGAGGCGATTCGGCTCAGTTCGGCGAGAATGACGCGCAAATACTGCCCGCGCTTGGGAATCTCGCACTGCAGGAGCTTCTCAACCGCAAGGGCATGGGCCAGGTTGTTGCCATTTGCGTTGAGGTAATCCATGCGGTCGGTCATCACGACGCACTTGTGGTAGGTCTGGAACTCGGCCTCCTTTTCCATTCCGGTGTGCAGGTAGCCGATGACGCACTTGCACTGGACGATGGTTTCACCTTCCAACTCGCACACAAGGCGGAGGACGCCGTGCGTGGAGGGGTGCTGCGGCCCCATGTTGACGACCATCGTGTTCTCGCCAATCTTTTGGAACGTGGCCGTATTCTCGGGAGTGATCACATCCTGGCTCATGATCTGAAGCTGAATGTTACTGGATTTGGGCCTGCCAGTGTGGGGCAAAGAAATAGGGTTGAGGCGAGGCCTCAACCCTATGCTTGAAAAAATCGGCTTTTGGCCGGGATTACATGCCTTCCGGCGGTGCGGTGGACTGAGATTCAGCCGGTCCGCCGTGATCGGTGCCCTCGGGCAGCTCTTCCTGCTTCACGACATCTTTGTTGATTTCTGCATCGTCAGCTCCGCCGCCGCCGCTGCAGCCAAAGGCCGTTGCCAGGCTGGCAAAAATGCCGAAGATCAGTAGAACGTTCCATACCTTCATCTATTCGTATTCTCCTATTTAGGTTTGAGCCTAGGAGAGAGCCTCTCCTAGGCAATGTTTAGCATATTGGGGGATGCGGTTGCCAGAGGCCCGCTCAGCTTCCACCCATTGAATCGGCACTGCCGGCGTCCAGCGTGCTCTCGCTTTCGTGAATGACATCGTCGTTGACGGTGGCATTGCCCGGATCTTCATCGACTTTGGGGCATCCCGCCAGGAACATGGCCGACATGGCGACCAGAAGAAAGAAGATGTATTTCATGGTTCCTCTCCTTAATACTGACTGAACAAACAAAGAAAGGGTGTCGAGAGTTTCCTCTCGACACCCTTTTGTTGCCAACTTGGCAGTTCGATGGATTATCGAATGCGCGTGGGCTTGAAGTAGCAGTGGTATCGCGGGTTGTTCTGAACGATCGCGCCGCAGTCGTCGTTGGTGGCTGCATAGTAGGAGAAGCCGTTGCCCGCTGCAGGAACCTGAGCGAACATGTCGGAGTCGCCCTGACCATGGATGTTCGGAGCGATGGCGGTGCCAGCGCGGACGAACTTAGCCGAGGAGTCGACTCGAGACATCACGACGCCGCCCTGGGCGCCCTGGTAGGTCCAGACCTTCCAGCCAGCAAAGTTGCCGAAGCCGAAGCTGGCGCTGACCGTGGTGTTGCCGGTGCCGGTGTGACCAGCCTGCGGAACGCCGCCATTGTTGAACATGCAGGGGACGCCGACAACCGTGCACTGAAGTGCCGGAGTGGCGATCGAGCGGCCGAACATGGCGATGTTGCCGGTGCCGGTCCACATCATCGGAACCAGCGAAGGGTTCTCAACCGAGGTGGCGTTGAAGGTGTGCAGCAGACCGTTCATGGTCATGCCGTTCATCTGTGCCGGAGGAGCGCCCGCGAGGGTGCTGAAGGTCTCGCCCGAGAGCTGAGCCTTGATCTGTCCCGGAACGTGGTAGATGTCCCAGTTCTTCACGTACGGCTGAACCGAGTTGGAGTACTGAACGGAGACCGCAGCCTTGTTGGCGTCGGAGTCCCAGCCAGCGCCCAGAGCGCCGTTCGGGAAGGGCACGATGTAGTTCCACAGGTGGGTGCCACCGTTGGTGACGCCGTGGGACATCGGCATTCTGTCATCGTAGTCGGTCAGGTAGATGTTGAATGCAACACCCATCTGCTTCGTGTTGGAGATGCCGGCCGACTTCTTGGCGGCTTCCTTCGCCTGAGCGAAGACCGGGAAGAGGATGGCGGCGAGAATCGCAATGATGGCGATAACGACAAGGAGCTCGATTAGCGTAAATGCTCGCTTTTTCACTTGATGTTTCTCTCCTGAACGCGGATTTCTCCGCAAATAAATGCAGTGAGGCAGAACCTCACTTGATCACCAGTATAACCGAAATAAGGACTATCAGGCCTCTTTTTTGGCGATCTGGTGTTTTTCTTTGACCATCGACTGAACTTTTTTGTTCCGACGCTATCCAAGGCTCTGCAAAAATTTTGCCAAAGCCGCGGATCGGCCAAGAATCAGGTTCAAAAACTGGGGGCGGGCCATTCAGAAACGAAAAAGCCCCCGCAGGATTTCTCCTTGCGAGGGCTCTGCCTTTACAAGCGTTCGGTGATTACCGAATGCGGTCGGGGCGGAAGTAGCAGTGATAGCGGGGGCCGTTCTGAACGATCGCGCCGCAGTCGTTGTTGGTGGAGGCATAGTAGCCGAAGCTGTTGCCTGCCGCCGGAACCTGAGCGTACGGATCAGAGTCGCCCTGGCCATGAGCGTTCGGAGCGATGGCAGTGCCGACTCGCATGAACTTAGCCGAGGAGTCGACTCGGGCCATCACAACGCCGCCGCGCTGACCAGAGTAGGTCCAGACCTTCCAGCCCGCGAGTTCGGTGTAGCCGAAGGTGGCGGTGACGGTCGTGTTGCCCGTCGGGCCGCCGGCCTGCGGAGGACCGCCCGGGTTGAAGTAGCAGTTCTGGCCCACAACGGAGCACGCCATGTCCGGGTTGGTGGTGGCGCGACCGGTGACGGAAGCGCTGCCCGTGCCCGTCCAGATCAGAGGAACCAGCGAAGGGTTCTCGACTGCGGTGGCGCTGTAGGTGTGCAGAAGACCGTTCATGGTCATGCCGCTGGTCTGCGCCGGAGGAGCGCCAGCTGCCGTGTTGAATGTCTCGCCAGGGATCGAGGATCGGGACTGGCCAGGAACATTGTAGATGTCCCAGTTCTTCACGTACGGCTGGATGGAGTTGGCCCACTGGAGGTTGCTCAGGGCAACGTTCGCCTGGGTCTCCCAGCCTGCGGCAATGGAGCCCGCCGGGAAGGGAATGTAGTAGCCCCACAGGTGGGTGCCGCCGCCGGTGACGGCATGGCCCATCGGCATGCGGTCATCGTAGTCGGCAAGATAGATGTTGAATGCAACACCCATCTGCTTGGTGTTCGAAATGCCGGCCGACTTCTTGGCGGCTTCCTTCGCCTGGGCGAAGACCGGGAAGAGGATGGCGGCGAGAATCGCAATGATGGCGATAACGACAAGGAGTTCGATTAGCGTGAATGCGCGCTTCATAGTCACTCTCCGTAACTACCGTCGGGCAGAGAATGGCTACAGTCTTTTAAATGAACTCTCTCCGGAAAAGCAAGAAATAACTGCCAGTTAATGAACCGACGGTACGATACTATTGTACTCAAGGTCCGTGCCACTTGCAGCAGGGAAATCTTGCTCAGGTTAACAGAAGGCCCAAAATCAAGCGAAAATTAGGCAACTGCCGGGCGAAACTATCGAATCGAAATGCCGGTTGCTATCGCTAGCGTCCGCTGATTTCGTCGGTTCCAGTCTTGCCTTCAAAGCTCTCGCCCGCATGGGGCATCGAGATGTCTTCGACCGCCGGGCCTTCGGTTCCGCCGTGGAAGACCACGTCTTCGCCGCCAAGCGGCTCGTCCTTCCGCAGCGGGAAGCCGACCCAGTCCTCGGGAAGGAGGAATCGCTCGGCCTGCTCGTTGCCCTCAAAGACGATTCCGAAGAGATCCCAGATTTCCCGCTCGGGATACTCCGCGCCGAGGAAGATGTGCTTGCACGTCGGCACCGTCTGGCCTTCGTCCACCCCGACCTTCACGAAGATGCGGGAAGAGTGCTTGAGCGACATGAGGTTGTAGATCACCTCGAAGCGCTCCGCAAAGTCGCGCGCAAACTTCCATCCCAGATAGTCGGCGCCCACGCATTCGCTGAAATAGGAGTAATCCAGCTCAGGATCTTCCTTCAGGAATTGGATGACCTCGGCGATCTTCTCGCGCTGAACGCACAGGAAAGTCTCGCCCCGATCTTCCTTGACCTTTAATAGTGCGTCGCCAAATCGCTCTCTAACGCGGACCGTTTCCAGCCGCTCGGTATCGCTCATCGGGCCGGTGCTCATTACTTGCCGCCTCCGACTGGCTGCAGGGATTCAAGGCCGGGTGCCTTTTCGGCGCGCTCGGTATCGGTCAGCTTCTCGGGGGCCAGCGAAGTCGCCTCGTCCCACTCGATTGCGCCGACCTTGATCGCGTAGACATCACCGATGATCCAGAGCAGCATGTAGATGCCGACGGCTGCGCCGCTGTAGATCTGGAAGGGAAGCATGTCCGCCGCCGGGGTTCCGACCGGGAGGGGCTGCTTGAACACGGTCAGCCAGCTCCACAGGAACACGACCTCAATATCAAAGAGGACAAAGAGGATGGCGACGAGATAGAACTTGATGGGGAATCGCTCGCGGGCGTCGCCCACGGGCGTGACGCCGCACTCGTAAACCGACTCCTTATAAGGTGTCGATTTCTTCGGACCGAGAATCCAGCTGAGGCTCACCATGGCCGTGCAGATTACGGCGGCAATGCCCACAAGAATCAGGATCGGCAGGTAGTCGCCCATCGGCCCGAATGATACCTTTGGAGATCAATCCGCTGTAAGTAAACTGGCTCTATGGCTCTGACCGCCGCGCTGGAGGCCCTGGTGGCCGGCCATGACCTCTCCCGCCCCGATGCGGCGGCGCTGATGGCATCGTTGCTGGATGAGGGTGTTTCCTCGGTTCAAAAGTCAGCGGTATTGACCGCGCTCCGGATCAAGGGAGCCACGGCGGATGAATTGGCCGGGTTTGTCGAGGTGCTCCGCAGCGCGGCCCGGATGCACGATTTCGGCATCGATGCGCTGGTGGATACCTGCGGCACGGGCGGCGGACGCCCTTCATTCAACCTGTCGACCGGAGCGGCCTTCCTCGCGGCGGGTGCGGGCGTCAAGGTGGCCAAGCACGGAAACCGCGGCGTCACCAGCAAATGCGGTTCGGCCGATGTTCTGGAGGCCCTCGGAGTTGTCCTGACAGATGATGAAGCCGTGCTGAAGCGTCGGCTGGAGGAGGCGGGCTTCACCTTCTTCTTTGCTCCGGCTCACCACAGTTCTCTCAAATCGATTGGCCCGGTGCGAAAGGAACTGGGCATCCGCACGGTGTTCAACCAACTCGGCCCGTTGCTCAACCCCGCGGGGGCCAGGCGGCAGCTGATCGGCATCTACGACCCGGAAATGGGGCCGCCCATGGCGGAGGCGCTGCTGATGCTGGGCGCCGAAAAGGCGCTGGTGGTTCACGGGCAGGACAGCCTGGATGAGATTTCGCCGGGCGCGACCACCGATCTTTGGGAGGTCTCGGACGGAGCGGTCACCCATCGCGTGGTCACCCCGCAGGACTTCGGCGTGGCCCCGGTGCCTTCCTATTCTATAGAGCCCGGCGCAGATGCGGCCGAGAGCGCCGCCCTCCTCGTCGAGGCCATCGCCGATCCGGGCTCGGAACGATTCAGCGCCCTGGTACCGAATGCCGCCGCCGCAGTCTGGCTAGCCGGTCTGGCCGATGACTTTGCCTCGGCGGCAGACCGGGTGCGCCAGTCGGCATCCGAAGGGCATCCCATCCAGGTGCTGGAGAAGCTGAGGAGCCTGAATTGACGATTCTCGACACCATCTGCCGGGCCAAGCGCGAAGAGGTGGAGGCCGAACAGTCCAAGGTGTCTCTGGCCGATGTCAAGGCGCAGTCGGCCGATCAGCCGCCGACCCGAGGCTTTCGTCGTGCATTGATTGAAGCGGAAAACCGTCCTGCACTGATCGCAGAAGTGAAGAAGGCGAGCCCGGTGGCGGGAACACTGCGCACCGACTTTGATCCGGTCGCCATCGCCGAAGCCTATGTCCGCGTGGGTGCGCACTGCCTGAGCGTGCTGACTGATCGGCCCCACTTTCAGGGTTCTCCGGAGTATCTGGTGGCCTGCCGAGCCGCCGTTCCCGTGCCTGTTCTCCGAAAGGACTTCATCGTCGATGCGTATCAAATATATGAGGCGCGCGCGATGGGAGCCGATGCGATTCTTCTTATTGTCTATTGTCTGAGCCCGCAGGAAATTGCCGATTTCGGCGATCTGGCGCGGTCGCTGGGGATGGATGTTTTGGTGGAAGTCCACACGGAAGCAGAGGCGGAGGTTGCGCTCGCTTCTGGAGCCGATTTGATAGGGGTCAACAATCGAGACCTGCACACATTCGAAACCAATATCGAGGCTTCCGAACAGATCATTCCCATGATCAAGCCCCACGCGGTCGCCGTCAGCGAGTCGGCTCTTCACACGCCGGAAGCCGTGCGCCGGGTCGCGGATGCGGGAGCCGATGCCGTGCTGATCGGCTCGGCCTTCTCCCTGGCTGGAGATATAGAGGGAAAGGTGCGCGAGGTGATGGCGTGGGGGTAAAGGTCAAGATCTGCGGCCTGCGCCGGGCCGAGGACGCAGAACTGGCTCTTAAGGAAGGAGCTGATTGGCTTGGGTTTGTGCACGAACCCTCCAGCCCCCGATGCATCGAGGAGGGGGACACGGAGTGGATCGCAAGGCTCGACGCCGATACTCTGCGGGTGGCCGTCTTTGGCCCCTTTCGCCCCGGCTGCGATCTCAGCGCCTTTCATCTGGTCCAATCCCTCACAGAGCCGGAAGACTGGCCGACCGCCAAGACGCTCCAGGCCCTCCGCCTAGCGCCAGGGCAAGACCCGGGCGAAGCGACGGTGCAGCCCAAGTGGGGAAGCACGGTGGTGCTGGATGCCTTCAGCGCCGACGGCTACGGAGGGACCGGCGAACTCGTCGATTGGGCCGATGCCGCGATGCTGGTCCGCCAGATGGATGTCCCGGTGATCCTGGCCGGCGGGCTCAACCCGCACAACGTCGCCGAGGCGATTCAGGCGGTCCGCCCGTATGCGGTGGATGTGAGCAGCGGCGTGGAAGCCTCTCCGGGCGTGAAGGACCCCGCGAAGGTGCGGGATTTCATCCAGGCCGTGCGCGAAGCCTGACATTTTTTGGGAGAAAGGGACTTCTCTGGCACTCTCAATGCCATGAGTGCGTTGATAGCTGCGGGAGCGGGCCAAGTTCCAGGGTGACTCTGGGACCCGTTGGTATACTCGCTTGGCCATTATTTCTTAGGAGGCGGAGACGCTTGAGTCTAGCGATTGAGACGCGCAATTTAACGAAGACATACAAAACCCGAGGAGGGAAGGCGATCAACGTCGTCGACAACCTCAACCTCGAGGTTCAGCCTGGAGAAATCTTCGGCTTTCTCGGCCCCAATGGAGCCGGAAAGACCACGACGATCAAGATTCTTCTGGGCATCATCTACGGCACTCACGGCGAGGCCTATGTGCTGGGCAAAGAGGCGGGAGACATCGAAGCTCACAAGCAGCTGAGCTACCTGCCAGAGAAGCCCTACTATTACGAGCACATGACCGGCCTGGAGATCATGAAGTTCTACGCTTCACTCTTCGGGATCACCGATGAGGGGCACTGCCGCAAGCTATTGGAGCGCGTCAACCTCACCAACGACATGAACCGTCCGATCTCGCAGTACTCCAAGGGCATGCAGCAGCGTGTTGGACTGGCTCAGAGCCTGCTCAACGATCCCAAGCTGCTCTTCCTGGACGAACCGACCGGCGGCCTCGACCCGATCGCCCACATCGAAATCCGCGACCTGATCCTTCAGTTCCGCGACGAGGGCAAGACGGTCTTCATCTCCAGCCACGAGCTGAGCGACGTTGAGCGCATCTGCGACCGCGTGGCGATCATCAACAAGGGCGAGGTGGTCCAGCAGGGCCGGCTCGAAGAGCTTCTCGCTGGCGGCCGCGTCGAAATCACCGCCGAGGGAGTTGCTGAAGAGAACGTCAAGAAGCTTGAATCGCTCGATGATGCCATCGTTTCCTACAAGGGCGGGCGCCTGATCGTGGATATGCCCGACACCCACAACACCAACGCTGTTGTCGACCTGGCCCGCTCTTCGGGCGGCTCGGTCCTCAGCATCATCCCGCGCCGCATCCGCCTTGAGGACCTGTTCCTTCAGTCGGTCGCCGAGGACAACCAGGCCAAGGGCCGAAAGATGTCCCGCATGACGGACAAGGATGATCCGGAAACCGCCGAAGAGGTGAAGTCGTGAACGCGATCTACAACATTGCCAAGACCACGGTGGGCGAAGCCATCCGCCGCCGTGTCCTGCTGATCATTCTGCTCATCGGCGTTCTCTTTGTCGCCATCGCTCCGGGCCTGAGCGTCCTGTCGGCCCGACAGGAGCTGACGGTTCTCAAGAGCCTTACGCTGGGCATCATTCAGCTCACGAGCGCGGTCATCGCCATTGTGCTGACGGTCTATCTCATTCCAAACGAGATCGAGCGCCGCACCATCTATACGATATTGTCAAAGCCGGTTCAACGCTGGCAGTTCTTCCTGGGCAAGTTCTTCGGCGCAATCACGGCTCTCGGGCTGATGATGGCGCTCATGACCATCACCCTCCTCGTCGTCTTCTTCATCATGAAGAGGGAAGAGGCGAGCGCCGAGGTCCTCTCTGAGCTGGCCCGCGGCCCGGTCATGTTCTATGTCCAGATGTCGATGCTGGCGGCGGTTGCGATGTTCTTCTCAACCTTCGTCTCGCCCATCGTCAACTTCTTCCTTTCTGGCGGCACCTATCTGGTGGGATCGCTCTTCAGCTCGGTCATCGCGACCATCTCGGAGAATCCGAACCTGAATCCCATCGTCAAGATCGGCGCGAATCTGATCCACTCAATCCTGCCGAACTTTGAGTATTTCGCCGTCCAGAACTCGATCATCAATCCGGGTCAGGAGATCCGCTCTGAGAATCTGCAGTACCTGAACCTCACGTTCTACGCGATTATGTACATCGCGATTCTCGTCATCGGCGGCATCCTGGTCTTCGATCGAAGGGAGGTCTAAGTCTTATGAAGAAGCGAGGTCTTTTGCTTGGCGTCATCTGCGTGCTTGCCGTGCTGCAGGCGCTGGTGCACACCACCCGGGTCTATCCGATTTGGAAGGACGACTATCGCGTTGAGACTGCGGGCGCCTTCACAGAGCTTCGCCCCGACCAGCTTCTGGCTTCGATGGCGGGATTCCGCGAGATGGTCGCCGGCATCCTCTGGGTGCGCGCCGACTCGTTCTTCGACGTGGGCAACTACGACGCGATCCTGCCGATCATCCGGATCGTCACGATCCTCGACCCGAAGCAGATCGACGTGTACGCCACAGGCATGTGGCACATCGGCTACAACTTCACGGACGAGGAATCTCGAAGCGACCGCCGCTACATCCCCTCCGCGCTCGCGCTGGGCAAGGAAGGCTCGGCAAACAACAGCTACACCTACGAGCTGTTCTTCGAAACCGGCTGGCTCTGGTATCACAAGATCGACGACGACTATCCCCAGGCCGTGAAGTGGCTGAAGGAAGCCGGAGAGCGGGATGACATGAAGCCTGCCCGCCGCAACCTTCTCTGGAAGGCGATGGTCCGCAACGGCGAGGTTGATGAGACGGTCGATTACCTCAGCGAGCTGATGGTGGAGGCCGAGAAGACGCTGGAGGAGAATCCGGACGACTTCCAGAACAAGCAGATCCGCGACACCCGCGAATCGAACTTGGACAACCATCTCATCCGCATGGCGCAGCGCGGCCACTTTGCCCGCGAAGGCGGCTATTACGACCAGGGCGACTACGATACGAAGCCTCCGTTCAACGTCGGCTTCTCGGCCCGCGTCACCGTGGTCGATTCGAAGGTTCTGCTCGTCGAAGGCACCTGGAATGTCCGCCCGGTCGGAACGCGCATCCGCGTGATCCTGCGGGATGCCGACTATCCGAACGCCAGTCCGGCGGGACTCAATTGGGACATGTCCGACACGGTCGATCTCGATCCGCCGCGCGACCTGACCTTCATGATGGATCAGCTGTTCGTCCGCGACCAGCGGTTCAGCAAGCGCATCGATATGTCGCGCGACCCGACGATGTATCCCTTCACGGCCAAAGAGTACGTGCTTGAGTTCTACTACAATCCGCGCAGCGCGCCGGATCACATGCAGGACAAGTTCGGCTTCAACGGCGAAGGCATGACCGACCCGAATCACCTCAATACGGAGATTCGCGAAGGCCAGCGCGTCATCTACGCTACGCTCAAGTTCTCGCGAGACGAGATTCTGCGGCGAAATGAGTTTGTCATCGGCGGAACCACGCCGGTCAAAACGACCAAGGGCTTTGCGGCTCGCCAACCGACGGACCTGGGTTCGGATATCATAGAGATCCCCGGACTTCAGGGCGGCGGAGGCAGCCCCTAGTCAGGAAAAAGGGAGCGCCGAACCGGCGGAGCGGTCGAGCCGCTTCGCCGGGAACTGCGCGGCAGCAGGGTGGTGAACTCCGCCAGGGCTTGATCGCAGCAACGGTAAGCCGCTTCTCTGCGCGACGCATCATTCCCGGCGCTCCCTTTTTCTCTTCTCATTCCGGGCCACAATAAGCCGTGCCGCATGTCGCCCTCTACCGCAAGTACCGTAGCCAGACCTTCGGGGATCTGGTGGGGCAGGATCATGTGGTCAAGACCCTCACCGGAGCAGTGGCTTCGGGCCGGCACGGGCACGCCTATCTCTTCACCGGCCCCCGTGGGACCGGCAAAACCTCCACCGCCCGCCTTCTGGCGAAGGCGCTCAACTGTCCCAATGTCGTGGATGGGGAGCCCTGCGGCACCTGCGATGTGTGCCTCTCCATCGCCGACGGCAGCTCGATGGATGTGGTGGAGATCGACGCCGCCAGCGAATCCGGCGTGGACGACGTGCGTGAGAGGATTGTCGAGGCGAGCGAATACAAGCCGAGCATCGGCCCCTTCCGCATCTTCATCATCGACGAAGTCCACGACCTGAGTTCGAAGGCGTTCGACGCCCTGCTCAAGACCATTGAGGAGCCTCCGGGGCACATCGTCTTCATCCTGGCCACGACGGAATACGGCAAGGTTCCGCCGACCATCCGCTCCCGGTGCCAGAAGTTTGAATTCCACCGCGCCAACATGGGCGATCTGGTCAGCCGCCTGGAGCACGTCATCAAGGCGGAGGGCGGCGAGGCCGACCCGTCCGCGCTTTCGGCCATCGCCAAGATGGCGGACGGCGGATTCCGCGATGCCCTGACTCTTCTGGAGCAGGCGCTGATGACCGCCGAAGGGCCGCTCACCCTTGAGCACGTCGCCGCCAGCCTCGGACTGATCGACGACGACACCTCCGACAAGATTCTGCTGGGCATGACGCGCGGCGAGGTGCCGATGCTGATCGAAGAGGTGGAGCGGGTCTACCAGACCGGCCGCGACCCCCGCTCTATTCTCGAGTCGCTGCTGCACCGCCTTTCCGACCTCACCCGCATCGCCTTTGGACTGGAGGGAGCCTTTGATCCCGCGCTGGAGGCTGCCTCGCGCAGCACCGCTGCCGAGATCGGCACCGAACGCATGCTGCGCTTCCGGGCCGAGTTGGCGGAAGCGCATCGCGTGATCCGCGATATGAGCCTTCCGCGCATCTGGCTGGAATCGGAGCTGATCCGCATCAGCCAGATGGTCAATGCTCCGGCCCCGGCTCCTGTGCAGGCCGCTGCCCCCCAGCCGCAGCCAGCGGCTCCCGCAAAGGCCGAGCCGCCCAAGCAGACGCCACCCACTCCGCGACAGGAGGCTGCCCGTGCTCCCGTGCAGAAGACGGAGCCTCCGCAGGAGAAAGAGACGCCTGCGCCGTCGCGGCCCAAGCCGCAGCCCACAGGTCCGGCTCATCCGCAGCAGGATGTGTGGGACGCCATCGTGACCGATCTCTGCGAGAAGTCCAAGCTGGCCAAGATGCGCCTTCCGGGCTCACGATTGGCCGAGGTTGCGCCCGGAAAGGTGGTCGTCGAATTTGCTCAGCAGACCAATGCGCGATGGGCGCGGGACAACGCCGCTCTCGGCAAGGCGATCCGTTCGCTGTGGGAAAGCAAGACGGGCGACGCGGCGGAGTTTGATTTTGTGGCTTCGGCGACCAGTTCCGCGCCTAAAGCTCCGGTGGAGGAAAAGCGCGCGGCGGTAGAATTGCCCATAGAAGGACCCCGATTGGCCGAGGTCGCAAAGGAGATCTTTAAGGATCAACTGAGCAGCGGCCAGGATGGGAACGAGGTAACTCAGGAATGAAGCTCCCGAAAGGATTTGGCGGACAAGGTTTTGCTGGCGCGCTCCAGCAGGCGCAGCAGTCGATGGCTCGGGTTCAAAACCTTGAGGTCGAGCTGAAGAAGGAGCGGATCGAGATCGAAAAGGGTCCGGTCAAGGTCGTCTTTGACGGCACCGGCGAGATGCAGAAGATCACCATCGATCCCTCTGCGGTCGATCCGGAGGACATGGAGATGCTTGAAGACATGATCGTTGCGGCCAGCCGCGACGGCTTCACTCAGGCGACCGAAATGCGGGAGGCGCGGGTGAAGGAGATCATGCCCAACGTCCCCGGCATGGACAAGCTCGGCCTCTAATCGAGGATGGACTACGCGCGTCCGCTGGCCGAACTGATCGCCCACTTCGAGCGCCTGCCCGGAGTCGGCCCCAAGTCCGCCCAGCGGCTCGCCTTCCACGTCCTGCGGATGCCCGCCGACGATGTGCGCCGCTTTGCGGATGCCATGGCAGAGGCCAGGAATCGCCTGCGCCTGTGCATTCAGTGCCAGAACATCTCCGAATCGGAGAAGTGCCCCATCTGCCAGGACCCGCGCCGGTCGGCGGCGCAGATCTGCGTCGTGGGCGACCCGCGCGACATCTCGGCCATTGAGCGGATCAACGAGTATCGCGGCCTCTACCACGTCCTGCACGGGCTCCTGAATCCCATCGACGGAATCGGTCCGGAGCAGCTCAAGATCAAGGAGCTTCTGGGGCGGCTTTCGGATGGGGTGGAAGAGGTGATCGTGGCCACCAACCCCACCATTGAGGGCGATGCCACCGCGCTGTACCTGGCCAAGCTGATCAAGCCGCTCGGGGTGAAGATCACGCGGTTGGCGCACGGCATGCCCGTGGGCGGCGAACTGGATTTTGCGGATACGGCGACTCTGCTGAGCGCCATGGAGTACCGGAGGGAGATATGAGGGTTTTCATCATCGGATCGGGCGGTCGCGAACATGCGCTGGCTTGGAAGCTGGCGCACGAGGCGGAGGTTCACGCCTGTCCCGGAAACCCCGGCATCTCCGAAGTCGCCACGCTCCATGAAGGTTCCGTCGGCGACTTTGATCGCCTGAGCGAAATCTGCCGGGAGATTCAGCCTGATCTGGTGATTGTCGGACCGGAAGATCCGCTCATCGACGGTCTGGCCGATCGCCTGCGAAGCGAAGGCGTTGCCGTGCTTGGCCCCAATGCCGACGGTGCCCGGCTAGAAGGCTCGAAGGCGTTTTCGAAGGTCTTAATGCGGGAGGCCGGAGTCAAGACGGCCGAGTTCGAGGTTTTTCAGGATCATCACCAGGCTTCCGACTTCGTGCGGATGCGCTTTGCCTCGGGGAAGCAGGTCGCCGTCAAGGCATCGGGCGCGGCTCTCGGCAAGGGCGTGATCGTCTGCGGCACCGAAGAGGAGGCGCTGGACGCGGTGCAGCGGTCGATGGTCTCGCTGGAGTTCGGAGACGCAGGCCGGGAAGTGGTGATCGAAGATCGCATTGTCGGCCGCGAATTCAGCCTGCTGACTGTCGTGAGCGGACGGCACTTTCTCAGCCTTCCCGTCGCGCAGGATTACAAGCGGATCAAGGAGGGAGACCAGGGGCCGAACACGGGCGGCATGGGCACCTTCAGTCCCGTGGACTGGATGACTCCCGGCCTGACGGAACAAGCCGAAGAGCATGTGGTCCGCCCGATCGTGGATTTGATGGCCGAGAAGGGTATCGACTTCCGCGGCGTCCTCTTTTCCGGCCTCATGGTCGAGCGCGGCACCACCTATTGTCTTGAATACAACGTCCGCTTCGGCGACCCGGAAACCCAGACGGTGGTCCGCCGGATCGGGGGAGGATTCGGCCGCCTGCTGCAGTGCGCCGCCAACGGCGAGCCGCTGCCGCCAGTGGCTCTGAACAGCAACCATGTGGTCACCATCGTTCTGGCCAGCGAAGGCTATCCGGGCAGCTACGAAAAGGGCCGCCCCATCAGCATGGGCCTGCTTCCCGAAGGGGCCGTCGTTTTCCACGCCGGCACGAAACTGGACGGTGATCAACTCGTGACGGCAGGTGGCCGGGTCATGGCCGTTTCAGCCGAAGGCAAGAACAAGGAAGAGGCGCGAAAGATCGCCTACCACGCCGCCGATGTCGTCGACTTCGAAGGCAAGCAGTACCGCCGGGACATCGCGCTCTCGTAGTCTGCGGCTAGAGCGGGAGCATCATGCCCCATTCCGGGGCTTCGTCCGGATCGTCGCAGATGCGTTCACCGATGATCTGCGCGCCAAGCGACTGGTAGAGCGCGTGCGACTTGGTCAGCAGCTTGTCGCTCCAGATTTCCAGGCAGGTTTTGCCGTTCTCTCGCCCCGCCTCAAGGCAGGCCCAAGTCAGCTCGCGGCCCAGACCGAGCCTCCGTGCGGATGGATGGACATAGAGGCGAAGGATCTCGCAGTCGGCCCCGCACACGCGCACTTTGCCGTTGTGCTCGGCGACGGTGCCCGTTTCGCCCGGAAGAGCGGGGAAGAGGGCGATGCCGCAGCAGCCGACAATTCCATCGTCGGTTTCCGCCACAAAGAGTCGGGTGTGGTCATTCAGATAGTGGGTGGTCATGTCGTAGAGGTCGGCGTGGTAGCCCTCCGGGTCCCATGAGAACCCGTGCTCGTCGTATACGTCCTTCACCATCTGGCGGACCGCCGCCTCGTCTTCTTGTCTGAATGGCCTGATGCTCTGCATGGCTGGAGTTGGGTTGACTATACTTTTGCCACAACGCGGCTTCAGGCAGTGCGATCTATGCGGCAGGCTCAATTGATCCGAAAATTCCCGGCGAGCGCACCTGGACAATGAAGCTTCTCCCCAACTGGCAGAAGCGGTCCTTCTGGTTCAAGAGCACGGTCGGCATCGCCTCCGGAACCGCCGTGGGCCACGCCGCGACGGCCATCGGTCTGCTCTTTATCGCGCGGCTCTACACCGATGATGGCGTCTTTGCCGTCGCCAGCGCGTTCATGCTGCTGCTCACCCTCCTCACGCCGCTGGCGACCATGCGGTTTGAGATGGCCATCCCCACCGCCAAGGATGATGCGGAGATGCAGGACATCACCGGGCTCTGCTTCATCTCCCTGCTGGTGATGACCGGCCTGCTGACCGTGGTGCTCGCGGTGGTCAACCGGCCGCTCTTTGCCTTCATGAACGTGAGCGATTTGTCGGGGTACTGGTGGCTGCTGCCCATCGGCTTCTTCGGCAACGGCCTCTACGGAACGCTCACCTACAACGCGACCAAGAATAGGCAGTACAAGGCGATTGCCGTCACCAAGGGCACCCGCGGCGTGATCGCGTCGATCTTCTCGGTGGTGTGGGGCTTCATCAGTCCGACCTTGCTGGGCCTCGTCCTCAGCCCGGTCGTCGGCTCCTTCATGGGCATCAGCTATCTCTTTAAAGGCTCCGGCCTTCAGGGAATCCGCTTTCCCAAGCTGAGCCGGGCGTGGGAGGTCGCCAAAGAGCAGAAGCAGTTTGCCGTCTTCGGCGTCCCCTCGACCTTTGCGAACAGCCTGGGCTTCGCGCTGCCGACCTTCATGGTCATCAAGCTCTTCGGCCAGGCCGACGGCGACTCATGGGCGCTGGCGACGCGGTTGATCAGCCTGCCCGCTCTGCTGGTCGGCACGGCCATCGGCCAGGTCTTTATGGGCGAGATCGCCTCTGCTATGGAGAACGATCCCCAGAAGGTTCAGCGCTCCTTCAACAAGGTCATCGCCAAGACATTCAAGCTCGCGCTGGCGACCGCCGTGGTGAGCGTGGTGGGTGGATTGATCCTGCCGTTCATCCTCGGCGCGAAGTGGCAGGAGGCGGGCTATCTGCTCGCCATCATGTCGTTCTCAATCGGCATGCTGGTGGTGGTCAACCCGGCATCGGTGGTGACGATCCTGCTCAAGCGGCAGGATGTCCAGCTCATGCTCGACTCGCTGCGCATCGTGCTGGTGGGGGCAACGATCTATATTCCGCACGCAATGGGCGCAAGCCTGATGCAGACGGCGGTGTTCTTCAGCATCGTGATGGTCGGCCTGTACGGAGTCGCCTACCTGGCCTACAAGCGCCTGGTTAGCCGCCACTCGGCCAAGTTTGCGGACGCCTGAAGACGCAGTCCGGCCTTTGAGGGAAGTAGGGAGGGATTCTGGTGGGCCGTATAGGACTCGAACCTATGACCCGCTGATTAAGAGTCAGCTGCTCTACCAACTGAGCTAACGGCCCCAGAGCGACGGATGATACCCCGGTGAGTTCTGGCCTGTAGGGCAGCGTACTGGGACGCTGCAGGACCTGCGGGGTGGTGGGAGAAGGGCGGCTGGAGAGCGGATGGCCCTCCAGCCGCCGGACGACTACTTTGCGAAGGAGTCGTAGGTGCGGAATTCAGAAGTCATCGGCGGCTCGCGGCCTTCTTCTTTGGCCTTGCGGATGTCTTCGAAGCCGCGCTTGTGGCCTTCCAGAAACTCCTCTGATCCGGTCCAGCGCTCAAAGTCTTCCTTTGATCGCCAGTAGCTGACCACCAGGTAGGAGCCCTCGGGGTCTTGGTCGCGCAGGACCTGCATTCCGCAGAATCCGGGCATTCGGTCGATGGCTTTGGCGCGGGTCGAGAAAAGCTCTTCAAACCGCTCGCGATAGTCTGGCTTGCAGGTGATCGTGTTGATCGCCACAAAGCCCGCTTCCAGCGGACATCCCCCGTCCGGCTTATTTATGCTCTCGTTCATATTTTTCTCCACGCCCTAATGCTTGCCGCCAAGCGGCAGGTTCAAATGAAGCGGCTCAGAGAGCCTAAACAGGTGCGGTAGTGCCGGGGTTCTCCGCCGACATCTCCTTAAAGATATGCTGCGATTATAGAGGATTTGTCCAAAATGATGTAGGCCATTCTGTTTTGACGAGGCGGGTGTCTCGTGGGGCGATGATGGGATATCTTTATCCGCATGACCGCCTTTCTCCGCTCATCGCTCGCCCTGGCCCTTGCCGCTGCGCTTTCGGCGGCTCAGGCCGATGCCATCGACGACTATGTCCGCGAGCGGATGGAGCAGGATCATGTGCCCGGAGTCTGCTTTGCGCTGGTTTTTCCCGGCGGGGAGAAGATCGTGCGGAGCTACGGCTACGCCAACCTCGAAACCCAGACGCCCTTCACGCCCCAGACCGCCTTCCGCATCGCGTCGGTCTCAAAGCAGTTCTGCGGCTATGCGGCCCTTCGGGCGATAGAAGAAGGAAAGCTGTCGCTCAGCGATCCGGTCACCAAGTTCTATCCGGACCAGCCGGATAGCTGGAAAAAGATCACAATCAAGGACCTGCTCGGCCATCGCTCCGGAATCGCAGATGTGTCGGGCTTTTCGTTCTCCACCAACTACAGCGAGGCGCAGTACCTGAAGCTGCTCGGCGAGACCGACCTTGCCGAAACGCCGGGCGAAACCTATCGCTACAACAACCACGGCTACTCGGTGCTCGGGCTGATCGTCGGCACGGTCTACGGCAGCAGCCTGCCGGAGGTGGTGAAGCAGAACATCTTTGATCCCGCGGGAATGACCAACACGCGCTACTACGACCGGGACGAGCTGGTGCCGAACCGCGCCGACGCCTATCGCTGGCGGAATGGGAAGTACACCAACCCGATGCCGCTGCGCCCCGACATCTTCCACGGCAGCGGTGGAATCATCTCGACCATGGAGGACATGCTGAAGTACGACCGTGCCCTCACCAAGCAGGAAGCCATCTCGCGCAATGTTTTAGAGCAGCAGTGGACGCCCATCTTTGGCAGTGAAAACGGATACGGGGCGGGTTGGTTTGTGTCGCATCCGAATGGCGAAAAGGTGATCACCCACACCGGAGGTACCTGGGGCTTCACCACCATGTTCCGGCGCAACCTCACCACCGGCGAATCCTTCATCATGTTCCGCAATGCCGAGGGCGGCGAACAGCAGGAATGGATGAACGAAATCATCAAGCTGGCAAAAGAAATGCGAACAAACAAGCCCTAAAGGGAAGGTTCTGCAATGGCTTTGCGATACGGTCGCAGGGTCTTGGCTATCATATTGCAAGTGCAGACAGCATGGGTTGCCCGAATCCTGCTGACGCTGGCCGTCCTTCTTGGTCAGTCGCACATCTGCATGCCCACCCATCTTTCGGAAGGAGGGGCGGAGTGCCAGAACTGCCTGAAAAACGGCACGGCAGAAAAGAGCGTCGGTCAGGATGACTGCGGCGACTGTTGCGAGAGGATCACCTGCACCCAGCCTGATTCACGACTGGATGCCGAGACCAAGACGCTTCCGGTCGATCAGCCGCTGATTCTTCCCGCGCCGCTGGCAATTCCCCCGACTCCCATTCTGGAGCAGCCGGTCAGCCGGCCTCCACCGGATCTGGAGCCCTCCAGTCCTCCCGTAGATTCTCCCCGGGGCCGCGCCCCTCCTTGCCAGAGCTTCGCCTGATTTCGGCTCGAAGCTCTGCAGGCCGCATCGACCTGCCCTGACCCACAAAGTCAAGCAAGGAGAACCACACATTGAAACCCATATCGTTGGCCGTGCTGGCGCTGACAAGCGCCCTTGCACAGGCCCAAGGCGAACCGATCAGCCTCGCTGATGCGCTTCGGTCTGCCTATGAAAAGCGCCCGGCTATTGCCGCCGCCCGTCTCCGGGTCGAGCAGGCAGAGGCGCACGCCCGGATGCTGGGCGCATTCCCCAGCACCGAACTGGCTCTGGGCCTCACTACTCCCCCTGAAGCGGGAGGTTCGGATGACGACTTCGTCCTGTCGCAGCAGCTCGATCTCTTCGGCCGAGTGCGGGCGGGACGTGCGGTTGGCCGAGCCCTGGTAACCATTGAACAGGCTCGGCTGCGTGCCGCCACGCTGGAAGTTCAAACCCAGGTGATGCGCGCCTACGGCGAAGCCGCCGCTGCCGAACTGCGGGCGCAGGTGGCGCACCGGATTCTGGAGACGGCGCAGGCGCTGTACGAGTCCTCGCAGAAGCGGTTTGAGGAGGGCCGCGTTCCGGAAGTCCAGGTGATCCGCGCCCGGATCGAGCAGCGGAGAGCTGCTCAAGACAGCGAGCGGCGGCAGACAGAATTGGAAGCCGCCCGCAAGGAGCTGGCCGCTCTGATCGGGTCCGCCCAAGCGGATGTTGATGATGAGGTGCTGAGCGCAAACTATGAGAGCCCGGCTGGCGCGATGGCCGTACAGCGCCCCGATGTCCTGCAGAAGCAGGCGGAGATCGACCTGATCGCTCAAGAGCTTGAGCAGGTGCGCGCTTCCTATCGCCCCACCTTTGAGGTGCAGGCTCGCCGATCCGCTTGGAACGAAGCGGACGGCCAGTTCGGCCTGCGGCTCCAACTGACGATGCCGCTCTTTGATCACGGACTCAAGAAAGCCGAACTGGCGACGGTCGAAAAGCGGGCCGAAGCGGCCGAGCAGGAGTTCCAAGAGACGATGCTGCTGGCAAATGTGGAACTGACGGCGGCGCTGGCCGACCAGAAGAAGGCGCAGGATCAGGTGAACAGCTACCGCGAGATTCTCGAGGAGGCCAGAACGCTGGTCGCCAAGTCGCAGCTCGGCTACGAAGAGGGAGCGACGACCCTGGTCGAAGTGCTCGAAGCCACCCGCGCGATGCGCGAGGTGGAGGAGGGCTTTGTGGAAGCAAGAGCCAGCTCCTTCCAGGCGCATGTCCGGCTTCTGGAAGCCTACGGACAGTTGATGGAGGCTCCCCATGCGTAAGTTTTGGTGGCTCCTGCTCCTCGTGGCGTTCGGCTGCGGGCAGGATGCGTCCGCTCCCGACGACCACAACCACCCCGAAGGCGAACACGACCATGATGACCACGAGGGCCACGACCATGGCCGCCTGGACGACGGCACTCGGGTGGCTTTCTTTTGGAAGGAGGATGGCCGCAATGCGTAAGTTCTGGTGGCTCCTGCTTCTGGTCGCCTTTGGCTGCGGACAAAGCGGACCGGTGCCCGCTTCAGATGACCATGACCACGAAGAGGAGGAACATGGCCATGAGCACGAAGGCGAAGAAAGCGTCGTTGTCCTGACTGGCGAGCAACTCAAGGCGGCGGGGATTGAGGTCTCCACCGCCGAATCCGGCGGAGCCTTGGGTGGACTCCGGGTTCCGGGAACCGTCTCCACCACGACCAGCGGCCAGGCTCTGGTCACTTCTCCGGTATCGGGGAAGGTCACTCGGCTGATGGTTTCGCTGGGTGATCGCGTGGCGGCCGGGCAGGCTCTGGCAGTCGTGCAGTCGCCCGACCTTGCCGACGGCCAGGCCCGCATTACCGAGGCGAATCGGCAGCTCAGCGCGGCCCGTTCCATGGTTCAGGAGCGGCAGGGGGAACTCAAGATCGCGGAAGCCGACCGCTCGGCTGCCCGCCAGATCCTCAACCAGCAGCGCGCGCTTGCCGAAGCCGGCGCGTTCAGCCAGGCTCCGGTTTTGGCGGCCGAAAAGGAGCTGACGGAGGCGCGAAGCGAACTGCTGTCGCTGCAGACCGAAGAGGCCACGCACCAGGAACAGCTGCGCCGCATGGAGCGGCTCTATGCGGAAGGTCTGGTCTCGAAGGTGGACCTGGAGAGTGCGCGGCTTGAGGTGCAGCAGGATCAGATCCTGATCTCTCGGGCCAAGGTACGGGTGAGCCTGGCGGAGAGCGCCTATCAGCGCGAGAAGCGCATTGCCGAAGAGAATCTGCTCAACCGGCGCGAACTCCTCTCGGCAGAGTCGGAGGTCACGCGGGCAGAGAATGCGGTTCGACAAGCCCAGATTCGTCTCACGGCGGCGCGCCAGGCTGAGGACCGGTCTCGGCGGGCGGTCGGCGATGCTCAGACCAGCTACCGCGCCATGACGGCGGGCGGGACGGCTGCCGGGGCATCGGTGACCCTCCGGGCACCGCTTGCAGGGACCATCAGCCACGTTGACACCACTCTGGGACAGGCAGTTGAGCGGAGCACCGAACTGCTCAAGATTGAGAACCTGAAGTCGGTTTGGGTGACGGCCAGCGTGCCCCAGTCGCAGCTCGCCGGACTTGCCGTGGGCACCCGTTGCGAGATCACCACGGAAGCGGCTCCGGACCGGACTCTGGCCGGGGTCGTGCAGGTGATCGGCACTCAGCTGGATGCTCAGACCCGCACCGCATCTGTGCAATGTTTGGTAGAGAATCCTGACGGTTTGCTCAAGCCAGGCATGTTCACCGAAGTGATTTTCGGGACTGCGTCAGGGGCCGAGTCGGTGGTCGTTCTTCGCGACGCTGTACAGGAAGTGGAGGGCCGATTTGTGATCTATGTTCCGGGCGAGCACGAAGGGGAATTCGAGGCTCTTCCCATTGAACTTGGCGCACGCCACGGCGACCGCGTCGAAGTGATTGCAGGCCTGGCACCAGGGGATCCGTATGTGGCCAAGGGCGCCTTCACTCTGAAAGCGCAGGCGATGAAGGACGAACTGGGCCACGGGCACGCTCACTAAGGAGCTGAAAGATGATTCAAGCCATCATCCGATTCTCCATCCGTCAGCGCGCCTTCGTTCTGTTGCTGGGCGTTGTCCTGATCGCCGCAGGGCTCTACAGCGCGCTGCGGCTGCCGGTTGATGCCGTTCCCGACATCACCAACAAGCAGGTCGTCGTCACCGTCAATGTCCCCGGACTCGGACCTGAAGAGGTGGAGAAGCGCATCACGTTTCCCATCGAAATGTCCATGTCTGGAATGCCAAAGCTGCGCGAAGTGCGGTCGATTTCTCAGTTTGGCCTCTCGCAGGTGCAGGTTGTCTTTGAAGACAACGTGGATATCTACTTCGCCCGCCAACTCGTCAGCGAGCGGATCACCGAAGCCAAAGAGTCTCTCCCGGAGGGAGTAGAGGTTGAGATCGGACCTGTCAGTACAGGTTTGGGCGAAATCTATAACGTCACGATTGAGAATGACGAACTGAGCCTTCGCGAAAAGCGGACGCTGATGGACTGGGTGGTTGCCCCGCAGCTGCGCACGGTTCCCGGGATCGCGGAAGTCAACACCTGGGGCGGGGAGGTCAAGCAGCTTCAGGTTCTGCTCGATCCCGACCGCCTCTACTCATACGGTCTCACAGTCCGCGATGTGACGGAGGCGATCAGCCGCAACAATGCCAACGCGGGCGGCGCCTACATCGAGAAGGGATCAGAGCAGGAAATCGTACGCAGTGTTGGCGTTATCGAAGACTTGGAGGACATCAAGCAGATCGTCGTCGCCTCGCCCAACGGCGTGCCGATCACGATGGCCGATCTCGGTGAAGTCACCGAGGGGGCGATGGTCCGGCAGGGCGGAGTCACCGCCAACGGAGAGGGCGAGCAGGTGCTGGCCATCACCATGCTCATGATGGGCGACAACGGCCGAATCGTTGTCGAGCGGGTCAAGGATCGGCTGATCGAGATCGAGAAGTCGCTGCCCGATGGCTCCAAGCTGGTCGGCTTCCTCGACCGCAGCGAACTGATCATGCGCACGCTGCAGACGGCGGTGAAGAATCTCGTCGAGGGCGGCCTGCTGGTCATCCTCGTCCTGTTCCTTTTCTTGCTGCAGCTGCGGGCGGGCCTCATCGTCTCCAGCGCGATTCCCCTGGCCATGCTCTTCGCCATCATCGGTATGAAGCAGTTCGGGGTCTCGGCGAACCTGATGAGCCTTGGTGCCATCGACTTCGGCCTAATCGTGGATGGCGCGGTGATCATCGTCGAGAACTGCGTGCGCCGCCTAAGCGAGCGGCGGGAGGTGCTCGGTCGCGACCTCACCGACGAAGAGCGCGACGAAACGATCCTTGCCGGAGCCGTAGAGGTGCGAAGGGCGACCCAGTTCGGCGAGATGATCATCATCGCCAGCTACATTCCCATCCTCACGCTCAGCGGGATCGAGGGCAAGACGTTCCGCCCGATGGGGCTTACCGTCATCCTGGCGCTGACAGGGGCGATGCTGCTCTCATTCACGATGATCCCCGCCCTTTGCTCCTACTTCCTCAAGGTCAAAAAGGAGAGGGAGAACCCGGTGCTGGAGTGGATCAAGCCTCGGTACCAGCGGCTGCTGGAGCGCGTCATGCGCGGGCGGATCGTCTGGACCGCGGCGGCCGTTGTCTTTGTCGCCGCCTGCCTCGCCATCTATCCCAGGCTCGGCAGCGTCTTTGTGCCGAAGCTGGACGAAGGCTCGCTGGCTGTGCAGATCGTCCACCCACCCAGCATCTCGCTGGAGGAGACAGTCCGCAAGTCCGGTGAGATCGAGAGCCTGCTGAAGGAGCGGTTTCCCACCGAGATCGACCAGATCGTCTCCCGCATAGGCCGCTCTGAATTGGCCACCGACCCAATGCCCGTCAGCGTCAGCGACAACCTAATCACGCTGAAGCCGCAGAAGGGCTGGAAAGAAGCGCATAGCAAGGAGGAGCTGGTGGAGAAGATGTCGGAGGTGTTGGAGGAGTATCCCGGCATCGGCTACAACTTCAGCCAGCCCATCGAGTTGCGGATGATGGAGCTGATCGAGGGCGTGGGCATTCGCAGCGACCTCGGCATCAAGCTCTTCGGCCCCGACATCGACGAATTGGCCCGACAGGCGCAGACCATCGCCGGCATCGTGAATCAGGTGCAGGGCGCGGCAGATGTCCAGGCAGAAGTAACCCAGGGCCTGCCGCAGCTGGAGATCGACCTGGATCGCGGCGCGATGGCCCGGCACGGCCTCTCGGTGGAGGACGTGAACGAAGTCATCGAGCACGGCCTGGGCGGCCAGGTGGTGACCGAGGTGGTGGATGGCTCAAGCCGCTTCGGCGTCGCCGTCCGCTTCCCGCCCCAAGTGCGGAACGATCCCGAACAGATCGCTGCGCTGCGCGTCCCGACCCCCGCCGGAGGAACGGTCGCTCTAGGCGAAGTCACCGAGATTGCTTCCACCCTCGGCCCGGCCCAGATCAGCCGAGAGAATGGGCAGCGCAGAGTCGTCGTTCAGTCCAATGTGCGCGGCCGCGACCTCGGCAGCTTTGTCGAAGAGGTCCGGGGGCGGCTGGATGCCGAGCTGGACATGCCGACCGGCTACCACCTGGAGTATGGGGGAACCTATGAGAAGCTCTCCAGCGGACGGGCGCGGCTCGGCGTTGTGGTGCCGCTCACGTTCCTGGGCGTCTTCTTCCTGCTCTTCGCCACCTTCCGCAGCATCCGTCAGGCGCTGCTGGTCTTCACGGGAATTCCGTTCGCCGTGACCGGCGGAATCCTGGCGCTATGGGCGCGGGGGATGCCGTTCTCCGTCTCGGCGGGCATCGGCTTCATCGCTCTGGCGGGCATCGCGGTGCTGAATGGAATCGTGATGCTCACCTTCATCAACCGCCTGCGCGAAGACGGGCAGACGGTGCGGGAGGCGGTTTTTGAGGGGGCGGTGCAGCGGCTGCGGCCCGTGCTGATGACGGCGGCGGTGGCGAGCTTCGGCTTTCTGCCGATGGCCCTCTCGCACAGTGCGGGAGCGGAGGTGCAGCGTCCGCTGGCGACGGTCGTCATTGGCGGCCTGATCACCTCGACCATCCTGACTCTGCTTCTGCTTCCGACCCTCTATGAATGGGCCGAGTCTAGGACAGAACGCAGAAAAGCGGCTGCCTAAAGTGGAACCGACGTGGGCCAGCGTACGTTCGCAGAACTATGCTGGCCTACGCGCTCGCCCTGACCCTGACCCAAAGTCAGACCCCGCCTGACTGCTGCGGCATGGACATCTTTATGAGCGATCCCGAGTTCATCGCTCTCCACCCCCTGAAAAAGCTCAAAGACTGGAAGCCCGCCAAGGGCGAGATGACCGAGTTCACCACCTCTGAAGGAAAGGCCGGCGCTTTCTGGGTGAAGCCGGAAGGCCCCGACAAGCCCGTGATCATCATGATCCACGAGTTCTGGGGCCTCAACGACAACATCAAGCAGACCGCCGAGAAGCTGAATTCAGAAACCGGCTACGGCGTGTTGGCCCTGGATATGTACAAGGGACAGGTCGCCGAAGACGCGACCCAGGCTCGGACCTACATGGGCGGCGTGACCGAAGCCTACGGGCAGGCGGTCGTTGCCGGGGCGGTGAAGGCGATCAAGAATGGCGAACTCTACAAGGCTCCGCACGTCGGCACCATCGGCTACTGCTTCGGCGGCGGATGGTCGCATAAGGCGGCCATCGCAGGCGGGGAAGACGTCGATGCCTGTGTGATCTACTACGGCATGCCCGTGACAAGCCAGGCTGAATTGGCAAAGCTGAAGGCTCCGGTCCTTATGGTCTGGCCGACTCAGGACAACTTCATCAACAAAGAAGTGGTCGACCGCTTCAAGGCGGCGATGGAAGAAGCCAACAAGCCCTTGACCGTTGAAGCCTACGATGCGAACCACGCCTTTGCCAATCCGAGCAATGCCCGGTACGACAAGGAATCGGCGGAAGATGCCTGGGCCAAGACGCTGGCCTTCTACAAGAAGTCGTTCGCGTGAAGAATCCGTGTCGATTCTCGTACGCTCGATTCTGACCCGCCCTCGGCGTTCATACTGGCAGTGAATTGAACGAGACAGGCATCTCTGCGGCAAGTGGATATGTATTGGCAGTCGTCGAGGCAAACTCGATGGCTGCCTCTGTCGTGGGGGCGGCGGGCCGTGTCGCCGCGGCGCACAACCTTCCCGTCGCCGTGGTCTGGCTGAAGGCGCCGGGAGACGTTCTGCCGGAGCCCCGCGCGGCCCTCGATCTTGCCCAGCAGTTTCAGATGCAGCAGTACCGCGTGAGCGCGGATCGCTGGCAGGAGCAGATCAGCGAGATCATTCACCAAGTGGGCGTCAGCCTGGTCGTCATCGCCCGCCCGTCAAGGTCGGGCGGCTCGCGGTTCCTGCGCAGCCTTCCCGGCAAGCTGCGGCGCACCTTCCCGCTCATCGATCTGTACGAAGTCTCGCCGGTCGCCACCAGCACCCGCCGGTCCACCAAGAAGAATGTCGTTCAGTTCGCAACGTCGGTGCTGTTGGCGCTGGCCGTGGTCGTGCTGACGCTCGGCATCTGCTACACCATGCGCACGATCATGGGCACGGAGGTTGTCGTGCTGCTGATGGTGCTGGCGGTTGCCCTTACCGCGCTCTTTACCGGACCCATCGAGTCCTTCATCACATCCATCGTGGGCGGGCTGGGGGTCAATCTTGTCTTCGTCGCGCCGACCATGGGCATCATGGTGGATGACAAGCGCAGCTGGCTCACCGTGGCCGTGCTGGTCATCGTGTCGCTGATGATCAGCATCCTATCGCTGCAGGCCAAGCAGCAGGCGAAGGAGTCTTCCCGCTGGGCGCTCAAGATCAACAGCCTTTATGAACTGAGCCGCCGTCTGCTGCAGGCGAACCAAGGCGATGAAATCAGGGATGCGGTTGTGGAGCATCTTTCTCACTCCACCCAACTGGAGGTGCGCACGGTTCTTCGTCCTTCTGGCGTTTCTGATGACGTCTGGGAGGACCAGGTGGTCGAAGCGTTTGGCGAACAATTGCGGGCGGCGGCTCGATTCACCATCAAGACCGGTGCGCCTTCAGGGGCAGGGACGGCCACTGAGCCCGCTGCGCCGATGCGGCTGCAGCCGGTGCGCGGCAAAAACGAGGTGCTGGGCATCATCGCCATCACCGCGGGGCGGGGCATCGGGATGGAGTCTTTCGTTGATCCTCGCCTGCTGGAAGGCATCTCCGATCAGATGGGCATCGCCTGGGCGCGCGTGCGCTTGGCGCAGGAGAATGACGCTGCTCGGGTCACGGCCCGGTCCGCCGAGATGCAGAACATTCTGCTTCGTTCGATCACCCACGACCTTCGCACTCCGCTCACCTCGATCGTCGGCTCCAGCGCTCGGCTGGCCGATGGCGACCAGATGGACGAAGAGGCCCGCAAGAACCTGATGAACACCATCGCCGAAGATGCGGTAAGGCTGGAAGGCAGCATCAACAATGTTCTTGAGATCACCAAGCTTGAATCGGGCCTGACCACGAAGAACCACGAACCGGTGGCCCTTGAAGAGGCCGTCGGCATCGCCATGCGCCAGATGCGGCGCGCGCTGCGGAATAGGACGGTAGACATCGATCTGCCCGACGACCTGCCCGAAGTGAAGGGCGACCTGACGCTGCTGGCCCAAGCCATCGGCAACCTCATCCAGAATGGAGCCAGGTTTGCGGGACCGGGCGGCTGCCTCTGGATCAAGGCGGGGTCTCGAGATGGGTATGCGGAGATCTCCGTCACCGATAGCGGGCCAGGCATTCCCGAGGGGCAGGAGAAGAAGATCTTCGAGAAGTTTTATCGCGCTCCAGGCGGAATCGGTGCCGGAACGGGCCTTGGTCTGGCCATCGTCCGCACGATTGCGGAGCTTCATGCCGGTCATACATGGGCGGAAAACTCAGAATCCGGCGGAGCCCGATTCATCCTTCAAATTCCTCTGAATCCTGACCAATAACGCTGGCTTTCAGCGTTCTTCATGCCTTCTTTACAAGGGCCTTCCCGGCTTCACGGGCTCTACACGCCTCAAGGGCGAGAATGGGAGTCAGATAAATCAGACGGGCCAATGATAACCAACAGCAAGATGTGGCTGGCGATTGCTTCGCTCGGAGTTTTCAGCGGCGTTCTGTTCGGAAGATCAAAACGACGACGAAGACAGGAGCAGGCCGAGCTAAACCGGGCACAGCACGAAGCAGATGTTGCCGTGCCGGAAAACCAAGAGACATCGCCCCAAAAACCCTCCCGACCACAGACTGATCCCGGCTCGAACTAAGGAAGGAAACAAATGGCAACTCACATGAACTCAGACATTCTCAAGGGCAAGTGGCATCAATTCAAGGGCAGCGTGAAGGAGAAGTGGGGCGATCTCACCGACGACCAGGTCACGCGAGTGGATGGCCAGCAGGAGATTCTTGTTGGTGAGATCCAGGAAACCTACGGCGTCACCAAAGAAGAGGCCAGAGATCAGGTGAATGACTGGCTGAAGTCGATGCAGGATGATGATGGTGATCGATGATGCTGCGCGGGGCTATCGCCCTGCTCCTCTTGGCGCTTGTCGCCGCAATCTTCGGATTCGGCGGCATAGCCGGAACGGCCGCCTGGATAGCGCAGGTGCTTTTCATCATTCTTCTGATCGGAGCGCTGGTGAGCTTTTTCCATAAGTCTTCGGGAAACCATCAGCACCCTCAGCACTGACACAACCCACAAGCTATGAATAACGGAAAATACAATCTCTCGAACAAGAAATTTGCCATCCTGATCGCGGATGGCTACCAGCGGGACGAGTTTGAGCAGCCGAAGAAGGCGCTGGATGATGCCGGCGCAACGGTGACTCTGATCGCTCCGGAGACCGGCACGGTCAAAGGCTGGAAAGACGGCGGCTGGAGCGGCGAAGCGAAGGCAGAAAAGACGCCGGGCGATGTGAAGGCCGATGACTTCGACGGCATCTTCATCCCGGGCGGCGTGCTCAACATCGACAAGCTGCGCGTGAACAAGGAAGCCATCAGCCTCCTCCGCTCCTTCTTCGTGCAGGGCAAGCCGGTCGCGGCGATCTGCCACGCCCCGGCTCTCTTTGCAGAAGCCGGAGTGGCGCAGGATCGGAAGCTGACCGGTCATGCCGCCATCCGCACAGAAATGGCGAATGCCCAGGCGAAGTGGCAGGAAGAGGACGTGGTCGTCGATCAGGGACTCGTCACCAGTCCGGGGCCGAAGCAGCTTGATGCCTTTTGCGACAAGCTCCTTGAAGAATTCAAGGAAGGCATCCACAACAAACAGAGGGAGAAGACCCTCGCCTGATCATGGCTATCCGTGAATCGGTGGCTTCATCGGGCGTCGGAGCGGAAAACCGCTCCGGCGCCCAAACGTCGCATGGGATAATGACGGATGCTGTGGGTGCACCCATCAAGGTTTTGGTAGTAGACGACGAACCGCAAATTCGGCGCTATCTTTCGGCCGGACTCTCCGGCGGCTCTTATCGATTGATTGAAGCCGACTGCGGGCTCGAAGGGGTCCGTCTTGCGGCGGTCGAAAATCCGGACATCATTCTGCTGGACCTCGGTCTGCCCGACATCGAAGGCACCGAAGCGGCCACCCGCATCCGCGAGTGGAGCAGTGTGCCGATCATCGTTTTGACGGCCCGCGACTACGAAGAGGACAAGGTCAAGGCTCTCGACGTGGGGGCGGACGACTATGTGACCAAGCCTTTCGGTCTTAAGGAGCTTGAGGCCCGCATGAGGGCGGCTCTGCGCCGCGTGGCTTCGCCCGATGTCTCGGACCCGGTGGTTCGCTTTGGCGAAGTCGAAGTGGATCTCGGCATGCGCCGAGTCAAAAAGGACGGCGAGCCCGTCGAGCTGACCCCGACCGAATACGGCATCCTCGCCTGCCTGGCCCGCAAAATCGATCGCGTGGTGCTGCACCGCAACCTCATGTCAGAGGTCTGGGGGCCGGAATACGAATCAGAAGTCCACATTCTGCGCGTGCATGTGAAGAACCTGCGACGCAAGATCGAGGTCGAGCCCGCCTCGCCGGAGTATCTCATCACCGAGCCCGGCGTCGGCTATCGCCTCCTCTCTCATGCCGACCACGGCTAAATCCGTCGTTCCCAAAAAAGGCTCTGCTGCACTGAATTGAAAGCGCAGAGCCCTTTTTGTCGGATAATCCCTGTGTGATTGCAGCTTTTTCAATGATGGCTCTGGCGGTCCAGCAGACTGCTCAAGACCAGCTGGCGCAGTTCACTAGCCACGAAGCCATCCAGCGCTACAAGTGGGAGAAGACTCAGACGATAAAGGATTACAACGTCCGACTCAGCCTCGATTTTGATATCGAAGATACTTCACCGGGAGGCGAGTATTTCATGCGGGAGCGCAAGAGCGGTTCCTTGAAGATTTCAGAATCCTACACGAGTCCGAAGATCATAGGTTATTCCGACGAAAAGAAGACCTACATCGTGGTGGATGATTCCCAGGTTTTTGCAGAAATGCCCTATGAAGAGGTTGAAATTAAGTTCGAGATGCCGGCAGTAGCCGAGGATTCGGTGTATTTCAACTTCGAAAATTTGTGGCTTGTCCTTTCGGCTTCAAATCTCAAACTAGACTTTGTGCTGGAAGAACGGGTTGGCAAACAGAGGCTGATTTCTGCTTCTTACAGTCGCGATGATGACAACGGTCGACAAGTCAGAATACGCGAGTGGTTCGATCCTGACAACGGACTTGTGCACCGCTTCATCATTGCAACAGTCAGTGAGGACGGGACCAGTAACTTCTGGCAAGGCTGGCTAAGCCACCTTGAGCTGGATTGGCAGGTCGATCTGAGCGGTGAGATGTTTGATCCATCGAAGAACCCTGGATACCAGCGCGTCGATCTCTCTCAAATCCTAAACGGTGGATAATTGAACATTGAAGGGCTGGGCGGCTATCATGGGTCATGATTCGCCTTGCCTTTCTGGTCGCGGCAGCGCTCCTCGGTGGAGTCAGCCACGCCCAGACTCGATACACCCCATCACCTGCTGAACTCAAAGCCAATTACGAGCGTGCCGACCAGCTGAGCGCAGAGGCCCGTCGATCGGTGCGAAATGTGCGGCTCGATATTGATTGGTCAAGCGGCGGCCGCTTTGTATATGCCCAGGAGGGAGACGAGGGCACGACCTATCTGTTGGTCGATGCGGAAGCCAAGACGCGCAAGCCGGCCTTTGATCATGCGCGGCTGGCCCAGGGGCTCCGCAAGGTGGTCGAAGGGCGGGTGGATGAGAAGAACCTCGGCCTGCGAGACATCAGCCTAAACGCGGATTTGACCGAGATCACCTTCGGTCGGGGCCGAAGCCGCTATCAATGCGATCTCACCACCTATGAGGTCAGCGAGTTCGAGCTTTCCAATCCCCCCACGGCTCCGTCGCGCATCCGCGTTCGGGATGGTCAGGTGGAGATTCGAAAGGGGGAAGACGACTGGGAGCAGATCAGCAGCAAGGGCATGTATGGCTCTGCCCATCTCACGCAGGATGGCCGCCATGCCATCGGGTTCAGGCTCATCCCAGGCGACAGGAAGGAGGCGCTGGTGCTGGTGTCGGGGGCCGAAGGCACCCGCTCTCAACTCCGCAAGCAGCTCTACGATCAGCCCGGAGACAAGCTGGACACCTATGAAACCTGGGTGATCGAGGTGGACCATAAGCGGGAGGTTCAGGTGCCCATCGAGCCGATCATGGGCGGCGGCCAGCCGTGGGCCGGCCCTCCAGGATTGTCGTGGTGGAAGGATGGAGCGAAGGCGGTAGTCGACTTTCCGATTCGCGGCTATCAGCAGTACCGCGTCATTGAAATCGACCCCAAAACCGCCACGGCGAAGACGCTGATCGATGAGAAGATGGACACCTTTGTGGATCTCACAAAGATCATGCAGCGCCGCCTCAACCGGACCAGCGAAATCATCTGGCAGTCGGAGCGGGATGGCTGGGCGCATCTCTATCTCATCGGCGGCGACGGAGAGGTGAAGAACCAGATCACAAAGGGCGACTATGTGGTCCGCAGCATCGACTATGTGGATGAAGGGAAGCGGCAGGTCTGGTTCACCGCCAGCGGAAAGGAGTCGGGTCAAGACCCGTATCACATCCATGCCTACCGCGTCGATTTCGATGGCCGCAACCTCGTGCGCCTCACGGCCGGGGACGGCACCCACACCGTCTCGTTCTCCCCTGATCGCCGCTGGATGGTCGATACCTGGTCGCGGGTGGATATGGCCCCGATCCATGTTCTGCGCGACGCTGCCGACGGCCGCGAGATCATGAAGCTGGAAGAAACCGAACTCACTGAATATCGCAAGACCGGCATTCAGACCCCGATCCGCTTTGCCGCCAAGGCGCGTGATGGCCGGACCGACATCTACGGCGTGGTCATCCGCCCGTCGTACTGGAACCCGCAGACCAAGTTTCCGGTGATCGAATACATCTACGCCGGGCCGCACGACAACCATGTGCCGAAGTCATTCAACCCGGCTTTCGGAATGCACGCTCTGGCCGAACTGGGCTTCATCGTGGTGCAGATCGATGGCATGGGCACCAACAACCGGGGGAAGGAGTTTCATGACGTCTGCTGGCAGAACATCGGTGATGCCGGATTCCCTGACCGGATCGCCTGGATCAAGGCGCTGGCGGCCCAGGACAAGACCCTTGACCTGAGCACTGGAGTCGGCATCTACGGCACTTCGGCTGGCGGCCAGAACAGCACCGGCGCGCTGCTCTTTCATCCCGAGTTCTACACAGTGGGCGTCAGCTCATGCGGCTGCCACGACAACCGGATCGACAAGCAGTGGTGGAACGAGCAGTGGATGGGCTACCCCGTCGGCGACCACTACAAAGAGCAGTCGAACATCGAGAACGCAGCCAAGCTGCAGGGCCACCTTATGCTGATTTTGGGAGAAGTGGACTCCAATGTCCCGCCCGAATCCACCTTCCGCCTGGTCGATGCGCTGCAGAAGGCGCGCAAGAATTTCGAGTTCGTCTTCCTCCCCGGCGCAAACCACACCGGGGGCGGCACCTACGGCGAGCGGAAACGGCGCGACTACTTTGTGAAGCATCTGCTAGGCGTAGAACCGCCACTCTGGGAATAAGACAAAGAGCCACCTCACGATCTCGTATAGGACAAGAAAGCCAAAGAGCATGATGCCGATGGTCGGGATAGAGTGGGCCAGGGAAGTCATGACCGACTTGCCATAGATATCCTGGTGCTCCTTGTCTGTCAGCTCTTTGACTTCGCCTTTCTCGTGCCTGCGCGTGATGCGCGTCATGATGGCTTTGAGCAGGAAAGTTGACTCTCCAGGAAAGGCGCGCATCAGGCGATCCAAGACGACGACCTGAAGCATGATGCGGTGGATGTATTTGTACATCTTGCTGCAGACGATCAGGGCAAACGTGAGCACCACGATCCTCTAGAAGTGCGAATCATCAACGCGCAATAGCGAAGCGTAGGCGGCCACCGCCAAACCTTCAAAGGCGAGGAGAAAGTTCAGGCGGGCGTTGAGGACGTTCTCCAGGAAGTTGCGTTGATCAACAACGCCCCATTCATCAAATGTTCTGCCGCAGATCAGGGGAAGGGAAACCGACGCTTTGCCTCTCCTGCTCCTGTCTTCAAGCACCATCCGGCTCTCTGGGGGAAGGTTGTCCAGGGTCTGTTGGATATCGGCGTTGAGTTCTTCCAGCGAAAAGAAATGCCCCTTCTTCAGATCCCCAAGGTCGACTTCATTGTCAAAGGCGTTCCTGCTCATCAAGGTAGGGACTGCAGAGATTCCGCGATTGAGGCAAAAAAAGGGCCGCAGGATGCACCTGCGGCCTGATTCGTTCCAGAAGAGGGAGGGAGAGCCTAAATCTGCGGTGAGATGTCGTACGGATTCGCCGTGCTGACGCTGAGCAGGTGCAGCAGGAGGACGGCGACACAGCCGACAAAGATCATCTGAACCAGCAGCGTGGCCGCGCCCACGATGCCGGAGAAAGCGAGGATGGCGGTGAGGACTGCCAGCATGCTCCAAGCGAGGGTTGTTCTAGACATTTGGTTTCAAGCTCCTTAAAAAATTCCGGCCGCGACCGGATATTTGTATGACTTTCAGTATCGGCTGTGCGGCATGTAGCCGGGGTAAGGCGGATATGCCACGCCGTAAAGAAAGTGTGAACTCGCTTGGGGGTACCTTCAAAGTGCGATGACCGCCTGGCTGATTGCCGCCCTTGCCCTTGCTCAGACCCCGTCCAATGTCGAGTCTGGAGCGACCCTCCGAATCTACGATGTCCGGCAGCCAATGTCGAAGCTCTACCCGCTCGCGCCGAACCAGACGCCGAACGTGGACAAGAAGATCGACCGTATCGACCTGGCCGACAACCAGTTCACCGGCAGCGCGGCGGATGGCAACAAGGTCTTCACCACCCTCTTTATCGCTGAAGTCTTCGGCTTCTTGCAGATCGAGCAGGCGGGCGAGTACACGTTCCGGCTGACCAGCGACGACGGCAGCACGCTCTCCATCAACGGGCAGAAGATCATCGATAACGATGGAGTTCATGCTCCCAAGCCGGTGGAGCAGACCGTGCGTCTCAGGCCCGGCCTGATCCCGTTCCACGTCTGGTTCTTTGAGAACAACGGCGGCGAGGTGCTCAAGCTGGAGTGGAAGCGGCCGGGCGCGGCGGATTTTGAGGTGCTGGACAGCCGATTCCTCCGCACGGAAGCTGGGGTGACCCGCGTGGTGGCGCCGGGCATAAAGCTCATCGTCACCGAGTACGGCATCCTCCGCCCGGGCAAGCTGCTGCCGCTCGACAAGGTGCATCCGGCGTGGGAAGTGCATGACATCATGCCTCCGGGGTTCGAAGCGCGGGTTGGCGGGCTTGCTTTTCTGCCGGACGGGCGGCTGCTGGTGACCACCTTTGTGCCGAACCAGTCCACCATATTCAACCCGGGAGTCCGCGATGGCAAGGTGTGGATTCTGGAGGGCGTGCTGGGTCGGCCCGATCCCCAGTTCATCAAGGTCAAGCTCTTCGCCACCGGGCTCAAGGATCCGCTGGGCGTGTGCGTTGTAGATGGCCGCATCTTCGTCAGCGAGCAGTTCCAGATCACCGAACTGATTGACACCGACGGCGACGACCGAGCCGACGAGCACAAGGTTGTGGCGAACGGCTGGAAGAGCGACAATTACCATCACTTCACCTTCGGCCTGAAGTGGGTGGACGGCTGGCTGTACGGCGCGCTATCGACCAATATCGACATGAACGCTCCGGGCATCAACGGTCCGAATCCGCCGCACCGCGGCTCGGTCTTCCGGGTTCAGCCAGACCGCTACGATCCGAACAATCCGCAGGCCAACATCGAATTCCTCACCGGCGGCTCGCGCACTCCGAACGGCCTGACCGTCGGCCCGGAGGGCGAGATCTTTGTCGCCGACAATCAGGGCTCATGGCTCCCGGCGAACAAGCTGAATTGGGTGCGGAAGGGCGTCTTCTTCGGCCACCGCAACTCCACCGACGTGATTCGCCCGGAGTATCCGAATGGCGGGGTGCCCGCCCTGTATCAGGATCAGGAGCCGGTTCATCCGACGCTCTACCTCCCGCAGAACGAAGTCGCCAACTCACCCAGCGAGGGCGTGCTGATTCCGGATGGTCCGTTCAAGGGCCAGATTCTGCTGGCGGATGTCACCTACTCCGGTCTGCGCCGCTGCTATCTGGAGAAGGTCGGCGGGCAGTGGCAGGGAAGCGTGATGCGCAGCAGCCAGGGGCTCCGTTCGGGCGGCAACCGCCTGATCTGGGGACCGGACGGCGCGCTCTACTACGGCGGCATCGGCGCGGGCGGCAACTGGGGCTGGGCTGACCCGGAGACGGGCAAGATCGTCCAGTTCGGTCTGCAGAAGCTGATCCCCACCGGCGGCACCACCTTTGAGATCGCCTACATGAAGCTGGCCGATGGGGGCTTTGAGATCGGCTTCACCGAGCCGGTGGACAAGGCGTGGCTGGGCAACGCCCGGAACTACGCCGTGGAGCAGTGGCACTACGAGCCGACCGTGGAGTACGGCGGCGAGAAGATCGGCCTGGAGACGCTGAAGCTGATGCGGGCGGTTCCGGGCGCGGATGGCAAGTCGGTGCGGCTGGTGATGGCGGGCCTAAAGGAAGGCTCGGTGGTCTATGTGCAGACCGATCCCAAGTCCGTGGATGGCAAGCCGATCTGGTCCACCGACATTTGGTACACCTACAACAAGAAGCAGCAGTAGGCCATGAAGAGGGTTCTGTGCATTGATGGCGGCGGCCTGAAGGGCGTCTTTCCAGCCTCATTCCTGTCGCATTTCGAGGAGAACTACGGTCCGTGCCATGAGTTCTTCGATCTGATCGTCGGCACCTCGACGGGCGGCATCATCGCGCTGGCCTTGGCGATGGGGCATCCCTCGCGGTCGGTGCTGGAACTGTACGAAGGGAAGGGCGGCGACATCTTCCGGTTCCCCGGCATGAAGCGGCTGCTGGGGCTGGTGAAGAAGGAACTGTACGACAGCCAGGTTCTGGCCGGAGAGGTGCAGGCTCTGCTGGGCGAAGCGCGGCTGTCCGAAGCCAAATGCGACGTCGTGATCCCCGCCTACGATCTGGTTTCCGGCACGGTCTATCTGTACAAGTCGCGCCACGCCCGCGACCAGAAGGAGCGGGTGGTGGATGTCGCCATGGCCACCACCGCCGCCCCCGCCTTCCTCGCCCCCCACCGCACCCACTTCGGCAGTCTGCAGGTGGATGGCGGAGTCTGGGCGAACAACCCGAGCGCTGTTGCCGCCGCCGAAGCCCTCGGCAAAATGGGCTGGGCCAGGGATGAAGTGCGCGTGCTGAGCATCGGCTGCACCGAAGAGCCCGTCAAAGCCATCGGCAACTCCAGCAAGAGCTACGGCTTGGCCTTCTGGGCGCGGTCGATTGTCGAGGTGTATTCCAATGCCCAAGAGAAGGGCTCCGAGTCAATCGCCCGGGCTTTGTTAGGGGATGACAGCTACTTCCGCGTGAATCCGGTGGTGGGGGACGGCCTCTTCTTCATGTCGTCGTCCAAGTATCTGCAGGAACTGAGGTCGCTCGGGTACTCGGAGTCGCGTCGGCAGATGGGGGATTTGGCGGAGTTTTTTGAGTTGTCTGGCTCGATTCAAACCTATTGATTCCACTCTCTTATTGCCCTAATAAGTTTTCGCATTTGCTGTTCTAGATCAAAACGCACTTTCATGTTATCCATAGTCATGTGGGGAGTACAGATAGCAGCCAGGTCCATTTTGTCGACAGATCGCTGTTTTGTGTTTATCTCAATGTACGAATGCCTTGGTTGTCCCTTTCGAGGAAAGAACGGCTCGTACTGCAGGGGGTCCGGTAGGCCTGTCCGGCTAAAAGCGTGCTGTAGGATGGACCCCGGAATGTAATTTTCGATCTCCCTGCCTTGAGTTGCCCAGAAAACGGATGAAGGTACTTTCTGAAGCTCTTTCCGGATTCTCTTTACGCGACCCTTCAAGTGCGCATGTTTGCTTGGCCTATCACCATCGCAAACAACAATAACGTTAGGGTTAAGCGTAATCAAGTTGACTAGCTCTTCATCAGCGTCTTTTGGGTCTACTACTTGCAGTCTAGCCAAAAGTGCTCCACCATAAAAGGCGCATTGAAAGTCTCTGCCAGGCTCCATCTCCCCGTTGCTGAAGATTTCAATCCAGCGATTGATATAAACAACATCTGACGGACCTTCAACCCAAATAATGCCGTTCGACTGCAAGATGTCTGACGGGCGCGCACCAAGATCAGAAACAACGTTCAGGTGATCAAAATGCGTATCGATTGTACGTGTGGAAGATGACTTATCATTCTTACAAACCTGTATTATTTGACTGGCAGTGTCGGGGCCGAAGAAGTCAAGGGCTGTACTGGAGTGTGTGCTTAGGAAAACGGTGGTTTCCTCGGTTTCGGTTTTGTTTGCAAGGTAGCCATAAAGTCTCCGTAACAGGGCGGGATGCAGGTTATTTTCAAGTTCCTCAAGGGCAAAGACAAAACTGCTGAGGGGTCGATTCTCCATAACTGGGAGGACAATAAAGTTCAAGAGCACGAGCAAAACGGTTTTTAACCCACTGCCTGACTTGCTGAGGGCGATTAAACCCTTCGTGCTCTCACCAAGATATATCTCCCAGTATTTGCCGCCATTAACGTCGTGTTGCTGGACGGTGATTTCATTAAATTGGCTATCACTGTGGAACACCTCATTAAGCCCGCAGAGGAGATCTTTTGTGATGGTCTCTCTCGGTAGATCTGCCGAAGAGCTGTTTAGGAATCGCCTGATGATATTTGTTGCCCCGTCCCCTGAATCCGAAAGCGTTAGTTTCTCGAGTTCCTTTTCGGGGCGAATGTCTCGGTCTGCCCTCAATCGTCTGTATTGTTTTCCGGTAAGAACAGTAATAAAAACCTGCCTTAGCATGGTCTCAAGTCGGCGGAATCTCTTTTCGGTTATAGTTGCATCGTCAGATTCAAAGCTGTATCCATCAGGAAACAAGATATCGCTTACATCATCTTTTTTGCGCCGAGTCCATGAGATTCTTTTCTTTAGGAGCAACGCGCCATGCTCGTCATACGGGTTGCCAGGAAGGGCACCCTCTGGCGCATCAACTGTGAACGATCCTCGTAAAGCTTGCTCTGTAATCGTGGCCGATAAAGAGTAGGGGTGGTTTATGGTCAGCCCATTTGGGTCGCACATTTGACTTACCAAGTCAAGTAAGTGTGACTTACCTGTGTTGTTGCGACCAATAATAACATTTAGTGGATAGATTCGGTCGAACCCTGCCCAGTCTTCTAAGAAGTACCCAGTATCGCGTGTTTTTACTGAATCAACGTACATTTCTCCCCCTGCCGTTGCATAATTAGTATACGCTTACTTCCGTTTCCCGCTCGGCTTGATCACCGACTCGTAGTACGCCACGAACTCGTCTACGGGAACCTTGGCAATCGCCTCGCCAAGCACATCAAGCGGAATCTGCTCCAGTCGCTTGACGCGGACGCATGATTTGCCCATGTCGAGCTTCTGGCCAGTGGCGAGCCAGGCGGATTTAAACCACTCCGTCAGCTCCTTACTCATGTACATGCAGAGGTAGAGGCCAATGTGGTTCTTTTGGGAGGCGACAGCGGCGTAGGGGAGGGGCTGCTTGGGGTCACAGTGGTAGCCGCTGGGATAGATGGAGTGCGGCACATAGTAGCCGATCATCCCGTACTGCATCCCCTCTTCATAGCCCTCGGGCAGATTCTTAAGAATCACTTCCCGAACCGCCTGAATCGCCTGACGCCGGTCTTCCGGAAGCTCCGCCAGATACTCCTCAACCGTCGCCGCCTTGCTCTGCATGGCGAAGGTTTTACCTTTCAGGCAATCGGCCAGTCAAAGCCAGCACTTAACCCTTCAAGACCTTGACCGCATCCCACTCAGATTTCCAGTCCAGAGCCGCATCGATATCGCTGCCGAAGCTCTTGGTCTTCCCCCGTACATAAGCCTCTGTTTCGGAGTGAAACTGCCAAGCCGTCCACACATACTTGTGTTCAATCTCTTGGGGAGTGCGTTCGTCGTTGAGAGTCCAGATTTGCGGCTGGGGGCCAGGAATGAATCGGATGCCGCCCCCGGCCTTGTAAGAGCCGCCGGTGAAGAGCGGCTTTATGCCATCGACTTCATCTAGGAGATAGATGCGGATCGCATGCCGATTCTCCATCTCGAATACTGCGGCGAACTGAGCGCCTTCCTCATCGGGAAAAAATTTGGCACCCAGGCAGGCAAAGGCAAGATCCTCGCTGGATTCAGTCTGCTCAACTGAACTTACGGGTTTGCCGGAATCTCGCCACTCAATAGAAAGCTGGAGGCTGGAATCGCCTCCGCCCGCCGGGCGGCTCTTGGCCCAGTACGAGGCTGAGTAGGAGTATCGCTCGTCGGTCCAAGTCACGGCAGAGTGAACGACGTCGCCGTTGACTGCCAGCATCGCGGCAAGAACGCAAACCATATAGATAGAAGTCTATTCCGGTTTTCGTGGAGCAAAACAAAACGGGCGCAGAACCTTTTCGTTCTGCGCCCGCATCCGGTGTGTTCTTGGGCTGCCGAGAAGCTAGTCGGCCTTTTCGCCCGGAGAGCCGTCGTGGTCGTGCTTGTCGACTTCCTGGACGGCGGCTCCGCTGCCCGCTCCGCCGACGACGGCACCGATCGCGGCACCGGCAGCGGCTCCGGCCGGACCGGCCATTGCGCCGGCGGTTCCGCCGACCACTGCGCCTGCGGCGGCTCCGCCGATGGCGGCGCCCTTGGCGTCCTTGGTCATTCCGCCCGCCCACGGCTCTTCGGCGTGCATTCGGTCCGTCCAGCCGTTCACCTGGGCTTCGGCTTCTTCAAGGGTGCATCCGCAGCGCTGCTGCAGCTTGCCGACAAGCTGTTCTCGCTTGCCTTCCATCTCCTCGATGTCGTCGTTGGTCAGGTCGTTCCATTCTTCTTTGACCTTGCCCTTCATTTCAGTCCAGTAGCCTTCAATCTTGTTCCATTTGGGGTTATTCATAGTGCTTCCTTTGCGGTTTGGTTGAGGCTCTCCTACATCTCCCAGCGCTCGCCATCCAGAGGCAGCCAGTCGCGGGGCACAAGGGTCAGGCCAGCGAAGATCATGCAAAGCAGGGAATTGATCTGCGCGGCCACAGCCGCGGCGCTGTTGCTGGTTGCGGTAAAGCCGATGGCGGCTAGAACCGTTGCGAGTGTCAGCAATACCAGTGTCAATTTCATCTTTGTCTCCGCTGGCCCGTACCTGTGTGTTCAAGCCAGTGAGTTCAGTATTGCGGACCGGATGTATAGCCGCCGTGAGGGGAGAGCCGGGGTCCTGTAAAGATGCTGTGTAGGAAGCTTTTTCATTGCGAAAAGAACCTCAGATACAATGAAATGCATGGCGCAGGAAGGGGTGTATCGCAGCGGGCGGAGGCGGATGGTCTTTCTTTCCGGTGCGGCCCTCATCGGCATCTGGTTCGCCGTCTACATCACCTATCTGGCTCCGGTGGACGTGCTGATGAAGCTTGGTCGACTGGGAGAGCGTACGGCCGCCTTTCGAATCCGAATTGCGAGCGATGATCAGGTGGCAGAACGAATCAACGATTGCTTTTTCGGAATGAAAGTTTGCGGCTACGCCATCGCAGACAATATCAATCGAGTATCTGCTGACGACCTGACGGAGCACCTCAACATGAGCCATATCAGTGTAAAGCTCTCTTCTGTTTGGCCGTACTCAGAGACCGCTATCAGAGAAATGTTAACGAAAGGCGGGGACCACGAGGCATTTGCTCATACGAGCCTGCAGCTCGTCAGTCCAGATCAGCGCCTTTCCGACCTGGTTAACGACAAGCAGTTGAGTCAGAAGGTGTCGGACAGGAGTCGCTGGCTAGAGCTGGCTCATCGAATCGGCGTCTATGAGGCAGAGCAGCAGATGCAGGCAGCCTCTGGCCCCCTCTAACCTGCGGCAACCTGCTCGAACACCGACCAATTCTCATCGCTCACTCCACCAAAGAGCGAGATGCCCGATGCCCCGCGCTTCATTGAGATCTCCAGCGCCTTCCTGAACTCCGACGGGTCGCCCAGGTCGGGCATGTAGAGTCCGGCGTAGATCGGCATGTCGGTGGCGTGGATGTTCTCGATCATCCGCTCGCCGATCCACTCGACCGGCTCGTTGTAGAAGCTGGAGTAGAGCATCGGGCAGACGGCGTCCAATCCCCACTTGTCCCAATCCTGACGGCAGATTCTGCGCGCGTAGCTGGGGGAGGGGAAGACAGCGGCGGTGATCTGGCAACCCGCGCCCCAGGCGACACCCTTCAGTTCGCGGACCAGGCGCGTCACGGAGTCGTAGCGAAAGTGGAGCCACTCCTGGTCGTGCGATGGGTCGGCGATCTCCAGCGGGTCGCGTCCGCTCACCTCGCGGAAGGCGCGGCGGGTGTGGTCGCTGTAGCAGAAGTCGTAGTCGGCCAGCTCTTCGCTCTGGTCCAAGCCATAGGTGTCCCACAGTCCGCGGGGAAGGATCACGTCGGGATAGCGGACATAGTCCAGGTGCAGCCCATCCACCGCCTCGTGGGCGCAGATTTCGGCCGCCTTCTCCTTTATATAGTCGCGCACGCCCGCGATGACCGGCGACACCCACCGGTAGTAGTCCACATAAGGCGGCTGGTCGTAGCAGGATTTGCCCGACCGGCTGACCATGTACCAATCCGGATGGTTGTCGCGTATCCACTGGTCGCGCCGATTGGTGGTCCACATCCAGATGTGCAGGTCAAGCCCGGCCTCTTTGATCGCATCGAATTCGCGCTGATCGGTGCCGCTCAAGAAGATGCCGGTCAAGCCGCGCGCCTTGAGGCTGCGGTAGCGCTCTTTGATCTGGGCGTCGGAATCGTTCTGGTTCAGCCCGGTCCAGATCCAGTAGCGGGGATGGGCGGCTGGCTTTGGCTTTGCGGGTTCCGGCATGTTCATCTCAATGGCCCCCGAGAGCCCAATCGCCGCCCCGGTCTGCGCCGCCTTCCGCAAAAACTCCCTCCGATCCACACGGCTTATTGTGACGGTTCCCCGGCTTCAATTTCGTCGAGGGGCACACCATAAATATGATAGAGTCTGCCGAGGTTTGCGTAGAAGGTCTCCTCTGACACGCCACGTTCACGTTGCACGGTCATGATCACCACCGCTGGGGTTCCGCTGGCCTGCTGATAGGTTTTATTGATTTGATAGCTCTGCGCCGCGCCTAACTCTGGGTAGGCCGTCGTGTAGTGATCAGATGTGTAGATGGCGCGGGCTTCCTGTTCGTTTGAGAGATACCATTCAGCCGCCGCCACCGCACCCGCTTTCGTCCACTGCAGGTAGCGGGCGTACAGAAATATCAGCCAGCCGATGCCGAATACGACAGTCAGGCTGACAGCGAGCCAAATCTTGCGGTTGCTAATCGTTCGTCACCGTGATCTCCACATCCCGCTCATCGACGACAACATGCAGGAAAGTGCCCTCCCTTCGCAGGTTTCTTCCGCCTTCTAGAACTTTTAAATTCTGCGGTGGATCAACAAGTGACTGCATCGCACGTTCTGAGGTCGGTGCTGGCATGCGCCCGATGATCGTATGCGCGAGTCCGAAAGCCCCCTCCTGCTCGGTGCCCGAAATGAACTGCATCTCCTCGGGATAAGTCAGCCCCCAGCCATCGAGGGCCGCTTCTGCCTCGGCTCGAGTGGCCAGGGGAGTTTCCTTGGCGGGGCCAAAGAGGTCCAACGCACTGCTGCGTTTGTGCTTGATCCACAGAAGAGAGCAGAACGCCAGGGCGCAGGTGCTGATCGTTAAAGCGGCCAGCCCGAGGGCTCTTCGATGTCTCAGCCTTTTCATCCTTGTCTCCGTCTGAGATGACGCCTCGCCGCGCCCTCCAGCCTTATGCTATCAGAGGTTTAGCTGAACTGCCATCGCAATTCGGACGTCAAGTTGGGTACCACAAGATCATGTTGATGCGTTCAGGTTTATTGCGCGGCGGGTCGGCCCTTGCCGTTTTGGCTGCTTCTCCATTCATTCTCGCTCAGCTCAACGCTGCCTCCAACACCGAAAACGGCTCTGCGGCCATCACCGTGGCGACGGCGCAGGAGTATCTGGGCTACCTTGCCGGACCTGAGTGCATGGGCCGCGGCACCGGCCAACCGGGCTACCAGAAGGCGGCGGAATATGTCGCCGGAAAGCTTAAGGAATTCGGCTTTAAGCCCGCGGGCGATAACGGCACCTTCTTCCAGAACCTGCCGTTCAACTCGACCACCGTGCTGGGCGATCAACTGACCATCGACGGCAGCACCAACACGGTTCTGCGGACCGCCGAGTTCCAGGTGAGCGGCATCAGCGAGAACCTTGAACTGGTCGCCGAACCCGTCTTCTTGACCGCAGGCAGCGGCGCCTCGGCTCTGGGCGAGGGCGTTTCGCTGGAAGGCAAGATCGTGATCGCCGACACGAGCGAGGCTCCGCGCCAATTCACCTTTGCCGTGATGCGCGCCCGCCCGGCGATGATCATCAACATTGTCGACAAGATGCCGAACCGCACCCCCACGGTCTCCTACGGCGAGCGGCGCGGCGGCGGACGCGGTGGACGAGTGGCGGGCACCATGACCCGCGAAGCGGCGCAGAATCTGGCGACCGCCCTCAACGCCACCGATGCCCTGGCCAAGGCTGAAGGCAATGGCGTCAACGTCACCGCTGTCAGCGGATCGAAGCTCAACGTCACCGCCAAGGTGAGCGCAAAGATCGTCCAGGTGCCGAACGTGATCGGCATCTACGAGGGCTCCGACCCGGCGCTGAAGCACGAGTACATCGGCATCGGCTGCCACCTGGATCACCTGGGCGAGCAGAATGGTCAGGTCTACTGGGGCGCGGATGACGACGGCTCTGGCTCCACCGGCGTGCTGCTCACGGCGAAAGCCTTCAGCGAGTCATCGGCCAAGCCGAAGCGAAGCATCGTGGCGATGTTCTTTGCCGCCGAAGAGATGGGCCTGATCGGCTCCCGCTACCAGGCGGACAACCCGGCCTTCCCGCTCAAGGATATGGTCTGCCTGTTCCAGATGGACATGATCGGCCGCAACGAAGAGACCGCCGATGAGCCGGCTTCTGAGAATCTGGATTCGATTCACCTCGTCGGCGCGGAGCGCACCTCCAGCGATCTGCACAAGCTCCTGGTGGACACCAACAAGAGCCATGGCCTGAAGTTTGAGTACGACGAAGAGGACGTCTACACCCGCAGCGACCACTACAGCTTCGCTGCCAAGAAGGTGCCGGTCGCGTTCTTCTTCGCCGGATTCCACCCCGATTACCACCAGCCCACCGACACGGTCGACAAGATCAACTGGGACAAGGTGGTGCGCGTTTCCAAGCTGGTGCACGAGACCGCAATGAAGGCCGCAAACGGAGAGCGAGTCCGCTGGACCGAAGGCGAGTAATCCCCGCGCTGGCGGTGCTGGCAAGCGCCCTGATCATCTCGGCAGGCTGCCGGGGTGGCCGGGGCGCTTATGCGGGCACCTGGCAGCCGATCGCCAAGAACTCGACCGTCGAAAAGCCCGAGGTCATCAAGGGCAACGACCTGATTCTGGAGTCCAACGGCAAGTTCAAGCTGCAGGGCTTTCCCGCCATGGAGGGAGATTGGACGGTCGAGAAGGGCCAGGTGGTGCTGAAGCCGAACCTGATCGGCGGACAGCCCCCCAAGAACATCAAGACTCCCGAAGGAGTCCCGTCACCCACCGCTCCGATCATCCTGGATGTCGGAAAAGACAGGAAATCTCTGACTCCGGCCAAAAACAGCGAAAGCGTGGTCGGATTCACCTGGGTAGCCGCCGAAGATTGAGGCGGCTTCTTTTTTTCTGCGGTAGGAGAACAATTCGGGGCTGTTATTTCGTCTTGCCAATGAGTTACACTTAGGCTCGGTGTGTGGCGGGTGCCAAACGCCGGCTGAGCTCGTGCTTGCGCGATATTGCGTCGCGCGGGAGTTCTGGAGTGGAGTCAATGAGACTGAGCTTGAAAAAGGCGACTAAGATGGGGTTTGCGTTGGCAGCCTTCGCCGCGTCTGCGCTAGCAATGGCACAGGGGCCGGCAAGAGGCAACACGCTGCCCGGCACAATAAACAAGGGTCAGGTTTCGAATCAATCTGGACCGCCTCGCGAAGGGAATCTAATGCCCGGAACGATCAGCGGCGACCGGATGTTCAATCAGCCTGGCGCGGCTTTTCTGGAAAACAAAGGCCAGTGGGACAGCAGGGTCAAATTCATGGCCCGGCAGGATGGCCTCGACTATTGGGTGACCAATGATGGATTGACCCTGGACTTCCATCGTTATTCAATGGGGGCGACGAGCAGCACTCGCGGCTTCATGGATGGCGGGGCAGAACAGACTCGATCCGACGTGGGACGCGACGGCCATGTCATTCGCTATAAATTCCTGGGTCAGCGCCCGAACGCGCAGGCCAAGGGTCTTGAGGCCAGCGGCGCTCCCGTCAACTTCTTCATCGGCGGACCGGAGAATCACGTTCTGGGTGCTCGCTTCTATAAGGAAGCCTATATCCAGAATCTGTATGCCGGCGTTTCGATGCGGAACTACATGGTGAACGATACCTTCCGGTACGACCTCGTGCTTGAGCCGGGCGTCGATCCCTCCACCATCGCGTTCCAGGTTCTGGGCGCCAACAGCGTGAAGCTGGACGGCCCGGATCTGGTCATCAAGATGGATGATGCCGAGATTCGCAACACCAAGCTTTTTGCTTTCCAGCCCGTCGGCAACAGTCTCCGCTCCGTGCCGGCGAAATTCAAGCTGAATGGGAACGTGGTGAGCTTTGAGGTCACGGGCTACGACTCGCGGCTTCCGCTGATCATCGACCCGCTGGTTTACGGCACCTACCTCGGCTCTCAGGCCATTCCGTTCACCTCGACCGGCTTTGAGCAGATCAACGGCGCGACGGCCGACTCGCAGGGCAACCTGTACATGACCGGCCGCACGACCTCGATCACCTTCCCGGTGACCGACGGCCCCTACGGATTCAACGTCCAGGGCACCGACTGCTTCCTTATCCGACTTGAGGCTGACGCCTACACCATGGACTATGCTGCCTTCATCGGCGGCAGCGGCACGGACACCGGACGCGGCATCGGATTCTCCGAGCAGACCGGCGCTCTGTGGATTGGCGGCTACACCAGCTCCAACAACTTCCCGGGTGCGACCAACGCCTTCACCGGCCCCGGCGCCGACTACTTCCTGACGAAGTTCACCATCGGCGTGGACAGCTCGGTCACCCCGAACTTCTCCCTGTACTTTAATGGCGCGGGCAACCAGGCGATCACCAACCCGCCGCTGGCCCCGACAGCGAACAACCCGGCTGACGCCTGGTCTGACCTCGCGGTCGGCACCGACGGTTCAGTCGTCATCGGCGGCAACGCTCCCAACGGAACGCTGCTGGGGAATGGATTCGCTCCCTATCTGGTGGGCGGCGGAGGAGGCGGGAACGACGGCTTCCTCGCATGGTTCAATGCCGACGGCAGCGAGCGCGTCCGCGTTCTCGTTGGCGGCACCGGCAACGACTTCATGGGCCGCTTTGACCTGGACCAGGACAACAACCTGGTCGTCAACGGCACCGTCGCATTCGGTGGCAACCAGGACACGGCGACGGCAGCCAACCCGGTCTTCCCGACCACCCCTGGCGTCTTCGCCAACGGTCGTCTGCTCCGAAACAATGACGCCTATATCGTCAAGCTGAATTCGTCCGGCGTCACGCAGTTCTCTGCGCTGCTCGGCGGCAACGACTTTGACGGAGGCATCGCCTCGTGCTTCGACCCGCTGGGCAACATCTATGTGCTCGGCCAGACCAGCTCCTTCGACTTCCCGCGAACTCCCGGCGTCTACGACCAGGTGTTCACGAACGGCGAAGCCTATGTGACCAAGATCAGCCCGAATGGCTCCAGCATCGTGTACAGCACGGCGATGCGGCATGCTGGTCGAGTCATCCCGCGGCACATCGATGCCGACGAGCGCGGCGTTGCGGTGATCGCTGGCGATGTTAGCTTCATCCACCCGGGCAATCCCAATCCGACCAACACGCAGCCCGGTTCGATCCCGGTCACTGCTGACGCGATTGACGGCGCCTACAACGGCGGCGCTGAGAACGTCTCCAGCTTCAACGGTCCGGCGGACCCGATGAACCCGGCTGGATACCCGTCCTCAATGGAGGGCTTCATCCAGTTCCTCAACTCTTCGGGCTCCAACGTCCTGTACGCCGACTACATCGGTGAGAACAGCGACGACGTTGTCGCCGACGTCTTCATCGACGGCGTGGGTGCGACCTGGGTTGTGGGCAACACCACCCCGGTTTCGGGCTTTGCTGGCGAGGCTCCGGTCTCCTCTGGCATCGGCAACTACCTTACGGGCAACGCGTTCAAGTCGGTTGGCCCCTCCGCGACTGATGGCTATGCCATCAAGCTTCGAGTTCAGCTCCCGATCCTCAACAGCGTCTCCTTCAACCCGACGGCGATTGCTGGCGGACTCGGCGCGAGCTCGACGGCCACCATCACTCTGCGGGAGGCGGCTCCGGTTGGCGGCGTCAACCTGACCGCTGAACTCTCGAACGCATCCGCCACGACGTTTGTCTCGGGCGGCACGTCCACCACGACGAACCTGTTCATTCCGGAAGGAGCCACCGCGACCACGGTCACTGTCTTCTCCAACGCCGTGAATCAGCAGACGACGTCCGACCTTCGCGTCACTCTCGACAATGACTTCATCGTTGCCCGCCTTACGATCAATCCTTGGCTTGACGAATTCACCGTCACGCCGTCCACGGTTGTCGGCGGCAATCAGCTGACCGCTCGCGTCCGGCTCTTCCAGGCAGCCAACCAGGACATCCGCGTGAACCTCATCACGGATCGCCCGGATCTGGTCAACCTGCCGAATCCGCCGGAAATGATCGTGCCGAACGGCGCGACCACCGCGACGATCTTCCTGAGCACGAATGGCGTCACGAGCACCCAGAACGGTTCGGTCACCGCCAGCCTCCTGGGCGTCGCAAAGGCAGCCCCGATCACTCTGACCCGCGCTCAGCTGAGCACGCTGTCCTTCACCCCGGATCGCGTCAATGGCGGAGAGACCTCCACCATGACGATCAGCCTCAACGGCAAGGCCGGTGCAGCCCGCACCATCGACCTCACCGAGATCGCCGGTACCACCGGAATGCTCGTCGAGGGAGTCGCCATGCCCACGCAGGTCACGATCCCGGCACAGGCATCGCAGGCCCAGTTCGAAGTCACGGCTCCGGTCCCGGCTTCCAGCTCCTTCACCACGGTTCAAGCCACTGAAGGCGTGAACTCCGTGACGGGCACCCTGTTCATCGACGCGATCGACATCGACTCCATCGACATCCAGCCTTCCACCGACGTGGCGAGCGGCACGACCCTCACGGGTCAGGTCCGGCTCACCCGCCCGGCAGGACCGTCTGGATTCACCGTGAACCTCTCGCACACCAACCCGGCTGCAGGCACCCTGTCGCAGACGACCGTTGAGGTTGCTCCTGGCGAGCAGCTGAGCGAAGAGTTCACCTTTGAAGCGGCCATCGTCGCTTCGGATGAGACCACGGACATCGAGGCCTCGCGGCCTGGATTCACCACGCGAAGCGTGACGATCATCGTTCGAGCGATCTCGCTGACTCTCGACGTGACCCCGGATGTTGTGACGGGCGGACTGGCGAATGCCACCGGCACCGTGACCCTCAGCACCCCGGCGGGCCCGACGGGCATCACGATCAACCTCTCCTCCAGCGCACCGGCTGCGGCTTCGGTCCCGGCCAATATCTTCATCGCTGCAGGCGCAACGACTGGTCAGTTCACGATCACGACCGCCAAGGTCTCGGCCAACGTCCTCGCTACGATCAGTGCGATCGGCAGCGCGAGCGTGACGGCCACCGACACCCTGCTGGTGCGGGCTCCGAGCCTGATCAGCTTCGACATCGATCCCGCGGTTGTTGTGGGCGGCGAGTCCTCCTTCGGCACCGTGACTCTGGAGACGGCAGCTCCGGCTGGCGGCGTTGAGGTCAGCCTCTCTGCTAACCCGGGCGGCATCGTCAACATTCCGGCCACCGTCACGGTTCCGGAAGGCCAGACTCAGGTCACCTTCGAGATCGGTACCGTCGGCATCCTGGTCGACACGGACGTGATGATCACAGCCAGCACTGAGAACTCGGTTGTGAGCGCCTTCCTTACGGTGCTCTCGCCGACGATCATCGAGCTGTCGTTCTCGCCGGGCCGCGTGACGGGTGGCAACACCGTTACCGGAACCGTGCGGATCGACCAGCCGGCCCCGGCAGGCGGACTCACAATCAACATTGATTCTGAGGACCCGACCTACGCTCAGGCCAGCGTGAACCTGGTCACCATTCCGGCCGGCCAGACCAGCGCAACCTTCACGGTCAGCACGGTGAAGGTGTCCCGTGAGATTGCGGCAGGCTTCACCGCCTTCACCGCATCCTCCGGACGAGGCGGCTACCTGTTCATCAAGCCGTAAGGCAGAAAACAGGAACCGCAGAAAGGGCCCGGCTTCACTGAAGCCGGGCCCTTCTTTTTCCGCCCCTTGGAACCCAGGCGGCTTATCTGGGTAAAAAGGAAACCAATGCGCGGTTTGGGACTCTTTATCGTTGGAGTAGGGGTGGGCCTGGCTCTTGGTGTTCTTGTTCGCCGATGCGAAGAAGAAGCGGAAGGCCGTCGGGTGGAAGAACTCGCCGACGACATCAATCGCCGCCTTCAGGGCCTGGAACTGGAACTCTCTCCCGGCGAGTCGAACAACTAGCTCGCTATGAGCGCCCAGTGTCTCGTCTTGGGCGCCGGAATGGCGGGCCTCAGCGCCGCCATCTACGCCCGCCTGCGCGGCTTTGATGTCTTGGTCTTGGAGCAGGCCGAGACCCCGGGCGGAAAGGCGGCAGGGATTCCCCACGGAGAGCATTTTCTTGATCCCGCTCCCTCCATCATCATCCTCACCCACATCTACGAACAGCTCTTTCGCGATGCGGGACGCCGCATGGAGGATTATCTGCAGTTCGACCGCCTTAACCCGTTCTCCCGTGTCATGTGGCAGAGCGCGGACTATGTCCTCGACCTGCCTGCAGACCGTGAGGAGTGTCTGCTGCGGCTCGCAGATGCGTTCCCGGAAGACGGCCGGGCATTGCGGGATCTGCTGGAAAAGCTAGATGCGACGACCCCTGCGGTCGAGAAGACCATCTTCGCGGGGCCGGTTGACCGATGGTGGCAACTGCTCAACCCGGGCCTGATGAAGTTCGGCACCCAGTTCGATCCACGCCTCAGCTACAAGGAACTGATCGACAGCCTTTTCCGGGCCCCGCTCCTCAAAGCGTTTCTCTATGGCTTTCCCAGCTACAGCGGCCAGACGTATCACTCCAAGGCGGTGGGAGCCCTCCTGATTCCGTACTACATGATCACCCGCGGCGTCTGGTATCCGCGAGGCGGTGTCTCCGCCATCCCCAGAGCGCTGCGGAAGCTTGCCGAAGAGTTGGGGGTGGAATTCCGGTTTGGTGAGCGCGTGGTGGGCGCGGAAGCGAGCGGCCGCAACCTGACCAGAGTGAAGCTGGAAAGCGGCGAAGCGATCGGCGCAGAAAAGGTCATCTGCACGATGGATCGCCTGACTTTTGAGAGCCTCTTGGGGCGGACCGTGAAGTCGGAGCCCAGCGATTCGTACTTTACAGTTCAGTGGGTGCTCAAGCGACGCCTCCCTGGCTTGAGCCATCACACGCTTTTGGTTCCGCAGGGCTTTGAAGAGGGATTCACCCGCATCTACGACCATGCGCTGCCTCCAGAGCCGCCGATCATCTATCTCAACGCGCCAGAGCCTTCTGGTGAGCAGATGAGCCTGCTCAGCGTCGTCCCCGTGCCGCCGTGCCGGGAGGGGCTTGATTGGGAAAGGGAAGCATTGCTGATGCGCCGCCGCATCCTGGAAGGGATGGCGCAGTTCGGCCTCGACTTCGCCGAGGAGGAGATTGTATTCAGCCGGGAGCAGAGCCCGTCCTACTTCCAGCAGCGCCACGGCAACTGGAAAGGCGCTCTCTATGGCCCGGTGGAAGGGCAGCGGCTGTGGGGAATCCTGCCGCTGTCCAATCGCGACAGTGAGCTTCGCAATCTGTTCTACGCGGGGTGTTCCGTCCAGCCGGGGGCGGGGCTGCCGATGGTGACTCTCAGCGGCAAGTTCGCAGCGGGTCTGCTTTAGGCTAAGATGGATTCATGATCGCTTTTGCCATCGCCGCCATTGTTCCGGGAATGGTGAGCCCCGAGCCCGTGTACCGCTACGTTGAGATGGTGGTCGAAGATCGAGGCTCCATCGTCCTCGAACTCCGCAAAGACCAGTCGCCGAAGCTCGTCACACACTTCCTCGGCCTGGTAGACAACGACTTCTACGACAACCTCCTCTTCCACCGCAAGGTTGAGGATTTCGTCATCCAGGCAGGCTGCGACAAAACCCGTGGCAAGAGCCCAGCCTGGGCGCGCAAGCATCCGGGCGAGAACGGCGGCACCAAGTGGGTGGGCGACGGCGGCTCCGGCACTTCTGTGCCCTACGAGGTCAACGATCTGATCCACGATCAGTACACCATCGGCATGGCGCTGGAGTCGCCGATGGATGATTCGGGCGACAGCCAGTTCTTCATCAACCTCAAAGACAACCACCGGCTGAACGGCCTCTATAATGTCTTCGGCAAAGTGGTGAAGGGCTTCGATGTCGTGAATGCCGTTGAGCGCGGCGACCGGATCATCGAGATCAAGCGGACAAAAATGTAGTGGTGAGTCAGCAGACCGCCGCATCTAAGGCGGATTGATGATGCAGAAGATTGAGTTATGGGAAGGAGAGCTGACAGCTCTCCTTCCGCTCTATCGCCTCTCTACGGGCCTTGAATCTGATGAAGGCATTCTGCACCTGCTGGAGATTGAGAAGGCCCGCCGCACCGAGACTTATGTTGCCACGGACGGCGAGACCCCGATTGGCCTGTACAGTCTCTTCATGGACCGAACCGGGGCGATCATCGACTTGGAGCCCCCGCAAATCATCGACCTGGCGGTTCTGCCGAGCCACCAGCGCCAAGGCATTGCCCGCAGCCTCGTAGACCGCGTCTGCGAAGAAGCCCGGCAGGCGGGGCATCCCTATGTTTGGCTCAGTACTGACGGCGGATCGTAGCGCCTTCTCACCACCTATCTCAAGCTCGGGTTTCAGCTCGCTTCGGTCACGCCCGACTGGGGCGGTCTCGGCGAGTCGAGAGCTTGGTTTCGGCGAGACCTGCGGGGCTAGTGCTCCAGCACCTTGACCGAGTTGACCGTGCCGTCTTCGTCGATGTCGTAGATGCGCGGCACACCCGTCGCCAGCTCCAGGCTGACAACTTCGTCCGGCGAGAGGTCTTCCAGGTCCATCACCATGGAGCGGTTCGAGTTGCCGTGGGCCGCGACCAGAACGTTCTTGCCCTGCCGGATATCGCCCATAATCGCCCGCTCGAAGAAGGGCTGGGTGCGGTTGCAGGTGTCCTCCAGCGACTCACCGCCCGGAGGGGGCACGTCGAAGCTGCGCCGCCACACATGGACGATCTCGGGGCTGTACTTCTGCCGCATCTCCTCTTTGTTGAGCCCGGCCAGGTTGCCGTAGTCCCGCTCGTTCAGAGCCTCATCACGGATGACCGGAAGGTTGATCGGCATGGTCTCCATGATGATCCGCAAAGTGTCCTGCGCTCGGCGCAGGGCGCTGGTGTAGGCGATCTGAAACTCGATCTCAGATTCGCGGAGCAGTTCGCCCGCCCGCTTGGCCTCGGCCTCGCCGGTTTCGGTGAGGGGAACATCCACCCACCCGGTGAATCGGTTTTCCAGGTTCCAAATCGACTGGCCATGACGGACAAGGACGAGCTTCGGCATGGCGGCAAGAATACACCGACTCTCACGCGCACGGGAGCGAGTGGACCCGCTAAGCTCGGCCTATTATAAAGCGTGGCATCGGAAAACCTGCTCAAGCGGATCACGTTCGATCCGGAGATATTCGGCGGCAAGCCCATCATCCGCGGGCGCCGTTTGGCCGTTGACCACGTCCTCTCGATGCTGGAAGCAGGCGAGACCCCGCAGTCGATTGTCGCAGCATACGACTGGCTGGAAGCTGATGATGTTCGTGCTTGTATTGCTTATAGGTGCCAGTAGCTAGGCCGACTCGTACCGCTTGACCAGCTCCGGCCAAGTCCCCTGCTCGATCGCTTCCCGAATCTCCCGCATCAGCCGACCGTAGAACCAGAGGTTGTGCAGGGAAGCCAGGCGCAGGCCGAGAAACTCTCCCGCCTTGAATAGGTGCCGCACATAGGCGGCGGAGTACCGCTCGAACACCGGTGACACCGAATCCTCGCACGGCGGACCCTGCACCTCGGCCCAGCGTTCGGCGGAGATATTGATGCGGCCCTGCATAGTGTAGAGCGCTTTGTGACGAGCCATGCGGGTGGGCAGGACGCAGTCGAACATATCCACTCCGTGCCCGACCGCGTGAAGGATGTCTCCGGGGTGTCCAACGCCCATCAGATACCGAGGCTTCTGTTGGGGAAGGAGGGGAGCCGCTTGCTCCACGGCCATTCGCATCATCTCCGGCGGTTCACCCACGCTTACCCCGCCGATGGCGCAGCCGTCGAAATCCTGATCGGCGATGAACGCCGCAGACTCGCGCCGCAGGTCTTCGTAGACGCTGCCTTGGGAGATGCCAAAAATTGCTTGTCCCTCACGCCGGGCCGCCAGATTGCGCGGAGCCCACAGGTGGGTGCGCTGCATTGAGGCTTCGGCCAGGGCGCGGTCGGCGGGATAGGGCGGGCATTCGTCCAGGGCCATCGAGATGTCCACGCCGAGCTGCCCCTGAATTTCGATGGATCGCTCGGGAGTCAAGAAGACCTCGGCTCCGTCGAGGTGCGACTTGAACCGCACGCCTTCATCGGAAATCTGATTCATGTCCGAGAGGCTGAACACCTGGTAGCCGCCCGAATCGGTAAGGATCGAACCCGGCCAGCTCATGAACTTGTGCAGTCCGCCCAGCCGCTCGATCCGCTCGCTGGTCGGCCGCAGGGAGAGGTGGTAGGTGTTCGAGAGGATCAGTTCGAAGCCGAGCGACTCCAGGTCCTCGCTGCCCAGCGTCTTGACCGTGCCCTGAGTGCCGACGGGCATGAAGGCGGGCAGCTCCACGGTTCCGTGCGGAGTGTGCAGACGGCCGCGCCGCGCCTTGGTATGCGGGCAGACAGCCAGAAGCTCATACGATACGGAACCGGACACGAATCGAGATGATACTGCCTTGCCGCAAGCTACAATGAAGCCCTTATGGTCGCCGCTTTGGCTCTTTTCATCCTGACGCGCAATCCGGTCGTCGCCGACCTCAACGCGCTGGCGCAGGCGAGGGACGTCGAGGGACTGGCGGCCTACGCATCCGGCTCGGTCACCGAGAAGGATTTCGCGTTCCTGCGCGGAACCGGAGCCTACGGCGTCGGCAGGTATCCGTGGAGCGCGCTGCAGCTTGATGCACCGAGCGGCAAGACCTATCTCGTCTTCTCAACCCGAGTGACTTCGCAGGATATCGGCGAGCAGCTCTTTGTGCTGGAAGGCGAAAAGATCACGCGCAAGGTGGAGGAGCTGGAGACCGGCGGCATCTCGCTCGACCACTGCGATTTCGACGTGAGCTTCATGCCCGGCCAGAAGCGGGTGATCCTCACGGCCGTTTCGAGTTTTGAGAAGCAGGCCAATCCCGAAGCCGACCTGATCTTCCGCCTCTCGAACACCTATCATGTGCGGAGCATCACGGGCGAAGGGGGAGAGGCGGTGCCGTTCCGACAGGCGGGCGGCGTGGTGGCCGTCAAGCCCCCTGCGGCGAACGAATTCAAGCTGACCATCAAGTACGAGGGCACTCTCGGCGATGCCGGTTTTGCCGGAGCGGCGACCGACACCGAATTCATGCTGACCGAAGACTACTGGTGGCCGGTCGTCGGGCGCGAACCGCTGACCTTCAACACCGTCATTCGCACCCCGGCGGACTGGTTTGCGGTGACCAACGGCGACCTGGCTTCGGAGAAGGTGGCCGGCGGCGAGGCGGTCCGCGAGTACCGGATGGATGTGCCGATCTGCTTCCTGAGCCTGTCGGCGGGGAAGATGGCGGTCAAGCGAACGGAGCCGATCAACGGCATCTCCTACTGGGTGGCCTCGTCCGTGCTGACAGATGCCGAGATGGAGCAGCAGCTCAGGGTGATGCCTGCGGTGGTGGAGTTCTACAGCACCTACAAGCCTTATCCCTTCAAGAGCTTTGGCGCGGTGGATAGCGAACTCTATGTCGGCGGCGCGCTGGAGGCGTACTCGTACGCCACCTACGGGCACGGCTGGCTCCCGGATGAAGACGCCCACGAGCCCGCGCACACCTGGTTCGGCGGCATCATTCCGAACACGTATCTCAAGAGCTTTTGGAACGAGTCGTTTGCCGAATACATGAGCGGCCTGTATCGACGAGAAGGGGCCATCGGCAGCAAGCCGGACAAGCGGCGGGCATTCGTTGACCAGCCCCGCCCCAACCGCAGCTGGAGCCAGACCACGATGGAGAATTCGGGTGCGGCCACCGGCCCGGTGGCCTCCACTCTGGGCTATGGAAAGGGCTCCTACGTTCTGCAACAACTGGAATATGAAATGGGCCGAGAGCGGATGGCCGAGGCGGTCAAGGCATGGCTCGCCAGGTATCCGAATGGCCGCGAGGCGGAGTGGGCCGATTTTGAGGCCGTCTGCGGTCCGCAATGGAAGTGGTTCTTTGACCAGTGGGTGCGCCGGTCGGGCGCGCCGAGTTTTACGTTCCAGAATGTCCGGCGCGAAGGGGGGCGCATCGTGGGCGAGGCCGTCTTTCAGGGGCAGCCGTATCGGCTGAAGGTGGAAGCCGTGATCCGCGACGGCGAAGGCGACACCTATACATCCTTTGACTTGGTTCCCGTTGAGGGAAGCCAGTCAGTTTCGTTCAGCATTCCGTGCCCGGCATCGGCGCGCATGGTGGCGTTCGACCCGCTCGGCCGCCTGCCGATCACGCATCCGGGCGAGCGTGATGCGACGATTTCCATGGCCAGCCGCCGAGCCACGGCGATGATCGACCCGCGCCGCGAGGAGTGGGCGCCGGAGCGGGTTCGCAGATCGACCGACAAAGCCCGCAGCAACAAGCTGATCATCGGCCACCCTGATTCCATGCCGGAGATCCGCGATCTTCTGCCGAAGGCGGGATTCAGCGTGGAGGGCAACACGCTCACCTATCGCGGACAAAAGTACAGCCTGGATACGCACGTCGCGCTGGCCGTCGTAGATCTGCCGGAAGGCGGGCAGGCGGTGATCCGACTTGGCATGGCGGAGCTGAACCCGAACACGGGCCAGGCGCAGGTTGCCGTCTGCGATTCGCTGGGCCGATTCCTGGCCGGACGGACCGAGCCGATGACGAAGGGCGATTTTGCCTTCCCCTTGAACCAGCCATGACCGAACTTCTCGAAGCGTGGGACATCAGCGCGCGGCTGAACCTTTACTTCATCGACGCGCTGGACGATGAACAGCTTGGCGCGAAGGCCGAGAAGGGCAAGAGCGTCATTGCCCACTTCGTCCACATCCACAACGTGCGGGTCATGTGGCTGGATGCAGCCGATAAGGGGCACGGAATCGCGAAGCTGAACGACAAGGAGGCGACCAGGCAGGCGCTGAAGGCAGGGCTGGAAGAATCGGCGGCTGCGGTGCGTCGGCTGGCTGAAGCGGCCCATGCCGAAGGCAAGAGGGTCAAGGGATTCAAGCCGAGCACCGAAGCGTTCCTCACCTACCTTGCCGCTCACGAAGGGCACCATCGCGGCATGGCCGAATTGGCTCTGCGGTTGGTCGGCAAGCCGATTCCCGACAAGGTGAGCTATGGCCTGTGGGAGTGGGGTGTGCGCTGATGCGGCAGGCAACTTTTAAAATAAGTGCGCGCTTTCGACCCTTTATCGGGCGTTGGGGCGAACAGGGCGGACAAACTGGTTCGTCAGGAAACTTTAAGGGACGAGCATGTCGAGAACTTTAAGACTTGTTATGCCCGCTGCTCTGCTTGCGGTGGGATTTGCTTCAGCCAGCGCCATCTGGATGCGGCCTGACCTCCAGGCGCCCGTGGACCGGCTGATTGAGAATACGGAGAAGAAGCTCAAAGAGACGCCGGAAAGCCCTCTGCTGAACTATCAGCTCGCCCGCCTGCACAGTCTGGCCTGGGCGAAGGAAGGGCAGACGGTCGGTGTCTACAGCGAGAAGACCGGAGACGGCTTCACCTTCCCGACTTGGAACACTATTCGCACCAAGCGCGACCAGCGGCAGCCGGCCAGCCTTCAGGAGATCGAGCACCTTCAGTCATCCCTTGGCTACTACCAGAAGGCCGTGGCCCTCGCACCGGAGAACGCTCTCTACACCTTTGGCTATGCTTGGATGCTGGAGCAGGTGGCTCCCTACTCGAACGTGATCAAGCTGCCGGAAGGCGTCGTTCCGGAAGGCGGCAAGCCGGCGGACTACAAGATGAAGGCCCTCGGCCTCTATCGGCAGGCGTATGCGCTGGCGCGTCCGAACGACATCAAGTCGCAGGGCGACTTTATCGGCGTGCCGGAGCACTTCGTGAGCCGCGAAGCGGGCGAGCAGGTGATCCGCCTGGTCGAGAAGGAGCGGATCGGCATGTTCGAGGAAGACGAGAAGGAAGAGATTCAGGCCACGATCAAGGACCTGGAATCCCGCACCAAGGCGATCACGCCGATCATCTTTCCCGCCGATGGCTCCAGCAGCTTCTCCTCGCTCATCAACAATCGCGCCCGCGTGAAGTTCGACCTTTCGGGCCATGCCGACGGCACTCAGTGGCCGTGGGTGACACGCAGCGCGGCGTTCCTGGTGTGGGACCCGCAGAACACGGGCAGGGTGACCTCCGGGCGCCAGCTCTTCGGCACCTCCACCTTCTGGATGTTCTTCCGCAACGGCTACGACGCGCTGGCATCGCTGGATGACAACGCCGATGGCTGGCTGAAGGGCGGCGAAATGCGGGGCGTTTCGGTCTGGCGGGATCGCAATGAGAATGCGGTCAGCGACCCGGGCGAAGTGCTCCCCGCCAGCTACTGGCGCATCGAAGCGATCCGAGCCTCGTTTGACAAGCGCCAGGGCGACATGCCTTGGACGCAGAGCGGACTCATCGTGAATGGCCGGTCCGTAGCCAGCTACGACTGGACGCCCAAGTCCTGGTAGCTTCCAGAAGCGGCATGCAAGAAAAAGTGGCCGGGTTTCGACCCGGCCACTTTTGTGTTTAAAGGGGAGGCTTACTTCTTGTCGTCGCCGCCCATGAATCCGCCGAGAAGTCCCTTGGCCTGATCCATGACGCTGCCGCCTTCGCCGCTCTTGGCCTGGCTGATCCACTGAGGAATCTCGTGCGCGTGATTCTTGATGAACTGGGCGACCTTTTCTGCGGTCGCGCGGTCGATGCCGGTCTTGGCGCAAAGCTGTTCGATGAGCTGGTCCATTAGTGTGTCACCACCCGGTCAAGGCCCTTTGCCTGCTCCACCCACTCCTGCACTTCCGAAAGGGAAGGCACGCGGCGCACAAGGCTCTTGGAAGCATTGACCTCCTCCATTTTGACCTGAAGATTCTCGGCATTGCGCTGAGCCAGCTCCGGCACGGAATCGACGCCTGACGCCTCCAGCAGATCCGCATAGTCGCTGCCGATGCCGTTGACGCGGGCGAGGTCGGCTCGGTTGACCCACTTCAGCACCTGATGCTCGCTCAGGCCGGTCTCTGCAGAGATGTTCTGCCGATCTGACCTGCCGGCGCCTTTTCGCAGCAGCTTCTCGACCGTGTTGATCCCCATCTCCTCCAGCTTTCCGGCATAGACATCTCCAATGCCCTCAATATCGCGAATGTTTGCCATTGATTCTCCAGGGGGCAGCTTTGCCCCTCGCTTCAGACTGAGAGCGGTTTGGCCGGGTTCCCATGGGCCTGCATCCTTAATGCAAGAAGGGCGCTGTAGGTCAGGTAGCCTCAGCAATTGGAGCCATGATTGCAGTCCTCGCGGCGACCGCCCTTGCCCTTCCTCAGCAGACTCAACCAGCCCAGGCAGAGCGGGATCAATTCGGGCCGCTTCCTCACGTCTATCGCGCGGCCTTTGAAGACCGGACCAGCATGGTCCTCTATCGAGCCCCGAACGGCCTCTGGTTCGCCTTCAACCCCATGACCTGCACGGTGCAGAAGGTCTGGAAAGGAGAAGTCGAGTGGCGGGGCAAAGTCTTCGACTTCAGCCAGGACAATTCCCGGTCCAAGGGCGACGTTCTGTACGAACTGCCGAGCACTCTGCTCAAGCTGGAGGATGGGAAGCTTGGCGAAGGCTGGTCTGCCGAAGGTGTCGAGTGGAAGGATGGCGGCTGGGCTTTCACCGGCGACGGCGCGCAGCTCATGTTTGACGATTTCAGATTCTTCAACTACAACCGCGTCAACGTGAAGTTCGATGAGAAGTCTCGAAAGGGGCCGATTCTGGTCAGATACACGACCCCCGGCGAGAGGGAACTGAGCTTCCATTCGACGATGCACGGCAGCAGCCAGACGGGCTGGCAGTGGAATTTCAAGCAGGTTCCCAGCGGCAGGGGCAATGTGTTTCGCAGGCTGACCTTTGTGCAGGAAAAGGGAGAATACGAAAAGTCGCTGAGGGGCATCGAGGTGTTCGGCGACAAGATCGGCTGGTACTGGAAAGCATCGATGTTCACGGGGAATGGATTGAGCCCAGTCAAGACTCAGGAAGATCCACTTGGAGCAGCTGGTCGAATCCCTGAGACGGTATGGCGCGGCTATGAAGTCGAGGCGGGCGGCAAGAGCTTGACGCTGCGGTTCGACGTGACGGCGCAGCAAAAGACATACCACATCACCCACCAAATCGCTCCTAAGGGAGCCGGTTGGTCGGAGCAGTTTGAGGTGAGCGGCGACGCTCCTGACTCGCAGGTCTTCTACATCTACAAAGTGGACGCGAGCATGCCACTCAAGGCGAGCAAGTCGGCGGAATCATTCAAGGAGGGTGAAGGCCCCGGGCTTTATCCCGTCGCAAAGGCTCAGCCCCTGACCCTCGTCTACGGAGAGGCCCGATGATCGCCCTTCTCGCCGCCGCGACGGTGATGCTGCAGCCGAACACCATTCCCGGCGTGACGGTCTGGGTGTGGGATATCGGCGAGCCGCTGCCGACCAAGCCGAACGTCATCGAGGGACAGACCCCGAACTACTATGCGGTCCATGAGCAGATCGACTTCAAGGACGGCTTCAAGAACGATGTCGAAGACCTGAAGGAGATGTTCGTCGGCGAAGTGCGCGGTTGGCTCCGCATCGACACGCCGGGGCGCTACAACTTCCGCGCGGCCTGCGACGACGGCGCGACGCTCATTCTGGACGGCCAGGAGATTCTGAACACCGATGTCGCGGGATTTGAAGCCACCATGGGCATCGACCTGGAGGCCGGGCTGCACGAGCTTCGGATGCCGTTCTATGAGAACGGCGGCAACTTCTATCTGCGCCTTTCGTGGCAGAAGCCGGGTGACTCCGGCTTTGCCCTGATTCCCAGCGACAACCTCCGCACCGAGCCAGGCCAAACCTTCGTGGTTTCGCCGGGGCCGAAGAAGTACTTCTTCGGTGCGGCGGACAGCCTGCCGGGCGATGGCCGCCCGCTGGTTGCGGTTCACCCCAGCATGACGCTGGAGAACTTCCGCGGCCCCGACTTCATGCCGCCGGTCGGCGCGCTGACCTTCCTTCCCGATGGCCGTCTGGCGGTCGCCACTTGGGACCCGGAGGGCGCGATCTACTTCCTCAGCAATCTCAACGGTTCCGGCCCGGTCAAGGTTGAGCGGTTTGCGGCGGGCCTGGGCGAGCCGCTGGGTCTCAAGTGGTGGCGGGGCAGCCTCTACGTCACCCAGAAGCGGGAGATCACCCGGCTGTCCGATACCGATGGCGATGGCTTTGCAGACAAGTTTGATGCCGTGGCCTTCGGCTGGCCGATGTCGCACAACTATCACGAATTCAGCTTCAATCTCGTCGAGAAAGACGGCAGCTTCTTCATCGGCACATCGGTGCCGCTCAAGAGCGGCGACACCAACTACACCCCCGGCACAACCGGGGCCTACGCCGTGCCGGATGGCGGCGGTCTCATTCTGAAGGTCGATCCTGAGACGGGCAACTATGAGGTCTATGCGGACGGCATGCGCACGCCCAACGGGATGAATGTAGGAACCGATGGCGAGATGTTCGTCTGTGACAACCAGGGTTCCTGGCTCCCCTCCTCGGCGATGTATCACGTCGTGAAGGGAGGGCGGTATCTGCACCAGCTCAGGCCGGACGGCGATCGCCCCACGAAGCAGCCGGTCGTATGGTTCCCGCAGGGCGAGATCGGCAACTCGCCCAGCGAACCGGTGCTGATTTCAGACGGAATCTATCGACGCCAGATGCTGGTCGGCGACGTCACGCACGGCGGCATCAAGCGGGTGTTTGTCGAGAATGTCGGCGGCGACTATCAGGGATGCGTCTTCCGCTTCTCCCAGGGCATCGAAGCGGGCGTCAACCGCCTCGTGTGGGGTCCGGATGGATGCCTCTATGTGGGCGGCGTCGGTTCGAACGGCAACTGGAATCACCAGGGCCACAAGTTCGGCCTGCAGCGCCTGCGCCCGAATGGCGAAACCGCCTTCGAGATGAAGTCGGTCGAGGCGCGGGAGGGCGGCTTCCTGATCACCTTCACCAAGCCCGTGCCGCGCGACTTGCTTTCTGATCCCGACTCTTATGTGGTCAACCAGTGGCGGTACGAACCGAAGGTCGTCTACGGCGGTCCGAAGGTCGATCAGGAGGTCCTGCCGATCAACGAGATCGAAGTCTCTCCCGACGGACGTCAGGCGTTCCTCCGGCTGAACGGACTCAAAGAGGAGCACCTGGTCTATTTCCGGCTGCGTGACTTCCAGAGCACAGCGGGAGAGAAGCCCTGGACCACGGAAGCCTGGTACACGCTCAATAAGCTGTCGAACGAGCCGCATCGCTTCGAGGTGCCTTTGGTGCCGTATCCATTCGACCTGTCGACGATTGAGGTCATCTTCAATGGCCGAAGCGTGAATCGCCTGCGGACCACCAGCGGCTCCCCGGTTGCCGAGACCGTGAAGGGCGAGGACCTGGTCGTGGATATGGAGGCCGGGAGCTTTGTGACGGAGAAGTCATACGGGAGCTGCTGGTTGCATGTGGAGTGGCTGGCTCCCGCAGGAGGAATCGGCGAGGCCGGAGCGAACAGCGGCATCAAGTTGCAGGAGCGGTACGAGGTTCAGATCCTCAATACGCCCGCCGCTCCATTCAAGCCCGGCAATCGCGACAGCGGCGCAATCTATGCGCTCCAGCCGCCTTCGACGAACGCCTCTCTCGGTGCGGGAACATGGCAGTCATACGACATTCTCTTCACCCCGGCGCGATGGGAAGGTGACACCAAGACGGAGAATGCGCGTATGTCCGTATGGTGGAACGGCGTGCTGGTGCAGAACAATGTCGAGATTCCCGCCCACACGGGAGCCTCTCCCGCCGAGCGTCCGGGCAAGGCGCCGATCCTGTTCCAGGCGCACGAGTCGGACAGCGAAGAGAGCGTCCGATTCCGAAACATCTGGGTCAAGGAGCTATGAGGGTTCTCGGGCTGGCCGCCGTCTTCTGCGCAGCCGCGCCCGTCTTCGCCTCGCCGTTTCAAAAGCCCGAGCCGATGAAGGTGGTCTGGATCGAATCGCCGAACCAGAGCATCCGCAAGCCGGGAGCGCGCATCGACACCGTCGTCCTGCACCACACGGCGAGCAGCGACCTGGAGAGCGTCATCCGCTGGTTCAGCAATCCGGAGAGCGAGGTCAGCGCCCACTTTACGGTGGGGCGGGATGGCGCGATTGTCCAGCATGTCTCCACCTGGCGGCGCGCCTGGCATGCCGGAGTGAGCGAAGACTACTTTGGCCGCAAGTCGGTCAATGACTTTTCTGTCGGAATCGAGATCGTCAACATCGGGGACGGAACCCAGGAGTACACGCTCGAACAGTTGGAGGCCGTGGAGAACCTGGTGGCGGTGCTGGTGCAGCGACATCCCATCTCCGTGATCACCAGCCACCAGCACATCGCCCGTCCGTTCGGCCGCAAGAACGATCCGATCAACTTCCCGTGGGAGAAGATGGCGGTCTTTGGCTTGCCGGTCATCCGTTAAGGGCGCTGCCGCCTTTCTGGTTCTCTGCATCACCGCAGGCTGTCTGTGGGGGGATCGCTCGCCTCTGGTCAACAGCAGTCTTGATGCGATCATCTTCGCCCTCCCTTCGCCGAATCAGGAGCCCCGTCCGCCCGGAGCGGTGATCGACACCATCGTGCTCCACCACACCGCAAGCTGGAACGCGCAGGGCGCGCTGAGGACGCTGACCAGTCCGACCTCCGGAGTTAGCGCGCATTTCACCATCGACGAGTCGGGCCTCATCTATCAGCACGTCTCGACTGAGAACATCGCCTGGCACGCCGGGCCGAGCCTCGACGACCGGGGGCGGGAGCGGGTGAACGACTTCTCCATCGGCATTGAGCTGGTGAACAAGGGCAACGGATACGATCCCTATCACGAACCCCAGATCGCCAGCCTCCGCGCCCTCATCGATGGGCTTAAGCGGCGGCATCCCCTCAAGTACATCGTGAGCCACAAGCGGATCGCCATGCCGCGCGGAAGAAAAAGCGACCCCAAGGGATTCCCCTGGCGCCGCGTTTCTGACCTCGGTCTGACGGTGGAGCCCTAAACCCAGCCCGCCTTCTTCATCGCCTGAAGGATGTCCTCCTTCAGGTCCTCAGGATCTTCCAGACCGACGAAGAGCCGGATCACCCAGCGGGGCTCCTTCCAGTGCATCGGCTGCGGATGGAGCGGCACGGCCAGGCTCTCGTGGCCGCCCCAGCTCACGCCGAGCTGGAACAGCTCCAGCGCTTCGATGAACTTGAGGATCGGCTCCTCTTCCTGCACGGTCGGCATGAAGGTGAAGAGGCCGCCCGTGCCGGTCATCTGCTTGTCGCGCAGATCGGCCTGGGCGAAGTCCGGCAGTCCGACGTGGATCACATCGTCGATGCCATCCTGCTCGCGCAGCCAAGCGGCCAGTTCGTTGGCGGTGTCCTGGTGCGCCTTCATCCGCAGGGTGAGGGTCCGCAGGGAGCGGGTGATGAGCCAGCCCGGAAAGGGAGGCAGCGCTCCGCCGAAGATGCCGACCTCATCTTTGATCATCTGCGTCATGCGCTGGCGGTTGGAGCAGCAGAGCCCGGCCACCGTATCGCTGTGGCCTCCGATGTATTTGGTCGCGCTGTGCAGAACCACATCTGCCCCGAACTTGACAGGCTGCTGGAAGAGGGGAGAGGCGTAGCTGTTGTCGATCAGCACCGGGATGCCGTGATGATGGGCGAGGGCGGAGACCGCCTCGATGTCCTGCATCCGGTAGAGCAGGCTGCTGGGCGATTCAAGGTAGATCAGCTTGGTTTCAGGTCGAATCGCCGCCTTGAATTCGTCGGGGTCGGAGCCTTCGACGAATGTGATGCCGACGCGGAAGCGGGGAAGGTAGTCCTCCAAAAGCTGGCGGGTCGGACCGTAGACGGTGTCCACACAGATGACGTGCGAATCGGCTTCAACGCAGGCGAGAATGGCCGCGCTGATCGCCGCCATGCCGCTGACAAAAAGCCGAGCCTCCTCGGTCTGCTCCAGGTCGGCCAGCTTCTTTTCCGCGATGCGGACCGTGGGGTTCGACATGCGGCTGTAGACGCTGGGCGAATCGCATTGATAATCGAAGGCAGATTTGAACTCTTCGGTGCTGTCGAAGACGAAGAGAGAGGTCTGAACGATGGAGGGGGCGACGGCCCGCAGATGCTTCTGCTCTTCGCCCATGTGTTGAAGACGCGTGCGTGGACGCCGCGTGTGGCCCGACGACATATCTCCCGCATTGTTCCCGAGAGGTCCCAGCCGGGCCTGGGCATGAAGGGAGGTCTTTTCTGGCCGCAGGGAGGGGGAGGGGTATTATACGCGGTTGCTCATGAGCTCAGACAACACCATCTTTCCCGAGCCAGATGTTCTCAACGAACTGGAGATGGGCAAGTTTGTCCTCGCGAATCTCGCGGCCAAGCGGGCCAAACAGATCAAGGAGGGCGCGCCCCCGCTGGTGCGCATCAATTCCAGCCACCCGCTGAGCATCGCGCTCGCCGAGATTGCCGCGGGCAAGATCAAGCCGATTATGGGCTCTGATGCCGAGGCGATGGAAGATCAGGACCTCGAGGCGGCCATGGAAGACCTGACCGTCGACGAGATGGGCCTCCTGCTCCCCGGCCTCGAAGAGGACGAGGATTCCGAAGAGACTGTCGCCGTCAAGAAGCCCGATCTTGACCTCGATCTCGACGACATCGATGAAGACGATGACGACGACGATGACGACGACAGCAAGTCGAGCGATGATGACGAAGGCATTTCGTCGCTCCTCGACGATGACGACGACGATGATGATTCTTCCGCTTCATCCAGCGACGACGACAGCATCACGCTGGACGAGCTGGCCGAGAAGGAAGAAGAGGCATCGGACGACGAGAGCGACAACTAAGCGGCCTTTATGGCAGCTGATCCCTACGCCGTTCTCGGAGTTTCACGAGGCGCGTCGGCGGACGAAATCAAGTCCGCCTATCGCAAACTCGCGCGTCAGCATCACCCCGATGTAAACCCGAACAACCCGGAGGCCGAAGAGAAGTTCAAGGAGGTCAGCCAGGCCTACGCGATCCTGTCTGATCCCGAGAAGCGTGAGCGCTTCGACCGCTTCGGCCAGACCGAGGACCATCCCACCGGTCCCGGCGGCGGAGACTTCTTCCAGGGCGGCGACCTCAACGATATTTTTGAAGCCTTCTTCGGCGACTTCGCCTCTGGAGGCCGACGCCGGACGACCAGGCAGGCCGGCGAAGATATCCGCTCCGATACCGTGATCAGCCTCGACGAGGTTCTGACTGGAGTCGAAAAGGAGATCTCCTATCGCCGCATGAGCAGCTGCAGCGTCTGCAGCGGTTCCGGCGCAAAGCCCGGCACCTCGCCTGAGCGATGCGCCACCTGTCAGGGTCTCGGCCAGGTGACCCGCGTTCAGCAGACGATGCTGGGCAGCATCCGCACCTCCACCACCTGCCCCACCTGCAAAGGCCAGGGCAAGACCATCGCCGATCCCTGCTCGAATTGCCGGGGACGCGGCGTGGAGCTGACGCAGGAGAAGGTGACGGTCAAGATTCCGCCGGGAGTGGACAGCGGCACCACCCTCCGCGTGAGCGGCCAGGGCTCAGAAGGTCAAAACGGCGGCCCCGCCGGAGACCTTTATGTGGTCATCACGGTCGCCGATGACGATCGCTTTGAGCGCGAGGGCACGACCCTCTACACCGACGTGGACCTCACCTTCGCCCAGGCCGCGCTGGGTGATACCGTGCAGATTCAGACGCTGGACGGCCCCCTTGATGTCGAAATCGAGCCGGGCACGCAGCCGGGCGAGAAGACGCGGCTGAAGGGCCGCGGCGTGCCTTCGGTGAATCGTGCCGCCCGCGGCGAACTGGTCATCGAGTGGAAGGTCAAGGTCCCCGAAAAGCTGAGCGAAGAGCAGCAGGAGATGCTGCGCAAGTGGGCGGAAGCCAACGGCGAGCCGATCCCCAGCGGACCTTCGGATAAGGGCATCTTCGGGATGTTCAAGAAGAAGCGATGAGCGACTGGATTGAAGTCAAGGCCAGCCTGAAGGAAGAGCCCCTCGACTGGTCGATCTGGGTCGAAGCCTTCCGTCAATACGGCGTCGAAGGCACGGTTCAGACGGACGATCCACCAACCCTCAGCGGCTACATGCCCCCAAACGATGAGCGGCGGCAGGACCTGATCGACAGCCTCACCTCGGCGGGAGCGCTCGTCTCCGAAACGGTCATCCCCGAGGAGGATTGGGCCGAGTCGTGGAAGCAGTTTTTTGTGCCCCGCCGGGTGGGTGAGCGCCTTGTGGTGCGCCCGACCTGGGAAGAGGCAGAGGTCGGCGCATCCGACATCGAGATCGTGCTCGATCCCGGCCAAGCCTTCGGCACCGGCGACCACCCCACCACCCGAGGCTGCCTCACGCTGCTGGAGAAGGAGGGCGTGCAGGGAAGGCGCGTGGCGGACGTGGGCTGCGGAAGCGGGATTCTCGCCGTCGCCGCCGTCAAGCTGGGTGCGACGGGCGTTCTGGCGGTCGATTCCGACGCGCTCTCGGTTGAGGCGGCGAAGGCCAATGCGGGCCGCAACGGCGTGGTCATGACCTGCTTTCAAGGCCGGGGCTTCGCGCCGATCGCCGATCATGGCCCGTTCGACGTGGTGCTGAGCAACATCATCAGCTCCGTGCTGATCCAACTGGCTCCGGAAGCGGCCCAGCGGATCGCTCCGGGCGGCGCGTGGATCGTGAGCGGCATCATTCAGGCGCATTGGCCGGAACTGCTGGAGACCGCTCAGGCCAACGGATTTGAACTGGAAGACAAGATCGAGGAAGACGAATGGGTGAGCGCTCTGCTGCGCCGCTGAGGGCGCTTCCGCGCGCCTTTGTTTCGGGCATCCCCGATCCTGCGCCCGAAGCCATCGACCTGCCGAAGGAAGAGTACGAAAAATTCCACCGAGTGCTGCGCCTGGGCGGCGGTGCACAGGTGGCGATTCTGCCCGGGGACGGACGGCTTCTTCGGTGTGAGTTTCACGGCCACTCGGTGACCGTCTTAGAAGCGACGCGGCCCGAGACCGAATCCAGGCAACGCATCACTCTGGCCCTCGGCCTGCCCAAGCCGGATGCGCTGGAGAGCGCCATCCGCATGGCGTCTGAACTGGGAGTCGCCCGCTTTCTGCTTTTTGCCTCCGAACGGACCGTGGTGCGCTGGGATGAGAAGAAGCGCGCTTCGCGCCTCGCCCGCCTTCAGTCCATCGCCAGGGAAGCCTGCGAAGTCAGCTTCCGCACCCATTTGCCCAAGATCGAATTTGCCGAGGGACTTGCAGGCGTGCTGAACGCCCACCCCGATGCACTCGTGCTGAGCGAGGTGGAAGGCGTGCCCGCTCCGTTCTCTCCTGAAGGCGATGCGGTCATCGTCATCGGCCCGGAAGGGGGCTGGGCTCCCCGCGAGGTGGAGCTGATCGGAGATCGCGCCCGAACGCTCGGTCCGCGCGTGCTGCGGGCCGACACCGCCGCCGCCACCGCCGCGGCATTGGCTCTGGCGGCTCGGTAGCCGCTGGTAAAATTGCGCTTCTTATGCGTTCCGATGGCCGACAAAACGACCAGCTAAGGCCCGTCGAGCTGGAGCGAGGCTTCAACCCCCATGCCGAAGGCTCCTGCTTGATCAAGATGGGCGGCACCCACATGCACGTGACCGCCACCGTGGAGGAGCGCGTCCCGCCGTTCCTGAAAAACACCGGACAGGGATGGGTGACGGCTGAGTACGCTATGCTCCCCCGCTCCGGCAGGCAGCGCAATCAGCGCGATGGCAACCGCGGCCCCAACGGCCGCTCTATGGAGATTCAGCGCCTCATCGGCCGCGCTCTGCGGACCGTGGTGGACATGGAGGCGATGGGTGAGCGGACGATCACCATCGACTGCGATGCCCTGCTCGCCGATGGCGGCACCCGCACCGCAGCCATCACGGCCGCTTATGTCGCCCTCTATGATGCGATGGAGCACATGCGCCGCGAGCGCATGATCAAGCGCAATCTGATCACCGAGCCGCTCGCTGCTGTCAGCGTCGGCGTCGTCGGTGGCCAGGAGATGCTCGACCTTTGCTACGAAGAGGACTACCGAGCCCAGACCGACATGAATGTCGTGATGACCGGCTCGGGCCGCTTCATCGAGATTCAGGGCACCGCCGAAGCCGAGCCGTTCAGCGCCGAAACCCTGGGCAAGATGCTCTCCCTGGCCAAGAAGGGCATCACCGAGTTGATCGGAATGCAGAACAAGGTTCTGGAAATCGCTTAGGCGAAGACTCAGCCCAGTTTCGCTGGGCATTTATTGCTAATATTTCGCAATAGTAATGCAATATCATTGCATTACGGCCAAGATGTCGTAATGCGAAGTAATTGCATTAAGGGTCGCTTGCGAGGCTTTACGCTGATCGAGCTCCTCGTGGTCATCGCCATTATCGCTATTCTTGCCGCGATTCTCTTCCCGGTTTTCGCCCAGGCAAAGGCGGCCGCCAAGAAGGCCTCCAACACCTCAAATCTCAAGCAGATCGCCCTGGCGGTGATTCTGTACAACACCGATTACGACGACATGATGGTGCCGTACGCGATTCCCGGCGACGGGCCTTCGACCGGCGTGGGCTCGTCCACGGTCTGGTGGCATGGCCGCTCGGCCCGAGAGGGCGGCGACTACTTCGCAAACTACTACCGCAGCCAGGGCCTGCTCTATCCCTACATGAAGAACGCAGAGATTCAGGATTGCCCCGTGGGCAAGAGCCTGACCAGCCCGTTCTCCTCGTGGAAGGATGGCGACAAGGTGCCCGCCTACGGCACCAACAACCGACTCTGGGTGCAGCCGAGGCCGGCCACCGGAACCACGGCAGCGGTTTTGTCGGTTTCGATGAGCCAGGTCGAAGAGGTCAGCAGCACGGTGCTGATGCTGGACGCCATCAATGCCTGCACCATCGGAAGCTGGAGCAAGTCGTTCTTCGCGCTCCCGCCCTTTGATATGCAGTACATGGTGGACAACGGGTCCGGTTCGGGCTTCAACGACTGCTATTCGCCGCGGGTTCATGGCCGTCATTCCGGCGGAGTTTCGGTGGTGGCGTGGACCGACGGTCACGTCAAGGCGGTGAAGCCCACGTATCGCCCCGCAGGCAATGCCCGCTTCGACGCCCGCCGAGCGGCCAACATCGGCGAGCTGAGCAAGATTCCGCTGCCTGCCGCCATCGCCGCCGATGATCCGAACATCCCCGACTACAACTACTATTGGTCGCTGAATAAGGCAGTGGGATGGTAGCCCGGCTCTCAGCAGCGACCGCCTTATTCTCGGCAGCCTGCTTCGGTTGGGGGCAGGTGCCGAGATCCGAATGCTTTCCCATCGAGTCGCTGCCGGAACGGCTTCAGCCCAAGGCCGAACAACTCCTGCTCAAGGCGATGGATGGAGAGGCGCTCTACACCATAGTCGGCGGCTTCAAGCCGATGAGCAGCGGCTGGTACGGCACCCGGCTGAATGTCTCTTCGCCCAAGTGGTCGGAACTGGAGGATGTGCGGCAGATCACCCGCGCCTTTCGCAATGGCGACGAATTGAGCGCGGGCATCATGCCGTTTTGGCGGGTGTACGAGGAGGAGCGGTATCTGGACGGATACTTCTTCCACTCGCGCAGCTTTGCCGAAGCGGTGCGGAAGCGTTCGGGCTTCTTCGCCTTCTATGGCATCACGCCCAGCATGTCGCCGCTCTCCGCGCTGATGGCGTTCGAGGTGGATCAGACTTCGCGCCGAAGCCGCGCCTACGGCTGGCTCTTCGGCTACCCCGATCATGCCGTGGATTTCTTCGCGGATTCGAAGGAGAGCCAGCGGCTGGGTGGTCCGTTCGTCGAGCGCGACTTCCTATCCATCCCCGTCTTCGAGAGTCCGACCAACCGGTTCGTCTACGCGATTCCAAAGGGAAGCGAAGCGCGGGCGGAGGACAGAGAGCTGAAGCAGAGGGCGGAGCGCATCCTCGCCCACTACAAGCTTCTCCGTGCCCGATACATCGGAGAAGGAAAGCCGGGGATCGTCGCCATGGTGCGGGATTGGTTCGACAACGGCTCGGGCCAGTGCAGTTCGGAAACGGCTTCGAAGAAGGTTTTTGCGTCCGCTACCACATCCACCGGACCGTGAGTGGCTAGCCTCGGCATCCACTACAAAGTGGATGCCGAGGCGCGATTCCAGCAGGGTCTCAGAGAGTTGCCACTAAAATAATGGGCATGTGGCGACGGTGCATTCTGGTCAGCGCACTCGCACTTTCGGCGAGTTGCTTTGCTCCTCAAGAGTTGCCTGATGGAGTGGTTCGCGGTGAAGTGATCCGGGCAAGTCTGTCAAGCAATGTGACGCGGGCAGGCTATTGCATCGTGAGGACGTGGGATCAGGGAGAGTGGGGTGACACGTTCCTGGCAAGGCTTGAGGGCACAAAACTAAAGCCTCTGAAAGTGGTGGTTCGAAACAGTTTTCAGGCGCGAAACACTGACGAGCTGGTGGAGCATGAAGATGAACTCCACTTCCTTTTCGGAAATGATGTTCTCTCATATGACTTCTACAAGATCAATCGAGAGGACTACTCAGTCACTGAGGGAGGAGAGCTTCTCTATGCTCAACCCTCGATAGCCGTTGGTACGAGTCTGCACAGGATCGGCGATCAGACTTTGTCTTTGATCATTTCGGAAAGCAATGAGGTGGTTTTTGCGACCGTGACCCGCGAAGATGGTGTTCTTAAACTTTCCCTGCAGGCGGATGTTTACGGCACTTGGGAACTGGCCGACGGGCGGCTGCTCATGAACATGACTTTGGAGGGTCAGAGTGAGCCGAGTCTCTTTGCGGTCTCGGCAGAAGACATGGATGCGGACATGGATTGGCAAAGATTCAAAGTGACGGTCGATCCAAAGGACTTCGTCGCCTTCGCCAACTAATCTTCCGGCTTGTCCAGCCGACTGAACTTGTGCCGGAGGAGCGTCCAGAACGCCTCCGGCGCATCGGTCCACCGGATCTTCTTTCCGGCCTCGTAGCTGCGGGGCTCGTATTTGATGGGCACTTCGTGGATGTGTTCGCCCATGCGGATCGCCTTTGCGGTGACTTCGGGGCAGAACTCAAACCGTTCGCACTCCAGCTCCATCTGCTCCAGCAGGCCGGAGCGGAACGCCTTGTAGCAGGTGGCTTCGTCGGTGATGCGGTGGCCGAAGAGGAACCGCACCGACCAGCGCAACAGCAGGTTCACGATCTTGTTCGGCAGGGCCATCGCCTTGGGGAGTCCGTGGCTGAAGCGGCTGCCGTAGACCACACCGTAGAGTCCGCCCAGGATGGGCTCGACCAGCTTGGGAATCTCTTCGGGGAAATACTCCAGGTCGGCATCCTGAATCATCACGACCTTGCCCTGAGCGTAGGGAAGGCCGAGCCGGATCGCCCGCCCCTTGCCGCCGGGGCCGGTGTTGTGGATGGCGACGATCTCGTCGCCGTAGGCATCGAGGATCTCTTGGGTGCGGTCGGTGCTTCCATCGTTGATCACGATCACCTGCACCTTCAGCGGCAATGCGAGCAGCCGGTCGATCACCTCTTTGATCGTGGCTTCTTCATTGCGCGCCGGCACCAGCGCCGTCACGTCCGGCTGACCCGAGTCCTCCATCAATAGGTTCAAGTCTACTCAGTGGGGCTTGGTTCCCGATTGGTCTATGCTTTCATTGCATGTCTGGACGCTACGATCTGATCCTGAAGGGCGGAATTCTCGCCACGGCCGATGGCACTTCTCCCGGCGACCTGGCGATCCAGGATGGCCGGATCGCAGCGGTCGGCGCGGTTGAAGGGGAAGCGGCGGAGACCGTCGATGTCTCTGGACTGCACATTCTCCCCGGAGCCATCGACACGCAGGTCCACTTCCGCGAGCCCGGATTGGAGCACAAGGAAGACATTGAGAGCGGCACACGGTCGGCGGTGGCGGGCGGCGTCACGACGATCTTCGAGATGCCCAATACCAAGCCGACGACCACGACGCCCGAAGCGCTTGCCGACAAGCTGAAGCGGTCGGAAGGCCGAGCGTGGGCTGACCACGCCTACTTCATCGGAGCATCCGATGAAAATGCGGAACGGCTGGGGGAATACGAGATGCTCCCCGGAACCCCGGGCATCAAGATCTTCATGGGCAGCTCAACGGGCGAGCTGCTGGTCGAGTCGGACGACTCGGTTCGGCGGGTGCTCATGCACGGAAAGCGACCGTGTCCGGTCCATAGCGAGGACGAGGCCCGTCTGCGGGAGCGCAAGGCTCTGCTGAGCGCGCACCCTCATTGGCGGGAGCATCCGATTCTGCGCGACGCGGAAGCCGCCCGCCGCTGCACCGAGCGGCTGATCCGCCTTTCGGAAGAGACGGGCCGACCTGTCCACATCCTGCACATCTCTACCCTCAACGAATTGGCGTTGATTCAGGGCGCCAAGGCGGCCCACCTGCCGGTGACCTGCGAAGTGACTCCCCAGCACCTAAGCCTGAATGCCGACGCCTATGAGACTCTCGGCTCTCTGGTTCAGATGAACCCCCCGGTTCGCGCGGAAGAGCACCGCGCCGCCATCGAGGGGGCGCTGGTCAGCGGTCTCTTTGATGTGATCGGCAGCGACCATGCTCCGCATACACTGGAAGAGAAGTCCAAGCCCTACCCCGATTCGCCCAGCGGCATGCCGGGGGTGCAGACCCTGCTTCCGCTGATGCTTGACAAGGTGAACGCGGGGCTGATCAGCCTCGAAAAGCTGATCAAGATGACCAGCCGCCGCCCCGCCGAACTCTATGGAATCAAAGACAAGGGCGAGCTGAAGGAAGGCTACGACGCCGACCTGGCGATTGTCGACCTGGGCCGCAAGTGGACCATTGAGAAGGAATGGCTGCAGTACAAGTGCGGCTGGAGTCCCTTCGTCGGCTGGGAAATCACGGGCAAACCGGTCCACACCCTGGTGCGCGGGCGGTTCGCATTGCGGGATGATCGGCTGGTAGGAAATCCCCAGGGCAGACCGGTCCGCTTTACCTGGAAGGATTAGTGCCGTCGCTGAGGGGCGTATACTCTTAACCTCAATGCCCCACCATGCAGAAGACTGGCACGATGAGCGGCTGAAGGAAGAATGCGGAGTTGTGGGTCTGTATGACCCCAGCGGCGATGCGGCCCGAACCTGCTTTTTCTCCCTTTTTGCGCTTCAACACCGAGGCCAGGAGTCTGCCGGAATTGCGGTGAGCGACGAGCACAAGGTCCACATGTACAAGGACATGGGGCTCGTCAGCCAAGTCTTCACTGAAGACATCCTCGGCACGCTGCCCGGAAGCCTGGCGGTGGGGCACACCCGTTACAGCACCACCGGCTCCAGCGTGCGCCGCAACGCGCAGCCCATCTTCTGCACCACCGTGGTCGGCGAGATCGCCGTCGCCCACAACGGCAACCTGATCAACGCCTATGAACTGCGCCGTGAGCTGGAGCAGGAGGGCATGAAGTTTGAGACCACCGCCGACAGCGAACTAATCGCGCGGCTGATCGCCGAATTCCTTCCCCACGGGATCGAACACGCGGTCTCCGAAACCATGAAGCGCATCCGCGGCGCGTACAGCGTCGTGGTCCTCACTCCGCGCCAGATCATCGGTTTCCGCGACCCCAACGGCATCCGGCCGATGTCGGTGGGGCGGCTGAATGAGGGATGGATGCTGGCCAGCGAAACCTGCGCCTTTGCCCCGATCGGCGGAAAGGTCGAGCGGGAGCTGCAGCCCGGCGAAGGGGTCATCATCGAGCCGACCGGCATCAGCTACTTTCAGGCGCACGAGCCCGACCGCCCGGCGATGTGTATGTTCGAATTCATCTACTTTGCCCGGCCCGATTCTCAGATGTACGGCACCACGCTCTACAAGGCGCGGCAAAGGATGGGCGAGGAGCTGGCCAAGGAGCATCCGGTCGAGGCAGACATCGTCGTGCCCGTGCCCGACTCCGGCATTCCGGCGGCCATCGGCTACAGCCGCGAGAGCGATATCCCCTTCATGGAGGGGATGACAAAGAGCCGCTATATCCACCGCACCTTCATTCAGCCCGACCAGCGCATGCGCGAACTGGGCGTCGCGATGAAGCTCAGCCCCATCGTCGAGAACATCGAGGGCAAGCGGATCATTTTGGTGGATGACTCCATCGTCCGGGCAACGACGACCAAGCAGATCGTCAAGCTGCTGTTCCAGTCCGGCGTGAAGGAGGTCCACGTCCGCATCACCGCTCCGCCGATCATGCACCCGTGCTTCTATGGCATCGACATGTGCAGCAAGGGCGAACTGGCGGCGGCGCGCATGACGATTCCGGAGATCTGCGAACACGTCGGCGCGACCTCGCTCGGGTACCTCTCGGTGCCGGGAGTGGCGCGGGCCGTGGGGCAGGCGGAGAACCAGTTCTGCCTGGCCTGCTTCAACGGCGACTATCCAATCAGCGTGCCGAAGAACGTCAGCAAGGCGAAGTTTGAAGAGAAGGCCGATGTCGGCCAGATGGGAGCCTTCAGCTCAGGGCAGTTCGCCCTCTTCGAATCCGGAGCAGAAGAGCCGGTCGAGCGCTAAGCGGACTTGATGATCCGCAGGTGCCGTTCGATGCACTGCTTGGAGTGCATGAAGACGGCTTCGGTCAGATCGTTCCACAGGTGGTAGATGTCCGGCAACTCTTCGACTTCCGCATACTTGCGGTCGGTCGATTCGAACTCAGGGTTGAGCGGCTCCAGGGCATCGACTTCCGCCGCATACAGATCGGCCCAGCGGATGTTTGACCCTTCGCGGATGCAGTAGCAGCCGATGTAGACCATCTCGCCGAGAATCGCTCCGGCTTCTTCATGGGCTTCACGCCGGGCGGCGGCCTGGGAGCACTCGTTCGGCTCCACGCGTCCGCTGGGGATGCACCAGCCCCGGTCTTCGATATCGCAGATCAGCACCTGATCGCCCTGCCACGGAAAGACGAGGGAGGCGAAGGCGCGGAGCGGAGCCCGGAACGGCGCCGGATGGAACTGCAGCTGCTGGCGTCCGTACTTGCCGCAGGGGAACCGGCTCATTCGTCGGCCCCCGGTTTTGGACGGCCCAGCACGATCACCTTTCCGATGATGTGATCGACCGGAAAGGGGCCGAGCTGTCGGCTGTCTTCAGATTGGGCATAGTTGTCTCCCAATACGTACACGGCGTCGGGCGGAACGACGTACTTGCCGTTGCGGATGTAGTCCCAGTTCTCAGGAGCCTTGGCTTCGTTCACCTCTTCATTGCCCATCGCAAACACCCGCTTGATCAGCACCTCGCCGTCGTTCGGGTTGCGGAGTACGACCACGTCGCTCTTTTTGACCTTGCCCACCAGCCAATAAGCCTTGCTGACCAGAAGCCTTTGGCCGGCATAGAGGGTCGGCTCCATCGAGGGGCCCTGCACTTCCACCGTCTTGAAGTTTTGGTAGAAGAAGACTGCCATGAGAAGCACCAGAACCAGGAAGAGGGTAAAGCCGGTTACCAGGAACCGCTTCTTCATGGGGCGTCTGCTCTTGGTGGTGTTGTCAGTCATCCAAACTCCGTACAGGGTTATACTTCAGAATTCAGGCTTCAAGCCGCTTCGCGCCGGACTAGAGACATCACATGCCCTTTCTTGACAGCATCCTTCCTGCCTTGATGATCGTTCTGCTCATCGCAGTGCTCGTATTGATCATATCGGTGGTCAGGCTCACGACCTGGAAGCGGGGGATCGAGGGTCGGTGGCTCTCCTTGATGGAAGGCGACGAGGGACAGAACTTGCAGGAGCTGTTGACCCGTCACTTGGAGGACCGCCGCGATACGGCTGAGAACATCGAGCGTATAAAGGATAGGCTCGACCGACTCGACTTCCGCATCGCCGCCGCCAAGCGTTTCCTGGGATTTGTGCGCTATGATGCCTTTCCCGAAGTGACCGGGCAGCAGAGCTTCAGCCTGGCTGTTTTTGATGATCATGGAGATGGAGTCGTGCTGACGAGCCAGGTGGGCCGCACCGACGCCCGCGTCTTTTCCAAGAAGCTGGAAAAGGGCGAGGCGGACCGGACCCTGACCCATGAAGAGAAGCTCGCCATTGAAACGGCCTCAAGGTCCATCAATTTGAAGGGGAACAGTTCTTGAGCAAAGCCGAAGACCTGATGCTCATCGAGCAGGCGCAGGGCGGCGATAGGCAGGCGTTTGATGCCCTGGTGAGGAAGCATTACCAGAAGGCGTATCAGTACGCGCATCGCCTCACCCGCGATCAGGATCTGGCTTCCGACATCGTGAGCGAAGCATTCGTGCGGATATGTTCTGCGCTGGGCAGCTTCCGCGGCAACTCGGCCTTCGGCACCTGGCTCTACCGCATCCTCACCAACTGCTATCTGGACTACCGCAAGCGCGACAAAAGCGCCCGGAACGTCAGCCTCGATTCCAGCGTACAGCTTGATACCGGAGAGGTGGATCGCCAGTTTGAAAGCGAGGACGATTCACCGCTGGAGATCGCTGAGCGGAACGCGAGGGAAGAGGTGGTGCAGGACGCCATAGCCCAGCTGCCCGAGTACCAGCAGTCGATGCTTGTGATGTACCACGTCGAGATGCTCACCTACGAAGAGATCGCCGAAACGTTGGACCTGCCGATCGGCACGGTCAAGAGCCGCCTGAATCGGGCGCGTCTGGCGCTGAGGGACCTTTTGGCCAAGGACTCGGAACTTTTCCGATTAGGGTGAAGTCAAAGGTGATCAGACAACGAGGGGCTGTATGACACCCAACAAAGCGCGCGAATTTTACTCAGACTATCTCGAAGGGACGCTCGAAGGCGGCCTTCGCGAGTCGTTTGAGCGCGCCCTGGCGCGAGACGCCGAGCTTCAGTACGATTTCGAATCCTTCAAGGACGCCATGAGTCGGCTGTCCGAAGTCGATTCTTCCGAAGTTCCCGTGCCGGCTGGTCTGTTCGATCAGATCAGCCAGCGCGTGGACGCATCTTTCCCCGTCAAGGCCCCCAAGCCCCGCCTCTGGCTCATCGAGAACCTGCGACCGGTTCTGGCCGTGGGCGCCGCGGCTTCCGTCATCGGCCTGGCCGTCATCTCCATCCAGAACAACAAGGGCGGAGACGTGGGCACCAGCGGCGTAGTGACGATCAAAGAAGATGCCTCTCCCACCGTCGCCATGCGCGATGGCAGCGTCAACTTCAGCTATAAGCCCTCTGCTGACGACAAGATCACCTTCAAAGATGGCGACACCAGCGAGGTTCTGGAAACCCGCACCGTCACGAAGGGAACCCTGTTCAGCGAACCGCTGACCAACCCGCGCATGGAAGCGGGCATCATCATCATCGAATTCTCATCGCAGCCCGACAGCAATCTCCGGGTCGCGCTTCCGGGCCGAATCCCCTCTGCCGACCTCAGCAACGAGGGAACAGTGCTAGATCTGGCGAAGATGCTCAGCTCCTCCTTCGACCGGGCGATCCGTCTGGACATCAAGAATCCGGACCGAACGGTGACTTGGAACTTTGAGGATGGCGCGACGATCTCGCAGGTGCGGACCAAGCTGAAGGATCTCGACCTCGACATCACCGAGATGAACTCGGGATTGCTCGTCCTTACGGATTAAGCAGAAGGTCGTACAGGCTGTTCAGCCGCTTTCGCAGCGATTCCTGATGGACCTTGGCCATCTTGGCCAGGGGAGCGATGGTGGGGTCCTGCCGCCCGGCCTCAAAGATCAGCCGCTTCTCATTGGCCGTCTCTTCTGAGGAATCGGTCTGTCCATCCGACGCATGGGCGACGATCACGCCCAACTCTGGACTCTCGATCACCCGACTGCGGCGATCCAGACGATTCATCCGCTCCAGGATGACCGTCGTCATCTCTTCATCCAGCTCAAAGGCATCAAGTCTGGCGATGACCATCTGTCGGCTGGCGGGGTCAAGCTGGTGGGCGATCGCCGCAAGGCCGCTGATGGCGGGGAGCGTGTCGCGGCAGGAATCGATCATGCAGTTGAAGCCGCTGTCCCGCCCGATCTGGGCGATCTCCATGATCTGAAGATAGGTCTGCATGGCGGTCTCGGTTTCTCCGGCTTCCGCCTGGTGCGCGGCCAAATGCAGGCCCATGTGTGCCGCCAGTCCCTTCGCATTCATGAGGCTGAACTTGGCTCCAGCCTGGCCCTGGTCGGCGAGCGAGACCATCGGGAGGGAAGAGGTGCCTGCGTCGCGCTTGGCCTTCAGCCAGGCATCCAGCATCTCGGCGACATTCTCCGGAGTCCGCTCCAGATAGTTCTCCTGCAGCACGAGCGTCTGAAGACCGGCCTGGCGATAGCTGCGGAGGATGTGGACCTCGCGGGGGGAGTACTCCTCAAACTCCCAGGCAAGGGTCTGGGATCGACCGATCAGGCCGATCATCGCCAGGAGAAGAACCGGCGAGAGCGAAAGGAGAGCCAGCACTGCGCTCCGGACCCGCATATTCCTTTTGTCGGCTGATCGGCGCGGTTCATGGAGGCACGACTTTGAATCTGAAAATTGAGATACTTAAGGTGCGGGTAAGAATTTCTAAGGGAAGGTCCCATCGATATCAGAATCTCTGATAGGATATAGCTGTGAGAGGGAGGAAATCAAAGATGCATATCGCAATTCATGAAAAAGATTTGGTGGTGCGGGCGAAGGCTGGTGACCGCGTGGCGATGGATGAACTCATCCGCTCCCACTGGTCCACCGTCTCTGCTCAGGCGCGGCGGATGCTGCGCTCGCCGGAGGATGTGGATGATGCGGTGCAGGAGACTTTCCTCAAAGCCTTTCGGGCGATGAAGTCTTTCGACGAGAATCGTCCCCTGGGGCCCTGGCTCCTGCGCATCTGCAGCAACTGCTGCGTGGACATCATCCGAGGGCGCTCGACTCAGGCCGAGTCGATCGACAACTACGAGTACTCGCTGGCCGCGCCGGGAATGGACGTGGACACGGGGGCCGAGTCGAATCTGATGGTGGAAGCGCTGGGCGAGGCGATCAAGCGGCTGCCGAAGCGGTATCGCGAGATCATGCTGATGCGCCACTGCAACCACATGGATGTCAACGAGATCGCCGAGGTTCTGGGCAAGCCTGAAGGCACGATCAAGAGCTGGCTCTTCCGAGCCCGCGCCATGCTCCGCAAGAGCATGCAGCCGACCGCCGCATAAGCGGGGTTTAGGCTCAAAAGCCAGTGGGGGCCGGAGCATTTGCTCCGGCCCCCACTGCTATTCGTCCTGAAGGTTGAAACATTTACTTACTTTGGGCTACTGTATTAGTGATGCTCTTTTTTGCCGCGCTGCATTTGGTGCAGCAGACCGTGCCCAAGGCGGGCATGGTCGTCAATGAAGCTATCTCCTGGTCGGCAGGCGAATACCTGGTGGCCGATGCTCACGAGGACGGCAGCGGCGCCGTCATCACGATCAAGGGAGACAATCTTGTCATCGACTTCAAGGGGATGGTGCTTCGCGGCACGCCCCAGACGACCGAGCCGAATGAGCGCAAGGGCACCGGAATCCTGGTGCAGGGACGCAACATCACCATCAAGAATGCGAACGTTCACGGCTACAAGCACGGCCTGATCGCCCAGAACTCCCCGGGCCTCCGCATCGAGAACAGTGATTTCTCTTACAACTGGAAGCAGCTCCTGATGAGCACCCAGGAGCGGGAAGACACCAGCGACTGGATGAGCTACCACAACAACGAAGGGGACGAGTGGCTCCGCTTCGGCACCGGCATCTATCTTGACAACTGCGACGGAGCGGTGATCAAGGATGTGACCATCGTCGGCGGCCAGAACGGCCTGATGATGACCGAGACGGATGACTCGAAGATCTACAACAACAACTTCAGCTTCCTCAGCTCACTCGGCGTCGGCATGTATCGGTCCAGCAAGAACACGATCATGCACAACAACATCGACTGGTGCGTGCGCGGACACAGCGAATACGTCTACAACCGCGGCCAGGATTCCGCCGGAATCCTGATCTACGAACAGTCGAACGACAACGTCTTTGCCTATAACTCCGTCACCCACGGCGGCGATGGCTTCTTCCTGTGGGCGGGGCAGGAGACCATGGACGACGGCCAGGGCGGCTGCAACGACAACCTGCTCGTCGGCAACGATTTCAGCCACGCCCCGACCAACGGCATCGAGGCCACCTTCAGCCGCAACGGCTTTGTCAACAATCTCCTTCTGGAGTGCTGGCATGGCATCTGGGGCGGCTACAGCTGGGAGTCCATCACCCTCGGCAACGTCTTCGGCCTGAACGCCGAAGCCATCGCCTGGGAGCACGGACAGGACAACCTGTTCCAGGACAACACCTTCTATCGCGACCTCAACGGCATCCGCCTTTGGCAGAACAACAGCGAGGACCCGAACTGGGGCTACCCCAAGAATCGAGACACCCGCAGCCGCGACAACGTGATCGTGGACAACGAGTTCCGCCACATCGCAGGTGCGGCGCTCTGGCTGACCAACACCGAAGATGTGACCCTGCGAAACAATCTCTTTGAGAGCGTGAACCAGGTTCTGCGCGCCGACCGGCTGCGCAACATCACCTACGACCGCAACCGGCTCTTCGCCACGACTGAGAATCTGGACAAGGATCAGATCGACCGCAGCACCTTCGGCACCGTCCGTGAGGGCGCGGGCTTCAAGTCGATGGAGCCGACCATGCAGGGCAGCGGACTTCTCGTTCTGGGCCCTCCGTTTGACCCCGAACTCTATATGGAGCGGTTCAACACCAGCTGGAAGCCCTTCGGCTCCCGCAGCTTCCGGGTTCAGCTGGAATCCATCAAGAACAACACGGGCGGCCTGGGCGCACGCCTGCCGGAGATCCCGGCCCCGATGGCTGATGGCAAGGACCCGTTCCTCAAGCCCGGCACACTTCGCGGCCGCCGCTACATCCTGGTCGACCAGTGGGGTCCGTACGACTTCAAGTACCCGCTGATCTGGCCGCGCAAGATGCCGGAGCCGCTCGCTTTGAGCGTCAATCAGAGCTTCGAAATCCTCGGCCCCAAGGGCACCTGGAAGGTGAAGTCGGTTTCTGATGGCGTGACGGTCAATGAGACCGAAGGCCAGGTTCCGGGCGAGATCAGCATGCGGCTGCCGCAGGGCCGGGCCATGAATGTGGAGGTCGTGCTTGAGTACGTCGGCGGCGAGACCACGGACTACCGAGGCATCACCCGCCCGGCGGGCCAGCCGGTCGAGTTCAAGTTCCGCAAGTTCTTCATGCCGATCGAGTGGAACCTCACTCAGTGGCAGTACGACCTGGAGACGCAGGACCCGCGAACCGAGTACGACGCCTGGAAGGCGGCGATGAATACCGGCACCAAGCTGGTCCGCAAGACCGACAATCTGAACTTCGCCTGGGGCGGTTCGCCGGGTGAAGGCATCACGAACGACCACTTCGGCACCATCGCCGAGGGCGAGTTCCAGGCTCCGGCGGGCGAGTACGACCTGGTCATCACCAGTGATGACGGCGTGCGCGTCTGGCTCGACGGCAAGCTGATCCACGAAGACTGGACCTGGCATGCTCCGAAGACCGAGACCAAGACGGTCCGGCTCGGGGGCAACCACAAGGTTCGGGTCGAGCACTTCGAGCTGGACGGCTACTCGACTCTGAAGGTCGAGATCAAACCGAAAGGCTGAACCAAACGCCACTCGGCGTACACTCAAGGGCAAGGATGAAGCACTTCGCTTTTCTCCTTGCCCTTCTTCTGTTTGCACCAGTTGAGTTCGCGTCACGCGAGGGAAAGACTGAACCAATACCGCTTGCGCCGACACTTACACCGCATGAAGTCGGCGGCACTGATTCTTGGGCTGGCGCTGGTTGGGTCAGCCAGCGCAGACCTTGCGATGATGGAATATGCCAGGGCCACTTCGCCATCAGGCAAGATTTCCATTGACCTGAGAGGGGATGAATTTGAGATCAAGGATCAGAGCGGCGATTTGATCTCCTCTGGAAAGATCGGGTTTCGAAGTCACTACTATCAATTGGCTGTCACCGATGACGGCAGTCGGTTTGCCGTTACCGATCCGTTCTTTGGTGTCCGTCTCTATGACAGCGGGGGAGAGGAGATCTCGGCTGTGCATGGCGACGAACTTCGCCACCGAATTGGCGCCATTGAGGTGCAGCAGTGGAGTTGCGCCCCCATCTGCGGGTCGCTTGTGAATGACATGCTCCTTCGACGCTCAGGCAACCAGATCACGATCCTCGTGGGATTGAATGCCGAAGCCGACATCGATCTCATCACCGGAGAAGTCAAGCGGCTGGAACTGCTGCCTGAACCCCGCTATGACCTGGGCTCGCCCTGCAAAGAGCATCCCGAAGCACAGATCATGAAGTGCGGAACCGAGAACTTCGTTCCGCAGGAACCCTGGAAGCGATTTGTCGTGGTCGGAGCCCTGTTGGGGGTTCTGGAATTCGCGGCCTGGCTCCTCTATTCTCGCCGCCGAATCCGCGTTCCTATGTGTTAATCTTCCCGCCATGTCTGGTTCGGGGATTACGCGGAGAGAGTTGATGGCCGGCGCGATGGCGGCGGGCGTGGGGCTGGGCTCGATGGCCAAGGCCGCGCCGCTGCAGAATCGCGGAAAGTTTCTCGCCGTTTCAAGCGGAAACGGCATCCCGGCGGTCGACAAGGCGATGGAGCTGATGCGGCAGGGCGAGGACACACTGGATGCCGCCATCGCCGGAGTCAACATCGTCGAGGACGATCCGAACGACATGAGCGTGGGCTACGGCGGCCTGCCGAATGAGCGCGGCGTGGTTCAGCTCGATTCGTGCTGCATGCACGGCCCCACCTTCCGGGCCGGAGCGGTGGCAAGCCTGGAGAACATCAAGAACCCCAGCCGCGTCGCCAAAGTCGTCATGGAGCGCACCGATCATGTCCTGATGGTCGGCCCCGGCGCGCTCGAATTCGCCCGGATGCACGGCTTCAAAGAAGAGAACCTGCTGACCGAAGCCGCCCGCCAGCGCTGGCTGCGCTGGAAGGAGAGCCTGAGCAAAGACGACGACTACCTTGAGCCGGGCGAAGGCTTTCCGAAGGAGCCGCGGCCGACCGGAACCATCACCTGCCTCGCCCTGAACGACAAGGGCGACATCAGCGGCACGACCACCACGAGCGGCTTAGCCTGGAAGATCCCCGGCCGCGTGGGCGACTCGCCGATCATCGGTGCGGGGCTCTATGTGGACAACGAAGTAGGCGCCGCAGGTTCGACCGGCCGCGGGGAAGCCTGCATCCTCATCGGCGGCAGCCGGACCGTGGTCGAAAACATGCGCCACGGCATGAGCCCGCAGGAGGCGGTGATGGACGTGCTGGAGCGGGTCTGCAAGAAGACGGTGGATCAGCGGCTGCTCTCAGAGCCCGGCAAGCCGAACTTTCAGCTTCAGTTCTATGCGATCAGCAAGGATGGACGCCATGCGGGCGGCTCGATTCTTCCGGGCTCCCGCTACGCGGTTCACGATGGCGAGCGGTCGCGGCTGATTGCGTGCCAGTCGGTCTTCTGAGATTTGATAGTTTGTAGAGCCCTCATCTACAAACTGCATGCTTTTCAAGCCGTCAGGGCGAACCAGGTGCACCAGATGCCGACGTAGGCGAAGCTGCCGATGAGGCAGGCCTGCCGGACAAAGACCAGGTTCTTCTTCGCGTGGTTGGCCATGACCAGCCAGGCGAGGACCAGGGTGAAGCCCTTGACAATCGCGAAGAGCCATTCGCCGCTTTCGATCAGCGGCCGCATCAGCGGGTTCAGCTCGACGATCAGTCCCTGCGAGTGCAGGACGGCGGTGGCGACGAGGTCAATAAAGCCGATCAGCATCAACACGCCCAGCATTCGGGTGGGCATGAAAGTCTTGTAGAGGTGCTTGATCGCTTGCTGCTTCATGTGCCGTTTCCTGGTCCTGACATTCTGTAACGAAACGATCCTGAATCTGCCTCAGCTCGCTTGCCGGCCGATCAAATTGGTTGAAAAGCAGGCAAATGTACTTTGGGTTTTTGTCCGAATCAGGATTAAGAATTCCGCTCAGGGAACTAACGGCAGATATTGTGCCAGTCTTGCCTGCGAAGGAAATTCCCTTCAGTCGCGAACTCAAAGTTCCTTCTCCCGGGGCGGCAAGGCCGGTGCGAAAGTGGCGGGCGAAGGGCTGCTGATTCGCCCAGTAGAGCGTTCGTGCTAGGGCGTATCCGGTGGTCATGTTGTGGCGGCTCAGACCGCTGCCATCCACCGGCTTCACCCATCCTTCCTCCAGGCCGACCTCGTCATGCAGAAAGGCCGCCATGCGCTGGCTGGCAGTTTCGTAGGGGTTGTCTCCCAGGGGACCCTCGCTGGCGGCGGCCATCAGCAGCAGATGCTCGGCCAGCATGTTGTCGCTGGGTTCCAGGCAGTCTTTGACGATCTGATGGACCGGGTCGCTTTCCAGCACGAAGTCCGGAACGCGGTCGGGCGGGTCGCCGTTCCATCCTCGAAGATTGCCGCCGAGCCAGGCCGCCGCGGTCTGGGCGGGATTGGGGGTGGCGAAGCGGGAGAGCAGGGTTCGTCCCTGCGGCAGGACGCCCTCTACGGTCAGGGTTCCGCTCCAGCGGTTGAAGGTCAGCTTGCGCGAGCCCGTCGTTCGGCCCCGCTCGACCTTGATGTTCAATTCCTTGGGCAGAGGCTCCACCTTGCCTCCGCTGGCCCAGACCTCGAAAGCGGAGAAGTCGGTGGTGAAGGCGTGGATCATCGGCGCGTAGCGGAAGGGCAGGTCATCCCATTCCCAGGTGGCGGGGATGCCGGGGCGGAACGCCTGGCGGACATACACATCCTGTCCGGCCTTCAGGCCGAGCTGGCGTCGGACTTCCTTCAGTTGAGCTGCTCCGAAGGTGGGGTCGCCGGGGGCGTCGACGATGACGCCATCGCTGAGTTTCCAAAAGCGGGTCTTGATGGTGGTGCCCGGCCCCAGGCGCGCGAGGGCATAGGCGCAGGTGAAGACCTTTTGGTTGCTGGCGGGAATCACGCGGGTGTGCGCGTTGCGGTCATAGGTGACCTGACCGGAGGCATCGAGCACGCAGACGCTGACAAGACTGTTGGAGAGGGCGGGTACGTCGAGGACGGAGTCTAGATCAGCAGAAAGGGCGGCAAAAGCGACAAGCGCCCCTAGCAAGGATCAAGCTCCTCCGGAAAGATCGGTTCCGTCACATGCTCTCGGGCATCCGTTTCGATGTCCTCTGCCATCTGCGAAGCGAAGTAGCGCAATTCTTCGTTCTCCTCCTTCTTGGCCTGCCGCCACAGGGCATCCACGATCTCCTGCTTGCGGCCCGGCATCCACTCGTTCAGGTGGAACACCGCGTGCATGGCACTGCGGCGTCCGATCTTGCTTTCGGCGCTGATGCACGCGATGAGCGCATCAGCCGCAAGGTCGGTGCAGACATGCCCGCCCAGCACCACGCCTGCCTTATAGACGGTTCGGGCATGGTCATCGGGTGCAGACCAGATGAGGCCCTTGATCGCCTCGATGGCTTCGCGCTGAAGTTCGGGAGTCGGGCAGAAGGCAGGGAGGTCCTCGAACATATCAAGGACGCACCACTGCGCGATGCGCCGATTGGGGTGGCGGTCGTCGCGAATGACGTGGATCAGGGCCGGGCCGTAGAAGCCCTGGCTGGCCTTGGTCTCGATTTCGACGGCGGCCTCGTGCGCCACGTCGCGGTCGGGGCAGTAGAGCAGCTTGATGAGGCTCAGCGGGTCGAGGTCGCGGATATTGCCCACAAAGCGGCCCTCGCGGCCGAGGCATCGGCTGATGGCGAACTGCCGCTGGAAAAGCGGCTCCATCCCGGTTTTGAGGCGCTCCAGCATCTCCTCTTCGGTCTCGCCGCGGGCTTCATTCCAATGGTCGACCGAACGGCCGAAGACGCCAAACGGAGTGCGGGCGATGCTCACCTTGAAGCTGTCGCCGTGGGCTTCAAAGGAGGAGGTGCCAGTCCAGTCAGATGCCAGGACGTGGTAGTCGAGGCTGATGGGGTGGCCGGGCCACACAAAGGGTACGCGATGCGCCGGACGGAGTGGTTCGGTGGAACCTCCGTAATGCTCAACCGCCCTCTCAATGAAGGCTTTGAGTTCTTGGACCAGCGCCGCCGCATCCATAAGGCTATTTTGGCCCATCAATGCGGTCGACGGTGCTGGGGAAGGGCAGGCTTATTCGGCCTTCGAGGACTTTGCCGGCTTGACATCGTCGTCCTCGTCGTCATTCATGGCCTGGTTGAGAGCGTCCTTTCCTTCCTTGATTCCTTTCTGGAACTCGGAAACGCCCTTGCCCACTCCGCGCATAAGCTGCGGAATCTTGGAGCCGCCAAACAGCACCAAGATGATGACGAAGATGATGATCAGCTCCTGCGGCCCCAGGCCGAAGGCGAGAGCGGTGGGGAAAAACATTTGCTCTACTCGATTATACGTTAATCGACGCCTTGGGGCCGCAGAAGTCGGATGGGCCTATTCAGTTCCCGATGGAGTTTCGCCGCCGCCGGAGCTGCCCAAGGCATCCTCGACGGTCAGGGGTTCTCCGGTCTCGGCATTTACGCCGCTCATTTCGCTCGGGCCCATCGTGCCGTTGACATAGAACACGAACCAGCCGCGGTTGTCGCCCATGATGGCCGGGGATTCGCTCATCGGCTTCTCGACATAGGTTTCGTTGGCGTTGTAGCGCTTGGTCGTGACTTCGAAGATCATAGGCGTGCTGCCCGGAGATTCGATGTCTGCCAGCACGGCGCCGGAAAGGTCGGAGTTGAAGGCAAAGCCGGTTTCCTTGTCTCCCGTCTTGCAGGAAAGGGGCTCGCCAGGCTTGGCGATGGCGAACATTCCCTTGAACGGGGTGTTCTCCAGATCCTTCAGCTCTTCGGCCTTCTTGTCGTAGAGCCGCTGGTAGTAGGGCATGATCTCGTCCTGCCACTTGTCGGCGGGAGGAAGCTTGCCGTCATGCTCTTGAGCATAGGCTTCAAGCGCCGTGACCGACATTTCGGGCGACATGACGCACCCGATCATATCGCCGCCCAGGTTGACGACCTTTTTGACCGCAAAGAAGCACGCCGCACCGGCGGCGATGCACAAAAGCAGAAAGATACCGACGATAATCAAGACGATCTTAAGCGTCTTGTTGCTCGAGCCGGAATCCGAATAAGACGGCATCTCGCTCATACGCCTGATTGTACTGAACTCGGCTAAACTGCGTTGCTTGAAGCCGAAAAGAATGAGCGCTGCACCAAAAATTCCGAGCGTAGAGCGCCTCATCCGCGCTTTGGAGGAGACCGGATGCTCTCATGCGGTCCGCGCCACCGCAGCGCGTCAGGCCATCGCCGAGCTTCGCCCCCAAGCACTTGAGGGCGGTGCCGCCCACGAAGAGTTTCTCGATCGGGCTCGGGAGATCGCCGTCGGATCGGAGAAGCTGGCCACCCGACCGGTCATCAACATGTCGGGCGTCATTCTTCACACGGGCATCGGCCGCGCCCGGCTTGCCCAGGCGGCAGTCGAGGCGATCACCGATGCGGCGGCCAATCATGCAGTCGTCGAATTCGACCTGGAAGAAGGCCGCCGCGGCGACCGTCAAGACCATGTCGAGGGCCTGCTGCGCGAATTGACCGGCGCAGAGGCGGCGCTGGTGGTCAACAACTGTGCGGGCGCGCTTGTCTGCGCCCTGACCGCCCTCTGCGAGGGCAAAGAGGTGCTGATCTCGAACGGCCAGATGGTGGAGATTGGCGGCTCGTTCCGAATGCCCGATATCGTGGAGCAGAGCGGATGCTGGCTGGTGGGAGTCGGCTGCACCAACAAGACGCGGCTGGACGACTACGCGCTCGGCATCACCGACGACACGGGCGGCATTCTGCGATGCCATCCCAGCAACTTTCAGATCGTCGGCTTCACCGAACAACCCGATCCCGCCGACCTCGCCGAATTCGCCCACAAGCGGAATCTGCCCCTAATCGACGATGTGGGCAGCGGCTGTCTGATCGACACGGCCCGCTTTGGCTTCAAGCACGAGCGGACCCTGCGCGAAGCGGTTGCCGCTGGCCCGGATGTCGTCACCGCCAGCGGCGACAAGCTCTTGGGTGGTCCGCAGGCGGGTCTGATTCTTGGCACGGCGGAGGCGGTCGCCCAGATCAAGCGGCACCCGCTGGCACGGGCAATGCGGATAGACAAACTCACTCTTGCGGGGCTGGAGGCCACTCTGCGCCTCTACCGCGATGACCGAGCGGAGGAGATTCCGGTCTGGCGGTACGCGTCACGCATGCCGGATCAGGTGAAGGGCGATGCCCGCCGCTTGGCCAAAGCCTGGGGAGCGGGCAGTGTTGTGAAGGCGCGGTGCGAAATGGGCGGCGGCTCGCTGCCCGGCCAATCCATCACGTCGTGGTGCGCTCGGCTGGAATCGGAGCGGCCCGACGAACTGGCCCGTTCGCTTCGCCTGGCCGAAACGCCGATCATCGGCCGAGTCGAGCAGGGGGGCGTGCTTCTCGACCCGCGAACCGCTGAGTCGGATGAGGTGAAGGCCGCCTGCCGAATCCTGGAGGGGTTGCGTGGCTTATGACCCCGAATCTCTGCGTGACCAGAACGATCTGATCCGCCTGCTGCAGAAAGCGTGGGAACCCGATCATCCGGGGGACGCGGCGCGGAAGGACTGGCAGGCATCGCTGGCGGTCTCCGCTGCCCATCACCTGGGCTTTTCCACCGACGAACTCCACATCATCCGCCGCATAGCCAGCCTGTATCCCCTCTGGGATCAGCCTTTGGGAGACGTCTTCAGCAGCGCCTATCATGAGCGATACGGCGAGTTGCCGCAAGAGAAAGGCGTCATCGACTTGGTGAGACAGAGCGGGCTCGTGCCGGCGGAGCCGCCGAAGCCGATCTCCGACCTGATCCTCGCCGTGATCGACCATGTCTCGGTCGGGCTGGGGGGAGAGGCGTTTGCCGACCATGCCCCGGAGATCACTCAGGCCATCGAAGAATCGGCCAGGCTGATCCAGCCGCTTCAGGCTCGCCTTAATCCGCTGCAGGGCCGCTAGGTAACCTCGCGGGCATGTCTGCTATTGAGGCGCTGAAGCAGCGCTGCTACGATATGAACGCCCTTCGCACGGCGGTCGCCATCATGGACTGGGATCAGCAGTGCTACATGCCCCACAACGGCGCCTCGGCCCGTGCCGGACAGGTCAGCACCCTCTCGCGCATGGCGCACGAGATGCTCATCTCTGATGAAACGAAGTCCGCGCTGGAAGCTGCCGAAGCCGCCCCCAGCACCGAGGAAGAGAAGGCGCTCTGCCGCCTGATGCGGCGCGGCTACGACCAGGCCGTCAAGTTTCCGGCCAGCCTGGTGGAAGAGAAGGCCCGGCTGGCCGCCGAGAGCCATGAAGTTTGGGTCAAGGCCCGCAAGGAGAACGACTTCGCCTCTTTCGCTCCCTACCTTGAGCGGATGATGGACATCACGCGCCAAGAGGCGGAGATTCTCGGCTACAAGGATCACATCTACGATGCCCTGATCGATCTGTACGAAGAGGGCGCGACCAAGGCCGACTGCGACCGTATGTTCGACACCATCCGGGAGCCGCTGAGCGACCTGGTTCGGCGCATCGCCGAAAAGCCGGAGACGGATCAATCCTGCCTGCACGGCGGATTCGACGAGTCGGCGCAGAAGGCGCTGACCGAAGAGATCGTTCAGGCCATCGGCTTCTCATTTGAGTCCGGGCGGCAGGACGTCGCGGCGCATCCCTTCTGCACCAACTTTTCGGTCGCCGATGTACGCTTGACCACGCGCTATCAGGACTACCTCGGCACCGCCATCTTCGGCTCGCTGCATGAGGCCGGGCATGGCCTGTACGAGCAGGGAAGCCCGATGGAGTGGGATCGGCTGCCGCTGGCGGGCGGCGTCTCGCTGGGCGTGCATGAGAGCCAGTCGCGAACTTGGGAGAACATCGTGGGCCGCAGCCGCCCGTTCTGGTCGCACTTCCTGCCGGTGCTGCAGAAGCACTTCTCCTCGTTCAACTCGGTCAGCCTGGACGACTTCTACCGCGCGGCCAACAAGGTCGAGCCGAGCCTCATCCGTGTGGAGGCCGACGAGGTCACCTACAACCTTCACATCATGATCCGCTTCGAGATGGAGTGCGCGCTGCTCACCGGAGACCTGAAGGTCGCTGATGTTCCGACAGCATGGAACGAGAAGTACGAGAAATACCTCGGCATCCGGCCGGACAGCGATTCGAACGGGTGCATGCAGGATGTCCACTGGTCGGCGGGCCTCATCGGCTACTTCCCGACTTACTCGATGGGCAACCTGCTCAGCTATCAGATTTGGAACGTTCTGAAGGCCGACCTCGGCGACGTGGACGGCATGATGGCGAAAGGCAACTTTGCCCCGATACTTGGCTGGCTTCAGGAGAAGGTCTACCGCAAGGGTGCACTGCTCACCCCGAAGGATCTGGTGATGCAGGTCACGGGCAAACCGATCGGAGCAGACGACTACATGGCGGGCATCACCGCCAAGTACTCGGCCCTTTACGATCTATAGCCGCGAGTAGAATCGGAGCCGCATGGTCACCCTCACCCAGCTTATCGGCCGACTGAACGAATACTGGTCTCAGCAGGGCTGCTCGATACTGCAGCCTTACGACACCGAAGTCGGCGCAGGAACGATGCACCCGGCCACCGTGCTGGGCTCGCTCGGTCCGGATGACTGGAACGTGGCCTATGTGCAGGCGAGCCGCCGCCCGGCGGATGGCCGCTACACGCGGAACCCGATGCGCAGCCAGCGCTACTATCAGTATCAGGTTCTGCTCAAGCCGAGCCCGGATGACGTGGTGGACCTCTACGTCGGGTCGCTCAACGCAATCGGCTTCGATGTCCACCGCGACGACTTCCGGCTGGTGGAGGATGACTGGGAATCACCGTCGCTCGGCGCAAGCGGAGTGGGCTGGGAGGTCTGGCTGAACGCCACGGAGATCTCCCAGTTCACCTTCTTCCAGCAGATGGGCGGCATCGAGTGCGACCCGGTCTGCGCCGAGATCACCTACGGCCCCGAGCGGCTGTGCCTGATGCTGAACCAGCAGTTCTCCTTCTGGGACGGAATGATGTGGGACGACAAGCGGTCCTACAAAGACATCGAGTTCCAGCAGGAGATGCAGAACAACGTTTACAACTTCGAAGTCGCCTCTACCGACATGCTGCAGCAGATGTTCGAGATGTACGAGGCCGAGTCGAAGCGCGTGATCGAGACTCCGGTGCGGTGGGATCACGAGGTCGGCATCCTGACCTCCGAGCCCGGCGAGCGGGACGAGGAGAAGAAGGCGCCGATTCCGGAAGCGCTGGTCATTCCCGCGCTCGACCTGGCCCTGAAGTGCAGCCACATCTTCAACCTGCTCGATGCCCGGGGAGCCGTCTCCGCCACCCAGCGCGCGAATTACATCAACCGCGTCCGCGCCCTGGTCCGCGCCTGCTGTTTGGCCCATTTGGGCAAGCCCGCAGGCCAGAAGAAGGGCAGCAAGTCGGCCTGACCACTTTCCGGCTCGTGCATGATGGAGGGATAAGCCTATGGCGAATCCTGATTACGCCCGCCGCTCGATGGAAGTCCACGCCCAGCATCAGGGCAAGCTGGAAGTGCGGAGCCTGGTTCCGTTGGAGAACCGCGACGACCTGAGCATCGCCTATACCCCCGGCGTGGCGGAAGTCAGCTCGCGGGTGGCGGAGAATCCCGAACTCGCAAGGACCTTGACCATCAAGGGCCGCACCGTGGCGATTGTCAGCGATGGGTCAGCAGTGCTCGGCCTGGGCAACATCGGTCCGCTGGGCGCGCTCCCGGTGATGGAAGGGAAGGCGCTCCTCTTCAAAGAATTTGGCGGCATCGACGGCATCCCCATCGTGCTCAGCACCCAGGACCCCGTCGAGGTGGTGCAGGTGGTCAAGGCGATTGCGCCGACCTTCGGCGGCATCAACCTTGAAGACTTCGCCGCGCCGCAGTGCTTCTGGATCGAGAAGGAACTGCAGAACATCGGCATCCCCGTCTTCCACGACGACCAGCACGGCACGGCCATTGTCCTGCTCGCCGCGCTGATCAACGCGTGCAAGGTGAGCGGCAAGAAGCTGGAAGACCTAAAGGTTGTAATCAACGGAGCCGGCGCGGCGGGCACTGCTATCGGCAAGCTCCTGCGCTGCGTCGGTCAGGATGCGCGGGTCTGCGTTCCGGTGGAGGACATCGTGATCTGCGACTCGAAGGGCATCATCTCCCGCCATCGCTGGGACACCCTGAACGATGAGAAGCGATCCCTGCTCGGGTTCACCAATCGCAACGACCGCGACGGCGGGCTGAAGGATGCCCTGCGCGACGCGGATGTCTTCATCGGCGTCTCAGTGGGCGATCTGCTTACGGCAGAGGACATCGCCACGATGAACGACGACCCGATCATCTTCGCCATGGCCAACCCGATTCCCGAGATCATGCCGGACGAGGCCCGCAAGGGCGGCGCGTCGGTGGTCGGCACGGGCCGCAGCGATCTGCCCAATCAGGTGAACAACGTGCTGGCTTTCCCTGGCGTCTTCCGGGGCGCGCTGGACGCTCAAGCCACCCGAATCACCGAACACATGAAGATCGCCGCCGCCTTCGCGCTAGCGGACTGCGTCGGCAACCCGGAGCCGGAAAAGGTGATTCCCGATCCGCTGGAAAAGGGTGTCGCGGACAAGGTGGCCGAAGCCGTTGCGGAAGCCTGGCGGGAAGAAGCCGACTAGCGCATGATCCGCTCAACGAACTGAGCGAAGTATTTGCGCGAATCCCATGGGCCGGGGGCGGCTTCGGGGTGGTACTGGATCGAGACCGCATCCTCGTTCTTGAGCCGAATGCCTTCAACCGTGCCGTCGTTCAGGTTGATCTGAGTGACCTCGGCTCCAGTCTTCTCCACGCTGTCCGGCTGAACCGCGTAGCCGTGGTTCTGGCTGGTGATGGTGACCGTGCCGTCGAGCAGGTCCTTGACCGGGTGGTTCGAGCCGCGGTGGCCGAACTTCAGCTTGAAGGTCTCGGCTCCCACCGCTCGGCAAAGCATCTGGTTGCCCAGGCAGATGCCGAACATCGGCCGCACACCGATCAGCGAACGAACGGTCTCCACGACCGGATCGAGCCGCGCCGGGTCACCGGGGCCAGGGGAGAGCAGAATGCCGTCCGGATTGTGCTCCAGAATCTGCTCTTTGGTGCTTGTGGCCGGATAGACCACTGTCTTCACACCAAGCGCCGCAAAGCGGCGAAGAATGTTGTACTTGAGCCCGCAGTCAATGATCGAAACCAGCGCTTTGAATCCATCGCGGCTGCCGGAAATCTCTTCGCGCCCCTCGAACCCCCAGGCATACGGCTCGGTGGTGGAGACGGAATAGACGAAGTCGCGCTTGCCGTAGTCGGTGGAATCATCCAGCCGCTTCTGAGCCGCTTCAACCGTCGGGGCGATGGCGCCCATCGTGACGCCGCTGCTGCGGATGCGCTTGGTCAGCGCGCGGGTATCGATGCCCTGGATGGCGGTGAGATTGCGCTCCTTGAGGAAGGTGTCCAGCGGCTGGCGGCTGCGCCAATTGCTGGGGACCTCGCAGGCTTCGCGGACGATGATGCCGGTTGGCTGAAGACGGTCGGACTCGAAGTCGTCCAGGTTGATGCCGTAGTTCCCGATCATCGGGTAGGTGAAGGTCACCATCTGGCCGGCGTAGCTGGGATCGGAAAGAATTTCCTGGTAGCCGGTCATCCCCGTATTGAAGACGACCTCTCCCGAAGTCGGAGCGTCCGCGCCGAGCGCGAGTCCGCGGTAGATGGCTCCGTCACTGAGTACGAGATAGGCTTCCAAGGTTGTCCCTGGGGCATCAATGTACCCCCGAGGACATGCCGAAGCCGGGACGGACTTAACAAAAAAGCGGGAAGCGCCTAGGCGCTTCCCGCTTGGTGGGTTCGCGGGGTCCCTTAGAGGGTGCCGCGCAGTTCCTGCTCTCGCTCGATGGACTCGAAGAGAGCCTTGAAGTTGCCCTTGCCGAAGCTCTTGGCACCCTTGCGCTGGATGATTTCGTAGAACAGCGTCGGGCGGTCGGTGATCGGCTTGGTGAAGATCTGCAGGAGGTAGCCGTCCTCGTCCCGGTCGACCAGGATTCCGAGTTCGGAAAGCTCCTTCACGTCCTCATCAATCTTGCCCACACGCTCCTCCAACTCTTCGTAGTAGGTGTCCGGCACATACAGGAAGTCGATGCCGCGGTTGCGGAGTCGGGAGACGGTGTGGACGATGTCATCGGTCAGCAGAGCGACATGCTGCACGCCCGCGCCGCCGAAGAACTGCAGATACTCGTCGATCTGCGACTTCTTGCGGCCTTCGGCCGGCTCGTTGATCGGGAACTTGATCTTGCTGTTGCCGCTCGCCATCACCTTGGACATGAGCGCGGTGTACTCGGTGGAGATGTCCTTGTCATCGAAGCTGATGAACAGCTTGAAGTCGAGGATGTCTTCGTACCACTTCACCCACTGGTTCATCTGGCCAAGCTCGACGTTGCCGACGCAGTGGTCGACCTCGATCAGGCCGAGCGAATCGCCCGGGATGTTCATCTTGTTGAATCCCGGCTCCCAGTGGCCGCTGTAGTTGTCGCGGTTGATGAAGGAGTGGAGGACGTCGCCGTAGGTGTGGATGGCGGCCATGTGGACCTCGCCATTCTCATCCTTCAGGACGGTGGGCTCCATCGCCGGCTTCGCGCCGCGCTCGACAGCCAGCTTGAAAGACTGCTCGACATCATCGACGCTGAAGGCGATATCGCGGACAAAGTCGCCGTGCTTGGCGATCATCGGGGCGATCGGATGATCCGGCACGATCGGCGCGGTGAAGACGAGGCGGATTCCGTTCTGCTCAAGCAGGTACTCCGCGCGGTCCTTGACACCGGTCTCCAGCCCCCGATACCCGATGATGTTGAAACCGAACATCGAGTGATAAAAGTAAGCGGCCTGTCGCGCATTATTAACGTAGAACCGAACATGGTCTACTGATCGGAGAGGAAATTTGTCTTCTGCCATCGTTTCTTTTCCTTTCTAGTCGCCATTATAACTGCCGAATCTCGGCTTTGCTAGACGGCTGGGCTTTTTGATAAGGATATCCTCCGAACCATGCGGATCGTCAGGATTGATGCCTTTCAGGTGAGTTATGGGTTGCTGGACCAGGAATACGCCTGGTCGAACGAGAACGCCGTCAGCGCCTTCACCAGCAACATCGTCCGCGTCAAGACCGATGAGGGCATCACTGGCTGGGGCGAAGTCTGTCCGCTGGGCAGCACCTATATGCCTTCTTACGCCAAGGGGGTGCCCGCTGCGATTGCCGAGTATGGCCCCGCGCTGATCGGCCGCGATCCGCGCGAGATCAAAGTCATCAATCACATCATGGACCGCACCCTGAGCGGCCACGGCTACGCGAAATCACCCGTTGATATCGCCTGCTGGGACATCCTGGGCAAGACGGCGGGGCAGAGCGTGGCGGTTCTGCTGGGCGGCCGGTTCGTCGAGAGCTACCCGCCATATCGCGCCATCTCCCAGGGGCCGCCGGAGGCAATGGCGGAAGACGTGGCAAAGTACCGCGAGAAGGGCTACCATCGGTTCCAGCTTAAAGTGGGCGGCGACCTTTCCGCCGACATCGCCCGCACTGCGGCGGTTCTGGATTCGCTGGAAGAAGGGGAAGTGCTGGTCGCCGATGCGAACACGGGCTGGATCTCAAGCGAAGCGATCCGTCTGGCCAACGCCCTCCGGGACCGCGACTTCATCATAGAGCAGCCCTGCGCCACTTATGACGAGTCGCTGCGCGTCCGCCAGAACGTGCCGCATGCCTTCAATCTGGATGAAGTGATCGACAGCTTCGAAGCCCTCCGCCGCGGCATCGCCGACGGCGCCATGGACGGCGTGAACCTAAAAATCTCCCGGTGGGGCGGCCTTACCAAAGCCTGCATGGCCCGCGACATGTGCGAACAGGCCGGCCTCGTGATGACGCTCGAAGACTCCTGGGGCGGCGACATCACCAGCGCGGCGATCTCGGCTTTTGTCGGGAGCACGCGGCCCGAGTTCTATCTGTCTTCTACCGACTTCGACAGCTACATCGACCTGCACGTGGCCCCCGATGCACCTCGGATGCGAGATGGCCTTGTAGATGTGCCCAACCGTCCGGGGTTAGGGGTGACGGTCGACGAGGCTCTGCTGGGTGATCCGGTGCTGACGGTGGAGTGAGCTGGCAACCGCCTTGTAAGCGGTAGGTCATCCGGTTGGGCCCCCGGTCCTGACCTCCGCTCAAGAACTTGCCGAAAATCCCGGTGCTGGGTATCATTCCCACCCTTCCCGAGCCACCATAGCTCAGCGGTAGAGCAGCTGTTTCGTAAACAGCAGGTCGTCGGTTCAAGTCCGACTGGTGGCTCCAAGAATTTGAACCTCACCCCTGAGTCAAGGCTCCCGGCTTCATATTCAGTTGCTCCGTTTACATCCGGGTTGGGGCCGCTTGGCCCCTTCGGCGGTCTCAGACTCCAAACAGCACGGCCCGACGACGGGATTGGGACCAGCCTTTGGGGGCTTCTTTTGGGTTGGGGATGTTGGGGCGGCCTGGTTCGTCGGGGTCGGCGTCGGGAAGCTCTTCGTTGGGCAGGTCTTCCTCCGGGTGATTAGGGCGGTCGCGGTCGGGCATGGGTTCTTCTTCGTTCGGAAGACGTTCGCCGGGCTGATCGGGGTCGGGGAAGTTGGGGTTGGGTTCTTCACCGGGGAGGTCCCGGTCGATCGGCAGATCTTCTTCGATGCGGTTTTCCAGTGAGTAGAAGCGGGGTTCAGAAGTTTCGTACATCGGTTTTTCCTTCGGCGGCAAGCCTGTACTTAGAATTGCGTTTGCGGTCATATCTGCGGCGTGAATGCCCGGCCTGGGCGATATGAAGAATGTGCAGCGGAAGCCAGAGGGCGGTCTTCACGGAATCTCCACGCAGGTTCTCGCGGCAGCAAGTGGCCCTGTCGTACGAACCCAATAGGAGCAGCCATGGCCGAAAACACCACCACTCAGACCACCGACGCCAATCGATTTCTTCAGGGAGTGCCAGACGAGCAGGAGAAGCGGACTCTGGCAGAAGGGGACAACTCCAGAAGAGAGGACCCGATCATGCCTTCGTCACAGGAGATGGTGCCCCTTTCAGGGAAGAAGATTCTGATCACCGGCGGCACCACGGGCATTGGCCGGACAACGGCTATCCGCCTGATGATGGACGGGGCGCATGTGATGATCTTCGGACGCCACGAAACAACCCTCAACGATGCTCTTGAAGACATGCATGCTCTGGGCAAGGGCGAGGCTCACGGGTTCATTGCAGATCAGGCCAAGACCGATGATGTGGAGCGGGTCTTCCGCGAGGTGGACGAAAAGCTGGGTGGCCTCGACATCCTCATCAACAACGCGGCCATCAGCGCAAAGAGCGCCGCGGATGAATCGCTGGAGGACATTCGGTACGAAATCGAATCCAATGTCACGGGTCTGATTCAATGCACTCGCCTGGCGGTGGATCGGTTCGAAAAGCAGGGTTCGGGTCAGATCGTAAACGTCGGTTCGATGAGCAACACGGCTCGGGAGAAGGGTTCGGATATCTATGTGGCCACCAAGGCGGCGGTCAACGGCTTCAGCGAATCCCTCCGCAAATCGCTCAATGAGAAGGGCATCCGCGTGGTGCTTATCGAGCCCGGCGCAGTCGGCACCAATCTTGGCGGCGATGATGTCGACGAAGAAGAGCAGCGGCAACGGATCGCTGATCTAGAACTGCTCAAGGCCGAAGATATCGCCGAGTCGATCAGGTTCGCGCTGATGCAGCCCGAGCGGTGCGACATCGTTCGGATGGACATCCGTCCGCGCAAGCAGTCGGATATCTAGGTTCAGCTGTGTCAATTGATAAGCTTGTTAAGACCGATCTGAGCGCATAGGTTACGAGGGTGATCGACGGCCCAAAGAGAGACTTCCGCAATGAGGCCTTCTTCGAGCCGGCCCACGATGTCAGAAATTCCGAGCACTTGTGCGGCAACGGTTGTGGCTCCCCGCAGAGCCTCAGTCGGTGTCAACCGGAATAGGGTGCAGGCCATGTTGAGGGCCAGCAGCAAGGAGGTGCAGGGGGCGGTGCCGGGGTTGCAGTCGGTGGAGACGGCCATCGGCACACCCTGCCTGCGGAACTCTTCAATGGGCGGCATCTGCGTCTCTCGCAGGTAGTAGTAAGCGACCGGCAACAGCACGGCCACCGTGCCTGAAGCGGCCATCTTTTGCACCGACTCGGGAGATGTGTATTCAACATGGTCGGCAGAGAGTGCTCCGGCCTCGGCGGCGAGTCCGGCTCCGCCGAGGTCGGAGAGCTGGTCGGCGTGGAGGCGAACAGGGAGACCCATCTCTCGGGCCGCACTAAACAGCCGGCGAGCCTGCTCCGGGGAGAAGCCGACGCCCTCGCAGAAGGCATCCACATAGTCGGCCAGACCGTCAAGCCGGGGCATCACTTCTTCGATGAGATAGGTGATGTAGTCGTCGGGATGGCCCGCAAATTCCGGAGGGCAGGTGTGCGCACCGAGAAAGCCAGTCCGCACGCGCATCCCCGTGACCTCGCCGACCCGTCTAGCCACGCGGAGCATCTTCAGTTCGGTTGTCAGGTCCAGTCCATAGCCGGATTTGATGTCCAGCGTTGTGACGCCCTCGGCTTGAAACGCCTGCGCTCGCTTGACGGCAAGATCAAGCAGCTCTCCTTCGCTGGCCTCGCGGGTGGCGCGGACGGTGGAGAGGATGCCGCCCCCGGCCGAACTGATCTCCTGGTAGGTTGCACCTTCCAGGCGGGCTTCGAACTCGTTGGCGCGGTTTCCGGCCCAGACCAGGTGGGTGTGACAGTCGATGAAGCCGGGCAGAAGCCAGCCGCCCTGGCCGTCAATCTCCTCCTTTACGTCTAGCCCGGTGGGCAGCTCCGCCTCCTTCCCAACCCAGCAGATGATCCCCTCACGAACCCCAAGGGCACCCTTGCGGATCTCGCCCAGACCGTCGGTCATGGTCGCCAGGTGGACGTTGCGGAAGAGTTTGTCAATCAACACGGCGGCGTGAATCCCAGAGTCGGGCGATGCGCCACACCAGGCGGGCGGCCAGGCGGGCGGTGCGGCTGTCGATGTCGTAGGTGGGGTTGAGTTCGGCGATGTCGGCGATGCGGAGCTTGCCGGAAATCACGGCCTGCCCCACCAGCCACTCCACAATCTCCAGCGAGACGCCGCGCGATGCCGGCGCGCTGACCCCCGGCGCGGTGGCGGCAGGAAAGACGTCAAGGCAGATGGTCAGGTAGAGGTCGTCGATGGTGCGCAGCCACTCCTCCATCTCGTCCAGCGCATCGGCCAGGTAAAGGGAGGTCAGTTCTTCGTCGCGGGTGTAGCGGACCTTGAGCTGATCGGCGGCCTCAAATAGGGCGCGGGTGTTGCTGGAATCGCTGATGCCGAGCACGCAGTAATCGGTCAGGCCGGGATTGTCTTCCAGCGCGGCGCGGAAGGAGGTGCCCGAGGTCGCCTGCTCTTCGAAGCGCAGGTCAAAGTGGGCGTCGAAGTTGAGGATGCCGATCTTGGCATCCGGCTTTCTTAATCGCAGCGCCTGATAGCTGGCCCAGGCAATCTCGTGCCCTCCGCCGAGGCCGATGACCAGCCCTTCGGTTTGGGAGGCAACGTCGGCGTAGCGGGCCTGCGCGGATTCGAGGTCGCCGTCGCGGCACTCGATATCGCCCAGGTCGATCAGATTGATGGGCTCCAGGACCGGAAGATTGCAGAGGGCGCGGCGCAGCGCGTCTGGCCCTTCCGCCGCTCCGGGCCGGCCCTGGTTGCGGCGCACTCCTTCGTCGCTGGCGAGCCCGAGCAGAGCCACCGCATCCGGGGGGCATTCGCTGCCATGCTGCATCACATGATGCCAGCGGGTGCCAGCGTCGCCATCATGCGGATCGGTGCGACCGGTCCACTCGAACATCAGGCGTCTCTCCAGCTTGAGAGCAGGCCGATGCTCGGCTTAAGGAAGAGGTCGCTGGCGACCATGGCGGAGATAGCCTCGATGTCGGGTGTGAAGATGCGGTCTTGAGAAAAGAACGGCACGGCGCTGCGGATGGCGTAGTGCATCTCTTCCAATACGTTCGAAGAGCGCAGGGGGCGGTGGAAGTCGACGCCTTGAGCGGCGGCCAGCAATTCGATGGCGACCACATTGCCCACGTTCGCGGCGATCTGCCGCAGCTTGCGCGCGGCGAAGGTCGCCATGCTCACATGGTCCTCTTGGTTGGCCGAGGTGGGCAGGGAATCGACGCTGGCCGGATGAGCCAGGGTCTTGTTCTCGCTGACCAGCGCGGCGGCGGTGACATGGGCGATCATGAAGCCGGAGTTCACGCCCGGCTCCGGCACAAGGAAGGCCGGAAGGCTGGAGAGTGTCGAGTCGATCAGCAGGGCGATCCGCCGCTCGGCCAGACCGCCAATCTCAGCGCAGGCCATGGCCAGGGTGTCGGCGGCAAGAGCGACGGGCTCCGCGTGGAAGTTGCCGCCGGAGATCACTTCTCCGGTGTCGGCAAAGACGAGCGGGTTGTCGCTGACGGCGTTGGCTTCGGTCAGCAGGACGTAGGCGGCGTAGTGCATCTGCTGCAGGCACGCGCCCATCACCTGCGGCTGGCAGCGCAGGGAGTAGGGGTCCTGCACGCGATCGTCGTTTTCCAGGTGCGAGGCGCGGATTTCGCTGCCTTCGAGCAGGCTGCGCAGAACTCCGGCCACCTCAATCTGCTCCGTGTGGCCGCGAACTTCGTGGATGCGCGGATCGAACGGGGCGTCGGAGCCCCTAGCGGCATCGGTGCTCATCGCACCGCTGACCAGAGCCGCGCCGAAGGCGCGCTCGGTTTCAAAGAGTCCAAGCAGGGCGATGGCCGTGCTGACTTGGGTGCCGTTGAGGAAGGCCAGCCCCTCTTTTGCGGCCAGAGAAATTGGCTCGATTCCGGCTCTGCTCAGGGCGTCCGCCGAGGGCATCCGCTCACCCTGATAGAGCGCATCACCCTCGCCGATCAGAGTCAGCGTGTAGTGGGCAAGGGGGGCAAGGTCGCCGCTGGCGCCCACCGAACCCTGAGCCGGAATGCAGGGGATGATTCCCGCGTTGTAGATGGCGATGGCCGTGCGCAGCGACTCGGCGCGCACGCCCGAATAGCCGCGGGCCAGGGAGGCAATCTTGAGGACGCTGATCAGCCGAACCGTCGCTTCATCCAGCAGTGGGCCGACTCCCACCGCGTGGCTGCGGACGAGGTTGGTCTGAAGCTGGGCCAGCTCGTTGTCAGGAATGTGGACCTTGGCGAGCTTGCCGAACCCGGTATTGATTCCGTAAGCCGGGTCGCCCTTCTCGACGATCTTCTGAACGGCCTGTGCGCTGGCTTCCACTTTCGCCCAGGCTGCCTCATCCAGCTCAATCGAGATAAAGCCGTCGCCGATGCGGCGCAGGTCGGCCAGGGTCAGCTCGCCCGGTTTGATGACAAAAGCGCTCATGGCAGGGGCCGGTTGAGGCCGCACTCCTTGGCCTTTTCGATGGCGATCTCGTAGCCTGCGTCGGCGTGGCGGATGACGCCCAGGGCGGGATCGTTCCACAGGGCGCGCTCCAAGCGCTTGTCGGCTTCCGGAGTTCCGTCGCAGACGATGACCAGGCCGGCGTGCTGCGAGTAGCCCATGCCGACTCCGCCGCCGTGATGCAGGCTCACCCAGGTCGCTCCGCTGGCGACGCCGGTCAGGGCGTTCAGCAGGGGCCAGTCGCTCACCGCGTCCGACCCATCCATCATTGCTTCCGTCTCGCGGTTGGGGCTGGCGACCGAGCCGGTGTCCAGGTGGTCGCGGCCGATGACGATGGGCGCGGAAAGCTCGCCGGTGCGGACCATCTCATTGAATGCGAGCCCGGCGCGGTGCCGGTCGCCCAGGCCAAGCCAGCAGATGCGGGCGGGCAGGCCCTGGAAGGCGATGCGCTCCCGCGCCTGATCCAGCCAGCGGTGCAGCGGCTTGTCCTCGGGAAACAGCTCCTTCACCTTGGCGTCGGTTTTGTAGATGTCCTCCGGATCGCCGCTCAGCGCGACCCAGCGGAACGGACCCTTGCCTTCGCAGAAGAGCGGGCGGATGCAGGCGGGGACGAAGCCGGGGAAATCGAAGGCGTTCTGCACGCCTTCGTCTTTTGCGACCTGGCGGATATTGTTGCCGTAGTCGATGGTCGGCACGCCCATGACGTGAAAGTCGAGCATCGCCTGCACATGCTGCGCACAGCTCTGGGCGGCTTCGCTTACCAACCGCTTGCGGTCGGAGTCGCTGCCCTTGCGGGCGTCTTCCCACTGCTCCACGGTCCAGCCGAGGGGGAGGTAGCCGTTGGTCAGGTCGTGGGCAGAAGTCTGGTCGGTGACGGCATGAGGCTTCGGACCGCCGGATTTGGCGATCTGGACGAACTTCGGCAGAAGCTCCGCCGCGTTGCCCAGCAATCCGACGCTGGTCGGCTCGGTGGCGTTCTCGATGATCTGCAGAGCCTCTTCGATGGTGGTCGCCTTGTGGTCCACGTATCGGGTGCGGAGCCGGAAGTCGATGCGGCTCTCTTGGCACTCGATGACCACGCAGTGGGCTCCGGCCAGCACTGCGGCCAGCGGCTGAGCGCCGCCCATGCCGCCCAGTCCGGCGGTGAGAATCCACTTTCCGCTCCAGTCGCCGCCGTAATGCTGGCGGCCGAGTTCGACAAAGGTTTCGTGGGTGCCCTGGACGATGCCCTGCGAGCCGATGTAAATCCAGGAGCCGGCGGTCATCTGGCCGTACATCATCAGCCCCTTTTTGTCCAACTCGTGGAAGTGATCCCAGTTCGCCCACCTGGGCACCAGGTTTGAATTCGCGATCAGCACACGGGGGGCGTCGGTGTGGGTGCGGAAGACGGTGACGGGCTTGCCGGACTGCACCAGCAGCGTCTCGTCCTCTTTCAGCTCTTTCAGGGCGGCGAGGATAGCTTCGAAAGACTCCCAGTTCCGCGCCGCTTTGCCGATCCCGCCATAGACGACCAGATCCTCGGGCCGCTCGGCCACTTCGGGGTCCAGGTTGTTCTGGATCATGCGGTAGGCGGCTTCAATCTGCCAATTGCGGCAGTTCAGCTCCGTCCCGCGCGGAGCCCGTACTTCCCGCGCCTGTGCGGGATGAGAACCAACCGTTGTGCTCACATCAGAGCTTGTACCCGATCAGTTGCTGAGAGGGCAGGAGAGGTGATGAACCCACGCAGGTGTATCCTCGGCCTAGGAGTAAAGCAATGTCGATTTTGGCTTCGATTTTGTGCTGCGTCTGTCCCAATGCTGTTGTTGCTGGCCTATCTGATGAGGGCGTGCAGTTGTATCCATTCAAGGATGTGCTGTATGTGATAGACGATATGTCTGGCGACGGAGTGGGTGCGGTTTCTTATGATTCTTCCGGGGAGGGAAACTCGCACCAGGTCGCGTACATTGTTTCAAAGGATGAAATAAGGGTGACGAGACGTCTTCCCAGTGGTGAATTGCCGCTCGCAGTGAGTGAAAAGGGAATTCGGATGACTTCCTTTTCTCCCTTCTATTACTCCCAAGATGGCAAAGAGAAGTCTGATGTTGACTTCAGTTTCTTTTTGCAGAAGTCAGTTCAGCAAGAATCCCTGGTCTTGATAGAAGATCAATCAGTCACCGTAATGGATGGGCTGAAGGTGTTTTCTATGAACAACTGGAACGGTTCATGCGGCATTGCCATCTCTCCTGATGAGAAGCGCATCCTCACCCTTCACCACGAGTTCAATACGGGGCTGATGAATGTTTATGAGTACAAAGATTCACAGTGGGTGAAGACCGTGGGTGGGCTGTGGCCGCGGCTGGAAAGGGGAGAGGCTTCCATGGTGGGCGGGCACAACGATATTCGCTTCATTAGAGAGGATGTCGTGGTTTTTATTGCGCGCATTTATCATGCGGTGCCGACCCTTCAAGAACCCAAGCCGGTTTTCCCAGGCAAGTACGTCCTGCACTCTGGCCCGCAGATGCAGTCGCTGTACCTGCTCGCGACCGACCTGAAGACGGGCAAGACGATCTCGGTCGCGTCTCTCGAATCCGAATACTACGTCCATGCTCGCGGCGCAGGGGTCGGCCTGCTCAGCGTGCCTAAGGAGGGCCAGCACTTTTATATGGTCTCCGACAAGGGCGTGCTCAAGATTCCCAACCAGCCGATCTTTGACCGCCTGGCGGAGGATTGAAGCTAGCTGGACGAAGTCTCTGATACGTAGGCGCCGGGGAGGTTTGCGGGCGGCCATTCGCCTTCTTCCAGAGCCGCCTTCATTCGCTGTAGATCATCCAGCATCGCCTGTATGAGGCCGCTGCCAAGGAGAAGACTCGCCGCTTTTCCGGCCAATGACTTTGCCTTGGCGCATACGGTCATGGTCACTTTGGCCGCGTGTTCGCCTGTCGAGAATTCGAAGGTCATCTCTTCCCGTGAATGGTTGTCTTCTGTCACCATCGCGTAGCTGTTATTGGGATCAAATGCGGTGACTTCGAAGGAGGAGATTGTGGGATCTTCTGCCGAACGAGCGTACTGCACCCACTTGGTTCCAACCCCGGTCTTCTGGTGGTAGGAGAACTGAACCTTAAACGCTTCGTGCAGCACACGGGGCGCATTTTCAAAGTCGGTAAAGGCGGCAAAGGCCTTCTCCTGGGACACCTGGATGATGACTTCGTTTACGAACGTCTTCACGGTGGCCGGATTATGCCTGCTGCTCGGTCGGCTCAGCCATTACGCAAGCGCAGTGGATTGATTACCTGCGCCACTGATCGGAATCTGCGTCACCGCGCGGAGCCACTTCTGCTTGTGGCAACGCGGGCATTCCTGGGGCGGCTCCGATTGCTCCTTGCTGACATATCCGCATTCCCGGCACGCGAAGCGGCCTGACTCTTTGTCGGGCTCAGGCTCCAAGAGATCATCGCCGCGCACATCCTGCGGCGGCACCAGCGGAAGCCCCGCAAGGGCGTCTCCGCCCTCGAAGCGGTAGATGCTGATCTCGCCATCAATCTCGAAGTACGCGCGCCGCACTTGGCCCAGGTGCTCGACACCCTGCTCCCGCAGCAGCATGAGCAGCTCGTGCCGCCCTAGCTTGGTCTTGCCGAATCCCTTCAGATCGATCATTCCGTCGGCGACCACCCGATGCGCTTGTCCCTGGGTGCGCTTTCTGAATCCCTCGCTTTTGGAATTGATTTTCAGCAGCACCTGCTGAAACACCATGATCACCGTGATTGCCATCATCCCGTGGATGACCGGGACATCGGGCAGATACATCGGGCTGCCGATGGCCGACCCGAGCGCAATGATCAATGCGAACTCAAAGAGCGAAATGCGGCCGACACCTCGCTGGCCCATAAAGCGCAGCAGAATCAGAACATAAAGCATCAGCAGCCCGGTCCGGGCCGCGATCTCCAGCAGGAAGATCGGCGGCTTCTCGCCGAAAAGAATCCTCTGCCAATCGAGCGAGTAGGCCGTAGCGATAGGGACATTCATGGCTCTTTCCTACGCTGATCGCAGGTGGCGTAAACTGTCGGTTCCTGATGTCCGCCGAAGACAGAGATGCCCGGCTGGCCGATCTGACGGCCTTCTGCGTGAACAACCGCGAACTGGAGCGGTTGGAGCAGTTGATCGGGCGTTTCAATATCTTCGAGGCGGTCGGAATGTCTCGGCAGGAGGTGAAGCATTCTCGCTTCCTCGCCTTCCTGCTCGATCCTGCCGCCCCGCACGGGCTCGGCCCAACATTTCTGGAATGGTTCCTACAGGAGACCTTGGCGGGGGCCGGGGCGGCACAACTGGCAGTGACCCCGCTCGATCTCCACCTGTGGGACCTCGAAGATACGCTGGTCGAAGCAGAAAGGCAGAGCGTCGATATCCTCATCACGAACGCCAAGCGCAAGTTCGTGGTGATCGTTGAAAACAAGGTCAATATCGGCGAGCACTCAGATCAGCTGCGCCGCTACCGGGAGCTGATGACCCGGCAGTATCCCGGCTACAGCGTGGTCTGCCTGCTGCTGACACCTGATGGGGACGACCCGTCGGATGAGAATTACATCCCCGTCAGCTACGGCCAGGTCGCGACTTTGGTGGATCAGCTCGTCGATCGCCGCCGCACCAGCCTGAGTCCGGACATTCTGCTGACCATCAGCCACTACCAAGAACTCCTGAGGAGGCACGTTTTGAACAATCCCGAAATCGATCAGCTCTGCGCCGACATCTACCGCAAGCACAAGAACGCCATCGATCTGATCATGGAACGGCGGGGAGATCCTCGAATGCTCATCCTTGAACGGGTGAAAACCTATATCGACTCACGGGAAGACTTGCTTCCGGTGCTGATGACGATGAGTCAGATGGAGTTCATTCCAAAAGAATGGGAGAGTCTAATCCCTATTCCTCCAAAGCAGTTTGAGCGGCTGCCATTTGCTGTTCTCATAAAGAGCCGCGAACGGTATGCGTCACTCTTAGTTTCGATCATGCCCGGCGATCAGAAGGTGCGACAATGGCTCTTTGACTGCACACAGGAAGGTATTGACGGAGATTCCGATGGCCCGAGGTTCTTGAAAAAGAAGACTTTGTTTGACAAGTACTGCCGCATCTACAAAAAGGAGATTCTCAAGGCGCGAGACTACGAAGAACTGCTGCCGGACGAGATGGCCGAAAAGGTGGTCGAGGCCATTGATGAGTTTGTGCGGCGCGACCTCCCGAAGATCACGGCTCGGCTCAGAGAGCGGAGAGGAAGGCTGGATGAGGCAGCGCCCCATCCAGCTTCAACGGCTACTCAAGAATGATCTCGTGAATCCCGGTTGAGAATTCGCCGAGATCGACTTCGACTTTGATGGCATCGGTCGTCACGGGTGAGAAGGAGATGAAGTTCCACTCGTCCTGCGAGACGCCGGTGCGCTGGGTTTCGGCGACCGGCTTCCACTGGCCATTTTCGCGGTAGAAGACGCGCCAGGCGGTCGGGATTCGGCAGCCGCCGTGGGGAGCGTCCTGGAACCAGTACGCCCGCACTTTGGAGACCGTCGAGGTCTTGGCGAGGTCGAACTGCACCCACTCGGTGCTCTGCTTGGCCGGCCACCAGTGGAAGTAGGGGACCGAGTGGTCATCCGAGGAGGAGGGGATCATCTGGTCGAGCATATTGCTGATGCCCGTGCCCTTGGAGGTGGTCACCTTGGCGGTGCTGGCGAGCGTCGGCGCCGGGGCGGGCCAGGCCACCTTCGGGTCGGTCGCCAGCCAGACGGCCATCTCGCCTCGTCCGCGATGCGACCAGGCGTAGTAGGGGATCAGCGTGATCGGCTTGTTCTCGTCGGTCATCTGCGGAGTGCCGGTGGCATCTCGGGCCGCGGTTCCGGCGGTGGTCTTGATCACGGCGATGCCATCCAGCAGGTCGGGCCGCATTTCGGAGGAGAACCGGGCGGAATCGCGGAGCACGGCGTTCAGCACGCGGCTGTCCGGCTGGTCCGGGAATTCGGCGCAGTAGACGATCGGACCGCGCTCGATGGCGACCCGGCCCTGGTCGGCCTTGACTTCGGGGTGGGCCAGCACGCGGCGGACCTCCATCGGCAGGTTCAGTTCGATCACGTCGCCCTGCTTCCACTCGCGGTCGATCACGGCATAGCCATCCTCTTGGTTCAGCGGAACATTGCGTCCATTCACCCGGAGGCTGACTCGAGCCGCACCGTCATTTTCATAGCGGTAGAGATCGGTGGCGACCGGGGAGCCGTTCACCCAGCCGGGAATGCGCAGGCGGACGGCGAAGCGGTCGGCACGCTCCGGGTTCACGGTCAGCTTGACGCCGCCATCCCAGGGGTAGTTGGTGGTCTGGTCGAGCTGGACCGGAAGGCCGCCGATCTTCATGTCGCCCGAGTTCTGCATGTACATATTCACATACAGGCCCCGGTCGTCGGCGGCGTAGGCGTAGCGTCCGATGCTGGCGATGGTGCGGGCGATGTTCGGCGGGCAGCAGGCGCAGCCGAACCAGGCCGAGCGCTGGCTGCCGGAAGACTGCAGCGGGTTGGGATAGAAGAAGCTGGTGCCCTCCATGCTATAGCCGGAGAGGAAGGCGTTGTACATCGACCGCTCCATCACGTCGATGTACTTCGCTTCGCCGGTGAGCAGAAACAGGCGGTGATTCCACAGCATGTTGGCGATGGCGGCGCAGGTCTCGGAGTAGGCGGTGATGTTGGGCAGATCGTAGTTGCCGGTGAAGCCTTCTCCCGAACCCGTGGAACCGATGCCGCCCGTGATGTAGAGCTTCGTGCCGACGGCGTTCTGCCAGATCTTCTCAAGGGCAGACTGATAATCCTTGCGGCCATTGATCGCGGCGATGTCGGCCATGGCGGAATACATGTATGCGGCGCGGACCGAGTGGCCGACGGCGGTGTCCTGTTCGGCGACCGGCTTGTGGTCCTGCGCATATTCGCCGAAGAGCTGCCGACCCTTGGTGCGCCTTCCGCGCTGATCCAGGAACCACTGCGCCTGGTCCAGATACTTCTGGCGTCCGGTCAGTTCGTACAGCTTGACCAGCCCGATTTCGATCTCTTGGTGTCCCGGCGGCTCGACCAGCCCGTCGTCGTTGAAGGTGCGGCAGACCAGATCGGCATTCCGCAGGGATACGGTGAGAAGCTTGCTCTTGCCGGTGGCATTGAAGTAGGCGACCGCCGCCTCATACATGTGGCCCGCGTTGTACAGCTCATGTTCCCAGGCGATGCTGGTCCAGCGGGTCGCGGGAATCTCGGACTTGATGCCGTGCTGGTAGCAGGTCTTGGCGGAGTGCAGATAGCCGTCGTCCTCCTGCGAATCGGCGATCAGGTCGATGATCGCATCGGTGCGGGCTTCGAGGTCCTTGTCCTCCTTGTGCTCCAGCGCGAAGGCGATGGCCTCGATCACCTTGTACACGTCCGAGTCGTTGAAGGTGTAGCCGCGGTGCTGCGCGCCCTCCTTGCCGATGGCCGCCTCGAAGTTCTCAAATCGCCCCGTGATCTCGCACTGGTGAAGCTCATGGTCCAGGGTCACATCGAGCAGCGTGTCGATCCGCTTGCTCCAGAACTGGTCGCGGATCTGCACCTGCGTAAAGGGCACCGGCTGAATCGGGTACTGGGATGGGGTGGGGGTCATAAGCATTCCAAAGGAAGAGGCCAGCAGGGCGGAGATCATGCCTTGAAATATACACCGGGCCTCGCGCCGGAAGAGAAGGAATAGGTAAGTATTTGCTTAATCGCTCCCCTTATGCGGCGCGAAGCCGCTTCGGTTTATGATCAAGGCAATGCATAGGCCGCTTGTGGAGGGTTGGGAGTTTCGTCAGGCAGGAACGGAGCATTGGCTCCCGGCCCAGGTTCCGGGGCACGTCCACTTCGACCTCCTCCGCAACGGCGTCATCGCCGATCCGTTCGACCGGATGCACGAGCTTGGCGTTCAATGGGTGGATGAGGCGGACTGGGAGTACCGCCTGAAGTTTTCCGGCGCAGAGGGAAGCCGCCTCAAGTTCGAGGGGCTGGATACGGTCTGCGAGATTCATCTGAACGGCGAGCTGATCGCAGAAGGCAACAGCATGTTCATTCCGCTGGAGGTTGATGTTGCCGGTCGCCTTCAGGCCGAAAACGAGCTGCTGATCCGCTTCGCCAGCCCCCGCCGTATCGCTCGAGAACGCAAGGCCAAGTACTTCGCTGAGAACGGTTTGGCCGACGACACGGTCACCTTCTACGACTGGACCTTCCTGCGGAAAGCGCCGTACATGTTCGGCTGGGATTGGGGGCCGAAGCTGCCCTCCTGCGGCATCTGGAAACCGGTCGTTCTGCTTGACGACGCCCCCAAGATCGAGCATGTCTGGCCAAGGCAGGTTCACGCCTCCGGTCAGGTTTGGCTGCAAGTCGAGGTTGAGTGGAGCGGCGAGGGTGCGGTCAGGCATCGCCTGATCGAGCCGGACGGTCGGGAACATCGCTTTGCGGGAGGCGAATCCCTTCTCATCGAAAAGCCGCAGCTCTGGTGGCCGAATGGGGAAGGCAGCCAACCGCTCTACACGCTGGTCACGCAGTTGGTGGCGGGCGACGAAGTGCTGGACGAACGGACTCAACTGGTCGGACTGTACACGGTGGCGCTGGTGCAGCAGGCAGATGAACACGGCACCTCATTTGAGTTCGTGGTGAATGGCCGCCCGATCTGGGTGCGGGGCGCGAACTGGATTCCCGACGACAGCTTCCCATCGATCCTCACGAAGGACCGCATCTACCGTCAAATCGAACGGGCCACTCAGATGAACTGCAACATGCTCCGGGTCTGGGGCGGCGGGCTTTACGAGTCAAACGACTTCTACGACGCCTGCGCGGAGTACGGAATCCTGGTCTGGCAGGACTTCGCCTTCGCCTGCGCCTACTCGCCGGATTCCGAAGAGTGGATGGTGCAGTATCGGGCGGAGGCCGAGCATGCCGTGAAGGCCCTACGCGGCCATACCGCCCTGGCGCTCTGGTGCGGCAACAACGAGTGCCAGACCATGTGGGAGGGCAAGTGGGGCGGCGCTGACAAGTCTCCCGACCGGTTCCACGGCCAAGCGATCTGGGAGGAGCTTCTGCCGGAGGTGGTCGGCCAGCTTGATCCGGACCATCAGTACATCCCGACCTCGCCGATGGGCGTTGAGGGAAGCTGCAACGACGGCGGCCACGGCGACCAGCACTACTGGGATGTGTGGCACGGACGCGGCGACTGGGTTCATTACGCCGAGTCCACCGGTCGGTTCTCCTCCGAGTTCGGCTTTGCCTCCTCGCCCTCTCTGGCCGTGTGGCAGAAGCACCTTGCCAGTTCTGACCTGGACCCGCGCTCCGAGCAGGTGCGGTGGCACGACAAGACGCTCAAGGGCTACGACACCTACCTCGGCTACGCCGCGATCCACTATCCCGAAATCAAGTCGATGGAGGACTTGGTCTACTACACCCAGCTCAATCAGCGGGACGCGATGCGGTTTGCCCTGGAGCACTATCGCTGTAGCGACTTCTGCCGAGGCGCGCTGATCTGGCAGTTCAACGACTGCTGGCCGGTGCAGAGTTGGTCGCTCATCGACTCAGAAAAGCGGCTCAAGTTTGCCGGGCACGAGATGCGCCGCTGCTTCGCCCCGCAGATGCTGGCGATTCTGGACAAAGGCGAGCGCGTCGAGATATGGGCGGTCAACGACGGTCCGGAGAGCTTCACCTTCCGCCCGCATGTGCGGTCTGTCCGAACTGGCAGCGGGGCAGTGGTGCGGGATGAGGTGGCCGAATCGCATACATTGGCTTCTAACGAACGAGCCTGCCTGCTGACTCTGCTGCGAGAGCCGGGAACGCTGGTGGTCGTTGACGGGGATGGAGTCAACCTGCGGGCAAGCCGCCTGATCGGCGAACCGAAAGACACCGACTTCGCTAAGCCAAGGCTTTTGGTCCAGCCGGACGAGAGAGGAGTCGCCCTGACGGCGCTTGACGCGCCGGCCATTGAACTGTGGCTCTACACCGAGCCGGACACCGCTGCCTTCAGCCACAACGCCCTCACGGTTTTGGAGGGCGAAACCGTGGTGGTTGCTACCCAGGCTGACCTCAGCCAAATCCGCGTCCGCTGCCTCGGCCATGAGCGGGTGGAATTGGTCGAGGGTTAGTCGCCGTAGATCAGGATCGCGTCTTTGAGGCCGACTGTGCGAAGCGGTTCGATCAGACCGCGCCCGCCGACGCAGAGGGCGGTGGCGGACGCGTCGGTAACAGTTGCCCACTGAGAAAAGGCGGTGGCCTGAATGCGGCTCGTCACGGCCATTCCCGTGCGCGGATCAACGATGTGCGAGTACCGCTTGCCATCGATTTCCACGAACTGGCTGGCATCGCCCGAGGTCGAGATTGCGCCATAAGCCAGATTAAAGGTCCGGTTATCCAGGCCACGCACCGCAACGCTCCATCCCCTCGTGCCCGGCGGAGGGCCGGACGCCAGCATGTCCCCGCCAGCTTCGATGAGTGCTCGAAAGACAAAGTGGTCCGAAATGACTTTCATTGCCTCATCGCAGGCATAGCCTTTGCCGATGCCGCCCAAATCAATGTGCATGCCGGGAGTCTCTAAGAGAACTGTTTCGGTATCACTATCTATCTTCAGCTTCTCATAACCCACCAGCTTGAGCGCATCTCTCACATCCGGCATCGTCTTGGTTTCTCTGGCTTGACGCCATAGCTGGATGACCGGTGCGGCGGTTGCGTCAAATGCGCCATCGGTGACTTTTGAGATTCGCTGCGCTGCCGCAAGAATCGACATCAAATCTGCGCTGGCTTTGACTTTCTTGCCTGGCTGAGTGGAGAGCTGGCGCACTTCGCTGCTCGGGCGGTAGTTGCTCATCACCTGCTCAAGCTCCGCAAATCGAGCAAATGCGGCCTTCGCCGCCGCCTCTGCCGTCTCTTCATGCACGGCATAGAGGGACAGCTTGACCTCTCCGCCCATATGGACCTGGCTATACTCGAAGCGCTTCAGCGGCTCAGCCGTCAGGGAAGAAGCGGAGACCCCTATGCACATCGCAGCGACGCTTGCCAGCATGTCCTTGATTATCGCGCACCCGATCCAGGATCGGCCCAGCCCCCTTGAGAAGACCGTCCAGAAGCTGCCGGAGCATGCCGTGGAGTTCACCATGCTCAAGGTTCCTGGCGGAAAAGTGACCGTCGAGGGCAAAGAGTACGAGGTCAAGCCGTTTTGGATGGGCCAGACCGAGATGGTGTGGGAGGTCTACGACATCTACGCCTTCCGGCTGGACCAGACCGAAGAGGAGAAGGTGGCCGGCGTTGACGCCGAAAGCCGCCCGAGCCGCCCCTACGGCGCGCCGGACCGGGGATTCGGCCACAACGGCTACGCCGCGATCCACATGACGCACCACTCGGCGGCCGAGTTCTGCAAGTGGCTCTCCAAGAAGACCGGCAAGAAGTATCGCCTGCCCACCGAGATGGAGTGGCAGCTTGTCGCCAATGCGGGCAAGGCGACTCCGGGCGAGTTTGATGCGGATTCCGAAGCCTGGTTCTGGGACAACGCCGACGACGAGACGCACGCCGTCGCCAGCAAGAAGGCGAACGCGTGGGGCTTCTACGACATGTTCGGCAACGTGGCGGAGTGGTGCAACGACACCGAAGGCAAGGCGGTCACGCGCGGCGGCCATTTCTTGAGCAAGAAGCCGGATGTCGGCCCGAGCGCCCGCGCTTACCAGACTCCGGCCTGGAACGCCAACGATCCGCAGGACCCGAAGAGCAAATGGTGGCTCTCAAACGCGCCGTTTGTCGGTTTTCGGGTTGTTATGGAGCCTTAAAGCGGGGAACAATGGGGCTGCGATGAACAAGCGCCCCTCGATTACCCGGAGAGATTTATTGGCCGGCACCGCTGCAGCGACCGCCGGCCTTATGGCTTCAAAGACCTTTGCTTTTGCACAGGGGCAAGAGCGCATCAAGGTGGGTGTGGTCGGTTGTGGAGGACGCGGCACCGGGGCCGCCCTCGACTCGGCAGCCGCCGACGACGCCGTTGTGATCCACGCGATGGGCGACCTCTTCCCAGATCGGCTGGAAGGCTCCCGCAACTCGCTCAAGAACAATCTCAAAGAGCGCTATCAGGTCACCGATGACCGCGCTTTCTCGGGATTCGATGCCTACAAGCACGTCATCGCCACCGACTGCGACATCGTCATCCTCGCCACGCCTCCGGGCTACCGCCCGCTTCACCTGGACGAGGCTGTCCGCAAGGGCAAGCACGTCTTCATGGAGAAGCCGGTCGCCGTCGATGGCCCGGGCATCCGCTCGGTGATCGAGTCGGGCAAGCTTGCCAAGCAGAAGGGCCTCGCCATCGTCGCGGGCACCCAGCGCCGGCACGATGTGGCCTATGTCGAGTGCATGAACCGCATCCATGACGGCCAGATGGGCGACGTGGTGGCCTGCTACGCCTATTGGAATCAGGGCGGCCTCTGGGCGGTGAAGAAGGAGCCCAACATGTCGGACACCGAATGGCAGATCCGCAACTGGCTCTACTTCGCCTGGATGTCCGGCGACCACATCACCGAACAGCATATCCACAACATCGACGTGTGCAACTGGGCGATGAACGCCCACCCGGTCAAGGCGACCTCGCTGGCCGGGCGAGAGGTCCGCACCGATCCGCTTTACGGCCACATCTTCGACCACTTCGCCACCGAGTACGAGTATGAGAACGGCGTGAAGATGCTGAGCATGTGCCGCCAGATCGACGGCACCGCCAGCCGGGTCAGCGAGCACATCGTCGGCTCGCGGGGAAGCTCGAATGCCAACACCAACATCAAGGCGTACCGGCCTTGGCGATTTGAAGGCGACCGACCGAATCCCTACATGCTGGAGCACCGCGATCTCATCAAGAGCATCCGCGACCACCGTGTGCTCAATGAGGCCGAGCAGGTGGCGCACAGCACCCTCACCGCCATCATGGGCCGCATGTCGGCCTACACCGGCAAGGAGATCACCTGGGAGCAGGCGATGAATTCAGACCACAAGCTGATCGACGCGCTTCCGACTTCCTTCGGCGACCTGGATGTGCCCGAGGTGGCGGTTCCGGGCAAGACGGCCATGGGCTAGGGACGAGATGGAAAAGAAGAATCTCACTCGACGCGACCTGCTCCGGGCCGGTGCGGCCGCCGGAGCAGGCGCGCTCATCGCCGGAGCCTCGGCCACAGAAGAAAAGACCATGCAGGGACCGTTCAAGCTCAAGTATGCGCCGCATTTCGGCATGTTTCAGAACCATGCCGGTGGCGACCTGGTCGACCAGCTGAAGTTCGCCGCTGATGAGGGCTTCACCGCCTGGGAAGACAACGGCATGATGGGCCGCAGTCCGGAAGATCAGGATCGGCTGGGCAAGGCGATGTCCGATCTGGGCATCACGATGGGCGTCTTTGTGGCTCACGCGGAATGGGGCAACCCGGTCTACGCGATGGGCGGCGATGACAACAAGAAGATGCTGCAGGATCAGATGCGGAATGCGGTCGCTACCGCCAAGCGCGTCAATGCCAAGTGGTGCACGGTCGTCCCCGGCCCCTCGACCAACCGCATGGAGTGGGACTACCAGACCGCCAACGTGGTGGACTGCCTGAAGGCGATGGCCGAGATCTGCGAGCCGGAAGGGCTGATCATGGTGCTGGAGCCGCTGAACCATTGGGCGAACCACCCCGGCCTCTTCCTCAGCAAGATTCCGCAGGCGTATCTCATCTGCAAGGCGGTCAACTCGCCGAGCTGCAAGATTCTCGACGACCTGTATCACCAGCAGATTCAGGAAGGCAACCTGATCCCGAACATCGACAAGGCTTGGGACGAGATCGCGTACTTCCAGGTGGGCGACAACCCGGGCCGAAATGAGCCGACTACGGGCGAGATCAACTACCGCAATGTCTTCCGCCACATCCACCGTAAGGGCTTCACCGGCATTGTCGGCATGGAGCACGGCAACAGCCGCGGCGGAAAGGAAGGCGAGCGGGCCGTGATCGATGCCTATCGCTGGGCCGACGACTTCTGAGCTCGCTGAACCCGCAGCCTAGGGTGGAAAAGACCAAAGGCTGCGGGGGGCCTTGCCCCTCATCGTGCCTTAAACTACAATAGACCGCCATGCCTGCACATCTGCCGACCGTCGTCATCGTGGGCCGGCCCAATGTGGGCAAGAGCACCCTCTTCAACCGGCTCGTCAAAAAGCGCATCGCCGTCGTTCAAGACACGCCCGGCGTGACGCGCGACCGGCTGTATGCCGAGACCGAGCATCACGGCCGCCCATTCCAGGTGGTCGATACCGGCGGAATCCTCTTCAGCGACGAGGACGCGCTGCTGGAGCAGATCCGCATTCAGGCCGATGTCGCCATCGCCGAAGCCGATGTGATCCTCTTCGTCGTGGACGTGGAGGAGGGGCTTTCCGGAGCCGACTGGGAACTGGCCGACCACCTGCGCGGGCTGAAGAAGCCCATGTTCGTGGTCGCCAACAAGACCGACAACCCCACCCGCGAGATGGACAGCCACGAATTCTCGGCGCTCGGCCTGGGAGAAGTCATGGCGGTCAGCGCGATTCATGGCCGGGGGATGAACGAGCTGCTGGACCTGATCGTCGACGGCTTCCCCAAAAGCAAGGACATGCCGCCTGCCGAAGACCTGCGGCTGGCCATTGTCGGCCGTCCGAACGTCGGCAAGTCGAGCATGCTGAACGCGCTGCACAAAGATGACCGGGTGATCGTCAGCAACATCCCTGGCACCACGCGCGACGCCATCGACACGATGCTCGATTGGAAGGGCAAGCGGATCCGCCTGATCGACACGGCGGGCATCCGGCGGCGCGGCAAGATTCAGGGGAGCATCGAATACTACATGGTGCTGCGCGCTCAGCGCGCCCTCCAGCGGGCCGACTGCGCCCTGCTCCTGGTGGATGGCATCGAGGGCCTCACGGATGGCGATAAGCGCGTGGCAAAGGCGGCGCACGATCTCGGCAAGCCGCTGGTCATCGCGGTGAACAAGTGGGACGAGCGCGAGCCGCCCACCGGCAATCTGGGCATGTCCACACCGATCAAGAAGGACATGATCCGCATCATCCGCAACGAGACGCCGGAGGTCAGCTACGCGCCGATCCTCTTCACCAGCGCCCTGGAGCGGACCGGCACCGAGGGCGTGCTCAAGGCGGCCTTTCGGGCGGTCGAGAACGGTTCTTTCCGCATTCCGACGGGAGCGCTCAACAGACTGGTGCAGGATGCGGCCTTCGAAAAGCCCCTGTCTCGCAAGGGCCGAAACTTCCGCATCTACTATGCGACGCAGGCCGAGACCAACCCGCCGACTTTCGTTCTTTTCTGCAACGACCCCGACCTCGCGCACTTCTCGTACGTCCGTTATATCGAGAATCAAATCCGCGCGCAGCATCCGCTGGAGGGCACTCCGATCCGGGTGGTGCTGAGGGCGCGCAGTGAACGGAACGAGGATTGATCACCGCCTCCATTCTTGCGGCCATCGTCATGGCCGAAGCTCCGGCTGACATCAGCCGCCGCGCTGCGGAATCGCGCATCGCCCTGCTCGAAGACGCCTGGCTCGCCTGCGATCTGCCGCTGCGCCGCCGTTCGGCAGTCGCGGCGCTGGAAGAGGCCGGGAGGCTCATGTCGCCGACCGCCGGCTCGCCCCTTCAGGCATGCCAGAAGCTGGACGAAGCCCGAGCGATCCTTGAGAACCGCGCCAAGCAGAACGAAGATGCGGTCATCGTCCAGTTCACCTCGACCCGCGTCGAGCCGGGGGGCAATGCCGAGCTGTATCTGGGTTGGGCTTATCCTCCCGCCAAGGGCGACGTGGTTTCGATTCGAGTCGGCTCGCGCACCATTCGCTTGACTCCCGGCAGCGAGCAGCGCGTATCGGCATCGACGGACAGCCTCTTGCCGAGCTTGAGGAACAGTCAAGAAGGCGTTGCCTACGCGCCGATTCAGGTGGGCGAGCAGAAGCGATGGGTGAGGCTGGAAGTGCGGGGCAAGGCGGCTCTGCCCACCGACGACGAATACTTTCCGCAGGCCGAATCCGGGCAGACCAAACTGCGCGCCATGGTGCCGATCACTCCCTCGCGGCCAAGGACGGTGGTGCTGGCCTTTCCCGACCAGCTCGGCTACCCCAGCTCTTTCTTCGACCATCACGGCAAGGGCATGGCGGTGCGGGAAGCCAGGGCGAGGGGTTGGGCGTTCATCGAATGCCACGGCAGCGAATACGCGGTGCCCGACACCCTGAGATGGCTGCGGGAGCAGCGGGCTTGGCCCGATGCGCGGCTGGTGCTGTTGGGGCACGGATTGGGCAGCTACCTCGCCTTGGACGCCAACCAGACCCGGCCTTCAGCCATGGTGTTGCTGGGCGCCTATCGCGGGACGGTGAAGCCTGAATTTCAGACGGTGCCCACCTTTGTTGCCGCCGGCCGACTGAGCGCGGATGACGTGATTCAGACCACCGAGGGTCTTGAAGGTCAGTTGAAGGGGCAGGGGGGCAGCGAAGCCTTTTGGAGCGACAACTGCGGATCGGTGATGATCGGGGCAGAAGCGCTGCCGGATGCCTTTCGATTTCTGGACCGAACTTTCCGTGCTTCAAGTCCTTTTTGAACCTGAAACGGGCAGGTAACCTGCCTCCTCAGAGATGACTGAGGAAACCCAGGACAAGGCGGCTCAAGAAGCCGAAGCTGTGCAGGAGACTGCAGAACAGCCCCAAGCCGAGGCCAGCCCGGCCCCCGAGCCGGAAAAGCAGCCCGCGCCGACTCCTGACCCCCGCGACGAGGAGATCGCCAAGCTGCGGGAAGAGAATGCGACCCTCCTGCGCGCCGTGGCGGAAATGCAGACCATCCAACGGCGTCAGCGCGACCTGGCGGAGCAGGAGCGAAAGTACGCTTCCGAATCGCTGGTGCGGGAGATCCTCCCGGTGCTGGACAACTTTGAGCGCGGCCTCGCCTCCCTCAACCAGGGAGCTTCCGTCGAGGCGGTCACCGACGGCCTCAAGACGGTGGATCGCCAGATGCGGAAGGCGCTGGAGACCGTGGGCGTCGAGCGGATCATCGCCCTGGGCGCAAAGTTTGATCCCGAGTTTCACGAAGCCCTCTTTGCCGTCGAGGATGAAAAGCTTGATGAGGACACGGTTCTGGAAGAGCTTGAGCCCGGCTACAAGATGCACGACCGCGTCATCCGCGCCTCGAAGGTGAAGGTGTCCAAAAAGCCATGAGCCGACTCTTCGGCACCGACGGCGTCCGCGGCATCGCGAACGAGAAGATCACTCCCGAACTCGCCTTTCAGATCGGCCAGGCCGCTGGGCTCTGGCTGCAGCAGAGCGACGAGCCGAAGACCGTGGTCATCGGCCGCGACACGCGCAAGAGCGGCGCAATGCTCGGCGCGGCGCTTGCGGCGGGCTTCTGCAGCGTCGGCATCGACGCGCATGTGCTGGGCATCTTCCCGACGGGCGGCGTGAGCTGGATGGTCCGCAAGCTGAAGGCCGGGATGGGCGCAGTGATCTCCGCCAGCCACAACCCTGCACCGGACAACGGCATCAAGCTGATCGCTTCCAGCGGCGGCAAGGTCGCCGAAGCCACTGAGATTTGGATTGAAGAGCATCTGGGGCAGGAGCCAGGTCAGCGGCCGACGGGAGCCGATGTCGGGGCACTGATTCAGGACAAGACGGTCGGCCAGGCTTATGCCGACTGGCTGGTCACGTTGGTGCCGGAAGGGCTGGATGGGATGAAGGTGGCGATGGATGCCGCCCAGGGTGCGGCCTTCGAGATCGCTCCCGACGTCTTCCGCCGCCTCGGAGCCGAAGTGATCCTCACCGGAGCCGAGCCGGATGGCATGAACATCAATGCCGAAGGCGGCGCGACCAAGCCGGAGACAATTCAAGACCTCACCAAGTCGAGCGGCGCGCATATCGGCGTCAGCTTTGACGGAGACGCAGACCGCGCGGTCTTCAGCGATGACAAAGGCAACCTCATCAACGGCGACCGTATGATGGGCATCTGGTGCGCGCACTGGAGCAAGGAAGGCCGCCTCGACCCGCCCGCGGTGGTCGGCACGGTCATGAGCAACGGCGGCTTTGAGTCGTATATGCAGAAGAGCGGCATCACGCTCCACCGGACGAATGTCGGCGACAAGTATGTGAGCATCAAGCTCACCGAGCTTGGCGGCAAGATCGGCGGCGAGCAGAGCGGCCACATCATCATCCCCGAGCACGGTCCGACCGGCGACGGCCTGGTGACGGCGCTGGAGCTGCTCCGTGTGATGAAGCGGGAAGACCGCAACGCCTCCGAATTCTACGGCGATTTCGAGAACTGGCCGCAGGTGCTGGTCAATGTGGAGGTCGAATCCAAGGACGGCTGGCAGGATCGCCCCGTCATCGTGGATGCCATGAAGGCGGCAGAGCTTGCTCTGGCCGGACACGGAAGGCTCAATGTGCGCCCCAGCGGCACGCAGCCGATGATTCGCGTGATGGTCGAAGCGGATGAGTATGACCTGCGCGACGCGAACGTGGATCGTGTGGTTAATGCTCTGCTTTCTGAGTTGGGCGGCCGCATCTACAGCCGGGTGGATTTGACCTATGCTCTGGGTGATTGACGCCGGGAATACGCAGACTGTCTTCGGGTGCCGCCGGGGGGAGGAGTGGGTCACATTCCGCTTCGACAGCGACCGGCAGCGCACCCCGGATGAGTGGGCGGCGCAGCTCTCGGTCCTCTGCGGCTTGAAAGGCATCCCCTTTGCCGCGCGGGCGGTGGTGATCGGCTCTGTCGTGCCGACCATCAACGACTCGCTGCACCGATTCTGCGTCGAGAACTGGCACGTCGCGCCGACCTACCTTGAGGGCGGGGAAGCCATCGGGCTGCCTGTCAAGTGTCTTCCGCCCTCGGCGGCGGGGGCGGACCGTCTCGCCAACGCGCTGGGCGCGCTGCTCAAGCACGAGCCGCCGATCATCGTCGTTGATTTCGGCACGGCAACCACCTTCGATGTCGTCGATGCGGAGGGCGCTTATCTCGGAGGAGCGATCATGCCGGGCGTGCAGATTTCTGCCGACGCTCTCGCCGAGCGCACCGCCAAGCTGCCCCGCATCGAACTCAAGCGGACGGCGAACGCGATCGGTCGTACGACCGTGGAGTCGCTCCAATCCGGCATTGTCCGGGGCTACGGAGCCGCCATCGACGGCCTTGCCCGGCAGATAAGGGAAGAACTGGGCGGCCAAGCGATCATCCTCGCCACGGGCGGATTGGGACAGGCATTCGCCGATGAGGTCTGCCAAGAGATCGACCGCTTCGATCCCCACCTCACCCTCGACGGGCTTGTGGAAGCGGCGCGGCGGTTCGGGCTGGAAGTCGGCGGTTAAAGCGGGAGTCACCCCCATCGGCGCTTCGCGCCACTTCCCCCGCAGTGCGGGAGAAGGGTTTAGCCTCTCTTGCGAGTTAATGCTGCGGTTCTTCGCTGGGGTTTTCGCAGTAAAAGTAAATCGCGTCCACCACGTGTGCCAAGTCCTTTAACACCTGGTCATTGTTGACTCGGAACACGCGAAAGCCGTTAGCCCGAAGCTTCTCATCTCTCGCCAAGTCAGCAGCTTGTCGGTCATCGTGAGTTCGCCCATCAACTTCAATGACTAGGCCTGCCTCAGTACAGCAGAAGTCCGTTATGTAACCCGCAATGGGATGTTGTCGGCGGAACTTGAAGAGAGCCTGCTTGGAGCGCAACTTTGACCACAGCAACTTCTCCGGCATGGTCATCTCTCGCCTAAGACGGCGGGCGTTAGAGATGATCCTGCGCGGCATGCCAAATCATAGCCGCTAAGTGGCGTCAGCTACCCCTCTCCCAGGTGAGGGAGAGGGCAGGGTGAGGGACGGGGGTGTACTGTCCTCTCCGTTAGCTTCTTAAAACTTCGAGTCTTCCGCCAGGAAGATCAGAGTCGGGATGGTCGGGGTTTGGGGGGAGCTGCCGACTTCAGAACCGGTTCCGCCGCGCTTCATGCTGTAGAAGACCTGCCAGCCGAAGTCGTCGATGCGGATCTGGTTGTTGCGGAAGCTCTCGAAGACGTCGATCATCGCCTGCGTGAAGACGCCGACCTTCTGCTCGTTGCGGACCAGCGAGTAGACCGTGCCGCCATGGATGCAGGACATCATCTGGGAGTACGAGCCGGGAATCGAGAGATCCTTGCCGAAGTACTGCCCGTTCTTGATCGGCCGGTTCGACTGGTAGAAGGAGAAGATGCGCGCGCCTTTCTCGATGAAAGTGTTGAGCAGCTCGCCCTTCGCGACCATTGAGCTGGAATCGGTGTCGAATTCGGTATCCACGCCCGGCAGGTAATCCTTGCCGTCGATGTTCACCCCCGGTCCGGTGTAGTAGAGCAGCAGCGTCGCGCCGGAAGGCATGCGTTCTGCCAGGGCGGCGGCGGCGAGGCGGATCTCCTCGGCCGTGCCGTTGATGATCATGTCGATGTTGGCTTCGCTGTAGCCTGCGTACTGCACGATGGCATTGCGAAGCAGGACCGCGTCGGAGGCGGCGAATTCGATGCGACCACCCGGAAGCCGGCTCTCACCCTGACCGATGATCAGCGCGTATTTGCTGCCAAGGGTCGGCACCTGGCCGGTGATGCCCGGGCGGACGATTGTGCCTTCGGGATCGGCCTGCTTGTTCAGGTCTTCGGCCTTGATGACCGTGAAGCTGGGAGCTGAGCTGAGGTTGGTGAAGGCCATCTGGGCGGCGGCGTTCGCCTCTTCCGGCACCATGACTTCGGAATCAACCTTCCAGTTGAGCTGGGTGCCCTGCATCTTCTTGATCAGCGACTCCTGCTTCTCCATGTTCCGCAGCAGGACGTAGCACTGGCTCAGAATGTAGTACGCCTCGGGGCTGTGCTGACGCTGGCCGATCAGCGCTTCAAATTCTCGGGAGGCCTGCATCACCAGCGCGGTCCGCTCAGAATTGTCGGCCGTCTGCAGCGCCTGGCGATAGGTGGAGTAGGCGGCGGCAAAGTTGGGCGAGTAGGGGGCTCCGCCTCTCCAAATCTTGTTGTCCTCGACCCGGCTGCCCTTCTGGTCATCGTTCGAGCGGGCCGCTTTCGCTTCAAGGAAGCTGGCGCGGGCGGCGGTCCAGTCACCGGCCTTTGCGGAATCGAGGCCCTGCTGATAGGGTGCGGCCCAATCCTGCGGCTGATTCTGCGCGGCCGCAATGAACACGACCGTGCTGGCGGCGAAGAGTGTGATGATCGGCTTCATCGGTTGCCCTCCTGGCTATTGGTATGGACGGCAAGGCAGGCAGATGGGGAAGCGGGGAGATGAGATTCTGCGGCCCAAGCGTGCGCTTTTGCCGCGATCCTTAGTTCGCGCATCCTTGCCTTCATTGCCTTCTCCTGATTGGCGGCCATCCTTTTGCCGCCTCGCCGCATATCCTTATGCGGATTCACAGGCACTCCCAAAGCATACACCTTTTTCTCCGCATTAGTGCGGGCAGGCATGCAATGTTGCGTCCCTTCAGGTTCTTTGACGCCCAACCGGGGCGCAGGGATTCGCCAATTGGCCGAGAGGCCCTTAACGGTTAAGGCTCAGGATGTGATCGACGAACCGGGCGGCTCCGTTCTCATCGTTGGAAGGGAAGACCTCATCGGCCGCTTCCTTCACCTCTTCCTTCGCATTTCCGACCGCCGCGCCAAAGCCGGCCCACTCGACCATTTCGAGGTCGTTCAGGTAGTCGCCAATGGCGGCGGTCTCCTCGGCGGCGATGCCGAGGCTCTCAGCCAGGGCTTGGAGGCCGCGGCCCTTATGCACGCCGGGCGACAGAAACTCGATGTAGTCGGCCTCGGAGAGCACGATGTTGGCCTCCTCTGCCGGGAGGCTCGCCTGCAGCTTGCGGTTCACCTCAGAGATGCGCTCCGGGTGGTCCATAAAGAGCACCTTGGTGGCATCCAGGCCGCGCATTCCCGTGTGATCGGTCCACTCTGGATTCTTGAGCCCCGTCCGCTGGATATAGGTGTCAGCAAAGCTGTTGCGGCCGGAGAAGTGGATCGCCGAGCGCGAATAGAGGTTGGTGTGGATGCCTTCCGACTCAGCCATATCGATCAGCATCGCCTTGGCTGATTCCGGCAGGCAGGTGTGGTGGATCTCCTCTCCCGCATCGTTCATCACGAACGCGCCATTGCAGCTGACCACCGGCCCGATCAGTCCGGACTGCTCCTTGAAGGGCAGGATGGTCGAGGGCGCACGGCCGCTGGCCAGACAGACGATCACGCCGGATTCCGCGGCGCGGAGAAGGGCCGATGCGTTCTCCTCGCTCATGCGGCGGTCGCTCCCAAGCAGCGTTCCGTCAAGGTCAAGGGCGATCAGCCGAAAGCGGGGCATGTCTGAAGGATGATCGATTCCGACCGGCCCGAGTGATTTTCTGCCCACCGTCGCTGAATATCGAATCAGAAAAAGCCTGATAAAAACGCTAAGAATTGCGGCCCAGATCACCGAGTATCAAACCAACGGCCACTGGCTGTTTTGGTTTGTCCTGCCAGTTGGCACCTCGCGGGACATGCTTTTGCAAAGGGAATCAAATATGGCGCTCAGAGCGGAAAATCAGCGGGAAGACAGCTTTCTATTGCGGCGATACATCGAGAAGGCAATGGCCGATCTTCCGGCAATCCCGAACATCGCGATGCAGGTTGTGCAGGCGACGGATCGGGAGAATGTGACGACGGCAGAGCTTGAGGACCTGGTCAGCAAAGACCCGGCCATCGCCACCAAGCTGCTCAAGGTCGTCAACTCCGCCTATTTCGGCCTGCCCCGCCAGATCACCAACATCAGCCATGCCGTGGCGATTCTCGGCATGCAGCAGGTGAGGAACCTGGTGATGAGCCTGGGCGTGCTGAACACGCTGACTTCGAAGAACCCGCGCATCGCCGAAATTCAGAAGATTTACTGGCGACAGAGCTTTGCCGCCGCCACGGGCGCCGAGTGGCTGGCCAGCCGCGCCAAGCTGACCAAGACCGAGATCGATGCGATCTTTGTGGGCGGCCTGCTGCACGATGTCGGGCGGCTTTTCCTGCTCACCATGTTCAACCTCCCCTACATGGAGGTCATGAAGGACTCGATCAAGAAGCAGCTGCCGATATGGAAGTCCGAGTACCGAATTCTGGGCACCACCCATTCTGAGCTGGGTGCCGCCCTTGCCGAGAAGTGGAACTTCCCGGCGGACCTGGTCCGGGTGATCCGCAACCACAACGGCCCCTTCGATGAGGCCGACCCGACGCCTGAGTTTTGCGTCCACATTGCCGGATCGTTGGCCAGCCAGGTGATGGGCGATGCCATCGGCGGAGTGCCCGAGGCCGTGATGCCCGAGGCCGCCGAATGGGCGATGCTCACCGATTCTGAAGCCGAATCCCTGAAGCTCTTGATGATGGACACCGTCGAGAGCGCCAAAGAGATGCTGGGCATTCTGTAAGAACTGCGGTGGAGAAGCTGAAGGAATTACTGAATAACTGAAGGAGGAGGACAGCAGATGAGCATTGGACAGCCGTTATCCGGAATCACGTTTTCCGGCATCAGCTCGGGCATCGACGTTTCGTCGATTGTCAGCCAGCTCATTTCGCTTGAACGCATCCCCATCTCGCGGCTGGAAAGCCAGAAGAGCAAGATGGAGTTTCAGGCCGAAATCTACGGCCAGTTCAAGAGCCGCATCACCAGCTTCAACTCGTCGCTGAGCCAGATGAACAGCGCGAGCGCCTTCAAGCCGGTCAAGGCGAGCCTGACCGATGCGGAGGTCGCTTCGGTCACCGCGACCGGAAGCGCTGCGGTCGGCAGCTACGACCTCAAGGTCAGCAAGCTCGCCACCGCCCAAAAGCTTTCTTCCGCCGCTCAGGCCAGCCACAACACGGCGCTCGGTCTTGAGGGCGAATTCACGATCAACGACAAGTCGCTCACCATCGTTGCTGACCAGAACCTGGCGGACATCGCCGCGAAGATCAACGATCTGGATGCCGATGTCACGGCGAGCGTGATCAACGGCGGCGAGAATCAGGCGTATCTCATCCTCACGTCGAAGACGACGGGAGCGGCGAACGAGATCGAACTGGCCGATGTCAGCGGCGGCGCGTTCGCGGCGCTCGGGCTGAACACCGAGCTGATCGCGGCGCAGGACGCCGAGTACAGCCTGGATGGAATCAGCCTTACCAGCGCATCCAACAAGGTTGAGAACGTCATTCCGGGCGCGACGATCACCCTGCTCAAGGCAGACGAAACCACGCCGAAGTCGACGACCATCACCATCGCCCGCGACAACGCGCAGGTGAAGAGTTCGCTCAAGTCGTTCATGTCGGCCTACAACGACGTAGTTGGATTCATCCGCGACTACTCGCAGTTCGACAGCGACACCTACTCGTCCGGTCCGCTCTTTGCCGACACCTATGCCGCTCAGGTGGAGACCAGCCTTTCCAGCCTGCTCTTCAATGACGTGGGAACGGGGGATGTGAAGAACCTGACCCAGCTCGGATTCTCCTTTGACGATAAGGGGCTGCTCAAGCTGGACGAGGCCCGAATCGACTCCCTGCTTGATTCGAACCCGGACGCGGTGAAGAACATCATCGCGGCGACCGGATCGAGCAGCAACACCTCGCTCGCCTTTGTCGCGGCCGGACTCAGCACCGTCTCCTCTTCGCCAACGGGCTATGAAGTCGACATCACGCAGGCGGCGACCAAGAGCCTGCTCAACGCGCAGGTGGTCGGCTCAGATCCGAACGCGGGCGGTGAGATGCTCACTTTCAGCGGCGCGCTTTTCGGCTCCAAGACCGTGCAGATTGCAATCACTACCGGAGCAAGCCTGAACGACGTGGTCGATCAGATCAACAGCCATTCCAAGCTGAAGGATGTGCTGGTCGCTTCCATCGGCAGCGGCGGCGAACTGCAGGTCGAATCGAAGCGGTACGGAAGTTCGGGCGGCTTCTCGGTCGTCTCGAACATGACCGCCGCTTCGGACAACTCTGGCATCGGCATCAGCGGCAGCACCTATTCAGCCGGGCTGGATGTGGCCGGAACGATCAATGGGGAAGCCGCGACTGGCAATGGCCAGTTCCTGAGCGGAAACAAAGACAACGAATTCACCGACGGCCTCCAGATTCAGTACACAGGCACCACGACCGGAGTGGTCGGCAGCATGGTCTTCACCCAGGGCTTGGCGAATATCCTGGTCAAGGGCGGCAGCGTCTTCACCGACTCTGTCGATGGCGTGCTGACCACAGCGGACAAATCTCTGGCCGATCAGGTCTCCTACATCAACGAGCGGATCGCCGAACTTGAAGAGGCCCTCGTCTCCCGCGAGCAGTACCTGCGGATCAAGTTTGCGGCGATGGAAGAGGCGATCGCCAAGCTGAACGCCCAGCAGGGGCAGCTCGGCGCCATCTTCGGCTCGCAGAGCGGATAGCGCTCAGGTTCGATTCAGAATCTGTTCCCGCTGGAACATCTTCACCGACGCAAGGCTGAACATCAGCGCCAGAACCAGCGATCCACCCGCGGCGATCATCACGTTGGCCCAGTCAAATCGTCCCTTGATGGCTTCCTGCAGCACCAGTGATGAGTTCAGGACCGGCGTGAGGATCGCCCACAGTTCCTTGTCGTCGCCCGTGATGCCGATGAATTGGCTCATGATGGCCGGGGTGATGATGAGGAAGCTGACGACCGTGAGATAAGTCTGCGATTCCCGGGTGCTCTTGGCCAGCGCGCTCACCGCGGTCATGATGCCCGCAAACATCAGCGCGAGCGGCACCAGCACCAGAACAAAGACCACCACCGACATCGGCGCAACCTGGAGCCCGCCTTGGATCAATTCGCTTGAGCCGCCGCTGAAAAGCTGCGACAGCAGTAGCCCGACCAAGCTGCTTAAACCACTGAGAAGGCACACGCCCGTCAGGGCAATCAGCTTGCCGAGCGCGGCGTCCCGCCGCCGAATGGGAGAGACCAGCAGCGTCTCCAGTGTGCCCTTTTCCTTTTCGCCCGCAATGAGGTCGCTCACCAGCGACATGCCGCCGTAGAAGGTCCACAAGATGATGAGGTACGGAAGGAGTCCGCTGAGCGGCGAACCGGCCAAGCCTTCCTGCTTGCCCAGGTCTTCGCCCTCCACCAGCACCGGCTCCATCTCGGCCTCGCTGAGCCCCTGTTCCTTGGCAAGCGCGCCCAGCCGCTTTGACTTCGCCTCTTCCGCCGCCTGCTTGATCGCGCCGTAGGCGACCATGGAGCGCGGACGCTCGCTGGTGTAGTGGGCCTCCAGCCTCAAGCGTCCATCGGGCTCGTGGTCGGCCCGGAGGGCCAGTTCGACTTCGCCCTCTTCGACCTGCTTCTGGGCGACTTCGATGCTTTCGACGTGGATGAACTGGATGCGCTCTTCACCCTGGAGTCCCTGGAAGAACGCGTCGCTGGCATCGCCGAGTATCGCCAGCTTGATGCTTTGCTGTTCGGAGAAGGATCGCTCAACCGTACCGATGAGCTGGGCGAACAGCATGATGAGGATGATCGGCATGATGAACGCGCCGAAAAGCACGCGCCGATCGCGGATCATCTCCCGCAGCTCTTTTACAGCGACAATGCGGATGGTCTTCACAGGGCCTGCCTCTCGTAGCCGACTTCGGCGAGAAACGCCTTCTCCAGCGTCGCTTCTCCGGTCTGTTGCTTCAGCTCATCCACCGAACCGAACCCCTTGATCTCGCCCTGGTGGATGATGGCGAGGGAATCGCAAAGCCGCTCGGCTTCGCTCATGATGTGCGTGGAGTAGAGCACGGTGCGGCCCCGCGAGCGGGTGCCTTCGACAAACTCAAGCACCGTCTGGGCGGTCACCACGTCGAGTCCGCTGGTGGGTTCATCAAAGAAGAGGACAGGCGGGTCGTGCAGGATCGAGCGAGCGATGGAGATGCGCTGCTTCTGCCCGGTTGAAAGGCGGTCGCAGAGCTTGTCGACAAAGTCTTCCAGCCCGAACATCGCGACAGATCGGTCGATGTTCTCCTTGATCTGCTGCTGGTTGAGGCCGTACAGCTTTCCGAAGTAGGCGAGGCATTCGCGACCTGTGAGGCGGCCGTAAAGGGCGGTGGTGCCGCTGACAAATCCAATGCACCGCCGCACTTCATCCGACTGCTTCGCCACATCATAGCCGCAGATTTCCGCGGTGCCAGAGGTGGCTCCGATCAGGGTGGCGAGGATGCGGAGGCAGGTGGTCTTTCCCGCGCCGTTGATGCCCAACACTCCAGTCACCTTGCTCGGCTCGGCGGAGAAGCTGACATCCCGAAGCGCCCAGATTTCGCCTTTCTTGGGATCTCGAAACATCTTGGAAAGGCCACGGGCTTGAACCACGCCCGATATTCTTCCACAAACCCGCGTGGATGAACCGCACGGCCAAGGGCACCCGGCCCTCTCGCATGTCAGAATAGGCTCATGTCGTCGAGCGCGAAGCCGTGGGTTGCTCTGAGTGAGCGGTACGGTTCGATGGGGGAGTACTCGACTCATAAGGACGCTTATGAGGACTATCTTTGGGAGCGTCTGGAGAAGGCGTACGACGCCATCTCATCCCTAGGAGCCGGAACCAGCGGCATGGCCATGACCACCTACCGGCTGATCGAAGCCGAGTGGCTCACCCGCCAGCGCAGCGAGGTCATCGAGATCAATGAGTGGCTCAGCCTGGAGCTGATCCCCAGCGAGATTTTCCTCAGCAACGATGAGATCGCGGAGGTCGTGCTGGAAGCCTGCGACGAGGTCGCTGACCGGTTCGACTGGGCGCATGGCCCGGCCACCCGCGTCACCCTGCTCACGCTCAGCGCGAACACGCCATGGGCGCCGGGGAGGCACGGGTTCTGCATCGACAAGTACCCCTTCGACAAGGTCTGCATCCCCTCTGCGCTCACCAACCAGAAGCACCTGCTGAAGCAGGTTGTGCTCCACGAGTACGCGCACGTGATGACCATGAACCGCTCCAACGGCCTCTGTCCGCTCTGGCTGGATGAGGCGGTGGCGATGACGGCGGGCGGGCAGATCGACCCGAAGGCGCGGTGGGAGTTCCAGGTGGGGCACTGGCCCTGGCGCGACCCGATGGATTTGAGCCGAGCCTTTCACCAGGACCGGGAGAGCCATGCGGGCCAGCAGGTGGTGTGGCAGGCGTATCAGCAGTCTGCTGTGCTGGGGGCTTACCTGGCCAGCCTAAAGGGCGAAGAGAGCCTGGGCCGCCTGATGTATGCCTACACGAACAACGCCTGGATCGTGAATCTCTTGATCCGACTGAAGGGCGAGGAGCCGAGCGAAGAGGCTCTGAACGAGGTTTATGGCTTCGGCGTGGACGAGCTGTTCAAGCGGTCGCACGACTGGCTCTTGAGCGAAGAGTCTGACGACCATGCCTGACCCCTCCCGGCTGGAAGAGCTTTGGAATATCGTGCGGTCGATTCCGCGCGGTCTGGTTGCCAGCTACGGCTCGGTCGGCACCGCGCTCACCCGTCCGGTCAGCGGCTTCATCGTGGGCCGATGGATGGCCGCCTGTCCCGATGACGTGCCGTGGTGGCGCGTGGTGGGGGCGGATGGAGGCTATCCCCTCGCAAAGCGCGACGCCGCGCTTGGGGTCATTCAGAAGCAGAAGCTTGAGCAGGAAGGCGTCGAGTTCGAAGATGGACTCGTTTCGCCTTCCTGCTTCTTTGTGCCCTAGTCGCCGTGGCTGGCTTCCGGCTCGACGTCCTCGTACTCGCTGGCCAGGTCGTCGTCTTCGATGCGGATGTCGGGATACCAGGTCTGAATCACGCGGCTCGTCATCGCGTCGCCGGTGATGTTGACGATGGTGCGGCACATATCCAGGGGCCGGTCGATGCCCCAAATCAGCGCCAGCTTCGAGGTCGGCAGGCCGACCGCGCTGAGCACCAGAACCATCGTGACCAGGCCCGCGCTTGGGATGCCCGCTGCGCCGATAGCGGCGATCACCGAGACAAAGGCGACGGTCATCTGCTGGCCGAAGCCGAAGTCGTAGCCGAACGCCTGAGCGAAGAAGAGGACGGTCGTGGCCTCGAAGAGGGCGGTGCCGTCCATATTCAGCGTTGCGCCGACCGGAACCACGAAGTTGCGGATGCGCTTCGAGACCCCCATGGACTCGACGCACTTCAGCGTGACCGGCATGGTCGCGCTGGAGCTGTTGGTGCCGAAGGCCGTCGCCATCGCCGGGCTCATCTTGCGGAGAAACTCGATGGGGCTGTACTTGGCGATGAACCGCACAATCAGCAGCAGCACGATCAGGTGCGTAAGCAGCGCCAGAACCACCGTTCCGGCGAACTTGCCGAGGCTTTCCAGCAGGCCGCCGATAAAGCCGATATCCTGCGTGGCAATGGTGTGCGCGAGCAGTGCGCCGACACCGATGGGCGCGAGCTTCATCACCCAGCCGACCATCACAAAGATCAGGTCGTTCATCGCCTCGAAGAAGTTGAAGACCGGCGCGATCTTATGCTTGCCGATGGCGAGCATCGCGATGGCCATGAAGATGACAAAGAAGAGGATGCCCACGATATCGCCGCTGGCGATGGATTCAATGGGGTTGGTGGGAATCGTCTTGAGGATCAGGTCAGCGGCGGTTTGGTCAGCTATTGCTGCGCCGCCTGCTTCATCTGCCCATTGGGAGGCAAGCGCGGCTCCCGGCTTGATCGTGTTCACAAACGTGACGCCGATAAGGACCGCCACGAACATCGTGGAGACGTAGACCACCGCCGTGCGCCAGCCAAGACTGCCCAGCTTCTTGAGGTCGCCCAGGCTTGCGATGCCGACCAGAACCGTGACGATGACCAGCGGGATGACGATCATCTTCAGCAATCGCATGAAGATCTGGCCGGTGATGTAGAGGATTTCGGTGATCGCGGGTCGGTCTTTGACCTCGCCTCGGCTGGTCACCTCGACATCGGTCACCGTGATGCCGAGCGTGTCGCTGAGAATCTCCGGCGCGTCGCCCAGAGGCTTGCCCCTGATCTCGACCGGGTCGCCCACCGGCTGCTCGTCAACTTCAAGCTGGACTTCTCCCTTTCCGTCCGGCACCTTGACCTCGAGAGGCGACCCATCGGTCAGCGTCGCGGTGAGGGTGTCGCCCGGCTGGATGCCGACCGGCATGAAGTTGAGAAGGGCAAAGCCGACAATCGCTCCCAGAACGATGCCGATAAGAACCTTTACGCCGAATTTCTTGTCGTGCATGAATGACCCCGAGTGGGGCAATCCTACCTGGCAAGCGGCCGGATCGTCTTAAAGATAATCTAGCTCTTTCAGCATCCGCGGCGACCCGCGCCAGTTCTCGCGGACCTTGACGAACAGCTCCAGAAACACCTTGCCGCCCAGGATTTCCTGCAGCTCGGTCCGGGCTTCGGTGCCGATGGTCTTCAGCATCGATCCGCCCTTGCCGATGAGGATGCCCTTCTGCCCAGAACTCTCGACGATGATATCGACCGAGATGCGAGCGAGGCGGCCTTCGTCTTCCCACTGCGTGACCAGCGCGGCCACTGCGTGGGGAACCTCGGCGCGGGTCTTGTGCAGCACCTTTTCCCGCACCAGTTCCGCTGCCAGGAAGCGCATGGATTGGTCGGTCACCTGATCCTCGGGGAAAAGGGGCGGGCCTTCGGGCAGATGCTTCAGGAGCATCTGCTCCAGCTTGTCCACGTTGTCCAGCCGGGTGAAGCTGGTCATGATCCAATCTTCGGTGGGGAAGAGGCGAAGGAAGGCTTCGTAGACCCGCTCAACCGAATCCGGCTTCAGGCGGTCCATCTTGTTCAGGCAGAGCACCAGCGGCGTCCTTGCGCCTTCGCCCAGCAGGCCGCGCTCGTGCAGCATCTTGCTCAGCTCTTCGTCTTCCTTGGCCGGCATCCGGCTGGCATCCACCATGATCAGCAGAAGATCGACGCCATCAAGGGACTGCCGAGCGGTGTCGTTGAGGGCCTGACCAAGCTTATGCTTGGCCCGGTGGATGCCGGGCGTATCCACAAAGACGATCTGGTGATCTGCCTTGCTGGATATGCCGAGCATCCGCCGCCGGGTGGTCTGCGCCTTGTCGCTGACAATGGAGACCTTCTGGCCGACATAGAAGTTGACCAGCGTGCTCTTGCCGACATTCGGCTTGCCGATGACCGCAACGAATCCAGAACGATGTTCAGACATAGGCTATTCGCGCTTCCGGAAGAGCACACCGATGCCGTCCGAGTCGGATGACTTCGGACCGGAGTCGCGCTCTTCGCGGGCCTGTCCGCTGTACTTGCGCCGCCGTCGCCGCCGTCGTCCTCGACCATTGCTCCGTTCTCCATCGCCGGTCGATTCGTCATCCGAATCGGCTTCGGGGTCGGATTCGATGAGCGAAGGCTTGAGCAGCAGGTCTTCGGCCAGCGTCTCAGACCAGGTCTCCTCGACCCACTCATCTAGCTTCATGATCGGCACGTCGAACTGGATGGCGTCCCAGTGCACCGTGTCGTCGGAGCGCTCCTTGATCTCTTCTTCGGTCAGCTCGATGGTCGGATGGCTCTGGAGGATCGCCTCGATCTCGGTTTTGTGGCCGACGAGGAAGACGTGCGTGGTGCCTTCCATCGCCACAAAGCGGATGGTGTTGTTTTCCACCGGAACCCATTGGCCGGTGGTGATGCTGTAGGCCGACCACTTGTCCGGCAGGGTGACGGCCCTCATCCCGGCTCCGGTCGAATGGATCGTCACGAAGGGCGGTCGAGCGTGGACCACGTCGTCTTCGTAGTTCCACACATGCGCCCCGGCCATCTCGCCGAGGGCGCGGAACAGGGACGGGGTCACCACGGGCTCGCCCAGGAAGACCGACTTCCAAGATTCGCCCGGCTTCTCGCCCTTGAACTCGTGCATCACGAAGCTGGGCAGGCCGGTGTTGGTGTATTCGCCCAGCACCATCGCCTCTTCAGGGATGGCGAAGTAGCTCGGCTCCAGCTTGCCGCCCTCGGCCATAAGCTCGCGGGGCAGGGTGCTCGCCAGCCGATCCTTCGTGCTGAGCAGGGTGGTGCCGGTCTTGGAGTTGAACGGCTGCGGGCGCAGCGGAATGCCGGTCGCTTCGCGCACGCGCTCCAGCGACTCGCGTCCGCCTTCAAAGATGCCCGCGGCGTAGAGCCAGAAGAGGACCTTGTCGTCCTTCTGCAGGCGGCTCTTGATCGCGCTGCGCACCTCGGGGCGGATATCCCACGCGTTGACAAAGACGTAGAGCCGGGCGTCGGGGAAGTTCTCCCGGTGCGCCAGGTCGCTGAGCAGATAGAAGCCGACGCTGAGGCCGGACCGCAGCACCGCTTCGCGGACGTTCTGAACCAGGGCGTCGAAGGCGCGTTCATCGGCCAGGTAGGCCAGTGATCGCTCATCGATCAGGACGGCGACTTCCGGTTCGGCCTCGGCCTGATTGACCCGCCACATCATGGCCTGCTGGATCTTTCCGGCGCGCTGCCAGATGCCTTCCGAGTTGAGCCAGCCGTTGCCCCAGGTGTCCATCCAGCAGACGCCCGCGCTGTGGGCGAGGGCTGCGCCCGCGCCGCGCCAGTGGACGCTCTCCAGCGCCTGCGGCGTCTTCATCACCGGATTGAACTCGTCGGGCTCGGTGCAGCCGCTGATGGGAGTCTTGTAGTCCTCCTCGCTGATGTACAGCTTGCCGTTGAGGGCGAAGCTGTCGACCGGACACGGAACCGGCGCGGTGCCGCCCGGCTCGCGGTTGCGATAGCTCGGCGGTCCGGCAATGTAGTCGATGTCCGGACAGCGGAGAAGCTTGCCCAGCGAGAGGTGTCCGCTGGCCGGGTGAGACCACTCGAAGGTGTAGCCGTAGCTCACGCCGACGGCGAACAACCCCTCTGAAGTCTTCTTGACCGCATTGGCCAGGCGGGCGATCCGCTCGACAGCGGAGTCGCTGAGGAAGAGGTGATAGTCCACCCATCGGCGCGACTTGCGGCCGGTGCGGACGAAGGGCTCCAGCGCCTTGTGCTTCGCTGAATCCTGCTCGGGAATGGCGACCGTATCGAAATCGGCCTTGCCATCGAACCATGCTGCCCGCAGGCTCACCACGTCGTTGCGGTAGCGGTGGCGCAGCCAGTCGCGGAACTTGGCTTCGGCGGCCTTCGAGGTGTCGTAGCCCTGCTCGGCGGTGCTGAACCACTCGCCGCGCTCCAGATGGACGCCTGCGATGCGCTTGCCTTCCGGCATCTTCTGCAGCGCGCGGATGACGGCGTTCATGCAGGTCTCTGCTTCCGACCAGAAGACGTCGTCCGAAAGGCTCGGCTCGACCTCTTCGCCATTCGCCGACTTGTAGGCGGCGGCGGGATAGCTGCGCTGCCAGCCCTGCGGAGCGACAAAAACGAGGCGCAGGATGATGCGGGCTTCCGGATCTTCCTGAACGATTTTGCGGATGAGGTAGGCGGCGTAGCCGGCGGTCTCGTTCAGCGAGTCGCGGCTGACCTCCATCTCCGTAAGGATCGAGAAGAGGTGGATGCCGTTCTCGGCGGCCATCTTGACCTGTTCCAGCACCGTCGCCAGCCGCTTCTCATCCGGCGCAGAGGCCATGAAGAGCAGGGGAGCAAGCAGACGCTTGTGGTGGACCAGACTCGGCAGGCCGTCCTTCAGGACAACCTGAGCCGCATCGGGCGGAATCGTGACGGGCTCGCGCTGGAAAAGGGGCTCCTGCTTGGGCTGCTCCTTCTTTGCAGGCTCCTTGGCGGCGCGGGCCGGACGCTCCTTCCTCTCGCGAGGCTGGCGCGGTTCTCGGGGTTCGCGCGGCTCTCTGGGCTCGCGGGCTTCCCGCGATTCTCGCGGCTGTTCGTCCCTCGGTTCGGCCTCTCGCTCTCGGTCCTGGCCTCTCTCGCCTCGCCGACCGCGACGGCGCGACTCTTTGGGCTCGGGCTCGATGGCCGGTTCGGGCTGAGCGGCGCGGGCGCGGGGACGCTTGTCCTCCTGCGTTCGGGGCCGCCAGGCCGGGATTGGCATGCCAAATTCATCTTCGCGCGCTTCCGCAAAGATCTCTTCTTCCTGATCCTGCTCGTCGGCAACGGGAGCCTGGGGCTCAGCCTTCGGCTTTCGCGAACGCGAAGAGCGGCGGCGAGTCTTCAGCTTTTCCTCCTCGGCTTCTTCCGCAGGTGCGGCCTCGGCTTGGGGAGCCTCCGGCTCTTCGACCTTCTTGCGTCGGGATGAAGATCGGCGCGGCTTGGGCTTTTCTTCCGCTGGCTCTACGGCAGCTGCGGGTTCCTCGACCGGCTCCTCCGTCTTCTTCGCGCGTGAGCGCGCAGGGCGTGAGCGCGCAGGGCGTCGCTTCGGCTTCTCTTCCTCAGCGGGGGCCTCTGCCGGGGTTTCTTCGGCCTTCTTCCGGCGCGCCGGGGCGCGTCGAGCCTTGGGCTTTTCTTCTTCGACCTTCGGGGCTTCGGCTTCCGCCTCTTCTTCTTTCCCTTTTAGTCGGCGTCGACGGGCCTGTTTTGCGACAAGCGCGTCATCCAGCTCTCCGGCTGGCTCCGGGTCGTTCGCGGCTGCGGACGTCTTCTTGGCGGCTGATTTTGAATTCTGTTCTTCGAGCTTCTCCGGCTCTTCCTTTTTCTTGCGGGGCATATTTGCTGCCGTGCCTCTAAATCCTTGGCGTGCCGACGGCTCTTCTCACCCTTCCTCCAAGCGCTTCAGTCAGGTGGGTAGGTGCGCCTGGAATGTCTCCCGTCGGCCACGCAAAAGTATGACAGATATTGCCGTTTCTACTGAGAATTGTGACGCCCCTCCTAAAAATGCTGGGAACCCGTGCCGAAGATTCTCTTGACGCTCATAGGAGCAACGAATGACTGCAACGCTGTTGATAGGATCAGCAGCGGCAAAACCGCAGATCTTTCAAAAGGCGAAAACGCCGCCCAAAGCGGAGTTTGAACCCAAGCTGCAGAACGCAGCGAAGGTGAAGCCGGACGAAAGGCTGAAGGAAGCCGCGACTGGTCATAAAGCGAACCAGGCAGAAGCGATCGAAACTGAGCCGAATGCTCATCGAGAAATGCTGGACTCCCTGGAGAAGAAGCTTCCCCCCGAAGTGGCGGAGGCGGTGTGGGCTTGGCTCAACGGCCAGCCGCAGCCAGCGGGACCGCCGATCGACCTGAAGCAGATTCAGGCTGTTCTTACAGAACTCGGCATCACCGCCCCCCTCCAGAATGCTCAGCAGAAAGCAGGCGATGTCATCTCCGTTGGATTTGGCAAGCCCAGTCTTGGCGGAGCCGAAGGCAACTTCACTCAGATCACGCTTCCGACTGAAGAGGCGCCGCCGGCGCCTATCAACGCTCCTCCTCCGCCATCGGAGAACCCGATCAAGACCGATCCCATCGGCGAAATCGTCGTGGTCGACCCCAGCAAGGGCGTCGAGCCGGTTGATGAAGGCGGAGTCTCCAATGAGACGATCAAGGACTTCCTGCTTGGCGGCGGAAAGAAGACGAAGGCGGAAACGGATGCCGGACAGGATTCTCAAGAAGAGTCGTCCGCTCCGTTCGGCGAGCTGCGGCTTGATCCCAAGCCGACGCGGGCCGAAGGCCATCCGATCTTTCAGCCCCGATTCACCGAGGCCGTGAAGGAGGTTCCCAAGCCGCTCACCATCGACCAGACTCAGGCGGTCCGCCAGCAGGCGATCGACCAGATTCTTGACATGGCATCGCAGCAGCCGGGCCGAGCCGTCACCGTGCGGCTTCATCCGGAAGAGCTGGGAAGCATCACCGTTCAACTGGTCCACCGAGAGGAAGGCCACGAGGTTCAGGTGAAGGCGAGCCATGAATCGGTCCGGGTGGCGCTCAGCCAGTCGCGGCACGAACTGACTCAGAATCTTGAGGCGAAGGGCGTGAACCTTCTCTCCTTCGATGTGGGCTCTGATGCGGCCAATGCGGATACCTCCGCCCAGCAGCAGCAGCTGAACCACGACGACTTCTCGGCCGCGCGCCGCCTCTTTGGCGCCGGAAACGACCACCAGCCGCAGGCAGCGCCGCGGCAGAACGTCTGGCTCAATTTAGCCAGCGTCAACTACCTGGCTTAGGAGAACAGATGGATCCAATCAATGGCGCAGCCGGCGCACAGTACTTTGGAGGGGCCAACAAGAGCGCGGAAGCGAAGGCGGAGCTGGATGTCACCACATTCATCCGCCTGCTCACCGTGCAACTTGCCAACCAGAACCCGCTGGAGCCGATGAGCGACACCGACTTCTTCGCGCAGCTCGCGCAGCTTGGACAGGTCGAGGGCCTGGGTAAGCTGCAGGATGCGACTGCCATGAACCAGGCCGCCGACATGATCGGCAAGGAAGTGACCGCCGTTCGGCCTCTCACCGAGTCCGACAGCGGCTACAACAGCCTGGTGGATGGCGTGGTAAAGCGCGCAACGCTTCGCAACGGCGAAATGATCCTTGGCATCGAAGAGGCCAATGGGGGCATCGTCGAAGTGAAGCTTGAGAACGTCCGCGAAATCCGAGGATAAGAACCGATGAGCAACACCATTCAGAACGCTGCGATTCAGCATCTGGTGCAGACCACCCAGACGCCGACCAAGACGCCGCAGACGGGCGGCGGCACCGGTCCCGCGTTTGAGTCGATCCTGTCGGATCGCCTGAAGCTGAGCGGCCACGCGAAGACCAGACTGCAGAGCCGGGAGATCCAGCTCGACCAGCAGGCATGGCAGCGCGTGATGGATGGAGTCGATCGAGCGGCCGCCAAGGGCGCAAAGGAATCGCTGGTGATGGTCGATGACGTGGCCCTGGTGGTCAGCGTCAAGAACCGCACCGTGATCACCGCCGTAGATCAGGCCCGGCTCAAGGAGAACGTCTTCACGAACATCGACAGCGCCGTCATCGTTTGACGCGCACCGACCAAAACAGACTGGCCGCTCAGGGGCGGAAGAACGCTGGACTCGGCTCAAACAAGCCGGGAAGCATGGCAGAGGCAGATCGCCGAAGCACCCCTCTGAGTTCGCCGAAAAACCGAAAGGAAATCAGGAGAACAGGACAGAAATGCTTCAGGCAATGCTCGCTGGCGTGACCAGCATCAAGGCGCAGCAGACGCGCATGAACGTGATCGGCAACAACCTTGCCAACGTCAACACCACGGCCTACAAGGGCTCGCGGGTCGGCTTTCAGGACATGCTGTCGCAGACCCTCAGCGGCGCGGCGGCTCCGACCGATGGACGCGGCGGCAGCAACCCGGTTCAGCTTGGCCTCGGCGTCATGGTCGCCAGCTCCGACACCAACACCGAGCAGGGCTCGCTCAATGCCACCAACCGGCCGACCGACTTCGCCATCCAGGGCAGCGGATTCCTGATGGTCTCCAACGGCAGCCGCATCGGCTACACCCGCGACGGCGCTTTTGCGCTCGACTCGAACGGCGACCTGGTCCACCAAGCCACCGGCGAGCGGCTCATGGGCTGGACTGCGGACCCGCTGACCGGTGAGATCGACACCGCCGCTCCGGTGACCGCCACCTCGCGCATCAACATCCCGCTCGGCCTTCGCGCCGCGGTCAGCCAGACGGGCAATGTGGAATTCAACGGCAACCTGGACGCCCGCTCGCTCAATGCCACCAACACCACCAGCATGGTTCGGGTCTACGACTCCCTGGGTTCGGAGCACACGCTGACCGTCACCTACACCAAGACCACCGACAATGAGTGGTCGTGGACCGTGGCAGGGCAGCCGGGCGACGCTACGGTTGCAGGCGGGGGCACGCTCACCTTCGACCCCTCGACCGGCACCCTTCTCAACGGCAGCCCGGGCGTGATCACCGTGAGCCCGACCAACGGCGCTCCGCCGTACGACATCAATCTGAACTTTGGCGAGGTCAGCCAGGTCGCCTCGGAGACCCTGGTCCAGGCTGGCACGCAGGACGGCTTCGCTCCGGGAACGCTCAGCTCCTTCTCGGTCGGTCCGGACGGAGTGGTGATGGGCCTCTACTCGAACGGCCTCACCCGCGCCCTGGCGCAGATTCCCCTGGCGAGCTTCACCAACGTGGGCGGTCTTGAGCGGGTCGGATCGAACCTGTGGCGCGAGACCAGCAACTCAGGCATCGCCTCGGTCGGCGCAGCCATGACCAGCGGCCGCGGCACGATCAACTCCGGCTTTCTGGAGCAGTCGAACGTCGACATCTCCAACGAATTCACCGACCTCATCATCACCCAGCGCGGCTTCCAGGCCAACACCCGGGTTGTGACCACGGTCGATGAAATGCTTCAAGAACTGATCAACATGAAGCGCTAAGCGCTCGACTGACTTGAAGCATCAAGGGCCGGACTTCAGTGAAGTCCGGCCCTTTCGCTTACCAGCCCCACATCATCTTGAAGGTCCAGTTCTGCACCAGGTCGGCCTGGTCGAGGGAGTGTTCGCCCTCTTCGGCCACGCCCGGACCCGCCACCGATCGCGCTCTGTAGAACGGGCCGAACTCGGTGATCTGGATGTAGGTGCCGCGGTTGTTGTAGGGGATCGGCTCTTCGCCGCCGTAGTTGATGATCGTCGGCTGATATCCGGCCGGACGCTGTTTGGTGATCTCTAGGGCGGCGGTCAGCGCTTCCTGAATGTGCTGCCGGGCTGTCTTCTCGCCCAGATAGTTGAACTTGGTTTCGCCCTGCAGCGCCTTCATCACCGTGGGCGGCTGTACGGCCTGCGCGAAGGTGGATTCGCCCATCAGATTGCCGATCCACGGCTCAAAGAGCCCCTTGCGGAGCTGCCGGAAGGCTTCAGCGCTGAAGGCATCGGGCAGCGAGCCCTTCATCTGCCACCCGTCGTATCCGGCCAGGAGCTTGGCGGCGGCGTCTTCGTCCATTGCGGATGCGGCGTCGCGCATCATCTCCGCGAAGTCGCCGGTGGTGAGGGTGTCCTTGCGGGCGATCATCCAGGCGGCGCGCTCCAGGTCGCTGGCATTCAGCTTTCCGTCCGGAATCGAATCACGCAGCACTTCGCTGCGGAAGATGGAGCCCCACACCGGCGTGTCCCAGTTGGGCCACCAGGTCGCGGGCTTGTTGTTCCAGTTGACGATGAGCCCGGATGCCGGATTGGTGACATGGGGCATCTTGGCGACGGGAATATAGCCCTTCCACTCGGTCTGCGGAGTGAGGGGGAGGGGAAGCCGCGGATCGTAGCCGCTGGCGCGCTGAGGGACAAGCCCGATGTACCGCCACCCGAAGTCGCCGCCCTTGAAGGCGAAGAAGAAATTGAACGTCGCGCTGAGCTTCCCGGCTAAGGCTTCGATGTCGGCGGGCTTTGTGGCGGAGTAGATGTCGTAGACGCCGTCGATGCAGGCCAGCTCCGTCTTCCACAGACTGGACGCCTTGCTGTAGACCGCCTTGCTGGTGGGGCTCTTCAGCACCACGGGACCGATGTGGGTCCGCTCTTGGATGTAGGGATTGGCCGGGTCGGCGGAGGAAATCTCCACCTTCTCGATGGGCCGCTTCTGGCCGTCGTAGACGTACTGATCGCCGTCCAACTGGGAGAAGTAGATGTCCTCGATATCGGCCACGCCGCTGGTGAGGCCCCACGCCATGTTTGGCGTCCAGCCGATCACGACGGCGGGAATGCCCGGAACGTGGATGCCCTGCACCTGGATTTCGGGGCAGTCGATGGCGATCTCGCTCACCGGGCTCGGCTTGGTGTGGCCCATCTGCGGGGCAGAGAGCAGCATTGGATGGCCGGAGTCGGACCGCTGCGGGCCGACGACGATGGCGTAGCTGCCCAGCTTATGCGCCACGCCGTGCCGCTCGGCTTCCAGCACGCTCTCCTGCATTGAGGCCATGCGGATGCCGCCGGCGAGTTCAAAGAGGTTGGTGGGAGGCAGCAGGCCGATATGATTCTCGGTCTGAGCCCGGCTCGGGGCGGGGAAGTTGAGATGGCTGGCCTTGAGCGGATCTTCATCGGCGAGGACGGTGGTCATCGCATCCGGGTCGTTGTGCCAGCCCAGGTCGTCCATCACATCCAGCCGCTGATCCTTGGCCTTCTGGAGCTTCATGTACTCCATCAGCAGCATGTTCCGCAGCTCGCCCGCGCCGCCCGTGCCAAAGCGGCGGATGAGATTGACGGTGATGTGGACTGAATCGTCGATGGTCCAGGGAGCCGGAGTGATGCCCGCTTGGGCGTAGCCCGGCGGCAGGGTTCCGGCGGCAGTGCGGGCTTGGATGGTGTCGTTCACGCCCTGCACATAGGCGCGGAAGGCGCGCTGGGTGCGCGGCGAAAGCGCATTGAACTGCTCCTGCACTTCGGCATCGGAGTAGCGGAAGGAGAGGATCTCTTTGTCGGAATTGCGGCCGGAGGCACCGGCGATCTTTTCTAGCTGCCCCTTCGCGAGGTGGCGGCTGATCTCCATCTGCCACAAGCGGTCCTCAGCTGCGACGCGGCCGAAGGCGCGGAAGGCATCATCCCAGGTGGTGGCAGTGACTTTGGCGACGCCATAGGCGTCGCGCTCAACCTGGGGCTGAACCAGCGGGTTGAGCAGAACGGCAGCCGCGAGGACGGAGAGCATGCCCTATTCTGCCACGGGATCAGGGCAGGGAAGATCGATGATCGGAGCCAAGGCTCTTCTTGCCGCTGACGGCCCGGTAGATGAGATAGCCGACGCCGCCGATGACCGCGAGGGGAATGGCAACCGAAAGCAGCGCACCGACAACGCTGAAGAGCAGGCCGAACACAAACTTGACCGTCCACCAGGCGGCCATGATGCCAAGGATTCCGAGGATGATGTAGACAATCGTGCGACCCATGTTGCTTCTCCTAGTACGGATACTAACACTTATCCTGACGAAGGGGCCTGGGTTTCAGCCGCTGGGACTGCCCGCAGGTACCATTTCCTTATGCCGCTTGCGGTTCACCGCGCCGTCCGCACCCGCGCCGATGACTGGCTGCAGATCGACCCCGAACTGACCGCGAATTGGCTGGTCTCCTTTCTGCGCGACGAGTGCATCCGCAAGCGTCGGACCGATCGCGTGGTCGTCGGCCTGAGCGGCGGCGTCGATTCGGCAGTGACCACCTACCTCGCGGCCCGGGCCTTCGGACCGGAAAACGTCTTCGTCTTCATGATGCCGTACAAGGTTTCGTCGCCCGCGAGCGAAGCCCATGCGCGGCTCTGCGTCGATGACCTCGGCCTGACGGCGCGGCTCATCCCGATCACCGCGATGGTGGACGGGTATCTGGGTGAATCGGAGCCCGAGGCCGACGGCACCCGCATCGGCAATATCTGCGCCCGTTGCCGCGCGGCGATCCTATTCGACCAGTCGGCCAAGCTGCGCGCCCTGCCCCTCGGCACCGGGAACAAGACCGAGCGGCTCTTCGGCTACTTCACCTGGCACGGAGACGATTCGCCTCCGGTGAATCCGCTGGGCGACCTCTACAAGTCTCAGGTGTGGGAGCTGGCCCGCCACCTGGGCGTGCCCGAGCCGATCATCAGCAAGCCGCCGACTGCCGATTTGGTGGAAGGCCAGACCGATGAAGGCGACCTCGGCATCAGCTACCACTCCGCCGACCGCATCCTGGTGCGGCACCTCTCCGGCTATCCGCTCAGCGCAATCGAGAACGACGGCTTCCAGCGCGCAGAGATCGAGTTGGTGATCAAGAAGGTGGCGGGTACGCACTGGAAGCGGCACCTCTACACCAGCGCCATGATCAGCGATACCGCGATCAACGAATACTATCTGCGGCCCGTGGACTACGCCTTTGCACCGGAGGTCTACCGATGACGGTTCAGCGGTTCATCGTGACCGGGCATGTGCAGGGCGTCGGCTTTCGCGCTTATGTCCGAAACATGGCCGAAGACCTCGGGGTGAGCGGAGAGGTTTGGAATCGCCGAGATGGCGCGGTGGAGATCATCGCGGGCCATGACGATCCGCCGAACCTGGAGCTGTTCGGCCTCACTCTGCGCCGCGGACCCGGACGCGTGGAATCGGTCGAAGCGGAGAATGCCCCCGGCGCGGTCGTCGAGCCGGGCTTTCACATCGGCCCGAGCCGCTAGTAGGTGCGGGTGATCTTGGTGATGTTCTTCGATTGGTCGGGGTCGATGCCTCGTGCCCGAGCCGCCAAGAGCGCCAGCCACTGCCCGTAGACCGCCTCCCAGATCGGCGCAAGGGGTCCCTCTTTCGGCGAAGCCGGAGCCTCGACGATGACGCAGCCCGTTTCGCTCAAATCCTTGGGCGTCTCGCCGAAGACGATGGCTGCAGAGCCATAAGTCGCCAGCGCGCGGGGACCGTGGGCGAAGTCGGCGGTGGAGTACGCCTTGCAAGGCAGCAGGGCGCATTCGATTAGCTTCAGCGCAATCTCGAATGCGGTGCAGAAGCTGTAGCCTCTTCCCAGACAGAAGATCGGACTGCAGCGCACCACGGGTCCGAGCGTCTTCTGCGCGCTCTCCAGCGACTGCTCCACCCAGTTGTAGCCTGGAAGGTGCCCTTCGGGAGCGGGCAGTTCTGCTCCCAACGCGCGGACAAGCTGATAGATCGCCAGCAACGAACCGGTGTAGGTCTTGGTGGCGGCGATGGAGCGCTCCGGCCCCATGTTGAGCAGGATCACCCGGTCGGCGGCTTCGGTGATGCGTGAGTTGGCCGTGTTGGTGATGGCCAGCGTGTCGTGCCCCATCCGCGACATCTCGGCGAGGACTTCGGAAACATCCGGCGCCGCTCCGCTCTGCGAGATGCCGATGGCCAGGGTCTTGGGGTACTTCATCTTCGACCCGTACCGCGTGATCACCGAAGGGGCGGCGAGGGATACGGGAATCCCCAGGTTGATCTCGATGAGATACCGGGCATACAGCGCGGCGTGATCGGAGGAGCCCCGCGCGGCGAGGAGGATCAGATCATAGTCCGAACCGCTGAGGGCGGCTTTGGCTTCTTCGTAGATCCTATTGGACTGAGTGCGGAGCAGCTCGGGCTGTTCGCGCATTTCCAGCTCCATGTGGTGGCCAAGCACCCTGGGATGCTACCCATCGCAAAACTGAAACGTCATAGGAATCGAGGGCTGGATGATCTTAGCGACACTCTTGGGGGCGGCGTGGGTGGCCGGGCAGCAGCAGATCTACAATCAGCCGCTGGTAAATTTCTCCTTCACATTCCCGCAGAAGTGGATGTATCGGGCGGAGCAGTACTCCCAGTTCATCGAAATCCCTCTGCCGAACGGAGGGCAGGCCGTCGCTGAGCTTTCCGTCGTCCAGGTGCGGAGCAGCGCGACCCAATGGCAGGCGACGCAGGCAGAGCTGGCTCATTCAAAAGCCGAAGAGGTGGAACGGCAATGGCAGGATCAGGTCATCGATTTTCCGCTCTTGCTCACGCGCATCTCAAGCGGGGAAGAGAAGTATCTGGTCGGCCTGATCTACAGCGACCGCCTGGACAAGATGACCTTCCGGCTCACCATGCCCGCCGACCAGGCGCTCGTGGCGGAAACGGCGTGGCTGGAAGCCTTCAAATCACTGGAGCCCTACGCCACCTACGATCAGTCGGAAGCGGTTCCTCCGCGCGCGATTCTGGATGCGGACTGGAACGAGCCGGGCCAGCCGGACGGCATCCGCAAGCTGGTGCCTCATGCCGGAGCGAAGGCGGCGGTGGAGATGCCTCCCAATTGGACCCTGAAGGAGGAGAACGGCTTTCTGCGCCTCGAGACCGAGGGGCTCAAGGGAACGATCATCCTGAGCCTGCACGAAGGGACGATCCATGATTCTCGCAACGCGCTTCGTGATGAAGTGGCCGCGACGCTGGGAGTCTTTGAGAATGTGCGTCTGAGAAACGACCTGCCCGAACGGCGCACAAAGAACCTGGTTTGGCTGAATGCCGTGGAGCGGCAGGGCCGCTCTCAGGTGGGTGAGATTGTGCGGATTCACGCGTCGGGCTATCTGGGCGGGCACTACTGGATGCTGGAATACCGCGCCCCTTCGGTCAGCTCCGGGCGCGCCGACAAGGATCGCCTCACCGAACTGTTCGATTATCTGGTGATCGCCAAGCCTGCCGAGGCGTTGCCTCATGCGGATGTCGGCTGGTAGGGTAACACTCAGCCAAAGTCAGGGACCGCGTGCTTCTCGGGTGCGCCGTCCGTCTTAGAGGTTTAGAAGCTATGAGCATCACTGCGGCACTAGTTGGCATGATCTTGCAGGGGCAGCAGGCCCCGGCTACCAAGGTCTACCGCAACGAGGCATTTGAACTCGAATTCACCTATCCGGAGACCTGGACCTACCGCAAGGAGAGGCTGTACGAAGTCTTCGAGATTCCTCTGGAATCGGGAGGCACCGCCGAAGCTCAGATCTTCGCCACCTACTTCCGCCAGTCAGCGGAGCAGTGGCAGACGGTGCAGGCCGATGTTGCCGAGACTCTGGGCCGGACCATCGACCGCCAATGGCAGGAAGTGATCCTGGGCGTCCCGCTGCTGCTCACGCGAATGTTTTTTGTCCGCAGCGGCGAGAAGATGTCCACTCAGGTCGGACTGCTCTACAGCGCCACCCCTGAGAAGCTGAACTACCGCCTGACGGTGAATGCCGAGAAGGCCGAAGAGGCGGAAGCTGCTTGGCGCGGCGCTCTCTCGAACCTGCGGACGCTGGGCGGAAACCTGCCGGGTGTCGAGAATCCGGACATCGTTCCTCCGACCGAAGTCGATCCTCCGAGCGTGGAGGAGGGCTATGTCCTGACTCCGGAAAAGCCGAAATTCCCGACGGTCAAGACGCGCCGCGATGAGAAGCTTATCGACGTGCAGGCGCAGGGCGCTGACCTGAGCCTGAAGCTGCCCCGAGAGTGGAATGCCACGCCGACCGAAGGCGGCTACACCCTGGTGCGTGAGGATGCACTGAAGGGCACGGTCAAGCTGACGATGCACCTGGGCTCCACCGAAGATGCGAAGGCGGCGGTCGTGCAGGGTGCTGCCGATACACTGGGCGAATTCTCGAAGGTCGCCGTGCGCGATGACTGGTCCACCAAGTTCACGAATGGCGGTGCGATCCTCAACGGCGTGATGCGGCGCGGCAATAAGAGCGAAGAGGCGGAGCTTGTCATCCTCTTCGCCAGCGGCTCGCGCAGCCTGTACTACTGGGTGGTCGAGTACCGCGCAGACTCGGCGGCGGACGCGAACAGCGACAAGAAGCAGCTGGACCGGCTCTTCGACTATCTGCTTGTTGATTCCCGCCAGTGATCCTGGCCGTCAGCACCTCTTCTCCCTACACCAGCATCGCCCTCTTCGATCCGAAGGGGGCGGTGCTGGCTTCGGAGCAGGTTCACGCGCCGCGTTCGGCCAGCACGGCCGCCATCGAACTGCTTGACCGACTGGTGGGTGATCGGCTTTCGCAGGTGGAGCTTTTCGTCGGCGACGTGGGGCCGGGGAGCTTTACCGGAGTCAAGGTGGGCGTCACTTTGGCAAAAACCTGGGCGTACGCTCACTCCACGCCGGTGGCCGCGATTTCCGCTTTCGACCTCATCTCGGCAACCGAACCCGCCGCCGTCCCTATCCGCCGAGGCGTCATCTTCGGGCGCGAAGAGGGCAAAGTGCGGGAATTGGGAGAAGGAGAGCTGAACGGCTTTGTCGGATACGCCGAGGGCTGCCGAGAGACGGTTTATCCGGACGCCAAGCGGGCGGGCGAACTGCTGGATCGTTTAGACCGCATCAGTCCATTTGAGTTGACCGCCGAATACCATCTTGCACCGAGCATCAGCCAGGCGAAGAAGCCCCTGATCATGGGAGACGCTCATGGGTAGGCCGGAGGGGTTGGAGCGCAACCGCTCGCTGCGTCTTTTCACCACGCTGAAGGCCGGAGGCCCTGCCGAGCGCTTCCTGTTGGCCTACAACTCAGATCAGCTCCGCAATGCGGCCATCTGGGCGCAGGAGAACAATCTCAACACCACCGTGCTGGGGTGGGGAAGCAATATCCTTCCCGCCGATAAGGGCGTGCCCGGCCTGGTGATCGTCGCCCAGTCGAGCGAAATCGAGGTTGGCGATGATGGCGTGGTGACCGCAGGAGCGGGCGTCGGTTTTCAGGAGCTGTTCCTCTACACTGCCCAGCGTCGCCTCGCCGGGCTGGAGTTTGCGGTCGGGATACCGGGCACCGTCGGCGGAGCCCTGGTGAGCAACGCCGGCGCGTACCGCAGCAATGTCTCCGAGTTTCTGACCGAGATTGAAGTCGTGCGGGACGGCAAGGCCGAGTGGGTCGATCCTTCGGTGATGGAATTCGCCTACCGCGACTCCATCCTCCGCCGCCCCAATCCGCCGCAGATGGTGCTGGTGCGGGTTCGGATGAAGCTCCCGGCGGGACCGCCAAAGCCGATCTACGACGAAGCGCGCGAGTACCAGCGGCAGCGCATCTCCAAGCAGCCCCCTCCGGCGAGCGCGGGCAGCTTTTTCAAGAACGTCTACTCGCAGGAACTGGCCGACCGCCTGGACAATCTTCCGCAGCGCCTCAAAGAGGCGGGCGTGGTGCCGGCGGGCTATCTCATCGAGAAGGTGGGCATGAAGGGTCACCGCCACGGCGGCGCTCAACTGCACTGGCGTCACGCCAACTTCATGACCAACGTCGGAGGCGCATCAGCCATGGACATCCGCCGCCTCGCCGCCATCGCCCGAAACCGGGTCAGGATGGAGTTCCAGGTCGATCTGGAAGAAGAAGTCCTCTACCTAGGCGACTGGTCCGGTTGGGAAGAGTAGGCACCGCTACGTCGACCGATCTGCCCCCGCAGGCGGGGGAAGTGGCCCGAAGGGCCGAAGGGGGCCGCCTAACGCTTAAGGCTGAAAGGATTCTCACTGCCCTACAATCACCCGTCTGCCACCCAGGCTGGATGAAAGCAAGCAGTGCTTCTGCCAACCGATCTGCCCCCGCCCGCGGGGGCAGTGGCCCAAAGGGCCGAAGGGGGCTGTCCACCGCTCAAGGCTGTAAGATCTTCGCAACCGAACAACCACCCAACCCGTCGCCCAGGAGATGCAAAGCAAGCAGTGCTTCTGCCCAAAAATCTGCCCCCGCTCGCGGGGGAAGTGGCCCGAAGGGTCGAAGGGGGGTTGCCCACCACTAAGCATCCTCACCGTCGCCCGAAACACGCTGATCGCATTCGTGCCATATCCAATTAACCACTGTGTCCATTTCATAGAACAGGCGTTCGGTAGTGATCCGGATGACTTTGAACCCATGGTCGGCAAGGAACTGATCTCTTATCTCATCCCTTACAGCGTCATGCAGGTCTCCATCAACCTCGACTGCTAATTGAGCCTGACGACAACAGAAGTCAAGCACATAGGGACCGACGGGCAATTGACGGGTGAAGCGGAAGCCGATTTGATTTCGGCGCAGACGCTGCCAGAGCATCGTTTCGCTCTTCGACATGCGCTTTCTGAGTGACCGTGCTCGTTTGGTCTGCGGCTTCTTGCGGAGCACGTTCTATTGTGCCACTGAGAAAAGCGCCTGCGGCGCCCCCCTTCGTCGCTTCGCGACACTTCCCCCGCAGGCGGGGGCAGATTCTGGGCGGGGCAGACTGCAGATTTGCAGGGATTGGTGTGCGGTGGCGAGGTCTGTTCAGTTAGAACTAAATCTCTCTCTGGTGCAGCCGATGGTGGCTGTTTCACCTAGGTAAGCGCTTGCGGCGCCCCCCTTCGACCCTTCGGGCCACTTCCCCCGCAGGCGGGGGCAGATTATGTGCGGGAGCAGACTGCGGACTTGCCGAGAAAGGAAGGGTCGCTAGTCAAGCTCGAGAGAACCGAAGCGCTTTTCCAGATCGGGGGTTTCTTTGGTGAGGGTTTGGTATGCCCACTGGACCTTCTTGCGGATCTCTTCGGAATGCCGGGCTTCGTCGGTGCCTTCGGTGAAGGTGCCGGGGGCGGTGCGTTTGTTCAGCTTGACGTAGGCGCGGCGGATTTCGGTGAAGTCGGCATCTTCCTTCACTCCGAGGATCTGCCGAGCTTTGGCTTCAGGATTGAGGCCTTCCGCTGCTGGGACGGGGTCGGCCTTGGGCGCCTCGGCGTGGTTTGAGGGGGGAACTGCGTCGTTCAGTTCATCGATGGCCGCCCGGCGCTCCAGGTTTTGGAGACGCTCCCACTCCTGATTGACGTATCCGCGCATCAGGTCGTACAGTCGACGGGCTTCGTTCATATCCTCTGCTCCAGCATCGTTTCGGCCTCTTCAACGACCTGGCTGAGAGATTTTAGCCGATCCACCAGGCTGCTCAGGTCATCGGTCGCCACCTCTACGGACTGCACCGTGCTGGTCTGCAGCGTGTCGTAGAGGTGCATCATTTCGCTTTCGGCGCGGCTCACTTCTTCGTCGATCTGCTCCAGCGTCCGTTCGGCGCTGACGACCTTTTCGAGCTGCTCCTGCTTCTGGCGGATCTTGGTGGCGACAAGGCTCTTGCTGCCATCCAGCTGCCGCTCCAGGCTGGTGATCTCGTGCTCGATCAGGCTTCGCCTGCGTGCCAACTCGCTCACATGAGAACGCTGTTCCAGCAGCCGCCTCGCCTCCATGATGATGAGTTCCGAGTCGGCGTAGGCCGCTTCGGCAATGGGGGAAGACAGGCTCTCCTGCTCCGCTGCCGACTTGAGCTTCTCCTGCGCTCGTTCTAAGCGGGCCAGCTGCGCTCGGCCGCGCGAGTCCAGCCCTGCGGTCTTCTCCTTGTGCCGCTTTTCGACGCCCCGCGCCCAGCCGAAGGCCAGAAATCCAAACGCGCAGGCTCCTCCAGCCAGGGCCAGAACCGGAAGGCCGAATGCCAATCCGGCAGCCAGCGCGCCGATGCCGGCGATCACTCCGATAAGAGAACCTCTACCCATGAGCTTAGAAACGAAAACGGGTGGTGAGCCCGAAGTGTTGCAGAGACCCATCGACAACCCGGACATAGGGGATGAGTTCCGCCCGCTGATCAATCGGAATCGTCACGGTCGCGCGCAGGCTGTCTCCGCCTTCCAGCCACTCCCGCGTCCACCCGGCTTCCACCAGATAACGCACCACGGGAATGGACCACCGCACCCAAACATCGGTGATGTCCATGTCCGGGTCGAGAGCGGTTTCGCCGCCCCTTAGGATCAGCGCCTCACCGCCCACCGTGAACCCGGCGAATGAGAGCTGAAGGTCGCCGCCGTACATCTCTGAGTAGCCCCGGTTTCGGCCCGAGGCATCGTTGGGGGATCGAAGCTGAGTCAGAGAGGTGGCCTGACTTGTGAAGTTGCTGCCCGTGGCGTAGCTGATGCCCCACATCGCCGGACCGAGCCGGGCGGTCAAACCGCGCGTCTCTCCCGCGCCGTTGTCGGCGACGGCGATCTCAAAGGGAACGCCGGCCAGGAGAAGCTCCGCGTTGTAGCGCGCCGCTAGGGCCGACTCGCGGACCAGCGACTGCTGGCCGAAGGGAAGAAGCTGCTTGCCCACCCGCCAGTGCCCGGGGTCTTCTACGAAGAAGCTGTCAAAAATATCCTGATCGCTGGAAGCCGAGATGCGCTGCAGCCGCTGGGCGGCATAGATGCGGAGGCCGTTTTCCAGCCATACGTTCAGACCGACCATCGAATGACGCCCCTCGAAGTCGTACAGCTTGAGGCGCGAGGTCCCGTCGGAAGACATGACGGTCGGACGCAGGTCGGCAAAGACCGCGACTTCCGGCGTCTGGGCAAAGGCCGAACCCGCGATGAGCCCGGTCAGCAGGAGCAGGCGCTTCATCACTCTGTCTTCTTACCCCGCCGCCTGCGCGAGCGTGGCAATCGCGTCTTGAGTCGGCAGCTTTTGCTCTTCGCCGGTATCCATGCGCCGCAGCACACACACGCCTTCCCGCAGCTCATCCTCGCCCGCCAGCAGGCAGGCGCGCGCTCCGGCCTTGTCGGCCTGGCGCAGCTGGCTCTTGAGCGAGCGGTGGTCGAGATCGGCCATCGCCGGGATTCCCGCCTCATGCAGCGCGCGGACCGTGGAGCGCACCCAGGCTTCCGCCTCGTCGCCGATGTTGATGACGAAGACCGGCGGGGCTGCCGCTTCGGGCGAGACGCCGAGGGCCTCCTGAACGATCAGCGCGCGTTCGATGCCCATTGCCACACCGACGGCGGGAGTGGCGGGGCCGCCAAGCTCTTGAATCAAGCCGTCGTATCGCCCGCCGCCGCAGAGCGAACTCTGCGAGCCGAGGGCATCGCTCTGCACCTCAAAGACCGTGTCGGTGTAGTAGTCCAGACCCCGCACGATGCGCGGGTTGAGCGAATACGGGATGCCCGCTTCGGTCAGCAGCTGCTGCACCCTCTCAAAGTGCTCCTTTGAGGCGTCTTCAAGGCAGTCTGTGACCAGCGGTGCGGTGGCCATGAGTTCAGCGATGGCCGCATCTTTGCTGTCGAAGAGGCGCAGGGGGTTGCGCGTGGCGCGCGCCTGATCCTCTTCGCTCTGATCCTTCAGCCAGGAAGCAATGTGCTTGAGGATCGCCTCGCGGAATCGGGTGCGCGTCTCCTGCCGGCCGATGCTGTTGACCTGGGCGCTGACCCCCGTGATGCCGATGCGCTCATAGAACTTGGCGGTCACTTCAATGATTTCGGCATCGGCCTCGGGTGACTGCGTGCCGATCAGCTCGCATCCCACCTGGTGCGCTTGGCGCATGCGGCCCTTCTGCGGTCGCTCATAGCGGAAGATCGGCGTGATGTACCAAAGGCGGCTGATCTGGCCGCTCTGCCCGAGGCTGTGCTCCAGAAAGGCGCGGATGGCGGGGGCGGTGCCCTCGGGCTTCAGCGTGATCGGACGATCGCCCTTGTCGATGAAGGAGTACATCTGCTTGGAGACCACTTCGCTGTCTTCGCCGCTGCTGCGGACGAAAAGCTCGGTGTCCTCGAAGACCGGCGTGCGGATTTCGTGATAGCCGTAGAGGCCCATCACTTCCATGAAGGCGTCTTCGATCATCCGCCAGCGCGGCGCGTCGGCGGGAAGGACATCGGCGGTGCCTCGGGGGGCTTGGTATCGCTTGGCCATCAGTCTAAATTCGCGTTGAAGGCGATCTCCTGCAATTTGTCAAAGGCGGTGTCCGGCATCGGTCTCGCGCCTCCCAAAAGCTTTGCGGTCATCAGAGTCTGGGCGATGCGCTCCAGGGTCTCCATGCGAAAGAGGGCATCGTAGACATCGCGGCCCAGGGCGACCGCTCCGTGGTGGCTCAGGATGAATGTCTTGTGGTCGGCCAGATAGGGCTCCAGGCTGTCCGGCACCTCCTGGGTGCCCGGAAAGGAGAAGGGAACCAGCGCGACGCTGCCCAGCACATAGCCCGACTCCGGCAGGATGTCATCGGGGATGCTCTCGCCGCACAGCGAGAACCCGGTGGCGGTTGAGGGGTGCGCGTGGACGATGGCCTGGCAGTCCGGTCGATGCTGATAGATCCGCATGTGCATGGCGATCTCGGTGCTCGCCTTGCCGCCATCCTTCGGCTGGCCTTTAGCATCCACGATCAGCAGATCGCGGGGCTTCATGTGCCCTTTGCTCACTCCGCTGGGAGTGCTCAAAAACTGCCGGGGGCTCAGTCGGGCCGTAATATTTCCTTCCGTTCCTCCGACCAGACCCTTCTGCCAGAGCCGGCGGCCCGCCTCGCAGATCGCCGCACGAAGCTCAAGCTCATTGTCCACGGCGTCAATTATGATGAACCCGGAGCCCTGAACCCGGGCAAACGTGGCACGAAACGGGTCCGTTAAGGCATTCTTTAACCATGGTTCGCAAATTGGCACTCGTAGCCATGGTTTGCGCCGCTGGAGCCGCGATGGCCCAGCTTGGCGCGCCGCAGCCAAAGAAGATCGTTGGAGCCCAAAACCTCGCCTTGAGCCCCGACGGATCTCGATTGGCCTTCAACTATCGAGGCGATATATGGGTCGTGCCTTCGGAGGGCGGACAGGCGATGCTCCTGACCCGCCACGTCGAGATGGACGACATGCCCTGCTGGTCGCCGGATGGCAACTGGATCGCCTTCAGCAGCAACCGCCACGGCGGTTCGGACATTTTTGTGATTCCCGCCAACGGCGGCACAACTCGGCGGCTCACCTACCACTCTGCCTCCGAGAGCCCCTCATCTTGGACTCCGGATGGCAAGCACATCGTCTTCCGCTCTTCCCGCGAGGGTGAAGAGAACGCGATCTACATGATCGACGTGAAGACCGGCGACCTGAAGATGGTGACGCGCGACAACCGCACGATCGGCGATCCGATGGTCTCGCCGGACGGCAATCGCGTCCTGTATCGCCGCTTCGGATTCCCCTGGACCCGCCCGCGCTACCACGGCTCGGCTGCCGCCCAGATTTGGGTGGCCGACCTCAATTCGGGCGAAGCCAGCTCCGTCCGAGACAACGAGTTTCAGCACCTCTGGTCGCAGTGGACGAGCGACGGCAACATCGCGGCGGTCACCGTTTCCGACGTGACCCCCAGCTCCAGCCCGCTCAACAAGCCGATCCCGAAGGTGGTCGACAGCACGGCCCGCACGCCCAACATCTGGGTGTTCAATGGCAGCCGTGGACGCCGCGTGACCGACTTTGTCGGCGGCAGTGTCCGCTTCCTCACCGTCGCGCAGAAGACCGACAAGATGGCCTTTGAATACGAGGGCGACATGTACACGATCACCAACGGCGCTCAACCCAAGATGATCAGTGTGGTCGCGGCGGTGGATGACCAGTTCAACAACACCAACCGCCAGGTCCTCACCAATGGCGCAGATGAAGCCTCCCTCAGCCCGAACGGCGAGACCTTTGTTTTTGCCGATGAGTACGATCTTTGGAGCGTCCCGGTCAAGCAGGGCGACCGCCCGAACAGCAAGGACGCCGAGCGCCTGACCGAGTGGGCGGGCATCGACAGCGAGCCGCTGTGGAACCCGGACGGCAAGTCTTTCTACTTCACCTCTGACCGCGAAGGCAGCCAGCGGCTGTATCAGATGGTCGTCGAAACCAAGAAGGTGACCCCAGTCACGGCGGTGGACAGCGATGTGCTGGGCCTGAAGATCAGCCCGGACAAGAAGCACCTGACCTTCTGGATCGCCGGACAGAACGGCGGCATGTACCGCGTTCCGGTTGCTGGCGGTTCACCCGAGAAGGTGATGGACTTCCCGCGATTGTTCCGCTATGAAGCCAGCTCCGATTACGCCTGGTCTCCCGATGGCCGGTATCTGGCCTATTCCAAGCGGCTGCCCGCTTCCAGTGTCAACATCTGGATCTACGACACCCAGACCAAGACCGACCACAACATCACGCGCATCGCGTCGAACCAGCTCTTCCCGTCGTTCTCGTCGGACGGCAAGTACCTGTACTTTGTCGGCGACCGCGAGGGCGGCAACGGCATCTGGGTGGTGCCCCTCCTGCGCGAAGAGTTTCGCCTGGATGATGAAGACCTGAAGTACACCAAGCCGGAATCGACTCCTTCGGTGGAGATCGACTTCGACCGCATCACGGAGCGCATGCGCATGTTCTCCAGCGGCTTCGCCTCCAACATCCGCATGGACAAGGAGACGGGGCACGTCTACTTCAACCGCAGCGGCCAGATCTGGCGCGTCAACTATGACGGCTCTGCCGGACGCGCGATGACCAGCGGCGGCGGCTTCGAGTTCACGGGCGACGGCGACAGCATCGCCTACCTTCAGGATGGCGTGATGCGCATCATGAGCCTGCGGCGGCCCAACAACCCAGTCACCTCGGTGGAGTACCGCGCCGACTGGGTAAGCGACACCCGCGCCACGCGCAAGGCGGCCTTCTACCAGTTCTGGCGGGAGTACAACCGCAGCTTCTACGACGGCAACTTCCACGGCCGAGACTGGGTGTCCATCCGCAATCGGTATGAGCCCCTGCTGGATGCCGTGGCTCACCGCAACGAGATGGCCACGCTGCTCAACATGATGATCGGCGAGCTGGAGGCCAGCCACACCGAGGCATCGGCTGCGGCAGGCAATCCGGGCACCGACTCCGAGGCTCACCTTGGCCTCACCTTCGATTACAGCCACAGCGGCCCCGGCCTGCTGGTGGATGAGGTTCCGCGCCGCACCCCGGGCTCCTACGAGAAAACCCTCATCAAGCCGGGCGAGTACATCATGGCGATCAACGGCCAGGACGTCTCGCTCAACGAGAACCTATGGAGCGACATCCTGGTCGGTCAGATCGGCCGCGACGTCACCCTGCTCGTCAACGGCACTCCGACCAAGACCGGAGCGCGCGAAGTCCGCATCAAGGCGATCAGCAGCGGCCAGTTCCGGGGCATCGTTCGGGAGAACGAGGTCGAGGATCGTCGCCGCTATGTCGAAGAGAAGTCCAACGGACAGCTCACATACCTCGAAATCGCGGGCATGGGCGGCGGCAACCTCCGCACGTTCAACTACGAAGCCTGGGAGCTGCTGCAGGGCAAGAAGGGCATCATCATCGACGTCCGCTTCAACGGCGGCGGCAACATCAGCGATGACCTGATCGACCTGATCGAGCGCCGGCCCAGCTACATCTTCCAACTCCGCGACAATCCCGAAAACCCGGTGCCCAATAACACCTGGTGGGACGACATGGAAACGGCGGTGCTGATGGGAGAGACGAGCTTCTCAGACGCCGAGATCTTCCCATATGCGATGAAGGCCCGCGGCTTCGGCACCCTCGTGGGAATGCCGACTCCGGGCTACGTCATCAGCACCTACGGCATGGGTCTGGTGGATGGCACCCGGGCGCGAATGCCGGCCTGGGGCGTGTACCGCCTGGATGGCAGCAACATGGAGAACCAGGGCCAGCAGCCGGATGTGCGGGTTCCCTGGACGGCCGACCAGTACCTTGACGGCGTCGATCCCCAACTGGATCGAGCCATCGAAATCCTGATGCGGCGAATCTAGCCCTTTTCAGGACGGGTGGAGAAGGTCCAGTCTCGACTGACCAGCCACCCGTTCTCCAGTGTTCCAGAAACTGAAGCTCGGTACGTTGTGCCGGGCTTCAGTTCGTTTTGGGGAAACACGATGATGCAGTCGTCGCTGTGCTGGTCGTTCCCACTGTGGTTGACGAAGATCGGAATCTCCTTTCCTTCGCTGCTGAGGCTGGCCGACTTGAATGTGAGCTTGCCGCTGCCGTAGGTGAGCAGCATGATCGGGTAGCCGACATCACGCTTGGGGTGGATGCGCAGCGGGTCGGGCGTCTCCCGTCCAGGCATCTCTAAAATCACATCCTTCTGCCCGTCGTAGGGGCTGACGATGATGCCCTTCGGGTTGGTCGGAGCCGCGCTGACCGCGAGGTGGCCTTTGCTGGACGGGCCGTTGACTTCCTGCACCAATCCAAACCCAATCTCCACCGGCCCCGGCGCGAGGAAGAGTTTGCGGTGGTAGGGAACGCCGAAAAGCTGCTCCAGTGAGCGCATGGGGCTGTACTCCATATTCACCGCCCGCCAGGCGGCGACGTTCTCCCAGACTCCCGGGCCGCGATAGCCGACCGCACGGGCTCGGTCGTCGGCGGTTGCGCCGAGAAAGCCGGGCGTTCCGGGGCTCTGGTAGTGGCCGAAGGTGTTCTTCGACATCCAATCGGCATGACTGCCCGCCGCTTGGGCCAGCTTATCGGAGAGCGTCGCGGCCTCAAGGCCATGATGCGCCCGGACCTGGTTGGTCCAGGTCAGCATTTCGGCAGGCGAAGCATCGGCAGGCGTCTGAACGCCCGCCGCGATCAGGGGGATCAGAAGGCGAAACATAACAGCAGCTATTTTTGGAATCGGCCCAAAGCGTCAAAATCAGAGACGGTGGCGGCAAAACCCAGCAATTGGTGGAGGGGCAATGAGCGGACCGATCCGGAGGGATACCGGTGCCGTGTCGGCGCGCTGTGGGCGCGATGGTTTCTCCGCAAAGGATGGGCGATGGTCGCCAACCAGACGGTCTGGTTTCGGGACGAAGCGACTTGGGAAGCGTTCCTGCAACAGCGCCACTGGCGAGCCCACGAGCATCACCACTTCTGGCAGGAAACGCACTACTTCAAAGGTCAGACGTGGCGGTACCTGCTCGCTTTCATCTGGCAGTACCTTCGGCACCGCAGCCACGACGATGCGCCGCTGGAGAGGGAAGCGGAGGAAGCGGCGGACAAGGCGATGACGGAGTTGGAGACGACGAAGCTGTAGGGGGTTGCTTTTGGGCTGGTCACCGTGCCTTCGGCACTCGCTGTTTGGGTGGGTAGCGGTGGCTTGTGTGCTTCTAAACCTCCCCCTCAATCCCCCTCATAATCATTATGAGGGGGAAGCCAGAAGCCGTGATGCCTCCACAGAACGGAGCGGAGCGACTCTGTGGAGGCTAAAACTCCTTTCGCCGGCTCTGGCTTTAAAGTTGGCCTGATCTCCCCCTCTCCCAGGGGGAGAGGGCAGGGTGAGGGGATTCCGCTTAAAGATATGCCGAGGTACGAGGCATTACAAGCGAGCAACTGCTCGCGTTCTTACAAACATTCCAACTGAGACTGCCGACCCGATCTGCCCCCGCCTGTGGGGAAGTGGCCCCGATAGGGCCGAAAGGGGCTCCGGCTTCGCCGGAGAAGCGCAAGCCAAACGGATGCCCCCACCTAACCTCCCCCATTAAGGGGGAGGGATAGGTGCCAGATCGATCTAGAGGGGAGTCCGCTTGTTCAGCACGAACTCGGCAAGCTCATCGGTGTGCTCGCCCATCGGTGCCGGGAGATTGACGGCTTCGCCGGTCACCTTCTGGTAGGCGTAGGCGGCCTGGATGTTGGCCCAATTCTGGAACCGCTCGTAAGCCGCCTGCGCCAGACCGCCGTTCTGCGCTGCGCGGAGGCGGGCGGACTGTTCGGCGTAGTGGAGGATCGTCAGGTCTGAGAGGGCGCCGACGATGGTCTGTTCCTTGCTGAAGTGCTTGAACGCCTTGCCGGCCAGCTCCGAGATGAAGCTGTCGCCGACGGCATCCAGGGTGGCGCGGCCTTCTTCGGCCCGCCGCTTGAGGCGGTCGGCCAGGAAGATGCGATTGATCTCATTCGTGCCCTCATAGATGCGCGAGACGCGGGCGTCGCGGTAGATGCGGGCGAGGGGGAACTCTTCGGTGAAGCCGTAGCCGCCGTAGACCTGCAGCGCCTCGTCCACGATCATCGCTTCGGCTTCGGTCGCCATGACCTTGCAGGCGGAGCATTCGACGGCGTATTCCTCGGCAGCGGAGCGGTTGCCGTCCACGGTGCCGCCGCGCTCGTCAAAGACGGCGTCCAGGTTGGCTCCGGTGCGGTAGAGCATCGCTTCAGCGGCGAAGTAGTGCGCCGCCATGTCGGCGAATTTCTTTCGGATCAGGCCGAAGTTGGCGATGGGCTGGCCGAACTGCTTTCGGTCATTGGCATAGCCCGCCGACTCGAAGATGGCGCGGCGCGCCGGGCCGAGCGACATCGCGGCCAGCTTGAAGCGGCCGATGTTCAGCGCGTTCAGCGCGACGTAGTGGCCTTTGCCGGGGATGTAGAGCAGGTTCTCCTTCGGCACCTTGGCGTTCTCCAGCACCAGGCGGGCAGTCGAGGAGCCGTGCAGGCCAAGCTTGTGCTCTTCGCGGGCGATGCTGACGCCGGGGAAGTCGCGCTCGACGATGAAGGCCGACATCTGCTCGCCGCCGATCTTGGCCATCACCAGGAACTGCTCCGCCCACATGGCGTTGCTGATCCACATCTTGGTGCCGTTGAGCACCCACTTGTCGCCCTTGTCATCGGCGCGGGTGGAGAGGGAGAGGGCGTCGCTGCCGCTGTTCGGTTCGCTCAGGGCGTAGGCGCCCATCTGCTCACCCATCGCCAGCGGGGGAAGGTACTTCGCCTTCTGCTCATGCTCGCCAAAGAGGCTGAGGCCGAGTTGGCTGATGCCGCTGGTCACACCGATGGTGACGCTCATGCTGCCGTTCAGCGAAAGGAATTCGAGGATGCGGGCCGCGACGTTCTTGCCAAGCCCAAGTCCGCCGTACTGGTCGGAGGTGTCCACTCCGCAGAAGCCGAGCTGCCCCGCCTTCTCGATGAGGCCCGGCATCAAGCCGTCCTCTTTCGCGTCGAGCCGCTCTTCAAGGGGAATGACTTCCTTGCGGCTGAACTGCTCCGCCTGCTCGATCATGAGCTTCTCATCGCTGGAGAAGTCTTCGGGCGTGAAGATCCTTTCGGGGGTGGTGCTGAAAAAAGCGCATCCGGCGCTGGACTGGGTATGAGGCGACGCTGCCATGAACTTGCTCGTGCCCGTGATTATATTCGCTGGCACCTCCAGCGGAACAGGAGGCCTGTAAAGGTACAACCCAAGCCATGAAGCGACTCTCTTTTCTGGCCCTGATGGCGGCGGTGGCCGCTGCATCCCTCGCGCAGGATCGTTCCGGCGAAGCGCGGTTGCGGGAGGCGCTGCAGGCGGCGGGGAAGATGGATCGCATCCATGCCTTCATCGCCCGCTACGAGGGGCCGGCGGACGGCTCTGAGGTGAACTTTGAGGCGACGACCGATCTGTACCTCGATCGGGGCACCGGCTTTCGGCTCCACTATTCGTCGTACTGGGACGAGGGCTTTGTCGTGGTGAGCAATGGCCAGAAGATGATGGTCGACCAGTTTGGGCAGGATCAGCCCGCAGAACTCAGCGACGCGCCGAAGGACTTGATGGAGGCTTCCACCAGCGTCCCCAACTTGGGATCGCTTGGGCCGATGTATCTGATCTTTGAGGGCGAAAAGGCGATGGAGCGGTTCGGGCCGGAGAACGCCGACGTGGTCCTGGAAGAGCTGACCGCCCAGCGGTGCCTCATCCGGTGCCATCGCTCGGCCACGGTCTATCTGGTCAACACCAGCGACGGCTGGCGGGTGGAGCGGATCGATTCTCCGCTGGTCTCCCGGTTCTCCTTCGGCGACCAGGGGCAAAACATCGTGATCGAGAAGCTGGTGGTGAAGCCGCTCAAGCCGAAATCATGGCTCTTTGTTCCGCGCCCTACCGATGGCGCTGAGCTCGTCGAGTCGTCCGGTCAGCGGCCGGGGCGATTCGGCGGCGAAGGTACACTCAATCGATAGTCGGGCCTGTAGCTCAGTGGTTAGAGCGAGCGGCTCATAACCGCTTGGTCGCGGGTTCGAACCCCGCCGGGCCCACCAAGTCTTCCGGCTAGCCGAGACCCTTGATCCGCTGGAGAGGGAACCAGACGAACCAGCCCTTGCCGATCACGCTCTCGCGCTTCACCAGACCCCAGAACCTTCCGTCCGACGAACCGTTTCGGTTGTCGCCCATAAAGAAGTAGTGGCCGGCGGGCACGGGGGCGGGAGGCAGCTGCTTGATCGCCTCCAGATCTTCCTGCGAGAAATCGTACTTGCCTGGGATGGAGATGTCCGGCTCGCCCAGCAGGTTCTGCGTGATGCGGACCGGGATGTGCTGGCCTTTGTATTCGACCAGCTTGAAGTCTTCGATGCTGACCTGCTCCCAGCGGTCCCTGGGGATGATCTCGAAGCGGCTTCCGTCGGGAGTCAGGTAGTTGGTGTACTCCACATACGGCTCGTCCACGGCCTTGTCGTTGCGGTAGACGATCTTGTCGCGGATCTCGATCACATCGCCGGGTGCGCCGATGAGGCGCTTGACGAAGTCGGTTTCGCTCTGGCCGGGGTTCAGCGCCTCCTTGGGCGGCTTGAAGACGACGACATCTCCCACCTTGGGATCGCCAAATCGGTAGCTGAATTTGTCGGCGACGATGAGGTCGTTCGGGAGGAGGGTGTCGATCATCGACCCCGTCGGCACCCAGAAGGTCTGGATGACAAAGGGGCGGACCAGCATGAAGATGACGATGGCGGCATAGACCAGCGCATCGCCCACTTCATTCAGGATGACAAGGAATTTGGTGCCGCCGGTGACTTCGTGAGGCTTGGTCTTCTTGATGATGGGGAAGACCACAAGACGGAGGACCGTCCAGACGGCGGCAAAAAGAAGGACTTTGCTGAGGGGAGCCCGCGCGAGCTTGTCAACCAGATACATGAACTGGTTGGGTTCCTGCGCTTGTGCGACCAGGCTTCCCCAGTCCAGCACGCCTTACCTTTTCTCCTTGATGCGGGCGGCCTTGCCGACCTTGTCGCGAAGATAGTAGAGCTTCGCGCGGCGCACTTTGCCTCGCCGGGTGACCTCGAGCTTCGCCACGTTGGGCGAGTGGACCGGAAGGGTTCGCTCGACGCCGACACCGCCGCTGAGCTTTCGCAGCGTGATGTTCTTGGCGATGCCGCCATTGCGGACCGCGAGGACCGTTCCTTCGAAAATCTGGATTCGCTCTTTGCCGGCTTCGCGGACCTTCAGGTGCGCGCGAACCGTGTCGCCCGGGTGGATATCCGGGATATCGTCCTTCATGTAGTCAGAGCCAATGCTCTCAAGAATCGCCTGTTTTGACATAGAAAAACCTCCGCGTCGGCCTCACGAACGCAGGCGCATCATTATAGCAGCTTAAGGTCCTCTGGGGTTAGGTCCGCACGGCAAAAAAGATCGGGACGCCAGGCCCTGGTTCTGCGGAGCTGCTGCTCGCGCCGCCACGCTGCGATCTTGCCGTGATGCCCGCTGCGCAGGACCTCAGGCACCTGCTCGCCGCGAAACTCGACGGGCTGAGTATACAGCGGGAAGCCCAGCAGTCCGCTGGAGTGGGAGTCATCTTCGTGGCTTTCGGCGGTGCCCAGCACCCCTTCCCCCAGCCGGACGATGGCGTCGGTCATCACCAGCGCGGGCAGTTCGCCGCCGGTCAGCACATAGTCTCCGATGGAGAGCGCCTCGTCGGCGAGCTGCGTCCGCACCCGCTCGTCCACACCCTCGTAGTGGCCGCAGATGAAGACCAGCTCCGGCTTTTCGCCCAGCCGCTCGGCATCCGCTTGGGTGAAGAGCGGCGCGGCGGCGTCGCAGAGCACGACGTGCGGCTTTTCGTAGGGAAGGGATTGCAGGGCCTGCTCGACCAGATGGGGCATCATCACCATGCCCGGCCCGCCGCCGAAGGGGCGGTCATCGACCGAACGGTGGGCGTCCGTGGCGAAGTCGCGCGGGTTGGTCGTGTGGAACTGCGCCAGCTCCCGCTCCTGCGCCCGGCCCATGATGCTGTGGCCGAGAACGCCCAGCACCTGTTCGGGAAAGAGGGTCACAAAGCCGATCCGACGCATCGGTCGCAAGGTACCCCGCGTGGGTAGAATCGAGACCGCATTAGCGAGGACAACGAGTGAGCAATCCGAGCGATCTTAAGTACACCAAATCCCACGAGTGGGTCCGGGTCGAGGGCGATACCGCGACTATCGGCATCACCGACCACGCCCAGTCTGAGCTGGGTGACATCGTTTTTGTGGAGCTTCCGTCTCCCGGCCGCGCTCTTCAGGCAGAAGAGTCGTTCGGTTCGGTGGAGAGCGTGAAGACCGTCTCCGACGTCTATGCTCCCATCGCGGGCGAAGTGCTGGATGTGAACGACTCGCTCAACGCCCAGCCTGAGCTGATCAACACCGACCCCTACGGCGCATGGATCCTCAAGATCAAAATGAGCGACCCCTCCGCCGCCGACGCACTGATGGATTCAGCGGCGTACGAAGCGTCGTTGGATTAGCTTGTAGTTCGTAGTTTGTAGAGACCGTAAGGGGCGGGTTTGGCAAGTATGCCAAGGCCGCTTTTTCTGTCTGCCGCTACGAACTACAGACTACAAACTACTGACTTCCCCGGCAATCGTCCTGCCTGGACCTTGCCTTTCTCTCGGTCTGCCCGTAGAATCAGTCCGTTCGATGCCGTACATCCCTCACACCGAGCAAGATCGCCGCGAGATGCTTAAGGTCATCGGGGCGGAGTCCATTGACGAGCTGTTCCGCGAAATCCCCGCCGACCTGCGGCTGAAGGGTGAGCTGAATGTGCCCAGCGCTCTGGATGAGCACAAGCTGGGTCAGTTCCTGAACAGCCTGGCCGCCAAGAACAAGAACCTGGCCGATGTGGTCTGCTTCTTGGGCGCGGGAATCTATGACCGCTACATTCCGGCCTCGGTCGGCGCGGTGATCTCCCGGGGCGAGTTTCTCACCGCCTACACCCCCTATCAGCCGGAAGCCAGCCAGGGCTACCTCCAGACGATTTACGAATTCCAGTCGATGGTCGCCGAGCTGTACGGCATGGACCTGGCAAACGCTTCGATGTACGACGGAGCGACCTCGCTGGCCGAAGCGGCGATCATGGCGACCGGGATCACCGGCAAGGATCGCGTGGCGGTCAGCCGAGGCGTCCACCCCCACTACCGGCAGGTGCTGGAAACCTACTGCTGGGCGATGGATGTTGATGTGGTCGAGATTCCGTTGACCGACGGCGCGACTGAGGACTACGCCGCCGTGACCGACCAGACCGCCTGTGTGCTGGTTCAGTATCCGAACTTCATGGGCGTCATCGAAGACCTCGCCGCCACCCGCGAGGTGTGCGACAAGACCGGCGCGATGATGATCGTGAGCGCCGACCCGACTGCCTGCGGCCTGCTCAAGCCGCCGGGGCACTTCGGTGCGGACATCGTCACCGGCGAAGGTCAGCCGCTCGGCATCCCGATGGGCTTCGGGGGGCCGATGTGCGGCCTCTTCACCTGCAAAAAGGAGTTCGTCCGCCAGATTCCGGGCCGCATCGTTGGCCGCACGACGGACGGACAGGGCCGACTCGGCTACACGATGACCCTCCGCACCCGCGAGCAGGACATCCGCCGCGAAAAGGCGACCTCCAACATCTGCACCAACGAGGCGCTGATGGCGCTGGCCAGCACGGTCTATATGTGCGCCGTCGGCAAAAACGGCCTCCGCTCCGTCGCCGAGTCAAGCGTCAAGAACACGCAGTACGCGATGAAGGCGCTGACCGAAGCGGGCGGCAAGGTGAAGCACCCGGGCCGCAAGGTGTTCGACGAATTTGTCCTGACCCTGCCGAAGAACGCCGCGGAAGTCCGCGACGCGCTTCTGGAGAAGAACATCCTCGCCGGTCTGCCGCTGGGCGACCACTACAAGGATTCCGACAACGACCTGCTGGTCTGCTGCACGGAGATCAGGACCAAGGCGCAAATTGACGCGTTTGCCTCCGCGCTGAAGGAGGTGCTGGCCTAATGTCACGCGATCTGAGAACCATCTTCGAAAAGTCGAGCCCGGGCCGCATCGGCTGCAATCTGCCGAAGGCGGATACGCCCGACGTGGACATCAATGCCGCCGTTGGCGAGACGCGCACCGAGCTGGGCCTGCCGGAAGTGGGCGAGCTGGACCTGCTGCGCCATTTCACCAACCTGAGCCACATCAACTACGGCATCGAGACCGGCTTCTATCCGCTCGGCTCGTGCACGATGAAATACAACCCGAAGATCAACGAGCGCACGGCCTCGAATCCCGGGTTCACGCAGCTTCATCCGATGATGCCGGATCAGATGAGCCTCGGCGCATTCGAGGTGATCATGGAGGTCAAGGAGTTCCTGACCGAGATCACCGGCTTCGACGAGATCACCCAGCAGCCGGTGGCCGGCGCGCATGGCGAACTCACCTGCCTGATGCTCATCAAGGCGTACCACGAGAGCCGAAACGAGGGCGACAAGCGGACCGTGGTCCTCATCCCCGACTCGGCCCACGGCACCAACCCGGCTTCCGCTGCCCGGTGCGGCTATTCGGTCAAGTCGGTTCCGACTGATGCCGAGGGCAACACCGACCTGGAGGCCCTGGGCAATCTGCTCGACGACACAGTGGCCGCCTTCATGGTGACCAATCCGTCGACGCTCGGCCTCTTCGAGCCGAACATCAGCAAGATCTGCGAGATGGTCCACGCGGTGGGCGGCCAGGTCTTCTGCGACGGCGCGAACATGAACGCGATGGTCGGCACCACCCGGCCCGGCGACCACGGCTTCGACTGCATGCACCTCAACCTGCACAAGACCTTCAGCACGCCGCACGGCGGCGGCGGTCCGGGATGCGGCGCGATCGGCCTGCAGAAGCACCTCGCCCCCTTCATGCCCGCCCCGGTTCTGGGCCGCGGCGAGAATGGGGAGGTCATCGTGGACCGCGACCGCCCGCTCAGCATCGGCCGCGTCTCCGGCTTCTATGGCCAGTTCCTGATGGCCGTGCGCGCGCTGACCTACCTCGCCGCCTACGGAAAGGAGGGCCTGCCCGAGATTTCCCGCCATGCCGTGCTGAACGCCAACTATGTGATGGCGCGGCTGAAGGACCACCTTCCCGCCGCCTACGACCGCCCGTGTATGCACGAGTGCGTCCTGACGGCCAAGGAATACAAGAAGGGCGGCGTGCGCGCGCTGGATATCAGCAAGCGGCTCATCGACTACGGATTCCACCCGCCGACCAACTACTTCCCGCTGATCGTCCCCGAGGCGATGATGATCGAGCCGACCGAGACGGAGAGCAAAGAGACGCTCGACGCCTTCTGCGACGCGCTGATCAAGATCTGCGAAGAGGCGAAGTCGGACCCCGACCTTCTGCACAACGCCCCCAGCACTTCGGTGGTGGGACGCCTCAACGAGGCGGCGGCGGTGAAGAACCTCGACGTCAAGTGGTCGCCGGATAGGGAAGACCCGGTCACCGCGTGATCTCGCTGGAAGGCCGCCTCTCCGGCCGCGAAAATATGCGGCGCGACGCCATGCTGTTGAAGCTGGCGGAGCAGGGAGAGGCGGCCGGACGCGTCTATGAGTGGGATGGCCCCTGGGTCAGCCTTGGCCGCTTCCAGCGGCCAGAACGCGCCCTGCGCCCTGGCTGCGAAGTTCCCTGGGTGATGCGTCCAACCGGAGGGAAGGCGGTCCTCCACGGCCACGATCTCACCATCGGCCTCGCCCTTCCGCTCGCCGGGATGGGCCTGAGCGAACGAGAGTCGCGCTCTGTCGGAGCCGTGTACCGAAGCATCGTCGGCCCGCTGGTGCAGGCGATCCAAGGCGCAGGCGGCAAGGCAGTGCTGGCCGAGGAGACGCCCTTTGTCCGCTCGGCGGGGAAGACCGCCGACTGCTTTGCCCACATCGCCCCCAATGACATCGTGGATCCCAAGACGGGGCAGAAGGTCTGCGGGTGCGCGCTGCGGCTGACGGCGAAGGCGGTCCTGCTGCAGGCGAGCCTGCCCGTCGAGATGCCGCTGGTCGAGGTGAAGGATGTCTTTGAGGCCAGCCACCTGCCGATGGGCCGGCTGGAGATGACCGCCGCCGACCTCGCCGAATCGCTCTCCCGCGCCTTGTCCTAGTGGGGAATCCTCTCTGCAGTTCTCCCAGTAGAATAGAGAGTCAAGGATGCCTATGCGCTCAATATCTGCATTAGCCCTCGCGGCGCTCCTCTCGATGGCCCTTCTTGCGGGCTGCGGCAAAGACAAGGCGGCCGCCAGCGGCACGACTGGCTCTTCGGTCGCTCAGGCCGGTGAAACCGGCGGAACTGAAGGCGGCAGCGCGACAGTCGAGCCAACGGGAGAGACCGGCGGCGAAACCGGAGAACCCGGCAAGCCTGCCACCGAGACGCCTTCCGGCGAGGAAGCCCCCAAGGCTCCGGGCAATGCCGCCCCCGGCGCAAAGCCTGGCGCTGCGCCGGGCACTCCTGCCGCGGCCCCTAAAGGCGTGGACCTGAAGCTACGCTTCAAGAAGGGGCAGAAGCTGGCCTACAAGGTGGTCAACAAGCAGACTACCAATGTGAAGATGGGCGAGGTCCAGCAGAAGATCGTCGGCACGACGGAAATGAAGCAGACCTACACGGTGCAGTCTGTTGACGGCGGCCAGGCCAAGCTCGACCTGAAGGCATCCGACTTCAAGGTCTCGATGGACGGCCCCGCAAAGGGTCAGGAAGGCAACGCCAAGCAGATGCTGGAGCAGCTTGCCAAGGAGAGCGTCGAAATCTCCGTCGGGACCACCGGCGAGATGCAGGCGACGGGCATGTCGGCCATGGGCCTGCTCATGTCGGTTTCGCACAGCGGCATCGGCTTTATGGGCCTCCACTTCAACGATGGCGCGGTGCCGGTCGGCAAGAGCTGGAATGGCGAACTGGACATGACCAAGATGCCCTCGATGGGCGCGCAGTGGAAGAATTCCCGCATCCCGGTCAAGTACACGCTAAAGTCGGTCGACAACAGCAAGGGCACGGCCACCATCGAATTCTCGATGAACGGCGAGCCTTCGTTCGACTTTGAATCTCCCGACCCGAACCAGCCTGCTGACGAAGAGAAGCAGAAGATGGTCAAGCGCACCATGAAGCTGCGCATCAAGTCCAGCGGCACCTTTGTGGTGCGCCTGTCCGACGGAGTCCCCATCTCGGTGAAGTCCACCCAGCTCTTTGCGGGCGACACGGAGGCAGCGGCGGGCGGCAGCCAGTCTCAGACTCAAGAAGTCTCCGTAACCCTGCTCAGCTAGGGTTCAAGAGCGCATACGAAAAGAGGGCCGGAGCGAATCGCTCCGGCCCTCTTTTTCTGCCCGCCGCAGAGAGACTTTAGACGTTCGGCGACGGGGTGATGGTGAAGCCCTGCGCGGTCAGCTCTTGACCGATGTGGCGCAGCTTCTTCATGGCGCGCAGCTCGATCTGGCGGACGCGCTCGCGGGTGACGTTGAGCGCGGCTCCGACCTCTTCAAGAGTTCGGGCGCGACCATCGTCCAGGCCGAACCGCAGGCGGACCACGTCGCGCTCGCGGCTGGTGAGCCGGCCGAGGATCGAATCGATCTCTTCGCGGCGGATCAGGTTCCAGGTGACGTCGCTCGGCGTGGGCATGCCCTGCGAGGGGACGAAGTCTCCGATGGAGCTGTTGTCCTTCTCGCCGACCGGAGTCTCCAGCGAAAGCGGCTCGACGGCGACGCGCAGCATCTCCTGCACGCGGTCCGGCGACATGCCTACCTTCTCGGCGACCTCTTCCGGCGTGGGTTCGCGGTGCAGCTCCTGCTGCAGAGCGTTGGCCGTCTTCATCACCTTGTTGATCAGCTCGGCCACGTAGACCGGGATGCGGACCGTGCGGCCCTGGTTGATGATCGCTCGCGCAATGGCGCGGCGGATCCACCAGGTCGCATAGGTGCTGAAGCGGAAGCCCTTGCGCCAGTCAAACTTCTCAACGGCGCGGATCAGGCCCAGGTTGCCTTCCTGAATCAGGTCGGCCAGGGGGATTCCGCGGGCGTTGTACTTCTTGGCGATCGAGACGACCAGCCGCAGGTTGCTCTCAATGAGCTGCTGCTTGGCCTGGGTGCCGATCTTCATCACGTCCTTCTTCTCGAAGTCGGTGAAGTCGTGATCCGGCGAAAGGTTGAACAGCTCGGCGACCTTGGGCCACTTCTCCTGCTCGGCAAGATCCTTCGCCTGGACCTTCTTGGCCAAATCTTCTTCCTGCGCGGGGGTCAGAAGGTGGGCGCGGCGAGTCTGCCGCATCCACATTTCAAGCTCTTCACCGTCATCCGGTTTGGCCTGTTCTTCTTCCTCCTCCTCCTCGAGCTCCAAAAGCTCTTCGTCGACAGGATCGGAATCGTCCAGCATGTGCTTGCTGGCGTCGATATAGCTGTGGCGGCTGTGGGTGCGGACCGTAATGGCCTTTCCGCGCCTCACTTTGGTCGGCAGTCCGTTGTCGGCAGGCATATCTTTCGTCTTTGTCTCTTGCATTACAATACGGCGGTTTATTGGGTTAAGCCTCAGCGAGAAAATCCGCCGGGGTCAGGTGGAGCAGCGAATCTGCCTTTACCACTCTATCAAAACTTTTTAAATCAGGGCCAAAAAAGCCAAATTTTCACGGAAAGGCTGAACAAGCCTTGTGCCAATTGCTTCGGACGCCTTAAATCAGGCATACGCTGCAAGGACTCATGGCATCAGCGACCTTAGGCTCTCGGCGCTAGTCCGGAGGGCCTGCCCGAGCTGGTGCACCGCTTCGACCGTATTGTACGGGCTGAAGCTGATGCGCACCGTGCCGCGCAGCCATTCGGAGGGAATGTCCAGAGCCGTGAGAACATGGCTTGGCTCGGTCGATCCGGTGCTGCAGGCCGCTCCGCTGCTGACCGCAAACCCCTGACCATCCAACTCCACTACGAGCGTTTCGCCTTCCAGGTTCAGAAAAGAGACGCTTGCGATGTAGGGCGAGTTCGAGGTGTGGGTATTCAGCCTCGCGTCTGAGCACTTCTCAATCTCTTCCACAAGGACCGCATGCAGGCGTTCGGCATGAATGCGGTGTTCCTCTTGTTCTTCGCGCGCGAGTTCCGCCGCGCGTCCCATTCCGACGATCCCCGGCACGTTGAGGGTCCCCGCCCGGCGGCCCCACTCCTGCTCCCCGCCATGCATGAACGGCGGCAGATCGAGCCCGCTGCGGATGTAGAGAGCGCCGACTCCCTTGGGACCACAGAACTTGTGCGCGCTGAGCGAGGCGAAGGCGACTCCCTCAAGCGAAACTGGCAGCTTGCCCGCCGCCTGCGTGACGTCGCGGTGGAGGAGAGCGTCGGTCGGAGGCGGCTCAAGGATCGCCCCGGTCTCGTTGTTGACGAGCATCACTGAAACCAGTTCGACCTGAGTTGCAGGCGGGTGAAGGCTCCACCCGTCATTGCCGAGAACCTTCATCCCGTCGTGTTCCCAGATTGAGGAGTGTTCAAAGGGGCTGATGGCGGCATCGGGGTAGGCGGAAAGCACCCAGTTGTTGGCCTCCGTCGCGCCGGAGGTGAAAGTGACTTCGCTCGGATCTTCGGCCCCGATCAGGAGCGCGACCTGCTCGCGCGCCCACTCGACTGCCTGCCTGGCTTCGACCCCCATCTGATGGGGCGAGTTGGCGTTGCCCCAGTGCTCGGTCATCCAAGGGAGCATGGCTTCCAGAACCCGCTCATCCAGCGGGGTGGTTGCGGCGTTGTCGAAGTAGCGGTCGCGCGTCATCGCTTTTCAAACCTTACGACGCGGACTTCGAGGTCAGATTCTATGGCGCTCAACTCTGCGAGGATGATCTCTTCAGCCTCTTTGGGCGAAAAGCCGCCCGATCCTGCTCCGATGAGAGGCATGGCGAGCGATCTGATCTCTTCGCGGTCCGCAAGAAGAACCGCATTGCGGACGCTGGCGCGAATCGACTTTTCGGAAGCTCTCCACACATCATTGATTCCCGCAACATGAATGATCCGGCGGAAGGGAAGTGAGCCGGCTTCGGTGGAGATGGCCTGGCCCAGGTCCATGCGGCCATGCTTGGCCAGCTCTTTGAACACACCGGTACCGATCCGCTTCTTGATCGCACCGGAGACGCCCTGCGGGAGCAGGAGCCAGTAGGGGATGGTGTTGCGGTTCCAGGGATTGACGATCGCTTCGACGGGCTGGCTCAGCAGATCGCCGGTGACAACTTCGACCCGCATTACTACTCCACCCAGGCGTCGGCCTCGATCTCCACGCGCCAGGCGGGGTCGAGAAGGGCCTTTACGGCGACCATCGTGCTGGCGGGCTTGATGTCGCGAAAGAACTCGCCATGCACCTTCGCCACCGCCTCCCAGTCGGCGGTATCCACCAGATAGATGCGGGTGCGGATGACTTCGCTCATCTCTGCGCCGAGCCCGGCAAGGGCGTCGCGGATGATCGTGAGGCAGAGGCGGGTCTGCTCTTCAGCCGAGGCGGGAGTTCCGTCAGGCGAGACGGGCGCGGTGCCCGCTATGGAGACCAGCGAGCCAGCGCGGATCCCGCGCGAAAACCCCACCGTCGATTCAAAGGGGCTTCCGCTCGAGACGCGCTGGCGCATGGCTTTACACTGCGGCGCCGAGCGCCTGTTTGATGAGGTCGGGGACGTCGCTGGTCCGGTCGGCGACGGCTGCGCCTGCGTCGAGCAGCGCATCCACCTTGGCCTGCGGGGTGCCCTTGCCGCCCGAGATGATCGCGCCTGCATGGCCCATGCGCTTGCCCGGAGGGGCGGTGCGTCCGGAGATGAAGGAGACGACCGGCTTGGTCATGTGCTCTTTGATGAAGGCCGCCCCGTCTTCCTCGTCGGTGCCGCCGATCTCGCCGATCATGACGACCGCCTTGGTCTCGGGGTCCTTCTCGAACATCTCAAGGGTGTCGACAAAGCGGGTGCCGATGACCGGGTCGCCGCCGATGCCGATGCAGGTGGTCTGGCCGAGTCCGGCGCGGGTCAGCTCCCACACGATCTCGTAGGTGAGGGTGCCGGAGCGGGAGACGAGCCCGATGGGGCCCTTGTCGAAAATATGGCCGGGCATGATGCCCATCTTGCATTCGCCGGGAGTGATGATTCCGGCGCAGTTGCCGCCCAGCAGGCGGGAGGTGCCGTTCGCCTTGATCTTGTTGACCGCGCGGGTCATGTCGGCGATGGGCACGCCCTCGGTGATGAGGGTGATGAACGGGATGCCTGCCGCTTCGCTCTCAAGCACGGAGTCGGCGGCGAAGGGAGCGGGGACAAAGATCAGCGAGGCATTCGCGCCGGTCTTCTCGACGGCCTCGGCCATCGTATCGAAGATCGGAACCCCGAACAGCTCCTGGCCTCCCTTGCCGGGAGTGACGCCGGCGACAACCTGCGTGCCGTACTCAACCATCTGTCCGGCGTGGAAGGAGCCCTCACGGCCCGTCATTCCCGCCACTACAACACGCGTGTTTTTATCTACCAAGATCGCCAATTGCTGTGCTCCTGAACGGCCTTTGAGAATACCAACTTGAAGCCATCCCGCTTGGGTAGATTTGGTTCCATGCGTGCCTGGGGAGCCATCGCCGCCCTTTTCTGCCTAGCCGGAATCGCCTCTGCGGCCAAGATCACGGTCGAAAAGACAGATGAAGGAGCGCGCGTGTTGGCCGATGGCCAGCTCTTTGCGAATCTGGTCGTCAAGGACACTCCGAAGCCCTACCTCTATCCCATCATCGGCCCAACCGGCGCACAGCTCACGCGCGGCTTCCCGATGAACTCGACGAACAAGGACGAGGAGCACGACCACCCGCACCACCGCTCCCTCTGGTTCGCCCACGGCGATGTGAATGGCGCCGACTTCTGGCTGGAAGGGGAAGGGAAGGCGACCTTTAAGCCCCTGATGCTTCAGTTGCCGGGAGAGATGACGGCCTCGGGCGGCCTTCCCATCCTCATCACCGGACAGATCGAGACCAGCTCGGGCAAAGCGGTGGCGAGCTGCGACCTTATGATTCGATTCAGCGCGGAGGCCGACTGGCGGGCCATCGACTATTTCATCACCGTCCGTCCGGCAGAGGGCGTGGATCAGCTCACGTTTGGCGACACCAAGGAGGGCACGATGGCGATCCGCACCCATCCCGCCCTGCGGCTGGTCGGCAAGACGGCGACGGGCAAGGCGGTCAACAGCGAAGGAGTGACCGGCAAGGACGTGTGGGGCAAGCGAGCGAAGTGGGTCGATTACTGGGGGCAGATCGACGGCCAGACGGCGGGCGTCGCCATCTTCGATCACCCGTCCAATCCCCGTCATCCCACCTGGTGGCATGCCCGCGACTACGGCTTGATCGCGGCCAATCCATTTGGACAGCACGATTTTGAAGGAGCTCCGGCTGGATCAGGAAACCTGATCATTCGGAATGGTGACGAATTGAACCTGAGATACCGCTTTTTCTTCCACAAGGGGGATGTGGAAGAAGGGAAGGTGGCGGCGGCCTACGCCCGCTGGAGCGAGCCGACACCGCTCCGCCGCGCTCTCGATAAGGCAAACTCAGGGGGAGGTTCTTGGTAAGGATGGCAAGCCTGACGCGAAGACAGCTTTTGAAATCGAGCGCATACTGGATGGGCGCATGGGCGCTCAGCCCGACGGCGAAGATTCTCGGCGCGAATGACGACATCCGCATGGCGGTGATCGGCCTGCGCAGCCGGGGCAAAGATCTGCTGAATGCTTTCAGCCGCATCGACGGCGTGACGATCGCCGCCCTCTGCGATGCCGACGAAGCATTCCTTCGCCGCGAGAAGAAGGTCTTTCCGAACGCCTACACCACGACCGATATCCGAAAGGTGCTGGAGCGAAGCGACATTGATGTTGTAGCCGTCGCCACTCCCAACCACTGGCACGCCCTCGCCTGCGTCTGGGCGCTGCAGGCGGGGAAGAACGTTTATCTAGAGAAGCCGGTCTCCCACAGCATCTGGGAAGGCGGGCAGCTGCTGAGGGCCGAAGCGCAGTACGGCAAGATGGTTGGCGCGGGCTTCCAGAACCGGTCCGATACCGGCCTCGTCCCCTTCATGCGCGACCTTCACGCCGGGGAGTACGGCAAGGTGACCGCCGTGCGCGGTCTCTGCTATCGCAATCGCAGCGGGATCGGGCAGCGCAAAGAGCCGCTGAGCGCGCCCTTTGATCTCGACTATGATCTTTGGCTCGGCCCCGCCCAGCACGAATTGGCGTACCGCAACTCATTCCACTACGACTGGCATTGGATGTGGAGCTTCGGCAATGGCGACGTAGGCAATCAGGGCCCGCACGAGATGGACCTGATCCGCTGGGCGTTGAACGACCCCACCGATTACCCCGAGATCGTCGAGTCAATGGGTGGACGCTTTGTGTGGAATGACGCGGGCGAGACGCCCAATGTCCTGCTGACCCGATACGTCTACAACGGCATCCCCTGCACCTTCGAGGTGAACGACATTCCCAATCAGAATCGGACGATGAGCTACAAGGGGGTCGGTGTGGGCATCGTGGTCACGACCGAGGAAGGCGAGTTTCGCGGCGGCCGCGGCGGAGGGCGCTTCTACGACCGGGATGGAAAAGAGGTCAAGCACTATCCGGGCGACAGCGGCGGCGGCCACTACCGCAACTACATCGAGTGCCTGCGCGACAACAAGCCGGAGAACCTTCGCAGTCCGCTGGCCAGCGCCGTGGTCTCCAGCGGACTGTCGCACATGGCCAACACCAGCTACCTGGTGCCGCGCGGAGAAGTGGGCGGCAACGAGCCGTTCCGCGGCGACAGCGTGATGCGCGAGACGATTGCGCGCCATGTGGAGCATCTCGATCAGATCGAGGCGGACTACAACTGGCATCGCGGCTGCGAACTCGGCTTCGATTCCGACCAGCTGCGGTTCCGCACCAGCCCGATAGAGCCAATGACGACAAACCCGGTAGATGTCGAAGCTGCGAACCGCATGCTGAAACGTCAATACAGAAAGCCGTACGTCCTGCCCGAAGACTTGTAGGGTCTCCGGGCAGCCGGGCTCGGCTAAAATGAGCGCCATGTCTATGTCCCGCCGCCAGATTCGCTATGCCGAGCGTGAGCGCGAGACCGCTGAAACTAAAATTCAGGTGGTCCTCGACCTCGACGGCGGACATAAGGAAGACATCTCCACGGGGATCGGCTTCTTTGACCACATGCTGGAGCTGATGGCATTTCATGCCCAGATCAATCTCGGCGTGCGCGCCGAAGGCGACCTTGGGGTGGATGACCACCACACGGTCGAGGACGTGGGGATCACCCTGGGCCAGGTCCTGCGCGAAGCGATCGGCAGCCAGCCGATTGAGCGCTATGCCGACTGCACGATCCCGATGGATGACGCACTGGTGCAGATCGCGCTCGATTTCAGCGGCCGCGGGCAGCTTTTCTACTCGGCTGAATTCAAGCGGCCAGAACTGGGGCGGCTCTCCACCGAGTGCATCCGCGAATTCTTCCAGGCCCTGGCTATGCACGCCGGAGTGACGATCCATATCCGCCAGATCAGCGGATTCAATGAGCATCACATCTGCGAGGCGATGTTCAAGGCGATGGGCCGGGCTCTGCGCGCCGCCACCACTCCGGTGGACCGCAAGGGGCCGAACAGCACCAAGGGGAAGATTGATTGATCTCCATTCTCGACTACGGAATGGGGAATCTCCGTTCTGTAGCGAAGGCCGTTGAGGCCCTCGGCGCGCCTGTCTCGATCTGCACCGACCTTGCCGGCGTCGAAAAGCTGATCATTCCGGGCGTGGGCGCGTTCGGCGCGGCCATGGAGCACATCGCCCCGCTCAAAGACGACATCCGCCGATTTGCCGAATCCGGCCAGCCCCTCATGGGCATCTGCCTGGGGCAGCAGCTGCTGTTTGAAGTGGGCGAAGAGCACGGCGAACACGAGGGGCTCGGCCTGCTGGCGGGGCGGGTGCGGATGCTTCCGGCCAAAGGGTTGAAGGTGCCGCACATAGGATGGTCGGCCATCGAGACCCGTGCAGACAGCCGGCTCTTTGAGGGAATCGAGTCAGGCAGCTGGGTTTATTTTGTGCACTCCTTCTACACCGACTGCGCCGAGCCGGAGGATGCCGCCGCATGGACGGAGTACGGAATCCGATTTCCTTCGGCGGTGGAGAAGGGCTCGATCTTGGGCGCGCAGTTCCATCCCGAAAAGAGCGGGGCCGTGGGGCTGGAGATTCTGAGGAGATTCGTCGAATGCTGATCTATCCCGCCATCGATCTGGTCGGAGGCCGCGCCGTGCGGCTGCGCCAGGGACGCTTTGAAGAGCAGACCGACTACGGCGATCCGCTGGACGCGGCCAAGAGCTTTGAAGACGCGGGCTCCGAGTGGGTTCACATGGTCGATCTGGAGGGCGCGAAGGGCGGCGAGCCGCGCCACCAAGAGGTCGCGGCAAGAATCAAGCAGAAGACCGGACTCAAGCTGCAGTTGGGCGGCGGGCTGCGGAACCGCAGGCATTGCGAAGAGCTGATCAGCCTGGGGGCGGATCGGGTGATCCTCGGCTCCACCCTGCTCAAAGATCCCGACGAGGCGATGAAGATCATCCGTGATTTCGGACCGCAGGTCGCCGCCGGGATCGACATGCGCGGCGGCTTGGCGGCTGCCTCCGGCTGGCTGGAGCAGACCGAAGTGAGCGGACTGGCGCTGGCTCAGCATCTGGCCGAAGAAGGCATTGGACGCGTCATCATCACCGATATCGCCCGCGACGGCGAGTTGAAGGGGCCGAACCTGGAGATGGTGAGGGAGTTTGTCGCGGCGGTTCCGGTGCCTATCATCGCCAGCGGGGGAGTCTCCTTTCTTTCCGATATCGAGCAGCTCAAGGCCGCCGGGGTTGAGGGAGCCATCGTCGGAAAGGCGCTCTACGAGCGGGCCTTCAGTCTGAGCGAGGCCCTATCCGCCGCATCCTGAACTCCCCTTGAGCCGTAGTCCACGCGGCAATGGGAGATATGATCTAGCTATGAATCCGGGGGTTCTTGCACTTTTAATACCCATCTTCGCCCTGGTTATGGGCGGTGCGGTGGCGGTGACAGCCATTCTGACAAGGCATCAGGGCCGCATGGCTGAGCTGATGCGGCGGGATAGAGAAGAGGCACACAACAATGCCGCGAAAGCAGAGATAGATGCGCTGCGTCAGGAACTGCAGGAACTGCGCGACCGCGTGAATCAAAGGGCGATCGAGCAGGATGATCGTCCGCCGACTCTGCCCCCGAAGAATTGATGGGGTGGTGAACCTATTTGGGCCCGCTGATGCGTCTTTGGTGTACCATTACGCACGACAACCAGGCAGGAGCAAAGATGCTCCCGGGGCTTTCCCAGAAAAGTCCTGGGCAGAACGGTTTTGCTCCTTGATAAAAACGGACCCCTCCCAGGTATGGTAGGGAGTCCGGAGCTATGAATGAGAGTCATTCAGCCGTCCGCTAAGCGCATTGGTCGTCATCTTGAACTTCCCAACCTCATCGAATTACAACTTAATAGCTACAAATGGTTCTTAGAAGAGGGCCTGCCGGAGCAATTTAAGACGTTTTCGCCTATCTGGGACTTCACCCAGACGAACTATATTGAGTTCGTCGATTATCACCTGGGTGAACCGAAGTACTCCATTCAGGAGTGCCGCGATAGAGACCTGACCTACGAAGCACCGATCAAAGCGATCGTGCGTTTCGGAGGCAAGGATCGCGAGGTCATTGAGTCGGAAGTTTATCTTGGCGATCTGCCGCTGATGACGAAGAACGGCACCTTTATTATCAACGGTCGTGAGCGCGTCATTGTGTCGCAGCTCTCGCGGTCGCCTGGCCTCTATTACGAAGAGGACGTCGACACCTCGATGCAGATGATCATCCGTGGGCGAATCATCCCCATGGAAGGTCCCTGGCTTGAGGTCGAGAACGACTCTTCAGGGGTCGTCAACACCCAAATTTCCCAGACCAAAAAGCTGCCGATCACCCAGCTCATCAAGGCCCTTCACGGCTTTGACAAGGGCCGTGATCGCCAGGAGATGAAGGTCGGAGAAGCCAAGCAGCGCAAGCTTTCTGAACCGCTTGCCGATCCTGATACGGGCGAGGTCATTCTCGACAAGGGCGTGATCTTGACCAGCGATGTGCTGGCCGGCCTCACCGACGAGCAGAAGGAGCTCACCGGCCTGACCGAAACCCCGCTGGGCTCCAGCGAGGACATGGTCTGGGCCTTCGGCGTCGAGGTCACCCTCGAGAACCCGACGGCCGAAGATCTGGTCGGCTTCCGGCCTCTGGAAGATATCAAGAGCGGCAAGAAGGTCCTCTTCAGCAAGCTGCAGCGGCTGAGCGAAGCCGATGCGGCAAAGCTGGCCGAAGAAGGCATCGAATCTCTGCGCGGACTCCGCATTCCGGAATACATCGAATCGACCATCGACGCGGATCGCACGGCGAATACCCGCGAAGCCATCCTGGACATCTACAAGCGGATGCGTCCGGGCGAAGCGGCCAATGAAGATGCCGCCCGCCAGCTGGTGTTCAGCCTGTTCTTCGACATGCGGCGCTACGATCTGGGCCGCGTTGGACGACGGTTCCTGAACAACCGCCTCAAGCTGAACGTGCCCCTCGATATCCGCAATCTGACTTCGGATGACCTGGCCCGCACGATGATGGAGATGCAGCCCTACCTGACCAAGGAGGCTGAGCACGACGACATCGACGACCTGCGCAACAAGCGCGTCCGGTCGGTCGGCGAGCTGCTCCAGAGCCAGCTCCGTCTCGGCTTTGTCCGAATGGAGAAGGTGGCCCGCGAGCGAATGACCAGCGCGGATCAGGACAACCTGCTCCCGTCGATCATCCTCAGCGTCAAGCCCGTGAGCGCGAGCATCAAGAGCTTCTTCAGCTCCAACCAGCTCAGCACGTTCATGGATCAGACGAACCCGCTGAGCGAATTGACCAACAAGCGTCGACTCTCGAGCCTCGGCCCCGGCGGTCTGCAGCGGACCAGCGCCAAGCTGGAAGTACGCGACGTCCACCGATCTCACTACGGACGCATCTGTCCGATCGAGACGCCGGAAGGTCCGAACATCGGCCTAATCTCGCAGCTGACCACGCACGGCCGCATCGACGAGTTCGGCTTCATCATGACGCCGTACCGTCAGATCAAGGAAGGCCGCGTGCTGGAGGATGTCGTCTACCTGACCGCTCAGGAAGACTTCCACTACCGCATCGCGCCTGCCGACACCAAGTTCGACGCAGACGGCCTGATCCTCGATGAGAAGGTCACGGTCCGCTGTCCGGGCGGCGACCGGCAGTTCGGCGGCGCATCCTATCCCACGGTCCCCCGCGAGACGGTCGACCTGATGGATGTCTCGCCGGTGCAGATCATTTCTGTCGCCACCTCGCTCATTCCGTTCCTGGAGAACGACGACGCGAACCGCGCCCTGATGGGCGCGAACATGCAGCGCCAGGCGGTCCCCTGCCTTCGCTCCGATGCCCCGGTTGTGGGCACGGGCTACGAAGAGCGGGCGGCCATCGACTCCGGCGCCGCCGTCATCGCGCTCCGACCGGGAACGGTCAGCCACGTCACCGCGACCGAAATCAAGGTGATGAGCGACGAGGGAGAGGAGGATGTGTATGAACTCATGCACATGTTCCAGAGCAACAAGTCGACCTGCTTCACGCATCGTCCGATCGTCTTCCCGGGCCAGAAGGTCCTCAAGGGAACGCCGCTCGCCGATGGAGCGAACTGCGACAACGGTCGGCTGGCTCTCGGCAAGAACCTGATCGTCGCCTTCATGCCCTGGTATGGCTACAACTATGAAGACGCCATCGTCCTCAGCGAACGGCTGGTGAAGGACGACGTCTTCACCTCGATCCACATCGAGCGGCACGAGAGCGAAGCGGTCGATACCAAGCTTGGACCCGAAGAGATCACCCGCGACATTCCGAACGTCGGCGAGGATGCCCTGAAGGACCTCGACGAGAACGGCATTGTCCGCGTGGGCGCAGAAGTCCGGCCGGAAGACATTCTGGTTGGAAAGGTCGCGCCGAAGGGACAGACCGAAATGACCGCTGAAGAGCGGCTCATCATCGCGATCTTCGGCAAGAAGGCCGAAGAGACCCGCGACGTCTCGCTGCGCCTTCCGCACGGCGAGAAGGGAACGGTCGTCGATGTCAAGGTCTACAGCCGCTACAAGTATCTGAGCCCGAGCATCAACCACGTCTACAAGGAATCGAAGAAGCGCGAGCGCCTCATCTGCGACCGCACCGAGGAGCCCCTGCTCCAGATTCCGGGAGACGAGCTGCCGGCCGGCACCAACATGACCGTCCAGGTCTACACCGCCCAGAAGCGGAAGATCATGGTCGGCGATAAGATGGCGGGCCGCCACGGAAACAAGGGCGTCATTTCGCGCATCCTCCCGGTGGAGGACATGCCGATGATGACCGACGGCACTCCGGTCGACATCGTCCTGAACCCCCTCGGCGTTCCGAGCCGAATGAACATCGGTCAGATTCTGGAAACCCACCTCGGCTTTGCAGGCCGGGAGTTGGGCGTCCGCTACGTCTGTCCGGCATTCGAAGGCGCTACGGAGCACGAGATTCTCGACGAGGTCAACCGCATGGCTGACTCGCTGCGAAGCCGAACCCTCCGCGCCTACTGTCAGGCCGAACTGAAGCTCTCGGTGCGATTCGCGCCGACCATGAGCTTCGACCAGCTGCTGGCAGCCGTGGAAGAGAAGCTCAAGACTCTGGACCAGGATTCGCTGGAGCGCCTCTCGCGCATCACTGCGGCTCCCTCCACCAAGAGCGTCGAAGAGCTGATGGCAGTCGATGTCGATGAGTGGGAGGCCGAAGAGGTCTCCGAGGTTCCGGGCAAGCCGTTCAAGGCCGCTGCGGAGGTCTACTCCGGCATCATCGAGCAGATCAAGACCAATGTGTTCCGCCGTGCGGGCATTGATCCTTCGAGCTGCAAGTCGATCCTGCGGGACGGCCAGACGGGCGACGAGCTTCCGAACCCGATGACGGTCGGCATCATCTACATGCTGAAGCTGGAGCACCTTGCGGACGAAAAGATCCACGCGCGCTCCATCGGCCCCTACTCCCTGGTCACCCAGCAGCCGCTGGGAGGCAAGGCGCAGTTCGGCGGCCAGCGCTTCGGTGAAATGGAAGTCTGGGCGCTCGAAGCCTACGGCGCAGCCTACACGCTGCAGGAGCTTCTCACCATCAAGTCCGACGACGTCATGGGCCGCGTGAAGGCGTATGAGTCGATCGTGAAGGGCGAGACGATCTCCGAGCCGGGCATTCCGGAATCCTTCAAGATTCTGGTGAACGAGCTTCGCTCGCTCGGCCTCAAGGTGACCGTCGAAGACAAGAACAACAAGGAGCTTCCGCTGAAGAACCTGGACGAACTGGCCGGTGGCGACGACGGACGCCTGGCCCGATCGGTCGGATTCTTCAACTAATATGATCGGCCCGGCGGCCAATCGGTCGCCGGGCTGGATCGCAGCCAGCCCCGCTGCGGTTCAGAAAAGATGGGGCAAGTGAACGGCAGAGACCACACATGGCAGACACGAACCTGTTCGATAAGATTCGCATTGGAATGGCCAGCCCGACGGACATCAAGAGCTGGTCCAGCGGCGAAGTCAAAAAGCCGGAAACCATCAACTACCGCACCTTCAAGCCGGAGCGGGACGGACTCTTCTGTCAGAAGATCTTCGGCCCCGTCAAGGACTGGGAATGCGAGTGCGGACGCTATAAGAAGATCAAGTACGCAGGCATCATCTGCGAGCGCTGCGGCGTCGAGGTGACGCGCAGCAAGGTCCGCCGCGAGCGGATGGGCCACATCGAGCTGGCCGCGCCGGTCTGCCACATCTGGTACCTCAAGGGTGTCCCGTCGCCCCTGTCCCTGATCGTAGACATTTCGCCCCGACAGCTTGAGAAGGTCATCTACTTCGCCTCCTTCATCATCATCGACCTGGATTCCGAACAGATCCAGGAGCTGATGCCGCAGATCCAGGAGATCGTGGAGAAGGAGAAGGCATCGATCCAGAATCAGATGCGCGAACTCGAGGTCGAGAGCCTGCAGCGGCTGGCGACCGAGATGATCAACAACCCCGACGAGTACTTCGACGAAGGCTACGTTCGGGAGCGCATGAAGGCGAACTACGACCGCGTCCGCGCCGAGTTCCGCGATGCCGACGAGCGGCTGCAGGACCTCGACGTGGCCGTCGAGATGCTCCGCCTTCTGGAAGTCAACCAGCTTATCGACGAAGACAAGTGGCGCGCGATCAGCAAGATGCTGGACGCCGTGGGCCGCCGCATGAAGCGGGACCTGAGCGAACTGGTCCACGCCAACATCGGCGCCGACGCCATGCGCGAACTGCTCCGCCGGGTCGACATGGACCGGCTGATGCGCGAACTGCGCCGCGAGATCGTCGAGACCACCAGCCAGCGCCGAGCCCGAGCCATCAAGCGGCTTGAGCTGACCGAGGCCCTGGTCGGATCGAAGAGCCGGCCGGAGTGGATGATCATGGACATCATCCCGGTCATCAGCCCCGAGCTTCGCCCGATGGTGCAGCTCGACGGCGGACGATTCGCCACCTCTGACCTGAACGATCTTTATCGCCGAATCATCAACCGCAACAACCGGCTGCGGAAGATCATCGAGATTCAGGCTCCGGAATCGATCATCAACCACGAAAAGCGGCTCCTTCAGGAGTCGGTGGATGCCCTGATCGACAACGGCCGCCGCTCCCGCCCGGTCGTGGGCAGCAACCAGCGCCCGCTCAAGTCGCTCAGCGACATGCTCAAGGGCAAGGAAGGCCGGTTCCGAAAGAACCTGCTCGGAAAGCGCGTCGACTACTCTGGCCGTTCGGTCATCGTGGTCGGTCCGCACCTGAAGCTGCACCAGTGCGGCCTGCCGAAGGAGATGGCGCTCGAACTGTTCAAGCCGTTCGTGATGAAGACTCTGGTTGAGCGAAAGATCACCCAGAACATCAAGACGGCCAAGCGCATGATCGAGCGCGCCCACCCGGCAGTCTGGGACGGCCTTGAGGAGGTCATCAAGGAGCATCCGGTCCTTCTGAACCGCGCTCCGACGCTGCACCGACTCGGCATCCAGGCGTTCGAGCCGATCCTGGTGGAAGGCAAGGCGATCCAGCTTCACCCGCTGGTCTGCCACGCCTACAACGCAGACTTTGACGGCGACCAGATGGCGGTCCACGTTCCGCTGAGCATCCAGGCGCAGGCCGAGGCCCGCGTCCTCATGCTCTCCACGCAGAACCTGTTCTCGCCTGCGGATGGCCGACCGGTCGTCTCGCCGATTCAGGACATCGTTCTCGGCTGCTACGCGCTCACCTTCACCACGCAGACCACGAAAGAGGCTCTGCTCAAGATGGAGGAGGAGCACGAGAAGAACCCCGAGAAGAATCCGGCGCCGCACGTTTACGAAGGTCCGGATGCGGTCGTCTATGCGCTCGACAGCCCCTCCTCGCGGACGGGCATCAAGCTCAACGACTTCATCAAGGTCCGCATCAAGCGCCCGATCTTCCGTCCGAACGAAGAGGTCGATTATCGCGACAGCGAGACCGGCATCGAGTATCGCCGCGTGACTTCAGAGAACGAGTTCGGCGAAGAGATCAGCACGCTTGAGCCGCTGGATCAGGAGTTCGAGACGATCATCGCCAAGACGACTCCTGGCCGCGTGATCTACAACTCGGTCCTGCCGTATCCGATGCGGTGGAGCGACGAGCACCTGAGCGTCGAGCTGACCAAGAAGAATCTTGCCAACGTCATCGTTCAGTGCCACGACCTGGTGGGCCAGGAAGGCACGATCCGCCTGCTGGACGACATCAAGGCGCTCGGCTTCCGCTGGGCGGCCAAGTCTGGCCTGTCGATCGCGCTGACCGACATGGACCCGCCGGCCCGCCGAGACGACATGCTCGACGAAGCGGACAACCAGGCGAACAAGATCCTGGAGCAGTACCGCCGCGGCCTCATGTCGTTCCGCGAAATGCAGGAGAGCCTGGTCCGGCTGTGGACGCGCACCTACGATGACATCGGCGCCGCCATCGTCGGCACGATGCGCCAGGGCAACCCGCTCTCGATCATCACCGTCTCCGGTGCGCGAGGCAGCGTCAAGCAGCTTGCGCAGCTCTCCGGAATGCGCGGCCTGATGTTCAACCAGTTCAACGAAGTTATCTACGAGTTGCCGGTTAAGAACTCCTTCCAGAAGGGTCTCAGCATGCTCGAGTTCTTCGTCACCACGCACGGCGCCCGAAAGGGTCTGGCAGACACCGCTCTCCGAACGGCAGACGCGGGCTACCTGACCCGACGACTGGTCGACGTCGCCCAAGACGTGATCATCCGCATGGATGACTGCGGCACGGACGAGGGAATCTTCGCCTTCCGCCTGACGGCAGAAGGCAAGGTGATCGAGTCGATGGGCGAGCGGGCCTGGGGCCGCGTCGGTCAGAGCACCATCACCGACCCCGACACCGGCAAGGTGATCATCGAGGTGGGCAGGCTGATCGAACAGGAAGCCTGCGACCAGCTTGACCGCCTCGACAACCTCTACTATGAGGAGATCGAAGGCGTGGATGATGAAGCCAAGCTGGAGAAGATCAACGAGAAGTTCCGCGGATACGGCTTCGATCTCGACGAGCACGGACGCCTCGGCGCGAAGGTGCGAAGCCCGATCACCTGCGAAGCAGAACTCGGCATCTGCGCCAACTGCTACGGCATCGACCTGGCCAACAAGAAGATGGTCGAGTCGGGCGTTGCGGTCGGAATCATCGCCGCGCAGTCGATTGGTGAACCGGGAACGCAGCTTACGATGCGTACCTTCCACACCGGCGGCGTTGCGGGCTCCAAGGTCATCGCACGAACCAACCAGTACAAGACCGGCAAGTTCGTCCGACAGTTCCAGGAAGACTTCCAGGCCGCCACGCAGACCAGCATGAGCGACTTCGATCCGAGCAAGCTCCTCGAATCGCAGCAGTCTGCCGTGAAGCACCTCTTCACCACGGAGATCACCACCGACGAGACGAAGCGCAAGCGAACTACCAAGGCTGCCGAGAAGGCCGCCGAGCGAGCGGACAGCGAATCCCGCAAGCTGTGGGAGCGAAGCCGAAAGACGTTCTTCTACTCATGGACGGGTGAATCGAGCGGCATCGTCCGCGTCGAAGAGATCTTCGAGGCCCGAAAGCAGCCCCGAGGCAAGGCGATCATCTGTCCGGTCACGGGCACCGTCTCCGAGATTCAGCGCTCGAGCTTCGGCCGCTGGGTCGTCGTGGAGGCGACCGTGCCGGTGGACAAGCCGATCAAGGAAGCCTACATCTCCGACACGCAGGAGTGGCCGACCACGGCCGACGGCAAGGGCAAGAAGAAGGAGACCAGCACCGGATTCGATCCGTCGCTGGAGCGCCTGATCGGCCAGAAGCTGGTGACGGCTTCGCTGACGGTCCTCAAGCGGCACAAGATCGAATCGGTCAACGTGTTCTATCCGATCCTCGTTCCGCCCCTCGGCAACCTGCCGACGGAGAAGGGAGCGCGCATCATCAAGGGCGACCCGCTTACCGAGGGTCCGCTCGATCCGCACGAGGTTCTCGCTCTGGCCGGCGCCATGGCGGTGCACGAGTACTTCATCTCGAACCTGCAGACGGTCTATAAGGACCAGGGCGTCGACATCAACGACAAGCACCTGGAGGTCATCGTCCGACAGATGCTGCGCAAGCGGCAGATCAAGGAGCCGGGCGACACGCCGTTCCTGCCGGGACAGATCGTTGACCGATTCCGGTTTGTCCGCGAGAACGAGAAGGTCCGCAAGCGCATCGAGGAAGGCAAGAAGATCAAGTTCAAGGACCCGACCACGGGCGAAGAGCGGGAGCGCGATCCGCGTGAGGCTACGGCCAACTGGATCCTCCTCGGCATCACCGAGGCTTCTCTCGCCACCGAGTCGTTCCTTTCGGCTGCTTCGTTCCAGAAGACCACGCGCGTCCTTACGGAAGCCGCGGTCCGGGGCAAGCACGACTCTCTGGTCGGCCTCAAGGAGAACGTCATCATCGGCCGTCTCATCCCGGCGGGCACGGGCATCAAAGGCAACCGCGAGCTGGCCATCGACGTGGATCGCACCCAGCCCAGCTGGGCGCAGCAGCCGCTCACGGCTCTCATCGAGTCGGAGGACGGCGACAACGCAGGCGACGGCGATGCATTCGCCGGCATGACGCTGGAAGATCTGGCCCGCGAGTCGGATTCCGGCGGAGAAGCCGAGACCCCGTCGGAAGAGTAGTCCTCTTCCGACTCAGACCGAAAGAGGCCGACCGGAGATTCCGGTCGGCCTCTTTGTTAATGAATGCTGCTGTTCAGGCGATATTTGTCTACTATATGCTATTGAAAAGACTAGAAATACTCCGTAGTTTTACTTAGAAATAGGTCTGAACCACAGATCTATGTTAGACTGAGTCCATAAGCACTAGGGAGAAGTGATTATGAATATCCGGACAGGAGCATTCTTTAGGGAGTACTGGGTTTCGCTATTGTGTTTGTTTCTTAGTGTTGTTTCGATAAGTGCGACGCTGACTGGTCATTCTCCAGATTTCTTGCGGACCGTACTAAATGTGAGGAATGAAGAATCTTCACCGCAAGGTCATTGTAGTGCAGACTTCGGTACCTACTTACCCACAGAGGGGGATGTGATGGCGGGTTCTGCACCATTGATGCCGGCCATTGTAGAAAGACGCATCTCCGTAGTACATGTTATTCCTGGAAGAGGTGCATGTGATCTAACTGCATCTGTTATCGGAGCCTATGTACGCAGGCTAAATCCATCCAATAGCATGCTCGTCATTGTGGGGGGGAGGGCCTCGTCCACACACGAGGTGCAATCTAGTATTCCTTCTGACCTTCTCGTAGCCGAATCTGATACTTTCTACGTTGAAGGATCCGTATACCCGATGACATCAGGCGTCAAGCTTCTTGTAGATGCGGGAACGCGCAAGATAGAGTCCGTATCGCGGATAGAGTGGGAGGAATAACGTGAAGATATCCGCATTCACGATAAGTGAGGTGTTGGTCTCTATGGCGATTGTTTTGGTGCTTGCTGCAATACTGGGCTCTGTCGCCCCCATGATCGTTTTTTCATCGAACAAAACCCGTGCGGTTAGTGATATGAAGCAAATCTATATTGCTTTCGAGTTATATAGAAGTGATTGGGGAGGCGGATACGAGTCAATTCCTTTAGCGAGTGAGACTACTTTACAGTCATGGGCTAAGACTTTTGATACCCCTGCAGAGTTGTGGAGAGGGTGTCGTCCGCCGTCTGAATCGGGGATCACTAATAGTGTTCGCTACTTCTTTATGTGGAACGGAGCACCATACAACACTTGGTTTTCAAGATACGGATCGAAGTTGCCAGTGGTTTTTGACATGTCTTGCTCAGTGGACAACAAGCATGAAGCGAACATTTACGAATCTCGAATTGGAACCGCCGTTCAGCTAGATGGAAGTCTGACAGTTGCAGAAAACAAAGGCAATCCGTTAGAAGCAGAGTTTTGGGTAAGGTAAGGTGATCCAGAAATGAAACATACAAAATATTATATCGCCGCTTTCTATCTTGGAGTACTGGCAGTATGCTGGTTACCCACGGTATCAAAAGCCAATCTAGAAAGTTCAGCGCCCACATGTCTGGATTGTTGGGCATTGCCTAATTGTGCTGGAACGGTGGTACAAGAAACATATCCCTGCAAGACTGTGGATACACCGGTGAATTGCATTGAATATGCCCGGCAAACGATTGAGTGTTCCTCGACGGACCCGGTAGCTGGACACCGGTTCTACGTTAAGAACATGGGCTCAGCCTGTGATACCTTGTCGCCCTACTGCTTCTAGTGGTGCTTGAGCGTGGCAAAGTTATCGGTTAGGTCTCGTCGCACAGCAACGATTGTCTATTGTTTGGTCAGTTGTGTAGCTTTGCTGGCAATAGTCTTGCTAGTCCGCTCCAGTCGATCACCTACCTTGAAGACCTCTTCAGAAAACCTTGGCAGATGTCTTCAGCGCGGTGATACAGCTTGCATAAGCGCATACATTACCGATGATCCGGTTTACGCCAGACTTCATCCGGATGACCAAGTGAAGGTGATTGCTTGGGCATCTGATCATCTTAGAGGAAGCGGCAGGGTTCAAGCGATGGCAGATGACCTTAATGCTGAATCAAGAGGCAACGGTCTGTTTGTAATTGGTTCTGATTCTGGTCCACTGAAGGAACAGCCTTTACAGGTGATAGTTGCATACCACGATGATGGTATCGGTGTGATTAGACTGCTACCCACATTAATTACGCATAAATGGTTGACAGACAAGTCAATAACTACCGGAGATTCTCAGAGTGAGCTTAAGATGCGTCGCTTAGTGCACGGGATTGACAAAGATGCTGAATTTTTAGTGGGTGTTGGATACAATGAGTTTTACAATCAAGGGCAATCTCGCACCTTAAATGAACTAAGGCGGCAATATGAATCATCACTTGCGAAACAGATTTCGAAGGACTGAAGACTTCAGTGTGTAGCTATCTCATTATCTGCGCCTGACCGCTGTTGCTGAGTAAGAGGTAATGTTGCTGGTTGCAGGTCGTCGTTACGCAGGATCAGCTCATGCACGGTGCTCCGCAGGTGGCGGACTTCATCTTCGAGGGCTTGGATGCGGTGCATGCCGTCGGTCTTTCGCTCCTCGTGATTGCTGTGGATCAGTTCGGCCATCTTGCGCTGATGGCTCAGCAGGAGGGCCGTGATCGGGATGCCGACCACCAGGCCGAATCCGATCATCATCGCCATGATTTCTTCCACTCTGTAAAGCTCCTTTCGGCGCTCTCTGCACGCCTTTCAGAGGTTTACCGCTTCACGTACTGGTTTGGTTTCGCAGGCCCACGGAGGGTCTCGCCATTTTCTTAATGAGTTCAAAGGCGGAGCGCGAAAGCAGTGTTATCCTGAAGTTAAGCCGCCGCGTGCGGCTTCGATGGACCATCCATGGCCCACCGGAGGGACATGAACCTTGAAAAGCTACACTCCTGACAAGATTCGCAATGTGGCCATTGTAGGCCACGGCGGGGCCGGCAAAACGATGCTGGTGGAGCACATGCTCTACACTGCCGGAGCTGCCGAACGCGTTGGAAGCATTGAGGCGGGAAGCACTCAAAGCGATTTCGATCCACTGGAAGCCAAGCGCGGCATCAGCGTTGGCGCAAGCGTTGTGCCCCTGGAGTGGCACGACCACAAAATCAACCTCATCGACGTGCCCGGATATCCCGACTTCATCGGTGAATTGGCCGCTGTTTCTCGGGTCGTCGACGCAATGATTATCGTGTGCGAGGCGAAGAGCGACCTCGACGTGGGATTCGACCTGGCCTGGGAGTATGCCGAGAAGGAAGGGCTCGCACGGTGCATCTTCATCAACAAGCTTGAGCGCGACAACGCCGACTACGAAGGGCTCATCGAAACCCTGGATGCCCGGTTCGGCAGCAAGATCGTGAACGTTCAGATTCCCATCGGCCACCAGGCTGCCTTCAGCGGCGTTCTGGATCTGCTCAACATGAAGGTTTACAAGGGCAAGGATCGCGGCATCCAGGTGGAGGAGATTCCCGCCGGATACGCCGGCGAGGCCGCCTACCGCCGCGAAAAGATGATGGATGCGGCCGCCGAAGGCGACGACGACCTCGCCATGAAGTACCTCGACGGAGAAGAGCTGACTCCCGAGGAGATCGAGCGCGGACTGCTCGAAGGCACCAAGAGCGGACGCGTTGTTCCCGTCCTGCTCGGCTCTGCGGAGTCCGGCGTCGGCATGAAGGCGCTGATGGATCGGATCATCGGCGAACTGCCGAGCCCCGAGTACAAGCAGGTCACGGTGGGCGACAAGAAGCTGCCGGAAGACCCCAGCGGCCCGCTGCTCGGCTTCTGCTTCAAGACGACCGCCGACCCGTATGTCGGCAAGCTGAATTACGTCCGCATCTACAGCGGAACGCTCAAGGCCGATGACGTGGTGTGGAACAGCGGCAAAGAGCACGACGAGCGTGTGCACAACCTGATGATCCCGCACGGCAAGACGCACGAAAGCGCCTCCCAAGTGACCGCCGGGGACATCTGCGTCGTGGCCAAGCTCCACGACACCGGCACGGGCGACACCTTCACCACCAAGAAGGACAACTTCCAGCTTCCGGGCGTCGATTTCCCCGAGCCGATCTACCGCGTCGCCATCAAGCCGGCGACCAAGGTGGACGAGGACAAGCTGGGTTCTGCCCTGGAAAAGCTGCTGCAGGAAGACCCCACTCTCATCTACAACCGCGACCCGGTGGTGCATCAAGAGCTGCTGAGCGGCATGGGCGACATCCACATCGACACCGCCATCGAGAAGCTGAAGGACCGCTTCGGCGTCACGGTTCTGACCGAAGAGGCGAAGGTGCCGTACAAGGAGACCATCCGCGGCGGCGCGAAGGCGCAGGGCAAGCACAAACGGCAGACGGGCGGCAAGGGCCAGTACGGCGATTGCTGGATCGAACTGGTCGCGCTCGATCGCGGCGAAGGCTTCGTCTTCGAGAATGCCGTCGTCGGCGGATCGATCCCCAAGAACTACATTCCCGCCGTCGAGAAGGGGCTGAAAGATGAGATGCTCAAGGGCATTGTCGCCGGATTCCCGGTAGAAGATGTCAAGGCGATTGTCTACGACGGCTCTTATCACGACGTGGACTCCAGCGAAGCCGCCTTCAAGATGGCGGGGGCGCTGGCCTTCCGCAATGCGGCGGCTCAGGCCGGGCCGGTGCTGCTGGAGCCGATCATGATGGTCAGCGTCTGGGCGCCGGAGGAGGCGGTCGGCGACGTGGTTGGCGACCTCAACACCCGCCGCGGCCAGCTGCAGGGCATGGATCAGGACGGCAGCGGAAAAACCGAGATCAAGGCGATGGTGCCGATGGCGACCATGATGCGCTACGCCCTCGATCTCCGCTCAATCACCAAGGGGCGGGGAAGGTTCCATGCCGACTTCTCGCACTACCAAGAGGTGCCCGACCACGAAGCGCAGGCTCTGGTCAAGGCGCACGAAGCTTCGCAATCCGGCGCGGAGCTGCATTAAGAATCCGTAGAGAGGGCGGCGAAAGCCGCCCTCTCTTGGCATGGGCCGCTGCGAAGGCGGCACAATGAAGGGCAGGTTATGAGCACACCTCTCCTCAACCTCGCCCCAGAAGACCACGGCCTGAGCGCGCCGCTCAGCCGAGATATCCGGCTGATAGATCAGCTTCTGGGCGAATTGGTCGAAGAGCAGGAGGGCGCCGATCTTGTTGAAGTCTGCCGTCGGCTCTACCAGGACGATCCTTCTCTTCCGGCGGCGGAGATTCGGGAGCGCATCCGTCCCCTCACCGACCCGGCCACCGCCGCGAAGGCCGCCCGGGTCTACACCACCCTTTTTCATTTGATCAACCTGGCCGAGCAGAAGGAGATCGTGCGGGTCAACCGCAGCCGCCACCCCCGCAGCGAATCGCTTTCCACCGCCATCAGCCGCCTGAGCGAGCGGGGGGTGACCGGGAGCCAGGTGCTCAAGGTTCTGGATGGCGTTCTCATCGAGCCCACCCTCACCGCCCATCCGACAGAGGCGAAGCGGCGGACAGTTCTCGACAGGCTGGAAGACGTCGCGCTGGCTCTGGGCGAAATCGGGCAGGACACCCACCTTCAAGGCCTGAGCGAGCCGCTCGACCTGGAGGGCCTGGCGGAAGTCTCGCTCCGCCGCACCCTCAACATCCTCTGGCAGACCAGCGAGCTTCGCCAGAGCGAAGTGACCGTGCAGGAAGAGGTGCAGAACGTGCAGTTCTACATCGAGCACTCGATCATGGACGTGATTTCGTGGATCGAGCGCGACCTGGAGCGGGCGCTGGAAAAGAGCTACCCCGACCTGCAGCCGCCCCGGGAGCTGAACGTGCTCCGGTACCGCTCTTGGGTGGGCGGCGACCGGGATGGAAACCCGAAGGTTACGCCCGAAGTCACCTGGCAGACCGCCATCAGCAACGCGCAGCTCGCGATGGAAGCTTGGGCCGATGGCATCCGGCGGGTTCGGCGCGAGTTGTCGCATTCCACACGCGGCATGTCCGCGCACGACCCGGTGCTGAAGCGGCTCGGCGTGAGGGCCGATGAGACCGACCTCCCCTATGTCCAGTTTGCCGAGCAGATCGAATCGCGACTGATCGCCAATCTGACCAGCCTGGGCGGCAACGGCAGCCTTCCTTATTCGCTGGGCGAGTTTCTGGATGACCTGCGGCTGCTGCAGAAGAGTCTGCGGGAGTCGGGTTCGCAGATCGCTGCCGACACCGGGCCGCTGGTCCGGCTGATCCGCCAAGCGAGCGCTTTCGGCTTCTGCCTGGCTCCGCTGGACATCCGCCAGCACTCATCGCGTCACGAAACCGCAGTGGCGGAGTTGCTCAAGGCGGCGGGCGTCGCGGACGACTATCTGAGCCTGAGTGAAGACGAGCGGATGGAGGTGTTGGCCGCCGAACTTGAGAATCCGCGTCCGCTGGTCGATCCGGCCTGGCGGGGCGGGGAAGAGGCGGAGAAGGTCCGCGACATCTTTCGCGCCGTACGGCGGATTCATGCCCACCTTGGGCCGGAGGCGATTCGAACCTACATCATCAGCATGACCCACGGCCCTAGCGACATGCTGGAGGTGCTTGTGCTGGCCAAGGATGCCGGGCTTATCCGGCGGCGCAAGGAGGGCATCTGGGTTCCCTTTGGCGTCGCGCCGTTGCTGGAAACCATCGACGACCTGCGCCGCGCTCCCGGCCTACTGGGGCAGGTGATGGACTGCGCTCCCTACCAGCAGGTTCTCGCCGCTCAAGGCGGACGGCAGGAAGTGATGCTGGGCTATAGCGACTCGACCAAAGACGGCGGCTTCCTCGCGGCCAACTGGTGGCTCTACCAGGCGCAGTCGGCGGTCTCGACCAGCGCGCAGGAGCATGGCTATGAGGTCTCGTTCTTCCACGGTCGCGGCGGAACCGTAGGCCGCGGCGGCGGCCGGGCCAATCGCGCCATTCGAAGCCAGCCCGACTGCGGCTTTACCGGCGCGATCCGATTCACCGAGCAGGGCGAGGTCGTCAGCTTCCGCTATGGACTCGGCCCGATCGCGCACCGCCACGTCGAGCAGATCGTCAGCGCCGTGATCCTGGAGGCCACCGACAGCCTGCTGGGCGAGAAGCAGAATGTGAAGGAAGATTGGACCCGCGCCATGGATCACCTGGCGGCGGCCTCGCAGCAATCGCATCAGGATTTGATCGGCGACCCCGACTTCTGGAGCTTTTATACGGAAGCGACACCGATCAGCCTCATCGCGCATCTGCCCATTGCCAGCCGGCCGGTGATGCGGCCCGGCAAGCTGCGTGCTGGGCTTGACGCATTGCGCGCAGTTCCCTGGAATTTTGCGTGGGTCCAGTCGCGGTTCATGACGCCCGGCTGGTATGGTCTTGGCTCGGCTCTGGAGAGCTGGTGTGAGGCAGAAGAAGGCGGTCTGGAAACCCTGCGCGAAATGTGCCGGGAGTGGCCCTTCTTCCGCACCGTTCTTGAGAATGCCGAATTGGAGCTCGCGAGAGCCTTTTTTGAAACGGCTGAAGAATCGGCACGATCCGTGCAATCGGAAGAGATTGGTCGAAGATTTTTCGAACAGTTGAGCCAGGAATTCAGTCGAACAAGAAACTGGCTCCTGCAGATACTTGAACAGGAAGAACTCTTAGATCGGTTTCCGGTTATTCGCAATACCATTCATTTTCGGAACCCGGTGGTGAGGCCCCTGAGCAGGCTGCAGATCGCGCTTCGGCGCGAAGAGAGCCAAGATGCAGACTGGCAAGAAGCCGCTCTGCAGACTGTGGCTGGCATCGCGGCAGCGATGCAAAGCACGGGATAAACGAAAATGCCGCTCAGAGTTGACAGAGCAGAAGCAGCTGAGAGGGAGGTTCTTGAACGCCTTCTTCAGATGTATCTGCACGAGATGAGTCAGTACGACGACCGGTCCATCGGCGACGATGGCCTGTTTGAGTACGACTATATCGACCAATACTGGTCCGACCCCAAGCGCCACGCCTATCTGGTCAAGGTCAAGGGACGGCTGGCCGGATTTGTCATGGTGCGGGATATCGAAGGCCACTCCAGCAAGCCGATCCACACGGTGGCTGAATTCTTCCTTCTGCACGTCTATCGCGGCCTCGGCATCGGCGAAGAGGTTGCCCGCATGGTCTTTGACATGCACGAAGGCAGCTGGCAGATCGCCCAGGTCCAGGATCACCACGGGGCCCAGCAGTTTTGGCGCAAGGTCGTGTGGCGCTACACGGCCCGGCAGTTCCGCGAAACGAAGGTTCCCGGCTGGGAAGGCCCGGTTCTCGAATTTGAAGCACCCGGATGCCCGCCCGTGGCCGAACCGGAACTCGAGCGCTCCGCCGACCCGTCCGGCGCCATCTGGAAGCCTGCCGAATCGTAATCGAACTGCCCATTTAATCAGGCGGTGCGAACCTATCCCCGTGCATAAGCCACAATAGGATATGGTCCGCTTTGGCGATCCGAATAATGGCCGTTTTCGCATGGCCGTTTTTCTTTTAGCAATGCTCCTGGTGCCTGCCGCCTTCGCGCAGGAAAAGGTGCTCCTCCAGCGCAGGGGAACTGTCGGCGAAAGCTCACGCTATGAAGGCCAGGCCAACCTCGCCCTCGGCGGCGGCGGCCTCGAAATCAACGTCGTCATCAAGCAGAAGACCAAGTTGACGGTCAAGGAAGTGAACGACTACGGCTTCCTTACCCTGGAGAGCGAACTGGAGGAGATGAACGTCTCCTTCAACGGCCAGGAGTTTCCGACCGAAGAAGCCGCGGGTTCCAAGACCGTCCTCTATGTAGATCCCACCGGCCTCACCACGGTTCTTGAAACCGATATGGAAGCCGAGGATGACAGCGGCATGACCCAGCGGATCAGCCAGGCCAGCCAGGTCATCTTCTCCAGCGACCCCGTCGGACCGGGCGACAAGTGGAGCCACAGCTATCCCGGCGACAAGGAAGCGCTCCTCCCCAAAGCCAAGGTGGAATTCACCTTTGAAGATTTTGAGACGGTCTCCGGCGTCCGCGCCGCCCGCCTCGCAATGAACTATGTCGAAGACCAGTCCGGCGCGCTGAAGGGCACCGGCAAGGTGTGGATCGATGTCGCCTCCGGCGAGACGATCAAGACCGACCTCTCCCTGAGCGGCAGCATCAACCTGGAGGGCATGGAGTCCAAGGGCGACATCAAGATCACCGACAAGCGGGTCAGCGGCGGACTGATGGCCGTCGAGACCGTCGGCACCGATGAGGGCATGGACGAAGGCGACATGCAGGACGAAGGAGAGGGCGAGGACGAGGAGAACATCGACTCGACCGTCGAAGGCTTCGAGAAGCTCGAGGGCCTCTTCCCGATCTACCGCAAGCAGGAAGACGATGGACGCCTGAAGCTCTACATGGAGATCCCCCGGGCCAACCTCGACCAGTACTACATGCTGCAGACCACGGCATCCACCGGCGATTCCGCCTCGGTGGTGGCCGGCGATCCGATCTCCGACCTTGTTTTCCAGTTCCAAGAGAAGCCGAACAACATGATCTACATGGTCGTGCCGAACTTCGGCTTCCGAGCCGACGAGCACGCTCCGATCATGCGGGCGGTCAAGCGGTCGTTCTCCGAATCTTATGTCGAAGCCTTCGACATCGAAGCCAAGCAGTCGGACCGTGATTCGGTCCTCATCGACATCAGCGACCTGTTCCTCGGCAACATCGGTCAGGTCTATGACCTGATGATGGGCGGCGGTGGAGGCGGACTCTCCCTCTTCGGCGGCGGCGGATACTCGCCCGACCGCGAGAAGAGCTACGTCGATTACGTCAAGAACTTCCCCGAGAATGTCGCGGTGCGGTCGATCTACGCATTCGACGGCACGCCCGAGCCGTCGATGGGCGGCCCGACGACCACCGCCGACTCGCGGAGCCTGGTCGTGGCGATCTCCTACAACCTCTTCAAGCTTGAAACCGAAAGCGGTTTCGAGCCCCGGGCGTTTGATGCCCGCGTCGGCTACTTCACCGTCGATTTCGACGACATGACCGACTTCGCCACCAGCACGGCCCGCGAACAGCTCATCATGCGCTGGCATCTGGAAAAGCAGGACCCCGACGCGCAGATGTCCGAGCCGGTCGAGCCGATCGTCTTCTGGCTGGACAACGCGATTCCCGATGAGTACCGAATGGCCGTACGCGAGGGCATCCTCGCCTGGAACAAGGCTTTCGAGAAGATCGGCTACCGCAACGCCATCCAGGTGAAGCAGATGCCGGCGGATGCCGACTTCGACCACTCCGACCTGCGCTACAACATCGTGCGCTGGGTCGCCTCTCCGGCTTCGGCCTACGCCGTCGCGCACTTCCGCACCAACCCGCTGACGGGCGAGATCGTCAACGCCAGCATTACGGTTGATGCCAACATGGTCCGCTTCGGCACCCAGGAACTGGGCGAGATGGTCGATCCGACTTCCTTCTTCAAGAAGCCGACGAAGGAAGAGCTGCTGGAGCGGCTGAGCAAGCGCGGGCGCTGCGCCGACTGCGACTACGCCCACTACGCCCTGCAGCAGAAGGAGCTGGCGGGCCTCGCCATCGAAATGGTCTCCGGTCCTCTCGGACCGGTGAACAAGCAGAAGTACCTCGATGACCTGATCCGGCACGTGGTGGCGCACGAGATGGGCCACATCCTCGGCCTGCGGCACAACTTTGTCGCCAGCACCCAGCTCACGCTGGAGGAGATGAAGGACCCGGCCAAGGTGGCCAAGTACAACACCGCCGCGTCGGTGATGGACTACGTTCCCTTCAACCCCTCCGCCATCAAGTCGGCGGGCCTGCCGTACTACAGCGCCACTCTGGGCGAGTACGACATCTGGGCCATCGAATACGGCTACAGCGATTCGGTGACCTCGAAGGCCGATCTGGATCGGCTGGCGCGGGGCGGTGCGGCCAAGGGCCTGCGCTGGCTGGGCGATGAATACGCGGACTTCTACGATCCGTATGTCGCCCGCTTCGACATCTCCAAGGAGCCCATCGACTACTACCAGCGGATGCTGCAGCTCTCCCGCTATCTGATCTTTGAGCTGGACAAGCACTCTCCGCGAGATGGCGAGAGCTACTATGAGTTCACCAAGGACTTCAACAGCCTCTTCGCTAACTACTCCTCGGCTGCTGCGCGGCTCTCGAACTACATCGGTTCCTACCGCAAGTTCAATGACTTCAAGGGCGATCCGGGCGGAGAGCTGCCGATGCAGGCGGTCGAAGCCGACAAGCAGCGACGCGCGTTCGATCTGCTGAAGACCTACATCTTCTCAGAGCGAGCCTTCGCCTTTCCGAAGCACTACTACCAGATGTTCGCCCGCGACCCGAAGGGCGGAATTCTGGAGAGCATGCTGGCCGGGCTGGACGACTACTCCATGTTCGACCAGTTCGCCGGAGTGCAGGGCTCGGCCCTCTCTTCGGTGATGAATCCCGGCGTCCTCAACCGCCTCTGGAACTTCGAGTTCAAGGCCGCTCCGGGCGAGAAGGTCCTCACGGCCCGCACGCTGCTGCGAGAGGTGCAGGATGAAGTCTGGTCCGAGCTGAAGTCGGGAACCAGCGTCAGCCCGCTCCGCCGCCAGCTTCAGCGGGAGCACATCAATATGCTCATCCAGTCGGGTGTGCCCGATTTCGGCGCATCCAGCGAAGTGAGCGCGATGGCTTGGGATCAGCTCCGCAAGCTGCGCACCACGCTCCAGGCCGCGTCTCGGCGCGGCTACGACGAGGCCACGAGCCTGCACGTCCGCGAGTCGCTGATGCGCGTGGATCGGGCGTTGAATGCCATCGAGACCATCGGCGGCTCCAGCGGACCCGTCGGCGGCGGCAGCATCCTGGACCTGCTGATGGGTCGGGGCAAGGGCAAGTAGGCGGACTCGGTTCGCTGACAAGAAAGATCGGGGCGTTGCCGCAAGGCGCGCCCCGATCTTTCTTTGTCTTACAGCTTGAAGGCGGCCTGCGCCTTCTTGACTTCGGTGGCGACCACCTTCTCGATGACCGGAAGCTGCGCCGGGTCCAGGCCGATGGCCTGCGTCACTTCATCAGAAATCTCTTCGGCCGACTCCGGAATATTGTTGGAGCAGCCCGCCCGGTTGGCGAGGTGGTTGGCGATGGCGACCACGGCGGTCGTGTCGTAGTATTCGCCGTCTTCCTTTGGGTCGTGGTGGTAGCGGATGGCGTTCTTGACCACGCTGGAGAGGCCCCACTTGTCGGCGAGCAGAACGCCGGCCTGGTAGTGGTTGTAGCCCAGAAGCCGGTTCTCGGCTTCGATTAGGCAGTTGCCGGTCTCTGTCGCTTCTTGAATCGCCTTGTCGAATCCTGCCGGATCAAATCGGTCGAGCACGAGCAGTCCGACGTCGTGGATCATCCCGGCGCAGTAAAGCTCCTCTGCCTTCTGCGGCATCTTTAGTCTGCCCAGGATGCGGCAGGCCGTGGCCGTTGCGAGGCTGTGCTGCCAGAACGAGATGCGGCAGAACTTCTTGGCCGCCCCGCGCCCTTTGAGCAGATTCTGAAAGGCGACGCTCATCACGACCGAGCGAAGCGTGTTCATGCCGAGAAAGCTGACGGCACGCTCAATGGATTTGACCTTGGGCAGGCCGTAGTAGGCGGAATTGGCGACCCGCAGAATCTTCGCGGTTACGCCGGGATCGCGCTCGATGATCTTTTCGACCTGGCGCGACGATGTGTTCGGATCATCCACCAACTGCATGACCGAACTGATCGCCTGCGGAAGAACCGGAAGGTTCTCGCTGCGTTCCAGGCGGATTTCGAGACTCGCGAGGTCCACCATGGATTATCTTTGGCTGCTTTGCCCGCGACAAACAGATCAGCGACTGGAGTTCTGGTCCCAGTTCGCTGAAACTCAAAGCGCTCATATCTTGTCTTGAGTATCATAGGCTCAAGTTTTTGAGCGCGAGATTGGCAATGGCGAAGGATTACTATAAGATTCTTGGAGTATCCAAAAAGGCGGATGAGAAGGAGATCAAGACCGCCTACCGCTCTCTTGCGCGCAAGTACCACCCCGATGTGAACCCCGGCAACCCCGAGGCCGAGGCCAAGTTCAAGGAGATCAGCGAGGCCTACGCGGTTCTGAGCGACGACGAGAAGCGCAAGATGTACGACGCCTACGGCTCCAACTGCGAGAGCGTGCGGGGCGCATCCGGCGGACATGCGGGCGATGTGAACTTCGACTTCGGTCAGGGCAGCGGCTTCGGCGACATCTTTGACCAGTTCTTCTCCGGCTTCGGCGGCGGCCAGGGGCCGTTCACCAATTTCCGCACACAGATTCCTCCGACCGACATGGAGTACACCGTCGAGGTGACGCTGGAGGAAGTGGATCAAGGCGCGAAGCGGTCATTCACCTACCAGGTCGAAGATGTTTGCGACCAGTGCCACGGGGCGGGTCAGGTTCAGTTGATCGGCGGCGGCGCAGGCTTCTGCCCCGGCTGCGGCGGCAAGGGCACCATCGCGGTGCAGCGCCGGGCCGAGGTCAAGATTCCGGCGGGCATACGGGAGGGCAAGAAGCTGCGCGTTCCTGGCCGCGGAGCGAAGGGCTCCAACGGAAAGACCGGCGACCTCTACGTCCTCATCAAGGAGAAGCCGCACGCCCAGTTCAAGCGGATCGGCGACGATCTGGAGGTGATGGTCGATGTGCCCTACACCACGGCGGCGCTGGGCGGGGAAGTCCGCGTGCCAAGCCTGCGGACCACGGGAAAGATCACCATTCCCGAGAGCACCCAGTCCGGCCAGAAGTTTCGGCTGAAGGGGCGGGGGCTCACCAAGTTTTCCGGTGGACGCGGCGATCTGTTCGCCCGGGTCCGCATCACCGTGCCGAAGGAGATCGACGACAAGCAGAGAAAGCTGTTGCGTGAACTCGCGGCGCTTCAGGAGAAGGGGCAGTGAGAGACCGCAAGCAGCCTGTCTATATGATCGGAGTGGCTTCCGAACTGTGCAACGTCCACCCGCAGACGCTCAGGCAGTACGAGCGGCTCGGCTTGGTGGTGCCGGCACGGGTCGGCTCCAAGAATCGCCTCTACAGCGAAGAGGACATTGAGCGGGTGCGGCAGATTCAGCGGCTGACGCAGGATATGGGCGTCAATCTCGCCGGGGTCGAGATCATCCTGCGCCTGCTGGATGACATGGAGCAGATGACCTCAGAGTTCGAGCAGCAGATGCACGACTACCACCGCGAGGTGGAGCAGGCGATCATGCAGCGCTTCGCGAACTCGAACGCACCGATCCGCAGCGACGGCACCCTGCTGCCGGTCCCCCGGCTGAACATCACAAAGAAGCGGGGCCTGTAGGGGGCTCGGCCGGCGGTGCGGGCGGCGGAGCGATGACCGGCTCCTCGCCTCGGCGGATGGAGAACCGGCTTCGGTAGCTCAATCGCCGCCACAGGAATTCGATCGGCCCCATGGTGAAGTACCGAAGCCACAGCGTGGCTCCGATGATGTTCACCAGCCAGATCACCACAACGACGGTCAAGAGCTGCACCTGGTCGAACTGGCCGAAGTAGCCCAGTCCCCACGAATAGAAGAAGAAGGTGGCCATCAGCGTCTGCCCCAGATAGCAGGTCAGGGCCATCTTGCCGACGTTTCCGATCAGGCGTCCCGCGATTCCGACTCCGTGCTCGCACGAGATTGCGATGAGGGCGAGGTAGCCGACGGAGAGCAGGGAAGCCAGCCCCATCTCGGCCAGGTTGTCAACGCCATAAGGTGTGCCGCTGTAGCGCCAAGCCGCAAGGCCGCAATTGATGAGCAGCCCCACAAATCCGATGTTCAGCAACTGGCGGGCCAGGCGCGGGTCGCTGGCTGGCCGCGCGAGAAAGCCGGATCGGCCGAGCAGGACACCGATCAGCATCAGAGGGACGATGTGAAGGGCGATGATGGGAATCTGGAACAGGCTCACAATCCCAATGAGCGCCCGAATGGCAAGCTGACTGAGATAAGAGCCATCGGCATAAAGCGCGGTCTCTCCCGTCGGGTCAAAGAGAGCGGTTAGCAGGGGGAACTGTTCGGTCAGCTGCCCCAGGTCATCCGATGAAGCGCCTGCTCCAGACTGCATGAAAGCCATGCCTGCGCCGATGAGCGTGCTGAGCAGGAGCCCGCCGATAGCGATGCCCAGCATCGCCTTGGTGTTGATGCGAACCATCGGCACCACCAACAGGGCGCACAGGGCGTAGGCGAAGAGGATGTCGCCAAACCAGAAGAAGAGGCCATGGCACAGGCCGATGACGGCAAGCCATCCGGTGCGCTTGAGATAGCCGCCCGGCCACGCCTTGGGCGTCGCCTGCCGCTTCTGAAACTGCAGATAGAGCCCAACGCCGAAGAGGATGGCGAGCAGGCTGCGAAACTTGCCGGTAACGAAAGCCAGGCGGATCGCATCTACGATGGCCTCTCTCCCCGTTAGATGCGGCTCGGCTCCGATCATTTCATAGCTGATGAACGGCAGGGCGAAGGCGCCGATATTGGCAAGCAGAATCCCCAAAATAGCCACACCGCGCGCTACATCCAGGCTTTGGATGCGGCCCGACACTGTGGGCAAAACCAGACCCATGGCAAAAGTGTACTAAAGTGTTGGTGTGCAGGGTTGCACGTCACAATAGAAGGCAGACAAATGATTTTATGGACGATGGCTTCGCTGCTGCTCATGCAGCCGAAGGTGGATCACAACGTGGTGTACCGGGAAATCGCGGGCGAAAAGATGATGCTCGACTTCTACTACCCGGTTACGGCAGAAGAAGGGCCGACGCCCTGCGTGATCGTCATCCACGGCGGGAGCTGGATGAGCGGCCAGCGGCAGGATATGTCGTTCCTCTGCCAGAACCTGGCGAAGCAGGGGATGGCGGCAGCGACCGTGAGCTATCGCCTCGCGCCCAAGAATCGATGGCCCTCCATGATCGAGGATGTCCAGTCGGCAACCCGCTATCTCAAGGAGAATGCGGCGAAGTACAATATCGACCCCGCCCGCTTTGGATCTTCAGGAGCCAGCGCCGGCGGACACCTTGCGCTGCTGCTCGGCCTCACTGAGAACTGGGAGAAGGACACGACATTCTGCAAGGAGCAGTCGAGCAAGGTCGGTGCGGTGTTCAACATCTTCGGCCCGACCGATCTGCAGAACGATTTCAACGTCATGCTCACCAACATCGTGGCGATGCAGGTGCTGGGCAAGCCCGCCACCGATGCGGTGGAAGATATGAAGCGGCTGAGTCCGATCACCTACATCACCAAGGGCGCACCGCCGGTCTTCACCGTTCATGGCCGCACCGATGGCCTTGTGCCGGTGAAGCAGGCGGAGCGGCTGGCGGAAGCCTATCAGAAGGCAGGCAGCATCCACCAGCTCACCATCATCGAGGATATGGGCCACGAAGTGGACCTGCAGCGGCCCGAAGTGGTGAAGGCCATGGCGGACGGCATCGCCTTCCTGCAGCTTCATCTCGCGGAAAAGAAGGGCAAGCTGGCCGTTCTATGAGCCTCCTTGCCGCCGGCCTTCTCTTCGTCTGCGGAGGAGGCACGACTCCCAAGGCGGTGGCCCAAGAGTTTATCAAGGCGTGCGGCCCTCAGTCGCTGATCGTTGTGGCGGGGCAGACCCGCTCGGATGCGGCCGGGGCAGAAGGCTCCCGCGAGTTCCTCATCGAGAACGGAGCGCGAATGGTGGTTGTCCTTCCGTGGAATGAGCCGACGGAGATGGACCGCCAGGTCGCCGAAAATCTCATCCGCTCCTGCTCCGGCGTCTGGATTCCGGGCGGCTCGCAGGGACGGTTGATGAATCGCTTTGGCGAGGATTGGTGCCGCCGCGTCTTCCAGACCGCTCATCGGCGGGGCGTCCATTTCTTCGGCACCAGCGCGGGCGCGATGCTGATGAGCGATGACATGATTTCCGGCTACGGCGACTCGCACGACACCGCCGAGATCCGCAAGGGCTTCGGCCTGACGCCGATCATCATCGACAGCCACTACCTGGAGCGCAATCGTCAGAATCGCCTGCGCGATGCTCTCCGCCAGACCGGCCGCACCGAAGGGCTCGGCCTGAGCGAAGGCCAATGGGTGATTCTCAGCCAGTCTGAATAGAGCCTGAGCCGCGACCGCAAAGCATAAGCAGAGGGATTGATTGGCTGGGGGAATTGAAAAGGGCCCGGGATCGAAGAAGTGGGCGACTGCTGCGCTGGTGGTTTTTGCCGGGGTCTTGGCGACTGCGTTATTGACCCCACTCTTCAAGTCTCTGCTCCGCGAGCGCAGGATCGATTCTTCGCTGGCAAAGCTGCATGAGGTTCATCAGGCTTGGCATCTCTATGTGTCAGATCACGGTGATGTTTACGACGCGGCCACCTATCCGTCCTCTTCAGTTGTCTATTCGCCAGTGCTTGGAGTCGAGGCGGAGAACTTTCGCAGCGCCTGCGCCCCGCCGATCGATTCGAAGCTGAACCAGCGGCTATTTACCGTTCAATATGTTCCGCGGTCAGAGGAGCGCAGTCAGGATTACTTCAACACCCACAAGGGCAAAGCGATGCTCTTTCTGGATGGGTCTTGCACCTCTTCGCCTGATGAGTGGGTCTCTCCCATTTCAGTAAAGCTGGGGCTGGGAGTTACGGTAGATGGAAATCTTGTGCGAAAGCAGTCGCGGGGAGATGCAATGCTGCTAGAATGGTGGCATAGAGAGAATTGGCTTGAGCAAGGGCTTGTAAAGCCTGATCAGGAGTGAAGATGAAGAACATACAGAAAGCGATGATTGCAGTCACTTTGGTGGTGGGCCTCTCCTTCGGCTTGGCCGTTATGAGCAGCGCCCTCTCATCGCCCGCAACTGAAGTGGGCTCTGAGAACATCACCTGGAGTCAGCCGTAAACGGACACGTCTTCGCGATAAGATGTCCAAACGCTGGCTGATCCCGGCGGCACTTGCTGTCGTCGGACTTGGCGCATTCTGGCTGGTCAGATACGCGCCATCGCGCCAGCCCTCAACAATGCGCGAAGCGCTTGAAAGAGCCGTGTCGTGCTTTGACCAGGCCGATGCCGCCTGCCTTTCCAAATTGATGCTGCGGGATGAGTTCGCAGCGACGGATATGTCAGACAACGGTTTTGCATCGCTGGTTTCATATGCCCGCAACAATCGACTGAAAGCGTTTTCTCTGGATGGCCCCCCTGACTTTACGGAAGTCGAGCAGGGGAACTCCTTGGCCGCGGTTGTTCAGTACAAATCGCCGGATGGCCGCCGAGTGGGCCTGGTGTTCATCAGCCACAAATCGGAGTCTAGGCCGGTGGTGTTTCCGTTGGTCTGCTCTCTCCTCATGGCGGCGGCCTCCGCCGACTGTCCCGCCGATACACCGCTCGGAGCCGAGAGTTGGGCCTGCATGCTTCAGCCGCTTGAAGAGATGCGCGGGATGTTCGAAGATGACGGAATTCCGGCCCTGATCTGGCCCCAAACGATGCCGACCAAGGTTTCATGGCAGGAGCTGCTGGACAAGGCCGAGGGCTACGCCTCTCAAGTCGATTCGACCGAAGACTGACCCCTACTCGCCGAGCAGCTCAAGCATCTGCTGGATATGCCTTTCGCCGTGCAGCGCGTGCATGAGCAGGGCGTCTCCCAGGTTGATCTTGATCATCTTGGAGACCGGGGAGGGCATCTTCACCGCGTTCAAGTCCAGCTCGCCGCTGCGGTTGATCATGTCCATCAGCCGCTCGTGGTCGGCCTTCAGCTTGGCCATGATGTCGCTCGGAGGCTGCTCGGAGGGCCAGAAGATGCGGGGGGCCGGGCTGTTTGCGTCGGGGCCGACGTTCTTGAGCAGGAACTTGCCGAAGAATGTCGGCTTGTGCTCGGCGTCGGAGGAAGGCCGCTTGGGTGACTTCGCAATGGCCGCCTCCATTTCATCAAAGTAGAGCGCGTGGGTCACCACGAGGTGTTCCGCGATCTGCCCGACCGACCACCAGCCGGTGCTGGGGCGGATCGTAAGGGAGGCCTCGTCGAGGGAGGAGAGCCGGCTCTCCTCCCTCTCGAGGTGATGGCGCACCATCTCAGTGGATGTATGCAGCAGTTCGGTTTGACGCATAGGTATCGCCTGCATCCGGGTTGACCGGCTCTAGGCCGAGACTCTGGAGCCGCTGGTTGAACGCCGCCAGGTCCCCGTCAAGGATCGCTTTGAGCTTGACCTGCTCGGCATCCAGCTGCTCTGAGAGCATCTCAAAGACAGTGTAGCTCTGCTTGGTCGGTCCAAACTCACCCCCCGCCACCACCGAGGCCAGGGCGGCCAGCTTGTTGTTCAGCTTGATCGGGTAGTTCAGCGGGTCCTGGCTGCTCTGGATCTTGGTCTGGTAGATCGCGTTCTCGACCACCTCAAGCTTTGCCAAGAGCTTCTCCGCGTCATCCTTCAGTTCTTCCTTCTCGGCAACCCGGGCGTTCACCTGGTCGCGGATTCGGCGGATCATGTAGACCGATTCATTGGCCGATTCGGCCTTGGCGACGATCTCCTTGGCGAACCGGAACTGCTCCCGCAGCTCGGCGTCGGTGGCCGGGGTTCGCGGGTCCTTCTGCCACTGCAGAGGCTGGGTCAGCCGCTTGTCGTCCACCAGCAGAACCACGGTGTAGCTACCCGGAGGAGCCTGCAGCGACCGGGGGCCGCCGCTCCAGAAGCGCATGTCCCGCACCGGGCCCATGCCCGGGTAGCTGGGGAAGAGGGAAGTGCGGTGCATGCCCTTGCCGCTCTCCACCCGGTTCGCGGAGGCGACCTCCACGCCGTCGCTGTCGAAGATGGTCAGGCTGACGTTCTGGGCATCGGCGGGCAGGTAATAGTCCACCACCGCTCCGCTCATTGGATTGGCTCCGGCGGAGCCGTCGGTCGGCGAGAATCCGAAGCGGATTCGCGCGGCGGGCGCGGGCTCGTACAGGACGGGCTCGGCGGCATTCACGCGGGCCGCTTGGCGCAGGGGAGTGATGTCGTCGAGAATCCAGAAGGATCGGCCGTGGGTCGCCACGGCGATGTCTCCATCCTTGATGCGCAGATCATGGATCGGCACCACGGGCAGGTTCATCTGCAGCGGCTGCCAATTCGCTCCATCGTTGAAGCTGATATACATGCCCGTCTCGGTGCCTGCGTAGAGCAGGCCCGGCACGACCGGATCCTCGCGCACCACGCGGACATAGGTGTCCGGCGCGATGCCCGCGACCAGCTTCTTCCAGCTCTTGCCGAAGTCGTCGGTGCGGTAGATGTACGGCGTATAGTCGTCGTTTTCGTGGTTGTCCAGCGCGAGGTAGGCGCGCGCCGGGTCGTGCGGCGAAGCATCGATCATGCTGCACAGGCCCCACTTCGGCATCTCGGGAGTAACGTTCTCCCAGTCCTGCCCGCCATTGCGGCTGACATGCACCAGGCCGTCATCCGATCCCGCCCAAAGCAGTCCCGGCGTGAGGGGCGACTCGGCCAGGGTGAACACGGTGGCGTAGTACTCGACGCTCGTGTTGTCCTGGGTGATCGGTCCGCCCGAAGAGCCCTGCGTCGATTTGTCGTTGCGCGAGAGGTCGGGGCTGATCACCTCCCAGCTTCCGCCCAGATCGGTCGACTTCATCACATGCTGGCTGCAGGTGTAGACGACGTTGGGGTTGTGCGGGGAGAAGACGATGGGAAAGGTCCACTGCATGCGGTGCACCAGCACATCGGCGCCGCTGCCCATCGGATTGTCGGGCCAGGGGCTGATGTTTCGGCTGAGCCGCGTGCGGTGGTTGAACATCTCCAGGTAGCCGCCGTAGTTGCCGCCCAGAACCACGTCCGGGTCATCCGGCTTGGCCGCCACATAGCCGCTCTCGCTGCCTGCGGTGGAGGTCCAGTCATCGGAGGTGATGCCGCGGCCGAAGGTGCGGCTGGGGATGCGGACGGTGCTGCTGTCCTGCTGCGCTCCCAGCAGGTTGTAGGGAAAGGCGTTGTCGGTGGTGACGTGGTAGATCTGGGCCGTTGGGTAGTCCTGCTCGGTCCAGTTCGCACCGCCATCATCGGAGACATTCGCGCCGCCGTCGTTGGCGTTGATCATGCGATCCGCGTTGTCCGGGTCGATCCAGATGTCGTGGTTGTCGGAGTGCGGTGTGCGGACGGTGCGGAACGTGCGGCCGCCATTCGTCGACTTGCCCATGCTCACGTTGAGGACGTAGACCGTATCGGCATCCTTCGGGTCGGCGCAGATGCGCGTGTAGTAGAAGGCGCGCTGGCGGTAGTTGCGGTCTTCGTTCACCTTCTCCCAGCTCATGCCGCCGTCATTCGAGGAGAACAAGCCGCCTTCCAGCGACTCGACCATCGCGTAGACGCGGTCGGGATTGGCCGGAGAGACGGAGACGCCCACCTTGCCGATGACGCCGGAAGGGAGGCCGGGGCGGTTGGTGATCTCGGTCCATCGCTCGCCGCCGTCAGTGCTCTTGAAAATCTTGGAGCCCGGTCCGCCGCTGACCAGCGAGAAGGGCGTCCGGTAGCCCTCCCAGGTCGCCGCGAAGATCGTGTTCGGGTTGGTGGGGGCAAAGCTGAGATCGACGGCTCCGGCGCGGTTGGAGACATACAGCACCTTGCGCCAGGTCTTGCCGCCATCGATGGTCTTGTAGACGCCGCGGTCAGGGTGCGGGCCGTACAGGTGCCCCATCACCGCCGCCCAGGCGATGTCTGGATTGCTGGGGTGCACGCGCATGCGGCTGATCGACTGCGTGGAGGCGAGCCCCATGTGCTCCCAGGTCTTGCCGCCGTCGGTGCTCTTGTAGACCCCGTCGCCGTGAGAGACATTCCCGCGCAGCTCGGTCTCGCCCATGCCGACATAGACGATGTCGGGATTGCTCGGACTGACGCCGATGGCGCCGACGGAACCGGTCTTGAAATAGCCGTCGCTGACGCAGGTCCAGTTTTCGCCCGCGTCTTCGGTCTTCCAGAGGCCGCCGCCGCAGGTGCCCATGTAGAACACGTCCTTTTGGCTGTATGCCCCGGAGCAGGCGACCGATCTGCCGCCCCGGAACGGGCCGATCTCCCGCCACTGCATGCCGTTGAACAGCGCGGGGTTCACATCCTGCGCGTTGGCGGCGATTGCGGCGGCGGTCAGGGCCATAAGTCCGACCAGACGCGCTGTATGCACTCTCATAAGTGGGCGTGTTTTACCTGCCCTAGCCTGGGCTCGGCTATAATTGCGGCTCTCACACCAGTCGGCGACTCAGCGTCGAGGCCGCAGCTTCTGGCGGGAGCAGCCCTCATGGTGACTCTTCGCATTCGACCCGACAAGATCGCGAGCGTATGTCTGCCGTTTGAATTCGGCCCGTACCTCAGCGTCTCTAGCGAAATCCTTTCGCAAGAAGGGGCCGCCATCGTGTGCCGGGTGCTCGAAGCCCGAGGCGAATACGGCGAACTCGAACTCCTTTCTGGCCGCATGGCCAAGCTGATGCCCGGCGACGTCATCGCGGGCGTTCTGGGCAACCGGGCAGCGCTGCGCGGCTTCAGCGGCCGGGTGCCGGAAAGCCTGAAGGCTGGAGAAGAGATTCACCTGCTGAACCGGGGCGGAGTCTGCGGCCGGTCGCAGGGCGAAATGGTGGGGCTGGGCACGCCGATCCGCCTGGAAGTCATCGGCACCCCGATCCACCGCAGCAAGCCCGCACTGCTCGGCGAATACGGCCTTCCTGAGTCGGACAAGCATTCCGGCAAGCGTCCGGCGCTGATCGCCGTGGCCGGGACCTGTATGAACTCCGGCAAGTCGACCGCCGCCTGTTCGCTCATTCGACGGCTGAAGAACGAAGGGCACAGCATCAACGCGGGCAAGGCCACCGGCGTCGCTGCCGTGCGCGATCCGCTCGCGTTTCGCGACTACGGCGCATCGCTCGCGCTGAGCTTCCTCGATTGCGGGGTTCCTTCGACGGCTTACCACTCCGACACGCCGGAACTGACGCTTCGCCTGCTCGACCTTCTGGAGGCCGACGAGCCGGATGTGATCCTGCTGGAACTGGGCGACGGTCTGCTGGGTGTATACGGTGTGGATGAGATTCTTGAGTCGGCGGAGTTTCAGGAGCGTCTGACCGGAGTGATTCTTGCGGCAAACGATGTTTTTGGCGGGCACGCGGCGGCGGTGAAGCTGCGCGGGATGGGGCTGAATCTGCTGAGCGTGGTCGGACCGGCCACCGACAACCTTGCGGGCGTGGAGAAGCTGGAGTCGCTGGGCGTTCCGGCGGCGAACATTCTTCGCGAACCCGATAAGCTCTGGAATCAGGTGCATCCCATCTTGGAGAATTCACGATGAGGGTAGGCGTTGTCGGCGCAGCCGGGTTCATGGGCGGCGTGTTGGTTCGGGCGATCCAGATTCATCCGCGCCTTGAGTTGGCCATGATCTGCGGCTCGGGTTCTGCCGGCAAGCGGATGCGCGATGTGCGTCCGTCGCTGGACGTGGATATGGAGATCGCGGCTGCCGAGCCTGATGCTCTGGCCGAGAACTGCGATGTCGTCTTTTTGGCGCTGCCGCACGGCGACAGCGCGCCGCTGGCGGAGAAGCTGCTTGAGAAGGGGCTGCTCGTCATCGACCTCGGCTCAGACTTCCGCATACGAGACCGCGAGGCGTCCGAGAAATGGCATCAGCGCGAGGCCCCTGCCGAAGAACTGCTCAGCCAAGCCTTTTACGCTCAGCCCGAGCTGCGCCCCGCGCCCAAGGATGCGAAGCTGATCGCGTGCCCGGGGTGCTTTGCCACTTCGCTCATCCTCGGCCTTGCGGCTCTGGCCCCCCATGCCAAGCGGGTGACCTGCTTCGGTGTGACCGGGTCGAGCGGAAGCGGCATTTCGCCCTCGCCCCGCGTGCATCACTCCTTCCGAGCGACCAACTTCATCGCCTACAAGGCACTTGACCACCAGCATCTGGGCGAGGTGCAGCAGATTCTGGGCGACCTGGATCGGTCCGTCGAATTCGACTTTGTGCCGCACAGCGCGCCGATGGTGCGCGGCATCCATACGACGATGCTGGCCGATGCGGACAAGGAGCAGGTGTGGGCCGAGCTGAATACGCTCTATGCCGACAAGCCCGCCGTCACGCTGATGGAAGGTCCGGTGCCGATGGGGGCCGTGGTCGGATCAAACCGAGTGATGATCGGACTGGAAGGCGATGAGGCCCGCACGGTGGTCTATGTGGCCATCGACAATCTCCTCAAGGGAGGATCGGGTCAGGCGATCCAGATTCTCAACCAGATCAACGGCTGGCCGGAAACCGAGGGCCTGCTGATGAGCGGGATGTGGCCCTGATGCGCCACTTTCTGAGCCCGTCCGACCTTCAGCCCGCCGAGCTGCGGCAGGTGTTGGATACCGCTCACGCCCTCAAGGGCGGCGACCGGAGTCCGGCCATGAGCGGCCTCCGGGTCGGCGCGCTCTTCATGAATCCCAGCCTCCGCACCCGCGTCAGCTTCGAGCAGGCGTCTGTGATGCTGGGAGGCACCTGTCAGACCCTGAACCTCGGCACCGACTCTTATGTGTGGGAGCTGGACCCGCAGGCCGTGATGGATGGCGACACTCAGGAGTGCATCGTTGAAGCGGCGGGCGTTCTGGGCCGCTACTTTCATGTGATGGGGATGCGTGCCTTCCCGGGGTCGAACAACTGGGCGACCGAAAAGCGCGAACCCGTGCTGACCGCCTTTGCCCTTCATTCGGGGCGGCCGATCATCAGCCTCGAAGGGGCGATGCACCATCCCTGCCAGGCCCTCGCCGATCAGATGACGCTGGAAGAGCAGTGGGGCGATGTGCGCGGCCGCAAGGTGGCGCTCTGCTGGGGCTGGCATCCGCGCAGCCTGCCGATGGCCGTGCCCAACTCTTTTGCGCTGCAGATGGCCCGTGCAGGCGCAGACCTGCGGATCGTCCACCCCGAAGGCTACGACCTCGACCCCGACCTGACTCAGAAGCTGGGCGGTGCGCCGATCTACCATGACCGCGAAACGGGCCTTGAAGGCTGCGAGGCGGTCTATGTGAAGAGCTGGGGCCGCATGGATGGACAGCCGAATCCCGACAACCTCCGCCACTGGGTCTTCGACCGAGAGGCATGGGGGCATACGGCCAGGGCAAAGGTGATGCACTGCCTGCCGGTCCGCCGCAACGTGGTGATCAGCTCAGACATGCTCGACTCCGAGCATTCGATCGTGCTGGATGAGGCCGAGAACCGGATGTGGGCGCAGGCGGCGCTGCTGGAATTTATCGTGAAAGTCAACGGAGTGCAGTTCTAATGCAGGAAAGCGGACCGACGCTGCTGGAAGCGGCCGAGTGGATTCAAAAGTATCGCGGCGCGCGGGTGGTGGTGAAGCTCGGAGGAGAGCTGCTGGCGCGGCCGGCAACCATCCGTTCGCTCGCCCGCCAGGTTTCGGTGCTCACCCAGACCGGGCTGTGCCCGATTCTGGTTCATGGAGCCGGAGTCCAGGTGGATGCCGCCTGCCGCGAACGGGGCATCGAGATCGTGAAGCACGATGGCCGCCGCGTCACCACGCCGGAGACGCTTGAGGTTCTGCGCGACGTGCTGAAGGGGCTGAACGACAGCCTCGTGGATGGCCTGACCTACTGGGGAGTCCAGGCGAAGGGGTTGATGAAGGCCGAGGAGATGGCCGTCTTCTGCACCCGCCGTCCGAGCGGAGAGATCAATTGGGGCGAAGTCGGCGATGTGAAGCGGGTCGAGCCCGACCGCCTGAGCAATGGCTCCACCTGGACCGTGCCTGTCCTGCCTAGCCTGGGCCGCGATGAAGAGGGAAGCCTCTACAACGTGAATGCCGACTCGGTGGCATCCCGCACGGCGCAGGATAGCGGAGCGAAAAAGCTTGTCTTTCTCACCTCGGTTCCGGGGGTGATGCAGAGCCTGGAAGACCCCGGCCCGATCTCGCATATGGACCCTGCCGAAGCCGAAAGCCTGCTCCAGACGCCGAGCGTCAAGGGCGGCATGAAGGCGAAGCTGGGCGAGGCGCTCAAGGCGATCAATGGCGGAGTCCCGATGGTCCACATCATCTCCGGCTTTGAACCTTGGACCCTGCTCCGCGAGATCTACACCGACGCGGGCTGCGGAACGCTGATCTCCGCCGATTAAAAGAAAAAGCCCTTCGCTGAACCAGCGAAGGGCTTTTCGATTCGGTCAAGCCGAATGTCGGATGGCGACTAGCAGTGCGCGACGTCGACGCCGTGCTTCTTGGAGATGCCGGTGAGGGCGTCCCACAGAGCGTCGGCCACCTGGCGGCAGGCCGCAACGGCCTTATCCTGGCCTTCGGCATCCAGCTTCTCGATGCGCTGAGCCAGCAGCTCCATCTCGTGGATGTCGTCGCAGTGGATGTCGAAGTACTCTTCGGCATCCGCGCCGAGCGTGCCGTAGTGCTCCTGCAGGCCCTTGAGCTTGCTGGTGGAGGTGTGCGGCTGCTGAGCTTCGAAGGCGTACAGTCCGCCCATCGACTCGACCTCGTTGGAGAAGCAGGAGTTGGCCGCGTCGACCAGCACCTTCACTTCTTCGACCTTGGCTTCGGAGATTTCGGTGCCCAGAGCGGCGGCGAACTTGCCCCACAGAGCGGCATGCTCGTCCTCTTCGACTCCGATCTCAGTGTCGCCATGCGCGCGCCAGCCATCACCGATGGTCTTGATGAACGCGCCGTACTCCTCGGCGTACGTCTTCAGGGCATCGACGGGCAGAGTGCCGTCGCTCCACGCCTGATAGAACGGGTGGTTGAGCAGATTCTTTTCTTCGACAATCGCATTCAGCTTTTCACGAGTCGTCATCGGTAGTCCTCGACGGCTGATGTTACCAGCGCGATGGTGTATTGTTCTGCTGCGCGGGACTCTCAATGCCGGACCCATTTCTGACAAAAAGCCTGTTCAAAAACTTTCGACCCTGCGCGCGTCGCTTTTGGCACCTGGCAAATCAGCAGCAAGCTTTTCCCCCGCCGACCGAAGCGGAGCGAATGCGCTTCGAAGACGGCAAGCGGGTGGATGCGATGGCTCAGACCCTTTTCCCGCAGGGAGTGAGCGCCTTCACAGCCGGAACGGTCGAAGAGGCGGCGGCGAAAACGCAGGAGAAGATCGAGGCCGGAGCCGAGGTGATTTTCCAGCCCACCTTTGTCGCAGGCGACCTCATGGTGCGCTGCGACATTCTGCGGCGAGGCGAGGGCGGTTGGGAGTTCATCGAGGTGAAGAGCGCCACCAACTTCCGCCGCGACCACGAGATCGACCTCGGCTTTCAGCTCCTGGTGTTGGAGCGTGCCGGGATTCCGGTCGCCCGAGCCTCTCTCATGCACATCAACGGCCAGTGGGTGCGGCAGGATGCGCTGCACCCGGAGGAGATGCTGGTGGTGAAAGACGGCACCGAGGCCGCCCGCCTGACCGCGCTCAAAATCGCGCGGGAGGTGGATCAGGCGGTCGAGATCATGCTTCTGCCGGAGCCGCCGCTGCAAGACCTCATGCCTTTCTGCAAGGGATGCGCTCTGCTCGACGAGTGCCATAGAGAGCGGAACATCACCGACGTGGCGTACCTGCCGCGCATCCGCGCCGACAAGGTGGCGAAGCTGCGGGCCGAGGGCATCACCCTGATCGAACACGCCGAAAAGCGGCACGTCACCGGCCAGCAGCGGCTGGTGTGGCTGGCCTTTCAGAGCGGCGGGGTCCACGCGGAACCGGGGCTGAAGAAGGATCTGGACCGCGTGAAGTTTCCGGCGGCCTTCATCGATTTCGAGGCGGCAAACCCGGTTCTGCCGGTCTACTCCGGCGTGCGGCCAGGCCAGCAGGTTCCGTTTCAGTGGTCTTCGCACACCGCGCTCAGCGGAGACCGGCTTTCCGAGCCGGACCTGCTGCACCAGGAGTTTCTCGAAACCCGCCCCCTCGATCCCCGCGTTCAGTTTGCGGAGACTCTGTGGGAGGCCGTGCGGGAGGCGGAGTCCATTGTCTATTACTCGCCCTTCGAGCCGGCGCGGTTGAAGGAGCTGAAGGAGGCGGGCATCCCATACGGCCGAGAACTGCACGAGAAGATCAGCGATGTGGGAGTCGATCTCTATGAAGCGATTGCCAAAAACGTTTATCTGACGAACTTCAAGTATTCATGGTCGATCAAAACCGTGCTTCCTGCCTTGCTGGAGCATAGTTCTCTGCCTGAAGCAGAAATGATCAGCTACAAGAACCTGGAAGTGCAGAACGGGGAAGTGGCGGTCATCCAGTACATGCGGATGATCCAGCCCGGCACGACCGAAGGGGAGCGGGCGCGCATCGCGGAGGCTTTGCGCCAGTACTGCGGGCTCGATTCCTTTGCGATGGTCAAGGTCTACGAAGCTCTGCTCAAGCTGATCGGATGACGCGGGTCGCCATCGGTTCGATGGCCTCCCGATCCGCCCGCCAGAGCTTTGCGCCGTCTTTGTCGCTGACCGCCTCGATCATCTCCGTGCCGTGGTAGAGCACGCCCACATGCTCATCCGCTGCCAAACCGGGGCCGATCTCGCCGGATGAGAGGAATCGCTCAAGCGTCGGCCTTCGCTCTTCCTCGGCATCAAAGTGGGGGCAGAAGCTGCCCATCAGCCAGCCCATGCAGCTCATCACACTGAGTTCGCCGAAGTTGGAATCCGTGGAGCATTCTTCAAACCAGCAGTTCGCTCCTGCGCTCACTCCGCCCAGAACCACGCCTGCGGTGCACGCAGTCTTCAGGGCCTTATCCAACTCCCACTCGCGCCACAGCGCAAGCATGCAGCGGGTGTTTCCGCCGCCGACAAAGACGGCGTCGTGTTCTAGCACCCACGCTTCAAGGTCGCGGCTGGGTGGGCGATACAGCTCCAGAACAGAAGTTTCGCAGTTCTGCGTAGAAGCGGACTTGAAAAATCTTGCGATGCGGAATTGAGAGTCGCCGGTCGCCGTACTGACGAAGCAGAGCTTGGGCCGCTCCTTTCCTGTAAGTTCAAGAAAGTATCGGTCGAGGGCGGGAGTGGGGTTGTCGGAGTCGAATCCGCCTCCGCCCAGGGCGAAGATCTGCTGCTTTTCCGGCATCGCTTTCGAGTCTAGCGCGGGCATCAGTTTAGGTATGGTCCCTCCATGCGCTTGTCGTTATCAATCTTTGCCTTCGCGGCGGTTGCCGCCGCTTGGGCGCAGGCGGACCAAGATCCGCTTACGATCGAGCAGTACATCGAGCCTCCTTCGCCGCTGAAAGAGGCCGTGCTTGCTCCGTGGGAGGACATGATTTCGATCTCGAACATCGACCCTTCCGGTCAGCGATTCATCTATCAGCGGGGCAGCGGATTGTACGACATCAACTGGGTCGGCAAGCCGCATTACAACCTGGGCGGCCTCCAGATCGACCCCGAGGCTTATGCCTCGCGCAGCATGTCGATGCGGCGCAACAAGGCCATCTTCATCGGCGCGGTCGATACGGGCAAGATGACCGAGGTCAAGCTGCCCAACGGCTTCTCTCCGGTCTCCGCCAGCTGGTCGCCCGATGGCAGCCAGATCGCTCTGGTGGCATTCAGCGATGAAGGCGTCTATCTCTTCGCGGTCGATCCCAACACGGCCCGCGCCCGGCAGGTCACCCGCCGCCGCATGGCGGCCGTCCGCACGACCAGCGTGGACTGGGTGAATGGCGGCAAGTCCGTCGCGCTGCTCCTTGAGCCAGCGATGCGGATTCCGACGCCGGTTCCGAACTCCGTGGCCGACAGCCCGCAGGTCCGCGTGACCGATGCGGCCACCAATCGCATCCGCACCTACGCCGACCTGCTCGAAACCCCCTTCGAGATGCGCCTGCTGAAGCATTACCTCGTGGGCGTTGTCTGCGTCGTGGATATGGCCAGCGGCCAGACCAAAGAGGTGGCGTCCGGCATGTTCCAGAGCCTTGACGCTGCTCCGGATGGACGAGCCTTCCGCGTGACGGTCACCGAGGAGCCCTTCTCCTACATCTATCCCGCTTCCAGCTTCCCGCGCCGCGAATACATCATCGATGCCAACGGCAAGGAGCTGTACGAAATCTCCAAGCGCGGCCTGCCGGATGGCGGCGGCGATGGCGAAGGGGTTCAGGATGCGCCCCAGCGGCCCGGCGGTCAGCGCGGCGGCGCCCCCGGCGGTCAGCGAGGCGGACAGGACAACGAGGATCGCGAGCCGCCGAAGCGGTCTCTGGAATGGCGACCCGATGGAGCCGGCCTCAGCTATCTGCAGCTCGGCCCCCGCGTCGATGGCAAGCAGAAGGACCGCGTGATGCTGTGGAAATACCCCTACGGCGAAGACGACGCGGAAGTCATCTGGGAATCCGACACCAACATCTCCAGCCTCACCTACACCGAAGACTGCAAAGCAGCCTTCATCACCCAGTCCATCGACAACCAGACCGTCATCTCCCGCGTGGAGCTGACGATGGGCGTAGAGGCCAAGAAGGTCTACTCGTATCGCCCGGGCAACTTTTATGATGCTCCTGGCCAGCTGGTCACCAAGCGCGGCCCGCTCACCGGACGCGTGGTTCGAGTCTCGCCGGACGGCAAGCATGCGTATCTTCAGGGCACCAAGTACGACCGCAACCCGGCGGAGAATGCACCGCGCCCGTTCCTTGATCTGCTGGTCATCGCGACCGGAGACCACTCCGACCGCCTGTTCTTCAGCGACCAGGATGCGTATGAGACGGTCGATATGCTCGACGACTCTGCCGAACGGCTGCTGATCACCCGCGAGACCGCCGACACGCCGGAGAACTACTTCCTGTGGAAAGACGGCGAGCGCACGAGGCTGACCAACAACGTCGATCTCGTTCCCGAAGTCACCAATGCGAAGACCCGCCGCGTCCGCATCACGCGGGCTGATGGCTTCCAGTTCTGGGCGACCGTCCACACTCCGCGCGACGTGATGAGCGCCGAGGGCCGCAAGTCGATCTTCTGGTTCTATCCGAGCGAGGTGACCGACCAGGCCGCCTACGACCGCGCCGAGCGGACCTACAACAAGAACAGCTATCGCCGCCCGAGCCCGACTCAGACTCGGCTGTTGGTGACGATGGGCTACGTCGTGGTCGAGCCGGACTGCCCGATTGTCGGCCCGAGCACGGCCCCGAACAACACCTACACGACCCAGCTCCGCAACAACCTCACGGCGGTGATCGACGAGTTGGAGCGGCAGGACCTGATCGACCGGCGGCTGCTGGCCATCGGCGGCCACAGCTACGGCGCGTTCAGCACGGCCAACGCGATGATCCAGACCCCGTACTTCAAGGCGGGCATTGCCGGAGACGGCAACTACAACCGGACGCTGACTCCGTTCGCCTTCCAGCGCGAACCGCGCACCCTTTGGGATATGCGCGAGGTGTACATCGAGATGTCGCCGATCTTCTGGGCCGACCGGATGACCGGCGCGCTGCTGATGTACCACGGTCAGCTCGACCAGAACGTCGGCACGTTCCCGATCAACTCCGAGCGCATGTTCGCCGCTCTGGAGGCCCTGGGCAAGCCGGCCGCGATGTACATGTATCCGTACGAAGATCACGGGCAGATCGCCCGCGAAACCCGGCTGGATATGTGGGCGCGCTGGTATGCGTGGCTGGAGAAGTATGTCGTCCTCCCCGAGGTGAAGCCGACCGGATCGGACGACGACGATGACGACGATCCGCCGGTTCGAGTCGAACCGCGGTAAAGCCGAAAGACTGGCCTCCGAGAAACCGGAGGCCAGTCTTGTTCTAAGGGTCGGTGCGGGACGCTTCACTCTAGGTAAAACCAGGACCATGAAGATCGGCATCTTCACGGCGCTTTTTGGAGACAAGACCCTCGACGAAACCCTGGACATCGTCCAGGCCGAGGGCATTGAGGCGGTGGAGCTGGGGGCGGGAGCCTATCCCGGCTCGGCCCACATCAATGTGGACGAACTGCTGGAGAGCGACGCGAAGCGCAAAGAGCTTATGCGAAACATCGAAGGACGCGGGCTCACGCTGACGGCCCTCAGCGTCCACGGCAACCCGATCCACCCCCGCCGGGAGATCGCCGAAGACCACCACAACGTGTTTGTGAAGGCCGTCAAGCTGGCCAGCCTGCTCGGCATCGAGTGCGTCAACGGCTTCAGCGGCTGTCCGGGGGAAGGGCCGAACTCGCAGAACCCCAACTGGGTCACCTGCGCCTGGCCGGACGAGTTCCGCGACGTGCTGGACTGGCAGTGGAAGGAAGTCGTCTTCCCGTACTGGGCGGAGCAGGCCAAGCTGCTGAAGGAGCACAACGTCAAGTTCTGCATCGAGATGCACCCCGGCTTTGTCTGCTACAGCAACGACACGCTGCTGAAGCTGCGCAACGGCGTTGACAACGGGGAATACATCGGCGCGAACTTCGATCCGTCGCATCTGTGGTGGCAGGGCATCGACCCGATTGCCGCCGTGCGTCAGCTGGCGAGGGAAGGCGCGCTCTTCCACGTCCACGCCAAAGACACGCGCGTCGATCCGTACAACTCGGCTCTGAACGGAAATCTGGATGCCAAGAGCTACGGCGACATGCAGAACCGCTCCTGGGTGTTCCGCAGCGTCGGCTACGGCCATGGCATCGAGTGGTGGAAGGCGTTCTGCTCCGAACTCCGCACCTGCGGCTACGACTTCGTTCTGAGCATCGAGCACGAAGACGGCCTCATGTCCCCGATGGAGGGGCTGCGAAAGGCGCTTGAGGTTCTCAAGATGTCGGTCATCAGCGAAGATGCCGGCGAGATGTTCTGGGCGCGCGACTAGCCCGCGCTTTCTGATGCCCCGCCGCCTGGCGGGGCATCAGGTTCCGACGACATAGAACCAGCCGTCCCCCAAATCCCTCCACCGGACTAAGGTGGCGACAAAGGGAGGCGACTGCGTTGTTCGCTCTTGGCTGGCAGCGGCGCACTCAATAGTTCGCCCTCACATAAAACCAGTCTCGCCCAACCTTCTCCGTATCGACAATCTCTCCGTTTGGCACCATCCACGGCGCGAAGGATTCGCTTTCTGGAGCATAAACAAAGCCCGTCAGGGAATCAAAGCCGAAAAGCGTGACCGGAAACAGTACGGCATGTCGGCCTCTGTCACCCGGGTAGACAACTATGCTTGGCGAGAGCTGTGTGGTCTTCGGTCCCTTCGGAAGTTTAAACTCGACGGGCTGGGTGTCGTAAATGTATGCCTTGATGGCGTTATCTGCTGAGGCCGCCCACTCCTCATGATGCAGCTCCCACCACTCCATATATTTCTGTTTTCGATTCTCCGGCTTTGTTCTATATGGGTTGATGAAGGCGAGTGAGATCAGGATAGCCACTGTTAGGATCGGAGCCGCACTTTTGACCATGAACGCAACGCAAATGGCGGCGACAAGGCTCAGAGCAGCGAGGCAGGCTCCTGTTATGCGCGCCAATGTGATTGCGTCACCCCATGCCACAAGCACGTGCATTGGCAGCCATTCCAAACTAAAAATCACCGCCAGCCCAACTGCGAACAGAATGCCGGTACTCGCGACTGCCCCGATCTTGCTGACCTTCATGCTCTGCATTTAGGTTAGCGAAAAAGTCGCTACACTGACCTTTGTGAGACGGCTCGGTGTGGGATTGTTTTGTATCGCGGCGGCGGCCGTGTATCCCTGCGCCACCCTTGTTGACTCCGGCAAGCCTGTTCCGATGCAGGAGGAGAAGGTGGTTCTGATCTGGGATCAGGAGCGCGAAACGCAGCACTTTGTCCGCACCGCGCACTTCGGCACAAAGGCGGAGGACATTGGCTTCTTGGTTCCGCTTCCTTCTGAGCCTACAATCACGGAGGCTGATCCCGATATCTTCTCAGTCGTTGCCTATGCTTCGCGCCGTTGGCTCGACATGACGGAGGAGGGGGGGCAGGCAAAAGGGGCGGTCAGTTCGGTTGCGGTCCTGCAGCAGGTTGAGGTTGGCGGATACGAGGTTTCGGTCCTTAAGGCAGCGGATGAATCCGCACTCGTGGACTGGCTGGACGCAAACGGCTATCCGTCATCTCCGGCAATCGAAGACTGGGCGGCTTCGTATGTCGCGAAGGAGTTCGTGATCACCGCCTTCAAGTTTGCGGGGAACGATACGGGCGTGATCGCCACAAAGCCGATCTGCCTCTCCTTCAAGACCGACCGGCTCTACTACCCATACCGTGAACCGTCAAGCGCGGCATCCGCACATCCGCGAGTCTTTGAGGCCTATGTGGTTTCATCGCAGCCCCTGAAGCCGGTTCTTGAAAATGGCGAGCAGTTCCGAGGACGCCCTACGCCGGACATCGAACTGAGCGCCGAGGAGCAGGATTTGATCGCTCAATATGTGGGGCAGTCAGAGGGAAGCTTTGCCCGCCTGGACAACCTTGCGAAATTCACCGACCTCGGATGGCAGCCCCGCGCGGATGCCGACATCTGGTTTGAGCCTAATCCAGACAGCACGCCGCACCCGCTGCCGAAGAAAGACACTTGGATTCTTTACGTGATAGGCGCGATGGCGATCTTGCCGCTCTGGGTGGCGCATATGGTCCGTTCCCGGCAACCCTAGGGCCTGCCTGAGTTGACCCGGCAATACCGTTGGTATAATCCGCCCTTGGCCCTTGGGCCGGAGGACACCCAACTTGCAGTCCCGCAACCTCATTTTTCTGCTCGTCGTCGCCGTACTGGCAGGATTATCGATTTTCGGTTACGCGAAGTCGAAGTTCGCCTATGGTTTGGATGTTGATGGAGGCATCCGGCTTATCTACCAAATCGACCCGGACTCGCTTTCGGGTGACCAGGCCGACAAACTCCCCCGTATCCAGACTGACCTGGTTCGAATCATGGGTGATCGCGCCTCTTCCAGTCTTGGCGTTGTCGAAGGAAGCGTTCAACCGAAAGGCAATGATCAGATCATAGTCGAGCTGCCGGGCTATACAGACGAAGAACAGGCAAAAGAGACGATGAGTTCTACCGCCAAGATCATTGTCTACCATGCCAAGAATGTCGAAACTCCCGATCCTACTGCGATCAAGCTCTACCGGAAAGCTGGTTCGCGAACGATCGATGGCGCTCCAATAGAATTATTCACCCGGCTTTCCAATTCAAGCCTGCTCCTGTCTCCGGTCAGGATCGATGATATGACCGAGGAGGAGGCAGCGCGGTCTAAAGAAGGCTACGAACAGATGATCAAGGGGTGGGACGTTATCCTTGAAGGATCAGAGGTGGCCGATGCTGGCGCGATCATCAACGCGAACACAACCCAACCTGAGTTTCGATTTTCTTCTGAGGGAGCGCGAAAGATGGAGGACTGGTCACGCAAGTGGTCCAGTCGTCAGGAAAACATCGCATTTGTTCTTGATGGCAAGGTTCTGAACATAGCTCCGCTCAAGCAGGGTGCAATCCTCAGCGATTCTGCGTTCATTGATGGCGAATTTGACGCAGAGTACGTGCGGAATCTGACCCAGCTCATCAAGGCAGGCTCGTTGCCGGTTGATCTAAATTTGGTCGCCAGCCAAACGGTGGACCCCACCATCGGCAAGCATGCCTTTGACCAGATGGTGACGGCAGGTCTGATTTCCTTTGGATTCACCTGTGTGTTCCTTTTGGTGTATTACGCTTTCCCTGGCTTTATCGCGGCCCTGGCGATGTTGCTGTATGCGCTCTTCACGGTCACAGCTATGAAGCTGATGAACGCCACTTTCTCACTGGCGGCCATCGCAGGTCTCATCCTCTCGGTCAGCATGGCTGTTGACGCCAATATCCTCGTCTTTGAGCGCCTGAAAGAAGAGATGAAGGCCGGGCGAGATTTGGCGAAGGCGATCAACCTGGGCTTTAGCCGCGCTTTGTCGGCGATCTTCGACTCAAATGCGGCGACAATCATGACGTCGCTCGTTCTGTTCGCGCTGGGAACTGGCCCGGTCAAAGGGTTTGCTACGGCGCTGCTGATTGGTGTGATAATTTCCTTCTTCACGGCGTTTTTCATCACGCGTTCGATCATCGGTGGACTCATCGCGATGGGCATCGGCACCAACCCCAAGTGGTACGCGCTGAACCGCAACTGGTTTGGTGAAAAACTGGAAGAGAGCGCAGACAAAAAATCCCTCAACATCGTTGGCAGATGGAAGACTTATTTCGGCATTTCCGGCGCGATCATGGCTGTCGGCCTGGTGTTCATTGCGATGGGAGGCATCCGTCCGAACGTTGAATTCCAGGGTGGCTATGAGGGCGAGTACCGCGTTTCTTCTTCGCAGAGCATAGATGTGGCGGGCATTTCGGCCAAGCTTGATGCCGCTGGATACAATGGCTCCAACATCAAGGTTGCCACCGTGGAAGGCGACCGCGTGGTCTACATTACAGTTCCGGACCATGAAGGATTGGATACAGATACTGCGCGGGAGCAGATTGCGGTGGCCGCTGGACTTCCCAGCGAAGGCTCCAGCTTTAACGAAGTCGGCCCCACTATTGCAGAAGAGACAGTTCGCAATGCAGTTCTTGGTGTTGTGATCAGCTCACTATTGCTGGTTTCCTACCTTGCTCTGCGATTTGGATTTGCTTTGGGTGGGATGAAGAATGGCCTGAAGTTTGGTTTGTGCGCGGTCGGAGCCATGCTCCACGACGTGGTTGTTGTCGTTGGCACTGCTGCAGTTGTCGGCTTGCTGCTCGGATGGGAAATCAGCTCGCTGTTCATTACAGCGATGCTGACCGTCATCGGCTTCTCTGTCCACGATACAATCGTCATCTTTGACAGGGTCCGTGAGAATCTACGCAAAGCTCATTCGGGCGAGACTTTTGAGAACTTGATCAACCGCTCGATCACTCAATCCGTTGCGCGTTCGATCAACACGTCATTCACAGCAATCGTTGCTCTCATCGTTCTCATCGCAATCGGCACGCCAACACCAGACCTCAAGTTCATGTGTCTCACAATGCTTGTCGGGTTGCTGGTGGGCACCTATTCATCTATCTTCAACGCCGCGCCGCTACTCTGGATGTGGGACCGCATAACCATCAAACGGCGCGGTCAGGAAGAAGGATTGATGGCCGAGGCTGCGCGCGACGCGCAGGCCAGAATGCGGTCTGCTGCAACCAGAATGCAGACTGCTCCCGAGCCGGGCAGCGCCTATGGCACCATCAAGCGCCGCAAGGGCGTGGAAGGGCAGGCCACCCACAAGGTCGACGAAGACGAAGACTAGCTTCGGAGTGAGATAAAAAGAGGGCCGGGTTCTGCGAACTCGGCCCTCTTTCGTTTAGTCGAGGCCCTGCTGGGCCATCTCAACGGCGCGGATCAGGGCGCGCGCCTTGTTGAGGCACTCTTGATACTCGCGTTCGGGAACCGAATCGAACACCACTCCCGCGCCGGCTTGGATATGCGCTTTACCATCCTTCAGCAGCATCGTGCGGATGGCGATGGCCATGTCGAGGTCGCCGGTTGCGCTGGCATAGCCCACAGCTCCGGCGTAGATGCCGCGGCGGGTGGGCTCCAGTTCGTCGATGATCTCCATCGCCCGCACCTTCGGCGCACCGGAAACGGTTCCGGCGGGGAAGGAGGCGCGGATGAGCCGCGCGGCGTCGTAGTCGGCGCTCAGCCGACCCGTCACCTGGCTCACGATGTGCATGACGTGGCTGTACCGTTCCACCGTCATGAAGTCGCCCACCTTGACCGTGCCGTACTCCGAGACCCGGCCGAGGTCGTTGCGCCCAAGGTCCACGAGCATGACGTGCTCGGCTCGCTCCTTCTCGTCGGCCAGCAGCTCGCGCTCCAGCTCTCGGTCTTCTTCCGGCGTGGCTCCCCGGGGGCGAGTGCCGGCGATGGGCCGCACCCGGGCCGTTCCGTGCTGCAGTCCGACCAGCAGCTCCGGCGACGCGCCGACGATGTCAAAGCTCCCGAAGCGGAACAGCATCATGTAAGGCGATGGATTGAGCGATCGCAGGGCGCGGTAGACGGTGATGGGGTGGGCTGAGATTTCGGCGCTCAGGCGCAGCGAGGGGACCACCTGAAAGGCGTCTCCGGCCCGGATGTAGTCGATCGCCTTTTGGACGCTGGCCTCGTATTCGGCCTGCGTCATGTTGCTGGTGAATTCCGGCGCATCGCCCGCTTCATTGGGGAGAGGGGGAAGAGGAGCGCGCAGGCGTTCGGTGATGCGCTGGGCTTCCGCCTCCGCCTTTGCGTACGCCTCCGGGCTTCCGTTGGCCAGAAAGATGATCTGAATAACGTTCTTGACGTGGTCAAAAACGATCACCTGCTCGATGATCATGAAGGCCAGCTCGTCCAGATCAAGATCATCCTGGGTTTGATCGGGCAGGCGTTCGATGCGGCGGACGTAGTCGTACGCGATCATGCCGACCGCGCCGCCGCAGAAGCGGGGAAGCCCGACATCTTCTCCTTCGAGCAGATGCGGGGCATGCTTTAGAATCCACGCGAGCGGATCACCATCAACGTGGGTGGATTCCCCCGAGAGCGCTTCGTCAACCTGCTCTCCTCGGGCCTTGAAGACGCGGCTAGGGCGGATGCCGATGATGCTGTACCGGGCCAACTGATCGCCGCCGGTGACGCTCTCCAGCAGAAAGCTGAAAGGTTCATCGTGCGCCAGCTTCCAGTACGCGCTGAGCGGCGTTTCAATATCGGCCAGCAGCTCGCAGGTGAGCGGGACGGGGGCTCCGGCCTGGGCCAGCCTGTGATAATCTTCGCGGCTCTGGGTGAGCATTGGCTTGGATTATGAGCGAGTGCCCACGGGAGCGGCATGACGGATTGGGAGCGGATTAGGGAAGAGGTGGCCGATGCCTGCCGAGAGGCGGGCCGCAGCCCCGACGAGGTGACCCTCGTGGCGGTGAGCAAGCTGAAGCCGGTCGAGGCGGTTCAGAGCGTTTACGACCAGGGCTGCCGCTGCTTTGGCGAGAGCCGAGTGCAGGAAGCGGCAACAAAGATTGAGGCTTTGCCCAGCGATATCGAGTGGCACTTTATAGGTCCGCTGCAGTCGAACAAGGCAAAGAAGGCAGCCCAACTCTTCGACTGCATTCACTCAATCTGCAGCGAACAACAGCTTCAAAACATGGTGAAAGCGGGGCGTCCAATCGACTATCTGCTGCAGATCAACCTAGGCGAAGAAGATCAAAAGGCTGGCATTTTTGCAGATGCCCTTGACGCGGCAATGGAAATTGTCGCAAAATATCCTGAAGTTCGGTGGAAAGGACTGATGGGCGTAAGTCCGCTGGTCACAGACCCCGAAGAAAGCCGAGTCCACTTTCGGCGGCTTGCCCAGTTGGGGCGGGAAGTCGGAGCAGAGTGGCTGAGCATGGGAATGAGCAGCGACTTTAGGGTTGCAATCCAGGAAGGAGCCACCCACGTTCGGATCGGATCGGCGATCTTCGGAAGCCGCGCTTAAAAAACGCAGGAGCGCATAAAAGGGATCATGGAAGAGACCATTGAAAAGCCGGGCATCTTTGCCCGCCTCACCGGGTGGATTCATCGGGACGAAGAAGAGTACGAAGACCACCACGACGAAGAAGCCCCGACCCCCCGCCTGCACATCAATGCAGTCAAGCATTACCAGATCACTGTGCGGCGACAGATCCTCTCGTTCTCTGATGCGGTGGCTGCCGCTGATGGGCTGAAGACCGGACACCAGCAGGTTCTTAATCTGTCTGCCACTCCGCCGGATCTGCGAGAGAAGATCAAGGACTTCATGTGCGGCGTCAACTACACCGCCGAAGGCACTTGGGAAGAGCTGGGCCAGCACGTCTATCTGCTCGCTCCGGCGTCGGCTACCGTCGAAGTTGCGTCGGCCAATCCTCGCCACCGCAACCAGCGAAACTCACCGAATTAATGCAAGCTCAATGAGGGTTGCCCCGGCTGTGATGGCCGGGGCTTTTTTCATTTTGGACCCTGGCTCCATAGACTCTTCGGCAGGGGGCGCGGCTGGTATGCTGCCGATTGTGAGAAGCGCTTTATGGATCGCCGCGCTTGCGGTTCTGCTTGCCGGCTGCTCTCAGCCCGCGCCCGCTCCCGCCGGTGAATCGGGGGGAGATCAGGCATCTTCCACCGAACAGCCGACCGCCACCACGCCTTCCGGCACTTGGCAGGGAACCATTGATGCGGAGCCCCTGACGGTTTCGATTGATGGAGAGGGCAACTTGACCTGGAAGCAGGGCGATGCCGAGCAGAAGGGGCGCGCACGATTCGAGGGTGACAGCGTGTACTTCCTCTTCGACTCTGGCGGGGGACTGCTGCTTGAACAGAACGGCGCTGAATTGACCGGGGAGTACAGGGAAGGCGAGGAGAGCGAGCCACAAAAGGTTTCCCTCAGCCGTCAGGAATCTGAATAGCCTTGGTTTTGGTGTTTTGAAATGGGAATGATTAAGGAATTCAAAGAGTTTGCGATCAAGGGCAACTTTCTTGATCTGGCCGTCGGCGTCGTCATCGGCGCGGCCTTCGGTGGAGCGACAAAGTCATTTGTCGACGACATCGTGAACCCGGTCATCGGTATGGTCACTCCCGGAGCGGACTTGACGAATATGTTCGTGGTGCTGAAGCAGGGCGAAGCGGCCGGTCCCTATGCGACCCTGGAAGCCGCTCAGGCGGCGGGCGCAACGACTCTCAATTACGGGCTGTTCATCAATGCGCTCATCAACTTGCTGCTGGTCGCATTCGTCATGTTTATGGTCATCAAAGCCTACAACCGGATGAAGCGGAAAGAGGAGGAAGCTCCCGCCGCTCCGCCCGCGCCGAGCAACGAAGAGGTGCTGCTGACTGAAATCCGCGATCTGCTCGCGCAAAAGCAGGGCTGAGGCCCTTTCGTCAAGGGTCCCGCTCAGGCGGATTTGGAGTCTGGGACCCTTGACTTTCGCTCCTCGTTCAAGCCTATACTCGCCCCTGGCTTGGAGTTCTTCTCCGGCCAGGCTTTCAGAGAGGTGCCACGCTTCACGAAGCTAAGTCGACATTGAAAACGATTTAAGACTTAACTCGAAGCGGGGCTCATGTCTGAAAGACGGGGCCCTTTTCTAATGAAAGGGGTCCGCCAGAGCATTATTCGAGGAGATTATGCCGACCGTAAACCAGCTTGTCAGAAAGGGCAGACGCCCGGTGACCACGAAGTCGAAGTCACCGGCTCTCAAACAGAGCCCGTTTAAGCGCGGAGTCTGCACCGTTGTGCGAACCATGACCCCGAAGAAGCCGAACTCGGCCCTTCGCAAGGTGGCTCGTGTTCGCCTGACAAATGGCATCGAAGTCACGGCGTACATTCCCGGTGAGGGCCATAACCTCCAGGAGCACTCGGTTGTGCTGGTCCGCGGCGGTCGTGTGAAGGACCTGCCCGGCGTGCGCTACCACATCGTGCGCGGCACCCAGCAGACCTCGGGCGTCAGCAATCGAAACAAGAGCCGGAGCAAGTACGGGTCAAAGAGGCCGAAGAAGGCCAGCTAATAAGGCGGTTTATCCATGTCACGAAAAGGCAACATTCCTACCCGAAAGATCAACCCTGATCCGGTTTATGGCAGCGAGCTTCTCCAGCGGTTCATCAACCGCCTGATGCTCGACGGCAAGAAGATCCAGGCAGAAAAGATCGTCTACTCCGCGCTGGAGCAGGCGGCAGCCAAGCTGGAAGTTGAGCCCATCGAGGTCTTCAACAAGGCTCTGGAGAACGTCATGCCGAACATGGAAGTCCGACCCCGCCGCGTCGGTGGTCAGACCTACCAGGTTCCCATGGACGTCCGCCCGGATCGACGCCGCACGCTCGCCCTGCGCTGGATGGTCACCATTGCCCGCAAGCGCTCCGGCAAATCGATGGCCGACAAGCTCCGCGACGAGTTTGTCGATGCCTACAACGAGACCGGCGGTTCGGTCAAGAAGAAGGAAGACACCCACAAGATGGCCGATGCCAACAAGGCATTCAGCCACTACCGGTTTTAAGTGACTGGACCCGGAGCCACCTGAATGCCACGATCGCACCCTATTGAACTTGTCCGCAACATCGGCATCGCTGCCCACATCGATGCCGGCAAGACGACTACGACTGAACGCATCCTCTACTACACCGGCGTGAACCACAAGCTCGGTGAGGTCCACGATGGCAACGCCACCATGGACTGGATGGAGCAGGAGCAGGAGCGCGGAATCACCATCACCTCCGCCGCCACCACCTGTTTCTGGCGCGGTTCCAAGCTCGACAAGCCCGAGCATCGAATCAACATCATCGATACCCCGGGCCACGTGGACTTCACGGTTGAAGTCGAGCGCTCCCTGCGCGTCCTTGACGGCGCGGTTGCGGTCTTCTGCGCGGTCGGCGGCGTCCAGCCCCAGTCCGAAACGGTCTGGCGGCAGATGAACCGCTACAACGTCCCCCGAATCGCGTACGTCAACAAGATGGACCGGCTCGGCGCGGACTTCTATTCGGTCATCGACCGAATCAAGGAGCGCCTCGGCGCCACCATCGCCCCGATCACTATTCCGATCGGCGCTGAATCCGATTTCCAGGGCTACATTGACATCATCAATATGACGGCCCGCATCTACACGTCGGACGACGGCAAGGAATTCCAGGACACGGACATTCCGGCCGAGCACTCCGACAAGGCCAACGAGTACCGGGAGAACCTCATGGAGGCCATCTCCGACTTTGACGACTCCATCATGGAGCGGTATCTCGAAGGCGACGACATCCCGGTCGACGACATCAAGGCTGCGCTCCGCGCCGCCACGGTCGCCAACCAGGTTGTCCCGATCCTCTGCGGCAGCTCGTTCAAGAACAAGGGTGTGCAGGCCATGATCGACGCGGTCGTGGACTATCTGCCCTCGCCGATCGATGTCGCCGAGATCAAGGGCGTCCACCCGGACACCGAAGAGCCGATCAGCCGAAAGCCGAGCGACGAGGAGCCTTTCTCCGCTCTGGCCTTCAAGATCATGACCGACAAGTACGTCGGCCGCCTCACCTTCGTCCGCGCCTACTCCGGCGTGCTGAAGAAGGGAACGCAGGTCACCATCGCCTACCGCGACCCGCAGACCAACGATCTGCGGACCCGGACCGAGCGCGTTGGCCGCATTCTGGAAATGCACGCCAACGACCGCAAGGACCTGGACGAGGTGCATGCCGGAGAGATCGTGGGCGTCATCGGCGTCTCCGATGTCAAGACGGGCATGACCCTCTGCGACGGCGACAAGCCGTGCGTGCTTGAGAGCATCAAGTTTCCCGAGCCGGTCATCCAGATCGCCATCGAGCCCAAGAGCCGAGCCGATCAGGAGAAGCTGGGCACGAGCCTGCTTAAGCTGGCCGAAGAAGATCCGACTTTCCGGGTCATGACCGACCCCGAGAGCGGACAGACGATCATCTCCGGCATGGGTGAGCTTCACCTGGAGATCATCGTCGACCGACTCAACCGAGAGTTTGGAGTTCAGGCGAACCAGGGCAAGCCCCAGGTCGCCTACCGAGAGACGATCAGCACCCCCGCCAAGGCCGATGGCAAGTTCGTCCGGCAGACGGGTGGTTCTGGACAGTACGGACACTGCGTGCTCGAGGTCGAGCCGCTGGAAGCCGGAAAGGGTTTCGTGTTCGAGAACAAGATCGTCGGCGGCGTCGTGCCGAAGGAGTACATCCCCGCCATCGAGAAGGGAGTCCGCGAGGGCCTGAATGCAGGCATCCTGGCCGGCTACCCGGTCGTCGATGTGAAGGTTGCGGTGGTGCACGGCTCCTACCACGAGGTCGACTCCAACGAAAACGCATTCAAGCAGGCTGGTCTGATTGGCTTCCGAGAAGCCATGAAAAAGGCGAAGCCTGTTTTGAAGGAGCCCATCATGCACGTCGAAGTCACGACGCCGGAAGGCAACGTGGGCGACGTGGTGGGCGACCTGAACAGCCGGCGCGGCCGGATCGAGAGCATGGACTCTGGTCCCGGTGGTGTGACTATTGTCAACAGCCACGTTCCGCTTGCCGAAATGTTCGGGTATGTTACGACGTTGCGCTCCCTCACGCAGGGTCGGGCGACACCCAATGTCACCCCGTCCCACTATGAGGAAGTTCCAGCCAATATCGCGCAGGACATTGTTTCGAAGGGCGACGGCGGCAGCAGCTAAGACTGGAAGGATATCGTTCACATGGCACGAGAGAAATTCGAGAGAAAAAAGCCACACGTTAACATTGGCACTATCGGACACGTTGACCATGGCAAGACCACTCTAACGGCTGCCATCACAGGCATCCTGCAGGAGAAGGGATTTGCCAAGGCTGCGAAGTATGACGAGATTGACTCCGCCCCTGAAGAGAAGGCGCGAGGCATCACGATCAACATTTCGCACCAGGAGTACGAGACGGACAACCGGCACTACGCCCACGTTGACTGTCCCGGCCACGCCGACTTCATCAAGAACATGATCACCGGCGCGGCACAGATGGATGGCGCGATCCTCGTGGTTGCTGGCACGGACGGACCGATGCAGCAGACCCGCGAGCACATCCTGCTCGCCCGCCAGGTCGGCGTCCCCTACATCGTCGTCTTCATCAACAAGGTTGACCAGGTCGACGACGAGGAGCTTCTTGACCTCGTCGAGATGGAGGTTCGCGAACTGCTGAGCGGCTACGGATTCGACGGCGACAATACGCCGATCATCCGCGGCTCCGCCCGCAAGGCCCTCGACCAGGTCGAGGCCGGCTCGGTGAACTTCGACGACCCGACCGTCAAGCCGATCATGGACCTGATGGAAGCGGTTGACAGCTTCATTCCGACTCCGGAGCGCGACGTCGACAAGCCGTTCCTCTGCGCAGTTGAGGACGTCTTCACGATCACCGGTCGCGGCACCGTCGCCACCGGCCGTGTCGAGCGAGGCACCCTGAAGGTCAACGACGAAGTTGAAGTCGTCGGCATCAAGGACACCCGCAAGACGGTCTGCACCGGAATCGAAATGTTCCGCAAGCTTCTGGACTCCGCACAGGCGGGCGATAACGTCGGCCTCCTGCTCCGCGGCGTCGACCGAGATTCGATCGAGCGCGGCCAGGTCATCTGCAAGCCGGGCTCCATCACCCCGCACACGAAGTTCGAAGCCGAGGTCTACGTCCTCTCCAAGGATGAGGGCGGACGCCACACCCCGTTCACCACGGGTTATCGGCCGCAGTTCTTCTTCCGCACCACGGACGTGACCGGTACCCTGAACCTGCCCGAGGGCGTTCAGATGGTCATGCCCGGCGAGAACACGACCATGACCGTCGAACTGATCGCCCCGATCGCCATGGAGCACGGCTCCAAATTCGCGATTCGAGAAGGCGGCCGAACCGTCGGCGCCGGCGCGATCTCCAAGATCATCGAGTAAAGCACCAGGAGGGGAGCTTCCCGCAAAGGAAGCTCCCCTCCGCTACGCAGAGAAGACATGAATCCAACAGTCAGAATTCGACTCCGGGCTTACGACCACCGAATCCTCGATAATTCGGCGGGCAAGATCACGGATACGGCCAAGCGAACCGGCGCTCGCATCGCGGGTCCGATTCCGCTGCCGACGCGCATCCGCAAGTTCTGCGTGATCCGTGGCCCCCATATCGACAAGGAGTCGATGGAGCATTTCGAGCTGCGGCTCCACAACCGGCTCATCGACATCCACGAGCCGACCAACAAGACCATCGATGCCCTCATGCGGCTGGACCTTCCCAGCGGCGTTGACATCGAGATCAAGACAGTTTAATAAAGAACAAAACGAGCTTCAGAGCCAGCCGGAACGGCGACCCCTCTGCTTTTGAGGGGCAACGTAAGAAGGGTCCGGGCGGCGGAAGAAGCAAGGAGAAGCAAAAAGCGTGTTGCCAGGCATATTAGGCAAAAAGGTAGGCATGACTCATGTCTTCACCGACGAGGGCAAGATGGTCCCCGTCACCGTGGTGGAGGCAGGACCGGTCTATGTCACCCAAATCAAATCGGACGACACCGACGGCTACAACGCCGTCCAGATTGGCTACGAGCAGGTCAGCGACAAGAATCTGACCTGGCCGAAGTACGGCCACCTCAAGAAGGCAGGCGTAGCCAACAACCTGCGATACCTCCGCGAGTTCCGCGTCGATTCGGTCGACGGCTACGAGCTCGGCCAGGAGATCGCATCCGACATTTTCGCTGAAGGCGAGAGCGTCACCGTCACCGGAACGAGCAAGGGCCGCGGTTTTGCGGGCGGCGTCAAGCGCTATGGCTTCAAGGGCCAGCACATGACGCACGGCTACATGACCCACCGCCGACCGCTCTCGAACGGCGCCACCGGCCCCCAGAGGGTCTTCAAGGGCAGCCGCCGACCGGGCCGCATGGGCGGCGATACGGTGAGCCAGCTCGGCGTCAAGATCGTAAAGGTCGATGCCGAGCGCAACCTGCTCCTGATCAGCGGCAGCATCCCGGGCGCCAACGGCAGCCTGGTGACGATCAAAAGGAGTGACCGATAGTCATGGCAGAACTCGAAATCATTGACGGCAAGGGCAAGGCAGCGGGCAAGCACAAGCTTCACGCAGGCATTGTCGGCGCCGATGTGCCGACGACGGTTCTGCACCGCGCGGTGGTGGCCGAGCAGGCCAACAAGCGCCAGGGCACCCACTCGGCAAAGACCCGAGCGGAAGCCCGAGGCGGCGGACGCAAGCCGTATCGACAGAAGAAGACCGGCAACGCCCGACAGGGAAGCATCCGCGCACCGCACTACGCGCACGGCGGCATGGCTCACGCCATCAAGCCGCGCGATTACAGCAAGAAGCTGAACCGCAAGGAGCGGCGCCTCGCCATCATCGGCGCGTTTGCCGCGAAGGCCGAGGCCGGGGACGTGATCCTGATGGATCAGATTCTGCTCTCCACGCCGAAGACCAAGGAAGCGGCAGCCATGCTGAAGACGGCCGGCCTGGGCGACACCCGCCGAGTGCTGGTGGTCATCGCCGAGCACAACGATGCGACGGTCAAGAGCTTCCGGAACATTCCGGGCGTCGAGATCCGCACTGCGCCGAACCGAGAGGGAACCGGCGAACCGTTCTCAACCCGCGACCTGCTGGTGGCGCACAAGATCCTTGTGGCCAAGGACGCCATGACCCGGATTGAGGAGGCCTGGACGAAGTGAGAGACCCCTATAGCATCATCATCAAGCCGCACATCACGGAGAAGTCGGTGGCCATGAGCTACGGCGACCCGAATGTGCAGGATGAAGAGCAGCTGCGCCGCAGCTACACCTTCATCGTCGCGCCGAACGCGAACAAGATTGAAATCAAGCAGGCGGTGGAGTACATCTACAACGCCGACAAGAAGGCAAAGGAGGAGCGGATCAAGGTCGCTCGAGTCCGGACCATGCACGTCCGAGGCAAGATGAAGAAGGTCGGCTTTAAGAACAAGGGCAAGAAACCCGACTTCAAGAAGGCGATCGTCACCCTCGCTCCCGGCCAGATACTGGAGGATTACGGAGTCTAAAGATGCCGACGAGACGCTATAAGCCAACCTCGCCTGGTCGACGCCACATGATCGGCTCGACCTACGAGGACATCACGAAGGGCAAGAAGCCCGAAAGGAAGCTTCTCAAATCCAGCTCGAAGTCGGGCGGACGCAACCACACCGGTCGCGTCACCATGAAGAACCGGGGCGGAGGCAACAAGCGCCGCTACCGACTGATCGACTTCAAGCGGGACAAGGACGGCATCGTGGCGAAGGTCGCGGCGATCGAATACGATCCGAACCGCTCCTGCCGCATCGCGCTGCTCCACTACATGGATGGCGAGAAGCGGTACATCATCGCTCCGAACAAGCTCAAGGTCGGCGACCGATTGCTGAGCGGCGATGGCGCCGACATCCTTCCCGGCAACTGTCTGCCCCTGCGGCAGGTCCCGCTGGGAACGCTGGTCCACAACATTGAAATGCAGCCGGGCCGCGGCGGACAGATGGTCCGCTCCGCCGGCGGCAGCGCACAGCTCATGGCAAAGGAGGGCAGCTATGCCACCCTTCGACTGCCGTCGGGCGAAATGCGCATGATCCATCTTGATTGCCGCGCCACCATCGGTGAAGTCGGCAACTCTGACCACGAGAACGAGCAGCTGGGCAAGGCGGGCAAGAACCGCGGCCTCGGCCGCAAGCCGCACACTCGCGGCGTCGTGATGAGCCCCCGAGACCACCCTCATGGTGGTGGTGAGGCGAAGTCGCCCGTCGGCCGAAAGAAGGGCCCGGTCGACCGCTGGGGCAACAAGTCGCTTGGAACCCGAACGCGCAGCAACAAGCGCACGGATCGGTTCATCGTTCGACGGCGCAAGTCGCGCAAGTAAGCAGGAGTTAAGAAGACATGGCAAGAAGCATCAAGAAAGGCTACTTCATCGACGAGCACCTGCTTAAAAAGGTCGAGGCGATGAATGCCAAGGGCGACAAGAAGCTCATCAAGACCTGGTCGCGGCGCTCGACGATCATTCCCGACATGATCGGCCACACGCTGGCGGTCCACGATGGACGAAAGCACGTTCCCGTCTTTGTGACGGAGAACATGATCGGCCACAAGCTGGGTGAATTTGCCCCGACACGAACGTATCGGGGCCACGATGGAACACTGCCGGATCGGGGGACGAAGATACGGTAGTTCCAATTGCTCTGGAGTGGGCGGGAGCTTAGGTACAGTTGAAGCCTTGCCCCGCCCGTTCCGAGCAAGGGCTCTCAGTCGAGGCACCAAGTTAAATGGAAGCAAGAGCAGTCGCTAAATTTGTGAGAGTGCAGCCGCGCAAAGTCCGCATCATTGCGGATGAAGTTCGCGGACGCTCGGCGCATCAGGCCGCCAATGTCCTGCAGTTCCACCCCAGCAAGGGCGCGCGGATTCTGCGAAAGGTCATCATGAGCGCCGTCGCAAATGCCACAGAGAATCAGGGTGCGAATGGCGAGAACCTTCGCATCGTCAAGATCCTCGTGGATGAAGGTCCGGTCTACAAGCGCATTCAGGCACGCGCCATGGGCCGCGCCAATCGAATTTTCAAGAAGAGTAGCCACATCACCGTGGTTGTGGAGGAGACCGATCCGGTCGCTCCGATCAAGCCGCACGGCACCAAGCCGAAGGCCCGCCCCACCCTGGCAAAGCCGGTGAAGAAGGGCAGCAAGGCCAAGGCTAAGAAGCAGGACGAGGCGGAAGTGAAGGCTGTGGAGGCAGAAGCCACCGCAGCAGAGGCGACCACCGAAGCTGCAGAGGAAGCCAAGGCCGCGGAAGAAACCGCTGTTGAGGAGACTGCCGCCGAAGCCAAGGCTGAGGAAGCGACTGAAGATGCGCCCAGCGAAGAAGAGGGCGAGGATAAGAAAGACTAATGGGCCAGAAAATCCATCCTGTAGGCTTTAGACTGGGCGTCATCCGGGGGCACGACAGCCACTGGATCGCTCCCAAGCGGCAGTACCGACACGTCCTGCTCGCAGACCACAAGCTTCGCAACCTCCTCCGCAAGCGGATCAGCAAGGGCCTCGTCTCACGCGTGGAGATCGAGCGCGCTGCCAACCGCATCAAGGTGACCATCTTCACCAGCCGACCGGGCGCCGTCATCGGCCGCGGCGGCAAGGGCATCGACGCGATCAGCGAAGAACTGAACCGCCTGGCCCGCAAGGAAGACGCCACCGCACAGGTGCAGGTCAATGTCGCCGAAGTCCGGCAGCCGGAACTCGACGCGCAGCTCGTGGCCGAGAACATCGCCGTTCAGCTTGAGCGACGAATCTCTCACCGCCGCGCCATGCGCCAGTCGATGGGCCGTGCCGAGCGGATGAACTGCCGCGGCATGAAGATCATGGTCTCCGGCCGACTGAACGGTTCTGAAATTGCCCGAACCGAACATGAGATGATCGGCAAGGTGCCGCTGCATACGCTGCGCGCCGACATCGACTACGGCTACGCGATCGCCTATACGATTTACGGAACGGTTGGCGTCAAGGTGTGGATCTACAAGGGCGAGGTTCTGCCCGAGAAGCAGCTCGCTGCGCTCCACGCCGCCGAAGATGCCGCCGACGCACAGCGCCGCAAGCGCCGCGACCGAGCCCGCGCAACCAGCGACGACTCGGCCAGCCCGGCAGCCAAGGCAGATACGGCCAGCAAGGCCGAAGAGGTGAAGAAAGATGTTGATGCCTAAGCGAACCAAGTTTCGCAAGCAGCACCGCGGCCGCATGAGCGGAGTCTCCACTCGCGGCAACAAGGTGCAGTTTGGCGACTACGGCCTGATGGCGCTCGAGCCGGCCTGGATCACCAGCCGACAGATCGAGTCCGCCCGTATCGCCATGACCCGCCACATCAAGCGCGGTGGAAAGGTCTGGATCCGAATCTTCCCGGACAAGCCCTACACCAAGAAGCCGCTTGAGCAGCGAATGGGCAAGGGCAAGGCGGCCGTCGAAGGATGGGTCGCCGTCATCAAGCCGGGCCGCATCATGTTCGAGATGAACGGTGTGCCGGTCGACGTCGCCAAAGAAGCCATGCGCCTCGCGCAGCACAAGCTGCCGATCCGCACCCGCTTCGTGACCCGAGAAGAATTTCAGGATATTGCCGGCCTCTAGGCTGGACAGGAATCAGCAATGAAAGCACTCAAGCCTGCTGAATTGAGAGAGAAGTCTGTACCGGAGCTCGAGCAGATGGTGGCCCAGGAGCGCGAAGCGCTCTTCCGCGCCCGACGCGACCTGGTGTTCCGACAGATGACCGACACGTCCAGCATCAAAGTTCGGCGACACAATATCGCCCGTCTTATGACGATCATCGATGAGAAGAAGCGCGGTGGTGACGAATCGTGAGCGAGAATCAGACTGATCGCGGCGCACGAAAGGTCCGACGCGGGCTGGTCCACTCCAACAAGATGGACAAGACCGTCGTCGTTTCGCTGGTCCGTCGTGTGCAGCACCCGCTGTACGGAAAGACCGTTCTGCGCACCAAGCGCGTCAAGGCCCATGACATCATTGGCTGCGACATCGGCGACACCGTCGAGATCATGGAGACGCGACCCATCAGCAAGCAGAAGCGCTGGCGCGTCACCCGCATCATCGAAAAGGTCAAGTGATTTTTCGCGGCCGCAATCGGCCGCATGAATACGGCAAGGCGCGCTTGGCGGACCCCCGCGGAGCGCGCCCTCTGCGCGAAAGGACAAGGAGCATAGGAGCAGAAACATGGTTCAGCAGTTTTCTCGGCTGAAGGTCGCCGACAACTCGGGTGCACGCGAAGTGATGTGCATCAGAGTTCTCAAGGGATCTCAGCCGCGATATGGAGGCGTCGGCGACGTCATCGTGGCTTCGGTCAAGGTGGCGACCCCGAACATGCCCATCAAGAAGGGCGAAGTGATCCGGGCGGTCATCGTTCGGACGAAGAAGGAGATTCGGCGCGCCGATGGCTCCACTCTGCGATTTGACGACAACGCCTGCGTTGTCATCAACCCCGCAAACCGAGAGCCGCGCGGCACCCGCATCTTTGGCCCCGTGGCCCGCGAACTGCGCGAGAGCAACTTTATGAAGATCGTCTCCCTTGCTCCGGAGGTGCTTTAAGCCATGCCGACCAAAGCAGAAATCAAGCATAGAAAACGGCTTCCCAAGCTGAAGATTCGCACCGGCGACAAGGTCATGATCATCGCCGGCAAGGACAAGGGCGAAATCGGCTTTGTCGCCGCCATTTCCGCGGTCAAGATGAAGGCCATGGTGTTGCAGGACAATCCGGAGAACCCGGATGCTCCCCTGCCGCTGAACGCCGCCATCAAGCACCGCAAGGCAAAGTTTCAGGGCGAGCAGTCGGCCCGCCTGCGCATCCCCGTGCCGATCCACCTCAGCAATCTGATGGTCATCGACCCCGAGACCAACGAGCCGACCCGAGTCGGTCGAAAGGTCGTCGCCAAGAAGACCAAGAACGGCGAGAAGAAGACCACGGTGCGCTACGGCAAGAAGAGCGGCAAGAACTTCGACGACCAGCCGAACCTGGAGAAGAAGGACTAAGCCATGGCAAAGAAAGGCGAAACCGCAAGCAAGGGCGGCACGGCAACCATGCCGGCTCCGCGCCTGAAGAAGATTTACCAGGACGACATCCTGCCGAAGCTGATGGAAGAGTTCAAGTTCTCTTCGCGAATGCAGGCGCCCCGCCTGACCAAGATCGTGGTCAACATGGGCACCGGTTCGGAAGAGAAGGAACTGGACAACGCGATCCGCGACATGGAGAAGATCACCGGGCAGAAGCCGGTGGCCGCCACCGCCCGCAAGTCCGTCTCGAACTTCAAGATCCGCGAAGGCATGAAGATCGGCTGCCGCGTCACCCTGCGGGGCGACCGCGCCTATCACTTCTTCGACAAGCTCTGCACCGTCGCGCTGCCCAAGCTTCGCGACTTCCAGGGCCTGTCTCCGAAGAGCTTCGACGGCCGCGGCAACTATTCGCTCGGCCTGAAGGAGCAGCTGGTCTTCCCGGAGATCGACTACGAATCGTTCGACAAGCTGCGCGGCATGGACATTACTATCTGCACCACGGCTCAGAACGATGAAGAAGGCCGCCGCTTCCTGAAGCTGCTCGGCCTGCCGCTCCGCGATAAGTAAGCGCAGAGCAAACCAGTGAATGACGCCCGAGGCTTGAAAAAGCCCCGGGCGTTTTTCGTTCGGCCTTGATTGGCCGTGCTCCCACGGGCCAAGATTCAGCGGATACCCGTGAGCACTGGCACCCTGGAGCACGTCAGCCTTTGGCGGCAGATCAAAGCCCTCGTCCGCGTCTACCTGCAGGACGGACTGGCTTATCGCGCCCAGGGCTTCATCTGGGTGCTCACAGATGTGGTGACGGCGGTGACCATGCCGCTCGTCTGGCTGGCGGCCGGGCAGGGACAGACGATTCAGGGCTACGCGCCCAATGAGTTCGTCCTCTACTACCTGGCGATGCTGCTCATCAGCCAGTTCACCATCAGCCACTACATGTGGGACATCAGCTTCGAGATCAGGGAAGGGGTGTTCTCCACGCAGATCGTGCGTCCCATCGGCTACCTGCGGTTCATGCTGATCCGCAACTTCACCTGGCGCTGCCTCCGCACGTCGCTGTTCCTCCCCTGGTTCGTGCTCTTCATGATCTTCTACTCTTCGGTGCTGAAGGGGAGCAACGTTTATCTGGGTTGGGAGCTGTGGGCTTCGGTGCTCCTGGGCCACTTTGTCAGCATCATCTTTGTGGTGGGCTTCGGCATGATCGCCCTCATCACGCAGGAGGCGCAGTCGATCTTTGAGCTGTACTACCTGCCGATGTCCTTCTTGGGAGGGCATCTCTTCCCGGTCGCGCTGCTGCCGGAATGGGCGCAGAAGGTGGCCTTCTACACGCCCTTCTACTACACGGCGGGCGCGCCAACAGAGATCCTCATCGGCCGCATCACCGGGCCGGCAATCATGCCGATCCTCGGCATGCAGATCGTCTGGATCATAGGCTCGTATCTGCTGTTCCGCCTGCTCTTTAAGATCGGGATGAAGCACTACACTGGCGTAGGCATGTAGTCAGCAATTCAGTCAAATCTCCGGGCTGGAAATCGCAACCTCAGAGACAGGGACTCGTCGAAACAGTCAAGTCCAGCTCCGCCCCTCTGCGAAAGAATGACATTGCTCCAGCGAGGACGGCTTTCTGTGCTCAAGCGTTCCCTGGATCAGAAAGGATTAACCTCCTCTCACGCTCGCCCTCCCTCCCCCGGGAGGGCTTTTTTCGCATCTAGGGCAGGGGTAAATTGAACCTATGTCCGAGGCACCCGCGCCGATGTTTGTCGGCAAGTCTGACCAGCCGGTCAGCCTGAACCCTGCTTATGCAAACCGGCACGGCCTGATCGCCGGGGCGACGGGAACCGGAAAGACGGTCACCCTGCAGATCCTCGCCGAGCAATTCTCACAGATGGGAGTGCCGGTGTTTATGGCAGACGTGAAGGGTGATCTCAGCGGGATAAGCGTGGCGGGCTCAAGCAATCCCAAACTGGAAGAGCGGGCGACGGTCATTGATCTGACGGACTACGCCTACAAGAGCTTCCCGGTCATCTTCTGGGATGTCTTCGGCGAGAAGGGCCATCAGCTCCGCACGACGATCTCCGAGATGGGACCGCTGCTCCTCTCACGCTTGATGGACTTGAGCGACGCTCAGGAAGGTGTGCTGAACATCGCCTTCAAGCTGGCCGATGATGAAGGGTTGCTCCTGCTCGATCTGAAGGACCTGCGCTCCATGCTCACCCACCTGGCCGAGAATGCCGACGCGGTGAAGGCCGAGTATGGCCTGGTCACCACGGCCAGTATCGGCGCGATTCAGCGGGAGCTGCTGGTGCTGGAGCAGCAGGGCGCGGAGCTGTTCTTTGGGGAGCCCGCCCTTCAGTTGGAAGACCTGATGCGCGTCACCACCGGCGGGCACGGCGCGGTTTCGATTCTGGCGGCAGATAAGCTGATGCAGAATCCGCGGCTTTACTCCACCTTCCTGCTGTGGCTGCTCAGCGAGCTGTTCGAGCAGCTCCCGGAAGTCGGCGACCCGGACAAGCCGAAGCTGGTCTTCTTCTTCGACGAGGCGCACCTGCTTTTCTCCGACGCGCCGAAGGCGCTGGTCGAGAAGGTGGAGCAGGTAGTGCGGCTGATCCGGTCGAAAGGCGTCGGTGTCTACTTTGTCACTCAGAACCCGCTGGACATTCCCGAGTCGATCCTCAGTCAGCTCGGCAACCGATTCCAGCACGCCCTGCGCGCCTACACTCCGCGGGAGACCAAGGCGGTGGATGCCGCCGCCGACACCTTCCGGCCCAACCCGGCCTTCTCCTGCAAAGAGGTCATCACCCAGCTCGGCGTGGGAGAGGCGCTTGTCTCAACCCTGGAAAAGAAGGGCATCCCCAGCATCGTGCAGAAGACGCTGATCCGCCCGCCGATGTCGCGCCTCGGCCCGGCTGCCGAAGGAGAGCGGGCAAAGGTGATGTCGTCCAGTCCAGTGGGCGCGATCTACGACAAGCAGGTGGACCGGGAATCAGCGTATGAGCTTCTGGCCAAGCGGGCCGAGGCGGAGGTCGAAGCCGAGCCGGAGCAGCGCGGATATGAGTACGAACCTGTCACAACCCGCGAGCGCCCGGCGCGCCGTTCGGGTGGAGCCACCCGGCAGTCCCCCAAGAAGCCGGCGAAGAGGCGAACGGATTCTGCCATGAGTGCCGCGATGAAAAGCACGGTCCGCAGCGCCGGCACGCAGGTCGGTCGGGAGATCGGCAAGCAATTCGGGCGTCAGGGAGCGACCCTGGGCGGAAAGCTGGTGCGCGGCCTGTTGGGCTCTCTTTTCAAGGGCCGCTAGAACACGCTGCTGGTCGTCAGCACCGTCTGATCGCTGGCGGATTTCAGCGAGTAGCCTTCGTCGAGAATCTCCCAGGTTTCGGGGTCGGGCGTACAGCTCCATGCATAGCCGACGGTGCCTTCGGTGCACTGGCCCCAATCGATGGTGAGCTTTCCGTCTTCGTAGGTGACGGGGGCATCGGCGAGCAGGGTCCAATAGCCGCCCTCCGGGGCGGTGGCCGCGATCTTGTCCAGCTCGGCTTCATCAACCGGCTTGATCTGCCCATCCACATCGGTCAATCCGAGCCCCACCAGACGCTGCCAGGCGTCTGCGGGCTGGTTGTAGGCGGTCGCGGGGCCGAAGAGGAGCAGGCCGTCTTCGCTCCGCACAAAGGCCGCGCCGAAGTAGCCCTTGTCATCCTTGAATATCTCTACCCGCTGGCCTGCCACTTCGCCCTGCTTCTGGGTGACCGTCACGGTGTCGCCGGAGAAGACGTATCGGATTTCGGTGCCTGAGCTGTTGCCGGTCGAATAGCGCGTGTTGAGAAGAATGCCGTGCTCATTGCGGGTTTTCTCCCCGTTCAATTCTTCCGGCGCGGAGGGTTGGGCGGTCTTGGGGTTGGCTTCGGTCTTCTGCTCGGCCTTGGAGGTCGGATCACAAGCTCCCAGCAGAGCCAGGGAAGTCAAGGCCAACAAGAACGCCGCCCTTTTCATTGCTTGATGCTACCACCGGGTTCCGCTCCCGATGCGAGAGCGGAACCCGGTCGGCGGCCTAGTAGTGGAGGTGAGCCTGATCGACCTTGCCGCGAAACACCCAGTAGATGCCCGCAGTGTAGGCCAGCACAAACGGGACGCCCAGAATGGCGATCCACAGCATGATGGTCTGGGATTTGACGGATGAGGCGGTGTTCCAGACCGTGAGGCTCAACTCGGCGCTGTATCCCCCCTGCGGCCCCAAGGCCGGAACCAGATTGGGATAGATGCCGATGCCGAAGAGCGCCAGCAGCAGCGCAATGGAGCCGCAGGAACTGAGGAACGCCAGGAACGTTCGTCCGTGGTGAATCTCTCGCGGCACGTTCGCCAGCAGGAGCACGTTGGCGAGGGGAAGCAGGAACAGCCAGGGCTGCTGCTGAATCTTGCTGGCCATGTCCGGCGCGAAGATGAAGGTGGCGATCGTCAGAATCGCGATCATCACGAAGTAGAAGATCATTGATCCCTTCATCCAGCTCCGCACCTGCTGCTGGAACTCGCCCTCCGTCTTCATGGCCAGATAGATCGAGCCGTGCATCATGAAGAGCGCCAGCGTCGTGACGCCCAGCACCAGTGGATAGGGACGCGAGAGGAGGAAGAGGAACCCGCCCGTGTACTCGCGCTGTGCATCCAGCGGGATGCCCATGACGATGTTGCCGAGGGCGACGCCCATCAGGATCGGCAGAAGGATGGAGCTGACCGAGAAGACCACATCCCAGAGCTTCCGCCACTTGGGCGACTCTTCCTTGCTGCGGAACTCGATCGAGACCGCGCGGCATATGAGGCAGAGCAGCACCAGCATGAACGCCAGGTAGAAGCCGGAGAAGACCGTTGCGTAGACATCGGGGAAGGCCGCGAAGAGCGCGCCTCCGCCCGTGAGCAGCCACACCTCGTTGCCATCCCAAACCGGGCCGATGGCGTTGAGGATGATGCGGCGATCCACGTCCTTCTTGGCGAAGAGATGCAGGGCGCCTGCGCCCAGATCGAATCCGTCGAGAATGGTGTAGCCCGTGAGCAGGACGCCCACCAGGATAAACCAGATGATCGGAAGCGTTTCTGCGTTCATCGGATCTCCTTGCCCGGAACCGGGGCTTCGATGACGGTCTCTTCGATGATCGTCTCTTCTGTTTCAGGACCGCGCTTGATCTTGCGGTCTATGAGATAGATGAAGAGCGCCCCGAGCAGCAGATACATGATGCCGAACATGACCATCGAGGCCATGATCTCGCCCGCCTTGACGTTGGGAGAGACGCCTTCGCTCACAGTCTGCAGCCCGTACACCGTCCAGGGCATGCGGCCCATCTCCGCGGCGGTCCAGCCGAGCATGTTGGCCATGTGCGGCAGGAGGATCGCCGGGACGAACAGGCGCAGCAGCCAGCGGGTCTCGAAGAGCTTGCCGCCCCTCAGCAGAATGACCGCTGTGGTGTTGAGAAGGATCAGGAAGATGCCGATCGCCACCATCAGATGGAAGGTCTGAAAGACCGGCTGAATCGGCGGGTACACCGGAGCCTCCTTGGCTTCGGAGACAGCGCGCATCTCTTCGAGACGCTCCCGGAACTGCGCTTCCTTTTCCGGGCCAAGGAGATTGCTGGCCAGGCCCGGGATCTTGATGCCCTTGACGGTCTTGGATTCTGCGTCGTACCAGCCGAGGAGGGTGAGGTCGATCGGCTCAGCCGAATCGATGTGACCCTCGTAGGCGGCGAACTTGGTCGGCTGATTGACCGCCACATGGTCCGCGCTGATGTGGCCGCTGATGAGCTGCAGAATCGACATCACGAACCCGATGCAGACCGCAATCTTCATCGAAGCCTTGCTGAAGTCAAGGTGCCGATTCTTGATGAGGTAGTACGCGCTGACACTGGCGACCAACATCGCGCCGGTCTGGAAGGCGCCGAGCACCGTGTGGGTCAGGCGGTCGATGGTGCTTGGGTTGAAGACCATCTCCCCAAACCCAGTGATCTGAGCGCGGGGGCCGAGCTCTGTCTCGACGATGTTGTATGCGCTGGGCGTCTGCTGCCAGGAGTTGGCGACGATGATCCAGATCGCGCTGAAACATGAGCCGAGCCACACCATGAGCGTGGCGAAGAAGTGCATCCGCTTGGAAACCTTGTTCCAGCCGAAGACGAGGATGCCCAGGAAGCCGGACTCCAGGAAGAATGCGAAGATGCCCTCGGCGGCAAGGGCGCTGCCAAAGATGTCGCCCACAAACCGGCTGTAGCCAGACCAGTTTGTGCCGAACTGAAACTCCATCACGATGCCGGTGGCGACACCGACTCCGAAGATGATCGCGAAAATCATCACCCAGAAGTGGGTCATCCGGTGATAAAGCTCTTTGCCGGTCTTGAGATAGAGGCCCTCCATGATCACGAGGATCATGCCGAGCCCGATGCTCATGGGCGGAAAGATGTAGTGAAAGGCGATGGTTAGGCCGAATTGGATTCTGGCTAATATTTCTGCGTCCATAGGACAAGCCACAGCTCCTTGGCCGGAGCGAGAGACCCGGCCTGGGATCTCGTGCGCCTTAAGAGTATTTCAGAGTGGCCAGGAAAGTAAATGTTGAAGAAATGGTGCAGATTTGAACTGGGGCGTATGGCGAGAAGAAGATTCTTGACAGTTAAGTAAAGATAGAAGGTGCCATCTTTCTAAAAGAAATTCGGGTGGAGGCCATTGAATGCCTCCACCCGAATTGGATTCATGACTGAGCCCGTATCAGGGGCGGTTGAGCTTGTGGTAGAGGTACCGCATGATCGTCTCAAAGACGTGCGGTCGCTCGTGGACCCGCCACATGCCATGGTCGCCGCGGGGGTACTCGAATGAGTCGAAGAACTTGCCGTTCTCGATCATCCGCTCTTCCAGCCGGACCGTGTCCTGATACAGCACGTTGTCGTCCAGCATGCCGTGGATCAGCAGCAGGTTGGCTTCGTCATCCAAGCCGTCGGCGTGGTAGATCGGGCTGGTGGCTTCGTAGATCTCCTTGTTCTCGGAGTACTGGCCCAGGCGCCGGCGGGTGTACCACTCGTTGTAGCTCTGCCAGTCGGTGACGCTGGCCACCGCGACGCCGGTATCGAAGACGCCGGGCTCGGTGAGCATGATCATGCAGGTGAGGTAGCCGCCATAGCTCCAGCCCCACACTCCGCAGCGGTCCGGATTCACATAGCCGGTCGAGACCAGATACTCCTTCGCCTTGACCGCCTCATCGGAGTCGATGATGCCCATCTTTTCGAAGTAGCCGCTGTTGAACTCGCCGCCGTAGCCCCAGCTGGCGCGGAAGTCGACCTGAAGAACCACCATATCCAACTCCATCGCCGCGTAGTTCTCGAAGTAGCCGTTCCAGCTCATCTTGCCGCTGTTGGCGTACATCGAGCTGATGAAGGCGGGATGCTTCTTGCTCCGGTCGAGGCCGGGCTTGGTGATCAGGACGCCGTGGATCATTTTGCCGTCGGGGCCGGGGAAGCTGACCTCTTCGTAATTCGCCCACTGGACCTTCTCGAATTCCGGCAGGGTGCTGTTGGTCAGCTTGGCCATGCGGCCGGGTTCGACGCGCCACAGTTCGCGCGGCTTGGTTCGGCTTGAAGCGATCGTGGCGATCTCCTTGCCGCTGTCGCTGTAGAGGGGAAGGGCCATGTCGTCGAACTGCGTCGGTGTGGCCATGCCGTCTTCCAGCGGAACGTGGGTCGTGGTATCGCCGTTCGGTTCAAGAATTGTGATCTCGGCCTTGAGGGGGCTCCGCTTCTGGGTGACCAGGATGATGCGGTCGCTCTCCTTCGGCCGGCCGGCGGCGGCGATATCGTGGTCCTTTGCATAGACCGCGGTGACCGGACCCCCGTACGGGCTCACCTGCATGAGGCTGCGGTTGGCCCAGCGACCGTTGATGATGTCGGTGGTGAAGCAGATCGCGCTGCCGTCGCGCTTCCAGAACAGCTGCCGGAAGTCGGGAATGTAGTTGCTGGGCGCGGTCTCGTGGTAGGCGGTCAGCGCGTAGGGCGAATCGGGGTTCAGGACCGTGATGGTCGATTCCTGAAAGTCGTCGCTGGTCCAATCGATGGCCAGGCGGGAGGAGTCGGGGCTCCAATCCCAAGAGGTCATCCACACATAGCGGGGAATGCCCTCCGCAAACTTGATCACTCCGCCCTCGGCGTTGATGAAGCCGATCTGCATGTTCTGGCTGAGATCGCCCTGCCACATGCGCTGGATATTCACGACTTCCGCGCGATCCTTCGAAAAGTCCATCATCTGATGCGATCCGAGGCGGCTGCTGTCGGACCAGGAGACGGCGATGCGCTTCGAGTCGGGGGACCAGAGCAGTCCATCCACCGCCGTGCGCGGCTGGGAGACGAAGGTGAGCTGCTTGATCGCTCCGGTGCGGCGGTCGAGGCGATAGACGTTCGAGCCCTGCTGGTAGGCGATATAGTGGCCGTCGGGCGAATACGCGGCTGCGTACATGCCCATCTGAGCATCCACCAGCGCGACCGGAGCACCCCCGGCCGGCTTGACCCGCCAGATGCGGCCTCGATAGGAGAAGAGCAGCTCGTTGCTGTCGGGCGACCAGGTCGCCCCGCTGATGCCGCCGTCGTAAAGCTCCTCTTCGGTCTTCTCCAGCTCCGTCCGGGTGTCGTCTTGGCGCGGGAACTTGGGGATGTCCACCGCCTTGACGATCTGGCGCGTCTCCCCGCTGGGATAGTCCATCACCCACAAGTCCAGCATCCGCTCGCCGGTCTTGTTCCAGCCGAAGCTGATCATGGTGCCATCGGGCGACATGGTCGGCGCGTTGGGCGAGCGTCCGTTGATGACCGGGTAGCTCATCAGCCGGCCCAGGGTCAGGCCATTGGAGGGTTCAGGAAGAGGCTGGCCGAGTGCCGGGGCGGCAAAAGCCGCCGCCACGACCCCGGCCAGAAGAATCCGTCGGGTCATGCCTCAAGTTTACTGCCTGGGGCACGACCCGGTTCCTTTGGTCGCCTGCCGGAGGCTAGAACTTATAGCCGAGGCCCAAGAAGTACTTGTAGTTGTCCTTCTGCGCGCCGGTGGCGGGGGTGGAGTCGTAGTCGAAGATGAATCGAAACTCGGCGGAAAACCGCTCGGAGAGCGAAGTCACCAGTCCGAGGTCGGAGACCAGGAAGTAGTCGCCAAAGTCGGAGAAGGCCGGAATGAACCGCAGATCATGCGTCAGGTTGAGGTTTCGGCTCAGAAGCCGCTGGTAGTTGGAGCCGACTGAAAGGCCGACTTCGCTGCTCTCGGGCTCGCCGTCGTACTGCTCATTGCGGTACGAGATGCCGCCCGTGACCTGCCAGGCCGTATCTTCACGGTCGATGATCATGTAGCCGAGGCCGCCGGTGACGATTGTGCGGAGGTCGAGGTCGTTCACCGCGTCGTGATCGAAGCGGGCGGCGGCAAACCAGAAGGTCTGGTCGCGGATCGTGTAATCGTATTGCCCTTCCAGCGAGTAGCGGTCTTCGGTGGTCTCGAGGTCGCCGCCTCCCAGGGGGCTCTGGCGGGCGAAGGAGTAGAACGCCTTGGCGGAAATCTTGTCCTTCTCGCCCTTGTTGACAGCGTTGATGGAGAGGGACAGGAACTGGGAGTCGCGGGTGCTCTGGATGGCGCTGAGGTTCAGCGCGGCGGAGCCGGTCCAGCGTCGCTCGGTCTCCGGCTGGGCGGTGGCGGTGAATTCTTCGGTGACCGATCCTTCAGTCGCCAGCAGGGAACTGCCGGCAAGAATGAGGCCGATGCAGAGGGGCAGTCTCATCGGAAAGGGATTATGCACCCCTCTCCGATGAGGGCCCGGTCTCACTTCTTTTCTTCGATTCGAGTGATGGTGATTTGGGTGCCTTCATCCGCCTTTGTGATCATGATGGTGATCTTGTTGCCGTCCTTCTCACCGGACATCATGAACATATCGCCGGACTTCGTTTCTGAGTCGACCTTGTCAAGCTGACCGCGGAAGTGGTCGGCGGGCTTGTCGGCGGGGTCTTTGGTGTAGGCGATTGCCGTGATGATGCTGCCCTGCGCTGTGTCCATGTTGGTCAAGTTGGTTTTGCCTTCGACCTTGAAAGTGTTGGGGTATGGCTTGAGGCCGGTCTGGCTGAAGTCGCCGTCTTCCTCCATCTTGTAGGTGGCCGAAGAGCCGTCTGCTCCCTTGTAGGTCGCTTCATAAGTGCCGTCATCGGCCTTGGTCTTCACCTCGTTTCCGGCGTAGTCCTTGACTGTGGTGGTGTCGCCGCTTTGGGAGACTGTTCCTCCCGGAGTGACGACCGTCTTGCGAGCGCAGCCAACAAGCGCAGCGCTTACAGCGCCGACAAGCAAAAGCGAGCAAAAAGCGCGGCAGTTCATTTCGCCGCTATTTTAGGCTAAATCTTGGCGTAAGTGTCTGTTTAAGCTTCGATGATCGAATCTTCTGGGCGGCAGTAGAACCACGCAGTTGCGCCGCTGGCCAAGACTACGGAAGACCGGACGTAGTTGTCCGCCTCGTAGGGATCGATCCGCTCCAACTCTTCTTGCGATACCATCAGAATCTCCCCGTCGATCGAATCCTCTGGAAGCTGCGTGCGGCGGGCGATGAAGTGGACGGCCTGTTCGCTGATGCGGAGCACGTCGGGATTTACGATCTCGACGGCATCCAGCGTCCAGCCGATCAACGTATCCGGCGTGCCGGGCGTTTCGCGGCCGATCACCTGAAGCTGAACCGAAGGCTTGCGAAGGGTGCCGTACACAAAAAGGCGCTGGTCCACAGATCGAAAGATACTGCGGACCAGCGCGGGTCGATTAGGCCGTGGTCGCTTCGCGGTCGCCGGGCTGGAAGGTGAAGCCGGAAGCCTCGCTCCAATCGGCATCCACCGAGTCGCCGTCGCGGACTTCGCCCTGAAGGATCAGCTTGGCCAGCGGGTTCAGAATCTCCTTCTGCACCGCGCGCTTCAGCGGCCTGGCGCCATAGACCGGGTCGTAGCCGACCGCCGCGATCTGATTCATGGCGGCATCGGTGAGATGCAGGCTGATCCGCCGCTCGGCCAGCCGGTCCTCCAGCTCCTTCACCTGGATCGCCACGATGCTCTTGATCTCCGCCGCTCCGAGCGGGCGGAAGACGATGATGTCGTCGAGTCTGTTGATGAACTCAGGCCGGAAGTGATGCTGGAGCTCATCGATCACCCGTTGCTTGATCTCATCGAACTGGCCCTCCACGAGCATTCCGTCGCCGTAGTGGTGCGAGCCGATGTTGCTGGTCAGGATCACCACGGTGTTCTTGAAGTCCACCGTCCGACCCTGGCCATCGGTCAGGCGTCCGTCGTCCAGAAGCTGCAGCAGCACGTTGAAGACCTCGGGGTGCGCCTTCTCGACTTCGTCGAGCAGGATGACCGAGTAGGGTCGCCGCCGCACGACTTCGGTGAGCTGACCGCCCTCTTCGTAGCCGACATAGCCCGGGGGCGCGCCGATCAGGCGCGACACCGAATGCCGCTCGCCGTACTCGCTCATGTCGATGCGGACGAGAGCCTTTTCATCGTCGAACATCAGCTCTGCGAGCGCCTTGGCGGTCTCCGTCTTGCCGACGCCCGTGGGGCCGAGGAAGAGGAATGAGCCGATGGGGCGGTTCGGATCGGCGATGCCGGAGCGGCTGCGCCGGATCGCGTCACTGACGAGCTGCAGAGCCTCGTCCTGGCCGACCACACGCTCGCGTAGGCGGTCCTCCATGTGGATCAGCTTGTCCATCTCACCGGTCATCAGCTTGGAGACCGGCACGCCAGTCCACTTGCTCACGACCTCGGCGATGTCCTCGCTGTCCACCAGCTCCTTGAGCAGGTGGCCTTCGCCCTGGGCGCTTTCCAGGTTCTGGCTGGCTTTGTCGAGTTCGCCTTCCAGCGCGGGAATCTTGCCGTGCTGAATCTCCGCCGCTTTGGTCCAGTCGAGGTCGCGTTCGGCCTGCTGGAGTTCGGTGCGCTGCTCTTCGAGCTGCTGCTTGATGGTGCGAACCTTTTCGATGACGGCTTTTTCGCTCTCGTATTTGGCCCGCATCTCTTTTGCGGACTGGCTCAGCTCTTCAAGCTTCTCCTCAGCGGTGGCGAGGCGCTCCTTGCTCGCCTCGTCGGTCTCTTTCTTCAGGGCCTCGCGGTCGATCTCGAGCTGGCGAATCTGGCGCTCGACGGTATCCAGCTCCTGCGGCAGCGAGTCGATCTCGATGCGCAGGCGGCTGGCGGCTTCATCGACCAGGTCGATCGCCTTGTCTGGGAGGAATCGGTCGGTGATGTAGCGGTTGCTCAGCGTCGCCGCCGAGACGATGGCGGTGTCGGAGATCTTCACGCCGTGATGAATCTCGTACCGCTCCTTGATCCCGCGCAGGATGGAGATTGTCTCCTCGACCGTCGGCTCATCAACCAGCACGGTCTGGAACCGACGCTCAAGCGCCTTGTCCTTCTCTATATAGAGGCGGTATTCGTTGAGCGTGGTCGCGCCGATCAGCCGCAGCTCTCCGCGGGCGAGCATCGGCTTCAGCATGTTGGCCGCATCGAGCGAGCCTTCGGCTTTGCCGGCCCCGACAACGGTGTGCAACTCGTCGATGAAGAGGATGATCTGGCCATTGGCCCGCTTGATCTCCTCAAGAACCGACTTGAGCCGCTCCTCGAACTCGCCGCGGAACTTCGCGCCCGCCACCAGCGCGCCCATATCGAGCGAGACCACCGACTTGCTGCGCAGACCCTCCGGCACGTCGCCCGCGATGATGCGCTGGGCGAGGCCCTCGACAACGGCCGTCTTACCAACGCCAGGTTCGCCGATCAGCACCGGGTTGTTCTTGGTGCGGCGGCTGAGAACCTGGATGGCGCGGCGAATCTCTTCATCGCGGCCGATGACCGGGTCGAGCTTGCCTTGCCGGGCATAGGCGGTTAGGTCAACGCCGTACTTTTCGAGAGCCTGGTAGCTCTCCTCGGCATTGGCCGAATCCACCTTCTTGCCGCCCCGGATATCGTCAATCGAAGCGGTCAAGGCCTCTTCGGTTATGCCGTTAGACTTGAGGATTCGTCCGGCGGAGCCGGAATCCTGGGCGAGGCCGAGCAGGATGTGTTCGGTGGAGACAAAGCTGTCGCCCATCTCCTCCGCCTTTTTGAAGGCGATGTTCATGGCTGAGGTGAGCCGGCTGCCGAACTGCGTGCCGTATGATGCGGCGCCGCTGACTTTCGGCATGCGGCCCAACTCGGCATCAAGTTCGCTCTGGATGACGTTCGGTTGGGCGCCGATCTTGAGGAGCAGGGCGCGGGGCACCCCCTCCTCTTTCCGCACGAGCGCGGCCAGCATGTGTTCAGGCTCTATGGTCTGATGCTGGTGCTCGGCGGCAATGCTCTGCGCCTCTTGGATCGCATCCTGTGATCTCAGTGTCAGCTTATCGAATCGCATGTGAGTGTCCTAGACTAAAGAAAACTGCGTCTATAGATATTAATGCACTCTCGCTGGTCGAGGATTCCGATTGCGCGGAAAGTCCCTCTACTTACCTATACAGAAATCGTGGAAGATCTGCTCGATTAGGTCCGGTGGAGCGGTCTCACCGGTGATTTCTCCCAGGACCCTTACTCCCGATTGCAGGCCGACCACCGCCAGATCGTTGGGGACAGGAGATTCGATGGCCTGTCGGGCCTCGGCGATGCACTCCTTGGCCTGGCGGAGGTGAGCGGTATGCCGCTGGTTGATGGCGGGCGAGTCGCTGAGTTCGGGAGCCTGACTCTTGACCTCTTCTATAAGAGAGTTGATTCCATGCCCCGTTAGGGCAGAGAGGGGAAGCCCGCGTTCCGGCTCAGCTAGGTCGCTCTTGTTGGCCAGGATGAGAGGTTCGGCGGGAAGCTGGGCCAGAAAAGCCTCATCGGCCTTCGTCCACCCAGCTTGGGCGTCATAGATCAGCCAAATCCAGTCCGCCGAGCGGACCGAGGCCCACGAGCGCTCGACCCCCATCCGCTCAATCTCATCCTCGGTATCGCGCAGCCCGGCCGTATCGGTAATGACGCAGGGGATGCCGCCGAGATCAACCGTCTCGCTGAGCGTGTCTCGCGTGGTGCCGGGGATGGCGGTGACGATGGCCCGGTCGGAACCCATCAGGCGATTGAGCAGGGAAGACTTGCCCGCATTGGGCTGGCCGACCAGGGCGATCTGGAGTCCCTGGCGGAGAATCTGACTCGCGGCGGCTCCGGCCAAGAGGCGATCAATTGCGGCATCAGCTTCGTCCAGACGAGAGAGTGCCAAGGCCTCATCCAACTCGCCCACCTCTTCGCTGAAGTCGGTGCTGGCTTCGATGGCGGTGAGGACAGAGATCAGCCGTTCGCGGATAGCGCCGACTTCCCGCATCAGCTCGCCCTGCCGCAGCCGCTCGGCCTGGCGGAGCTGGGTCTGGGTCTGCGATTCGATCGTGTCGCGGACGCCTTCCGCCTGCGTGAGATCGAGCCGCCCATTCAGGAAGGCGCGCTGGGTGAATTCACCAGGTCCGGCCATGCGGGCTCCGGCGGACAGGCAAAGCTCAAGCAGCGCCTGCACCGAGGCCGGGGAGCCGTGGATCGAGAACTCCACCGACTCTTCACCCGTGTAGCTGCGGCCTTCGGCAAAAGGAAGGGCCAGGCCGTCGTCGCCGTGCGCGAACTCGCCATAGAGCGCGCGGTGGGAGTTCGGCTTCTCGGGCCAGGAGGGGAAGACCGCCTGCGCCACCCGCCACGCCTGGGGTCCAGAGACTCGGATGACCGCAATAGCAGCCCGATTGAGCCCCGTGATGCAGGCGGCGATGGTGTCGGTGTGGCGGTTCATGGCCTCTCCAGCATGTTATTCCTATGCCGCTGTAGCCAGCCTGCGGAATAGGCCCGAGATCAAGTTTTGATAACGCATCCTGCGAGAAAGACCATAATAAGCGAACAGCGTCGTTTGCCTCCGGTGGGCGGCCTGGAGACAAGCATATGAAAAAGCTATGGATTTTGGCCCCGCTGGCCGCGGCCATTTTTGCCTTTGGATGTAATGGTTCTGCGACGGCCGAGAAGACCGGAGAGGGCGGCACCGGCAACGTCGAAGCCAATACGGATGCTCCGAAGGAGACTCCGGCTGATGGTTCTGTGGTCGGCACCTACAAGGTCGACATCACCAAGGAAGCCGCCGAGCTTGACGGCAAGATCGCCGAGGCCAAGAAGAAGGCCGACGGCGGCGACGAAGCCGCCAAGAGCGAACTGGCCATGCTTGAAATGCAGAAGCAGATGATGGAGCAGATGCTGGCCGATATGTCCGTGGAAGTGAAGGACGACAAGACCTTCATGATGACCATGGGCGAAATGGGCAGCGTCTCCGGCACCTACACCACCGACGGCAACAAGATCACCATGACCGCCAAGGAATTCACCGGCGAAATGAAGTCTTCCGCTCCGAAGGAAGGCGAAGAGCCGGAGGTTCAGGTCTTCATCTACGATCCCGCAGATCAGACTCTGGCCGCCGAGGACCAGGGCCCGAACGATCCGAAGCTGAAGAAGGTCTCGTAACCTGAGAGGGCCGAAGGCAGTCAAGCCTTCGGCCCTTGCCGTCCGCCCCGCCACGGGCCTAAATGACCGGACACAGCCTGCCCTGCAACGCTGACGCTCCGGTTTTCGTTTGTTTTGGAATACTGCTCGGTGAAGAGCAGGGAGCCGCTCGATGAAGTTCTATTTGATCGCCGCCGCCTTTGCCGTCGCACTTGCGGGCTGTTCCAGCCCCGAATCCGCTTCCGCCTCCACCTCCAAGCCGGCCCAGACCGACTCCGAGAAGACCATCGCCCTGACCGACGATGTGCCGGAGCAGAATGTCGATGTAACCATCGAGCCGAAGGACGCAGAAGAGCAGGCCAAGCCGGGCGAGACCGAGCCTGCACAGGCTCCCAAGCCCACCGAGACCGACAAGGCTCCCGCCAAGACCGACACCAACGCGGCGAAGCCGACCGATAAGAACTCAGCTCCGGCCAAGCCGGAAAAGCCGGCGCCCAAGCCCGCCAACGCCGCCGCCTATGTCGGCAAGTACAAGGTGGATGCCTCCAAGGAGATCGCCGCCGTAGACAAGGCCCTGGCCGATGCCAAGAAGAAGGCCGATGGCGGTGATGAGAAAGCCAAGCAGCAGCTGCAGATGATCCAGATGCAGAAGACGATGATGGAGAGCTTCCTTTCCAACATGTCGATGGAGCTGCGCGCCGACAAGACGTGGACCCTGGATATGGGCGAAATGGGCGAGATGTCCGGCACCTACACCGCCGATGGCAACAAGCTGACCCTGACCGCCACCGACACCGGCAAGATGACCAATTCCCCCGTCGAAGTCGACAAACAGCAGCCCCAGGTGATGGTTTACGACCCGGCTCAGAAGACCCTGGCGCTGGCCTCCGACGGTCCGGCCGGTCCGATGCCGAAGTTCAAGAAGATCTAGGGCGGCCTCATCGGCTGAAACAAGCGGTCTCCGGCCAGGCAAAAGCCGGGGACCGCTTTCTTTTGGTTCTGCAGCATAATAGGCGGCACGAGAGCGGAGATGAAGACGACGCTTAGCCTCCTTCTGACCGGTGCGGCAATCCTGTTTGCTGCCTGCAGCCCCACCCCGCCCCCCGCTGAAGAAAAGTCGCCTGCGCTCCCTGATGGACTGGTCGGGACCTACCGCGTGGATGTTTCTGCCATCGAGGCCACCATCGCTGAATACGAGAAGAACATGGAAGAGGCCCCGGCTGAAGACAAGCAGGGCTGGGCCGATGCCATTCAGATGCAGGAGGATGACGCCGAGCTTCGGCGTCAGGTCAGCTACGAAATCGGGGATGACGGCACCTGGCGAATGGTCAGTGAGGGCCAGGAGACGCAGAAGGGAAAGTATTCCTATGCCGACGGCGTGCTCACCATGCATCCGGATGAAGAGAAGAACAAGGAGCTGGCCGAGTTCAATATGCAGTTGGAAGACGCCCTGTACGACTACAATCCAGAGGCGGGTTCACTCACGCTGCGTGGTGAGGACAGCAAGCAGCTTCGGCTTGTCAAGAGCCCGAATTGAATCCAGGCGGGCAAGTTTTCGGTAATTTAGGAGAGAGGAGTAAATGAAGAGATTACTTATCGTGGGAATGGTTTTGGCTGCGGGCTTTGTCGCAGGCTGCAGTGGCGGGTCGCCGGTTGGCACCTATGAACTGGACAAGGACCACTTCAACAAGCAGATGGATGAAAAGGAGGCTGCTGCCAAAAGCGAAACGGAGCGGGCAGGCATCGCCTTGGGTCGTTCCTTTGCAGAAAGCATGATCGGCAGCATGGAGATTGAGCTGAAGGAAGATGGCACCGCGACCGTCACGGCAATGGGCGCGCCTACGACGGGCACCTATACCGTTGAGGGCAACAAAGTCAAGTTGAGCATGTCCGGCGCAACCGCCACGGGCGGGTTTGGTGAAATGACCTACAACGGGATGAAGGGCACGCTGTCTGCGAGCAATCCTGGCCCCGACGGCGAGAACTTTGAGATTCAGTTCAAGAAGAAGAAAAGCTGACGGCAGTATTGCCATCACAATAAGCCCGCCCCGGCAATCTGCCGGGGCGGGCTTTGCTTTTATGGGCTGCCCGGAAAGCGGCAACCCATCTTTGCGCTAGACTGGCCGGACTATGAAGAGTCTATATGCGGCGAGCGCACTGATGCTTCTTCTGATCGTTGCTGGCTGCAGCAAGAACCCGGTAGTGGGCGAGTACAAGGTCGATTCCGAGCACTTGAGGGCTGACTTTGAGCGCTTGGCTGCCGAGATTCCGGGTTCGCGAGAGGATCCCGAATTCGAGGAAGTTCGTGATGGGACGGTCAGCATGTTCTCGCTCTGGACGCTGTCTCTCAAAGGAGACAACACTGTTGAATCGAATATGTTTGGATTGAAGGAGGAAGGCACATACCGGGTCGAGGGAGACCAGGTCATCTTTGAAGGCATCGATTTGGATGGCAATAACACGATGACCTTTGACAAGGCAAGCCAATCTCTGAACGTAAAGGTGGCCATGGAGGAAGACCTGAGTCTCAATGTACGCCTGGTGAAGCAGAAGTGAACCTGCCCCGGCTGATCCCAGCCGCTCTCTTGCTGCTGGTCATCGGGTGCGCGAAGCCTTCGGTGGTCGGCACCTATGGGTTCGACATGGCCGAGCAGGAAGCGCGGATCGATGAAGCCGGGAATGTGGGTGATGCTGTGCGAAAGGCGCTTCTCTCCGTCTTCCAGGCAGCTCGCCTTGAGCTGAGGGAAGACGGAACCTGGACCCTGACTCAAGAGGCGGCGGGTGAGAAGCTGACGGTTGGCGGCACCTATACGGTGACCGACAACAAGGTCACCTTCAAACCGGGCGAGAGCGGCGACCTGCCCTTTGGAGCGGAACGCTTTGAGTTCAACCCGAAGGACCAATCTCTAACGGGCAGTTGGGCCGGCGGAGACAGCAGCTACCGGCTCATCCCCGTCGACTAGGCATCAGCCAGGTAGCGGTGGACCATCGCGATCGCCATCGCGCCTTCGCCGACGGCCGACGCCACCCGCTTGACCGAGCCGCACCGGGTGTCGCCCGCCGCGAAGACGCCAGGACAGGTGGTCTCAAGGTAGAGAGGAGTGCGGGCGAGAGGGAAGTCCGCCTCCGCATCCGGCCCCGTGATCACAAATCCATTCTTGTCGCAGCGGATCTTTTGAGGCAGCCAGTCAGTCTGCGGGTCGGCGCCGATCAGGACAAAGAGGCCGGATGCTTCGACATCCTTGCTTTCATCCTTCGTGCAGACCGTGATCTTTTCCAGCGCATCGTTCCCGTGCAAGGCCAAGCACTCGGTGTTCAGCAGAATCTCGATGCCCGAGTGCTGTTCGATCCGCGAGGCGAGGTAGCTGGACATGCTCTTCCGCAGATCGTCCCCACGCACTAATAGATAGACGCAGGAAGCGTGTTCTGCCAGAAAGACCGCTGCCTGCCCCGCGCTGTTTCCGGCTCCGACCACCGCAACCGGGCTGTCGACGCATCCCAGGGCTTCGGTCGCCGTGGCTGCGTAGTAGACGCCGCGACCCTCGAACTCATCCAGACGGTCGGCGGGGATGCGCTTGTATTTGGCGCCGGTGGCGATGATCACGCTGCGGGCATGAACCCGGTCGCCATCCTCAAGGGTGACGATGTGCACTCCGTCGCCGCAGTCGAGGCTCTTGGCCCGCCGGGGAACCGCGATCTCCGCGCCGAACTTCTCTGACTGGATGAGCGCCCGGTCGGCCAGGTCCTGGCCGCTAAGCCCGGTGGGGAAGCCGAGGTAGTTCTCGATCTTGCTGCTTGTGCCTGCCTGCCCGCCGGGAGCCTGCGCATCTATAAGGAGAGTCTCTAGACCCTCGGAGGCCCCGTAGACCGCCGCGGCTAGGCCCGCCGGCCCTCCGCCGACGATCAAAACATCCAAAACCCGCTGCTGCAGCGGTTGCTTCACTCCGCTTCGCTCGGCCAATTCATCCGTGGAGGGGTTGCGGAGGATCTCTTTATCGGAGAGGAAGACCAGGGGCAGGTCACCTTCCTGCACTTCCAGCCGGGTGATGACATCGCAGGCTTCCTGCTTGGCTTCCAGGTCAATAAAGGTATGGGGGACCCGATTTCGGGCCAGAAACTCACGGACTCGCAGGGCATCGGCGGCGAACCGGGAGCCGACCACCCGGATTCCGGTGACGCCGTCTTCCTCCAGTATCTGCCGCCGCATGATGAAGGCGCGAATGATCTTGTCGCTGATATTGGGGAGCTCGTTGACGATCCGGCGAAGCTGGTCCGGCTTCATCTCCAGGACTTCGACTGTTCCGCTGGCGCGCCCGGCGACCAGGGCGGGGCGGCCGGTCAGCATGTCCACGTCTCCGGTGAACTCGCCCGGGTGGTGGGTGGCGACATGCTTCTCTTCGCCGCTCGTGGCCTCTATGATCTCGATTTCGCCCGAGAGGATCACATAGAAGGAGAAGCCTGTCTCTCCCGACTTGAAGATATATTCGCCCGGCTCCAGATCGCGGCAGGTGGCGTAGGGCCGAAGCTGATCCAGCTCTTGGGCGCTCAGGCGGGGAAAGGCGGTCTCATTTGCACCCTCGGGCATACCGCTATTTAACCCGCGCGGCAATGGCGATTTGACCCTCTATAGATGTAGTCTCCCGGGCATGGACTATGTGGGCTCCTATAGGGCCGACCTGAGGGAGATGGAAGAGGAGCTGAGGCAGGCCAAAGCGGGGGTGGACCCGAACGACGCCGAGGCGATGGAAGAGCTGGAGTTTGCCCAGGCCATGCTGCTGACTCTTACTCCTATGGTCCTGCAGGTGAATGCGAATGCCAGCTGGCGGCTGGAAACCCGGGGCGAGGGGGCCGTTTATGGGGCCTACGGCGTGGCCGGAGATGTTTTAAGCTTCGAAGTTCGGGGGAATGAGGGCCAGGGTCCCGTGACGCTGATGATGCAGCCCCCTCCGCAGACGTATCAGTTCAATAAGGGGCCTGATAGGCTCGTTTCAGTTGGAAATCCGCTTGGAGAAGTGGTTTGGCTGAAGGTGGATTAAGGGGCGATTAAAACAAAATGGTCCCAAGCATCCCAAAAAGACCCCGGGACCGTTGACACTGCATAGGCGGGCTGGTATCATTCCCCTTCGCCGACGCACTCAGCTGAACGCTGAAACGCGCGTCGGATTGCCGAAAAGGCAAGAGCATTTTGACAGCCGCATAGAGAATTAGAACGCGCATAAAAAGCATCAAACTGGAAGGTTTGTACAAAAAATTAAGCTACAAAGGGTGCGCGGTGAATGCCTAGGGACAAATTGCCGACGAAGGACGCGCAAGCAGCGAAATGCCTCGGGGACCTGCACGAGAGGGACGATCCGAGGGTGTCCGAATGGGGAAACCCGGCAGTGGTAATACACTGTCATCTCCGCCTGAACACATAGGGCGGTTGAAGGGAACCGGGTGAACTGAAACATCTCATTAACCCGTGGAAAAGAAATCGAAGAGATTCCGTAAGTAGCGGCGAGCGAACGCGGAACAGCCTAAACCAGCAGGCATGCCTGCTGGGGTCGTGGGGCATCCACTTAACTCCTCTAATTCAGGTTCTGCCTGAATTAGTGGAGTTGAGAAAAGAAGATCTGTTGAGTTTAGAGGAAGAGTTCTGGAAAGCTCTGCCATAGAGGGTGACAGCCCCGTACTCCAAAAACTCCAACGAATTCAGGATGTACCCGAGTAGCGCGGAGCACGAGGAATTCCGCGTGAATCTGCCCGGACCACCGGGTAAGGCTAAATACAATTTGTCACCGATAGTGCATCCAGTACCGTGAGGGAAAGGTGAAAAGAACCCCGGGAGGGGAGTGAAATAGAACCTGAAACCGCGGCACCCACAAACGGTCGAAGCGCTATGGCGGGAGCAATCTCGTCACGCGTGACGGCGTGCCTTTTGCAAAATGAGTCTGCGAGTTACTAGTGCCGGCAAGGTTAAGCGGTTCAGCCGCGAAGCCGGAGGGAAACCGAGTCTGAATAGGGCGTCAAGTCGGTATTAGTAGACCCGAAACTGCGTGATCTAGCCATGGCCAGGTTGAAGTGGGGGTAACACCTCATGGAGGACCGAACCCATTGACGTTGAAAAGTCTCGGGATGAGTTGTGGTTAGTCCGGTGAAATGCCAATCGAACGCAGAGATAGCTGGTTCTCTCCGAAATGCATTTAGGTGCAGCGTTAAGCGTTGTCATACGGGGGTAGAGCACTGAATGGGCTAGGGGGCTTACCCGCTTACCGAACCCAACCAAACTCCGAATACCGTATGATTAGCTTGGCAGTGAGACTGCGAGGGATAAGCTCCGTGGTCAAAAGGGAAACAGCCCAGATCGACAGCTAAGGGCCCTAATAGATGACTAAGTGTGAAACGATGTGAGATCGCGTAAACAGCCAGGAGGTTGGCTTGGAAGCAGCCATCCTTTAAAAAGTGCGTAACAGCTTACTGGCCGAATGTGATTTCGCGCGGAAAATGTAAGGGGGCTAAAGTCATCACCCGAAGCTTCGGGATCCATGTAAATGGATCGGTAGGAGAGCGTTGTGCATGCAGCGAAGCTTGAGCGGAAGCACAGGTGGAGCGTGTACAAGTGAGAATGCAGACATGAGTAGCGATCACTGGGGTGAGAATCCCCAGCGCCGAAAACCTAAGGTTTCTCCGGCTATGTTCGTCAGACGGAGGTTAGGCGGACCCTAAGGCGAGGCCAGAAGGCGTAGCCGATGGAATTCCAGTAGACATTCTGGACCTTGCGCGAGGGCACTGGAAGGACACTTCTTGATGTCTCATCCCAGACCGTTGGTTGTTCTGGGCTAGAGGGAGGCTGGGCCACCTGGAAGGGTGGCATAAAGGCCGAACTCGGGGAACGGAGCTCTTCGGAGCGAAGGAACTGAGACTGAGGGGGGTCGCGAAAAGCTCCAAGGCAATACCTCGTTGCAATCCGTACTGCAAACCGACACAGGTAGGTGAGTCGAGGAGACTCAGGCGTTCGGAAGAACTCTCGTTAAGGAACTAGGCAAATGGGCCCCGTAACTTTGGAATAAGGGGCGCCTGCTTCGGCAGGCCGCAGCAAAGCAGCCCAGGCGACTGTTTACCAAAAACACAGGTCTCTGCTAAGGTGAAAACCGATGTATAGGGGCTGACACCTGCCCAATGCCAGTAGATTAAGCGGAGCTGTTAGACTTCGGTCAAAGCAGTGAAGTGAAGTCCTGGTGAATGGCGGCCGTAACTCTAACGGTCCTAAGGTAGCGAAATTCCTTGTCGGCTAAATACCGACCCGCATGAAAGGTGTAACGACTTGGGCACTGTCTCAACGAGAAATCCGGTGAAATTGTAGTGCCAGTGAAGATGCTGGCTGCGCGCAGTAGGACGGAAAGACCCCGTGGAGCTTTACTACACCTTCGGATTGTTGTTTGGGTGTGGATGTAGAGCGTAGGTGGGAGCTTCGGCATCAATGGAACACCACCCTTCTACATCTGAGCAACTAACCTGCACCATTATCTGGTGTGAGGACAGTCCGTGGCGGGTAGTTTGACTGGGGCGGTCGCCTCCTAAAAGGTAACGGAGGCGTACAAAGTTGCACTCAGGCTGGTCAGAAATCAGCCGTTGAGCGTATAGGTATATAGTGCAATTGACTGTGAGACAAACAAGTCGAGCAGGTACGAAAGTAGGTCTAAGTGACCCTCTGGTGGTGCGTGGGCACGCCAGGGTTCATCGGATAAAAGCTACCCCGGGGATAACAGGCTGATCTTGCCCGAGCGCTCATAGCGACGGCATGGTTTGGCACCTCGATGTCGGCTCGTCTCATCCTGGGGCTGCACAAGGTCCCAAGGGTTCCGGAGTTCACGGATTAAAGAGGCACGCGAGCTGGGTTCAGAACGGCGTGAGCCAGTTCGGTCCCTATCCACTGCGCGCGAAGGAAAATTGAGGAGATTCGCCCTTAGTACGAGAGGACCGGGGTGAACTGACCTCTGGTGTACCAATTGTTCCGCCAGGAGCATACGTTGGGTAGCCACGTCGGGAAGGGATAAGCGCTGAAAGCATCTAAGCGCGAAGCCTACTCCAAGATTAGTTTTCCCACTTTCAGGTAAGGCCCCATGAAGATCACATGGTGATAGGCCACAGGTGTAAGCATAGTGATATGTTCAGCTGAGTGGTACTAATTGGCCGAGGGCTTAACTTTCAAGCCTTCCATTTGGTGCTTTTTATGGGCGTTCTAATTCAAAATGCGGCTCTCAAAGTGCTTTGAGCAGTCGGCTAAAGCACACGATTTTTCGCGTGGCCATGGCGAGAGGGAAACACCCGTTCTCATTCCGAACACGGCAGTTAAGCCTCTCAGCGGCGGATGTACTTGGAGGGCAACCTCCCGGGAGATAGGCACGCTGCGCGGAGAAATATTAGAAAGAGCCCCGCTTTACGCGGGGCTTCTTTCGTTTTGCTTGAGGTTTTTTGCTTGGGAGATCAAATCGTGATCGTCTGGGCAGGCTTGGTGACCACCGGCGGCTTCTTGAACTTCGTCTCATCCACCTTCGCATTCAGCTTCATATCCTTCACCTTGAAGGAGCCAATGAACTGAGATCGGTCGGTGTTGAAGATCTCCGTGCGGTGGATGATATGGGTCTCCGGATCGATGTAGTAGTCGACGGCCACGCCAACCGAATCTGAAACCTCGTCAAGCACGGTCCATTTCTTGCTGTTCCACTCCACATCCTTGCGGATCTTCAGCTTGCTGGTCTCCATGTTCTTGCCTTCAGCCGTCGAAAGCTGCCGCTCGTAGTCCATGAAGCAGATGGTCTCAAGGTTGCCGCTGGTCGCCCGCTGCAGGTTATCCAGGCTCCACGGCATCTCCTGCACCGTATCGTTGCTGATCTGGGTGAACCAGATTGTCTTGCCATCCGAACGGGTGAAGGCGTTGCCGATCGGCGTCGTCATCTCGGTGGAGAACATCTTCGGCGACTTGTACTGTGCCTTGATGCTGTAGTTTTGGCGACCGCTGGCGGTCATAGTCACAACATCGACCGTGAACGTTGCCGACTTCGCGCCGCTGTAGGCTGCCCTCATGCCGGCCAGCAGCTTTTCCACTTCAGAAGATTGGGCCGAATCGGTGCTGGGCGCCACCATAGCCATGGAAACTAAAAACAAACACACAGAACCCATACCGCTCTGTACTACCCGTCTGTGTGGGTCCAAGGTTCCTTTTTCTCATGGCGCGGTGAGCTGGGCCGCGCCAAAGACGCCGGCACTGTCCCCGAGTTCCGGCCGCAGGATGGGCGTTTGGCAGACCGGATTGAAGATGTGCTTCTCGATTTCGGCAGGCAGACGCTCATACAGGAGGGGGATCTGGCCGATGCCGCCGCCCAGCACAATCGCTTCGGGATCAAGGATGTTGATGAGCCGCGCCAGGCTCAGGCCGACGGTGCTCACGAGCTGATCCATCACCTTGCGGGTGGATTCGGAGTCTTCCGCGACGATCTCCTTGAGGCTCTTCGCCTGGCCGGTCAGCTCCTTGTAGGTGAGCTCTAGGGCGGGGCCGCTGGCCGTGGTCTCAAGGCAGCCGCGATGGCCGCAGTAGCAGAGCCTTCCGTTGGGATCGACAGAGTTATGCCCCCACTCGCCGCCGATGCCATGAAGTCCGCCCCAAGCGCGGCCTTCAAAGCAGACGCCGCCCCCGACTCCGGTCCCCAGAATCACTCCAAAGACACACCGCCGACCGCGGGCCGCCCCGTAGACCGACTCCGCCACCGCGAAGCAGTTGGCGTCATTGGCAACAAGAATCTCGCAACCGAGCCGCTCCCGCAGCAACTGATCGAGTGGCTGGCCGTTCAGGCAGAGCGTATTGCTGTTCTTGAGCAGTCCCGTGCCCGGATCGAGCGTTCCCGGGGTGCCGAACCCAATCGCGGCAGGCCAGGGAAGTCCTGACTCGGCCTGCACCCGCCGAAGAAGGATTTCGATCTGACCAAGGATGTGCTCCAGTCCCTTATGGCCTTCTGTCGGAATGCGCTGCCGGATCAGAGGCTCGGCGCTCTCCGTCCCCGGCATCACTACGGCCTCGATCTTCGTTCCCCCCAGGTCTACGCCCCACAGCATCTGACTGAAAATACCGCCGTTAGGCCGATCCGCGCATAGCGGGAGGCATAGAATGAGGCATGGGAAACCAAGTAGGAGATAAGGCTCCTGATTTCACGCTCAAAACGAAGACGGCCGACGGCCTGAAAGAGGTCACGCTCAGCGACAACTTTGGCAAGAAGAACACTCTGCTCCTCTTTTTCCCGGCAGCCTTCACGGGCGTCTGCACCGAGCAGCTCTGCGGAGCTTCGAACGGCCTGAGCGAATACGGCAATACGGACACCGAAGTTTACGGAATCAGCGTCGACTCTCCCTTCGCGCAGGAAGCCTGGGCCAAGGCAAACGGCATCAACGTGACCCTGCTGAGCGACTACAGCAAGCAGACCGTTGAGGATTACAAGACCGGCACCGATTTTCTCGGCATGGGCCTCGGCTCCCGCCGCGCCGCCTTCGTCATCGACAAGAACGGCACCATCAAGTACGCCGAGATCACCAACGAACTCACCGATCTGCCGGATCAGGACGCGATCAACAGCGTATTAAGCGAGCTGTAGGTTAGGGCCGAAGTTATTGCCCCGATGGGGCGCATACCTGACTGCTGGGGGACAATGTTCAGTCTTCCACAGTCAGGGGAATAAGATGTCGGTGAAATCAAGGTGATGCTGCTCAAAGGATAACGGCGATGAATAGTTATATCAGAGTTAACCCGGCGAAGCAGATTGCTCTTCTTGCATTGTTGCTGGTCCTGTCGTCATGCGCCAGAAAGGATATGGACATCACGTCGTCGTCTGTTCTGTATGAATCGTTCCCGATAGGAGATAAGACTGAAGTCTTGTCGTATGAGATCGGAGACTACTGGTCTCGAATGCAAAAGGCACCTTCACAACAAGAGGTTTCTGCTGCTGACGTATTCGTAACCTATCCAGAGGACTGGGTTTGGTATCAAGGACGGGGCGGGCAATATCTTGCAGTTCGCATTCTCTCCCCCAACAGTAATTATGTGTTGAGGTTTGATAACAACCTTCTGTTTATCAAGGAATCCAAAGGGGATTTCTTAGTTGAAGGTTACCGATGGTATGACCAGAACGGAGTCAAGATTGTGTGGCCTGACACACCTGATACCCGCCCCGTTAACGCAATTCGCTCCCTGGGGAATGACGTGTTGCACGTGAGGGGTTACCGAGTTTCAGAGCAACATATTGATGCGGTCCAGGAAACAATCGTGCAGGTCTTACAGAGTGCTGCAATTGATCCTAAGGAATAACCGCATTTTCATCAATTCTTCATCCCCGTCATCGCAATGCCTTCGATGAAGAACTTCTGAGCGAAGAAGAAGAGCAGCACCACCGGCGCGACGACGACGACCGAGGCGGCCATTAGGAGGTTCCAGTCGGTGCCGCCTCCCTGGCTCTGGAAAGCCTGCAGCCCGAGCGCCAGCGTAAAGCTCTTCTGATCCTGCAGGTAGATCAGCGGCGCCAGAAAGTCGTTCCAGCTGGCGATGAAGCTGAAGAGGGCGACTACGATCAGCGCGGGGCGGCTGAGGGGGAGGACAACTTTGCTGAAGATTCCCCACTCCGAGCATCCATCCAGCTTCGCCGCCTCAGTCAGCTCATTCGGGATCGTGCGGAAGAACTGACGAAGCAGGAAGATGCTGAAGGCAGCTCCGAACCATGCCGGCACCCAGAGTGGCCGGAAGGTGCCCACCCAATCGAGCTTATTGAAGAGCGCAAAGAGGGGCACCATCAACACCGGAAAGGGAACCATCATGGTTCCGAGCGTGATGGCAAAGAAGATGTCGCGCCCCGGCCACCGCAGCCGGGCAAAGCTGTAGCCGACCACTGCATTCGAAAAGGTCGTCCCGGCGACGATGAGCAGGGTCACCGCAAAGGTGTTGAGCGCATAGACGAAAAAGGGGATGTAGCCCAGCTTGTCGGAGTTGTAGGTGACCGCCTTGCGGTAGTTGTCCCACTGCCATTCGCTGGGAATCCATTTGGGCGGGGATGACATCGCCTCGTTAAGAGGAGTGACCGAAGTCAGCACCATCCAGATCAGCGGCATCAGAAAGATGACCGAAAGCACGATAAGGATGGCGTGGATGAGCGGCTTCTTCATGCCGCGCTCCCGTAGTGCACGCGCTTATCCGCAAACTTGAGCGCCCCGAGCGTGAGCAGAAAGATCAGCACAAACATGATCCATCCCATCGCGCTGGCGTAGCCCATCCGCTGCTGCAGAAAATTGTCGTACAGGTACATCGTGTAGAAGTAGGTGGAGTACCCCGGCTTTCCATTCGGGAACATCACAAACGGCACGGCGAAGACCTGCAGCGAAGCAATGATGCCTAGAATCACGTTGAACAGGATCACCGGCGAGATCATCGGCAGGGTGACAAAGCGGGTGCGGTGCCAGGGCGTCGCGCCGTCCAGGTCGGCCGCTTCGTACAGGTGCCGGGGCACGTTGCCTAGCCCGGCCAGGTAGATCACCATCGCATTGCCCGCTCCCCATACCGCGATGATCGAGAGCGCAGGCTTGGTCCAGAGCGGCCCGTTCAGCCAGTCTGGCCCCTTGATGCCGATGCCGCCGAGCGCTTGATTCACCAACCCGTACTCGCCATTGAAGAGCCACAGCCACAAGATGGCGAGGGGGATCATCGGCACGATGGAGGGAATATAGAACGCCGTGCGGTAGAAGGCCAGCCCCTTCACTTTGGAGTTCAACAACATCGCCAGGCCGAGCGAGACGACCAGGGAGAGCGGCAGAAAGATCGCCGCGAAGATGAACGTGTTCTTCAGCGTGGTCCAGAAAAGCTCATCCCGCATGAGCGCGGTGTAATTGTCTGCGCCGATCCAGACGGGCGGGTTGAGGATGCTGTAGTCGGTGAAGCTGTAGTAGAACGACGCCCCGAGCGGGTACAGCATGAAGGCGAGGAAGCCGATGATCCACGGCGCGGCAAACAGGTAGCCCGCCCGGCTTTCTGCTTTCCGCAGGCTCACGAGCCGGATCTCCGTCTGAGTTCGCGCACCTTCAGCTCCTGCTCCAGCATCGGCTGCATGCGGGCCTGCACCTCGTTCAGAACGGTGGTCACATCCTCTCCCGCGTTGATGCGATCAAAGGCGGCCTGCATCTGCGAGGCATAGAACTTCCAGATGCTCAGCTTCGGCGGCGACATGGCTGCCGGACTGAAGGACAGTTCGTGAAAGAGTCGGACGCTGGGATTCGGGTTGGTGGCCCAGAATTCTTCGCTCACCTCTTTGAGCGGAGTGTGCTTGCCCTGGCCCTTGCACAGCATCTCCATGCCCTCCTGTGACTGGACGAACTTGATGAATTCCCACGCACCTTCCACCTCCTTCGCCCCGCGCGGGATGACCAGGATGTCCAGGTCGATGTAGGTCATATTCGCCAGGTCGGGCCGGTCGGCGGGGTGAGGGAATGGGGCGACGCGCCAATCGAGATTGGGGTTGTGCTTGTTGATGAACTGCGGCATCCAGACGCCCTGAAGAACGCTCGAGACCTTGCCATCCATAAAGGCGTTCTGCGGTGAGTTGAAGCTGCCGAAGCTCGCTTTGAAGTCGTTGGCGGGCTGGCTGCCGTAGCGGTCGGAGAACGACTGCACCCACTCGTAGGCGCGGATGTTCTCGGGGCTGTTCGCAGTGATGTTGTCGCCGCCATCCCAAAGATCTGCGCCGAAAATGAAGCCGAACCGGTCTCGCCACCAGCCGGGTTCGGAGGGGAGGAATCCTGCCTGCAATACCTCCTTCGGCTTGCCATCTGGACCGCGCTCCACCTTGGAGAGCTGATCCATGAGCGCGTCGAATTCCTCGATGGTTTGGGGCGGGCTCTCAGGGTCGAGTCCGGCTTCGCGCCAATGGGCGGCGTTGTAGAAGAGGGCGGTTGATGCAGGTGCGCTCGGCATGGCGTAGCGGCTGCCTTCGAACTCGCACATATCCCAGTAGGCGGCGATGTAGTCCTCGCCATCAAGGCCATCACGGGCGATCAAGTCGTCTACGGGACGCAGGGCATTGACCGAAGCGTACTGGGCGAGATTGGGGCCGAAGAGTCCGGTCACATCGGGGGGAATGCCCCCGGCGATGGCCAGCAGAGCCTTCGTTTCAATCTGGCTGATCGAGAGAAAATCGACAAAGTATTCGTCCTGGCTCTCGTTGAAGGCATCCACCACGGCGCGCATGGCATTGGCTTCGTCGCCCGTCCACTTCTCCCAATAGACCACGCGGGTTCGGTCTTTCAGCTTGGGCTTGATGACCACGCGCTCGGTATGAAAGACGCAGGCGGCGAGGGCGACGGCCAGGATCGCCAAGAGCAGGGGGCCAGCCCAGCGGCTGGGATTCATCAGGGCCCTGATAAAGAGATAAAGCCCCGCGACCGCACTCTTGGTCAGGCTTTTTAGTGGCCCGCGCCTCCGCTCACGTCTGGACAAATCAGCCTTATCTTACTCAGTTGTGCTGAGCCATCAATGAGCGGATTCCTGCCACTTGACCAGCGGCAGTTCCGCCAGCACATTGATGTCCGCGTGCCGGGGGATGATCCGGACGATGAAGCCTCGGTGGCCGGGCGTGAGGCACTCCACTTTTGCCGAGAAGTGAGCGGCATCTTCGCTCGGGGCGAGGTTGACCGTCGACACATTCTGCAGTTCGCGGTTTGGCCCCACCTCTCCCAGCAGCGCCTGCACTTCCACATCCTCCGGCGAGAGGCCATTGAGGTCTACAGTGGCGGAGATGTGCAGTTCGGCTCCGGGTTCATGGATGGCATCGCCATTGTCGGCCACGCCCAGCAGCTTCACTCCCGACCATGCGTTCCGCACGCGGTCGCGCCATTGGAGAACGTCCTTTGCGCCGGCGGCCTGGCTGCCGATCAGGTGGCGATAGGCGCGGCTGGCGCCTGCATACAGCCGCGCATAGTCGCGCACCATCCGGTCGGTGGAGAACTCGGGCGTTAGTCCGGCCATGCTCGCGCGCATCATCTGCACCCACCGCACTGGCACGTCCGAGTCGTCTCGGTCATAGAATTTGGGGATGATTTCGTTCTCCAGCACGCCGTAGAGCGCCTGGCTGTCCAGCCAATCCTGATGCGCCTGGTCGGGGTGGATGCTGCCGTCGCCGATGGCCCAGCCTGCGCGGGGATCGTGGCCCTCAGCCCACCAGCCATCAAGAATCGAAAAGTTGAGTCCTCCGTTGGGCAGAACTTTCATGCCGCTGGTGCCGCTCGCTTCCATCGGCCGCCGCGGGTTGTTCAGCCATACGTCCACGCCGCTGATCATCTGGCGCGCCACCGAGATGTCGTAGTCTTCGAGAAAGACCATACGGTTGGCCAGCCCGTTCTCGCGGACGTACTTCACGATGTCCTGAATGAGCCGCTTTCCGCCGTCATCGCGGGGATGCGCCTTGCCGGCAAAGACGAACTGCACCGGGCGATCGGGGTGGGTCAGCAGCGCCTTGAGCCGCTCCCGGTCGCTGAAGAGGAGCGTCGCCCGCTTGTAGGTGGCGAAGCGGCGGGCGAACCCGATGGTGAGGATGCGCGGGTCGAGCAGCTCCGAGTTGGCGCCGCGCCGCCACGGCTGCGAGCGCATGGTGGTGCGGCTGACATGATCCCGGCAGAAGCGGATGAAATCGCCGCGCTGGTTCTGCCGCAGCGCCCACAGATCCTTGTCTCCGGCTTCGCTCAGAATGCTCCAGGTTTCGGCGTCGGTGGCATCGCTTCGCCAGCCGCCATCGGTGAGGCCGTCGAGCATCTCCTCCACCTTCGGGCTGATCCACGAAAGCGTGTGAATGCCGTTGGTGACCGGATCGATGGGGACCTCCTGGGTGGGGAACTGGGGCCAGCGGCCATGAAACATGCTGCGGCTGACCTGCGCGTGGAGCTTGGAGACGCCGTTGACGCGGCTGCTGTTCTCCATCGCCAGCACCGCCATGTTGAAGTGCTCCTCAGTGTTGTCCTTGTGGATGCGTCCCTGTCGCAGCAGCTCGTCGAACGAGAGGCCGAGGCTGCCGATGCTTCGGGTCAGATACTTCTCCAGCAGCGTGCGGTTGAAGAGGTCGAACCCGGCCGGAACCGGGGTGTGGGTGGTGAAGACGTTGCCCGCCGAAACGCACTGTCGCGCCGTGCGGTAGTCGAGCCCCTCATCCTTCATCAGCGAGCTGATGCGCTCCAGAGCGGAGAAGGCGGCGTGGCCCTCGTTCATGTGGCAGACCGTCGGCGTGATGCCGAGCGCCTTGAGCGCGCGGTACCCGCCGATGCCCAGCACGCACTCCTGCCGAATCCGCATCTCCTCGTCTCCGCCGTAGAGGGTGTCGGTGATGTTCTGATCCTTCGGCTCGTTCTCCAGAACGTTCGAGTCGAGCAGATAGAGCGGCACCCGCCCCACCTGCGCCCGCCAGATCTGGCAGTGGACATTGCGGTCGGGGAACTCGACGGTGATCGTCAGCGGCTGTCCATCGGACCCGCGCACGAGCGCGAGCGGGAGCTTGTAGAAGTCGAGGATCGGATAGTGCTCCTGCTGCCATCCGTCTTCGGTGAGGGTCTGGCGGAAGTAGCCGCGGGCATAAAGCAGGCCGATGCCGACCAGCGGAATGCCGAGGTCGCTGCTCGACTTGAGGTGGTCGCCAGCCAGGATGCCGAGGCCGCCGGAATAGATGGGCAGGCACTCGCTGAGGCCGAATTCCGCGCAGAAGTAGGCGATCTTCGTCTCCTTCTCCTCGGGGTATTCGCGCTGGAACCACGCATCTGCACCCAGATACTCCTCAAGCGAATCGGCGCACTCCTGCAGCCGGGCGAGGTAGAGCTTGTCTGCGGCCAGCTTCTCCAGGCGGCGGGGGCTGAGGCCGTTGATGAGCGCCACCGGATTGTGGCCGCTCGCCTCCCACACCTTCGGATCGGTTTCGGCAAAAAGATCGCGGGTCGGGGAGTGCCAGGTCCAGCGGAAGTTGTAGGCCAGCGTGCGGAGCGCGGCAAGCTCCGGCGGCAGATTGGGCACAACCTCAAACGAGCGGGCGTACTTCAGGGTTTTCATCCGGCATCTCCATTATTGACGAGGCGCATCACTCGCATCAGGATGCAGGCTCACTTTTAACCCCATCCCGAGAGATGATCAGGTTGAACCGACGGCCATTGACGTTCATGTTCAAAATCTTGATCGTCCGCCAAGAGGAGGGCAGATTCGGTTTGGCCGAGAGGGTCCAGCCGTTCTGCAGCTCCATCGACCATGCAGCCCCGGGCTGCGGCTTGTCATCCAGACGGAGACCGGCAAAGCCGTACAGAACGGTGTTGAGGCAGCCCGCCGCTCCGGTGAGAAAGTAGGCGTCATTGGTGGTCGGCTTCTCAACAAAGTAATCCTGGTCGCCTTTGGTGTACGGCTTCCACGCTTCATACCAGTCCGCCAGAGCTTCGTCGGGATCGCCGTAGCGAGCCCGAATGGTCGCTTGCACGGACTTGCTCATCGCCGGGCCGTTCTCCGTGTGCTTGTCGGCGAAGCGCTCCAGCATCTGCCGCGCCTCCGCTTCGGCAAGGGGATTTTGCAGCGGAAAGATCGCGAGGAGGGCGGCGGCCTGCTGGTACTTCTTCCACTCGTCGTTGTCGTAGGTGAGGAAGGTGGTGTCGTCGCGGGGGAAGGGCAGGGGCGGCATATCTGGGAGTCGGTCCATCGCCATCAGGGTGTAGAGGTCGTTGTCGCCGGTGTGGAACTCGTCCGGGCTCATGGCGTCTTTCAGCGATCCATTTTCGTCGAGCCGCATCCGGTAGTAGGCGGCGATCTGCCGCCGTGTCTCTTCGGCCTCGGTCGGGTTGGTCAGGCCGAGGGCGGTGGCCTGCTCGAGCATGTGCGCGATGTCCGCTCCGATGTGCTCTTGGTAGCGCGACTCGCCGACCACCGTCTCGCGTCCGGTGTGGCCGGATTCCCACGGAAACTTCAAAGCGTCACTCAGGGTTTTGGTGGGCGAGATAGATGATTCATTCCCGACCGGGTAGCCCATCTCCCGCCAGTGAGCCAGGTTTTCTCGGGCTCCGGTTCGCGTGTCAAGCCGGTACTCAGGAATGCGTGCGGCTCGTTCCGGCTCCAGCAGGGCCAGCGCCGGGAATATCCAGGTGTCGGCATCCCAAAAGGTGTGGCCAAAGTAGCGGGTGCTGGTCAGACCGAACGGGCCAAGGCAGACTTCTCCCGTCTTGGGGATGGATGCGGAGAGCCAGTGAAACCAGTGGTTGACGGCCCAATTGGTATCGCCGCTGATCTCGTCGTTGTCAGTTGAAATGGAAATCCGGAACTGAGGTTTTTGGGGCCAGTCCTCTAGAACCGCCTCCCAGGCGGCCACATCCGGCTTCTGTCGCTGCCCGGATGGGGCATGCCATAGGTAGAGCTTGATGTAGCTTTTGCCGCTCTCGGGCAGTGCCAACTCGCCCTCAAACTTCTGGCCATCCAGCAGCTGCATCTGACTCCCCTCCGCCTTCAATATCGCGGAGTTCGGCGCGATGGATTCGAAGGTGATGGTTCCGGCCTTGGTCGATACGATTTCGAACTCAGCAAGCACTTCCGGCGAATCGTCAGAGAGATGGTAGGTTATCCACGCCTCATAGTCTTGCGTTGCGAAGCTCAAGCGAGCCTCTTTAGGAAGCCACTGAACCTTTCCCTCTGCTTCCGTCGGCAGCGGTTCGCCATTGAAGGTGAAGCGGAATCCGAGGGTGTTGGGAAACTCCTTCAGCTTCTCTTCGCTGCTTCCGTCGTAAGCTCCGGCCAGGAGAATTGGCCGAGTTGGGTCGCCCTGACCGTCGACTCCAATCCACGCTCCGATGTGGCCGTTCGTGATGCAGAGGGAATCGGTGAATAGCTCGGCGGTGGGTTCGTTCTTTGCCGAGGACGGCCTTTCAGCCGACTCGCGGCCGCACCCCGCCGCAAGCAGCAGAACGGCAAAGCCCAGCCATCTCATAGCTCTCTAGACAACAGCGGCGTGTATTCCGCTCCCGAAGGCTTGAGATCGCTCTTGTAAAGGGTTATCGACTGCATATGCCAGTAATCCCGATCAGGCTCTATTTCGGGCAGTTCCTCCCGTTTTAGCGGAGCATTGGTCCGGGCGAGTGTGAGGTGGGGGCGAAACCTCCGGTGCCAGGCCGTCTGCTGATCGTGAATCTCAATTCCGTGGTTAAGCGCTGCCCTTTCGAGGTTGTATTTGACCATTTCACCCTGGTGGCTGGTTGCCAGATCCAGGCCGATGACTTTGCGGGAAAAGATGGCCAGCCCGTTAGCCCGCCACGGAGTCTCCTTAGCCACTTGCAGGTCATTCACAGCCTGAGCCATCTGGTCAATCTTCTCCTGCTCCAGTTCTCCCAGAAAGACGAGGGTGACATGCAGTTGCTCTGGCTTGGTGAACCGCAGATCTGGCAGTGAGCGCCTGAGCTGCTCTTGCAGCTCCCTGCACCGCTCCACTACATGCTGCGGAGGGTTAAAGGCAATAAAGCACCGGGTTGTTTCGCCGCTCATCTGCCTTCATGTTGCCCCATTCTGCGCGGGCATGACAGACTAGGTGGATGAGCGGCAGGATGATCGAGTTTTCCGGCAATGGCCAGCCCTATTCGGGCTACCTCTCGCCGGCGCGGAGCGGCAGCGGCAAGGGCGTGATCGTGATTCAGGAGTGGTGGGGCCTGGTCGGCCACATCCGCGATGTGACTGATCGGTTCGCCGGGGAAGGCTTCACCGCGCTTGCGCCGGACTTCTACCACGGCGCACAGACCGCTGAGCCGGACGAAGCGGGCTCGATGATGATGGCGCTCAATATCGGCGATGCCGCGAAGGTGATCAATGATGCGGTGGACGCCCTGCGCTCCAACGAGGCGACCGAAGGCGACAAGGTCGGCGTCATCGGCTTCTGTATGGGCGGGCAACTCTCCATGTTCGCGGCCTGCATCAACCCGCACATCGGAGCCTGCGTCAACTTCTACGGCATCCATCCGAATGTGAATCCCGATTTTGAAAAGCTGGAGTCTCCCATGCTCGGCATCTTCGCCGAGAACGACACCTATGCCTCACCGGAGGCCGTGAAGCAGTTGGACCAGGAGCTGACCAAGCTCGGCAAGGACCACCGCTTCCACACCTATCACGGCGTGGAGCACGCCTTCTTCAACAGCGACCGCCCCGAGGTCTACAACCACGAGGCAGCGGAGGATGCTTGGGAGAAGGTCATGGCGTTCCTGCGGGCGAATCTCTAGCCAAGCGGAACGGACCGGGCGCATGACCAGTAAGCAGGATCGGAGAGATTTATCATGACGAACCTGATTGCCGCTGCCCTGCTTCTTTCTTTGAATCCGGGCCTGACCGAGGAAGTAGATTCGGCTGCCGCTGAAACCTCATTTGCGGGGCGCATTGTCGTGACTCGGGACGGCGAGGTCGTTCTTGAGAAATCTTATGGAAGCGCTAATGTGGAGTTTCATGTGCCGGTCCACCACAACACGCGGTTCAAGATTTTCTCGACATCCAAGCAGATCACGGCGATGGCGGCGTTTCTCTTGGCTGCAGAAGGGAAGCTGGACCTGAAGAGTCCTGCGAGCGATTTCTTCGAGAGTTGGCCAGAGTAGTGGAAGGGGGTCCGAGTCATCGACCTGATCCACCACACCTCTGGCATTCCCGATCTGGTCAATGAGTGGGCGGGTGTCTGGCGGACGGACGAGCGGGCCGCAATGAATGAGTTTCTGGCTGGACAGACCGCCAAGCCGCTCAGCGATCCTGGTGCCGAGTGGCGCTACAGCAACTTCGGCTATTGCCTCCTCGCCAACGTCATTGAAGCTGCGGCCGGTCAGGAATTTGCCTCGTATGTCGAGAAGTCCATCTTTCGGCCAGCCGGCATGAAGGACGCCGTTTTTGAATCTCCGGCCGTCAATGCGGCGGGAGAAATAATCGGCTGGCAGACGGTGCGTCATCTCGCAACCCCTTACCACGGCTCTCCGGACTCTTTAACAGTACGAGGGGGCATATCCTATGTGATGAAGGGGGCCGGTGGAGTGATCTGCACGGTAGATGATATGGCCCGGTACGGTGAGGCCGTGCTGTCTGGGCGTCTCTTGCCGGTGGAAAAGGCAAAGGTGATGTGGACCGATACAGCGCCGACGGGAGGAAGTCCGTACGGATACGGCTGGGTGGTCCGCTCAATCAATGGACAGACTGTGCCGTCGCATTCGGGCGGAAACAACGGCTATATCTCAGAGCTGTCCATCGTTCCGGAAAAGGGGATCGTGGTTGCCGTAGCCTCGAATCGAGCCTACGCCAGCGCCCGCGCCATGAGTGACGCGGCTTTGGAGGCATTGCTTCCGTAGGCAGCGGATGCTCTCCTGGCTGCGAGTCTGACAAGCAGACAAAAAAGCGGGCGGCCTTCCTTGCTGGGAGGCCGCCCGCTTTGCTGGAGTCTCGCTGAGACCCTAGTGGTCGTGGTGGTGGCCTTCGTCCTCGTCCTCAGGGAGGTCGGCGATGGCGCACTCGGTGGTGAGCAGGAGTCCGGCGATGGAGCCCGCATTCTGCAGGCAGGTGCGGACCACCTTGGCCGGATCGACGACGCCCGCTTTGAGCAGGTCTTCGAACTCGAGGGTGGAGGCGTTGAAGCCGACGCCCTTCTTGCCGTTCTTGACCTTGTCGACCACGACGGAGCCTTCGACGCCCGCGTTCTCCGCAATGGTGCGGAGCGGAGCTTCGATGGCCTTGCGGATGATGTTGACGCCGGTCGCTTCGTCGCCTTCAGCCTTCACGCTGTCCAGGCCCTTGCCGGCCTGGATCAGGGCGGAGCCGCCGCCCGGGACGATGCCTTCTTCAAGGGAGGCGCGGGTCGCGGCGAGGGCATCCTCGATGCGGGCCTTCTTCTCCTTGAGGGCGGTCTCGGTGGCTGCGCCGACATTGATGACGGCGACGCCGCCGGAGAGCTTTGCCTGGCGCTCCTGCAGCTTCTCCTTGTCGTAGTTGCTGTCGGTCGTCTCGATCTGGCGCTTGATCTGGTTCAGGCGGCCTTCGATCTCGGACTTGGCGCCCTTGCCGCCGACCACCGTGGTGTTGTCCTTGGTGATGACGATCTTGTCGGCGGTGCCGAGCATCTGAGCGCTGACGCTCTCAAGCTTGATGCCGAGGTCTTCGGTGATGAACTGGCCGCCGGTCAGGATGGCCATATCCTCCATCATCGCCTTGCGGCGGTCGCCGAAGCCCGGAGCCTTGACGGCGGCCACCGGAAGGTTGGCGCGCAGGCGGTTCAGGACCAGGGTTGCGAGGCACTCGTTCTCGACATCTTCTGCGATGATGACGAGCGGACGGCCCATCTTCATGACCTGCTCCAGAACCGGGATGATGTCTTGGACGCTGCTGATCTTCTTCTCATAGAAGAGGATCAGGGGCTCCTCGAACACCGTCTCCATGCGGTCCGGGTTGGTGATGAAGTAGGGGCTCATGTAGCCCTTGTCGAACTGGAGGCCCTCGACGATCTCGAAGGTCGTCTCGGCGGAAACCTTGCTCTCTTCGACCGTCACGACGCCGTCCTTGCCGACGGTGTCGATGACTTCCGCAACCAGCTCGCCGATCTCGGGATCGTTGGCGGAGATGGTGGCGACTTCGGTCATGCCCTTGCGGCCCTTGACCGGAGTGCTGGCCTTGGCGATCTCGTCAACCACAGCGTCCACGGCTCGGTCGATGCCCTTCTTGATCTGCAGCGGGTTGCTGCCGGCAGCGACGTTGCGGATGCCTTCCTTGAAGATGGCCTGCGCGAGCACGGTCGCGGTGGTGGTGCCGTCGCCGGCCAGATCGTTGGTCTTGCTCGACACTTCGCGGATGAGCTGAGCGCCCATGTTCTCGAAGCGGTTCTCGACCTCGATCTCCTTGGCGATGGTCACGCCGTCGTTGATGACGGTCGGGCTGCCGAACTTCTTCTCAAGGACGACATTGCGGCCGCGGGGGCCGAGGGTCACCTTGACGGCATTGGCCAGCTTGTCGACGCCGGCTTCCAGCGTCTTGCGGGCGTCTGCTCGGAACTTAAGATCTTTTGCTGCCATGGCTTACTTGGCTCCTGCCTTCTCCTTCTTGCCCTTGCCGCCAGACTTTCCGGTCTCGACCACGGCGAGCACGTCGTCGGCGCGCAGGATGATGTAGTCCTTGCCGTCAACGGAGATGTCGGTGCCGGAGTACTTGCCATACAGGACGACATCGCCCTTGGAGACGTCCATTGCGGCGACCTGTCCGCTGTCCAGCGTCTTGCCGGGGCCGACTGCCAGGACGGTGCCCTTGAGGGGCTTTTCCTGCGCCGAATCGGGCAGGATGATGCCGCTCGCGGTGGTCTCCTCCTTGGCCGCAGGCTCGATGACGATGCGGTCATGCAGGGGTTTAATCTTCATTTCTTGCTTGCCTCTGATTGCATTGCCGAACCAGAAATGGTCATCGGCTGTGATTGGCAGTATACCGATGAGAGTGCCAAATCTAGGGCTCTCGGGAGCCTGCAAAACCTGCGCTAAAATAGGGATGTGACGGCCCTCTTGAGCCTCCTTGTGGCGGCATCGATTCCCAATCCCGCCTCCGCCGTTGCGTGGCCCCCGACATCCACGGCCATGGATGCCGTGACGACCTTCACATTTGTGACTCCCGAAGTCAAGGCCGATGCGGTCAAGACGGCCCGGCTGCTCAAAGAGGGGAAGTGGTCCGAGGCCGCCGGGCTCAACACGCAGATTCTGCTCAAGATGCCCAAGGAGATCTACACGGGCCAGCCGCTCCCGTTCATCAGCATCCGCACTGAAGGCGAGAAGCCGGTGGCGCAGAAGAAGGTGGACGGCTGGCAGTGGCGGCTTGAATTGGCCTGGCTACAGGTGCTGGCGATGCGGCACGACGATGCGATCCGCCAATTTCAGGTGATCATCAACGACCACGAAGACCTGCGCGACCCGGCCCGGCAGGGCCTGGCCTTTACGCTGGTCCGCTCAGGCAGATTCGTGGAAGGCCAGCGGCTCTGGCGGGAACTGGAGACGCTGACTCCACCGCAGACGACCGCCCTCGGCTACGCGGCCAGCCCCACACAGGATGCCTGGCTGAGCCTGCACAACATGGCGATGGCCAGCGTCCTTCAGGGGCAGATCGGCGGCGGTGCGCTGCCGCTCCCCAAGACCGAGCCGCCCAAGGACCCTTCGGGAAGCATCGAGGCTTCGCTGATCCTCGCCGAGCAGGCGCTTCGGCAGAAGAACGCTCAGCAGGTCAAGCTCTACACCAACCGCCTGGGCGCGCTTCTCGGCACCGATGGCCCGATGATCTACCGCGCGATCAACATCGAAATTCAGCGCGCCGCCTCCAAGCTCTAAACAAAAAATCGGCCCCGCCACGGGCGGAGCCGATTTCATTTATGCAGGCCGAGAATTAGTTGGCGGTGACCTGAGTCAGCACGATCTTCGCGCTGACCGGGGGCATGCCTTCCATGAACTCGACGTTGTTGAGCTGGCCCTCGTAGCGGACCAGATCGCCATCTTCAACCGCCATCCAGAACGTGCCGATGCAGTCGGTCGGGGCATTGCCTTCCAGCTCGCTGTAGGCGTACTTGATGCGGAAGCTGTTGACGCCATCCTTCACCTCGACCTTCTCGAGGGTGTACTTGGCCTTGGCGGCAACGAAGCCTTCTTTGGCGTCTGCCTTCACTTCGCGGAACCACTCATCGCCGACCTTGACCGGTCCGGCGGGGAACTGGAAGCGATTGGCCTGCTCAACGCGCGGCGGGGTGGAGCCCATGCCGTCGCCGGCCTTCTCGATGCGGATGAGGCCGCCCGACTTGCTGACGACGAGGGTGGTGGGCGGCTGCTGCGGAGCAGCTTCGCTGCCCGGAGGATTGAATTCCTGCCCGTTCATCATCATCTTGAAGTTTGTGGCGGAACCGACCAGGGTGACCTGATCGCCTTCGACCTTGGTCACCTTGTCGCTGACCACCATCGAGATGTTCATGTCGAACGACTGGCCGCCAAAATCCATGGCGCTCGTCATATTGAGGTTGTAGGAGCTGGTGTCACCCACCTTCGGCTCCCATTTCAAAGTGTAGGTGTCCTGAGCGTAAGCCGTCAGACCGAGGACTCCCACCAAAAGCAAAGCGTGCGCGCGCATACGGTTATTTATACGCGCTCACGCCAGCAAGGATTCAGGCCCGCCTAGGGCACAGGGGAGTAGGCGGCGACCAGCAGCATCATCTCATCCGTGGTCGCCTCGCCCCACCGTACTGTCTTGGGCGGATCGTTCGGGTTGTTCGGGTTGTCCGCGCTATTGTCGAAGACCGCTTCAACCAGAATCTTGGAGCCCGCCTTGATCAGCTTCGGTTCCTTGAGTTGGTAGATCAGCTGCCAGTTGAAGTCCCACTTATCGACGTAGATCAGCGGCTCTTCGGTCTCATCCGGATGGATGAGGGTGGCCTTCATCTCTTTGCCCAGCAGATGCATGTGCGGCATCAGGCTGTATAGGCGCACATCGCTGCGGATCGGATACGCCCAGCGGAACTTGGCCGCCGCGTTGTTGGGCGGAATGTTGATCAGCGGGTTGGCGATCCAGGCGATCTCGACCGGATGGCTCGGCTTCTCCTTGTCGAAGTAGAGGGCGACCTTTGTCTGGTCGGTCTCTGGCTTGCCCGATTTGTGGTAGTGGACCTGGAGCACGATCTTCGTGCCCGGCTTCAGCTTGAATGAGGCGCCCTGTGGGAGCCGCCGCGCCTTCACGCCCGGAGCCCAGCCGCCCAGCGATCCATCGGGAGCGAACCCGACGCCGCCAAAGGTGAGGTAGCCGCCGTCTCGACTGCCCGGCTTCTGCAGCTGCTTGGCCGATTTGTCGGTCTCATCGAGGAAGGCGATGACGTGGTGCACGACCGCGCGGTTGCCAGGGCGAACATCAAGCGCCTTGACGTAAACCTCTTCGGTGAGCTTGGGGTCGATGACAAAGTTCCAGTACTCATCCTGACCTTCGGCTCCCAGATTGAACTCAGTGGGCATCTGGAGAAGCATGTCGGGTTCGCCCAGGGCCCAGCCGACCGGGAATTCTGGAGTCTTCGGCTCCTTCTTCGCATCGCCTCGGGGCGCACCGGCGGCGTCCCAATTCTTCAGGGTTTCGATCTGAACCGGGGTCAATCGGTTCTCATCGTGGAACTCGCCGATGCCCTCGACGGCCAGCCACGGAGGCATGATGCGATTTTCGGTGGACCAGGCGATCATCTTGGACCACTTGCGGGCGTTGTCGTAGCCGACCAGGGAGAAGGGAGCCGTCTCGCCCGGACGGTGGCATTCGACGCAGTGGTTGTCCACGATGGTCTTGACGTGCTCGGCGTAGTTGACTGCGGCCATCGCCGGGGGCGCTTCACCCGCCATGAGGAAGCATCCGAAGGGCTCGGTGAATTTCTCTTCGGGCTTGGCGCCCTTTTCAATCTGTGTCAGAGCATCGCGCAGCCACTGGTTGCGGACAAGGTCGTCCACCTTTGCGTCGTCGATCGCGCCGCGGTAAAGGATGTTGCCGGACTTGTCGGTGATGACCGCCGTGGGGACGATTTCGATGCCCTGGGCTTTGGCCTGCACGCCGCCGACATCCAGGCTCGTGGGGAAGGTGTAGCTGCGCTCGCTGACATAAGCGCCAACCTTGCGCTCCGTCTCGCCTTCGTTGGGAAAGAGGCCGACGAACTCAAAACGGTCGCCGAAGTCATCGACCAGCTTGTTGATGCGGGGCGTATACCGGGCCGCGACCGGACAGTCGGTGCTGAGATAGAGGGTGACCGTCCAGTCCTTCTCTCCCGTCTTGATCTCTTCGTCAGGCCGAGCCTGCATCCCCATCGCCGTCAAGAAAGCCGCACCGGCCAAAACCAGCAAAGCAACATTGCCACGCTTCATAAAAAATGCTCCCACGATCTTCATAGAAGACGCTTCGCTTATGCCAGAGTTTACGGCATGTCGGAAAGAAGGGTTCTAGTGACCGGGTCATCGCGGGGAATAGGGCGCGCAGCCGCCCGGAAACTGGCGCTGAATGGGTGGCAGGTAGCCCTGCACGGGTCGCGCGAATCGGCCGAGTTGGACGAGGCGGCCGCCGAGTTGGGGGCGCAGTGCGCCGGGGTGTATACGGCGGACTTTTCCGACCCGGCCAGCGCCGACCGACTGATGGACAAGGTGCTTGCCGACGGACCGCTGTACGGGCTGGTCAACAATGCGGGCATCTACAAGCAGCTCGACTTCGCCCGAAGCACCGAGGCCGAGTTTGAACGGACCTTCAGCCACATCTTCGCCGCCAACTGGCACGCTCCGCTCCGCCTGACGCGGCGAGCCTGTGTTCATTTTCTTGAGCGGGGAGGCGGGAAGGTGGTCCAGGTGGCCAGCCGGGTAGGGCATCGCGGCGAGGCGGGAGCCAGCGCGTATTCCGCTTCCAAAGCCGCCCTGATTAATCTGGCCCGCGCTCTCGCCGTCGAGCATGCGAAAGAGGGAATCTGCCACTACGCCATCGCGCCGGGCTGGGTGGACACTTCGATGGCCCGAGACGGCATGGATGACCGCCTTCCAGAAATCCTCTCCGGAATCCCCCTTGGACGGATGGCCTCACCCGATGACTGCGCGGCGGCCATCGCTTTTCTGCTGAGCCCAGAAGCGAACTATCTCAGCGGCATAGTCATCGATATCAATGGGGCCAGCTACCTGAGATAGCACTGGTACCCTGGAGCGATATGGCATCGGCACTCGCCTTGGCCGTCTGCCTGGGGCAGATTCAGGAATCTCCCCGGCAACGGGTTGAGCTTGAGAACAACATCCGCGTTCACGTCGAGCGGCTGGAGACGCCGGATCGGCTCTCGATCCAGCTGACCGCGCTGCTTGGCGGCATCGATGAAGACGCGGAGCGGGAGATGACGCTCGCTCACCTGGCGGAGCATCTCTCGGCAAAGGGCGCGAATCGAGACCTCGATATTCGGCTTGAGCAGGCGGGGATGTACCTGACCGCGCAGACTAGCCGCGAAGCCGTCACCTTCCGCATTGACTGTCGACCCGAGCAGTACATCGCTGCGCTGGATGCGATCCGCGAGGTGATCGAACCGCGCGAGATTACCGAGGAGGAGCTGGCGAAGGAGCGGCGCATCATCGCGGAGGAGTTCGTGGTGACCCGCTGGAGCGACCTTCAATCCTCCGCCGCCTGGAAGCAGATTCTCAAACTCCCCGGTCACACGAGCTTCTACAGCCAGGAAGTCTTGGACGAGGTGACTCCCGAGAACTTTGCCGAATTCCAGTCGAAGCTTTTTGCCGGTCAGCGGATGAGCCTGGTCGTGGTCGGCGGCCTTGCGCCGAAGCCGGTGCTGGACCGCGTAAAATCGACCTTCGAATCCCGCCCTCGCGGACCCTTCTCTTCGGTGGAAGACCGGTCGTCGACTCTTGAACTGCGCGTGTGGGGCCGATCGGGCCTTGACGGGGGCGTGGTCAGCGTGGGCGTGGATCAGGTGGACAGCCTCGACACTCTTTCGGTGATCGGCGCGGGCATGGCGCTGGGCATGAGGATGAGCGGCTCCGAGCTGATCATGTCGCCGAGCGCACGGGCGAGCGTGGTGACCCTGGCCAATCCCAATACGGAAGGCGTGCAGGGGTTGCCCGACCTGGTGCGCTACGAAGGACCGACTCTGGCCCACATCGGCCTGCGCGCGGTGCAGCGGTGGGTGAATGATGTGACGACCGAACCGAGCCTCTTTGTGCAGATTCAGGGCCCCTGCACAGCCCGCAACCTCAACTTGACCATGGAGAAGCTGAGCCAGACATCCGAGCGCCTGACCCCGGGAGCCATCCAGCAGGCCATGCAGCTCTTCGCAGAGGGGGCGCGGCTTTGATCCTCTCAGCCCTGGCCTTCACGCTGGCCACTCAGGTTTCCGTTCCCGGCGTCGAGCTGGTGGAGCCGAACGCGCGCCGGATCGTTGTACAGGCATGGGTCAAGCCCCCCTTCGAGATGAAGGCGACGGAGGCCGCAGCCTGGCATGTGATGGCCGAGTGCCTCCTGCGGGGGGCGGGTTCTTACTCCGAGCCGCAGATCCGCCAGTACGGCGGGCAATACGGAATTCTGCCGAAGGTGGAAGCCTTCAGCGATCTCATCAAGATCGAGATGATCTTTCCGCCCGAAGGCATGAGCGTGGCCGGGGAACTGCTGGAGGAGATTGTCACGGAAGCGACGCTCCGCGACAGCGATGTAGAGGAAGCCGCCAAGCGGCTCCAGAATCGGTCGGTGGAAGTCTGGGACAGTGCGCTGATGCCGGACGAGCTGCCCTACGACAAGGTGACCGGCGACCTCGTGCGGAACCTGTATGACATCACCTTCCGACGCCCGAATCTGGTGATCGGAGCCGGGGGCGTCTTCGAGCAGGGCGAGCTGGGGAGCAAGGTGCTGGAGCGGTCGGCAAGGGAAGACCGCGCACCGCGCCGCACACCCGCCCAGTTTGAAAATCGTCCGTTTCCGGCGGTGAGGCGACTCCAGCGGATCAGCACTTTTGAGCTGCAGGGGCAGCCGCTTCTACCTTCGACTTCGAGCTTTGCGCCGCGGCTTGCCGCCATGTACGCGCTGGGCGGGGGGAAAAGCTCGACCGCCTTCCGAGTCCTGCGCCAGCAGCTTGGCCTGTCATATCAACAGGATGCCTTCCTGTGGCCGAGCAGCCGGGGCTGGATTCCCCGCATCATCGTCGCCCGACGGTCGAATCAGGACGACGAGAAGGTGTTGGATCAGATGACCGCCGCCCTGCTGGCCGACATCGAAAAGTGGGATGCCGCGACACTCGCCCGCGCCAAGACGGCGGCGAAGATGGCCTTTGGGCGCGGCGAGCAGACGCAGGTGATCTGGATGGGCAAGAATCGCCCGATATCCGGCAGCCTCTCTGACCGTCTGGCCCTACGCTGCTGGCTGGAACTGGTCGGTGCTGGCTCAGCGAGCCTGGACCTGGTGCTGAAGACGATGGAGAATGTCGAGCTGGAAACGCTGAAGGCCGAAGCGAAGCTGATGATCGAAGAATCGAACGGATCGATCATCCTCGGCGTTTAAACCAGCTCAAACTCCGAGTGCCTGCGGCAGAGCGGGAGGAAGTCGCACTTGACGCAGAGCAGCTTTGCGTTGGGTTCGATGTACTCCCAGTCGCGGTTGAATATTTCCTCGCCCAGCACCAGCAGGTCGCGCTTCAACTCCTCCGCCTCTTCATCTGAGAGGGTAGCGGTGGCTTTGGCTCCGCTTCGCAGGGCGATGATCGAGGCGCAGACGGGGCGTTCCGGAAACTTATCCCGCACCAGCAGTTGGTAGATCGCCATGGCGAGGTCGTTCTTGACCTCATCTTCACTGACGGCCTCGCGGCCGGATTTGTAGTCGATGACCTCCAGCGTGCCGTCTTCGTGCTCATCCACCCGGTCGAGGCGGCCCATCAGAACGAAGGGCCCCATATCCATCCGCAGCGACTTCTCGACCCAAAGGGTTTCGGCGGTGACGGGCTGGCCCTGGTGCTGCTCGATGTAACCCGCCAGAATCTCCTTGCCTTCGGCCAGCGCCTGCGTCATCTCTTCCTGGCTAGAGTAGCCCGCGTCGATCCAGGATTCCTCCAGCGCGGCGGCGGCTTCGGCGGTGGTGGTCACGCCGATATCGCCGGAATCGTGGAATCGTTGCAGGACGCCGTGAAGGGTGGTGCCGAAGCTGTAGTAGCTCTTGGACCGCAGATACCATCGCCCACGGTCGTCGACATACGTCCAGCGGTACTTCATCGGGCAGGCGAGGTAGGTGGTCAGCCGTGTGGGACTGAGGGTGGGTTTGCGCGGCATGGCTAGGGCTCGGGCCGCCCCTGCTGAAAGTCGTAGTTGCGATGCGCCATCGCCGTGAGCGCCCGCATTCCCAGTTCGGTGTAGAAGGCGCGCAACTCCGGGTCGCAGGTGAGGTTGATCGAGTAGTACTCCTTCAGCTCTTCCATCATCTGCTCCACCAACTGGCGGCCGATTCCCTGGTTCCGGTAGTCGGGCTTGACTTCAAGCAGAGGAATGTAGGCGGTCAGGACGCCGTCGGTGATGGCGGTGATGAAGCCGACCACCTCGCGGCCATTCCTTGCCAGAACCACATGGTCCGATCCCTGGAGGATTCGCAGGTGGGTGGCCGTTGTGGGCGCCTTCTCCCACCCCTGAAAGAAGCCTTCCAGGTCGGCAGGCTCGACTCCCTCGTGGCTGGTCGTATAAGTGACCGGCATGGCTCTATTGTGACCTCAAACTTCCAGGGGAGACGAAAGCTGCGTCTCCAGAAAGATCGCGCGCCGCTGAATCTGGTCCAGGTGCTGCTGCCATGCGAATTTGACGGAGTGATAGAAGAGCACGGCCAGAATTCCCAGGCTGAAGATCGCCAGCAGGGCCGGAAGCTGCCGAATGTCGAAGGAGATCCGCAGCATCGAGAACAGAAGAATGCAGTTGATGACCACGAGGGCGGCTCCGGCGGCAACGCCTTCGTAGCGCAGCTTGTCCGTCCGCATCAGCTCGGGGTGGACCTCCAGGGGAGGCAGCACCGTTTCGATCTCCGCATCCGGCCGCTCGGCGATCCACCGGGCTAGGCTGGCCTGGAAGGTATTGGCCCGCCGCCGGGCGTGATAGTCCTCAAAAGGATCGATCAGGTTGATGTCGAGCGTCAGGTGCCGCTTTCCGCCCATCAGATGCACCCGCCGAATCTGCTTTCCTGAACCCTTGACGGGGCGGTCGCCTCGGGGCGTCTCGTCGAGCGGGGTCAGGTTCTCGGAGTTGACCCGGAAGACAGCCTGGAGCCCCTTGTAGAAGAGCGTCCCACCCTCGAACCAGAGGTAGCCCTCGTCGGCTCCGGTCACCGTGTGATCCTGGCGGATCTTGATCGCGGCCGGGCAGGCGATGTCGTTGGGAACCTTGGTCTTGATCCGCTTGAGGCCGGTGCCTCGGCTCACATAGTTGCCCATGCGGTTGACCAGATAGATGATGATGAGCTGCGAAATGATGATCATTCCGAAGCTTTTGAGCCAGGTGATGAAGTACTCGCCAGGGTCAAGCTCGCGGCTGATGAAGACGACCCAAGTGGCCGTGCCGATGAGCAGGAAAAGCCAGGCGAGAATCCGCTGCCAGAGGGTGTCGCGGTAGACCGATCCGGGCGGAATCACCTCGTAGGGGGGAAGACGCCAGTCAGCCGCCGGTTCGGTCCGTTTGGGGCCGACGCTCAGCTGGAGACCGCCTGTCATCTTCACGGCTTCAGTCTACTCTTTGGTCGGCAAGGCCCTTGATCCGCTTCAGGCGGTCCGGCTCGGATTCGGCGAGCCAGTCGATCTGGGAAAGCAGGGCATAGGCTTGCGCGAAATAGTCCCTTGATTCTTCTCCCCGGCCCAGCGCGAGCATCAACTCTCCCATCTCCTCAAGGACGAATCCGTCGGATTCGCTCGCGTGGTTCAACTCCTTCAATACATCGCTCTGGATGGCAAGAGCTTCGTCGTACCGCTTCAGCTCCCGCAGCACCCTTCCCACCGCGTAGGCGGCGATTCGACGCGGACCGGCCTCGGGGCGGGTCTTGCGGTACTCCCACGCCTTCTGCAGCACCTCAAGCGCCTTCTCGGTCTGTCCGGCGTCGAAGAGGGTCCAGCCGTAATTGTTCAGCATCGGCCCGGCCCACGCTCGTCCCCGGCGGGTCTTGGCCGCTTCCAGCATGTCGAAGCCTTGAGCGTGCCACCTGAGCGACTCTTCCGCGGGGGCGGCGATGGCCAGCATATGGACGGCGTCCAGAGCCAGATACTCTTCGCCCGATCTGACGCCATGATCCAGGGCCTGCTCAAAGACGGGCACGGCCTCGGCGGGTTTGCCGGAGGAGTTGAGCACCCGCCCTCTCTCAAGGAGAACTCTGGTGGTCAGCTCGCTTGGCCGGCTCATGTCGACCCCGATGCCATCAAGCACTCCGTCGGCTTCTTGGAATTGCCCGGAGAGGCTGTATGTGCGGGCGATCTGCGTTTTGACGATCAGCTTCGCCGTGGGGTCGGTCAGAGATTCGGCAAGGGCCAAGAACCGCTCGCGGCTGCCCGCGGGATCGCCGAAATTCCAGGCCGCAGCAATCTTTGCAGCGAGGGAGTCAGAGTCGGCCTTGACCAGCCGAACCGACTTAAGGTTCATCAACGCGCCGCCGCTCAGATCGCCGGGCCGCACGATGAGCGTGGCGGGGCCGGCCTTGCCGATGCGGACGGTGCCGACTTCGGCGGTGATGAACTGCTGCCACGAGCCGGTGGATTGGACCTTCAGCTCGATGCGGTTCTCGCCGAGCAGGATCAGGGCGGTGGAGCCGTCCATGCTTGGGGAGCAGGCGTACTCAAGTTCCAGGTGGTATTCGCCGGGCTTGGCTTCAAAATCCCAACCCGCCCAGTCCGCTTCATCGGTCCAGTAGCCCAGCCAGCCGCCTTCGGGCTTGAGAGTCGTGCCGTGGATTTCGGCAAGGCTGGAGGGAAGCGTGATGCCCTCTTCGGTCATGGCAAGGCCCACGTCCTCCGCCTTCAAATCGCCGACATAGGCGATGCGGATCACCGATGCGTGCGGGCTCAGAGGTTCGGCCGGAAGCTGGATCGCCAGCGATTCCCGCTGGCTGAAGAGAAGCGGCTTCTCGCCTTCGGCGGTGATCGCATATACGCCTGCGATCTCGGACTGGATGCCGGGGATCGTCAGCTCGGTCGCGCCCGGCCAGTTGAAGATGTGCAGGTAGAGCGCGCCCGGCTTCTGCGTCCATCGGTAGGGGCTCTTGGCGAAGGGTGATGCGGTGGTGCCGTACAGCGCCTCGCCGTTGACCCGCAGCCAGTCGCCCATCTCTTTCAACCGCTCAACGCTCGCCTGGGGAATCTCGCCTGCTGCGGTCGGGCCGACGTTCAAAAGATAGTTGCCGCCCTTGCTGGCGATGTCGATGAGGTTCTGGATGAGGGTGGTGGATGACTTCCAGTTGTGGTCGTTCTTGTCGAAGCCCCAGGTGCCGTTCATGGTCATGCACGACTCCCAATCCACCCCGGGCAGGCCGCGGGCGGGAATCTCCTGTTCGGGTGTGCCGAAGTCGCCGCGATAACCGCCATCCTGGGTCATGCCCTGCATGCCGTTGCGCCCCTTGTCCACGCGGTTGTTCACCAGCGTATTGGGCTGCAGACTCAGAACGTAGTCGTAGAGATCGACGCCGCGCTCATGCGTCCACGGCGCCTCCCACTCGCCATCGAACCAGACCACTGCGACATCGCCGTACTCGGTCAGCAGCTCTTTGAGCTGCGCCTTCATATAGCGGGTGTAGGCGTTCATGTCCGGCTGTCCGGCTTCCGGCCGCGCGTCCCAAGGCCGCCGCTGGCCGTAGTCGGGATGCCGCCAATCGAGGATGGAGTGGTAGAAGCCCAGCTTGATGCCGCCGCGTCGGCAGGCTTCGGCCAGCTGCTTCAGGATGTCTTTGCCGTAGGGCGAGGACATCACGTCGTAATCGCTCACCTTGCTGTCCCAGAGGGCAAACCCGTCGTGATGCTTGCTGGTGATGACGATGTACTTCATCCCGGCATCCTTGGCGATGCGGACCCACTCGTCGGCGTCGAAGTTGACCGGGTTGAACTGATCTTTGAGCGGCTCGTAATCCTTCACAGGAATCTGCGCGCTGTGCATGATCCACTCGGCGGCTCCGGGGACCTGCTTGCCGTTCCATTCTCCCGCCGGGATGGCATAGAGGCCCCAGTGGATGAACATCCCAAAGCGCGCCTCCCGCCACCATTCGATCCGTTCTTCCTTCGGAGGAGTCTGCATGTCTGTACCCGTCACTATCGTCAAAGCCAGCAGCGCCGACAGCATGACTTGAAGTATGCGGAATCGGAGGCGCGGGCCGCAAACACAAAATGGGCGGCTTCGGTTTGAAGCCGCCCATTTCTGCTTAGAACGGTGTTCTGACTACCAGACCCACTCGAAGAACTTCGGCAGGCTGAGCGGCGCTGATGCGGCGTTGTTTCTCGCTTCCACCGCCGACGGCACCTTGGCGCGCAGCGCCTTTTCCACTTCGGAGTTGTAGTAGTCGGCCACATAGGTGACCTTGCCGGTGTGATCGATCAGCACGAAGGTCGGCACTCCCGCCAGATCCCATTTCTCAAAGAGCGGGTCGTTGTCGTAGCTGAAGTAGTACTGATACTTGTGCTCGGCGCGGTACTGCTTGGCGAAGCTCGGTCCGGGCTTGTTCTCCATCACGTCCGCCCCGATGACCACCAAGCCTTTCTTGTTGTACTTGGTGAAGAATTCATCCATGAGCGGGGAGGCTTCGCGGCAGGGGCCGCACCAGGTGGCCCAAAAGTCGAGAAGTACGACCTTGCCCCGCAACTCCTTTGCGGTGAGCGTTCGGCCATCGGTCAGCTTCATCGAGAAGTCAGGAACCGTCTTCCCCTGAAGCTTCTGGACCTGAGAGACCGCGGGGCTGCTCGCCGGGGCGAGCACCGGGCTTCCCGCAGGAGCCACGGCTCCGGGCGAGAAGAAGCCTACGGCTGCGGAAAACAGGTAGGCGGCGGTCTTGGTGATGAAATCCATTTCGGTCTCCTGTAACTGTAAACGCTTGTACGAAGAAAGGATTCCGACGATCACCGAAGTTTTTCAGAATAGGACTCCGGGCCGGTTCGGGGGATAATTCGCGCGTGAAGCGGTGGCTGATCTGGCTGGCGATACCGGTGCTGATTGCGGTCGGCGTCGTGCTGGGCCATTCCCGCAGCCCCGGGCTTCTGCAGGACACCGACACGAAGGTGCTGCTGGAAAAGATTCGCGAAACGCAGGACCCGATGGCTTGGTTCACCGGCGACTGGCCGCTGGAAAACCACTTCTACCGCCCTATCTCGACGCTCAGCTTTGAGTTCGATAATGCCGTCCACGGCAGCAATCCGGCGGGCTACGCCCTCACCAATGCGATCCTGGCCGCCGCCTGCATCCTCCTCTTCTTCTGGTTCCTGCGGGAATTGACTGATGTTCCGTGGATGGCGGGGACGGCGACGATTCTTTTCGGCCTGTGGCACTTTCAGCAGTCGCCGCTGGGCTGGCTGCCGACGGCGATGATGTGGGCGGCGGGACTGGTGTGGTTGGGGCTGCTGCGCGGCTTCCGGAATTTCTGGCCTGTGCTCTTGGCTTCTCTGGGCCTCGTTTTCTTGGCGATGCAGTTCGGACCGATGGAGCCGATCTACCAGATCATGCTGGGCTGGATTCCCGGGCGGACCGCGTCGGTGATGATGGTGTTTGTCCTGATCAGCCTGGCCGCCTACTGCCGCTACGAACGCCTGACGGCGGGCCGGATGCCCGCGCCGGAGCCGACCGCGGAAGACCTGCCCGCCACGAAATCCACGGCCGCCACCGCTTCCGCCGGAAAAGCGCCCTGGCTCTGGCTGGGGGTGAGCGTCTTTGGTTTGATTCTCGCCCTCGGCTCCTACGAGCAGGCGGTCATGTTGCCCGCGTCGCTGCTGGGCGTCGCCATTATCTTTCGCCTGCATCACCGCCGCAAGCCGCACTGGGCGTTCCATGCGATCAACTGGGCAGTGCTCTTTGGCTACCTGGCTCTCCGGTCGGCGGTGCTGCCCGATACCGCTTCCTCTTATCAAGAGCAGCAGTTCCGCACTGGGCCGGGAGTGCTTCTTTCTTTGGCGGACTATCTGTTGCCCGGCCTGCAGCCGCTGCAGCAGTTCTGGATTGTGGCCACGGTCGGAATCTTGATGGCGCTGCAGGCGAACTTCTGGCTCCCACTCATCGAGGCCGGAGGCTGGCTGGCGGCGTGGGGAAGCGCATGGAGGGATCGCCGCCGCTGGCTGACCTTGGGCATGCTGCTCCTGTCGTTCTTCGCGTTTCTGCCGATGGCCTGGCTGCACCAGTTTGGGCACTATCACTACTGGCCCAATGCGATGCGGTCGCTCTACATCGTGCTGCTGATGATCGCCGTGGGGCAGCTCGTGGCTAACGCAATTGCGCCCCGAGGGATTCAAGCGCCGCCACGACGCGATCCCGCACCTGGTTCGCTTCCTCGTCCGTAAAGGTTCCGTCGGCCTTGCGGAGCTGCAGCGCGAGCGCGAGGCTCTGCTTGCCCTCCGGCACGCCCTTGCCCTTGTAGAGATCAAAGAGCCACTGCCGCTCCAGCACGTCTCCCGCGCTCTGCTTGACCTGCGCCTCCAACTCTGCGTACGGAACCGCCTCGTCGATCAGGATCGCGATGTCGCGGCGGATGGCGGGGAAGCTGCTGATCTGCTTGAGGGCCAGCTCATTGGCGGGGCACTTCCAAAGGCGGTCCAGGTCGATCTCGGCAAGAATCGTGCTGCCCGGCAGGTCCAGCTCTTCGGCGACATCGGGATGAATCTGGCCGACGAAGCCAAAGACTTCGCCCCCGCACTTGATCGCGGCCTGCCGCGTCGGGTGGAGCCGCTTGTCCTCCATCGCCTCGAAGGTGAGGGTGCGATGCTCGGCTTTGGCGATCCGCTCGATGATGCCCTTGACCGAGAAGAAGCTGCTCGTTTCGGGCTGCTTGTTCTCCCATGAGGAGCCGTGCGTTTCGCCGGTGCAGAGGATGCCGAGATGCGTCCATTCGCCGTTCTGGCTGAACGCCTGACCGGTCTCGAAGAGCATCAGGTTGGTCGCGCCGTTCTTGAGCGCCGCCTGGCAGATGCCGGGCAGAAGGCTGTTGCGGAGATAGGCCATCTCCGGAGAGTGCGGGGTGCGGACGCGGGTCTTTTCGTGCGGCGCATCCAGCGGGTGAAGGTCGCCCAGCGTGTGGCTGACGACCTGCGTCAGTCCGCAGCGAACCGTCTCTTCCCGGAGCCGATCGATGAACGCCTCGCGGCCCTGGACGCCGCCCTGCGGGGTTGAGCCGATCGGCGCAAGGCTCGGAATCTTTTCGTAGCCGTGGATGCGGCCGATCTCTTCGATCACATCCTCTTCACGCTGGATGTCGATGCGCCAGGTGGGGGCGGTGACATCGAACTCGGTGGTGCCTTCGCCCAGTTCAAAGCCCAGCCGCTCCAGGTAACCCCGCGCTTCGGCGGGATCCACGGTCATGTGCAGGATCTTGTTGCACCGATCCATTCGCACATGAACGGTGGTGCGCTCCGGCTGGCGAACGTAGTGGTCGATCATCCCCGCCACCGGCTTCTTGCCGGTGATCTGTTCGTAAAGCTCCGCGAAGCGGCCCTGAGCGGCGGCGACGGCCTCGGGGTCTACATAGCGCTCAAATCGGTAGCTGGCTTCGGTGAAGAGGCCCATATCCTTGCGCGTCTTCCGCACGGACTGGTGATCGAAGTGAGCCGTCTCAAGCAGGCACCGCTTGGTGGATGCGCTGACCTCGGTGTCCTCGCCGCCCATCACGCCCGCCACACCAACCGGACGCTCGGCGTCGCAGATCATCGTGTAGTGCGGCTGCAGCTCGTGCTCGGTGCCGTCGAGCGTGGTCATCTTTTCGCCCGGCTCGGCCTGTCGGACCACGATCTGCTGTCCGCCCAGCTTGTCCAGGTCGAACGAGTGCAGCGGCTGGCCCAGCTCGAACATGACGTAGTTGGTCAGGTCAACAAGTAGGGAGATGGGCCGCTGGCCGATCTGCCGTAGTCGCTGCTGCAGCCACTCGGGCGAGGGGCCGTTCTCGACATCCTCGTACACCCGCGCCGCGAAGCGGTGGCAGTTCTCGGTCTGGATGGTGACTTTCGCCTTCTGGTTGACCTCGTCGGCGGGCTCGGCGGGGAATCGGTTGAGGGCGCGCTGGTAGAGGTCGGTGGCCTTGGCGTTGGTGTCCTTCGCCAGCACCTCGCGGGCCATGCCGAAGACGCTCGCGCCGTCGCCGCGGTTGGCCATGATGTTCACGTTCAGCACCGGCTCGCCCTCGACCTCGGTGATCTCTTCCAGCTCAAAGCCGGTCATGGTGAGCAGGTCGCCGATCTCTTCAGCAGAGAGGTCGGTCTCAACAAAGTCGCGGAGCATCGGAAGGGTGAACTTCACGGCGCGCCGATTTTACCGAAGGGTGAACGCCGGTTCGGGCCGGAACCGATTCAGTGGGTGCGGAGGTTGATTATTGACATGCGCAGGAGAAGGCGGCTTGATCGGCAAGGGAGGCTTCTGTTGGGCCTTATTCTCCTGTTGGTTTCTCCCTGCTCCTGCGTGTGGGGTACTTCCCAGCTGCTTGCTGAAGGGCCGAATGAGGCGGGGGATATCGTCGGGGTTCCCTGGGCCGGTAACACCGCGATTGGGGGAATGTTTCTAACTTTAGTTCTGTTTGTTTGGGCGCTTGTCTTGATCGTTGGTTTTTTCTGGAAAGACTAGTGCAGTACCGAGAAAGACTCCGCGAGCTGATGGCGAGAAACCGCTCTTACTGCCTGAGCCGGATGCTGCTCTTTTTGAGTGTCTGCAGCTGCTGCTTGGGCACACTGTTTATGATGGGGCACGAGCCGCGTGATGCTCCCGAGTCGCCTGTCCGTGGCTATCTGGTCATAACGGCCACGGTCTTCACCGTGATCTTCTTCTGGTGGAGCAGATGGGTGGGTCGCCGAAGATAAGAAAGCGCCCATGCCTCCATAGAACGGAGCGAAGCGACTCTATGGAGGCTATCACTCCACAGAGTAAATCTCGATCACTCCACTTAAATCCAGAGACTGGTCTTCACGCACGAGTCCTGCCGCTGAAGGGTGAGCTGATCCCCAGAAGTATTCGTCCGGGCTCTTGCACAAGCCAGCTCGAACGGGATTCTCTTCGATGTAATTCAGCTTCTGGAGAAGACAGTCTCTGAATTGATCGCAAAACTGCGATAGCTCCGTTGCCACATCCTTCTGCCATCCAGACCTTCCTGGCTGCCTAGCTGAGCACGCTCCTCCTCGACGAGATTAGGCAGGATTCGAGATGTTGCATTGCGCTTCATGCAGCGCATGAAAGAGGGAATTGATTGCAGCGGCTGAACGAGCAGGTGTATGTGGTTCGACATCACCACATAGCCATAGAGCTTCGCATCGTGGCGAAGACAGTCAGTTGCTATGCTGGCCACGAGGAGAGATTTGATTTCTGGCCTTGCAAAGCAGTGGGCATGATCTAAACACGCAGTTGAAACGAAGCTGGCTTCTCCTGCTTCCCAGAAGTTTTTCCAGTGTCGGCGGCGGGGCATCGCTGTTTTAGCCTCCATAGAGTCGCTTTGCTCCGTTCTATGGAGGCATTCAGGGTTTACGCGAACTGCTCAAGGAACCGCAGATCGTTCTCCAGGAAAAGCCGCAGATCGTCCACGCCGTAGGCCATCATCGGAATCCGTTCGACACCCAGACCAAACGCAAACCCCGTGTACCGCTCGGTGTCGATGCCGTAGCGCTCAAGGATGTTCGGGTGGATCATGCCGGCGCCGCCGAGTTCGACCCACTTGCCGTTGAACAGCTTGGGCGAGGAGATGGCGTAGTCCACTCCGGGCTCGACGAAGGGGAAGAAGTCGGGGCGGAAGCGGACCTTTACATCGCCGCCGATCATGGCGCGGGCAAACTGCTCCAGCGTGCCCTTGAGGTGCGCCATCGAGATGCCCTCGTCGATCATGAAGCAGTCCACCTGGTGGAACGTGTGCGCGTGGGTGCGGTCGACGGCTTCGTTGCGGAAGGTGCGGGCGACCGTGAAGATGCGCAGCGGCGGCTTCATTGTCTCGAAGACGCGGCCCTGAATTGACGTGCCCTGCGTGCGGAGCAGGGTGTCGTCGGTGATGTAGAACGTGTCCTGATCGTCCATCGCCGGGTGGTCCGGCGGATAGTTGAGCGCGTCGAAGTTGTACTTGAACTGCTCCAGCTCCGGCCCCTCGTAGTAGAGGAATCCCATCGAGCCCAGCACTTCCTTGATCCGGTTGGTGGTGATCTGGAGGATGTGCTCGCGGCCCGCGGTGGTGGGACGGCCGGGCATCGTCACGTCGATGCGCTCGGCCTCGAACTGTGCCGCTCGCTCGCCGGACTTGAGCCCGTCGCGCCGCTGGTCGATCAGCTTCTGCAGCTCGCCCTTGGCCTGGTTGACCGCTGCACCGAACTTGGGGCGCTCTTCGGCGGACAATGCGCCGATGCCCTTCATCAGTCCCGTCAGCTCGCCGCTCTTGCCCAGGAAGCGGATCTCGGCTTCCTTAAGCTGTTCGGTGGTCGTGGCGGCTTGGATGACGGCTTCGGCGTCGGCCTTCACCTGGTCAAGGCTCTGCATAGCAGCCTATTTTGGCGCGAACCGATCGACCTGCCAGGCCCGCTCGATCATTTCGTAGGCTGCCGGGTCGAAATCTTTGAATTCTGAGCGCACAAAAGGCTGGAAATCGTTGCGGCCAAAGTACGACTCGGTGAGTTCGGCAAAGAACTCCATCTCGTTGTTCATGCCGTAGTGCCGGGCCTTTTCGTGCTTGGGGCCCAGCAGAACGCTGTCGTACTTGCCGCCGGCCTTTGCCGCCTCGTACGCCTCCTTAATATAGGCGGGATGGCGCAGGACCTGATGGTGGTAGGCATGGGCCAGTTCGTGCATCACCATCCAGGGCTGATTGTGGTCCTGCCAGGCGACGAAATTAGTCAGGTTTCCGAACTCTATGGATTCTGCATAATCTGGATTGCGGTTGTTGTCGCGGAGCCACTTTTCACTTGGGTGATAGGCTGCGCCCTGATTGTGTGGACTCTCGCGCTCGAACCAGAGCTTCACCTTCTGCAGGCTCGGCAGCGCGTGGGCGGGAACCGCTTTCTTGATGTCCTTTAGATTTTGGGTCAGGCGTTCCTTGGCCGGTGTCCAGCGGCTGTCGGCATAGGCATCGCTGGCCACGTTGACCGTCCAGCCTTCCACTTGCAGGGTTTGGTAGCCGGAAGGCGAGAGCAGAGCCAGGCTGAGCAGAAGGCCGATCATGGTGAGTTCAAGATACCGCCCGTTCGGCCCAACTTTGCTGGTTCGGTGGCGCGGAGCGTGGCTTTGCCTGCTTAATGAAGGATCAGTGGAGTCGATCAGCGTCTTCGACATCTTTAAGATCGGGGTGGGGCCGAGCAGCTCCCACACGATGGGCCCGTGGCGGGCCGCCCAGCGCTTTGCCGCCTCGCTGGGGCGGCACGGAAAGCTGGAGCAGGTGAGGGAAGTCGAGATCGACCTATACGGTTCGCTTGCCAAAACGGGCAAGGGGCACGGAACCGATATCGCCCTCCTGCTTGGCCTCTGCGGAGAAGACGCCGAAACCTGCGAGGTGGACGGTCTGGTCGAGCGGGCCGAAGCGACTCGCGCGGTCGAACAGGTGAAGCTGGCGGGCGAGTATCCGGTGGTGCTGAAACGCGACAACCTCCGGTTCCACATGACCGAATCTCTGCCGTTCCACCCCAACGGCATGACGCTGACCGCCGTCTTCGAGGATGGCACCCGCTATCCGGACACCTACTATTCGGTCGGCGGCGGATTCGTGGTGCAGGAGAACCAGGAGGAGCCGCCGGATCGCCAGCAGGTTCAGCTGCCGATGCCGATTGAGAAGAGCGGTCAGCTGCTGAACTACTGCCTGGATAATGGACTCCGCATCAACGGCGTAGTTCGACGCAATGAGGTCGCCTGGCGGCCCGCCGAAGAGACGGAAGCCCGCACCGCCCTCATCGCCCGGAGGATGATTGAGAGCGTGTGGCGCGGATGCCGCACCAGCGGAGAACTGCCGGGCGGACTCAAGGTGAAGCGGCGCGCCGCCGAACTCGCGCAGAAGCTGCTTGGCGGTCCGGTGGGCTCGTACGATGAGTTTCTGGCGGCCCTGAGAGGGAAGCACTGGAGCTTCCCGCAGATCAACAACTGGGTGAGCTGTTTTGCTCTGGCGGTGAACGAAGAGAACGCCGCCTTCGGCCGCGTGGTCACCGCTCCCACCAATGGCGCGGCGGGTGTGATCCCCTCAGTGCTGATGTACCTGACCTGCTTTACGGATTTGGAAGACGGCGAGATCGCAAAGGCGCAGGAGATCATGCTCTTGGCGGCTTCAGAGATCGGCTGCCTCTTCAAGAAAGGCGCAACGATCTCCGCTGCGATGGGCGGATGCCAGGCCGAGATCGGTGTTTCATCCGCTATGGCTGCGGCAGGGCTGACCGAAGCACTGGGTGGAGCGGTGGAGCAGTCTCTGATGGCCGCCGAAATCGCCATGGAGCACCATCTCGGCCTGACCTGCGACCCGATCGGCGGGTTGGTTCAGGTTCCGTGCATTGAGCGGAACACGATGGGCGCGATGAAGGCGATTACGGCTGCACACCTGGCCCTGGAAAGCGACCCCTCCTCCGCCAAGGTCTCCCTAGACGACGTGATCCAAACCATGTGGGAGACCGCGCAGGACATGAACTCCAAGTACAAAGAGACCAGCGAAGGCGGCCTAGCCGTGCGGATTCCGGTTCTGGTTCCGGAGTGCTGACGGTAGCTTGTAGATCGTAGTTTGTAGTCAGTAGTGGTCTGCCACCTACCAGCTACTAACTACCAACTTCTCTCCACGTCGTGCTTCAGAATCAGCCGCGCCCCGCGCTCAAAAGTGATGTAGGCCCACATCCACTCGATCAGCACGATGGTCCGGTTGCGGAAGCCGATGAGATAGAGGATGTGGACGAAGAGCCAGAGGAGCCAGGCGAATAGGCCGCTGAATTTGAACCGACCCAGGTGCGCCACTGCGCGCCGACGTCCGATGGTCGCCAGGTTGCCTTTGTCTTTGTAGCGGAAGGGGGCGGGCTTCGGCTTGCTCTCGGAAAAGGCGTGAATGACCTTGGCAGCGTAGCGGCCTTCCTGCATGGCGGCGGGGGAGACGCCGGGGACCGGCTTGCCGTCTTGCTCGACATAGGCGCAGTCGCCGATCACAAAGATGTTGGGCTCGCCGGGAACGGTCAGGTCGGGCTCCACTTTGACGCGCCCTCGGTCGGCTTCGGCGTCCAGCCACTGCGCGACTGGGTTCGGCTTGACGCCCGCGCCCCAGATGACAAGGTCGGCATCAATGCGTCCCTGGTCGGTGTCAATGCCGTGGTCATCAATGGCCTTGACCATCGTCTTGAGCCGGACTTCCACTCCAAGGTCATCCAGCATCCGCTGGCATGCGGCGGAAAGCTCTTCGGGAAAAGCGGTGAGGACCCGGTCGGCTCCCTCGACGATCACGATCTCGGCGTGGGCGGTCTTGGCGCGGCGGAAATCGGCGGCGACGACTCGGCGGGAGAGTTCGGCGATTGAGCCCGCCATCTCGACCCCGGTCGGCCCCGCGCCTATGATGACGAAGCGCATCGGCTTCTGGTCTTCGCTCGATTCCGCCCGCTCGAAGACCTGGAGTATCTGGGCGCGGATCAGCGTGGCATCGTCCAGAGTCTTGAGCCCCGGAGCCTTCTCCGCCCATTCGTCGTTGCCAAAGTAGAAATTGTCCGCACCGGGAGCGAGGATCAGCCAGTCGTACGGCTCGTCGCCGATGCTGGTGTGGACGAGCTTCTGCTCGGTGTCCACGCCGGTCACCTCGGCCATCACAACTCGGGTGTTCTGCGACTTGCGGAGGATGCGTCGGATGGGGGCGGCGATGTTGGCCGGGGAGAGTCCGGCGGTCGCGACCTGGTAGAGCAGGGGCTGAAAGAGGTGGTAGTTCTGCCGATCAATGACCACCACATCCACCGGCGCACGCCGCAGCGCTTTGGCGGCCTCAAGCCCGCCAAAGCCCGCTCCCACAATCACAACCCGCGGCTGGCGCATGGCATCAGCGTATCTGAAAGAATATTGATGACTAGGCAGATTCGTAAGTCAGTGAAGTAATTGCCGGAACCTGCTTCTGATGTCCTGGTGATTGAGAGCGATTTGGTGGTAAGGCTTGCTGATCCATCGGATACGTTGCGACGAAGTTTCTTCGTCAAGGCCTTTTTCCTGAGCTTCCTTCAGTAGTACTGAAGCAATATCGATTGCATAAGGATCGATAATTCTGACCTTTAGATTGTGATTGCAGATTGAGTCTACTATTGGGATTCTCAAGTGAGAATCTCTGAGCGAATTCCCTATGATAAGTAATAAACTATCTTTCTCGGAGAGGAATTGAATCCAGTAATGCCAGTATTCTGTCAGCAACCGGTTGTCGCGCAACGAAGTTTCCTTGGTAGTGCCCTGGATTAATAGGTTTCGAACTGTTTGTTCGCGGTTGATCGATCCATGGAGTTTGATATAGTTGATGGCGTTGCTGTCGAGTTTGATGACGGTAGGATCTCCGACGACTTTAGGTAGATCAAGCCAATGATTGAAATCAACCTCATTGCTTATGCCCGGCAAGTGAATAGGTAAATGTGTCCAGTGAGGAGAGAATCTCTCTAAAACAAGATCGTGGTTTGTCGTGAAGAATAACATGGGATCAGACTCAATCTCATAGGTGCCGTAAATAATCTCTGAGACAAGGCTTAAAGGGACTTGTGAGATATTATTGCCAAGTGCTAGGTGGTACATGCGGAAGATTTGGCCGATGGTGAATTCGATTCCCTGCAATATTTTCTTATCTGAATCGCATGCGACATCATTTCTGAGTTTGCCTAGGACGTTCTCATAACCTTCATCTGCCATCGTGAAGAACAAGTGCTTTATCTGAGGATGCTTGTTGATGTATTTGGCTAGTAATATCTCCTCTAGCATCTCCTTTGCCAAAGGAAGCCCGAACGGGGCTGAAAAGCCTGCCCCGGTGAGGATTGCTCTGCGACCCTTCAAGTCATTAGATTACTCAAGAGTTGCATTTTGAATGTAAAGGCCCTGGCGAGAGAAACTCGGCAGGGCCTTTCAAGCGCGTATGGAGCCGGGCTTACCGGTCCTGGACGACCTTTTCGGTCTGCTTGCTTGCGATCGCGGCCTGGGCGGCGGCGAGGCGGGCGATGGGGACTCGGAACGGGGAGCAGCTCACATAGTCCAGACCGAGGCTGTGGCACAGCTCGATGGACTCGGGGTCGCCGCCGTGCTCGCCGCAGATGCCGCACTTGAGGTCGGAGCGGACGGAGCGGCCCTTCTGGACGCCGATCTCCATGAGCTGACCGACGCCGTCGGTGTCGATCGTCTCGAACGGGTTGCGCGGGAGAATCTTCTGATCCACGTAGCGGCCCAGGAACTTGCCTTCGGCGTCGTCTCGGCTGTAGCCGAAGGTCATCTGCGTCAGGTCGTTCGTGCCGAAGCTGAAGAACTGGGCGTACTCCGCGATCTGGTCGGCGGTGAGCGCCGCGCGCGGAATCTCGATCATCGTGCCGAACATATACGGCACTTCGATGCCCATCTCATCCTGCACGTCCTTGGCGACCGATTCGAGCTGGCTCTGGACGAGCTTCAGTTCGTTGACGTGGCCGACGAGCGGAATCATGATCTCCGGCAGCACCTTCACGCCGCGCTTGGTCAGCACACAGGCGGCCTGCATGATGGCGCGGGTCTGCATCTCGACGATGCCGGGGAAGATGATGCTGAGGCGCACGCCGCGCAGGCCCATCATCGGGTTGAACTCGTGCATCGACTCCACGGTGCGCAGCATCTGCTCCTTGTCTTCGAGCAGAGCCTTGAGCGAGTCGCCGCCGGTCATGTGCGCGGCAAGCTTCAGCTCGGTCACTTCGCGGATCAGGTCCTCCATCGAGGGGAGGAACTCGTGCAGCGGCGGGTCGATCAGGCGGATGGTGACGGGCTTGCCGTCCATCACTTCAAAGATGCCCTCAAAGTCGGACTGCTGCACGCCCAGGAGCTTGGCCAGGGCGGCTTCGCGCTGCGCATCGCTCTTGGCGAGGATCATGTCGCGCACGATCGGCAGACGGTCGGCTTCGAAGAACATGTGCTCGGTGCGGCAGAGGCCGATGCCTTCTGCGCCGAACTCAAGAGCCTGCTGGCTGTCGCGCGGGTTGTCCGCGTTGGTGCGGATGCCGAGGGTGCGCTTCTCGTCGCACCAGCCCATCAGCGTGCCGAAGTGGCCGCTTACATCCGGAGCGATCAGCGGCAGTTCGGCGTGGAAGACCTCGCCGGTGGAGCCGTCGACCGAAATCATGTCGCCTTCAGAGATCGTCAAATCGCCGACCTTGAAGTTCCGGCCGCTGTGGCTGACCTCAATCGCTTCGCAGCCCGCAACGCAGGGGATGCCGAAGCCGCGGGCGACGACCGCCGCGTGGGAGGTCTTTCCGCCGCGGGCGGTGAGGATGCCCTGGGCGGCGAGCATGCCGTGCACGTCGTCGGGGTTGGTCTCGTCGCGGACAAGGATGACCTTCTTGCCAGCATTGCCCAGCCGCTCGGCGGTGTCGGCGTCGAAGACGGCGATGCCGACCGCTGCGCCCGGAGAAGCCGCGAGGCCCTGCGCGATGGCCTTGATGCCGTTGTCGGCCACATAGTCGTCGTCAATGCGCGGGTGGAGGAGCTGATCCAGGTGGGAGGCGCTCACGCGCTGGATCGCCTGCTCTTGGGTGATGAGGCCCTCTTCGACCATATCGACCGCCAGCTTGACGGCGGCGGGGCCGGTGCGCTTGCCGGAGCGGCACTGGAGCATGAAGAGGCGTCCGCGCTCAATGGTGAACTCCAGGTCCATCATGTCCTTGTAGTGGCCCTCAAGCCGGTCGCAGACGGCAACGAACTCGTCGAAGACCGCCTTGTTCTGCTCCTCAAGCTTGGTGATGGGGACCGGGGTGCGGATGCCTGCGACCACGTCTTCGCCCTGGGCGTTCATCAGGTACTCGCCGTACAGCTCTTTGTCGCCGGTGCTGGGGTCGCGGGTGAAAGCGACGCCGGTGCCGCAATCGTCGCCGAGGTTGCCAAAGACCATGGCCTGGACGTTGACGGCGGTGCCGATGTCGTCGGAAATCTTTTCGCGCCGGCGGTAGTAGATGGCGCGGTCATTGTTCCAGGAGCGGAAGACGGCCTCGACGGCCAGCTCAAGCTGCTTCCAGGGGTCGGAGGGGAAGCCGTGGCCCGATTCCTTCTGGACCAGGGCGAGGAAGCGGTTGCTGGCCTCCTTCAGGTCTTCCGTGGTGAGGTCGGTGTCGAGCTTGACGCCCTTCTCCTTCTTCAGTTCGGCGAAGAGCTTTTCAAATTCGTGCTTGCTGATGCCCAGCACGACATCGCTGAACATCATGATGAAGCGGCGGTTGGAGTCCCACGCGAACCGCTCGTTGCCGCTCTGCTCGATCAGGCCCTTAAGGGTCTCTTCATTCAGGCCGAGGTTCAGGATCGTGTCCATCATGCCCGGCATGGAGAACTTCGCGCCGGAGCGGACGGAGACGAGGAGCGGGTTCTTGGGGTCGCCGAACTTCTTGCCGAGGTCCTTTTCGACCGACTCCATCGCTTTTCGCATCTCGTCGACAAGGCCGGCGGGAAGCTTGCGGTCGTTCTTGTAGTATTCGTTGCAGACTTCGGTGGTGACGGTGAATCCCGGAGGCACCGGCAGTCCGATGTTGGACATCTCGCAGAGGTTGGCCCCCTTTCCTCCAAGAAGATCCCGCATCTGGGCATTGCCCTCGGGGAACAGATAGACGCGCTTGGTATTGCTCATGGCTTCTCCGTGGTGAGTTGGTGCGCCGATCCGGCACACACAAACAAGCCCCCCGTCCGGCGGCATTGACGAACGGAGACGGCCACGCTTAACTTCGAGTGAGAATACCTGGCGATTCTGAGGCGATTTAGGATGCTGTACGAACCTTAATAACGCTTCGCTGGTTCAAGGGTCTGAATGTATGGGATGAGGGCAATTCTTCTATTTGGGTTGGTCGTCACAGCGGCCGTTTCTTCAGCGCAGGACTTTGCGACTTCCAAGATCGTGGACGAGGCGTTACAGCCGATCCGCAGCCAGATTCAGGGGCCGCTGACTCGCGTCAAGTGGGCGGGATCTCTGTACAAAAACGGCGAGACTTACACCGGCCAGTGGCTGAAGCGTCCGCCCATGAACCCGACTGATTACGTCTGCGCTCAGCTTGCCAACGCGATTCCGCTGGAGGAGTACGACGCGATCCCGCTGGGGGAGGTGGTGGCGTTCACGACGGAGAAGAGCCGCATTGCGAAGACCATCCCGGGCGGTCAGCAGATTGTCAAATGGGCTCGGCAGATGGGGCCGTGGATGGCGGCGGAGCGGGAGAAAAAGTCACATGGCTTTCTCGGCCAGCATGAATTTGGTTCGGTGGAGGCTATCAGTGTGCGAGTACGTCGCCAGAGCGTCGGCTACAGCTTTTTCTTCAATGCTCAACTTCGCGGTGGCTCCATTGATTCGCTTGGCCATCAAACAATCATGGAAGTCAGACTGGTTCGAGGTGTCGGTGTCCACGACCTCATGGGCAACATGATCCGAACTAAGGATGGGGAGTGCTTCGCTCCAGCATCTCTAGACCTGTGGACCGCGATTACGCCTGGGCTCTGGCGAAACCTCCTGAATGGCAAGGTGACAATCGGAAGTCTGGAGACAGATGAACGGAGGAAACTGAATTCTGGTCTTGCCCTTTCTCCAACGCTGCGCGAAGACTGGCTCCTGAGTCATCCGAATGGACTGCCGGAGGGCACTCTTCTCTGGATTGAGAAAGAAACTGAGCCGTGGATTCTGCTGTCGGGTGACGCGCCTGACCTGCTAAGCCCCCGGCACTGGAACACCAACCCCGAAGCCGGAATCTCCTACTATGCTCCGGCGTACAAAGAGCCGGTTGCTCCGGTGTGGATGACCCTCTACCAGCTGCATATCCAGCCGCCGGGCAGGGCGCGGGTGACCTACAACTTCCAGGGATTCCGCCTGGCGGAGAAGGGACTCAGCGGTTGGCGAGACCTACCAGATGAGTGGCGCACGGCGATGGAGCAGGCAATTTCTCATCCGTACACTGGCCCCAAGCGGCCGCACTTTTACTCCTACCATGAGATCTGTCGGGTTCTACTGAAGCAATTGAACGGCCCTGAGCCCTAGGCCGGGGGACCGAATGCTTGAATGGGGCACAATAGATGCGCTATCCTCATGGGTCGCAACCAGGAGCAAATCAGTGAAGGCCGACGTGCATCCGACCAACTACCCCGTCCTCTTCGTGGACGGCGAGCATGAGTGGACCGGCGTGTCCACCCTCAAGAGCGAGGAGACCCGCAAGATCGACGGTGTGGACCACTATGTGATCCGCGTCGAAATCAGCGCATTCACCCATCCGTTCTACACCGGACAGAAGAAGATCGTCGACTCCGCTGGCCGCGTCGAGAAGTTCATGCGACGCTACGGCAACCAGCAGAAGAATTCCTAAGTCGAAGCCTTTTCTGGCCTTCCATAAGTAGGGAATATCCCCGCATTGCAAACGCAAATGCGGGGATTTTTCATTGTCTACAATGAGTGCATGCCGCGCAACGATGCGTACCGCGACCGCTCAGTTTTGATCCACGGAAAGTTCCGCAGTGAGAAGTGGGATTTTCAGGATCACATCCTCCCACCCATCACCACCGCCGTCTCCTTTCGGCTGCGGAGCGCGGAGCGCGGAGCCCAGGGCTTCGAGCAGTTTGCCAATCCCGAAATCAACCGCGATACCACCGAGCCGATCTACATCTACGACCGCCTGGCCGAGCCCTGCTCGGGCCTGCTGGAAGAGACGCTCGCGTTCTCGGAGAAGGGAGAGTGCGCGGTCTGCTTTGCGACGGGAATGGCGGCGGTTGCGGCAGCCATCGGCATCCACGTCAAAGCCGGCGATCACATCATCTACCACCCGGCGATCTACGGCTGCACGCATGGCCACATCACGAATTGGCTGCAGCGGTTTGGCGTGGACAACGATGCGCTCGACCTAAACGACATCAAGGCTCTCAAGCAGGCGGTCCGGCCCGAAACCCGCGTCATCTATCTTGAATCCCCCTGCAACCCCACCATGGAGTTGATCGACCTTGCAGCGCTGGTCGAAGCGGTGAAGGAGATCAACAAAGGCCGCAGCGAGGAGGAGCGCGTGGTGACGATCATGGACAACACCTTCGCCTCGCCCTACGCGCAGCGTCCGCTGGAGATGGGCATCGATATGGTGCTGCACAGCATGACCAAGCACCTGGGCGGTTTTGGCGCAACCATGGGCGGCGTGGTGATCGGTCCGCGTTCCAAGGAGACCGACCTGCTGCTCTACCGCAAGGACTTCGGCGGATCGCTCTCGCCCGATGCCGCCTGGCACATCCTCACCTACGGCCTGCCGACGCTCGCCCTGCGGATGGAGAAGCAGCAGGACGCGGCGGTCCGCGTGGCGGAGTTCCTTGAACTGCATCCCAAAGTGGGGCGCGTCAGCTATCCCGGCCTGGACAGCTTTCCGCAGAAGGATCTGGCCGTGCGGCAGATGCGCGACATCGACGGCAACTTCGCCCCGGGCTGCATGATCTTCTTTGTGATGGACGGCACTCCGGAAGAATCCTATAACAAGGCTGTCAAGGTGATCAACCACATCGCCGATCACGCGCTGAGCGTCACCCTGGCCGTCTCGCTCGGGCAGATCAGAACGCTGGTGGAGCATCCCGCCTCCATGACCCATTCGGGGATCCCCGCCGAAGAGCAGATCAAGGCGGGCATCGATCCGGGCGGAATCCGACTCTCATTGGGCATCGAAGACGTGCGCGATATCCTGAGCGATCTCGAAAAGGCGCTGGCCGAGGTTTAGCCTCGCAAATGGGCCAGTTCCGGGGCAGGTGACTCGGAACTGGCATGTTTTTTGCGGCGGGAAATACCGAGGAGTCAACCAGATGAAGAGATGCCTGATATTCGCCCTCGGCGCCGCACTGACCGTCGCTGCCAACGCCCAAGAAGCGATCACGATTGATTGGGAGAAGGATGCCATCGGCAACGCCATGAAGGCGGGCCAGTTCATCGACAATGAATTCGTGCCCTGGGGCGTCAAGATCAGCGCCCACAACTTCAGCGGACCGAACAGCGCAATCATCTTCGATTCGCACAATCCGACCGGAGGCGACAACGATCTCCGCACCGCCGGATATGGCCCGGGCAACACCAAGCCCCTGGGCAACCTGCTGATCATTGCCGAGAACGTCCGAGATGCCAATGGCGACGGCTATGTCGACAATCCCGATGACGAAGGCGATCAGCCTTCCGGCTGGGTGAAGTTCGAGTACGACCAGGAACTGAAGTCGGGCTACATCCGACTGGTCGATATCGAAGAGAACGGCGGCACGCTCAAATTTTATCGAGACGGCAGCCTGGTCAAGACCATGAACATCATGGCAAAGGGCGACAACTCCGTCCAGATGATGAACTGGGATGGCTTTGTCTACGACACGATGCAGGTGAGCCTGGCAGGCAGCGGCGCACTGGATACGGTCCACGCTGAGACGGTCCCCGAGCCGGGCACGATGATCGCCCTGGCCGGCGGATTCGGCCTCCTGGCCGCGCGACGACGCAAGAAGAAGGCAACCGCCTAACCAACGACATCTTTTCCTCACATCTGGCGATCAAGGCCCGGCACTCTGGAGGGTGCTGGGCCGCTCTGTTTTAGGCGTAAACTTTGTTCGTGCGGGAGTGGTGGGTGCGAGTCGGAATCTTCTTTGGGATCGTGGAGCTAACCGCCATCATCCACGATCAGTTCTCGGTCCATATCTGCCCGGCCTACTGGCAGCCTCCGCACCACGAACTCATCTTTGGCTGGCCGCCTCCGATAGCGCTTGGCCTGTTGTGGGGAATCTGGGCGTCGTGGTGGTTTGCGCTTCCGGCCGGGATGCTGCTCGGCTGGACGACGCTGGCTTGGGAGCGTCGCAAGGCGGTCAAGGTGATGGCCTGGACGTCCGGCTCGATCCTTGCGGGAGCCTTCGCCTTTTGGCTGGGCATCTTCTTCATCACCGGCGCGACCGAGATGGAGATGAGCGAACGGATTTTGACTGCCACCGGGTTCATGCACGCCTACTCGTACATGGCCTCCTTCTTGGCGATCATCGTGATTGCGGTCATCAGTCTGGTGGCCCGTGTGAGGTCCGTCAAGGCAAAGTCATAATGAGCCATGTCTGCGACTGGCGCATCTGTTCATCCGCACCGCCGGCCCCTGGCCGAGGTTGACCCCGAAGTGGCGGCGATTATCCGCCGTGAAGAGGAGCGGCAGGAGCACAACCTTGAGCTGATCGCCAGCGAGAATATCGCCAGCTCTGCGGTCCGCGAGGCCATGTCCAGCGTGCTGACCGACAAGTACGCCGAGGGCTATCCCGGACGCCGCTACTACGGCGGCTGCGAGCATGCCGACGAGGTGGAGCAGCTGGCGATCGACCGCGTGAAGGAGCTGTTCGGCACGCAATTCGCCAACGTCCAGCCCCACTCCGGCGCGCAGGCCAACATGGCCGTCTATCACGCCATGCTAAAGCCCGGCGACCGGCTGATGGGTCTCTCGCTCTCCGATGGCGGCCACCTGACTCACGGCTCTCCCGTCGCTTTCTCCGGCCAGATGTACGACATCGTCGCCTACGGCCTGAAGGACGACGAGACCATCGACTACGACGGGCTGAAGAAGCTGGCCGAAGAATCGCGGCCCAAGATCATCGTCAGCGGCGCATCGGCCTACTCCCGTGAGTTCGACTTCGAGTTCATCGGCAAGGTGGCCAAGAGCGTAGACGCGCTCCACATGGCCGATATCGCGCACTACAGCGGCCTGGTCTGCTCGGGCGAGTATCCCAGCCCGGTCAGCCACGCGGATTTCGTCACCTCGACGACGCACAAGAGCCTGCGCGGACCCCGCGGCGGCATCATCCTGTACGACGACGAGAAGTTCGACAAAGACATCCGCATGAGCGTCTTCCCGGGCCTCCAGGGCGGTCCGCTGATGCACGTCATCGCGGCGAAGGCCGTCGCCTTTGGCCTCTGCCTGCAGCCGGAATTCAAGGACTACGCCAAGCAGGTTAAGAAGAACGCTAAGGCCCTGGCCGCGGCGATGGAAGAGGAGGGTTTCCGGGTTGTCTCCGGCGGCACCGACTCGCACCTGATGCTCGTCGATCTGCGCGCCTTCGACGTGACCGGCAAGGTCGCCCAGACGGCTCTCGACGAAGCCAGCGTCACCACCAACCGCAACACCATCCCCAACGATCCGCAGTCGCCGTTCGTAACCTCTGGTCTGCGGCTCGGCACCCCGGCAGTCACCACCCGCGGCATGAAGGAGCCCGAAATGAAAGAGATCGCCTCCCTCATCGCCCGAGGCATCAAGGCAAGGGAAGATGGGGCCGCAGTGGCGTCGGTAAAGAAAGACGTCCACGCGCTCTGCGGACGGTTTCCGATTCATCGGTTCTAAGCGCTGGTCGGGTCCAGCTTCGCTGGACTGTGGCACCTCCCCCTACACCCCCTCCTGCAGGCAGGAGGGGGATTCTATTACGATTCCTCTGCGGTTGGGTCATTGCTGCGTGCTTTGCATCGCAGGTAAATCTGTTCAATCCATCCTTCCAACGCTTGTTGATTGAATACATCGACTGAAGGTATCCGGATAACTTCGACTCCTAAGTCGGCCAGCGCTTGGTCTCTGGCTGAATCACTTATGGGATCGTGTTGCTCGCCGTCCACTTCAACACAAACCATCGTGGCCGGGCAGTAAAAGTCAAGATAATAGGTGAGGACAGGATATTGCCTCCGGAACTTCCATCCAAGGCGCTTTCCCTTTAGAAGTGACCACACAATTTCTTCTGACCGGCTCAATTGACGGCGAAGAGTCCGGGCAAGGGAAGTCACCTGCCCTCCTTGGCGGCGACTCTTGTGAGGCAGCCGATCCATTTTCCAAGTTTGGCAGAAAGGTCGTCCGCAGATGTCCCCCTCCTGCCTGCAGGAGGGGGTAGGGGGAGGTGCCAAGATCCGGCAGAGCCGGACGTGAGTTTTAGGAGGACTTCAAACAAAAGCGGGCCTCGGCATTAAACCCAGACCCGACTCTTATTGCTTAGTTGAAGCTACCCGATCGCCATCGGCATGACCACGCAGAAGTGGTCGTCGCCGTTGTCGCTGGGGCGGAGGATGGCGGGGCGGGAGGCTTCGGTCATCTCGGCGGTGACCCCTTCGCCTTCCATTGCATTGAGCGCATCCATGATGTAGCGGCCGTTGAAGGCGATCTCGACTTCGCCGTTCTTGGCGACGCAGGCGATCTTCTCCTTGGCTTCGCCGCGATCTTGGCTCTGCGCGCTGACCGTGACGAATTCGCCGTTGCCGGAGAACTTGACGCGGTTGGCGTTGTCGCGGGCGAGGATCATGGCGCGCTTCACGTTGTCGTGAAACTCCATGCGGTCCAGCATCCAGCTTCGCGTGTGCTCCGCCGGAACGACCCGCTCCCAATTGGGGTAGGGGCCGGAAAGAAGCTGGGACACCATGCGCGCGCTGCCCACGTCGACCGAGAGGCGGGTGTCGTCAAAGCTGACGGTGATCGTCTCGTCGTCCTCGATGGGAAGGTGCTTGATGATGTTGAGCGCCTTCTTCGGCACGGTGGCGTTGATTTCGGAGCCCAGACCGCTCTGGTGGATTTTGTAGACCGACATGCGGTGCGTGTCGGTGGCCACCAGCGTGAGGGTCTGACCGTCGTAGCTGAACAGCACGCCGGTGAGGGCCTGCCGCGTCGCGTCGTCGGAGACGGCAAACTGAACGCCGTTGATGCCGCGCATAAGCACGCCGTAAGGCATCTGCAGCGAGCTGGACGGCTCGAACTGCGGGACATCCGGAAACTCCTCTGCCGGCAGGGCGAGCATCTTCCACTCGGCCTGGCCGTGGCGCAGATAGACGGAAGTGCCTTCCAGCTCTAGGCTGGCTTCGCCCGGGCCGAGCGCGCCCACGATCTCCGTGAGCAGGCGCTGCTGCACGCAGACTGCTCCGGGGCTCTCGATGCGGGCCGCAACCGTGGCTGAACCCCACATCTCTCCGTCGCATCCGACAAGCGTCAGACCGCTGTCCGAGGCCTCGATTCGGATCGAGGAGAGCACGGGCAGAGCCGCGCGGACACTCGTCGCCCCCGCGGCGATTTCCAGCGCGTTATTCAGTTCGTTTCGGTCAACTAAGGCTTTCATTTTCGATTCAAGAATGGATGGGGAGCTGGTATTGCCAGTATGCGGCTTCGGCGGAAGGCGGAGTGTAGGCGCCCATGATCTGCATCCTCAACTGGATGCGCTGGTGGGCCTCGTCACTCAGTTCCGCACCGCGGTCGCTGTGCAGCAGCTCTACGGTCGTCTTGAGAGAAATCATATCGTGGCGCAGATCGGGATCGGCATAAGCCGCCTCTTCCAGCTTCGCCCGCAACTCCTCCGTGAGTTCATTTCCTGCATACAGATCCACCAGGTGGCTCTGGATTTCTTTATTCATTTCAGTTTCTCCAGTGAGCCTCCCAGCTTGTCTCTCAGGGCTCTTCTTCCTCTGTAGAGCCTTGATTTGAGCGCTGGGACGCTGATGTTGAGGACATCTGCTGCTTCCTTGGCTGAGATGTCCTCCAGGTCGCAGAGGATCAGCGGCTCGCGATAGTCCGAAGGCAGCTCGCTGAGCGCCTGGTGGACGGTGATCTTGAGCGCGGTCCTCTCCTCTGTCCCCGTATAGTGAGCGTCACCCGGAAGTTCCAGCAGCTTCTGCTGCCGCATCTTGTCGATGCAGAGGTTCCTCGCGATGCGAAAGAGCCACGTGCGGAATGCACCATCAGCGCGCAGCTCAGTCGATCTACGAAGGACCCTCAAGAAGGTCTCAGCAGTGGCATCTTCGGCGTCCGCTGTATTCCCGAGCATCCTTTGCGTATAGCGAAATATCTTCTCGCCATACAGTTCGTAGATGCCTCCGAGAGCGGATGTGTCGCCTTTTGCCAGCTTTGCTAGAAGCCTTCTTTCGGCAAGAGAGTCGTCCCGTGATCTGCTCGACATAGTGACGTTGGAGGAGTGCGAATTGACGCAGGAAAGTCTAGCACAAGGCCCTGAAGGACTGCCGAAGTCAAAGAGGGGTCATTCGGCGGGAGAGTGGGGTGTTACTCTGCGTTTTCCACAAAGACCGAATAACACAGGCCGCAGCCCACAAATCCGGTCTCGTCGTACTGGGCTTGAGTCAGCCCGCAGGCGGGGCAGATCCCGCGGGTTCGGGGAGCGTTGTGGAGGGTGGTCAGGGCTTCGCCCAGACCGCTGATGCCGGTGGCTTCGTCGGCGCGGTCGGCGGGGATGAGCTGGGTGTATCCCAGCTCATCCCAAATGCGGACCTGCGGAGGCTGATTCTCGCTCAAAAGGAGGTGCCGTTCTTGGTCTCTTCGCGATAGGCTTCGATCAGATCTTTGGTGATCGGGCCTGGTTTGCCGTCGCCGATCGGCTGGTTGTCAAGGGTCACCATCGGGATGACCTCGGCGGCCGTTCCGGTCAGGAAGACCTCGTCGGCGGCGTGGACGTTGTACTTGGTGACGAACTCCTCGGTCACCGTGTAGCCCTTCCTGCGCGCCAGCTCAATGACCGTGCGGCGGGTGATGCCGTTCAGGATGCCCGAGGCCGGATGCGGCGTGGAGATCGCGCCATCGCGGATCAAGAAGATGTTGTCGCCGGTGCACTCTGCCACGTAGCCTTCGGTGTTCAGCATGAGGCCCTCACCGGCTCCGGCGCGGTTCGCTTCCTGCTTGGCCAGGATGTTGGCGGCATAGCGGCCGATGCACTTGATCTGCGGGTCCAGGCAGTCGGAGGGGATGACCCGATAGGAGCAGGTGATCACGTTCAGGCCCTTCTCATACATCTCCGGCTTGTACAGCGCCAGCTTGGAGACCATGATCATCACGTTCGGCTCGGGGTCGATGTGGGCGGGGTCGAGGCCGAGTCCGGTGCCCCGCGTCACGTTGAGCCGGATGTATCCCTGCTCGACGCCCGCTTCGCGGCAGACTTCCAGAACCTTGGCCTTCATCTCGTCCTGGGTCATAGACATGGCAAAGCCCAGGTACCGGATGCCTTCGTAAAGGCGGCGCAGGTGCTCATCGAGCTTAAACACTTGGCCGTGGTAAATGCGGATGCCTTCAAAGAGGCCATCGCCGTAGAGGTGGGCATGATCCCGGGCTGACACAACCGCCGTCTCAAGGTCCATTAGCTTGCCGTTGAGCCAAACTTTCGACATAATTTGAGTGTACTCAAGGGGGCCCTACGACGACTGTAGGCCATCGGGAACGTCCTATCACTAATCACGTCTTAAAGATGGAGCGGAAATGAGCAAGAAGGGCAAGAGCAAGGGATCTGCCAAAGCCTTAAGAGCTTTGCTGGCTGCATGCGGCGTTGGCGCACTCGGAGGAGGAGCGCTGCTTGGTTATGTGTCGACCCAGTACGACCCCAAGACGATGGACGGCACCGTCATGCAGGGCGTCGCTTTGGGCGGGTTGACCAAAGACGAAGCGGCCCGGAAGCTCGACGAATGGTGGCTTGCTCAGAAAGCCAATCCCATCGAGGTGGAATCGGACGAACTGGCCAAGCAGCCGGGCAGCCTCACCTACGAGGATCTGGGGGTCGAGTTCGATGCGGAGAAGACCGCCGCCATGCTCCCCTATCACAACTTTTGGAGCGACACCAAGGCGCGCTTTGCCGGAGCAGAAGGCAGCAAGCAGATCGTTCCGCAATTCAAGGTTTCCGATGACAAGATCGCCGAGATGGCGCTCTTTGTCGAAGAGAACGGCCATCCGCCCACTCCCGCCAAAGTCGTCTATGAAGGCGGCCAGATCAAGCGCACGCCCGAGCGCGGCGGCGTGGAGCTGGACAAGGAGGCGTTCAAGCAGGCCATCGCCACCGTCGCTCTTGAAGGCGGCAAACTGGAGATTCCCCTCAAGCCTGCCAGCCGCCGCGTAAGCGATGAGGACCTGGAGAAGATTCAGGAGACGGTCGCATCCTTCTCCACCAATTTCAACTCAGGCCAGGTGAACCGCTCCAGCAACATCAAGCTGGCGGCGCAGATCGTCAACGGTACGGTTCTCATGCCCGGCGAGAGCTGGAGCTTCAATGAGCGCGTTGGACGGCGCACCATCGACTCCGGCTTCAAAACGGCGGGCGTCTACGTCAACGGTCGCCACGACTACGACGTCGGCGGCGGCATCTGTCAGGTCAGCTCGACGCTCTACAACGCGGTCCTGCTGTCGAACCTCAAGATTGTCAAGCGGTTCAATCACTCGCTGCCGGTGCCGTACGTTCCGCTGGGGCGCGACGCGACGGTCAGCTACCCGAACCCCGACCTCATCATCGAGAACTCCTTCGACCATCCCATCGCCCTCGCGGCTGAGTACAAGCCGGGTCGGCTAGAGTTCCGCATCCTCGGCCAGAAGGTGGCGGGACAGGAAGTGGTGATCGAGCGCAGCGGCCAGAGCAGCTGGAGCAACGGCGTCAAGTACGTTCACGACGGCACCCTCGCTTATGGCGTGGAGAAGGTCGTGGATCGCGGCGGCAACGGCCACAAGATTTCAACCTTCCGCGTGGTGAAGCAGGACGGCAAGGTCGTCAACCGCGAGAGCCTCGGCACGAGCACCTATCGCGGCGGACCCAAGATCGTCGCCCGCAACGAAAAGGCAAAGGCTCCCGCCGAATCAGGCGAAGAGGGAGCCCCCAAGCCCGCCAATGATCCGGCTTCCGCAGGCGGAGCTACCGGCGACGCCGATCAATAAGAACCCAAGGGCCGCTCTCGCTGGATTCTCCGAGTCCGGTGAGGTCGGCCAGAACTTGGCTCCATTCGCCTTCCGCCTTCGGCGCGATGATGAAGTCCGGGTTGATCTTCTCGATCAGCGCCATCCTCTCCCCCTCTGAAGTGCTCCGCAGGAACACCATCGTGGCTTCGTTGCGGCGATTGGCGTAGTCGGGCGTCTCGCTCCAATGTCCGGCATAGGTGTAGGCTCCACTCAGTCCGCTGGCCATCGGATTAAGGTCAGGAATGAGGGGAGCGGACAGGATCGCTTCATTGTTGTCGCCTCGAGCCGGGAGGCCGGGCAGGGCCAGCACAACTTTGCGTCCGGGTTCGGCTTCAATCTTCTTGAGGATCTCGTTGGCTCCCGCGTCGATTTTCACAGGGTGCAGCGTGGTGCTGGAGACGTTGGTCTGAGCAAACTGCACGTCCCGCAACAGCCACACAGCCGACGAGGCGCAGGCGACCGCTCCCGCAAGGGCAGAGTAGACGCGCCGCCGGTCATTGCAGGATTCGCCGAGCATATCGGTCAGCCCCTTCGCTGCCAGCAGCGCCCACGGGATTGCCAGCCCCATCGCCAGCTTTCGCTGGAATAGGCCGGGGAAGTAGGGGGCGACGAAACCGACCAGTGCCCATGCACAGACCAGTCCCCAGAAGGGGCTTCTCACGCGGACAAAGAAGAGCGCAGAACAGGCGGCAACAAAGGCCAGCAACCAGGCTGGCGCGCCAAGGAAATAGTGGTCGGGGTTGTGGCTCCAACCGGCCAGCGCGAGCAGCGCGACCAGCGCACCCGCACCCAGCCCAGCCTTGGCCAAGGGCGCATCCTGCTTCCACTTTGTCGCCACGAGCAGGCCCGCCATCACGATGAGCGGGAGGAGGCCGAACAGCATCTGCTTTGGCCCGGCGGCATAGGTGAGGGTCTCGGCTCTAGCCTGAAAGACTTCGTCGCTCTGCAGCACCCGCATGAACCAGAGAGCCGACGGGATCGCGCCGAGACCAATGCAGACCGCGCGGGCCACCCAGATTCCGGTGATGTCCTTGACGCCCATCCGCTGAACCAAGAAGCCGACCAGCACGAGCGCGATGAGCAGCACGTCATAGCTGTGCATGTTCATCAGGAGCAGCATCGACACTGCGCCGGGCAGCACGGGCTTCCAGCTATCGCGGGCATCCAGCACCGACTGATAGATGAGCAGGATCAGGCAGAGGCTCGCGGGGAAGAGGCCGTTCACCATCAGGGAGGGAAAGGCGTACATCTCGGTCTGCCACACGTCGGTGGGTAGGAACGGCCCCAGCAATGGCCCGAGAGGACTGCCCACGGCGACCTGTCCGAAGGTCTCCCACACCATGAAGCCGACTCCGCCCCCAAAGACGGAGAGGCCCAGCGCCCATCGAGCCGTTCGCTCCGGCATCCCCGAACGCGCCAGAACCCGACCCAGTAGAACGACAAAGAGCAGACCGAAGATCACGCGGCTGGCGACGAGAACTGTGGGGATGCCCACCACTTTTGCCGCGAGGCCGAGCACCCAAAAGTAGACCTGAATGGTCAGCCCGGGCTGGACGTCGGTGGTGAAGCGATTGTCCAGCAGAAACGAGCCGTCCGCGGCCTGGTGCATCCACGCGGAATAGACCATCGCGTCGTCCACGGCGGTCTGCGTTCCCAGGTAGCGTCCGCCCGGTTCGACCGAACCGACGGCCACCAGCGCGGGGATGAGCGCAAGCAGCACCGCGATTCCGGCCAGGACCAGCGTGAATCGCTGAAAAGGGGTGAGCTGCCGCTTCACTGCGGTATCGGCCTGTTCATGCTCTCGTAGATGCCCTCGATGAGCGCCTTGTTGGCCAGGGCCTCCTGATTGCCGGGGTCAAGCTGCAGGGCTTCTCGGTAGAGGTTGAGGGCGCGGGGGTACTTCTCGCGCGGCGGCAGCCCGCCGTCATTCATCACCTGCGTGCCCAGCGCGACGGCCGCATCGACATAGTCGCCCTTGTTCTGGTCGGACTTGTCGGCTTCGTAGGCGGCCTTGGCCTGCTCGTACTTCTGCTCAAGGGGAGCCGGTTCAGAGATCGAGGCGGTGGCGGTGCCTCCAAAGGCAATCGCGGCGCAGAGGGCGAAAAGCATGTCCTATTATGGTCGGGCGCGCCCGCCGCGGTATGTCCGGCAGAAGGCGTCCACCTGGCGATTCATCGCCTCGATGGCAGCGATCATCTCCTTCTTGCTGGTCGAAGCGGCGGGCATGCCGCCGACCCGCTTCAGCGTGATTGTGAGATCAGGGGGGAGGCGGTGCAGGACATCGGCGTCGCTCTCGGTCTGCAGGGCTCCGCAGGCGTTCCTCACCCGGTCCATCGACTCGCGATACAGCATGTCGAGGGCAAGTTGCCCGTGTTTTCCGCGCTGCATTGCGTGTCCGGCGGCGATGAGCAGGTCGCGCGTCGTCCGCTGCCGTTCAGGGTCGATCTCGGCTTTGCCGAACCGTCGGCCAAGGGTGAAGATGACAACGAGGAGCAGGAGAATGGCTTGCCACTGGAACGCCTTCGCCCACGGCCCCATCACCGTGAGAAGACTCTGCGCCTCGGCGTTGCCAAAGCCGGCCTCCGCGAATCGAATCTCGCGCGAACCCCCCGCCAGACGGGTGAGGAGGGCGGAATAGAACTCGGCGTTTTGAGCCTGATCCAGAAACCGATTGGTCGCGCCGATGCCATCGCGGACCACCCACAGCGAACCCTCTCCGAGCTTGGCGGCCTCCACGAATGATCCGCTGGCCGTCGAGAAGGCAGCGTATCGCCCGGCAGGCAACTCGTAGCCGATCTGGGTCGCCACCTTTTTGGCGTAGCTCCGGGTTGTGACCTCGGCCTTGTAGTCTGCGGCAAAAGACGCGGAAACCTCTTCGACCACCACATCCTGCGACTCTTGATCGTAGAGGCGCGATACCGGCAGAATCACGACGGTTGCGCCCGACTTGGCGATCTCGCGAAGATGGTTGACGTAGGCCAGAACCTCGTCATCTTCTCCCTGTGAGGTGAAGGCCTCGGCGCTTTCGAGAACGAATGCGACCACCAGTTCGCCGTCGCCCGCCTTGGGCTTGTGCGACCGATCCACCTCGACGCTCCAGCCTTCCGATTTCATCAGTTCACTGAGAGCAGCCGTGCCCGAAGGACGAGTGCTGGAGACGCTGGGCCACGTTGTCGAGCTTTGCCGACCGGAGGTGATGATGATCGTGGAGATGGCGAGCATCCCGAGCAGGATCATCGCAGCGGTGCGCAGATGGCCCCACTTCATGCGGCCCTCCCGGCAGAGAGCGACTGCAGAAGGCGGGTGTACATCTCCTTCAGCTCAAGGTATTCGGCGTCCTCGTTCCATCGCTTGCCGTACCAGACGTTGTCAAAGAGCAGGGTAGAGGGCTGAAAATCGAACCCAATCGGCGCGTTCTTGCTGGCCTGGATTCGGCGCAGGTGCTCCCAGTTGGTCTCGCTGCGGTCGAAGCGGGCCACTCCGTGCTCGTCAAAGCGCATCAGCGAAGCGAGGTAGAGGCACCTCACTGCACCCCGGTAGTCGCCCTTATTGGCCATGCTTTCGGCGCGGGTCAGCCATTCATCGGCGGTGCGATCCGGCTCGTCGTCATCCAGCAACCCGCCGCCCCGGCTCAGCTTCTTTCGCCTGCCCCACTGGAACCGCCACAGCGCCCAGGCCACTCCGGCCAAAAGGCAGAGAGCCAGCAGGACGAGGACACCCTTTGCCAGGATTCCGCCACCAGCGACTACGCCCGGCGAGACCCGTGGGCCGTTGACTTCGGGCGTATCGAACAGGTTGTTCAGGAACTCGCCGATCTCGGCAAAGGCGTCGCTGAGCCAGTTGCGCTGGGCGGCTGGTCCCTCGTCGGCATAGATAGGGCGGCTGAGGATCTCTTCCGCCTTGGCTTGAGCATCCGCTGGTGCGGATGAAGTTCCCTCGGGACCGGCCACCAGCTGCCGGGTCTCCAGCGCGGTCTTCAGCTCCGTGCGGGCCTGCTCCCAGTTCGTCCGGGTCTGCAGCTCACTGAGCGGAATGCCCGGATCTTCAGCGACTTCGGGCGGTGCGGCATCAAGAGCCTGAGAGAATTCTTCTCGCGACTCGGCGGAACCGATGCGCTTCAGAAAGTCCGAAGTCGGGTCGCCGAAGGCGGGGCCCGCCAGGCTAGCCAGAAGCAGCAGCGCGCTGATTCGCACTGTTGATGTCCTCCGTCAACACGGTCACGTCATACGCTTCCAGGCGGACGCGTCGGTCAAAGTAGTGGGCGGTCCAGGCGCCGGCCGCGACCGGCAGCACCAGCCAGAGCCCGAGGAAGGAGGGCAGCATCTCGACTGCGCCGATCACCAAGTCCTGATAGATTCCCGCGATGCCCGATGCCCGGAGCATTCCCGGAATATCGAACATGCCGATGATCATGCCGAGCCCCATCGCATAGAAGAGCCACGCCAGCAAGAGCATCACCGCCAGCCCGAAATTGGTGCCGAAGCCACCCGGCTGCCTGCCTGCGGGCCGCAACAGGTCGCGGCAGCGGCGGAAGGCAGCCTTTGCGGGAAGCCCTTCGATGACAACAATGGCCGGAGTCAGCGAAACCGTGTGAAGCACCCACGGAACGATGAGAAAGCTCAGAAAGAACGCGAGAACCGCGAAGACAGAAAGGAGGAGTGAAAAGCTGTTGCTGCCCCCGCCGACATCGCGCAGGATTCGGGAGAGCGCGAGCAGCATGAACGCGCCGATGAGGACCAGGCCGCCCCGAAAGATCGCCAAGAAGATCACCTGGGCGACCTGAACCGCCGCCCGCTGGCCATCCTTCTTGGCCTGTTCAAAGCTGAAGTCATCCCCCCGGATGTAGGAGGCGGCGATCCGCACCAGCGTCCCCGAGGCCAGCGCAAGCCCGATGGCAAGGATGGGGATGCAGACGAGCACTCCGGTCGCCAGCGCCAAAAGGACTTCGCCGATCTCGGCGGCGGTATTGCCCTGGCTCTGCGTCGTCCAGAGGTTCGGCGAAACGTAGGAGCTCCAGAAGACGAGTCCCGCATAGATGAGCAGCATCGGTCCGGCGGTTGCGCCGAGCACCTTTACGGCGTGCTTGCGATAGACTTGGAGCCCGAGATCAAGGATCTCACCGGTCCGCATGGGCTTGAGCAGGCGTCGCCGATCGGCCATCCGTCCCCGGGTGGTCTGCCATGCCTGCGCCCTTGCCATCAACCTTATTATGAGCCATTCGCGGGTTCAAAGGCCCTGCTGAGCGACCTCAATGGGGTCTTCGTTCGTCGGAAAGGACAGAATGGTCATCACTGACTGGAGGAGCAAATGACAGTATTGACAGCAGTCGCCTTCGCCGCGCTGGCCCAGCCGGGCGCCGCGCCGTCCATTTCCCAGTACATTCAGACGGGATTCAAGGACGTCGCCTTTGATTGGGTCAAGACCAGCGCAAAGCAGAGCGAACTTCAGAAGATCAACAGCGACTTCGCGCAGTCCTACCGCGTGAAGGACGTGAATGTTCAGATGAAGGAGCCCTTCATGATCCGGCTGGAGTCGAAGATCAACGACACCGACATGCTGATGATCATGAATGGTGCCACCCGCAAGGTCAGCATCCCCCGCGCCCGCATCAACACCAAGGAGGATCTGAGCAAGGCCCCGGGCAAGCGGCAGACGACGCTCGACTTTGGCATCCTCTCTTCGTCGCTCTTCAACGGCCTCTTCACCGCCACCTACATCCGCAAGGATCGGGCGACCGGCCACGAAGTGTTCGACCTCAAGTACAACGACAAATTCGACGACAGCTCCCGCCACCGCGTCTGGATCGACCCGGACCAGAAGTTCGTGGCCAAGCGCGAGTGGTACGGCCAGGACGGCGGCAAGCTCATGGCGAGCTTCACCTACGATCAGGCCAAGAAGGTGAACGGAATCTGGGTTCCCACCCGGCAGACCGTCCGCACTTCGGAGAACACCCTCGCCGGCATCAGCGAGTACCGCAACATCAAGGTGAATGCGGGGCTCTCCAATTCGCTGTTTGCCGTGAACTAGGCTCGGGCTAGGAGATGCAGAAGCGGGGCTCGGAAAACCGAGCCCCGCTTTTTTGTGTCAGCCGAATAGCCGCGTGAGAGTCTGAGTGATCGCTCGGGCGGTGTAGTCGAGCAGGGAAGAGCTGCGCTCGTAATTCATGCGCGTGGGGCCGATGATCGCGAGGGCTCCCGCCTTCTCTTCGCCGACATAGAACATGCGGCGGACCATCGAAAGCTTCTGAAGGGCCTCTTCCTTATGTTCTCGGCCGATGGTGGCGGAACGGGGCTTGTCTTCCATACCGATCACAGCATCCCGCAGCGCCTGGTCTTGCTCAAGAGCGCGGACGACCATCTCCAAAGCCCCTGGGTCGCGCTGGAACTCCGGCTGGGCCAGGATGTACTCCTCGCCCTCGGTGATGAGGTGGCCGCGGGTAAGGTCTTCGGCGGCTGAGCGGATCATCGAAGCCGCCTTGGCATAGAGATCTTCGGCTCGGTCGCGGGGATTGGGATCGAAACCCAGACCGGCCAGTTCGCCCAGGGTGCGCCCGGTCACCTTTTCGTTGAGCTGGGCATTGACGCGGCCGATGTCCTCCAGCGTGAGCCCGGGGGGGCATTCCAGAATTCGGTTCTCGACCATGCCGCTGTGCGTCATCAGCACCATCAGCACCTTGTCGGTGCCCAGCGCGGTGACCAGTGCACTCTGCACACGCACCTGGCTGTCCTTGAGCGTCGCGGCGGCACAGCAGAGCTGCAGAAGCTGGCTGAGGATGCGTGTCGAATCCCGGAGCAGCTCCTTCAGCGTCTCTTCGCGTTGCGCGGCGGACTCCACCCGCTCTTTCGACTTCTGGCCCGGATTTCGGGTGACCATCAGGCGGTCGACAAAGTAGCGGTAGCCCTGGTCGCTGGGGATGCGTCCTGCGCTCGTGTGGGGCTGTTCGAGCAGGCCGAGATCGGCCAGTTCAGAAAGCTCGTTGCGGATCGTGGCGCCTCGGACGCCGAGCTCGTAGCTCTTGAGAATGTGATCACTGGAGACAGGTTCGGCGGCGCGGACGTATTCGATGATCACGGCGCGAAGGACCTGCTCTTTCCGGCTTGAAATAGGCTCCATATCGCTTCGCATGGGGTGTCGGGATTCCCGGAGGGGTCTTTGCGTAGAATACCGTGTATGAGCGTTCAGCCCGGCGAGCGGATCTTCGGCGTTGAAACCGAATTTGGCTGCCTGGTTGAGGAAGACCTGACGCCGGATATGGCGGTGGAACTGATCAAAGACGCCGCCTTCAGCGACATGAAGATGGGCCTGCTTGATCTGCACGCCCGGGACGAGGTCTTCGAGCCCGCGCAAAGCGGCGGCTTCCTGATCAATGGCGGGCGGCTCTATATAGACGCCGTCGGCGACCACCTGGAGTACGCGACCGCCGAATGCCGCACCCTCAAAGATCTGGTCGCCAATGACCGCGCGGGGCGGCGGCTGGTCGTCCAGGCGGTGCAGAAGGCGGGACTGCAGGATCAAGTTCGGTTCTACGCCAACTCGGTCGATCACTTTGGCGGCCACACGTTCGGCTGCCACGAGAACTACCTGGTCGAGATGAGCGAGGACTTCTTCAGCGCGAAGGCTCCGCTGCTCTATCCGTTCTTGATCTCCCGGCAGATATTCGCCGGAGTCGGCCGGGTGGGCGGGCATGTGCTGGTCGGGGGAGCCGGGCCAAGCTACCAAGACATGATGGAGAACCCCATCGACTATGTCTGGGTGTCTCAGGTCTACTCGGCGATTCCGGACAACAGCGTGCGGTTCCAGCTCAGCCAGCGGGCGGATCACATCCTCAAGACCATCGCGGGCCGAGTGCGCTTCAACCGCGCCCTGATCAACCCCAAGTGGGAGCATTTTTACGCGCACGAGGGCAAGCAGCGGCTGCACGTCCTCTTTGGCGAAGCGAACCAGTCACAGTACGCCTACGCCCTCAAGATCGGCACGACCCACCTGGTGCTTCGGCTGGTGGAAGAAGGAAAGCTGAACCGCAGCCTGCAGCTGATGAATCCAGTCCTCGCCCTGCGGCAGATCAGCCGCGATGAGAGCTACAAGTGGCGGGTGCAGCTCAGCTCTGGCGAGATGATCAGTGCCATCGATATCCAGCGCGAGCACCTGGAGCTTTGCCAGGGATATCGAGGCGAGAGCGAGGATGTGGATTGGATTCTCCGCGAGTGGGAATCGGTCTTGGATGGCCTTGAGAAAGACCCGCTCAGCCTGGATGACCGGCTCGACTGGGTAGCCAAGCGGAAGCTGGTCGATATGTACCGAGAGTCCGAAGGGCTGGAATGGGATGACGACGCCCTGCACTCCATCGACATGGAGTACCACCGCATCGACCCGGCGGGCTCGCTCTTTGATGCCTGGCAGGAGGAGCGGAAGGGGCCGACAGTGGCTTCCGAGATCGACATTCTGGACGCCATGACCATCCCGCCCCAGAACACCCGTGCCAAAGCGCGGGGATCAAAGATTCAAGAGCTGCTCAAGAATCGGTCGATGGCCTACGCCATCGACTGGAGCGGCATCGCCAGCGGAAGCGGAGAAGTCGCCGAGTACCCCGATCCGTTCGAGACGTACGACTAAAGTTGGTAGTCTGAAGTCTGTAGTTTGTAGTCAAATACTCTACAAACTACAAGCGAAGCGATCTGCTAACTACAGGCTATCCCTTCGACATCGCGAGTTGGATCAGATCCCGGGGCGGCTTGAATTCGACCTGTTCGTCTACCGTGGTCAGCACCTCAACCTTCGCTCCATCCGAGAGTGAGAGCAGGTGGCCGATCAGGTCTTCGACCAGCTCTTCCGGCGTGGATGCGCCGCTGGTGATGCCGACGGTCTTTGCGCCTTCCAGCCATTCCGTCTTGACCTCGCTCGGCTCCATAAGCAGGTAGGAGCGCGCGCCGTGGGCTTCGGCCACTTCGCGGAGGCGATTGCTGTTGCTGCTGGTGGTCGAGCCGACGACGAGCACGACGTCGCAGTGCCGGGCCAGCTCCTTCACCGCTCCCTGGCGGTTGGTGGTGGCGTAGCAGATGTCTTCCTTCTTCGGCTTCTCCAAATGAGGGAAGCGTCGCTCCAGCACTTCGACAATGGCGGTCACTTCATCCACGCTGAGGGTGGTCTGGGTGACCAGGGCCAGCCGCTCGTGCGGCGGAAGTTCAAGCTGTTCGGCCTCTTCGGGCGTCTCGACCAGGATCATTCGGTCGGGAGCCTCGCCCATCGTGCCTTCGGCCTCGACATGGCCGCGATGACCGATGTAGACCATCAGAAAGTCTTTGGCGGCAAATCGCCGAGCCTCGTTGTGGACTTTGGTGACCAGCGGACAGGTGGCGTCGATGATGGTCAGGTTCCGCTCGGCGGACTGGGCGCGGATTTCGGGCGAAACGCCGTGGGCGGAGAAGACGACCACGCTGCCTTCTGGAATCTCGTTGATGTCTTCGACAAAGATTACGCCGCGCTCTTCAAAGCTGTTCACCACATGCTCGTTGTGCACGATGGCGTGGCGGACATAGAGCGGGGTCCCGTAGGCGCGGAGAGCGTAATCCACCACGTCGATGGCGTAGGCGACTCCGGCACAGAAGCCGCGAGGTGCGGCAAGGATGATCTTTTCGATGGCCACCAGATTCATTCTACCGATGGCCCGCGAGAATCGTTCAGGCGTCCCTGCTGGCCGTAACCTCAATGCCCACCGAATCGACGGCGACGGCCGCTGGTGGAGCGGGCTTGCGGATCTTCACCGTCACCCGGTTGATGACCCGCCATTCGCGCAGACACTCCTGGCAGAACCGCCATCCGAGGGCCTCCAGGGTGCTGTAGGAGCGGTTCTCGCTGACGGCCTCCAGCATGTCGGCCAATTCGATGTAATCGACCGTGTCTTTGATCTTGTCGGTGCCGCAGACTTTGATGTCCACATGAGCGATGATGTCGGCCACAAGCTGCACGCCCAATTCCTGCTCCTGGGCAAAAACCCCATGCTTTCCAAAGAACCGATAGCCCGTTACAGTGACCTTGAGCACGCCCAATTTTAGCGGATCGTTCGGACCGGGGCACCCCTTCCGCCGTGTTATAATGTCTTCAAAACCGGCTGTACCTTATGAAGGGCGTGCCATCAGGGCCGCCTTTTTTTGTTACTGCCGTAAGAGAAAAGAGAGGGTGATGGCTTATGGATATCGTACAGCAGCTAAAGCAGATTGCCGTCGAAAGGGACATCCCTATCGAGGAGCTAAAGGACGAGCTTGAACAGGCTCTGGCCATCGCTTATAAGAAGTACAAGGGCGCCACGGGCGACGTCACGCTGAGGCTGGACAGCAGCGTTAAGAGCGGCGCGGTGATCGAGAAGGAAGTCGTCGGCGAAGTTCTTGAGCCTTCGTTCCAGATCAGCCTGCAGGTCGCGCTCAAGAAGAATCCGGAAGCCCAGATCGGCGACTTCATCGCCGTCGAGGTTGACCCGATCCAGTTCGGCCGCATCGCCGCGCAGACCTTCAAGCAGGTTCTTTCGCAGAAAATCCGCGAGGCGGAGAAGCGCCAGATTCACGACCTCTTCAGCGAGCGCGTGGGCGACGTGGTCAGCTCGACCGTCACCCGCCGCGAGGAGGGCGCGATCCTGCTGCTCAGCAACCGCGCCGAAGTGCGGATGCCCAAGCGCGAGCAGGTGGGCACCGACGACTACCGGCCCAACGAGCGGTTCAAGGTCTACGTCGTCAAGATCGACGAGGGATCGCGCGGCTTCGAGGTGATCGTCAGCCGCAGCCACCCCAACCTGATCCGCCGGCTGCTAGAGCTCGAGGTTCCGGAAGTCGCCGAGGGTCTGGTCGAGATCGTCAACATCGCCCGAGAGCCCGGCCAGCGCAGCAAGATCGCCGTCGTTTCGCACGACGAGCGCGTGGACGCGGTCGGCGCATGCGTCGGCCCGCGCGGCGCGCGCATCCAGGTTTTGATGGACGAGCTGCGGCCCGAGAAGATCGACGTGGTCCCTTACAGCGAGGACCCCAAGCAGTTCATCATCAACGCGCTCAGCCCGGCCAAGGTCAACTCGATCAAGTTCTTCAACGAGGAGGACGAAGAGGAGCGGACCGCCTATGTGGTGGTGCCAGACAGCCAGCTTTCGCTCGCCATCGGCCGCGGTGGACAGAACGTGCGGCTCGCCGCCCGCCTGACCCGGTGGAAGATCGACATCCGCAGCGAAGTCCAGGCCGCGCAGGAATCCTCAGAAGGAACGCCGGAAGGCGAAGCGGCTCCCGCCGCGCCGGAGACCCCGGCCAGCGGGGAGGGCGCATAGCCGAACCGACGCGCATGTGCTGCGGCTGCCGGGAAAGGCGGCCGCAGAACGAACTGATTCGAATTCGCTACAACAACGAAACCAGCACCTGGCGAATCAATGAGCCTGCGAATGGACGCAGCGCTTATTGGTGCGGAAGCCAGCGGTGCAAAGAACAGATTCTCAAGCAGGGAAGGCTTCGCCATGCCCTGCGCGCGCCTCTTGATGAAGAGGCCATGTCCAACCTTCGGCGCAGGCTGGAGGACTTCCAGAGGTAAAACGGGGCGGAATGCAGGCTACAGTCAGCGAACTGGCAAAAAAATATGAGGTCCTGCCGGGACACGTCATGCGTGTCGCGGCCGATTTGGGCCTTGAAGTAGAGGGCGGTCAATTCGAAGCCGACAGCGACACCATGGAGCTGGTCGAGACCGGACTGCTCGATTACACCGGGTCGAAGACCGTGCCGCTGACCCCTGACCGCACCCCCCGGGATGTGGCGCAGGCGCTCGGAGTGGCCGACAAGCAGATCCAGATGACCCTGGTGACCAAGCTCAAGGTGATGGCCACCCTGACCACCACCCTTCAGCAGGAAGTCGCCGAGAAGCTGGCCAAGGAGCTTGGCTACGAGGTGGAGTGGTACGTTCCCTCCGCCCCCAAGAAGAAGGAGGCGGAAGCCTCTGCCTCAAGCGAAGACGGACAGATTCGGCCCCCGGTCGTGACCATCCTCGGCCACGTCGACCACGGCAAGACCTCTCTGCTCGACTACATCCGCAAGACCAGCGTGGTCTCGGGCGAGCACGGCGGCATCACCCAGCACATCGGCGCCTATCAGGTCAATCTTCCGGAAGGCACCATCACTTTTCTCGACACTCCCGGCCACGCAGCCTTCACCGCCATGCGGGCCCGCGGCGCACAGGTCACCGACATTGCGATCCTGGTTGTGGCGGCCGATGACGGCATCATGCCGCAGACCATCGAGGCGATCAACCACGTCAAGAGCGCGGGCGTCCCGATCATCGTCGCGGTCAACAAGATCGACAAGCCGGCGGCGAATCCGGACAAGGTTCTGCAGCAGCTCACCGAGCATGAGCTTGTTCCGGAAGCCTTTGGCGGCGACGTGATCACCGCCAACGTTTCGGCCATGACCGGCGAGGGCGTGGACAACCTGCTGGAGATGATCCTCCTTCAGGCCGAAGTCATGCAGCTCAAGGGCGACCCGGATGCCGACGTCGAAGCCGTGGTCGTGGAAGCCGAGCTTGAAAAGGGACGCGGCCCGGTGGCCACGCTCCTAGTCAAGCAGGGAACCGTCGAAGTGGGCGACATCGTGGTGGTCGGCAGCACCTGGGGCAAGATCAAGGCGATGACCGACTACACCGGCGCCCGCATGAAGGAAGCGGGGCCGTCGATGCCGGTCGAAGTTCTCGGCCTGAACGAAGTGCCCGCCGCAGGCGACAAAGTGGAGACGGCCGACAGCGAGCGGGAAGCCCGCGAGCTGGTCCAGAGCCGCATCGACGCCACGCGCCTCCAGCAGCTTTCCGGCCCCAAGAAGCGGGTCACCCTCCGCGACCTCAAGAAGTCTCTCGCCGGCACGGATATCAAGACGCTCAATCTGATCGTCAAGGCCGACGTGCATGGCTCGGTTGAAGCCGTGCGCGGCCTGCTGGAAGACCTCGACATCGAAGGCGTGGACGTGAAGATTCTGCACAGCGGCGTCGGCCCGGTCACCGAGTCCGACATTCTGCTGGCCTCGGCTTCGGACGCGATCTGCGTCGGCTTCAACGTGAAGCCCGAGCCGCGCGCTAAGACCGAAGCGGCGCGCATAAAGGTTGAGATCCGCACCTACACGATCATCTATGAGCTGATCGAGGACATCGAAGCTGCGGTCACCGGAATGCTCGAGCCGAAGTACGAAGAGGAGTACCACGCGACCGTGGAAGTCCGAGCCGTCTTCAAGCTCACCAAGTCGGGCAAGGTCGCCGGCTGCCACGTCACCGACGGCAAGATTCTCCGCAACGACAAGGTCCGCGTGCGGCGCGGCAACGAACTGGTGTTCGAGGGCGAGCTGGATTCGCTCAAGAACGTGAAGCAGGACTCCCGCGAGATGATCGCCGGTCAGGACTGCGGCATCAAGTTCGAAGGCTGGGAAGACTTCGCCGTGGGCGACGTGATCGAAGCCTACGACATGATCCAGGTCAACGCCTAAGTTCAAAACGAAAGCGGCCTCGCCCAGATCGGGCGAGGCCGCTTTCTTGTTACCGGTTCAGTCGGGGAGATCGGGCCGGAACCTCAACCGTTTGGCTCCCGGCCAGGGGCAGCACCACCGAATCCCAGAAGATGCGCCCGCGGTCGTCGAAGCGGCGGACCTCTTCGAGCATCGTCACGATCTTCGCCGTCGGCGTCACCTTGTGCTCTTCTCCATTGACGGTGATCGTGATCTCTTTGTCAAAATCGACCATCTTCGGGTGCAGATAGACGGTGATTTCCTTCACGTTCTCGGCGGTGATGGCGATGTGCGTGCGGTCCTTGACCTCGCCGAACGCCTTTCTCAGCTCCGCCGCCGATTCCGTCTCCGGCTCGGGGTTGAGCCGCAGCCAGAAGGTGGTGGTGCGGTCGATGGGGCGGTTGTGGAACCACTGATTTTGGCGGCCCCACTCCTCCCGCTCACCCTCCGGCTTGTCAAGCTGATACATCCCCTGATGCTGGGCGTAGACGGTGGCGGGATACATATTGCGGGTCCGCGCCGCAAAGAAGTCGGTGATGAGGGGAAGACGGTCGTCAAAGATTTCGTGGCCGCCGGGCCGCTCGTCGATCACCCAGTCGTACTCCCGCTCGTCGAGCCAGCCCTTCATCTTGCGGTTGAAGTTGGCGATCTCGTACGGCTCGGTCGCTCCGTGGGTGGCGTAGCCGGAGACGTTGTAGAGAAGCGGCATCAACCCGCGCTCCACATAGTCGTAGCCGCCGCTCATCGGCGAGACCGCCGCCCAGCGGTCCGGGTAGCCGAACGAGGAGCGCCAGGTGAGGTGTCCGCCCATCGAGTGGCCGGTGAGATAGACGCGGTTCGGGTCGATGTTGAACTCGCGCGTCAGCTTGGAGACGAGCGAAAAGATGATGTCATCGCCGTACCAGCCCCAGCCGCGTTCGGTCAGCGGAGCCGCCACCACCCACCCGTGCCGCTCGGCTTCCTTGGGCCAGTGGCTCAAGTAGCTCTGGGCGGTGCGGCGGGCATAGTCTCGGCTCATGGCGCTGTTGCCCCCGTGGCCGACGATGATCACGCCGTTCCGCTTGGCGGGATCGTAGGATTCCGGGACGTAGATGTAATACGAGGTCGTGTAGTCGCTATGGTCCAGCACCAGAGCCTGGTCGCCCATCATGCGTCCGTGCGGAAGGCCGGGGTCGAGCAGGTTGTGGGGGCCGCTCAGCAGGGAAGCCTCAATCTCCTCCGGAGTCCGCTTCTCTGATTCCAGCCGCTTGGCGAAGGCAGCAGTGGTCGCTTCCGTCTGGCCGAATCGGCTGTTCAGATAGTTGTCGATTGCGGAGTCGATATCCAGCCGGTCCTGCTGCACCAGCGCGTACATTACAAATGTCAGCATCATCATCGCCCTCAGAGGTTACGGACGGACCACCGCTTCGATAGATTCGATCATCTGGGCATCTCCTTTCCAGAGGCCGAAACTCGGATGGGCCAGCCTTCGTATTGGCGGGCGCTTGCTGCGGTCGGGTCCTTCACCCAGCGCGGCCAGCACTCGATGAGCTTGCTTCCGTCGCTGTAGCAGCGAACGATGCCGTACCCGGTGGCCTTGTCGTAGATGGACCAGGGCTCCAGCCCAGTTTTGCGCGGGTTCGCGACCGCGTAGACACGCATGGCATTGCCGAAGCCATCGATGAAGTCACCCGTGTACGGCGGCGCGCCGGGCTTGCGGTTTTGGCCCGGCTCTTCCGGCATCCAGCGCCGGGGCCAGATGTTGGAGATCGAAGGCGTGCAGAACGCCCACGGGCCATCCACGTCGTAGCGGAACACGCTGGCCAGATGCTGGTCGCCAGAGAGGTGCATCGCATTTGCCTGCCGCAGATACTCCACGACCCGGTTCCGCTTCGACTGCGGCCACGAGTTCGAGTCGAGGTCCGAGACCGGGGCGTCGTTGGGCGGGTACTCGCCCAGCGGCAGAATCGGCAGGTTCGGCACCACCTGGTCGTTCTGGGCTCCGGCGGGGAGGGTCTGAAGGCAGTTGTAGATCGACTGAGAGAGCAGGAGCTTGTGGGGCGCGTCGGCGCGCTTATCCCTTGCCCAGGAGGCCAGGAACGTTTCCTGACGCGGGCCGAGCAGCTCTGCCTCGGGCACATCGGAATCGTGCACAAAGTCGAAGTCTTCATTGCGGGCAAAGCCGTTCCAGATGTCGGCCTTCGGCAGCACGGTCTTGGGCGCCGATTTGAACTTGCGGTCTTCGACAATGGCGATGTCGGCTGAACCGTAGATGAGGCGGGTGAAGTAGACGCCGATGCCGCTGGGCGTCGGCTTGGGATCGACCGGGTCGGGCAGGTGGCTGGTCTGCGTGCGCTCAATGGCGTTGACGACCCGCGGAGTCAGCACATAGCCGCCGCTATCCTGCCGATCGGCCTTGGTGCCCTCGCGGTCGGCGATCCTGCCGCCTGCGCCCCAGAGGTTCCCGTGCAGCACGTCATGGTCGTCGGGGGTGGTGATGGTCGGGATGCGCGCCGTCAGGTCGCGGAACGCCCAGCCCCACATGTACCACTTGCGAAGGTAGGTGAGCATCGCCTGCTTATCGGGGGACATGGCATAGCTGTAGCCGCCGTTGGGTTCGTAGAGCTGGTCCCCGGAGAAGAACAGCAGGTCGGGCTCCGCCTTGGCGAGGCTGGCGGCAATGTCCTGAGCGGGATAGCCGTTGTCGTAGAAACAGGTGAGGACGCCGATGGCCAGTTGACCCTTCGGCTCCGGCTTCACCTCGCCGCGATACTCGGAGGAGATCAGATAGTTGTGGTCGTCGCGATACTTATGCACCACCCGGTAGTGGACGGTGCGGTCTGGGCTCCAATTCTCAACCCGGAAAGTGGCGGTTCGGGAGAGCGGATCGACCGGGCTGGTTCCGGCCAGTCGCCAGCCTTCACCGGAACGGCGTGTCTCCAGAGTCGCCGTCTGTCCATCCGACTCGCCGACCGGGGCCAACTGGGCGGTCAGCTTGAGTGTGGTTTCGGAGACCGTGAACTGCGTGAAGAGCACGGAGCCGAAGGCGCGGTTTGGATGATGGCTGATGCCCGGACCCGAGAGCGCGAGGCTCTCGAAGGAGACGCGGGCGTCGGATGAACCCTTCTTGGCTTGGGGAAGATCAGCGACGAGGGCAAGGCCGCCGGCGAGTCCTTCAGGATTCTCCACCGCGCGGCTGATCGTCTGGGTTTCGCCATCCGCTGTGGCGGTAGCGATGATGCGCTCTCCTTGCCGCTCAACCGTCAGCCGAACCGGCTTATCGACCAGCGAGTAACCGAGCGGGTAAGTTTCGGCCGGAGTGCCGCCGATGACCAGCGAGCCGGTGTGGTCCACACCCACGCGGAGACCGCTGCCGTAGATCGCCGTATCGCGAAAGTCGTCGAACTGTCCCTGCCGACCGATGGCGAATCCCACAAATCCGTTCTGCGCGCCGAAGTCCAAGTCGTGCATAACGAATTCCGTGGTGACGGCCCAGTTGCCGCTGTCGGTCTCGGCGGTGAGCAGGGCGAGGTTGCGGTTGGCGGCGGGGTTGATGCACTCCACGGCGCCATCGGCCACCCGCCAATCCTCCAGCGGGTTGGCCCAGAAGTCGGGGCCGATCCAGATGCGCTCAGAGGTGCGGAAATCGAAGTCGAGGGAGTCGGCAGTGCTGACCAGGATCGCTGCGGCGAGAACCCCAAGCATGGATTCAATCTACCTGCGCAAAGAAAAGAGCCGCCCAGGGTGACCCCTGAGCGGCTCCTGCCTTTTGAGTTCTTATCGAACTGAATTACTTCAGCTCGACGGTGCCGCCGGCCTCTTCGACCTTCGACTTGATCTCTTCGGCTTCTTCCTTCGCGGCGCCTTCCTTGATCGGCTTCGGCGCGCCATCGACCAGCTCCTTGGCTTCCTTGAGGCCAAGACCAGTGATGTCCTTCACGACCTTGATGACCTGGAGCTTGTTTCCGCCAGCGCTGGCGAGAATGACGTCAAACTCGGTCTTCTCTTCAGCTGCGGCTGCTCCGGTGTCACCACCGGCCATCATCATCGGCATGGCGCCCATCGGGGCGGCTGCCGTAACGTCGAATTTCTCTTCCAGTGCCTTCTTCAGCTCAGACAGCTCAAGGGCGGTCATGTTGCTGATCTGATCAACAATCTGCTCAACGGTAGATGCCATTAGTTCTGCTCCTGTTCCTCGGGCGATGTTTCTTCGGTTGTTTCTTGGCTTTCGGTCGGGGCGCTCGCTTCTTCAGCGGGCGCAGACTCTTCGGTTTGCGCTTCGGCGGCCGGGGCTTCAGCGGATGCTTCCGCAGTCTCCTCGGCCTTTGCCTCGACGGGTCCTCCGCCTTCCGCGACCTTGTCGGCCACGGCTCCAATGGTGCGGATCGGAGTGGCGTAGAGGGCCTCGACGGTGCCCACGAGCATCGAGAGCGGTGCGACGATGGTTCCGATCACCTGAGCGATCAGAACTTCTCGCGGCGGCAGCTTCGACAGGGCTTCGACTTGGTTTTCGTCAAAGACCTTTCCGTCGATGAGGCCGCCCTTGATGACAAGGTTCTTGTTCGCGCCGCTGAAATCGGCGAGAACCTTGGCGCACTCTGCTTCGTTCTCGTAGAGAAAGGCGATTGCGGTCGGGCCGGAGGTGTACTCCTCCGGCAGCGATTCCGCTGCGTCGCCGATGGCTCGAACAAACAGAGTGTTCTTGACCACCTGCATCTCGCCGCCCTTCTCTTTAAGGCTCTTGCGCAGGTCCTGAAGCGCGGGCACGCTAAGGCCGCGGTATTCGGTGAAAATCACCCCAACGGACTTGTCGTAGCGCTCCTTTGTCTTTTCAATGACCTTAGCCTTTTGGCTAGTCGGCATATGATGTGCCTCCTTAACAAGATAGGGCTCCCGCACCGCACGGCGCAGGAGCCCTATCCGACCGAACTCAGGGAGCCCGATTGTATAAAACTGTTCCTGTGCTGCACCTCGGCTGGCTGGTGAATTAAGGCCCGGAGGCCGCCAACTGTCTGCGGAGAGCGACAACATTCTAGCATAGGCGCGATTTCCGCCTAGAGAAGTCCCATTCAGCCTGCCGAAAATAACAGGGACATGGGAGTGGTTCAGCCTGCGGAGACGGTTATTGCATATGCCGTCATCGAAGAGCGTCTCAGCACGGGATCGGTCAATATCGGCCGCGAGCTTATCGAGACGAGGGCTTACCGAAACTCCCTGATCTGGGCCGACGAGTCGAGCTGGGTGTTCGGCCTTTACAAAGGCAATGGCGATACCCGCCTATGGGTGCCGCGGCGCTGCACCGATGGCTCTGCTCACCCGAGCGAGATGACGCTGAACCTGCGGCATCCCATCGGCAACCGCACGCTCAACATCATCTACGGACTCGGTCTGGGCGTATTTGCCGCGCTTTGGATCATCGCGGGCATGACGATCCCCCGCTGGTAAAGCTCAGCGATGCAGGACGACGTCCCACTGCTTGATGGTGGGAATCAGCAGTCCGCCCTGCACGGCGCGGTCTTCCGAGATGATCGCCTTGGCTTCTTCCATATCCCGCGCCACGATGACGGCTTCACCACCGGAGTTGTCGGTGAAGGGACCGCCGAGCAGAAGGGTGCCGTTGTTGAGCATCTTCATCATGTGATCGATGTGCGGCTGGATATCCTGCTGCATCAGCGGCACGCCGGGTTTCCAAGAAGGTCCGGTGCGGTAGATCACGGCAAAGACCTTCTGGCCATCCACGACCTTCCACCCGCTGGTTTGGGATTCTGAGCTTCGGCTGCTGCTGGAGTGGCTCGAACTCGAAGATGAGGTCGAAGTCTGCACCTGTGCTGAAGAGGCGCGGAGGCCGAGGGCGACAAGCAGGCCAGCCGCAGCCAGGATCGGAAGATAGAACCGAGAACGCATCATTTTCCTCAGGTTCCGGTACCTGTGACTCAAGCCAAATAGTTTCTGCTTTTCTTCTGGGAAAGAAGCCCAGCCGCAGGCTTGCGGCTGAGCATGTGAGTGAGCGGAATGACAGGTAACTAAGGGCCGCTACACAGGCCAATGAATTCGTTGCATAGCTGGCCGTATCGGAGATCTCCTTCAAGGCGTATGGGCGGCGTAGGTGTGGCCGCGCAGATGGGATCTTGTCCGACACAGGTGTAGTGATCCACTTCCCGCTGACAGCAGTAGTCGCCCTCCATGTGGCAGTCCCAGGTGGTGTTCTGGTGAAGAATCATGCATTGCGACGGACACCACGCTGCAGGGTCTTCTTCATCGCAAGGAAGTTCGGTGAAGGCGAGGGCCGCTCGCGTCGGCCACAGGACGAAGAAGCTCAGAGCCAGAAGGCCCGCAATATTGAGCCATAGGTTTCTTTTGCGTTTCATTTCAGTTCTCCTGTTTGCTTTTGTCTTTATTCATTAGAGGCAAGAAGGTGAGGGCTCGTGGATAGCTTTTGCATCGCTCTGAATGAAAGGCCCCGGAAATGTCAATCCATATAAGATAAGGGCTTCTCTCTTTAGCCGCAGTGCCATCGATAGCCCGGTAGTAGAATTCATCGTGAACGCTGCACAGAAGCAGTGGGGCCTTGCTATCGTAAACACTGATTAGATTTGATATCGTCAGATCGATCGCCGTAAGCGAGTCTGGAGAATCTCCGACAAAGAGCGGTGATTGGTAGGTCGAAAAAAGGTTCTCTTTAATGGAAGCCGGTGTTGTGGGGCAATGACGGTGCGCTTCTTTTAAGCCATAAGCGGAATAGATGCTCCTCAGGTTCGCCCCCGGCATCGGCGCAAGGTCATACTGCGCGAGGGTGGGGAGGTCTGACGGCCAATCTGCCGCATACATCGCCATCGCCTGATGGATTTCCCTCAGATGCACAGCGCATTGATGCTGGCGTGCGGACTCGCGGTGAGGGATGAGGGCATAGTAGGCCATCCCTGAAAGGAGGCAGCCTGATAGGCCCGCGAAGATGATGTGGCGGAGGGTTATTGGGGGACGCTGCATGACCCTGCCTTGCCCGCTGGCGTCATCGAAGAGATCGGGGGTTGGAACTGCGCGACCGGATCCTGTTTGAGTGCGTAGAGCCAGACGCAGAGCGAAAGCCAGAAGAGGATTGTCAGCCAACCGTTGCTGAGCAATGCAGGCATCGCAATTGCCTCTTTTTGGTCATGAGAGACATGCTTTACACGAAAGAATCCCGTCCTAACCATACATAACAGTATAAGCTGCTACCTGGTTAAGGCGGGATAATAATTGCAATTAATTGTTAATAGATAATAGTTTAATATGTTTTTAATGGTTTACTGTTTTAGACTCCAACTCCCATCTCAATCAGCTTCCTCACTCGGGTTCCGCGCATGGCCCATACCGAGGTGGCGTTGCCTTCGTAATAGTCGCTATTCAGCACGATCTCAAACTTGCCATCATCATCAATGTCCGCAATGGTGCGGATGTAATTGTGCTGATAAAGGTAGGAGTCGATGACCACGTCCAGCAGCATTGTTTCGCGGCTGGTGGCGGCGAATCCGTCGTAGCAGATCATCACCATCGCGAAGTCCCTGCCAGGGGTGGGCATGTGGGAGGGGTGGTCTTGGGTGGTGGCCTGGATCACCAACTCCTTGTCGCCATCACCCTCAAGATCGACCAGCACGGCCTGAATCTGAGGCTGGGGAAGGTTCGAATAGCCCTTTGCCTTCAGCCAGTCCTTCACGATGGTCGCAAGTCGCGGGTCGCTGGGAGCCACAAAGGTGACGTCTCGGGGCCAGGAGGCCACGCCGCCAGAGAGGAAGACGCCGCGGTGCCATTCATCCTCGCCGAACTTGACCCAGAAGCCCTCGCCCACAACCTCTTCCGGCTCGACTTCCAGCGCCTCGTAGGTTGGGCCGTTGCCCCACAGCATGACTTCGGTGAGGTTCTTAGAAGGCAGAGAAGGGGTGCTTGGCTGGCGCACCTGAGAGTAGGAAGTGCCGTTGATGCGGGCGATGATCAGCCCATCGGCAATCAACATTTTTTCGGCGGAGGCTGAAGCAGCCACCGCCGAAATGAGACATAGGGTTCCAAGCATTTTGTTTCCTCTGGTTAGGGGAGGGGAAGACCCATCGCCTCCAGCCACTCCCGCAGCTTCGCAACGCGTTCCGAAACCTGATCCGGCAGGGCGAGGGGGCGTCCTCGGGCATCGATCATGATGCCGACGGTTCCGCCTTCAAACTTCATCGAAAGCGGCTTGCCCTTGCCTTCGCCAACGTCGAGCGTCTTGGCGGGCTCCACCGTCAGATCCATGAACTCATTTCGTCCGCACGGGATGACCTTGATCTCGTCCGTCTTCACCGTCTCGTTGATGCCGTTGCCGGTGATCTTGACGGCGACTTCACCGGGCTTCACGGTGCCGATCGGCGCGATGCAGTGTCCTGCTTTGACGATGCAGTCGTACTCAAAGACCTCGCGGGCGGCATCGTAGAAGTGCTCCGAAAGGACGCCGAGGTGCGGCATCATGAAGATCGAGTCGACCGTGATCATCGTCACGCCTTCCGGCTCGTAGGCGTCCAGCATCATCAGTGCCGACTGAGCGCGGCGCGGTGCGTGGCTGAGCACGCCGCCGGAGCCGATGATCATGTCGAGATTCATCATCTTGATGAGCGTCTCGCCAGTTTCGGACTGGGTGAAGAGCTGTCCCACGTCTCGCTGCTGCTGCGTTCCCTTGAGGGATCGGGCCAGCGACTTGTGGTGGTCAAAGGCGAGGCGCAGCGCTTCGCGGGCCACGGCCTGTTCGATGAGCAGATCTTCGTAAGATTGGGGAATGGTGGTCGGGCGGATCATCTTGTTCCGCAACCGGTTCCGCACTTCGAACGGATCGATCTCGAACGGCAACCAGCGCGCGATGTCATCGGTGCCGGCTTCCTTGAGAACGTTGCAGATCGAATAGCTCATGCCGAGGTTGGCCGAGACCGTTCGGTTGTAGGTGCCTTCGAAGACGGAGAAGACGTCGGTGGTTGCGCCGCCGATGTCGACGCCGAGGATGTTGATGCCTTCCTGGTCGGCGTAGTGCTTCATCAGCTTGCCGACCGCGTTCGGGGTGGCCATCACCTCGTGGCTGGTCCACTCCAGAAGCTTGTTGTAGCCCGGAGCCTGCTGCATGACGTGCTCCAGGAACAGCTCGTGAATCTCGTCGCGAGCGGGGTCCAGGTTCTCCCGGTCAAGGGTTGGGCGGATATTGTCGACGACCTTCAGTTCGATGGTCTCGCCCAGGACTTCGCGGACCTCCGTGCGGACATCCTTGTTGCCGGCATAGATGACCGGCAGCTTCATATCGCCGAATCGCGGCTTGGGGTCGGCCTGGCGGATCACGCCGGACATGTCGATCAAATGCTGCTTGGTGCCGCCATCCGTTCCACCGGACATGAGGATGATGTCGGGGCGGAGCTTTCGAAGGCGGTCCACCCGCTGGTACTCCTTGCGGCCGTCGTTGACGGCGAGGGTATCCATGAGGATCGCGCCGGCGCCCAGCGCGGCGCGTTCGGCAGATTCGGCGGACATCTCCTTCACAACGCCGGCAACCATCATCTGCAGGCCGCCGCCAGCGGAACTGGTGGAGACATACAGATCGGAGGCTTCGATGCTGTCGCCGCGGTTGTCGGTCTGCTCGCCTTCCTTATACAGCCGCCAGACCTTGCCGTCCTTGATTAGGGAGCGTCGGCCGACGGTGTAGCCCTCCGGAACGACTTCGCCCGTGATCTCCTCAAGCTCGGTGATTGCGTTGAGGACGCCCATCGTAACGTCTTCGAAGGGCTTTTCGACGGTGGTCGGAGCTTCGCCGCGGGCCACGAGGCGGTACTGGCCCTGATCGTTGCGCTCAATAAGGATGGCTTTGGTCGTGGTCGACCCGCAGTCGGTGGCGACGATTCGCCGGATATCCTTTTCCGCCATGTTGGTTGAACATTATGACGCTTTCGCCCCCGAGATGTGTTGATGGAGCCAAGCGGGAGACCGAAGTCGGGTCAGCCATGCATGTGTAGATGAGTTTTGAGTCTTGAGTTTTGGAGGGCAGACAAGCAGATTCTAGAGGTTCTGGCTCATGCCTCCGATCTTCATCTTCATCCTGTTTTAAAGGGCTGGGTCTGCGACCCAGCAAGCACGGCGTTCCTGATCGACGATCCCCCGCGTGGCGCTACTCGGGAATCTCTATTTCTGTCTTGGCATTGAACCGGTCGATTTCATCCTGAATTTCGTCGATGCGCGCTTCGGTCTCTTCGGTGAGCTTGGCCAGCCGGTCCGGGCCGAAATGGATGTCCACCTCGACGACATTGCCCGAGGCGTACATGGCGTAGGCGTAGGGGTTTTCCGTTTCGATGGACTGGTAGTAGGCGGCGAGACCCCTCAGCTCTGCCAGGCGGTAGATCTGCTCCTGAATCGGAGCGTTGGCGGCTGAAATGGCAGCCTTGACCTTCACCAGCTTCTCGATTTCACCGCGCAGCTCTTCCAGCAGAGCATCAAGATCGAATGGCCGCTGAGTGTTCGCCGTGACCATGTTGTGCGCGCGGATCCGCTTCTCAAGCTCGGCGATCCGCTTGACGAATCGATTCTTGGCCTTGAGCGCATAGGCGAGGCTGACACGGGGCATTCTCGGATTATAGCGACGCGTTCAAGTTAAGTCGGCTTAACTTTCGGTAAAATCCCCCAGCCCAACGGCGGGCATTCCCCAGGAGTAGCAAGGTTGGCAGGAGTCAGGTTCAGCGCAGTAACCAAAATCTTTGGCAAAGATGTCCGAGCCGTTGATAATCTCAATCTCGAGATCAACGATCAAGAATTCATGGTCCTCGTCGGCCCTTCCGGGTGCGGCAAGACGACCGCCCTCCGCATGGTGGCGGGCCTTGAAGAGGCGACCAGCGGAGACATTCACATCGGCGATACCCGCGTCAACGATGTCCCGCCGAAAGATCGCGACATCGCGATGGTCTTCCAGAACTACGCGCTGTATCCGCACATGACGGTGTACGACAACATCGCATTCGGTCTGCGCCTGCGCGAGTTGGGCGGCTTTTTCTGGCAGATCAGCCACGGTGCTGAGGCCCGACGCATTAAGGTGGATATCGACAAGCGCGTTCACGAAGCCGCTAAGATGCTGGACATTGACCACCTGCTGGAGCGCAAGCCGAAGGAGCTTTCCGGCGGTCAGCGCCAGCGCGTCGCTCTGGGCCGCGCCATCGTTCGGAAGCCGAAGGTCTTCCTGATGGACGAACCGCTCTCTAACCTGGACGCCAAGCTGCGCATCCAGACCCGAGCCGAACTGATCCGCCTGCACCGCGACCTCGGCATCACCACCATCTACGTCACCCACGACCAGGTCGAGGCGATGACGATGGGCCAGCGGATCGCCGTCATGAACAACGGCCTGCTGCAGCAGTGCGACACCCCCGAGACGGTCTACAATCGCCCGGCCAACCTCTTTGTCGCCGGATTCATCGGCGCGCCGCCGATGAACTTCCTCAAGGCAACCATCACGGGCGGTAAGGTCGTCGCCGGCGAACTGACCCTTGAACTGCCGAGCGGCCATCCGGCGCTGGCGATGGACGGCAAGGACGTGATCTTCGGCATCCGGCCGGAGAATATGCACATCGCCGAAGCAGCGGGCATCACCCCCACCTCCGGCAATTCATTCGACGCGCATGTCGATGTCGTCGAACTCCTCGGCCCCGAGAACACGGTATATCTCGAAGCCGCCGGCCACAAGATGATCGCCACGCTCGATGCTTCGGAGCCCGTTCAAGAGCGCACCACCCAGAAGTTCGTAATGGACATGGCCTCCGCGCACATCTTCGACGCGGAGACCGAAGAAGCGATCCGCTAGGGCTAGTGAACTCGGCTAAGGCCTGGCGGTCTTAGCCGATCATGATCACCGCGCTTGCTGCCATCGCTCTGATCCAGCAGCCGTTCTCGACTGAGGCCATTGAGGCGGCTTCCGCCTACTCCAAGACTCAGAACGGAACCGCCATGCTCGTGATGATCGATGGGCATGTGGTGTACGAGGATTACGCCGACAGTCGGCCGCGGCTGCCGCGAGTTCTGGCGAGCGGCACCAAGAGCTTCAGCGGAGTGATGGCGGCGATAGCGGAGCAGGAAGGGCTGCTTAAGCTGGACGAATTGGCCAGCGATACGATCACCGAGTGGAAGAGCGATCCGCTCAAAGCGAAGATCACCGTGCGGCATCTGCTCAATCTCTCCAGCGGTCTCGAACCCGGCGAGAATGGCGACCCGCCGAGCTACGTCGATGCCATCAAGCAGCCGTGCCAGTGGGAGCCGGGGTCGAAGTTCGAGTACGGCAATACCCACTTTCAAGCCTTCGGCGAGTTGATGAAGCGGAAGCTGGCGGCGAAAGACATGACGGTGGGCGAGTATCTCGACACCAAGATCCTGCAGCCCCTGGGAATCAATGGCCGCTGGTGGAAGGGAATTGCTGAGGGCGAGCCCGATCTCGGCGGGGGCGCCGCCTTGACCCCGCGAGACTGGGCGAGCTTCGGCCAGATGGTTCTGCAGAACGGCAAGTGGGCCGATGAGCAGATCGTCAAGCCTGAACTGCTGGCCCGCTGCTTTGAATCCAGCGAGAAGAATGCCGGCTATGGGCTCACGTGGTGGCTCGCCAGGCCCGTTTCCGGTGAATTGCTCAACGAGAGCACCACGGTCCGCCTGGCGACCGACATCTTCCGGCAGAACCTAACGGGCCTGCCGAAAGACATCGTGATGGCCGCCGGGGCGGGCAAGCAACGCCTGGTTGTCATCCCCTCCCTCAAGGCAGTCGTTGTGCGGAACGGCGGCGGATCAAACCTGCAGGAGCTGAACCGCAACGGCGTCGGCTTCAGCGACCTCACCTTCCTCAAGCTGCTGCTGGATCAGGACTGAACCTTGGTCACCATCACCTTGAGTTCGGTGTACTCCTCAATGGCGTAGCGCAGTCCCTCGCGGCCAAAGCCGGAGCGCTTGACGCCGCCATAGGGCATGGAATCGAAGCGAAGTGTGGGGAAGTCGCCGATGATGACGCCGCCCACTTCCAACTCTCGGAAAGCCCGCTCAGCGGTCTCAATGTCTCGGGTGAAGACGCCTGCCTGAAGTCCAAACCGAGAGGCATTGACCCGCTTGACCGCCTCGTCAAAGCCAGAGAAAGAGCGCAGGGTCATCACCGGGCCGAAGATTTCGTCGCAGCCCAGCCGGGCGTCGCCCGGCACGTTCTCAACCACGGTTGCATCGATGATCCGACCGCTGCGGTTTCCGCCGCAAAGAACAGAGGCGCCTTTGCTTTCCGCTTCCTCGATCCATTCCATCACTCGGTCGGCGGCTCCGTCGTCGATCAACGGTCCGACCACCACGTCTTCATCGCGCGGGTCGCCCCACTTCACAGCCTCGCACTTCTCAATCAGGCGAGCCTTGAACTCGTCGTAGATCGACTCCTCCACCAGACAGTGCTGGATGGAGATGCAGATCTGTCCGGCGTAGGTGAACGCCCCCGCGACGACTCGGTCGAGAGCCCAGTCAATGTCGGCATCGGCGCAGACCACGGCGCTGGCGTCTCCGCCAAGCTCCAGGGAGACCTGCTTTGTGGTCACCTTCTCCTTCAGCCCCCAGCCCACGTCCTCAGAACCCGTGAAGCTGACCGCTTTGACCCGGTCGTCCAGTGCGGCCCTGGTCGCCATTTCGCCGGGGCAGTTGACCATGTTCACGACACCTGCCGGACAGCCCGCCTCATGAATCAGCCGCCCCAGAGCCAGGGTGCTGAGGGCCGATGCGCGGGAGGGTTTGATCGTGATTGGGCAGCCTGCGGCGAGTGCTGGAGCGATCTTGTGCGCCCCGAGGTTGAACGGCCAGTTCCACGGCACAATGCCGAAGGCCGGGCCGATGGGGAATCGCTCCACGCGGCAGACATAGGGCGCTCCGCGCTCGTCATAGTCGACGGGCAGAAGCTGGCCGTGCGGCTCCGAGAGCAGATCCGCCGCCTGCTCGAAGGTCAGCGCGAGGCGGGTCACTTCAGCCCGGCCCGCCGCGACCGGCTTGCCCACTTCATCGGCGAGGAGCAGAGTCAACTCTTCCGACCGCTCTCGCACCATCGCCCCGATCTTGCGGAGCAGGCGCTGCCGCTCGTGGCGAGGGGTCTTGCTCCAGGCGGGGAAGGCTTCCTTGGCTGCTTCCAGGGCAGCGTCCACTTCATCCCAGCCGGCTTCGGCGACGGTGCCCACTAGGCGGCCATCATAGGGGGAGTTGACCTGGGCCTTGCTGATCCCTTGGTCGCATGGTCCGCCGAAGAAATGCCCGCCAATTAGCAGCTCTCCGTGATTCATGCATCTATTGAACCTCTATAATCGTTTTAATGGCAGAGATGGATCCTGCGTTGAAACGAAAGCTTATCTGCGCCCTGGATACAGGGAGCCTGGAAGAAGCCAAGGACCAGATAGCCCGACTAAAGGACTATGTGGGCGCCTTCAAGATCGGCCATGCGCTGACGCTTCCTCATGGGCTGGGCGTCATTGATGAGCTTCGGGAAGCCGGTGCAGACCGGATTTTTCTTGATTTGAAATTCCATGACATCCCCAACTCTGTTGCCCTGGGCGTCCGCGAGGCGGCCAAGCATGGCGTCTGGATGATGACGTTGCACCTGAGCGGCGGCCCGGCGATGATCACCGCTGCCGTCGAAGAGGCGCGCATGTTCGGCGATGTCTCTCGGCCGATGCTCGTTGGAGTCTCGGTGCTGACCTCGCTCAACGAGCACATGCTGCGCGACCACCTGGGCGTCGACCGCACTGTCATTGACCACATGACATACCTTTCGCGCCTCGGCGTCGAGTGCGGATTGGATGGGGTGGTCAGCTCGGTGGATGAGTGCCACAAGATTCGGCTGGCCGTCGGCACGAACGGCGTGATCGTGGTGCCGGGCATCCGACCGCCTTCCGGCGACGCGCAGGATCAGGTGCGAATCGGCGATGCCCGCACCGCCATCGACCAGGGCGCGAACTACCTGGTCATTGGGCGCGCGCTCACCGCAAAGGAAGATCCGGTGGAAGCGCTTCAAAATCTCGGCATCCAAGTGAATGCCTGAGCCTCTGGCCCCGGCATTGCTGGATTGGTACCGCCGCCACCGCCGCGATCTGCCGTGGCGGCGGAACCCTGATCCCTATGCCGTGTGGGTCAGCGAGATCATGCTGCAGCAGACCACGGTGGCGGCGGTCATCCCCTACTTTGAGCGGTGGATGGGCCGTTTTCCCACCGTCGAAACCCTCGCCGCCGCTTCCGACGAAGATGCGCTGGCTCTCTGGCAAGGTCTTGGCTACTATCGCCGTTGCCGAAACCTGCTGGCTGGCGCGAGGATCGCCGCCGAGCAGGGTCTGCCCAAGAATGCGGCTCAGTGGATGGAATTGCCGGGAATCGGCCGCTACACCGCCGGAGCCATTGCTTCAATCAGCCAGGGGGAGGCCGTTCCGCTTGTCGATGGAAACGTGGAGCGCGTCTTTGCCCGCTTGACCGGGAGTGAAAAGTGCGGGCCGGACTTGACCAAAGCCGCCTGGCAATGGGCAGAGGAGCACCTCAACCACCAAAGCCCCGGCGACTGGAATCAGGCCCTCATGGAGTTGGGAGCGACGCTCTGCACTCCCAAGAAGCCATCCTGCGGCTCATGCCCCGTCAGCGGCCGCTGCACCGCTTTTGTCAACGGCGACCAAGACCGTCTGCCGATTCCCAAACCGCGCCGGGAGTTTGTGCGGCGGCATCACGTCATTTGGGTGCCGCTCTGCGATGGGCTATATGGAGTGCGGCAGACGCCGGAAGGCGAGTGGTGGGCCGGACTCTGGTCTTTCCCATGGGCGATCGAAATGGAGAGCGGACGCCTTGAAGCCCTTCTGCCGACGGCATGGCCGGAAGAGGCCGGAACCTTTCAGCACACGGTGACGCATCACAAGATACGGGCAGACGTCTTTCTGGTCCGCTGTGAAGGTCGGTCAGAGGGATTGATCTGGCGGTCGGCTTCGGAACTGGCCGATTTAGCCTTGCCGTCGCCTCAGCGGCGGGCGCTCAAGATGGCGCAAGCGCTCCTTGGTCTTTCGCCGACTCCGGGAGCTTGAGCCAGCCTTCATTCACGGCCCGCAGGCCGAACATGTAGAGCACGGTCGCCATCACGCTGATCAGAAAGACGGTCAGCACCATTCGGATCAGCCGGAGGCCATGCCGCCGGGCGAAGCGTTCCTGCGCGATGAACCGCTCTTTGGAAGCTTCTTTGCGGCCGCCAGTGATCAGACGCATCCGCCAAGCCTTGATCTGGGGACGCCGCAGAAACCAGAGCATGGAAGCCCAGATCCACCGCGCCACCGGATCGACTATCGGATTCATGCCAGAGGCCGCATGGAGGCCGGGCGCACCGGAGCCCCATCTTCATTCAAGAAGTAGAGCACGAAGGGCTCAAGCACTCGGCGATTTCGGATCAGCTTGATCAGCACGGGCAACTCGCGGTCTTCCCACGTGGCGCTTCCCACATAGGGATGCTGGGCATGCGGGCTGGGAAGGTGCTCGCTGTGATAACGGACAATTCGGCTGTTGCCGACCCACACCACGACCCCTGTGGAAGCCGATGCGATGACCTGATACGGCCCGGCCTTGGGCATGCCGATGTACGCGCAGAGATAGGCGACACCCGGGCCGGTCTTGAACAGCGGCTCCACGTCGTAGACGCCTCCCTCAAACAGCTTGTTTTCCCACTTGATGGCGAGGTCGCTCCGTCCGTTGTAGATGCCGTCGGGGTCGAGACCCTTTTCCGGCCCGTAGACGTGATCAAAGCCCGTGCCTTCGTGGTTGACAAAGGGGCCGACGACGCTCCACTGCTCGGCGGCGAGGAGCGGCACGGAAATCTGTGCACCCTGAAGCTCCAGCGGAGCGCGCGCATCGTGCTCCAGGGGACCGGGCGGGAGCATCACGTTCGGGAATTCGATGGCGTCGTGCGGGGGAATGACAGCGTCCTGAACCCGGGTGCGGATGTTCCAGCCCTTTGGAGCATCCAGAGACGCCGAGACATCAACCGCCGCATCTCCCTGGTTGGCCAGACGTAGGATCACCTGCATGGCCTCCTCTTTGGCCGTTGCTCCGTTGAGGTAGTCCACCTCGATGCGAAGGCCGCCGGCCTCGGTGATGAGGCGATCCGAACTGCCTGCCAGCAGCTTGACGATCTCGGCGGAGGGGGCGGGCAGGGCAGGCGTCGGCACCGTCTCTTCAGCCTCAAGAACCGCCAGCTCGGCTTCTACTGGTTCTTCGACGGCCTCCGAGGCTTCTTCCGGCTGGGCCTCGGCTTCAGGTTCAGCTTCCTCTGCGGGAGCTTCCGCAGTCTCGACGTTCTCTTCAAAGACGGCTTCGGTCGATGGGGCAGACTCATCAGGAGCGGGCTCTGGATCAGTCGGTGCTTCCTGAGCCTCTTGCGCCGGAGTTGCGGCGTCAGGACAAGCCGCGGCGATCTGCTTGACAAAATCGGGGATGGTCGCGGGAGCTTCTCCGGCCCGGTAGACGTGGCCGGCGATGTAGTCTTTGCCCAACGGATCGAGCCACTCCTTCGGCACTTCGCCATTCAGCAGGCCGGTGATGACTCCCACCGCGAGGGCCGCCTGATCGGACGGACCGCCGCATCCGGCGGCAAAGAGAATCCCGGGGCCGAAGCCTTCCTTTTTCAGAAGCAGAGCGAAGAGGATGACGGCCATGGCGCGGCGGGCATCCTGGATGTCGGGCATCTGCGAGGCGAGGGCCTCAAAGGCGGTGCGGCTGTTCTCCCAATCGCCCCTCGATTTGAGGGCGCGGGAGGAGATCGAGAAGAAGGCGGACTCCTTGGGCAGAACTGCCGCCGAATCTCGGATGAGCCCCGCGATAGATGTGCCGGGATGGGCCAAGGCCGTCATCCGGGCGACCATGCAGGCTGTCCATACGCCCTCTTTGTCGTGATCGATGGAGGCATCGTGCCAGGCCCAGCGGGCCGCTTCATCGGGATCGCCGTGAAAGGCGAGGCCCCAGTAAACGGCGCGGCCGATGGCCAGCGAGCCTCCGGCAAGCGGATTGGCATAGGAGCCGGAAAGCGGCGCGCTCAGGCCTCGGTTGGCATTGAGCAGGCCGAAGGCGGTCTCAAGCCGTCCTCCGGTGGCGTGGCCGTGGAAGGTGCGGGTGAGCTGGCCGGGGCGCTTGCCCTGGTCGAGATGCTCGGCCCAGACCAGCCAGGCGTCGAGTGCATCCTGGGCCGGCATCCGCCGGGGGATGGGGTCGTAGAAGGCCAGCTTGGTGAAGCTTGTGCGGCCGCGAAGCGGCGCGCCCAGTGCCGCGCCGGTCAGTCCCCCCAGAATGCCCGCTCGAATCAGATCACTCATTCAAATTCACTGTACCCACGGCTGTTGCCAGTAAACTCTTGGCTGGTCCCCCAAATGGATCGAAGCCTCCTGTTCCACATCAACCACTGGCCCGAGAGCCTGTCGCCCTTCTTCGTCTTCCTGAGCGAAGCGGTTGACCTGACGGCCGTGCGTATTGTCTTACTAGCGGGAATCCTCTTCTTTGCGTTTCGCCGCTCCACTCGAAAAGGGACTCTGCTCGCGGGCTTTGGCTGGGTTCTGGCCGACTACACCACGAAGGTGCTGAAGGAGTCGATCGCCTTTCCCCGCCCGTATAACGACCCCACGCTGGGCTTTGATGTGATCGTGCGGATGGGGACCTCGGACAGCATGGGCACCGCATCCGCCCACGCCGCGAACATGGCCTTTGTGGCGACGGTGCTCACCTTCTACTTCCGCTGGTGGGGCACACCGTGGATTGTGCTGGCGATTCTGGTCGGCTTTTCGCGGGTCTATGTCGCCGCACACTTTCCCAGCCAGGTCCTGTACGGCTGGCTGATCGGGGTCGCGCTGGCGCTCGGCGTCTGCTGTTTCGCCGAGTGGATTTCAAAGAGGGTGCGGGCGAGACGGGAAGCTAACGCTCCACATCCAGAGGAACCGTCAGATCAAGATGCCCCAGAGAATCCAGAGGCTGCCCCTCAACCATAAACTGCACCTGGCGCACGTCTTCGAACTGCCCGGCGGCCTTGAGGATGCCCTGGATGATGGTCCGCTCTTCTTCTGAACCGTAGCCGGCAATGAGGTCCGGCGTGAAGTGCAGCTCCACCAGTCCGTTCTCCCGCTTGACCACTTCGGTCACTCTCGCTTCGCGCGGCACCGAGGGAATCTGATCCAGGTACTCGTTCACCGCGAACTTGAGCGGGTCTTCATCGGCGGGGGGATTCTTCAGATTGTCCTTCAGCACCAGCTCATTGCCTTCGTAGTCCGGCTTTGGAACATTGACCTGCTGTTCTGACTGCTGGTCATCCGGCTTGTCGGGAATCTGATCGCGCACGTTGAGGGCGTAATAGGTGAGGCCGCCGAGCGCGATGGCGCTGGCGCACAGGATGACGACGGGGCCGATTCGAGTCTTGCTCACTGGGTTGAAACTCCCTCTACATACACCTTGACGCCGCGGGCGATGGCTTTGGCGATCTTGTCCTGGATATCGGCCTTAGAAAGGGCCGCTCGGTCCCGGCTGTGGTTGATGAATCCCAGTTCGAGCAGCACTCCCGGCATGGTCGTGTTTCGCAGAACCGCGAAGCCGGAGTCATAGATCACCGAATCGCTCACGATGCCCAGGTCGGGAAGGGTGGTCACCTCGACCAGCTCGTTCTGAATGCACTCGGCCAGCAGCATTCCGGTGGCGCTCTTCTTGTGATAGAACGTCATGGTGCCGCTGCGGCTGTTGGCGACCGTGTTCGAGTTGATGTGGACGCTGACGAAGAGGTCGGCCTGGCTGCGGTTGGCGATATCGCTGCGTTCGGTCAGACCGATGTAGCGGTCATCATTGCGGGTCATGATGACCGAGGCGCCCTGGTCGATCAGCGCGCGGGCCAGCATGCGGCTGATGGAGAGCGTGTAGTCCTTCTCCTTGTATTGGCCGCTTGAAGAGCCGGGGTCGCGTCCCCCGTGTCCGGCGTCCACGGCGATGATCTTGCCCGCGAGCTTGCCGTCGGAGACGGTTGGCTTGAACGTGCGGACAGTCACCTCTCGGTCGGTGCCGGAGACCTGGAAGGCCATCGGACGGCGGAACTCAATCCGCACCACCGTGCTGTTGTTGGCCCCGCTGCTGAGGGCATAAGACTTGACGAATTTCGAGTCGGTGGTTTCGGTCTTGAGCTGCTGCTCGGGCCGGGCATTTGGAATGATTACGACCACCGTGCTTGAGCCATCAAAGCGGGCAGTAGGCGATCCGGGGTTGCCGGAGCGCACAGGCACGCGGAGCAGAACTTCACTGCCGGTCTCCTGCACGATCTGCGCCGCCGAGATCACGGCCTGGTTCGGCGAAGCGGGCGGACTCGGCTGGGTGTTCGGGTTGGCCGTGCCTGCGGCCTGGGCGTCGATGCTGCGCAGGGCGAAGGCAAAGGTGCGGCCGTTCTTCATATCCGGCAGCGGCTGCCTGGCCATCTCCGGATGCTCGACGACAAATCGGAAAGTGTTCTCATCCACCTGGCCCACGCGCCATCCGCTGGGCAGGGAGAAGGGACGATCTGGCTTGTATTCCGCCCCCTTGAAGTCCACAACCAGGCGGTCGGGGTTGTCCAGGCGGAAGGCCTGGGGCTGCACGGCGAGGGTGGCATCCAGGCGCACGCCCTGGTTGGTCACCTCCACATTGCGGACCCAGCTCTTGATTCGGTAGACCGACTTGTTGGCGTCCCAACTGGAGAGCGCGCCCAACTGGCGGGCGGCTTCGTTCAGGCTCACCATCTGGCGGCCCTTGATCACCTTGTGGGGAAGGCGCAGCTTGCGCCCCTCAGCTTCAATGTCGGCGTCGTTCAGACGGAGTTCGACTTCCCAGCCCCACTTACGGAGCATGACGGGAGCGCCCCAGCACTCGTCATCGACGAGGTAGGCGTTGTCGGTGTGCAGGCCGTGGAAGGTGTAGTCAACAGCGACTGGGCGGATGCTACTCTGAGCATAAGCCGATGTCGCTGCCGCCGCCACCATCCATGGCGCGAGTGCGGCCAGCCATCGCTTCATAGAACTTCCCTGTGACAGTAATTATACGCTTAACCAGGCCCACTCGATTCGGGAGAGTAGAATACGGCCCTTCCCGCGGGCGGTTAGCTCAGTTGGTAGAGCGCCTCGTTTACACCGAGGATGTCGCGGGTTCGAGTCCTGCACCGCCCACCATTCAGACACAAAAAAGCCCGGAGCTTCTTGCGATGCTCCGAGCTTTTGTCTTTAGCTTTTTACGGAAGCGAGAAGCCCGACTTGTTGTTCATGTCGGACGAGCTTTCGTAGTTGTCGCCCAGCAGGTGGGTGGCGAAGTATTCGCGGAGTCGCTGCTGGAAGTAGTTGTTCATGGAGCCGAACCCGTGGCGCTGGCCCGGGAGGAGCATGAAGTCGAACCGCTTGTTCGCCTTGATCAGCGCATCGACGAGCCGGACTGAGTTGCCGGGGTGGACGTTATTGTCCATATCGCCGTGTGCGACCAGGAGCTTGCCCTTGAGGTTCGGAGCCAGTTCGACCGTGGTCGGGACCTTGATCTCGAACTTGGTGTTGTCCTTCTCCTGCTCCTTCTGCTCTTCGTTCTGGTTCTGCTGCTGAACCATGTAGTCGAAGTAGTAGAAGGCTTCGGCATCCATTTCTTCCGGCGTCCGTCCACCGCGGCCTGCGCCGCCGCCCCGGTTGCCCTGGTTCTGCTGCTCTTCCACCACACGGAGGCCGTGGTGCTGCTCAGACCAGTTGGAGTTGTAGATGTTGTTGTCGTGGTTGCCCGCCGATGAGACGCCGACCTTGAAGAAGTCGTTGTACGGCGGAAGCAGAAGGGCCGCAGCGGTCATGAAGCCGCCGCCCGAGTGGCCGAAGATGCCGACCTTGTCGATGTCGATCCAGGAGTAGCGTCCCGCCAGCTGCTCGACGCCCGCCTTCTTGTCGGCCAGGCCATAGTCGCGCAGGTTGTAGTAGCCGTAGCTGTGGTAGGCATTGGACCGCTGCGGAGTGCCGCCTCGGTTGCCGATCTGGATGACGATGAACCCAAGCTGGGCGATCTCCTGAAGGGTCGAGACCGGAGTGAAGCCATTGGAGACCGACTCGGTCTGCGGACCGGGATAGACGTACAGGATGATCGGGTACTTCTTGTTGGGGCTGAAGTCGAACGGCTTCCACATATTGCCGAAGATGTCCGTGACGCCATCGGAGGACTTGACCACGAAGCGCTCAGGCATCTGCCAGCCGATCTCCTCCATCTTGGAGAGGTCCATCTTCTCAAGCTCCATCACCACGCGGCCCTGGTCGTCGCGCAGGACGGCTGTCGGAACCATGTCGATGCGAGAGTAGTTGTTGACGCCGAACTTGTGCGAGTCCGACAGGCTGAGGCTGTGGTTGGCATCGCCGCTGGTGAGCATGCGCATGCCCTTTCCGTCGATCCCCACCGAGTACTGATGCTCGTTGTACAGGTTTTCGCCCGGCTCTTTGCCGACCGCGCTGAACCAGACCTTGCCGCCCTTGGCGTCCACATCAACGAGGTCTTCAGCGCGCCACGGACCGGAGGTGATGGCGTTCTTCAGCTTGCCGTCATGGCCGTACAGATAGAAGTGGCCCCAGCCGCTTCGCTCCGACCACCAGATGAAGTCGCCGGTGTTGTCATCGCCCAGGTAGCGCGCGCTGCGCAGTTCGATGAAGGCATTCTCAACGGCTTCGGAGAGGAGAACCTTGACTTCGTTGGTGTTGGTGTCGTACTCGCAGAACTCAAGATTCCGCTGCAGTCGGTCACGGCGGACAAACCGGAGCTTGTCGTGCCCCTTGCCGACCCAGTGGATGTTGAAGTACATCTGGTCCTTCCACTTGTCGGCGGGGACCTTCTTGAGTTCTTTGGTGTTGCGGTCGAAGATCAGCAGCTCACGCTGTTCGACATTCTCTTCGCCCGGCATCTGATACTTGTAGATCTCAAGCGTGGGGCGGGGATTCGCCAGCGAGTTGATGACGAAGAGGTCGGCCAGCTTTCGGCCATCCACGCGGGTGATGGCGAACATCTCGGAGTCCTTGGACCAATCGACGCCGATCGCGTGCGCGCGCTCATCCTTGTCGCCAAGAGTGTAGGTGCGGTAGTTGACTCCGGCAAACTCATAGAACTGCTCGCCGTCTTTGGTCAACTGGGTCATCTCAACGTCGTCGATCTCGGTCTCTTCCTTCTCCTTCACGCCGAAGTAGAGGTTGTAGCCCTTCTGATAGACGATGGCGAGCTTGTCCGGCGCGGTCGAGGCGGTGCTGCGCGGGCGGTTGTTCTGGCCACCCTGCTGTCCGCCCTGTCCGCCGCGGGGTCCGCGGGGCGGGGTTGCTTCGCCTTCGTCCTCTTTCTCCGGAACGACCTTCAGGGTCTCCGCCTTCAGATCCCACTCGTACTTCACCCGCTCGACAGTGAAGGTGATGGCGGTCTCCTTCTCGTTGTAGTCGATGGAGTTGAAGGGAAGCTGGTTGCCGACGACCGGCTTCTTGCCCAGCTCGGAGAGCGCTCCGGCCAGCTTGTCGTGGTCGAAGGCCCGCTCGCGCTTGCGGCCAGCAGAATCGACGAACATGAATCGCTTGCCGTCGGAGTCGTTCCAAACGTACCAGAAGCGATCCGACTTGTTGATCCAGCTCGGATTGACCCGGGAAGAGTAGACAAAGCGGGAGAGCGCAGAGTTGGAGTACTTCTCCATCTGCGCCCAGTTGGCCTTGTTTGTATGATGCTGAGCAAAGCTGACCGCAGCCAAAGCCACGGCCAGGATGCCCGCAGAAAATCGTATGTGTGTCATGACAGCACTCGTTTAAGTCGCTGTCGGCCCTCCTTCAGATGGACTCGACGAAACGTGGCTTGAGCCTACCCGCAGGCGCATCAAGTTCAGCCGATTCTAAAGAGGAAGTTAAGACAGAAAAACGGGCGGGCTTTGCCGGCCCGCCCGTTTCCATGGTGATTGCGCTTCGCTAGAACTTGAACTGCCAGCGGAAGGTGGCGACGCGGTACCGGGGATCGGCAAGCGTCGGATCGTGCATCCACTCATAAGTGAATGTCAGCATGTTTGCCGAGTCGAGCAGGTGCCGCACACCGAGCCCGCGCTCGAAGAACGTGTTGCCGCTGGAATCGGTGTCCGAATCGAACTGCACATAGCGGCCGAATATCTGATTCTTCGCATCGAGCCGGTAGAGCAGCTGCAGCTGATACGCGCTCAGGTCATGCGCGACCTTGCTCACGTTGCCGGTGGTGCTGGGCAGGCGATCTTTGCCGAACATCGCCTCTGCTCGCAGCTCCAGGCCGGGAGTAAGGAAGTCCATGATCGATCCGTCCAGGTAGACGAAGTTGCGGTCCACCGCCGGGGAAGTGCCGCCGCCGCCCGTGAAGGACGGTCGCTCGGCCGCAAACGCGCCAAGGCCGACATTGTAGTTGTCCCGGGCAAAGCGGATGCCGCCGAAGGCTGCCAGCCGACCCTTCGGGCCGGGGGTGAAGTCTTCCTGCTCCTTATCCTTCACCGTGAGCGAGTTGGCGACGCCCAGGCTGTACTCCAAGTCCCCGCTGCTCTGAGTCGCCATGAGGCCGCGCACGCGCTCGCCGTTGAACAGGAGGCGGTTATAGGTCGCAAACTCAGGAAACTCGCGCGCGCTGGAGGACCGGGTGAGGTCGAAGCCGAGCGGCGGAATGAATTGGCCGAGCGACAGCATGGTCTCGCCGGTTTCCGACTTCGCAATTTGATAGTTGAGGATCACATCCTTCAGCTCGGCGCTGGTCTGATTGTCTCCGGCGGCCAGGTCGAAGTTGAACTTCAGGTCGGCCTTGTCGTTCAGCTGGTGCTTGTAGCCGACGCGCACGCGGCGGAAGTTGAAGGAGGACTGCTCCTTGCCCATCTGGTCGCTGTCGCGGAATTGGAACTGGAAGTAGCCTGTGGGAACGTGGCGGTTCAGCTTGGCCACATCGTCGGCCAGCCGCCCCTGCCCAGCGGCGACGCCGCCCAGCTCGCTCTCCAGATAGTCGAGCCGCTCGTTGATCTCCTGAAGCTCGCTCAGAAGCTCCTTCATCATCTCGAGGGCATCGTTGTTCCGGCTCAGTTCGCTCGAGGCGGCCAGCGCGCTCATCTTGGCGGTCACGACGTCGGCCTTGGTTGAAAGCTCAGCCAGCTCGGCCTTCATGGTCTTCTTCTGCTCGTCGGTCAGCTCGACCTTCTTCTCGGCCTTTTGTGTCGGAGCCGTTTCCCCGGCCTTTGACCCGCCATCCTGAGCGAAGACGCTCACCCCCAGGGCGGCGATCGCCGCCATCGCAATCCATCTCATATCGCTTCTCATCTGTTCCCCAATCTGGCCAGTGGTACTGGCCTTAACATTTTAGGATTCTGTTAACTCAAGGTTAAGCCTGTGTTAAGACTTGAGCCCCGAGTCGTCTCTGCTAGACTTTGACTCATGTCAGAAGAGTCCAAAGGGGCCAAGGCCGAAGATAAGAACGGCGAGGCCCAGGAGTCGAAAGAACTCAAGGAAGAAAAGCCCGTCATCCGCGACCATAAAGTCGGGAAGATGGCCTACACCACCGAGGTTGGCCGGATGCCGATCTACGATGAGGAAGGGAACATCGATGCGCAGATGTTCTACATGGCGTACCGCCTTAAAGATGGCGGAAAAGATCGCCCGCTGATCTTCTCCTTCAACGGCGGCCCCGGTTCGCCGTCGCTATGGCTGCACCTGGGAGCCCTCGGCCCCAAGCGTGTGCGGATGCAGCGCGAGGGAGGCATGCCGCAGCCTCCGTACGAAATCGTCGACAACCCCCACGCGTGGCTGGAATTTGCCGATGTCGTCTTCATCGATCCCATCGGCACCGGCTTCAGCCGGGCGAAGGATAAGGAAAGCTCCAAGAAGTATTGGGGGTTGAAGGGCGACATCGATTCGGTGGGGCAGTTCATCCGCCTGTTCCTCACTCGAAACGAGCGGTTCGGTTCTCCGCTGTTCCTGGCAGGGGAGAGCTACGGCACCACCCGCGCGTCGGGCCTGGCTGGACACCTCGCCGATCGCGGCATCACCTTCAACGGCCTGATCTTGGTCTCGTCGATCATGAACTTTCAGACCGCGCGATTTGTAAAGGGCAACGATCTGCCGTACGCGCTCTTCCTGCCGACCTATACCGCCACCGCGCACTACCACGGCAAAGTGAAGGGAGACCTCCAGAAGGCGATCAACGAAGCCCGAGACTTCGCTCAGAACGAGTACTGGCTGGCGATGATGCAGGGCGATCTGCTGGAAGGCAAGCGCCGCACCAAGGCGATCAAGACGCTCAGCCGCCTCACGGGCCTCTCAGAGAAATATCTCGACCTGTGCGACCTGCGGCCGGTCATCCACGACTTCTGCAAGGAGCTGCTCCGCGATGACCGACGAACCGTGGGCCGGCTGGACAGCCGCTTCCAGGGCATCGACGACTATGGCCACGGCGCGCATCAGCGCGGGGAGCACGACCCCAGCATGTCCATGCTCATGGGGCCGTACACGGCGCTCTTCTGCGACTATGTGCGCGGCGAACTGGGATACGAGACCGACCTGGAGTACGAAATCTTCCGCGGCATCAAGGAGCCTTGGGATTGGGGCTCGGCGGGCGAGGGGCATCCCGACACCAGCGAGGCGCTCCGCAAGGCGATGGCGCGGAACCCCTACATGAAGGTGTATGTCGCTTCGGGCTACTACGACCTCGCGACGCCCTTCTTTGCTACGGAATACACCATCAGCCACCTCGGCCTGGACCCGAGTCTGCGGGACAACATCCAGGTGGGCGAATATGAGGCGGGCCACATGATGTACATCCACGAAGACTGCCTGGAGCAGTTGGGCGGCGACATCAAGAAGTTTGTGGCCGAAGCGGTGGCGAAGGGCTAGCCGTTGGTGTGACGGACGTAGGAGAGAGTCTGGATTTCCTTCCAGCTCTCTCCGTCCGGCGACCGCTGGATTTTGACGATCAGCTTGCCATCGGGCGCAGATTCCCAGGTGATGCGCTCGTGGTAGCTGGTCTTTTCTTTCGGGTCGGTGACCTCGCCGACGAAGGCGAATTGGTCCTCGGCCATCTTGCCGACGCTCTCTGAGATCCGGCCCGATTCGTCCACGAGCATCCGCCGCCACTCTTTCTTGTTGGCGTCGAAGGTGTAGAGGCCCTGCGACATGGCGCCGACGTAGTTGGAAAAGTGCAGCTCGATGGCGTAGCCGTTCATGGCTTCGACATATTGAGCCGAGCCGACCCAACTGTCGCCGTCGTACACGTCCCATTCGCCAAGCCAGTCGGTCATGATCGACGCGGTGGCGTCTTCGGCAAGCCGGGGTCCGGCCTTGTCGAGAATCTCCTGGAACCGCGGGTCGGTGCGGATCAGGCGCAGATCGGGGTCAGACGTGAGATAGGTGGTGCGGGTGAATCCCTGGTCCAGCGCCTTGTTGAGATAGGAGATCGCCTTGTCCACATCGCCCTCTTTGGCGTAGCCGCAGGCGATGTTGTAGAGGCCTAGCTCCGGCATATGGTTCAGCTGGATGGCCTTTTCAAAAGAGCTGCGGGCGGTGGGCCAGTCTTTGGCGTAGTGGCGGCAGAGTCCGTACATGAACCATGCCTCGCCATTGGTCTCCTGCTTGACGGCCGCTTCTTTAAAGAGCCGCTCGGCCTCGGCCATGTCGCCTGTGCTGAATCGCTCCTTGGCCACCGTGAGCAGCTTGTAGCTGTCCTCGGCGCTGCTGGTGGACTGGCTCTGAGTCATGCGATAGTCCGCAAAGACCACCAGGCCAGCGGCCAGGAGGACGCTTATTGCGGCCACAAGGATGACAATCTTGCGCATGATCATTGCTTTCTATGAGAAAGGGAGGCGTGCGAGTTCCCCAACATGCGGGAGGCGCGGAAAGGACCCAGTGATCGCCACTCGTCTAAGAAGACGCTTTAGCCCTGCTCATTGTTCTGTCGAATCCGGTGCCAATCGAATAATGAGACGGCTGCCGACAGAAGGCCGATCGTGATCATGAAGTAGGTGATCACCGTGGAGGCGAAGACACCGAAGGGAGGATGCGGCAGCTCCAGGAAGCGGTAGATGTTCGCTCCCATGATGATAAGAAGCACGCCAAGCAACACGCCGTTGAGCGGATGCTCGTAATTGGACTTCTTGATTTTCCCCGTAAGCATTGACTTGCTGCCCAGGGGACGCATCTGCATTTTCCGTGCCAAGTAATAGAATCATTCCATAGTCCTGCGGCCGCCCCAATTGCGGCGGCGAAACCCGGCAAATGAAACAGTCTAAATGAAAAAGGTTGGGACTGGCTCAGCGGCCAGCCCCAACCCTGCTTCTTGGACGAACTCCTACTTCTTGGTGTAGGTCGACTCAACCTGAGTCATCCAACTGCCGCCGATCTCCATCTCAAGAGTCATCTTGATCTGCGTATCGGACAACTTGGCATAGGTGGCGCGGAACTTCATTTCACCCATACCGGGATACTCGATGCCGCCCGATGTGACGGTGAGCTTGTCTCCCTCAAGGGTTCCGGCGAACGGAATCGCCTGACCGCTGGTGCTGTCGAACCAGGTGGCCTCGTACCGGGTCTTCAACTCGTTGTAGGTCACCATGAGCTGACCTTCGGCCTCGCCGAGCGGGCCCATCGACATCTTGGTGTTGAACTGCAGGTAGCGGCCCTTCAGAACGAACTTGGATGAGCCGGAGCCGTCCGACTCCATGGACTCGCCGCCCATGCCCATCATCTTGTCCTTCGAGGTCCATTCTCCCACCATCCAACTGAGCTTCTGAACCGGCTCGGTGCTGGGAATCTCCATCTCCTGCGCCATGGCAGGCGCAACCAGAACTGCCGCAAAAATAGCAAGCAATAAGCGCTTTGCACTCATAACAGTTAATTATGAGCCGGATTAGCAGGAAAGACAGCCTTTAGTGCGGAGGACGCATGCCGCGCTTGTCGAAGTAATCCTGGTGGACCTCTTCGGCCGGCCAGAAGGTCGCGGCCGGCTCGATGGTCGTCGCGATCGGCTGGCTATGGTCTTTCTGAGCCGCAGCCTTTGCCTCTTCGGCGATGCGTTTCTGATCTTCGTTCATGTAGAAGATCACGCTGCGGTACTGCTCGCCGACATCAGGGCCTTGGCGGTTGACCTGCGTCGGATCATGGATGGTGAAGAACCGGTCGCATAGCTCGCGGTAATCCATCTCCGCCGGGTTGAAGGTCACTTCGTTGACTTCAACGTGGCCGGTGTCCTTCTGGCAGACTCGGTGATAGTCGGGATTATCCAGGTGGCCTCCCATGAAGCCGACCCGAGTCTGGGTGACGCCGGGCATTCGCTTGAAGGCCCACTCGGTGCACCAGAAGCAGCCGCCGCCAAAGACGCCGACCTCCAGGTTCTTCTTGTCGCTCATGGATGGATTCTACGCATGGCGGGGCGGGGAAGAGAGGCTCGGCCTAGCCGATGCCCTTCTTTTCGTAGTACTGCTGGTGATACTCCTCGGCGCGCCAGTACTCCTTGGCGGGCTCGATGGTGGTGGCGATCGGCTTCTGGTACTTCTCGTACGCCGCCTTCTTTGCCTCTTCGGCGATCTTCTTCTGCTCGTCGTTCATGTAGAAGATCACGCTGCGATACTGCTCGCCGATATCCGGTCCCTGGCGGTTGATCTGAGTTGGGTCGTGAATCTGGAAGAAGATATCGAGCACCTCGCGGTAGGAGATCACTTTGGGGTCGTACTCGATGCGGGTGACTTCGACGTGTCCCGTGGTGCCGGTGCAGACCTGCTTGTACGTCGGGTTCTTGACCGTTCCGCCCATGTATCCGACATCGGTCGCCACGATGCCCGCCTTCTTGCGGTAGTCGCGCTCAGGGCACCAGAAGCATCCGCCGCCGATGACCGCAAGCTCCGTCCCCTTCTCCTTGGCTTCGGCGGGAGTATGCGTCTTGATGCCGATGCTCGGCTTGAACACCTTTTCTTCGGACTGCTGGAAAGCCGCTGCGGTGATGCCTGCGGCCGCAATCGCCAGGACGGCTAGGATGGGAGCTTTCATGGGATTCCTTCTCATTCTACGCACCGAAAACCCGATGCGGGAGTTATCCGTATCAATGAGCGAACCTGTGCTAAGGTTCCGGGGACCCAATGCCAGCCAGCGATTTCTTCGAGCACCTCTTGGATGCCTTCTTCCACTGGGATGACATTGTTGATCACTGGCGGGCGCTGCTGGGAGTGGTGCTGATCATCGCCGGCGTGGTGGCCATCTGGCTTGGATATGATGGCCGGCTCGGGGTCGCGGCGGTGCTGCTGTATGTTGCGGGCGGCCTTTCTATCGTGGCGGGAATCTGGCTGATCTTCAAACACATCGAAGATCGAGCGATGTAGGGCAGTGGAGAGCGGGAATGGATGATCTGCTGGATATCTTTGTAAGCACGAACAGCATCAAGAGGTGGCTGTGGGTGACTGTGCTGGGACTGCTCGGTTTGGGCGGCTACGCGTATACGACCATGCCGATGGTGCGGATCCGGCCGATGTGGGCGATTGGCGTGGGCATCCTCTTTCTGGCAGGTGGTGTCTTCGTGGAGAGGTTGCTGGAAAGGCGCGCCCGCAGAAAGCGGGAATTTGACGCCTACCTTCAAAACCTCCACGCCCAGAATCATCCGGGCCAGGATCCCTATGACCCCGCCTACAGCAGCGGCCCCTACGCACAGGGTGGATATTCGCAGGACTACTACGAGGACAATCCCTACCGTTCCTAGCTGAGAGTCTCCAGCCCTTCGATCTGCTGCTTCAGCATCGCCAGGTCTTTGTGGATCTGCTCATCGACTTTGTCGTAAAGCACGCCCTGCGCCAGCTTGAAGAAGCCTTTCGGTTCGCCATTCACCCGGATATGAACGAGTGTGCCCTGAGCCGTCTGCTCCAATTCATAGCGAATGACCATGGGGAATGGCTTGTCGCTGCGCATCTCCAGCAGGCGATCCCTTTCGCAGTCCACGACATTGACGGTGTAGTCCATCTCGCGGCCGAGAAACTTGGATGCCCTTGCGATCCGCGAGCCTTTTTCGACGGGGCCGGGCTGGAGAGCCCGGGATTTGGTGAGGCCCAAGATCCACTCAAGATCATGGGCAGGGTTGAACATGTACTGCGCGACCTCCGTGGGAGTGCGCATGATTTCGATACCGCACGCTACCTTGACACTCATCCTCTATTGTATGAAATACCAGGGAGATAAGTGCCGCAAGTTTTCCACCCTCGCAAAAGATTAATAGTCAGTGATGCTTGGTTAAGGCTTGCGTCAAAGCTAATCTTCGCAGCAAAAGGGGTGATGATGTTTGATTATTCAATCAAGCCTCAAGGTGTTGCTTCAGGCTCTTCAGGCCGTTTTCAAGAGAATTGTCCATCTCCTGCTTGAGCGCATCTGCGCCGTCGGGGAAGAAGCCGTTGGGCTGATACTCGGCCTCGATCTGCACCAGAGTTCCGTCCGGAACCATCTGCAGCTCATAGCGGAGGTTGATCGGATACGGCTCATTGGCTGCCATCTCCAAGAATGCCGACTCTTCATAGTCGATGATTTCGGTCGTGTAGGTGAATTGCCGATCGAGCATCTTGATTTCACGAGTGATGGTCGCGCCTTTGGCGAGATCTCCGGAAGCCTCTGCTTTGAGGGTGGTGTCCGACCATTCGCTTTCGTGGGCGGGATCAAACATGTAGCGGGCGACTTCGGAGGGGGTCTTGTGAATCTCGACTTCGGCGCTTGCGTGAACGCTCATGCCTCTTCCTACGACAGCCTGCCGAGTCCCAGATGCCCCAGCCCGCAATCTTTATGCGGCCTTCAACCGCGTAGAATGAGGCTGAAGCGATGAACCTCGACATCACCTATCCGCGCCGAAAAACGGTCACCTGCACCATCGGGTCGGTGCAGATGGGTTCAGAGCATCCCCTGGTCGTCCAGTCGATGATCACCGAAGAGACCCGGAACATCGAGGCCTGCGTCGAGCAGATCATCGGCCTGGCCCGCGAAGGCTGCGAAATCGTCCGCGTCACCACTCCCTCTCTGGGCGAAGCCCAGTGCCTGGAAGAGATCAAGGCCAAGGTGCGCGAGCGGCACGGCGATGTGCCGATGACCGCAGACGTGCATCACCAGGGCTCCAAGATCGCCATCCTCGCCGCGCAGTACGTCGAGGAGATCCGCGTCAATCCCGGCCTTTTCGTCTTCAAGCGCCACGGCTCTCGCGGCGAGCAGAAGGCAGTGTCTGCGGGAGACATGCGCGGACGCACCGGCGAGGAACCGAACGAGGTGGATCGGTTGCGGCAGGAACTCGCCTACAGCGAGAGCGAATGGGTGGAGGAGCTTGCCGCCATTGAGGAAGACTTCGTTCCGGTCATCGAGGCCTGCAAGAAGCATGGCCGCGCCATGCGGATCGGCGTCAACCACGGCTCGCTGAGCGAGCGGCTGCTGGTCACCTATGGCGATACGCCGGAGGGCATGGTGCAGAGTGCGCTCGAGTACCTCCGCATCTGCGAAAAGCACGACTTTAGAAACCTGAATATCAGCGCCAAGGCGAGCCGGGTCCCCATCATGATCGCCGCCAACCGCCTGATGGTCCAGCGGATGAACGAAGAGGGCATGGCCTATCCGCTGCACCTCGGTGTCACCGAGGCCGGCGACGGGCAGTACGCCCGCATCAAGTCCACGGCGGGGATTGCGACGCTGTTGGCTGAGGGGATTGGAGACACGATCCGCGTCAGCCTCTCCGAAGATCCCATCGAGGAGATTCCGGTCTGCTACGAGATTCTGCAGGCGCTTGGCCTGCGAAAGACGAAGGTCGAGTACATCGCCTGCCCGAGCTGCGGGCGGACTAAGTTCAACCTGCCGACCGTTCTGCATAAAGTGCGCGAAGCCACCAAGCACCTGGCCGGACTCGACATCGCCGTGATGGGCTGCATCGTCAACGGTCCGGGCGAGATGGCGGATGCCGACTACGGCTACGTCGGCGCGGCGGGCGGAAAGATCACGCTCTACCGCAAGCGCGACGTGGTCAAGCACAACATTCCGCAGGAAGAGGGCGTTGAAGAGCTGATCGCTCTCCTCAAGGCCGACGGCGTATGGATTGATCCGCCGGAAGGTCAGGAAGCGAAAGAACTGAAGCCGCTCAACGTGGTGAACTCGTGAATCAGCGGCTCACAATGGCCGCGATTTCGGTGGGAATGGCCGTCGTGATTGGCCTCATCGGCTTCCTCGCCGTACCCCCCGGCAACCCCCTGCAGCCCGCCTTGATGGTGGTCTCACTGATCAATCTGGCCATCGCCACCTACTTCGTACTGATCGAAGCGCGGCACATGAAGCCGAAGAAATAACAGGCACTCCAGTTAGTTCGAGGGCGTTCCTAGAAATGTGGTCAAGAAGATTCTCGGTGGTGCGTTGATCGGGATTCTGACCTTGATCGTCACGTTCGCCTGGATGGTTCATCAGTTGGGCGGTTGGGAGCAGGAAGAGATTGCCCGCGAGTCGTATCTGGGATGTGGTTATGACTTGGTCACTCACACGAGCGATGGGGGAGCCACCACATCTCGCCTTTACCACTATACGCTCGTTCCCACCGGAAGGGCATTCGATTCCAGGGAGCCGTTCTATTACGAGTCCGCCTCTGAAACGCTTCCGACGGTGAGCTTCGTCGACTGCACCAGGATCGAAGTTCGGCAAGGCCGGGGAAGGTACGCAGCGCTGGCCCAACCCCAAACCAAGTACCGAGGAACCCGGGTCAAAGTCGTGCGGATAGATTGAGCAGCGTGAGGGGTACCTTTACCGAGTGCTTCTGATTCCGCCGCACCCGCTTACCTACAACGCGCCTCTGGTCACCGCTCCCTTTGAGTTCAGCGGGAACCTGGAAAGCGGCGCTTGGGCCGCGGCACCCTGGACGGAAATCTTTATCGACATCGAGGCGGACAAGAAGCCGAAGCCGCGATTCCGCACCCGCGCCAAGATGATGTGGGACAAGGACTACTTCTATGTCGCGGCGGAGATGGAGGAGCCGAACCTTTGGGCCACCTACACCGAGCACGACTCGGTGATCTTCCACGAGAACGACTTCGAGGTCTTTATCGACCCCGACGGCGACAACCACAACTACTTTGAGTACGAGATCAACGCGCTGGGCACCGACTGGGATCTGCGCCTTCCCAAACCCTACCGCGACGGAGGCCCCGCCCTGAATGAGTGGGAGATTCCCGGCATCCGCACCAAGATCACCCTGAACGGAACCCTCAACAAGCCGGAAGACAAGGACGACGGCTGGGTCGTGGAGATCGCCTTTCCGTGGAGCGCGTTCAAGGAGTTCGCGGGAGCCGCATGCCCTCCCTCAACTGGCGATATCTGGAGAGTCAACTTCTCGCGGGTGGAGTGGGATCTGGACGTTGAGAACGGGCAGTACAAGAAGATTCCCGACAAGCCGGAATACAACTGGGTGTGGTCGCCGCAGCATGTCATCGACATGCACCGTCCCGAGATGTGGGGCTACGTCAAGTTCCTCGGGGCAGGGCAGAAGGCAGAACCCTTCACCGATCCCCTGCACGAGGCCAAGCACCGTTTGATGTCTGTCTACCACGCGCAGAAGGCGCACTTCGCGGAACATGAGCGATGGGCGGCGAACATGGAGGAACTGGGGCACGAGGACAAGGAGATCACGGTCCGCATCACCCGCAACGGATGGACCGCGACCCTCAATACAACCGTGGACGGGAAGCCGTGGACGGCGACGGTGGACCAGCACTCGCAGCTGCTCAGTTCGCCGGACTAGCGGGCTCGACGCAGAAGCAGAGGCCGTACTTGTCGTGGACGTAGATCTCGCTTCCGCTGCGACCGATGATGTTCGCTCCGGCGTCGCTCAGCCGCTGTTCCGCGGCGGAGACATCCTCCACGGTGAAATCGAGCATCGGGCTGTTGTCGTCGTCTTTGCACAGGTAGAGCTTCAGCGGACCGCTGAGCATTTGAATCCACCCATCGCCGGTCTTGCCGACCTCGAATCCCATGACGTCGCGGTAGTAGTCCCGCGCGGCTTCCATGTCGTCCACGCCGACAGCGATGTCGGTGGTGCCCGTGAATTTCATGCTGCGAGGCTACTTTAGGCGAAGGGGGTAAAGCCAGTTTCCGCCATGCGAACAATCGGCATTTCCAGTTGGCGGACGCTCAGGAATTCGCAGCCGTCTTCAGTGACTACAACGATCTCTTCGATGCCGAGGTAGCCGCGCTCCGGGAGGATGACGCCCAGTTCCAGCGTATAAACCTCGCCCTCCTTGATCGGCATGATCGGCGTCTGGCCGTAGCGATCCCACTTCGGGCCGAGAATCGCGCCGCCATCGTGGGCTGAGCGGCCGACCTGGTGGCCGAGCGCATGCTGGTACTCGTCGTAGCCCGCTGCGGTGATGGCGGCGCGGGCGGCGGCATCCACCTGCCATCCGCTTACTCCAGGCCGCAGGGTCTCGGCACCGGCGTCAATCGCGGAGTTGACCGCATTCAGAGCGTCGCGCACATCGTCGGGAAGCCCTTCGCTTTCGGCCACATACCAGCAGCGCTGAATATCCGAGCTGTAGCCGTCTTTAATCACCCCCAGGTCCACGTGGAAGATGTGACCGGGCTCGGGCCGCAGCTTGGCGTTCGGCACGCCGTGGCCGATCATCGAGTTTGGACCGGTATTGACGATGGGATCTCCTGCCGGGTCCCACCCGAAGCCGAGCCCGCGCTCCTTCATCAAGCCGTGAACCCGGTCGAAGACCTCCTTTTCCGAGGGGCGGTCGGCGATCCAGTCGCCAATCTCGGCAAACAGCTTGTCGCCCTCGGCAATGGCGTGGCGGATGCGGTGCAGCTCCTGCGGCGTCTTCTGTCCCCGCAGCGCCATGACCATCTCTTCCGCCGAAGTCAGCGAGAATCCGGTGCCTTCGAGGTAGCCGGAGAGAAGCTGGAACATGCCGTGGGTCAGCCCGTCGGCCTTCACATCGTTCTGGGAATAGTTGACGCCGATTGGAGCACCCGCCGGGAGTTCGCGCTTGAGCCATTCGACCAGCGGCTCGCGGATGCCCTGCACATAGGGGATGACCTCATCCCAATCTCCGCTCGCCTTCAGCGGGTCGGCATCGTAGTTGCCGAGGATCGCCGCCGACTTTCCGCCCTTGGTGATGACGAGCGCGCTCTGCCAGGTGAGGCCGCCTTCAAGCAGCAGGGGAAGCACCGGATCGCTGCCGCCGGCGGTCTCGCGGACGAAGATCAGCCACGCGTCAAAGGGGGCAGTTCGAATCAGTTGCTTGGCCTGCGCGATCTTCTCTGACGTCAAATTCATATATGAAGCATAGCCGGAGAGGTCCGCTGAGGTTGCCTGGGTTTCGGACCATAATTCACCCTGGAGGCTCTAAGAGCAGTATGCGTTCACTTTCGCTTTTGGCCCTGACGGTTCTGGCCGCAGGCGCCTATGCAGAAACGGTTGAGGCCGTGACTTATGCCGATGCGCCGGGCAAAGCCTATGTGCCGATCCGCGAAATGGGCCGCGCCGTCGGCTGGTATGTCCACTGGGACGAGGCCACGAACCAGATTCTGATGGACGAAAAGCCGGTCGAGCGCAAGTCGCTCCGAAAGCTGTTCGACGGCACCAACATGATCGAGATCCGCGTACTGGAGAAGCTGGGCGCGGAGATCAAGCAGCATCCGGAGGATGGCTGGAGCATCAAGACCTACAAGGCCACCGCTCAGGTGGTGGTGCCGGATAAGGAAGTCGAGGTGGCCATCGACCACCAGGAGCTGCGGGCATGGCAGGGCAGCCGCCTGGTCATGCGGACCAACGTCAGTTCCGGTGCGGGCGGCTCGACGCCGCGCGGTGCGTGGACGGCAGGACCGATCAAGCATCGGATGCACTATTCGAGCCTCTACAACAACTCGCCGATGCCGTTCTCGGTTCAGGTGAACGGAAACATCTTCATCCACGGCTACAAGAGCGTGCCGAAGTATCCCGCATCTCACGGCTGCATCCGCATGCCGCTGACGGGAATGAACGCCGCCCGCTACTTTTTTGACTGGGTGGATGTGGGCGTGCCGGTCCGAATCGTGAAGGATTGGACGGAGGCTGCGGCTCGCTTCAACGAGCCGCAGGATGACATCGGCGCAGACGATTAGATCGTTACGCCGGCGAACTGCACCTTTCGCCGAGAGCCGCCCTTCAGCATCTTCAACACCAGAGTCCATGCGAACCGCACAAAGCGGACGATGGCTTCGCAGGTGGCGAAGAGGGCGGCCATTGAGGCCAGAAGGCGGAACAGAGCTTTCACTGCTGCCATACTAGTGACTGCGTGGCAAGAGACATTCGGGTTTCGTATGCCCTTGAAAATCTGCTGATTGCGGGCCTCTTGGCCATCGTGCTGGCCGGATGCGGCCGCAAGCCGGAAGCCGCCGCCCCCGCTCCCGTTGCGCCGATCCCCACCGAACTGCCGGAGCCAAGCCCGGAGCAGCACACTCCCGAATCCACCGCCAAGCCGAACCCGCCCAAGGTAGAGACCGCACCATCCAGCGGACCGGTCACTGTGGTCGATCTGCACGGCAACGAGTGGCGCGGCGAACCCAAAGAACTGCCTCAATCCGGCAGCCTCCCCGTGCGCTTGGCTCCCGAGAGCCGTCCTGCAGAAACCGATTCGGCGGCCTACTCTTTGCGGACCGACGCGGGGCACCTGCTCTCCATGAGCTTCGAAACACCCCTCACCACCCAGGAAGTGCAGGATTTCTATACCCGAGAGCTGAATGGTGCCGTGCGGGACGAGCAGACCGGCACCATCACGGGCACGGCGAAGGGCTACGAGATCGTGATCCTGGTTTCGGAAGGGGCGCAGACCCTGTACGAGATTCAGGTCTGGGCCTGACCCCACACCCAGGGGGAGGGATCGCGGTCGTTCCAGTTCCGCACATCGCCCTCTTCGCGGCAGGCCAGCAGCTGGTCGAAGTCAAGCTCCGCCATCGCCAATCCTTCTTCATTCGGGCGGGTCTGCGACAGGATGCCGTTGGCGGGGAAGGGCGGCTGGCAGGGGGCCAGCACCGCCGCTGCTCCATAGGTGGAGGGCACGGGCTCCCGCCCAAGCGATCCCACAAGAGACGCGTGCAGGACGAATACCTGATTCTCCACCGCCCGAGCGGCGCATGAATGGCGGACCCGCCAGTGGCCGTATTCGGTTTCGGTGAACGCGGGCACTGCGATGGTCAGCGCTCCGGATTCCGCCAGCAGCCGCCCTGCCTCCGGGAACTCCGACTCGTAGCAGTTCAGCATGGCGAGAGACCGGTCTTCGAGCGGAGCGACCGAGGTGCCGGGCTCCAGCTTCCATTCCTGAACTTCGTACTGAGTGAGCTTGGTTTTGGGCTGGCGGTAGATGCTGCCGGAAGGGAAGGCGGCGGTGGTCTGGTTGGTGCGGCCTTCGGCCATCCAAGAACCGATGATCGTCATTCGGTTGGCGGCGGCCAGCTCCGGCACTTGGCGGTCCAGGCCGCTGTTCTCGGCCAGCCAGTAGGGCATCTCGATTGCGAGTAGGTTCGGGGCCAGGGACAGCAGTTCGAGGTCGAACAGTTCGGGCAGAACGAGAAGCTCCACCCCCTCGAGGGCCGCTGCGCCGACCAGTTCCATCAGATGCCCGGTGAATTCGTCCGCTGAGGAGATGGTTCTCACCTGCCAGGCAGCGGCGGCGACCTTCATGGCCGCCACACCAGCACAGCGGCGGCGTTGCCTGATTCTTCGTCTTCCATATGATCCAGGATCACCCGCTCAAACGCGAGGCCCATCTTCAAAAGCGGCGTCATCGTGCGGTCGGGAATCTGGCCATCCGCGACCATCCTTGTGTACTCATCGGGCGAAAGCTTCGCCTTCTGCTCCCAAAAGGCGTAGTCCGGAATGCGGCAGACCGTGCCATAGAGGGCTAGTCCGAGTCGGCGAACCAAATCGAATCGCGCTTGATACAGAGCCCGCCCGATGCCCTTGCCCTGATGGCTGGGATGCACGCTGATATCCGCCCCGAAAAGAACCTCGCCTTCAGGATCATGCCCGCTGAGATCAAGCCCGCCGGTGGTGTCTTCCCAAGGTTTGTGCATCTGCCATGTGGCGCGGCTGATCCGCAGCGAACTGGCGCTGCCCATCACCTGGTCGGAGTCCACGCAGACAAACTGCCCCTCGGGAAAGAGGGCGAGGTGGCTCTCCAGGTGCTCCGGCTTCCAGAGCAGGTCGGTGGGGAAGGGCGGCGGAAAGCACGCCCTCTGCAGCGCAACCACCCCGGGGATATGTTCGCGCTGCATCAATTGCGGAGAACCCTGGACAGGCATTAGCCGTACAATACATTCATGACGAGCGTCCCCGCACAGGCTTCTTCTTCGCTGAGCGAACTGGACTACCGCAAGCTGCCCGGAATCAGACTGATCGAGTGGCTTCCGAACAACGAAGGACTCCTCGCGGCATCGCTCGACATGACCCTGCGCTGGATGCAGAATGGCGAGACCGTCAAGGCGTGGCATCTCGATTCCGGCGAAGCCAAAAACTCGGCGCTGGAGCGGTTTCGCTACATCGGAGTCTCGGCTGAAGGCGACCTGTTGTACGTTTGTGCGGGCACCAAGGTCTTCTGCCTGAGCCGAGAGACCGGCGAGATCGAGTGGTGGCATCGCCCGCGCGACTACATGGGCTTCATCTCGGCTTCACCCTACGCCGCCGTTCCTCTGCCGCAAGGCGGCGTCGCGATCAGCAGCGATACGGGCGTGATCGACCTTCGCACCGAACAGGGCAACCTGCTTCGCCGCAAGCGGGATGAGAACGCACCGCAGTGGGCATACCTGGCCGCCGAGCAGGATCTCATCGTCGGGGCCGATGGGGTGAGCCTCAGCACCTGGGACACAAACACACTGAACCGCACCAACCACTGGGGATTCCCGGGGCATGTCTACGGCATGGCTGTCTCAAAGCACGAGGATATCGCCGTGGTGCGGACCGACAACAAGGTTTCTCTGCGCAGTTGGAAGAACGGCGACTATGTCTCCGAGTTTCCGGTCGATCCGGGCCTCGCCTTCGTCTCCTGCGCTCCCGTCGATTCGCTCATCGCGATCGGGCGAGGGAAGGGGTGCGGAATCTACACCTGGGACGGCCGGTTGCTGGAGTTCATCGAACGGCCCGAGAAGCGGGTGCTTTCCGCCAACTTCAAGCATGACGGGGAGCAATCGGTGCTGGCCGTGGGCTACGACGACGGCACGCTCGAACTGGCAATGCTTTAGCCCGTGCGGAATTCGGCGATCTCGGCCAACGGCTTGCGCTGCAGGTCGGGAACCTCGCAACCCTTTGCCGGGTAACCGACCGGAAGCAGCACATACGGCTTTTCGTTGACCGGACGGCCGCAGATGTCCCTCAGAAATGACATCGGCGCGGGCGTGTGGGTGAGCGTGGCCAGGCCGACGCGATGAAGCGCCTGGATCAAGAACCCAACCGCGATGCCGACCGATTCGGTCATGTAGTAGTTTTTGCTCCGCGAGCCATCGGGCAGCACATCGTAGTCGCGGCGAAAGGCGATGATCAGCCAGGGAGCTTCGGTGATGTGCTCCTTCACAAAGTCGGTCCCGAGCGGCTCCAGCGCGTCGAGCCATTCCTGGGTGGCCCGCTTCTCGTAAAAATCCTTCTCTTCGGCCTGCGCGGCCTCGCGGATTTTTGCCTTCATTGCCGGGTCGGAGATCGCCACAAAGTGCCACGGCTGCTTGTGCGCGCCGCTGGGGGCGGTTCCGGCGATGAGGATCGCCTTCTCGATGACAGCTTGGGGCACCGGGTCGCTGGAAAACATCCGCACTGTGCGCCGCGCATCCATCACCCGGTACTCGCGGTCCATCGCCTCGATGGTTTCGGCCTCGGACAGGCGGTTTGTCGAGTACGGCACGGTCGGCAGCGGCATCGCGCCAGGTTACCGAGTCGCGTCATCCACGGGCGCAATCTCGCCTTGAATCATCTCATCCGACGGAGGCTCGACCGGGGCCATCCTTCCGAGGCTCATATCACTGTCATCAATCGGGGTCGATACGGCTTCCCCGGCCAGATACTCGGTCGAGACCTGCTTGCCCATCTTCGGCTCGGGCGGCGCCGAGGCTCCCGCAACCAGCGGCTGAGTGCAGCCGCTCAGAGTGATGGCCGCTGCGGCGGCGGCAGCGGTCTGGGCGATCAAGCGGGTGCGGGTGATGATGCGGCCCTTGTCGTCCCGCGCAAAGCGGACGCAGGCTTTGCCGCTCTCCAGCACCTTCTCCGCATCCTCAGCCGACATTGCGGTGAGGTTGTGGACGTTCTTGTTGCAGTGGCTGCAATGCCGGGTCTGTTCGTCTCCGGTCATCTCATCCCAACTGGCCGGGCACGGCTTGGGAACCTGCAGCTGCTTCAGGTGGCGGAACCGCTCGCTCATATCAACTGAGTGCATCGCGGCGGGGCGATAGTTCATCATGTTTTCAGTGGCGGATCTCAAGGACGACAGGGCTCCCAAAATCCGGCATCTCATCCAGGGCGCCAAGGAGATGCAGCGGATCAGCTACGCCTGGGTGGTCAAGCTGGCTGCCGTGATGCTGATCCTCCCCGGGCAGCGGCTCAGCAGGCTCCGCGCCTTCTGTGTCTGCCCCATATGCACCGCCCGCAAGAATTCGCCCAGTGGAGACAGATCCTCCTTGGCTCCCATCTCTTGGTATAGCTCTAGGTGCGCTCCGTTGTTGAGCCGCCATGCCCAATCCACCGCATCTGCTCCGTCAGCATCCTTGCAATTCGGGTCCCCTCCGGCTTTGAGGAGAAGCTTGACGACTTCAATGCTAGATGCCACCTTGGCCGCATGAACCAGGGTCGGCTCTTCGCCGGCATTGGGATCGCATCCGCCTTCTAGAAGGATCCGGACGCCTTCCAGATTTCCATGGTCGAGCATCGGGATCATCGCCTGCGGGCTATTCGGATCAGCCCCCCGAGCCAGCAGCAGCTTCATGGCCCGGTAGTCTCGGTGCTCCGTAGAGTGATAGAGCGATTCGCCGTCATTGGGGTCCGCCCCATGATTCAGCAGCAGCTCGCCGAGGGCCAGGTTGTTGTGATAGCCGAGCGCAAAGTAGAGGGCCGAAAGCTCGCTGTCCGGCCAAGCCGGGTCTCGGAGCCGAATGTTCGGATTCGCCCCCTTCTCCAAAAGCCCCTCGGCCGCAGCCACCATCCGGCCGCTTGCCTGGACATCTCGGCAAAGGATGGAGCAGCAGACGCAGAGCAGCGGAGTTCGATCCAGGGGACCGACCGGCTTGTCGGCATCGCCGATCATCACCTTCATCGAGGCGACGTTTCCGGCCGCGCAGGCTGCGGCGGCATTTGCCGATGACAGCCAGGGATGGCGCTTCAGAAGCTCGGTGACCGGGCGTGGATCGCCCGCAAAGGCGTGCTTCAAGAATTGGTCGACCAGTTCCTCCTGCGTGGCGCGAATCTCTTCGACTCGGTGTTTGAGGCGGGTCCAGCTCTCAAAGCCGTACTCGCGCGCAATCACCCACTGGGCGTTGGTGAGGGTGTGCTCTCGGCTGGTGCCGACAGCCGCGACGACTCTCTCAAGAGCGGCAGAATCGCCGGACTGGATGGACTGCAGAAGTTCTTTGGCCTGGCTCTTGAGCATCTCAAGGCTTGGCCGTTCGGGCAGGGTTTTGTTCACATAACCTCCATGCTTCTCGCCTGCGGTCCGCGAACAGGCCTGCATAAAGGTCGTTCTGTGCGAAATGTGATAGTGAGGCTGGGTTCAACCCTTCCCGCGGACCCGGCTGCCTCCTCAAGGCAGTCGAGTCATTTTACCTTCCCTAACAGAGCTGGAAATCTGGCACGGAGAAGATCAGCTTGCACAGATCGGTCAGCATGATCGAAGCGGTCTCTTTGTCGCCCAGCGCTCCGGGCCCGCCCTTGGCATCCACCGCTTCCGCCATCGACTTGCGCGCCTCCTCGTCGGCGACGCCATCGAAGACATCGATCACATAGTCCACGATGCCCCGACTGGTGAGGGGCTTCACGTCCTGGCTCAGCTTCTGCGCCATGTAGACGGCCAGCGGTCGGTTCGGATCTTCGGGCCGCATGATGACCTGCGAGTGGTTGATGCGCTCGATGGTATTGGTGGTGCTGATCCAGCCCTCGCCCCAATCCCACCCGCCGACATTGGGCGGATAGAGCAAAAGGAGACCCTGCTTGCTCATCAGGTACGCCAAGCCGCCGCTGATCCCCTTGATGCCCGCGTTGAGCGGAGTATAGGGGTCGGTGACGGTGCCGCGAATCTGAAGGATCAGGGTGTTGAGCGCAAGCTGCCGGAAGAGCGCGAGCGTGTAGTCCACCGGGCTCTTCACCTTCTTGCGGACCGACCGCTCGCTCCAAAACTCGTCCGACTCGGCGATGGCGCGCACCACCGGGCGGATGGCGGTTGCCTCCTTTTGATAGAGCTTGGCCAGCCGCTCATTGGTCGCCTCCGAAGCCGGGAAGCCGACGAACCACTGGAACAGCTTTCCGGTGATGTACTTGGCGGTGAGCGGGTGGTCGGCGAGCATGGTCAGCACCTCGTCGCCATCAAACCGGCTGGTCTTGCCGAGGATCGTCTTGAGTCCATGGTCGTGGTAGGCGGGGACTTCGCAGAAGGCGAAGACGGATCGGCCCTTCTTGGCCGCCCTTTCGCGCATCTCGATGAACGGGGTCGAATCGCCCAGGCCGCTAAAGTGGAGCATCCAGCCGGTCAGCGCGCGGCTGCATTCCTGGATATCCTTCTCGCTGTAGTTGCCCTCGCCGACAGTGAATAGTTCCAACAGCTCGCGCGCTAGGTTCTCGTTCGGCATATCGGCAAAGCTGGTCGCCTGGTCGAGATACTGGATCATCGCGCCGTTCTTCACGCCGCCCTTCAGCACGTCGCGGAATTGGCCGCCTGCACTCTCGCGCAGGTTCTGCATGTAGTGCAGCAGGGCCGGGCCGTCGGCCACCTTCTCCGCGCTCACGGGCATGTGGTCATGCCAAAAGAGGGTGAGTCGTTCGCGCAGCGGAGTCTTGGTCATCAGCATCCGCAGCGCCCAATAGTTCGCCATCGGGAACGGGTTGAGGTCCATCGGCTCCCCGTCCGGCGTCGCCGCCAGCTCCCAGGGGCTGATCGGGAACTGCTCATCCACCGATTCCCAATTGATCAGCCGGTCCAGGGCGCCATCAAGCCCAAGAGGCTCATACTCCGCCAATTCATACCGGCCAGCCCCCATCCCCAGCCGCCGCAGGACATGCGCAATCCGCTCCCGCTCGGTCATGAAGTTAGTTTATAAGATGTTGCCCCTAAGAGTTGCGGCCTATTTTTCCGGTACGCCGCCGACAAATTCCACATCATGCTCCGCCGCGACGGCGGCGAAGCGCTCCTGGTCGGCTCCCTCGGCGATCAGTTCATCCATCGCAATGCAGAACTTCTCAAACGCCCCCGCATCGCTGAGCCAGATCATCTGGGCGGGCTCGTCTCCGATGTTCACGAAGCCGTGCGAAACGCCGCGCGGAATGTGCAGGTAGTCGCCGGGCTCGGCGATCACCTCTTCCCCCTCGACCACGAACTTCACCCGTCCCGTCTGAACCAGGCACTGCTCCTGCGCGTTCTGGTGGCGATGGATGGGGACGCCGGAGCCGCTCTCCAGGCGATACGGCATGAAGGTCAGCGGCATAGCGCGGTCGTACACCCAGAATGTCTGGCCGGGCATCTGGACTGTTTCGGCATCGGTGGCGCGGATGATTCGGTGCATGGGGCGGGACATCGTCGCCAAAGGATACCGACCGCCCTCGGGCCAGCCTGCTCCGGTTCGCGCTACAATTCCCCCTAATGCGAGACCGGTTTCTGCTGCTGGTGCTGGCCTTCGGCTTTGCGGTGCTAGCGCTTGAGCTGAATGAGCTGCACCGATTTGTGGTGAACTATTACAAGATCGGGTGGCTGCCTATCATCTTCAGCTGGCTGGCCTTTCTCCTCTGCCTCATCGCGGGCTTCACCAAGAAGGTCAAGCTCCGCAAGTGGCTGGGCGTGCCACTGCTGGCCGGGCTCGTCATCGGCCCGGTGGGATTCTGGAATCACATCGAAGGCGAACCGGAGCACCTAAAGGGGCTCCTGGTGCCTGCGGGTCAGCAGGTCGATCCCGACGACAAACAGGAAGAGCAGTACCACGGCGAAGACGCCCCGCCGCTCGCCCCTCTCAGCCTGACCGGGCTTTCCCTGGTCGGCGCAATCCTCTGCCTATGGGATGAGCGCAAGGGCCGATCTAAGAACTAAGATTCGCTTTCGAAATCCGGCGCGCCGACAACACTTTCATCCGACGCCGCGTTTCCCACACGGGCATGGACCGCCAGGTTCACAAGCCTCGCGACGATGATGGGCGGATACAGCACGCCGAAGGCTCCGTGGACGATGACCAGGCTTCGCGCCAGCGTGCTCACCGGGATGATGTCGCCGTAGCCCACCGTCATCTGAGTGACAAAGCTGAAATACAGAAGCTCCGGACGCTTGGTGATGCCCGGCTCCAGGGCCTCGGTGAAGCTGTACGGCTCCAGCACGACCACCAGGCCATAGATGTACGAGAAGATGACGCCCATCAGGACGTAGACCGCGATGCCGCCCATATTTCGCGGCTGTCCACCCGGCGGTTGCGGAGCAGGTCTTGAATGATCGCGTACACCGTGACGCTGCCCATGCCGACAAAGCCTATGTCGCCGACGATGGAAAACATGGTCTCGGTCTTGGGGAGCGACAGGCCTGGCGGAATGAAGTTGGCCAGCGCCAATATGCCGCAGACAATGCTGACCGCCACCGGAAATCGATAGCTGGGGTGGGTCCGTTGAAAGGTGCGCGCGACGTAGTAGTTGGCGACATAGAAGCTGAAAGTGACCAGCACAACCGTGCCGTACAGCAGATTCAGTCCCAAGCCCTCGGTCGCTGATCCCGTTATCTCTTCGATGATCTCGGTCGCGAATCCTGAGCTGATCGATCAGGCCAAAGAAGGGAAGCGGGCCGTCGGCCATGAGCTGGCGAAGTACGGCCAGGCAGAAGCCGTCAATGCCTTGATCGAAGCGGGGTATCCCGTGGACTTCCGAAGCGGCTGGGACAGCAATACCATGCTGATGGAAGCCTGCTTCAATGGCCAGCCCGAAGTGGTGAAGGTGCTCCTGGCTCACGGAGCCAGTCTGGTTCTTCGAGACGAGATGTGGAACGCGACTCCGCTCTCCTGGGCACTCTTCGCCTCTGAGTTCGCTCCGCACCCCGAGCACCCCAACATCGTCCGTCTGCTCCTGAAGGCAGGCTCGCCGCGAAATGAAAACGATCCGCCGGGATCGGAGGCGTGCCGCAAGGTGCTGGCGGAGTTCGACACTCCATAAGATGCCTCTGGGCGGGAGGCTGTGCCTTCCGCCCAGAGCAGCGGTATTCACGGCCCCTCGGCTTCACCCTTCGGGGTGCGGTACTCCTTCACCTCATCCCGTGCAACTGTCAGGAGCCACTTCGCCGTGTCCGAATCGAGCTGTGAGGGATCGGCTCCCTTGGTCATCTCCGCGTCTTCGCCGGCGATCCACCAGGCGATCGTGGCGGCGGCCAGAAAGGCGCCCGCGGGGGCTGCGTGGTTGTTGTCGGATGACCACAGGGCCGCATCTGGCTTCTGCTTGAGAGCCCGATCCCACGCCCGGCCGATGGGCACGACCTCTGCCTCCGACTGTTTGGCGATGTGCCGGTAGATGGCCTCGATGTATTCGGTCTCTTCGACACCGCGCCGCTTCCATTCAGAGAAGAGAAGCGGCTTCGCACCGGAATCCTTGGCCAGCTTGGCGAGGCGGATCGCCTCCTCTTTGCTGTAGTCGTACTTGTGCGACATGCTGATCTCCTGCCCCTGCAGCACCACAAAATTCCACCCGCCGTTGCGGATGGTGCGGTGAAAGGCGGCAGAGTCAGCCCCCTTGAGCGAGGCCGCGCCTAGATACTGCACGCGGACGCTCTTGCCGCTCGGGGCGGATTCGAGCAGCTGCTTAACGATGCCCGACACATTGTGGGTGGCGGTGTGGCTGTTGCCGATGAAGAGAATGTTGATGTCTGCCGCCTCCACGACAGCTTCAGCCTGAACGACAGCCACATCACTTCGACAAGAAGCCAGGAAAAGGGCCGCCAAAACAAATGCGGAGAATCTCCAAATCACGCCCGCATTACGCTGGCGAACCGCCGGATAATTCCCGCTTCTCAGGCAAGGCTGTGGTAGGGACGCATCTCCTGCCGCCCCCAAGCCGCCGTCAGCCGCTCCAGAAGCAGGTAGCAGGTTTCGGCGAGGGCCGTCATGTGGCCGGTCTCGGTGGAGAGTTCTATGAACTGGCGCAGAGCGTCTTGAGTGCGCTCCCGGAAGGTGCTCATTCCCCAGCGGTGATCCGCCTGCATCTGCTTTTCCAGAGTGGAGAGCAGCGCGGCCAGCCATCCCGCCGAGCAGGCGACCAGGCAGGGGAAGTAGATGCGCCCCTCATCCGCCGCCGGAATCCACTGCGCCAACTCCCGGCGATAGGCAGACGCCAGATCCTGCCGCAGACGCTTGGGAATCTGAAGGGCGTAGACGCTGTGAATCGACCGCAGAACGGGGAAGCTGCCATCCACCAGCACGCTGCGGAATCCGGACGATTCAAAGTCATAAAGCCGCACTTCGCCGTTGGAGTCCACAAGAGCGTTGGCAAGCGTGCCGTCGCCGTGGGAAAAGCCGAAGAACGGGCCGGGGTAGAGCAGGTGATAAGCAGCCTGTTCCAGCTCCGTCACCAGGGCCTCGGTGGCGGGGATGCCGACAATCGAGAGGGTCTGCGGTAGAGAGAGCAGAATCTGGTCCAGGCGGTGGACGTTGTGGCGGGATCGGGCCTGTGGCGGGTTCCACCGGTCTTGGTGCCGCAGTCCGAGCCCGTTCAACTGAGCCAGCCGCTTCATAAAGGCGATGAGCGCCCGCTTTGAGCGGAGGAAATCATCGCCCTCCAGCACGCTGGCCAGCAGGCCTTGATCCGAGCCAAGGTCGCTCATCACGAGCATCTGCTCATCGGCGGCGATCAATCGCGGCACCCAGCCTTCGGTCTCGGGGATGGAGTTCAGAAAGCGAAGCGCGGCCTGTTCGTTGGGCAGCCCGCTGCCGTCGTTGTGGGCGGCCTTGACGATGACCGATTTGCCCTGCCAGCCGCACCGGATGACTGTGGTGGGCGAGCCGTCGTAATGGGTGATCGTGCCTTCAATGAGAAGGCCCCCGCCTGCGCCGAGGAGGGGGCCGGCCCGCAGAGCCGCCTGTTCGGGCGACATGACAGGCTTACTCCGCCGGAGCCCCGGCGGCGATCCAACCGGCGATGATCTCGATCTGATCGTCGGCCAGCTTTCCATTCGGCGGCATCTGATCCTTCTCACCGCGCATGTGCATGATGATCAGGCTGGAGTCTGCATCTCCGGCGACATACGCCGGGCCGGACTCGCCGCCCTTGGCGATTTCGTCGACGGTGTCCATATTGAAGCGGCCCTGACCTTTGCCTCCGCCGTGGCAGCCGACGCAGTGGGTGTCGAAGACTGTCTTGGCTTCCGCGTAGGTGCGATGGTCGTAGGTGGCGACAGGAGTGCCGCCGCCGGTCGTCGCCTCTTCATCTGTGGCGGCTGCTTCGCTGCCGCTGCAGCCTGCCAGAACTAGACCGATCACGCTCGCGGCCAAGAAACCGCCTGAAAACATCGTCTTTCTATTCATTCTTTGCACCTGCCGTAATCCATGACGCGAAGGTCTCCAGAATCGGATCCGGAAGCCGCCCATTCGGCGGCATCTGCTTTCTCTGCCCACGCATGTGCATCATCAGCAGGCTTCCGTCAGGATCGCCGGGCTTGATGGGTGAACCAGAGCGCCCGCCCTTCATAAGGCTTGCAAAGCTGCTCACATCCAGACCGCCCCTCGTAGCTTGACCACCATGACAGCCCACACAGTTCCCGTTCAACAGAATTTGCACATCTGAATAGGAGACCGCTGCCGCCTGAGAGGCGTCGATCTTGGTCGCTCCATTGGGAGCGTTGAAGGCGAAGAGGTCGGCCTTCGGAGCTTCGGCGCCCAGTTCCAGCTTGGTGGCGAAGAGGATCGTTTCGGCATCGCCGGGGATGATCGCGCCCTTGGCGACCTTGGTCTTGCTGTCGAGCAGGATGGTGATCGGCTTCGCCGAACCTTCGGTTGTGACCTGGACTTCCGTCACGGCGGTGCCGCGCATGTTGCGGTCTCGGCCCGCCCGCACTCCGGTGAAGGGCTTCTCCCACTCCGCATTGAAGAAGGCGGACCAGGCCAGCAGCGTGTCGCTCTTGAGCGACTTGAGCGCGGTGTCCTTATCGGCCGGAGCCTCGGTGTAGCTGTTCTTGGTCTTGTCCAGCGTCCAGAGGGTCTTGCCGTCGCAGACGACCAGCTTCTTGGAGTTCTCCCAGCGGAACTCACCCGGCTTGCCCAGAGTCACGCGATGCTCCTCCGGCGCGCCGCCGATCTTCTGCTCAGAGATGACCAGGGTCAGGCTCTTGGCGTCTTGCAGAGCCTTGGTGTGCGCCGCAAAGGTCGGCGATTGAAAGAACAGCGTCGCCCCGGCGAGCGCCGCGAGCGAACTGGCGATGTTGAAGTAGCGCATGCAGGAATCCCCTCACAAATTTATTGCAGGCACAATTATAACTGCCGAACGGTCAGACGGCGCGCTTCCACCATCGGTTCAGCGGATTTTTGCGCCAAGCACACGTCGAAGCTCATAATTGGTCATCAATATCTACCGGCAAGCTGCAGGCCAGGAATACGATGCGCTGCCTTCAATCGTGCGCTGGGCTCACGAACCGCCGCTGCGGGCAAAGGGCATGGCCGATGTGCGGCAGGGCAAAGGGTTGGGGAAGGTGCTTGCGAGGCTCTTTCGGATGCCGTACGCGGGCAATAGCATCGAGCTGTCTGTACAGGTGGATAAGCGGGGTGACGACCTTGCCTGGCATCGGCGTTTCGGCGTTCAGGCCTTTGACACTCTGCACCGGCTGAAGGATGGAAGAGTGCTTGAGAAAGCGGGACCGGCGACGCTTGAACTGCGGATATGGTGTGACGCGCAAATCCTGCACTATCTCTCGGAAAGGGTTTGGCTCTTCGGCGTCTCCCTCCCGGCTTTGCTGAGACCGGTTGTGGCGGCCACAGTGAGAGAGGAGGGCGAGGGCTGGCGCGTAGATGTAAGCGTGACGCATCCCGCGGCAGGGCTTCTCTGCGCCTATCAGGGGAGGCTGATTCCGCAATGAAGGTGGCGATCTGGCTTCTGCTGGTCCAGGCGAGTCTCGGAGCCTTTGACACGCTTTACTACCACGAGTACAAGCTGAAGCTGCCGCACGGCGACCACACCCAGATTGAGCTGCGTCTGCACGCCGTGCGTGACTTTGCCTACGCGATCATCATCGGCACCCTCGGATGGATGACGTGGAACGGCGCCTTGGCATGGCTTCTCGCCGCGCTGCTTCTTGCTGAGATCATCATCACGCTCTGGGATTTCATCGAAGAGGACAAGATCAGAAAGCTGCCGCCAGGCGAGCGGGCGATGCACGCGATCATGGGGATCGTCTATGGAGCCTTTCTGGCTTACCTCGTGCCTGATCTGATCGCGTGGAGCAAGCTGCCGACGGGAATCGGCCCGGCTTATCACGGAATCCCCGCCTGGATTCTCTCGCTCATTGCAGCAGGCGTCTTCTTTTCTGGCGTCCGTGACGCGATATCGGGCTTCCAGCCCAAGGCGGCGCGCAGTGGCTGAGGTCCCGCGCTTCTACCGCGGCTGGTTCTACGCAGCGGCGGTCTACAACGCGCTGTGGGGGCTTGCGGCGGGCTTCTTCCCGGACCTCGTCGCCCGCACCGGCGGCATCGCCGGAGTCAGCCATCCGCAGCTGGTGCAGGTGATGGGGATGATGGTGGGCGTCTATGGGATCGGCTACTACCTGCTCGCCCGCGATCCGGTCCGCTACTGCGGCTTCATCTGGATCGGTCTGCTCGGCAAGGTGCTGGGGCCGCTCGGCTTCTTCTTCAACGCCCTGCACGGCGCACTGCCGTGGCAGTTCGGCTGGCTGATCGTCTTCAACGATCTCATCTGGTGGCCGGTGTTTATGATGTTCGCGTTCAAGTACGCGAAGCAGCCGCTGTCCGGATCCGCTTCAACTCGTCAATCAGAAAATCGACGTTCATAAACGGATCGCCGCCGGTGCGCTTCCAGTGGATGCGGCCCTCGGCGTCGATCAGGATTGTCGAGTGCAGTTCCATCTCTTCGAAGTCGTCATACGACGCATACCGCCGGGCGTTCTGGTGGTCGGGGGTGTCGGAGAGGAGGGTGAAGGGCAGCTTGCCCAGCTCCATTGAGTCGGCATTCGCCTGCGGCGTCGCGCTGCTGATGGCAAGGACGACCGTGTTTTGGGCATCCAGCTCGGCCTGCTTGGCCGAAATCGCCTGCAGCTGCTCCATGCAGTGAACGCACTCGTCGCTGAGATAGAAGACGAGGATGACGTTCTTGCCCCGATAATCGCGCAGATCGACCGTCTGGCCCTGGCTGTTGAGGGCGCGCAGTTCCGGCGCGATAAAGGGCGACCAGTTGAGCGGGCCGAGGTGCTCGAGGGTGGTCTGGGTGTAGGGACGTTCTGGTGCGGGCACGTCTGCCACCGGGGGAGCTTCCAGACCGAGCTCCTTCAGCCGGACAAGATCGGGGATATCTTCATCGGCTTCCGCCAATACATACAGGGCCTTTCCGTACTCAGCGCGGGCGTCATCCTTCATGCCGAGCATCGCATACGCCTGCGCCAGACCTGCATAGGCGGCGGCGCAGCCGGGCAGCTGTTCCAGGGCTTCGCGATAAGCCTCCAGCGCGCTGCGGGGATTCTTTTGGCTCAGGCGATAGTGGCCGACCTGCACGGCGATGGGGTCGGGCATGTTGGGCGGATCGTTGGTGTAGCTGCCGTTTTTCCGCAGCTGACGCTCCAGCTTGAGCGCCTCTTCGAAGGCAGAGCTTGCGCCGGCGGCATCGCCCCTCGCGGCGGCGAGTTTGCCTTCCATTTCTAGATACTGCAGCTTGGCGGCGTTGGAGCGGCCCGCTCCCTTCTTGAATTCTTCGTAGAGGGTCTGCGCGGTCGCGAGGTCGCCCTTGCCGATATGCGCATGAACCTGGGCGTACTGGACGATGTCCTCGTACCGCTTCACTTCCCGCTCCGGAAAGCCCGTGCCGCTCAGAATCTCGTCCCACCGTTCAAACCGAACGAGAGCGCGCGCGAGGGCGATCATGCCCTGCTGCTGGGCTTCGTAGTGGTTGTCTGAGTTGTAATCGGGGTCCATCGGGGCTCGGATGAGATCCCACGCGCCTTGGATCGCGGCATCGGCTTGGCCGAGGTGTTCCTGGATGAAGCAGAGGTAGTTGCGGTTGTGCGCGAAGTTCCAGGTTTCGAAGGGAAGCGCCATGCGCTCCTGCATGTAGCGCAGTTCGACGCGGGTGGCGGCATCCATCGAGCGGGCCGCTTCCTTCCACATGCCGATCTTGCTGTAGACGTGGCCGGGCATGTGGTTGGCGTGGCCAATGTTTGGCACGGCGTCGCCGTACCGCTGACAGCTCACCAGCGCGTTGATCGGTTCACGGGTATCCCAGGCGTGGATCGTGTAATGGTGTGCGCCGGGATGATCGGGGTTTGCGGCGAAGACATCCCGAAGCATCTGGTCGGTCTCGGTGCCCGGGTTGCCGCGGATCATGTACATGCCGAGAATTGCGCGGGCCTCGATGTCATCCGGATGCTGTGCGATGATGCCGCGCAGGCCATCCATCAGCCGCCCCTGCCGGTTGCGGACATCGGGGGTGAGGTAGGCGTTCTCGTAGGCTTCGATGTACATCCGTTCGCGGTCTGTGCACTTCCATTTCAGCTCGACGGCCTTCCTTAAGAATTCTTTGCATCGCTCGCCGTCTTTGCCGCCGCCGCTCGTGTTGAACCAGTTGATTCCGGTCCGCGCCATGCCCAGATAAGCCATCGCGCATTCCGGGTCGAGCTTGGCGCACCAGCGGAAGCTGCGCTCGGCTTCCTCGAACCAGAAAGAGTGCAGAAGGGCGTTGCCCTGGTTGAACCACTCCTGAACTTCGGGCACATTTGTGGTGATGGGGAAGGGGGCGTTGCCGATGCCCTCCATCTTCCAGGGCCGGGTCCGCATACCGGTGTCGTAGGCGGAGCCGAGGTGCGAGTGCCCCCACTCGCCCGGCTGGCTTTCCTCCTGGGCGTGAAGGCCGACTGCAAGTGCGGTCAGGCAGAACAGGGCGGCAGTGCGGCGAAACTCCATCGTTCCCTCACCAGACAGTCTACAGGTATGAGTGCCGGTCGGGGAGATGTTTCTGAATCTCTACGACGTCAGATTCTGGATTCAGACGGCGGCTCGGCTTACATGCCCAGCTTAATGCCAAAGAAGTGGTTGACTGCCTCCACTTGCGTCGGTGAAATGGTCGGTGCTGAACAAGGCACTCCGACAGGAAGAGCAGCGCAATGCAGGGGCGGACCTTCTATCCAACTAGATTCGTATTCGGGTTCGTACGGAATGCTTGCCAAGACGAACCCGCACGAAACCAAACTCACATTCCTGTGAACAGTCTCTCTCGCGATCATCATCGTGGACAGCCACAAACACAGAACGACGACAAAGATGCTCCGACCGATCCGGGCGAGCTTGGTCACCACAAACTCCTACATCCACGCCTGGCCGGGGCCGGAGTGGGGGTGGATGATGGTCGTGAATTTCTCGATGATCCAGCCGGATTGGGGCGACTTTGAAATCTCGAAGGAGGAATCGGAGCCGATCATGCGGAAGTCGAGTCGTTCGCCGGCCGTGCTGTTCCGGCCGATCTCGCACCCCTCTGTGCCTTCGCACTCGCGGCGGAGGATCGAGACCAGGTCGCCTTCGAAGTCGAGCGCATAGGTTCGGGTGATCACCTCCATCTGTCCGGCGTCGCAGACGGCGGGCCAGTAGGAGTTTTTGCTGATCAGCTTGGCTTCGAGAAGGGTGGGCAGGGGCAGTTCCTTCGGCTGCGTCTGCCAGGCCGCCACGCCCAGCACCGCCATCGCTCCCAGCGTGGCCGCCGTCCAGATTCGCCCTTTTCGAGTCACGATGCTATTAAACACCACTCGCCGCCGGTTGGTGCCCGGATGGCTGATTAGAGTCCGAATATTCGCAATATTCTCTGCATCAAGCCGGGCTTGAGTGTCTCTATCGTTTCGCTATCTATCCGCAACGTTCCATCTTCCGACCTGTAGATGGCGTAATTGATGCCCCGCTTATCGTTCCTCACATAATGGGAGCCTGTCCAGGATAGTCATCGAGCGAGTGCGTGCAGTCCAGGTCATCTCGGCATTCGTTCCGAATCGCTTGCCTGATATCGCCTTCGAAGGGCAGTTCGTAGTACTTCCGAGTGCTGGTGCGCGGCTGAGGGTCAAAACACACTGAGAAGACGGTGGTCTCTTGATCGATCAGCCGGGCTCCGCGCAGGGAAGGAATCGGCATGGAATTCTCGCTGGCATGTTTCTGCCAGGTGGCCAAGCCCATGACGGCCATCCACCCAATCGCCCCCAGGGCGACAATCCTTATCCTCGAGCCCTTCATGGAGTTATTGAATCACAAAAGTGGGCTTCAGAACTGACGATTCTTTGCCCGAATCCGGGTCACAAAGACGAGCGCAATGACTCCGCTGACCACGAGGAAGGAACCGAGGCCGATGCCTGGCCAGCCGTTCAGGCGGCCGACCCCGTCCGCTCCCGGCGCGATCTGCGTCACCGGATTATCTGAGACCATGCCGTAGAGGGCATAGCCCGCGAGGGTCGCGCCCAGAACGATCAGTCCGCTCAGCCGGATGGTCAGCCACATATACGCTTGGCCTTACCGATCAAAGCTGACCGAGGATTCAGTCCTCGATCAGCTTGTGGATGGCGGAGGACGGGACGCAGATCTTGCGGACCATCTGCACGTTGCGGTCTTCGCCGGTGGTGATGGTGTTGGTCATGCTGACCAGCCCGACCACCTGACCCCGGTCGTTGACGATGGGGCATCCGCTGGAGCCGCCCGCATAATCGGCGGTGATCTCCAGCCAGGGCACGCCTCGGCTCATGGCGTAGCGGCTGGCGATGCCGCTGGTCAGCGTGTAGAAGTGGCCGCTGGGGTGCGAGAGCGCCCAGACCCGCGCGCCGATGGTCGCTTTGTCGGCGATGGGCAGATAGGGAAGATTGGAGCCCTCAAGCTGGACCAGGGCGACATCGGCCGTCTTGTCCGCCGCCAGAATCTTGGTCACCCGCAGCATCTTGCCCTGGTGGGTGAAGGCGGCAAAGGCCGTGGCGTCCTGTTTGTCCATCACATGGTAGTTGGTCACCGCCAGCCCATCCGGCGAGATGATGAACCCGCCCGCCGAGTTCGCATGATGCTTGTCGCACCGTCCGCACAGGGAATAGCTCGACATCACCACGGTCGCCTGCTTCACCTTGTCGTAAAGCTCCTCCTGCGAACTGACCAGGTTGAACGGATTCGGAACCGTCGCCTTGGTGGAAGTCAGCTGCAGCCCCTTGAGAATCTCCCCCGGAGCCACATGCCGGTTCTCGGCGACGAGAGTCTGACCCTGGGCTTCGATGCTGTTGCGAAGAGCCACATCATCCACCGGGTCTTGGGCGTAGAGCAGGGCTGCCGTCAGAAGCAGCGGGGCAGTCGTCAATAACCGTCGGCGCATGGCCTAGTGTACGGCATTGGCACTTCGGGGGTGCCGTGTTAGAGGAAATGGAGACCACGGTCGTAGAGCCAAGAGCGCATTCGATCGAGCAAGGGTGGTGGTCTGTGGTCGATGAAGGTGCATCCATAACGGTTGTCACCAAGTTCAACCAACGAGATAGAGGAATAGTCATAGTCTTCTCGCGTCTGCATAAGCCTGAGCGTTCGCAGTCCATCCCAAAAATCGTCCGACATATCTTCTTCCATCGTCCAGCCACCGTCCTGGTTGGCCTCATCTTTGACCACGCTGAATAGATCCTTGTTGGTGTCAATAACAAAGGAAACTTCAATATAGTCATACCAGCCATGAGGTGTATGGCTAGCCTCGCTGAATTGTTTCGTGAATTCGTGGCCGTTAAGTGACTCAAAGGGTATCTGTGGCTGATCCGAGTTGGTGGGCCACCACAGAAGAACGGCAAGAAGCGTGGATGTGAGAAGCAGTGGAGTTCCGAAAAACCACAGGGCTTTCGCGCGGCTCCTCACATGTGTATCGTAGCGAATCCAGACAGGCTTCGCCAGAGTTTTTACTGAAATACCTGGCTCATTCCAGAACGGAGTGAAGGCTTCTTATGCAACCTCTATGACGATGCTTCCCAACTGATGCTTGGGTTCCGGGATCGGCTCGCCAGACTCCACCAACTCTTCTAGGTAAAGCTCAATGGCTTCTTTGACGTTCGCCTTAACCTCTTCTAACGTTGCACCGAAGCTGACGCACCCGGGGAGATCGGGGGCGATGGCTCCCCAGCTGGTCTCACCCTGTTAGTAGATGACGGCAAACTCCTTGATCATTTCTCTTCGAAGAGACTCCTATGGAGCCCTGACTGCCGGATGATAGAAGCCAATGTGCCTGTGGCAACCTGGTTGTGCAAAGGAACCGGAGCGGTAACTGAGGAGCCGTTGATCTGCTTCTGCATCACGGCATGGCTGCCACGCTGTCGTACTTGCTGAAACCCATTGGCAGAAAGGATGCGGCAGACTTCTTTGCCAGAAAGAACGCGCAATCTACCCAACGGCAACCTCAACGCTTGTCACAAAGACATCATCGTTGAGTCGATCTTTCACTTCCGAGGGATCGGCGGTTTCGAAAAACAGCTCAAGCGCCTCTCGCAGATTCGAGCGAGCTTCCTCTACCGTTGATCCTTGGCTGGCAATATCCAGCTCGGGGCAGAGGGCGACGTAGAGATTGCCCTCCCGCTCAATAATCGCCGAAAACCGCCGCATAACTTTATAGACGCTCTAAAACGGATAAGTCGGCAGGGAATGATCCAGGGGCTTGTCTCGGCGCATGCCCAGCTCGTACTCGGCCTGCATGATTGTGTGGATTTCGTGGGTGCCTTCGTAGATCATTGCGCCGCGGGCGTTGCGGAAGTAGCGCTCGACCGGGAACTCGTCGCTGTAGCCGTAGGAGCCGTGGATCTCGATGGCGTCGTTGGCGGCCTGGAAGGCGTTGGCGCAGTTGGTCCACTTGGCCAGGCTGACTTCGCGGGTGTGCCGCTTTCCGGCGTTCTTCATCCAGCCGACCTGATAGTAGAGAAGCCGTCCGATGTCGCGGCTCTGGGCCATCTTGGCGATCATCTGCTGCACAAGCTGCTTGTTCGCCAGCGGGTCGCCCTGCACCTTGCGGTCGTGGGAGTAGGGAATGCAGGCGTCCAGGCAGGCCTGAATCAGTCCGACTGCACCCGCCGCGACCGTGTAGCGGCCGTGGTCGAGGGCGGACATGGCGACCTTGAATCCGTCGCCTTCTGAACCCAGCATGTCGTCGGCGGAAACCCGCAGGTTCTCAAAGAAAATCTGTCCCGTGTTGCCCGCGCGCACACCCAGCTTGCCCTTGATGGCTCGGCTGCTGAAGCCCGGGGTCTCGCGGTTGATGATGAAGGCGCTCATGCCCTTCGCCTTGCTGTCGGCGTTCGGGTCGGTGACGGCGATCACCAGGAACTGGTCGGCGTAGTCGCTCAGGCTGATCCAGGTCTTCTCGCCGTTCAGGATGTATTCATTGCCCGACTTTTCGGCGCGGGTGCGGATGTTGATCGCGTCGCTGCCCGCGTTGGGCTCGGTCAGGCCGAATGCGCCGACCTTCTTTCCGCTGGCGAGGTCGGGCAGCCAGCGCTGCTTCTGCTCCTCGGTGGCCCACTGCAGGGTGGTCAGGCAGTGGAGGCCGCTATGGACGCTGCTCACCACGCGCGCGCTGGTATCGGCCCGCTCCAGCTCTTCGCAGACGATGCCGAGCGAGATGTAGTCGGTGTCGGTTCCGCCGTACTTCGCCGGGATCGAGACGCCCAGCATTCCGGCCTCTCCCATCTTTTTGAGCAGATTCGGGTCGGATTCATGCGCCCGGTCACGCTCGGCCAAACCCGGCAGCACTTCCTGCTGCCCAAACTTATGCGCGCTCTCGCGGATCTGCTCATGCTCAACGCTGAGGGAGAAGTCCATAGACCCTCATTCTGGCAGAGCAGGGAAGCCTTGGCGGGTCTAGATTCAGTTGTGATGAGGGAGAATGGGAATGATGGTCACCGCTTGCCTCGGCTTGATGCTCTCCATGCAGAGCGCTCCAGATGCGCTGGCAGTCATTTCCCATGAGCCGCTGCCCCCGGACGTCGTGGAATCTTGCAAAGGCTACGACTTCGCGAAGGCGGTGCAATTGTTGGAAGGGCAGGGGTTCTTTCGTCTGGACTTGGGAAGTCGCCGGTGGGCGATGGTGCATCCAGACTCTGTGCACTGGGCCCACATCCGGCTGCAGACAGACCTATGCGATAAGCTGCTGACCCTGACGCCGGGTGAGGGAGGACACAGCGTTGTCAAGCTGAGCGATCTTGGGCAGGCGGGTGATTTAGTCAGGGAGATGGTGGCGCAGACCTTGCCCGCAGATCGCGATGCCTTGCGCGCTTCGGATTGGTCGTTTGCGATCACGACCGAGATCGCCTTGAATCACTTGTACAAGGGCGGTCGCGGGGTCGTGCATATCGGCAGCGCCGGCCGGGTGCCGATGGAGAAGTATCGGAGCGCCATCGCAACGCCGAACGGTACGCCGAAGGAAGGCGTGCTTGCCCCTGGTGCAGTGTGGCCGCCGCGCGTCGATAGGATTTCGGTATCTAGTTGGCCGGGGCACGGCCTGCTTCATAGCATCAGTTTTCGTACAGATGCTATGCAGGCCGCTGATGAAGAGACCAAGCGGCTCATGGACCAACTGAAAACCGCTTACGCCAAGCTGACGCCGCTTCTGGGTCCTCCCGATTACGACGGGATCATGCAGGCTGCCAGAGAGGCTTCGGCCACTCTTTCCTCATTGCCCGAAGAGGCGCGCCGGGAAGCTGTCATGCAGATGCGTCAGCACGCCCCGGACGTCGATTTCACCGATCCCGCTGCGGTGTGGAAGTTCATGCAGGAATGCCAAATCACCAGCGCCGCACCACGCCTCTCGATCGCCGTTTCACTGCAGGTCGAGGGACGCGAGCCCATCAACGCAACCTTCCACCTCGCGCTCGGCGGATAGTTGGCCCGATAAGACTCTGCGGCTTAGGCAGGCACGGTACAGCAAGTTGCTTCCTTCCTGATCCTTGGCGGTGCCGACCAGAATCACACGGTCGCCGAGTTCGCGAATCGCCAGCACGTCGACCGGCACCGACTCGGACAGCTGATTGCCCATGAGATAGGCCAATGAGACGGCAGTGGTTCGGTTCACGGTGACGAAGGCAGAAGCGGCTTTCTCTCCGTCCACAAAAGTGCCTCCTGCGATGTCGCCGGTCTTGCTGAGACAAGTGACGCGTGCGCCGCCTCCTCCCACTAATCGGCCCGGTGCGGTTGGGTTGTTTGCGTCAATCAGGAAGGTTTTTGTCCGCCCGGTCGCCTGATCGGTTGATGTCATGGCGGCTACGGTGCCATCGCCGGAGATCGCGGTGCATGCTTGTCGGAGACGCGCCGAATCCGACAGGAGGACCGGAAATCTTTCGCCCTTCCAGACCACTGAATGATGGTCGTGCGGACTTTCATCCATGAAGTTGATGCGTCCGACGGCGGTTTTGCCGTCGTCGGAAACCGCGAGAATGTCGGCGCGTGATGCCTCGCGCCAAACCACTTCGTCACCTATCCAACTCCACCAGATCGAAGTTCCGTCGCCGAATTGCAGCTTTCCGAATCTCACGCCGTTCGGCTGCGTTTTCCAGTCCGCGGGCTTCAGGATGTTGTTGTTCGCGGCCCAGGAGAGAGGAGTTCGCATCCGCAGGTGGGCATCGGTCGCCTCATACTCGATCTGCTGCCATTTCTTTTTTAGAATGATGTCGGCCGGAAACTCTCCGATCAGGGCGTCGGCATCCCAAGAAGCACTGAAGCTGCTGGCCCCGGAGTCCCAAGTAGAGACTCTCCTGTTGCTTCGCAGGCTGATCTCTCCGGATGCCGAGACGATCAAGTCTCGGCTCGGGCTGAACTCTCCCGGTATTTGGGCGAACTCATATATGGCTTCAAGCGGCATCTCGGCCACCTCGACGCTCGCGCTTGCCGCGAGCGCAAAAGTCAAAAGGAGCACTCCCACATCACATCCGACGAGTCAGTCGATGATCAGCAACGCACTAAATCGCGCCGACTTGGAGTAAGGTCATTTCCACCTATGAGATGGCTTTCTTTGGGCGTCCTCGCTGCGGTGGCGGCAGCGGGCTGGGCGCAGGCGGGGTGGGAGGCGGTTCAGGCTCCTCAATCTGCCGATCTAACTCAAATTCTCTCGCAACTCTCGGCGCGCGAGCTTGGCCCGACCACCATGGGCGGACGAGTCAGCGACATTGCGGTGTACGAAAAAGAGCCGCGCATCTTCTACTCGGCGACGGCTTCCGGCGGACTCTGGAAGACCACCAACAGCGGCCTCACCATGACCCCGGTCTTCTACAAGGAAGCGGTGGTCGCGCTGGGCGCGGTGGCGGTCGATCCGAATAATCCCGACCATGTATGGGTCGGCACCGGCGAGCAGAACAGCCGCAACTCGACCTCCTTCGGCGGCGGCGTCTTCAAGTCGACCGATGGCGGCCAGACCTGGGAGAACGTCGGGCTGGAAAAGACCATGCACATCTCGCAGATCATCATCGATCCGCGAAATGCCAACACCGTCTATGTCGGCGCGCTCGGCCAGCTCTGGGGCTTCAACCAGGAGCGCGGCGTGTACAAGACGACCGACGGAGGGAAGACCTGGACTCAGGTTCTCAAGGTGGACGAAAAGACGGGCTGCGTCGATCTGGTGATGCACCCGACCAAGCCGGACGTGCTGCTCGCCGCCATGTATCAGCGCGAGCGCAAGGCGTACATGTTCGCCAGCGGCGGACCGGGCAGCGCGCTCTTCAAGACGACCGACGGAGGGAAGTCTTGGCGCAAGATCACCCGGGGCATTCCGACCACCGATCTGGGCCGCATCGGCCTGGATGTGATGCAGAACAAGCCGAACATCTGGATGGCCAGCATCGAGGCGGCGGGCGACGATACCCGCGGCGTCTTCCGCAGCTTTGACGAAGGCGATAGCTGGGAGCGGGTGAACCCGATCAACCCCCGGCCCTTCTACTTCAGCATCCCGCGCCAGGACCCGCAGGACGAAGACCGCATGTACCTGGCGGCCACCAACTTCCACTTCAGCACGGATGGCGGCAAAACCTTCCGGAACATGAACATGAACATCCATGTGGACTATCACGCCCTGTGGATCAACCCGAAGGACAACAAGCACATCATCGCCGGCAACGACGGCGGATTGGCCATCACCCGCGACCAGGGCGAAACCTGGGAGCACATCAACCAGCAGTCCCTGGCGCAGTTCTATGCGGTGGGCGTCGATATGCGAAAGCCTTACTGGGTGTACGGCGGCCTTCAGGACAACGGAACCTGGGGCGGCCCGACGCAGACGATGTTCGGCGGCGTGAAGTACACCGACTGGATCATGGTTTCGGGCGGCGACGGCTTCCACGCGCAGGTCGATCCGACCGATTGGCGCATCGTCTACACCGAGAGCCAGGGCGGCGCCATTCAGCGCACCAACATCAAGACCGGCGAGCGGCAGTTCATCCGTCCGCGCGCGCCGCAGGGCGAGCGCTATCGCTTCAACTGGAGCACCCCCTTTGTCATCTCGCCGCACAACCCGCACACCCTGTATCTGGGCGGCAACAGGCTGTTCAAGACGGTGGACCAGGGAAGCAACTGGAAGGCGATCAGCCCCGATCTGACCACAAATGACTCCAGCAAGATCGGCGGCAGCTACGGCGTCTCGCCCGAGAACACGGGCGCGGAAGTCCACTGCACGATCATCACCATCAGCGAATCTCCCATGGAGGAGGGCCTGATCTATGTGGGCACCGATGACGGCCTGGTTCAGCTCACCCGCGATGGCGGCCAGACCTGGACCAACCTCACGGCCAACATTCCGGGGCTCCCGGCAAACACCTGGTGCAGCCGCGTGACGGCCAGCAGCCACGAGGTCGGCACCGTTTACGCCACCTTCGATGGTCACCGCAACAACGACTACAAGCCGTATGTGTATGCCAGCAACGACTACGGTCAGAACTGGGTCCGCATCGATCGCGGCCTGACGGAAGGCAACTCCTGCTATGTAATCAAGGAGGGCCTTCGCAATCCCGAGCTGCTGATCCTGGGCACCGAGATGGGCATGTATGTCTCGCTCGACAAGGGCGCGAGCTGGACCAAGTATATGAGCGGCTTCTTCGGCACCATCCGCGTCGATGACGCCGTCATCCACCCGCGGGAGCTTGACCTGGTGGTCGGCACTCACGGTCGGGGCATCTGGATCGTGCCGTTTAGCGCCATGGAGCAGCTGACCAAGGAGAACCGAGAAAAGGATGTCTTCCTGTGCCAGCCGCAGACGACGTACCTCATGGGCTTCCAGAGCAGCTCCTGGTATGACGGCAACCGCAACTTCGTCTCGCCCAACACGCAGCCGAATGCGCGGATCGACTATTGGCTGAAGGATGGCGTCGAGGGCAACGTGCGGCTGCGCATCGAATCGCCGAGCGGCGAGAACATGACCACGCTGAACGGCACCGGCAACGCGGGCCTCAACACGGTCGAAGTCTCAGGCGGCCGTCTGCGACGGCTGTCGGCCGGCGACTATTCGGTTGTCCTGCAGGTCGGCGACAACGAATACCGCACCACGCTCCACATCGAAGACCTCGGCCAGGCCGAGCCGACGATCCGATAACAGAGAGCAAGGGCCGGTGGGGAATCTCAACCTCACCGGCCCCCTTTGTGCGTTTCCTGAGGAAAACTACATAATAATGATTATCAGAAATATGCTCGCAACTGCTGACGGTGTTCAGAATGAACCTGCCACGCGAACGTTGCCGCAAGCCAGAAGCGGCACGCAACGTTAAGGTGAGTCGTGTAATCGCCCGAAATTCACAAACTTCGTACGCCCGTCAAAGAAGAGCGCATTAACAGATGCATCTAACGCTGTAGAGCCTCCGTGATGAAATTCCTCCCATGCGAGGGGGTCAATTTCTTCCTTGACAGCTCCCTGCCATATACCAGAATGGAATATGTACGAGGAGGTTATGACGCTGCCAGGCGCAGCGTAGGGCTTGTCATCTTCCGGGCAAAGCAAGACCTGATTTGATCTCAAATACCCAAGCAACTTTGATTCGAGAGGGCCAGTGTGGAGCACGGTCCTCAAAGGTTCCGCCTCACACCAAGGTCCACTGAATTCTAAACAAGATTGGTGCTCAAGTAGGCCTGCTGCCATCGGTAGTCGGTCAGCGTTATCAGCACGATATAGGACTGATGCGACCCCAATATTCCTAAGATTTGATGCGCAGTGGCTTATCTTTGCAGAGTGTTTTGCCCTGCTGAATACGGGAGATAAAAGAGCTGCTAGCACAGCAATTATTGCTACCACTACAAGTACTTCGACAAGCGTGAATGCATTACCTCTTTTTGGCAACCTAGTTATCACCTTCCGCTTCCTGCACTATTGTACATCTGCCAGGATAGGTCTCCCCATCGAGTGCCAGTGGCGCCTTTAAAGTGCTCCAGCTTCTCGGGGTCCTTGTCCCTATATAACCTGATTATAGCCGCGAGCACAAAGTCAGCCTCTTCATCATCAAATCTTGAAAGCAGGTTGCTGAGCCTGTCGCGATCTTGTTCATAAACATGAATGACAGCTGAAATCACATGCGATCTGATAAGTTCGTCATCGCTGTCATAAATCTCTTCCAGTTGCCTGATCTGTGATTCAGAAAGGGTTCTCCTCTTTTTTCCCTCGTCACGTATTAGCTTCACCGAAACGAGATGGTCACCTTCAGTGCCGTAACTTTCAGCTTGAGCCTGATATCGCTTTTCATTTGGATTTCCACCCAGCTGACTTCTTATCAGGAAGCCAGCCAGCAAGCCAGCGGCAAGCAATCCTGTCAGCAACCAAATACGGGACGAGGGAGAGGACATTTCTTTAGCTCTTGTTCTGCCAGCACCAGCTCAGGCAGTTTTTCTTATTCGTCGTATTGGCGATGCCACATTTATCATCGCAACAATCTGTACATGCATCGAGGTCTGGAGTGGTCTTGCAAGATGTGCCACAAGTTGGCATTGGGACGGGCGGATCTGGGGGATCTGGCGGCGACGGCTGCGCTACTGCCGCGCCCATCATGACTCCAATCGATAGAGCGAAACTTGCTTGTAAGAGGAAGTTTTTCATTCCGAATATTAATATACTGCAAATTATTCTGAAGTGCCCTCTTTTTAAAAAAATGACCAACTATATGGTAACCAAAGCTCACCGTCAAGCCCTGGCTGATTTATGGTACTCCTAATGTAACTTATCAGCGACGAATGTTTTGATGTTGGGGATAAGTTTAGTGAACGCTTCCCAGGCACCGCGATAGTTGTGTGACCCTTTTAGTAGGAACACATATGCCAACAACGCAGGACTGGATGACTTTATCCGAAGCGGCGCAGCAGCTGCAGCTGCCGGCAAGGTTCTTGGAAAAGTTGGCGACTAAGAAAGATTCGGACTTCGGCGGCCCGGTGCTGCCCATGCATGAAGTTGACGGAAACCTGCGGATCAGCCGCAAGGTTTTGGAGATGCTTCAGGACGACATTTTTGACCACCACCACTGGGCGGTTCAGGAGGCGGTGACTACGAAAAGCTCTCTCGAGGCGGGCTGTACGGTCCATACGGTGGACCAGCAGTGCGGAGTGAGGGAGATGAGCCGCGACGAACTCTACGACCAGGAGCTTTATCTTCTTGATGATCCCCACATCAAGGAGTGGTATCCACACCTATTCCCGAAATAAGACGACTGTCAACGAAGCCAGTTCAGATCGGCCAATTCGGCCCGAGAAACTGCTTCAATCCGGAGGGCGTTCTCTGCAGCGTCCTCCGGCCAGCATCCGGTTTCGCTGTGGATGCGGCAGGCGTTCACCCAATCCTGAAAATCATGCAGGCCGAGGGTTTCGCCTCGCAGAAAGATCACGCCATCGCGGGCGTGGAAAGCCACTTCCGAGTTCCGGATGGCCTCTTCTACGATAGGCGCCGTGGTCTGGAAGAGCCTGGCCACTGCATCGACTGAAAAGTCGTCTCCCTTGCAGATGACAGAATCCTTCATCTTCTTTCCTAAGTCGAAACGGGCGCGTTCGCTGCCGTTATTACTGCGGGATTCTTAGAATGAAGGCTATCTGACGTGAGCCCCGTTGGTGGAGGCTCCATCGTTGCCGGTGAGCGCCTGGTCCAGCATCATGGCTGCGTCTCGGCAACGGTCAAGCACATCCTCCAGCTTGACGGGAGGCTCGCCCCTTCGGCGACGCGCCCACAGGCCATACGCTACTGCGGCGAGCGTGCCGAGCCCCGCACCGGCCCAAAGCCATGCGCGGCGGCGATCAGTGGCCTCGCCTGATTCGTTTGATTGGATTCCCTTCCGCATTGAAAAGCTCCCTTACCCTTATAGATACTTCTACGCTGATGTCAGTTCCCCCAGGCGGCGAAATGGGCCGCATACCGGGAATAGCTCTGATCTGATTATCAGCACTATTCGGGCCAAAGCCCACCTTGAAATGCGGGAATCGTTAGGAATTGGCGTGCTTGACCGGCGCTTCGAGTGCCGCCAGCGACTCATCCAGGATCGAAACCGTTTCGCGGCACTGATCCAGAACGTGCTGGACGGTGGGCGTCGGCAATCCGCGGCGGCTGCGCGCCCAAAAGCCGAAGGCGATGGCAGCAGCGGCCCCCAGCCCCACGCCCATGATGAGCCAGAGCTTTTCCGTGCTGTCGCTTTCGCCGGTTTGAGATGCGTTGGTCATTGAGATTAAGTACGTCAGATATGCGGCAACAGGTGCATCACCCGCGCAGGCTTATCAGACCTTTCTCCCGCGTCGGTACACTCTGCCCCTGTGCTGGACAGCCTCACCCGCCGCATCTCTGGAGTCTTTGCCGGACTCCGGGGCAAGGGCCGCCTAAAAGAAGACGATGTCAAGGCCGCCCTGCGAGAAGTGCGCGTCGCGCTCCTTGAAGCGGACGTCAACTTCCAGGTCGCCAAGCGGTTTGTCCAGCAGGTTCAAGAAAAGGCGGTCGGCGAGGAGCTTTATGGGAGCCTCAACGCCGACGAAACCCTGATCAAGATCGTCCGCGACCAGCTCGTCGAGCTGCTGGGCGAAGATGTCAATTTCAGTTACAGCTCTTCCCCTCCGACCGTCGTGCTGATGGTTGGCCTGCAGGGTTCGGGCAAGACGACCACCGCCGCCAAGCTCGCCTACTGGCTGAAAAAGCAGGGCAAAAAGCCGATGCTCGCCGCCTGCGACCTGCAGCGGCCCGGCGCCGTGCAGCAGCTTCAGATTCTGGGCGAATCGATCGAAGTCGAAGTGGTGGCCGACGAGGGGCTGGTGCCGGAAAAGGTTGCCGCCAAGGCGCTGGACCGCGCCCGGCACATGTTTGCGGATGTCCTGATCGTCGACACGGCCGGACGACTTCAGATCGACGAACCCCTGATGGCCGAACTGGCCCGCGTTCGCGACACGGTCAAGCCGACCGAGGTTCTGCTGGTCCTTGATGCCGCGACCGGTCAGGAAGCGGTCAACGTGGCGGAGGCCTTCGATCAGAGCTTCAAGCTGACGGGCGCCATTTTCAGCAAGCTGGATGGCGATACTCGCGGCGGCGCGGTGCTCAGCGTGCGCGAGGCGACCGGGGTTCCGGTCCGCTTCCTCGGCACCGGCGAGCAGGTGGAGGCGATGGATGCGTTCCATCCCAACCGCATGGCCGAGCGCATCCTCGGCATGGGCGACATCCTCGGCATCATCGAGAAGGCCGAGGAGGCGATGGACCTCTCGGACGTCGAGGGCATGCAGGACAAGATGCGCACCGGGCGTCTTGACTTCAACGACATGCTTTCGCAGATGCGCATGGTCAAGCGCATGGGGCCGCTCAAGAACGTGATGAAGATGGTGCCGGGCCTCACCGCCGCCGTCTCGGAAGAAGATTTGGACAAGGTCGATGAGCGTCAGATCGACCGCATCGAGGCGATCATTCTCAGCATGACGCCCAAAGAGCGATCCGATCCGGATCTGCTCAACGGCTCGCGCCGCCGCCGCATTGCGGCCGGTTCGGGCACTCAGCCCTCCGATGTCAACCGCCTGGTCGAGCAGCTGTTCCAGATGAGGAAAGGAATGAAGCAGCTGGCCAAAATGGAAAAGCGGATGAAGAAGAAGGGCAAGGGTCGGGGCCGCGGAATGTTCGGATAAGGGACTCTGCGGTTCGTAGGCCCAGAACAAAAGCGCAATTAGGCTATAATTGCCAATCGCGCTCCGGCGCATTTCACCTACCAGGAGACACTAGGCAACGTGGTTAAGATTCGACTCAGGAGAATGGGCAACAAGCATCGACCGTTTTATCGGATCGTTGTGGCCAAGAGCATGGCGGGACGCGATGGTTCCTTCATTGAGAACATCGGCACCTACAACCCGCTGACCCAGCCCAGCACCGTCAAGCTGGAAGGCGATCGCGCCCTCCACTGGCTGATGAACGGCGCGCAGCCCACCGAGACCGTTGCCTATATCCTCAAGCGAGAGGGCGTGCTCGAAAAGTATTTCAACGAGCGCCCGAAGGCCAAGGCCAGCTACAAGTTTCTCGACAAGACTACTTCGGCCATGAGCCAGAAATCCGTGGTCGCCCCGGTTGCCGAAGAGGCCCCGGTCGCCGTCGCTGAGAAGGAAGAGGCTCCGGCTCCGGTCGAAGAGCCCGTTGCCGAAGCTCCCGCAGAGGAAGCTGCCGCTGAGGCCCCGGCTGAGGAAGCCGCCGCCGAAGCTCCGGCTGAAGAAGAAAAGGCTGAGTAATGAGCATCTCCGGCTTCATCGAAAAGACCGTCCAGCTCTGCGTGCATGAGCCCGATTCGGTTTCCGTCAGCGAGACCAAGGATCGCGGCGCGCTTGTCTATCAGGTGCGGGTTGCCCCGAATGATGTCGGACGCATCATCGGCAAAGAAGGCCGAGTGATCTCCAGCATCCGCCAGGTCGCCACGGCGGTCGGCGCGAAGGCGCGCACCAAGGTCTTCGTCAAAGTCGTCACCGAGGACTAATGCCCTCGCCTGACCGCGTTCCAGTCGGCCGCATCGTCGGCGCTTTTGGCATTCGCGGCCAGGTCAAGGTCCAGCCTCTCACCGATTTTCCCGAGCGCTTTGAGCCGGGCCGTTCTCTCCTGCTGGACGACGAGCCCCGCAAGATCGTCTCCGCCCACTGGCACCGGATGCAGGTCCGCATCCAATTCGAAGGCCTTTCGACCGTCGAAGAGGCCGATGAAATTCGCGGGCGGACCCTCTACGTTGCCGGCGAAGACCTTCCCGAACTGGAGAAGGACGAGTACCTCACCCGAGACCTGGTCGGGCTGAAGGTGGTCGATGTCAACTACGGACCGCTCGGCAAGGTGGATCGGGTTCTGAAAGGAACCGCTCAGGATCTTCTCGAAGTCGGCGAAATCTTGATCCCGACGGTCAAGCAGTTCATAAAGTCTGTCAATCTGAAAGAGGGCCGCATTGAAGTCGAACTCATCGAAGGCATGCGCCCCGGCGAGACGCCCGAGGAGGCGTAGTTTTTGAGCTTTGTTGATGAAGCATCCATCACGGTGATTTCCGGTCGCGGCGGCGACGGCGCGGCGACATTTCATCGCGAAAAATTTGTCCCCCGCGGCGGACCGAACGGCTCCGACGGCGGCCGGGGCGGCGACGTTCTTTTGGTCGCCGACTCGCACCTGCGCACCCTGTACGACTTCCGCATGAACCGGGAGTACAAGGCCAAGCGGGGCGAAGACGCTCGCGCCAACAAGAAGGGGCGGGACGGCGAAAACCTGGAGATCCGCGTTCCCGTCGGCACGCTCATCTACGACGAGGAGACCGGCGAACTGCTGGCCGACCTCAGCGTGGACAATATGAGCGTCATCGCCGCGCGAGGCGGTCGCGGCGGACTGGGCAACCTCCACTTCACGAGCAGCGTGCGCCAGGCTCCCAACTTTGCCCTGAAGGGCGAGCAGAGCGAAGAGCGCGCCCTCCGCATGGAACTGCGGCTGATCGCCGACATCGGCCTGGTCGGCCTGCCCAATGCCGGCAAGAGCACCCTGCTCAGCAGCATTTCGCGCGCCAAGCCCAAGATCGGGGCCTACCCCTTCACCACCATCAGCCCGAACCTGGGCATCGCTACGGTAGGCGAGCAGTCCTTCGCAGTGGCCGACCTTCCGGGCCTGATCGAAGGGGCGAGCGAGGGGCACGGCCTCGGACTCCAATTTCTGAAGCACGCGGCCCGCACCAAGGCCCTGGTGCATGTCGTGGATGCCTTCCCCGTGGATGAAACGAATCCGTGGGACAACTTCCAGTTGATTGAGACGGAACTGGCCAAGTACGACAGCGAGCTGGCCGACAAGCCTCGCTTGGTCGTGCTGAACAAGATCGACCTCGACTTTGAGGGAGCGATCGAGAAGGTCGCCCTTCCCTTCCGCGAGGCAGGCCACCGAGTCTTCGTGCTATCCGGCGTCTCCGGCGAAGGCGTTCAGGAGTTTCTCTACGCCTGCGCCGAGATCGTGCAGAAGGTTGATGAGGAAGCGCCGCCGGTGGTTCTGCGGCCGCAGCCGGTCAAGCCGAAGCAGGAAGAGTGGCGGGTGGAAAAGGACGAGGATGGCTTCCGCGTGGAAGGCGATCCAGTCCTGCGAATCGCACACCGCGCCGACTTCAGCAGCCACGAGGGTCTTCGCTTCTTCCATCGCAGTCTGGTTCGGGCAGGCGTCATCGAAGCATTGCGAAAAGCAGGAGCCACCGACGGCGACACCATCAGAATCGGCGATACTGAGTTTACGTTTACGGATTGGGAATGAGAATCGGAATTTTAGGGGGCAGCTTTGATCCGCCGCACGAGGGCCATATCGCCCTGGCGAAGACGGCGCGGGATCAACTGGACCTGGATGAAGTCGTGCTGGTTCCGGCCTTCCGCAACCCGCTCAAGACGCGGCGGTCGGCCGATGCGCGGCACCGCCTCCGCATGACTCAGCTGGCGGCAGAGGGCGAGATCGGGCTCAGCGTCAGCAACATCGAGATTTCCCGGGGAGGCCGCAGCTATGCGGTGGAGACGCTGGAAGAGCTTCAGTACGCGAACCCGGGCGACTACTGGTTTATCGTCGGCAGCGATGCGCTCAAGGGCATCATGGCGTGGAAGGATCCGATGCGGATTGTGCGCCACTGCCGCCTGGCCGCGGTAGAGCGGCGAGGCGACTCGCTGGACACCGTGCTGGCTTCCCTCCCCCTGGAGATCGTCGCGCAGGTTGACCGAATCACTATGCCGCCGAAAGCCGTCTCTTCGACACAGGTGAGAGACGACCTACGGCGAGGAGCTTCCGTGGAACTTTGGCTCAAGCCGGAAGTCTCGGAATATATCAAGGAGAATGACCTCTATCGAGACTAAGAAGACATACACCTCGGCGGAAAAGGCCGAGCTGATCTGCCAGTACGCCGACGACATGAAGGCGGAGCGGATCGAGGTTATCGACGTCCGAAGCAAGACGTCGATGGCCGACCTTTTCGTCATCTGCTCCGCCACCAGCAGCACCCATGCCTCTGCCGTGGCCGAGCGCGTGGCCGAGCGGCTGCGCGATCTGGGAATCAAGCCGACCCGCAAGCCGGAAACGGCGAATGCCGAAGGCTGGATTCTGTTCGACTACGGCGACGTCTTCTTTCATGTGATGCAGGAAGAGAAGCGGCAATACTATGATCTGGAAAGCCTCTGGAACAGCATCGAGGCCGACCCCAACCTAGTGGACTAAGCCATGCAAGATCCCCTGAAGCCTGTCGAGGAGAAGCCGCAAAGCAGCGAAGATCGGGCGGAAGCCCTCCTTCGCGAAGCGAATCTCTGCCGGGTGCGCGGGGATGCCAATCGGGCGCGAGACCTCTTGGATGAAGCCGAGAAGCTCGCGCCCGAATCGTCTGCCGTATTCGAGGCGAGGGGCGACTACTTTGCCGAACAGGGCATGTTCCGCAAAGCGACCGAGTGCTTTGCCATGGCGATGGAGCTGAATCCCAATCAGGTCGGCTTGGAGAAGAAGCATGCCGAGTCGGTCTACGCCCAGCATACGGGCGAGTGGGCGGTCGAGCAGGCGCTTTCCGGGGGCGGCCAGTACATCACCGCCAATGGCGCTTCCCTCTTTTCGCTGTTCGTGCCCGGCCTCGGCCAATTCCTTCTCGGCCACGTCGGACGCGGCGTCACGCTCTTCCTGATCGTCGCGCTCTCCTGGGTCATCGCGCTCCTCATTCCCAACGGCCTCTCCGAGATCGGACAGCTCTTCGGAAAGGGCGGCTCGAACTTCAATGCCCTGGTGCTGCTTCCGCTCTTTCTCGCGGTCGCCGCGCATATCGGCGCCATCGCCGACGCCGGAGCGCTGGCCAAGCGGAATAAGTTTGAGAAGGTCGACAGACCGGCTCCGCTGGTCGATAAAGACTTCGAAATCTAGCCCGACTCTTTCTGAGCCCGGCGCAGTTCGTCGATCAGCTCCCGCTGCACCGTGGTCATCGTCAGGTCGCTTCTCGTGCGCTCGATAACGGCCCTCAGCGCGTCGCAGGTCCGCCGCAGGCCTCCGGTGAGGCCATCGGGGTAGTCGAAGCCGATCAGCTCTTCGTAGATCGCCTCCATCAGCTCCAGAATCCGCTCCGCCTGCGGCAGGCTGCCGGAGCGCATCTCGTCCAGCACAAAGCGCCGGCATTCGGAAGCCGCTTCGCCCATGCCGTTCAGGTAGCTGACCCCCGACACGTTCAGGTCATCCATCGTCGGCAGATTCTCACCCTTGACAATGGCGAGCACCGCCGCCGCCTCCACGACCTCCTTCTCGGCATCCTGAATATATCCCGCGTAAAGGATTTCGGGATGATCGGCCGAGGCTTCCCGGGCTCCGGCCGAGAGCGACCGCGCCTTCGCCAGCAGAGATTCCGCCTCTTCAAACTGGCGGCGGTGGATGTGCTTGATGCACTTCGAAGCGGTCTGAATGATCTCCCTAGAGGTCTTGAGCGCCACCTCCCGCGCCCGGTGCATGCCCTCAAAGACCGGCTTGACGGCGGCTGCCGACTCTTCCCACTGCTGTTCGATGTTCATAGATATCCTCTCTCTTTCAGGCTGACGCTGGTCGTTCCGACGATGACGTGATCAAGAAGCTCCAGGTCAAGGAGCTTGGCTGCATCCCTGAGCTTGAGCGTCACATCGATGTCGGCGGGGCTGGGCTCGGGGTCTCCGCTGGGGTGGTTGTGCCCCACGATGATGCGGGCCGCATTGCACCGCAGCGCCTCGCGCATGACTTCCCTGATGCCCACAATGCTGCTGTTCAGGGTCCCCCGGTTGATCTCCTGCGTCTGGATGACGTGGTTCTTCACGTCGAGGTACGCCGCAAAGAATCGCTCGACGCCGGAGTCTTTCAGGAGGCGATGGAAAAGCTCCTTGGCGCTGGAATAGCCCGTGATGGTGGACATCTCGCCGCGATTGGCGCTCTCCGATTTCCGCCCGAGCTCGATGGCGGAAAGGATGCGAATGGCCTCGTAGCCCTCGAGTCCACCGGCGTCCTTCAGATCGGCGGCGCTCATCTCCTTGAGCCGGGCCAGGCCGTATCGCTGAAACAGCTTCTGCGCTTCCGGGCGGCTGGCTTCGGTGTCATCAGGACGGCGGCTGAGGCAGATGGCCAGCAGGTCGATGGCCGCTGCCGAGGACCAGCCGGTCTCCTGCACGCGGTTTAGAGGCGTGTCTGCTGATCCCATTCGGCGATGTTCTCCGCGCGGCATTGTACCGACTGCCTGAAGTCGCTGGGCGGCTCGCAGAACAGCTCCAACACTTCGCCTGAGACAGGATGTTCAAGCCGCAGCAGGGCCGCATGAAGCTGCAGCGGCATGCCTGTGCGGCCGTAGATCGGGTCGCCGACGACGGGGTGGCCGATCGACTGAAGATGCACCCGGATCTGGTGCGTGCGTCCGGTTCTGAGCCGGCAGGCCAGCAGCGACTCATCGCCCGACTCCAGCAGACGGAAATCGGTCACGGCCATCTTGCCCCGCTCGGTGACGGCCATTCGCGTCGGGTTTCGGGGGTCTCTTCCGAGCCTCGCCTCGACCGTCCAGGCCTCTTGTGCCGGACACCCTTCGCACCAGGCAAAGTAGCGCCGTTCCATCGTCTTGGCCTCGATCTGGGCGGCGAGGGCATGGTGGGCGGCATCGGTCTTGGCGATGGCGATGAGGCCGGTGGTGTCCTTGTCCAGCCTGTGGACGATGCCGGGCCGCCACTGCGCGGAACCCTGGCTGAGCGGCTGCCCTCGGGCCAGCAAACCTTCGACGAGCGAAGGCTCCTTGAGGCTGGAAGCGGGGTGGGTCGCCAGTCCGCGCGGCTTGTTGACCACGAGAAGGGCGTCGTCTTCGTAGACGACCTCCAGGTCCATCTCGACCGGCTCCAGCGCATGGGGCTCCCGGTCGGCGATCTCCGGCACGATAAACCGGTCTCCGGGCCGCAGACTGAATCCGGGCTTGTGCTCGAGCCGCCCATTCACCTCGACCCCGCTCTCCTGAATATGCTGCGAAATGCGCGTGCGGCTCAGTTCCGGGAGCGCCTCCGAAACGGCTTTGTCCAGCCTCTGCTTGTCCTGCGCAACCCGTTCTGCCACACCTGATTCTAGCGGGTTTGTCCCTATTTTCAAACAATGGACCTGTTTGTGCGTCTGTACCCCTACGGGGTTTTACTATGTCTGGCAAACGCGGTTTTTTGATCTTGGCTGCGGGTCTTGCTATGGGGTCTGCCTTCGCGCAGAACTTCAATCAACCCGTTACCTTTGAGGCTCGTGCCGCCACCACGAGCGCAGTCCTTGCTGAATTGAGCAAAGTGACTGGCGTCAATTTTATGGTGAACGGCATGACCGGGCGCGATGTGATCGCGGTCCGGGCGAAAGGCGTTCCCCTCATCGATGTCATCAACGGCATCGCCAATGCAACCGGCAGCGGCTGGCTGGAAGAAGAGGCCGGCTGGCGGCTTGTCCGCACTTCAGCGGATGAAGATGCGCAGCGGTCGGTAGATCAGCAGGCGCGCGCCGAGCGCATCCGGCAGGCCATCCTGCGCGAGCAGGGCGACGTTCGCGCGGAAGGCACGAACTTCGATGCATCAAAGTTTGTGACCGCCTACGAGGCGGCGCGCAACCAGCCGCGCAACCAGCGCAGCTACCCGCGCAGCGCTTCGCAGCGCGCTCTCCTCACCATCGCTGCGAGTCTGAAGCCGGGCGATCTGGCGGCCATCTGGGATGAGCGGCTGGTCTACGCCACCTCTCCCACCCGCATGCAGCGCCCGCTTCCGGGCAGCGCGACGGGCGTCATCCAGGACTACCTGAGGAATGAGATCAGCCTGCGCCAGATCATGGAGAGCCGCGAGCGGAATGATCGCCGGGTCCCCTATGAGCGGAACGTTGATCGGTTCATCAACGCACCGGTCGGCAAGGCGCATGTGGTCGTCACCCGCTCGGGCGACAACCTTCAATTTGAATTGACCATTGCCGACATGCAGGGCGACCGCGCCGTCGATGTCTCCTACACCCTCCGCATCGATCCCGATCAGCCGCAGAACAGCGGGCCCCTGCCCGGCGGCAGCGGATCGGCGCCCCTCGATCTTCCGGAATCGGTCCGCGCAGCCGCCGGAAGCTGGATCGGCCCTCCGCAGATGATGTTCGGCGCAGAGAGCGTAACTTTGCAGCTCGCAGACCTCAGCAGCCAGCTTGAGGTCGTTGGTGGCGACGAAATGCGCCTTCGGCTTCTGATGGAAGAGCAGGTCGCCCAAGCGATGGGAAGCCTTATTGAAGTTCAGGGCTTTGAGGCTCAGGATTCCGGTCAGGAAGTACCGGCCATCGCATCGACCCTGCGCACCGCCCGAACGAGCATGACCCGGCCCACCGAGATCGATCCCCTTTCCGGACATCCGAGCGATCTGCTGTGGGCGATGTACGGCGACGAGAACTTTGTGGCCTGCCTGCCGGACAGCCTGGTCCACGATACGGCCCAATTCATCGGCAACGCAAATGCCACCCGCGGCATGGCCTGGCAGCAGATGCTTGGCGCATGGGGCCTCACTCGTGACAAGGTCAACGCCGTCGAGATTCTGCGGCCCGCCGATATGAGCGATGCGCGCGACCGCCGCGTCAGCCGCCCGGCGCTGGAGAAGCTGGTCCAGCATGTGATCAGCACCGGCGACCTCCGACTTGATCCGCTGGCCGAGTACGCGCTGAATGCACCTTACAAGGGCGATTCTGTCAAGAGCCTGGATGTGCGCGTGATGCGCCAGATCCGCGAGGACCTTGATCGACAGATCATTCGAGTCCACAGCGAAGAGGGCGATGTCCTCCGCATCTACGGTTCACTCAGCCCGCAGGCCAGAGAGCGCAATGCCTCTCAGGGCGGACAACCGGTGAATTCCCTTCCGGGTTCGGGACGGGACAACGTCTACTCGCTGGTCTTCTATTCCCGCAGCGGCCCGCAGATCATGATTCCGCGCGAGGACGGTCGGCGCGGGGGAGGCGTGACATTCGCCGCCCAGGTGCCGATGGAGTATCAGCAGCCGCAGCGAGGCTCTATCGCCCCCATTCCGCCGCAGGGACGCATGACGCGCGGCGACATCGAGCGCACCGACGTTTTGCCCACCGGAATCCCGCAGGGAGCGACGGTGCAGATCGTGATGCGGAGCAGCGACCAGGTTCGTGCCATTGAGACGGCGACCGGCCGTTCGCGCACCCTATCGCCGCAGGCGCTGGGTCAGTATCGCGCCCAGCTCGAAGATCCTCGCTACGCAGAACGCCGGGCGCGGATGACGCAGTACAACGCCTATGTTCCGGTGAACCGCACCGACTACCAGATCATCATCCGTCTGGGCGAGAACATCACCCTCACCCGAAACCTGACGGACATGGCCGAGCCTCCGGGAGTCAATGCCGGCGGCTACGACAGCCTTCCGGCGGATATCCGGTCGGCCATTGATGAGGCGTATCGCCGTACGGCAAACAGGGGTCGCGACGGCGGCTAAGCCAACCACCCTTCTCAACCCCAACCATCGCGCCTCGCAGGTCTGAGCCCTGCGGGGCGCGTCTGGTACAAACGAACCTATGCTGGACCGCTATGAGCCGTCCCAGTTTGAGCAGAAGTGGCGCGATGCCTGGCAGGCCGCCGATCTGTTTCGGACGCGAGAAGAAGAAGGGCGAGAAAAATTCTACGGCCTCGACTTCTTTCCGTATCCGAGCGGAGCGGGCCTGAGCGTTGGGCACTGCCGCAACTATGTTCCGACTGACACCCTCTGCCGAATGAAGTACATGCAGGGCTTCAATGTTCTGCACCCGATGGGCTTTGACGCCTTCGGCCTTCCGGCAGAGAACGAGGCGATCAAGCGGAAGCGGCACCCCGGGGCGATGATCGATGAATACGCCGCCACCTATCGGCGGCAGATGGAGATGATCGGCATCAGCTACGACTGGTCCCGCTCCTTCAAAAGCTCCGATCCCAGCTACTACAAGTGGACGCAGTGGATCTTCAAGCTGCTCTACGACCGCGGTTTGGCCGAGCGGCGCATGGTCGCCGTCAACTGGGACCCGGTCGACAAGACGGTTCTCGCGGATGAGGAAGTCATCGGCGGACGCGGCGAGCGTTCCGGCGCCTTGGTCGAGAAGAAGTACATCCCGCAGTGGGTCTTCAAGATCACCGACTACGCGCACCGGCTGATCGATGACCTGGATGATCTCGACTGGCCCGAAGGCATCAAGCAGATGCAGCGCAACTGGATCGGGCGCAGCGAGGGTGTGGAGTTTGAGATGAAGATCAAGCTCCCCGAGAAGCCACAGAAGACTTTGGAAGAGGCGATCTCTGAGCTGGCCACTACCCTGCCCCATCACTGGGAGCAGTACGAGTCGGGTATGGAGCGGCTGCGCTCGGCCCGTGAATTGGCCTCTGCCGCAAGCCAGGAAGTCGAAGAGTATTCGGCCATCCTCGCCAGCTTGGATGAGATCATCAAGGACGCAGAAGCGGCGGGCGAGCTGTTGGGTCAGCTGGCGCAGGCCGACAGCGACCAGATCGAACTGCACGCCGAGACCATGCAGGCCAAAGCCGATGCGGTCGAGGATGCGCTGGAGGAACTGGGCGACCGCGTGAAGCAGATCGAGACCGACGACCCGGCCTCGGTCGATAACCGCACGCGCATCTTCTCCCTGCTTCGCGAGGCGGAAGACACCTTCGACACCATCGAAGATGCCTTCGAAGAGATCTTGGATGCCCGGCCCGCCGCGACAGACGACCTGGAGATCGTCAGCAAGGCAGGCGCGCCGACCTTCCGCGTCTTCACCACCCGCATCGACACGATCTTTGGCGTCACCTTCTGCGTCCTGGCCCCCGAGCACCCCATGGTCGAGCGGATCAAGGCGGCGGTGGATAAGGAGCACCAGGAGAACATCGCGCGGTATCAGCAACAGGCGAAGGAGCTGAGCGACATCGACCGCCAGGCCGAAGGGCGCGAGAAGACAGGCGTCTTCACCGGCGCATACGCCATCAACCCGGCTACGCGCAAAGAGGTGCCGATCTATATCGCAGACTACGTTCTGATGGGCTACGGCACGGGCGCGATCATGGCCGTTCCCGGCCACGATCAGCGCGACTTCGAGTTTGCGCTGAAGTACGACCTGGACGTCGTGCCGGTCATTCAGCCGGATGCCGAGTACTTCAGGCAGTTTGGTGAAGACGATTACGAGGCCGCGCTTGAGAAGTATCTGGCGGACGTGAAGGCGTACAACCCGATCTTCACCTCAAAGGAAGGCACGCTGATCAATTCCGGCGAATACGACGGAATGAGCTTCGCCGAGTGCTCCGCCAAGCTGGGCGAGTGGATGGAAGCGCTGGGCATCGGCGAGCGGAAGGTCAACTACCGCCTGCGGGACTGGCTGATCTCCCGCCAGCGGTATTGGGGCTGCCCGATCCCGGTCGTCTACGACAGCGAAGGCAATCAGGAGACCGTCCCCGACGACGCCCTCCCCGTAGAACTGCCCGACGTGGACCACTACGAACCTTCGGGCGACGGCTCCAGCCCGCTGGCGCACATTCCCGATTTCGTCAACTGCACCACCCGCGACGGTTCGCTGGGCCAGCGCGAGACCGACACGATGGGTGGCTTCGCCTGCTCGAGCTGGTACTTCCTGCGCTTCTGCGATCCCCACAACCAGGATCAGCCCTGGGATCAGAAGAAGGCCGACTACTGGATGCCCGTGGATTGCTATGTCGGCGGCGCGGAACATGCGGTGATGCATCTGCTCTATGCCCGCTTCTGGACCAAGGTTCTGTTTGACGCGGGTCTGGTTCCCGTCAAAGAGCCCTTCCAGCGGCTGATGAACCAGGGCCAGGTGCTGGGCCGCACTCCTTACCGCCAGCCGCGCGAGGGAGAAAAACTCAGCGTCGGCGAAGAGGGCATCCTGATCTCCTACGAAGAGGCTGCCGCGATGCCGGAGGATGAGATCACCTGGCGATGGATGCGCATGAGCAAATCCAAGGGCAACGTAACGACGCCGGATCAGGCCGTAGCCGAATACGGTGCGGATGCCCTGCGGGTCTACGAGCTGTTTGTGGCTCCCTTCGAGGGAGACGTGCAGTGGTCGAATGAAGGAATGGCGGGCATGGTCCGCTTCCTCAGCCGCGTGATGAAGCTGACGGCCGACCATCAGGAGATCTACAACGGCAACTGGCCAAACGAGATCGGCAAGGCCGAACCGACCAAGCTGAGCAAGGCGATTCGCCGCATCACCCACCAGACGGTCCTGAAGGCGACGGAAGACATCAACCGCTTCGCCTTCAACACCTACATCTCCAGCATGATGATCATGCTGAACAGCCTGAGTGATGAGCTGAAGGGAGTGGGCGAACTCGCCGAGAGCGAAAAGCTGGCGGTGAGCGAGGCCATCGAAAGCCTGGTGCTGATCCTCTCGCCCGCCGCTCCGCACACGGCCGACGAACTCTGGCGCGGCTTGGGCCGCAACGGCTTCACCTACGGCGCAGACTGGCCCGCAGCGGACCCCGAACTGGCCAAAGACGACGTTGTCACCATTGCGGTTCAGGTGAACGGCAAACTGCGCGATACAATCGAGGTGGACGCCTCCGCCGATGAAGAGACGGTCAAGCAGGCGGCGATGGAGTCGGAGAACGTCAAGCGCCACATCGAAGGCGCAACTGTGAGAAAGGTCATTGTCATACCAAAGAAGCTGGTCAATATCGTCGCGAATTAGCCTCGCCCTGCTGCTCTGCCTTGCCCTGCTCGGCTGCGGCAACAAGCAGGCAGCGGATGGCGAAGTGGCCGTCCGCGTCATCCACAACGATGGCGAGGCTCAGGAGGTCTTTGGCGAAGTCCACAACCTCACGATCGGCCCGCTCTCTAAGATGGCCAATGGCGAGCCGCTCAACGGCGAGGACATCCATTCGCTTGAGGAATCGGAGCCGCTGACCCGCGGCCTGGTCGCCTTTGCGCCCAAGAACTTCTCCACCCGCGTCATCCTCGCCCAAACCCTCGCTGCCCTTGGCCGCGTGGATGAGGCGATGGTCGAATACAAGGTGGCCGTCGATCTGGTGCCCCTGAATGAGAACGAGGAGATCGACTTTCTGGTCGGCGAGTGCTACGGCCAGATGGCGGGAATCATGTACTCCAAGCAGCAGCCCGACCAGGCTCTGAAGTACATCGATGAGGCCCTTCTGCGGTCTCCGGCCAGCACAAAGCACTTGATCAACAAGGCTTCCATCCTGGTTGATTTGGGACGGAATGATGATGCCGCCAGCATTCTGAAGCAGGCGCTGGAATTCGAGCCGGAGAACTCCGACGCGAAGGATCTGCTGAGGTTGATCAATCCCGAGGAGCCAGCGGCCGCTTCTTGATCTCCGCCCAAGTGCGGGGAAAGCCCTTCGCCGGTCTGCCGGTGGATGAGTAGATCGGGAAGAGCCGCACTGCGCCGCTCGGCAGGGCTCTCTCAACCACCTTCTGCAGTTTGAGCCCGAGGACCTCTGTTTCAAGCTTGCCGATCAGTTCCCTGTCCGATTCTCCCCGGTAGGGGATGAGCAGCCCGCCGGACCGCAGGTGGCGGCAGGAGATTTCCAACTGAATCGGTAACGGCGCGACGGCCCGGCCGATCACAACATCAGCTCGTCCCAACTCAATCTGCTCGGCCCGGCCCTGGGCAAAGCGGAGATTGGGAAGGGGATGCTTTTCCGGCAGGAGCAGCGGCTTGCTGGAGCCATCGAGTCCCGCTACCTGCAGGTCCGGTCGGAGACAGGCTAGGGGCCATGCCGGAAATCCCGGCCCCGTGCCCACATCGAGCACCTTCGAGCCGCTCTGAATGAGGTCGGCGGGAAGGATCGAATCGATGAAGTGGCGCTCTTCGCACTCTTCGTACGGCACGCGGGTGAGGTTGAAGCTCTTGTTCAGCTCGTACAGCGTTTCGCGGAAAGCCAGCAGCTGCGCCACCTGCTCATCGGTCACCGTGATGCCTACCGTCTTGGCGGCCTCTCTGAGCAGGACTAGATCCATCGCGTCCTGATACGGTCGGCCTTGATGAGCGGCTTGGCGGCCAGGCGTGCATTCTCAACATCGTAGGCGTCGAGCGGCGGCTGCAGCAGCCCATGCGCCTCCTCGTCCTGGCCAGAAGCGGCCAGCATCTCCGCCATCAGGATCGCGCACTCTCCGCCCGCATCGGTGCGCTCGACCGCCTTGCGGATGGCCAAGAGAGCGTCGGCGGGCTGTCCTGCGCCCCACAGGGCGAGAGCCAGAGTGCGCCACACCCCAGCCTCCTGTTCGCCCAGCTCAATGGCGGCGCTGGTCGATTGGGCGGCTTCCTGAAAGCGGCCCAAGGTGTACAGGAGTTCGCCCAGCCACCAGCGGTAGAAGCGGTCTTCCGGAGCGAGGCGGATGGCTTCGGTGATCGGACCGACCGCTTCGGCGCGATGCCCGAACTGGCGCATCGTGTCGGCGATCTTGTACTGAAGATAGGGCTGATTCGGATTGGCCGCCAAGGACTCTTCCAGGGGCTGCAGCGACTCCATCAGGCGGCCGCTGCGCCGCTTGATGTCGCTGATCGCGACGGCGATCTCGGGGTCTTCGTCCCGACTGATCAGCTTCAGATATTGCTCCAGCGCATCCGAATCCTGATCGGTGGCTTCGTAGGCTCCGGCGAGGGCGGCGGCCGCATCGCTCCCGGCTCCCTGCTCCAGCGCCCGCTGAAAGTGCTTGATCGCGCCTTCGTAGTCCTGATCGGTGAGGCAGCGCTGGCCGTAGTCAAGGCTCTCCTCGGCGGTCTTCCCTTCCGAGTCGCGGTGCTTTGAGACAGACGGGTTGCGCGAGAATGCCGTCAGGCGATGAATCGCCTTTGCCTGCTCCATCTCATCCATCAGCGCAGCTCCAGAATGCCCTGCGGGCGGACCGTGATCGTAGCGGGATAGTGGGCTCCCGAAAGGGGGATCGTTTCGATTCTCAGCACAACCTTGCCGCCCGGCGGCAGCTCGCCTTTCCAGAGCGGCAGCTCGGCCTTGGCCTGCATCAGGCGTCCATCCACCAGCCGTCCGTTCACCCAGAAGAGCGCGCCGCTATAGCCTGCGCTGGCCTCGAAGACCGTCTCCAGCTTGGCAGCCGTGGAAAGCGTGTTTTCAAGCTCCACGGTCATCGAGTACTGTACGCCGAAGTTGCCCAGCAGCAGATCGTCGTTGGTGGTGCTGGAGATCGCGTCATCGCCGATGCGGATGAACAGGAACCGCTTGGCCGCATCGTACTTGTGCGTCTCGACCTTCACGGCGGGGGCATAGATGTGCGGCGAGGGCTTGGCGGTCCATTCCCCGCCCAGTTCGCTCAAAGCCAGCGGCTTGCAGCGCAGCCACGGGCGGGCAGACGTGCCTTCATCGGGCCACTCTTTCTGCCGCACTTCCCGGTGGAGGCTCTCCACCCGCAGATGCAGGCCGGAAGAGTCTCCGGTGATCATTTCAAGCGTGCCGAGAACGCTCATCGTCTCGCCCGGGGCGAGACGGCGAAGAATGATCGGGGCGGCGGTTCCGGGAGGAATCTCGATGATGCTTCCCTCGTTTCGGCTCCATCCCTCGGTGAATTCCTTTCCGGCCAGATAGCCCGCGAAGGTCGGGTTGGAGTGGGGATCGGCATCTCCGGTTCGGACGAAGACGGTGGCGGGCTGGGTGGTGGTATTGGCAAGCACAGCGCGGATCTGCATCGGCCAGGAAGTCTGGTTGAGGTGGTGCGCCACCAGGCGGACCGGCTTGAGCGGCTCAAGATGGGCCGTAAAGAGGGTCTGCGCCGCCCTGACGTTCTCTGGATTGTTGCTGTACCACAGCTCGGTTTCGCGGGGCGTCTGCCGATCCCAGTTGATCACGCGAACGGTGGCCACACCCTCGGCTGGGAAGCAGTCGGGCGACTCGATCATCACCCTCGCCTGCACCGTGGTCTGCTCGCCGGGCTTGAGCGCCTTGGTCGAAGGCATCTGGACCGTGACGGTGTGCCCCGGCGTAGCCGCCTGAAGCTGGGTCCAGAGCGGTCCTTCAGCGGCTGCCTTCACCATCTCGGCGGTGGCGGGATTGCCCTGAACCCGTACGTTGAAGCTCTGCGGAAACTTGGCGGCGTACGGCAGAACCCGAATCTGGACTCGGCGGGAGACCGGGCCGCTGGAGACCGTCATCTGCGTGGTGCCGAGAGTCTTGGGCTTGAGGTCGATTCGACCCTGGCTTCGCTCCATCACCAGCACCGATGCGTCAGAAAACTTGATGTCCGCCTTTCGCGCGCGGGGGCCGGTCAGGGGGAGCATGATCCGTCCGTCCGGCGGCATCGCCACATCCTGCACCGGCAGGCTGAGCGCGGGCAGCTTGAGGGCTTCGTTCATCCGGCGCGCCCACTGGCTGCAGAGGTCGGCGATGGATGTTCCCTGGGCGGCAGCTTCTGCGGAATTGACCGTCACCACGCCGCGGCCTCCGATATGAATGAGCCACTCCGCAGAGGGGTCGTCAGCCCGCTCTGGCTTAGTGATGGCTACCGAAGCTCCGGACTGATAGGTCAGCAGCGCCTGAGCGGCAAAGAGCGCGCGCTTGTCGGGAGCGAGTCCGTTCAGGCTCGTCTTGATCTCGCCAATGGTCATTTCATTGATGATCAGCTTCGGCCCTTCGTTTCGCGCATCCACGACTTGAGCCGTCGACGCCGAAAACAGAAGTGCCACTCCAAAAAAGATCAGAACGTGCCGCATGACTTCCCCGTCATTTTGACCGCTTAAGGTGAAAGAGGTTTCGGCAGGGCCGGGACGCGCCCGGGAGAGTCTTGGTCGGTCGGTAAACTGGACTCAGATTCACGGAGAAGTTGAGAGAATGAGCACAACGGTTACTCCCGCGAGCGAGACGGTCTACGCAAAGAATTTGATCAATGGTCAGTGGTCCGAGTCGGATGAGACTTACCAGAGCCTCAACCCGGCCAATCGGAACCACATCGTCGGCGTCGTGCCGAAGGCTTCCGCCGCCCAGGTGGATGAGGCCGTCAAGGCCGCCCGAGCCGCCTACGATCCCTGGCGAAGCAAGAGCTGGGTGCAGCGCGCCGAAATCATCGACAACTTTGCCCAGCTGCTGAAGCGCGATCTGGATGAGCTGACCCGACTGGTCACCATCGAGTGCGGCAAGCCGCTGAACGAAGGCTATGCCGACGTGGTGGAGGCCCTGCACATGGCTCAGTACATGGCCGGTCGCGGCCGCGAAGCCATCGGGCTCTGCATCAGCAGCGAGATCCCGGAGAAGGATGCCTACATCCTCAAGAAGCCGAAGGGCGTGGTCGGCGTCATCACTCCGTGGAACTTCCCCGTCGCCATTCCGCTGTGGGGCGTTCTCCCCTCGGTTCTCGCCGGAAACACGGTTGTCTGGAAGCCCAGCGAAGAGACCCCGATCTGCGGCCATCGGATGGCGGAGCTGTTTGAAGAAGCCGGATTCCCGAAGGGCGTCATCAATGTCATTCACGGAATGGGCGAGACGACCGGCGATGCCATCGTCAAGCATTCGGGCGTCAATGTGATCCTCTTCACCGGCTCCCGCGCCGTGGGCAAGATGATTCAGGCCAGTGCCGCGGCTGAGGCGCACAAGTTTGTCGCCACCGAGATGGGCGGCAAGAACGCCACCATCGTTCTGGAAGACGCGAAGATGGACCTCGCTGTCAGCGCCTGTCTCATGGGCGCGTTCAAGACCAGCGGCCAGCGCTGCGTCTCCAGCGGTCGACTCATCGTGGACAAGAAGATCCTCGACGAGTTCACTGATCGGTTTATCGAGGGCGTGAAGAAGCTTCGCGTTGGCGACGGCCTCAAGGAGGGCACCTTCATCGGCCCCCTGATTGCTCCCGAGGGTGTGGCCAAGTGGAAGCACCACAACGCCAAGGCCATCGAGGAAGGCGCAGAAGTGCTCTATGAGGGCAAGGAGCTGACCGATGGCGAATGGGCCGACGGCAACTTTGTCCAGCCGTTCGTGTACCGCTTCAAGGACTACAAGCCGAACACCTTCTGCCTCCGCGAGGAAGCCTTCAGCCCGCATGTTGCCATCATCGGCGTGGATGGCCTGGATGAGGCGGTCAATGTCTACAACGACACCGACTACGGCCTCGCGATGGCGGTCATCACCGAGGACTACCGCAAGTGGCGCTATGTGCGCGACAAGGCGGAGTTCGGTGTTGGCTACGTCAACCTGCCGTCCATCGGCGCCGAGGTGCATGTTCCCTTCGGCGGCGTGAAGTCTTCCGGCAACGGCCACCCGGCCGCCGAGCCGATTCTTGAGGCGGTCACGCACCGCGTCGCCTTCACGGTGAACCACTCCGAAAAGCTCGTCATGGCCCAGGGCCTGAGCGCGGACTTCTAAGAGTCTGGATCAGGGCAACGAAAAGCGGGCGAGTGAATTTCACTCGCCCGCCTTTGCTTTAAAGCTTCTTCGGCAGCCGCTTCTCCGGATCAGTCACGGCGTCGGACTGCTCGGTATTCAGGCTCCCATCGTGGAACGGGAATTTTGCGATGACGGTTTGGCCGTCGGTGGCGGCGTAGATCATATGGTGCCATTCGATGGGGTGCATGATCATGTCCACCTCTTCCCCGGTCGATAGGGTTCCCTTCTCGGTGATCACGCCGCGGGTCAGCATGCCTTCGTAGCCGCGCTCGCCCACCTGCTCTGCCACCCACTTGATCTTGTCTTCCTCCACCGACGGAAGGTTGAGGATCTGCCTCAGCTCGGCTTCGATATGCCGCTGGGCTTCGGCGGGAGAGTTGACGGCGACGCGGCTGCTGTCGGTGATGACCAGGGTCAGCACGAGGCCGTTGTCGGCCCAGGTGATGGTCGCGCCGTCGTGAGTCCAGGTTTTGGCGAAGATGGCGTCGGGAAAGGCTTTAGTGCGCCAGCCGCGCCACTCTTGACTCTGGCTGGCCGAAGCCGCGCCGGGCGTCATCATCACGCTGAGCCGGTTGCCGGAGTATTCAAGCCCTGCCCTGCCGAGCTTTGCCTCGCTGACGGGATCGCCGGACGACGAAAGAAACCGGATCGTCTCGCCCGCGCGAATCGTCTTCGACGCCTGCAGGTCCGCAAAGAGCGCGTTCTCGTGGAACAGCGTATCGGCGGCGAAGGCCAGTGCGATCAGGCTCAGCATTACCTTGTATGACTCCTTGATTCACTTTGAGATACGGACAAAAGTGCAGAAACTTTTAGGTCCATTTGAAATCTTTTGAACGTTCTTTCTCCAGAGGGTCACTCATCCCACGAGACGCAGGTCTGATGGATAGCCGACTACGGCAGGCACAGGCGGGAGATAGAGCCGCGATGGAAGCGCTGGTGCAGGAGCACTATGCGCTGGTCGCTCGGTTCTGCATGAGACGCTTGGGGCCAGACCACGGACCCGACGCCGCCCAGGAGACCTTTGTGCAGATGACGAAAGCGATCAAGCGTTACCGAGAAGACGCCCGGTTTGAGACCTGGCTGCTCGGCATTGCGCACAACATCTGTCGACGGGAAGCTCGGCGGCGGAAAAAGGAGATCGCCGTGCCCGATGATTGGATCGACTCTGGAATCAGCGACAGCTCCCGCCAGATCGTGGACCGCGAGGCGCTCAAGCAGGCTCTCAGCAAACTGTCTGAAGAGCACCGCGAGGCCGTCCTGCTGCACGAGGTGGAGGGTTTGAAGTACCGCGAGATCGCCGACCTTCTGGGAGTGCCGGAAGGAACGGTTAAGTCCCGCATCCACCACGCTTTTCAGCACCTGAGAAGCAACCTCAAGGAGGCGTGGCAGTGAGCATGCGCGACGATCTGAAGGCTTATCTCGACGGCGAACTGACCGAAGCGCGCCGCGCGGAGATCGAAGCGGCGCTGGCCAGCGATGCCGGCCTGCGTCGGGAGGCAGATGAGTTGAAGCAGATTACATCCGCCATTCAGCAGGCGGCCGCATCCCCCGACCCCCGCGGCCTGCAGGACACCCTGCACCGCATCAACCGCAAGCGCTCCTTCTGGTCCTCGGGCTGGACTTATGCGCTGGGCGGAGCCGCAGCATTCGTTTTTCTGCTGGTCGTGGTCTCCCCCTACCTGATGGGTGAAGCGCATAGCCTGGCTAAGAGTGAGGTGGCAAGCAGTGCCGGTGTTGCCTGGTCCGATGAAACCTTTATCAGGGGCAATGCTGAGGGCGCGGATATGTCTGTCGAACGCCCCGCCAACGAGGAACTGAAGGCTAAAGGACGGACCCGCGCGGGGGCCGACGCAGAGATGGCCGCTCCAGCTGAGACAGAGGAGGGCTACATCGCATTTACGCAGTTAGGTGAGCCTTTTGCACCAGCCAACACCACCCTCAAAGAATCGCTGGATACATCCGCAATTCCCCGGGACGACCGCCAGATCATCCGCACCGCGAACATAGACCTTGAGGTCGAGAGCGTGGACCAGCGGAGCAAGGAGATCGAGCAGATGGTGACGCAGATGCGGGGCTATATCGAGTCCTCGGAGACGGCCACCTACAATCTGCCCCGCGCCACCTTCCATGTCCGGGTTCCCTCGGAGCGATATCAGGAAGCGCTGGACAAGCTGCGGGAGATGGGCGAGGTGCTCACCGAAAGCTCTTCCGGCGTCGATGTCACCCTAGAGGTCGCCGACCTTGAGGCGCGCAAGAAGACGATGGAGGCGGAGGAAGAGCAGCTCCGCACCCTGCTCGGTGCGACAACCAAGATCGGCGAAGTGCTGGAAGTGAAGGATCGCCTGAACGAGATCCGCCAGGAGATCGAGAGCATGGACGCCCGGGCCAAGACCCTGCGCAGCCTCGCCTCCTTGAGCACAATCCATGTGACGCTCCAGCAGAAGGAGTCCCTGGGCGATGATCCCAAGCCGAAGGGCTGGCTGGAAGAGGCCTGGGTGAGCGCCGTGAACGGCCTGCGCGCCTTCGGCCGCACCCTGGCCAAAGCGGGCATCTTCCTGCTGGTCTACGCTCCGATCTGGCTCATCCCGGCGATTCTGATCTGGATCGGAATCCGCAAGATTCGCCGGGGCAAGTAGTACGTCCCCTCCGGCAAAGGAGGGGATTTGCTATAATCCGACTTCACGCCCACCGGACATCGCGCCGGTGCAACCCACTGGGAAAAGGCTAGGAGATAGCATGGCGACCTATAGAGGACGAAAAACAGATATCTGCCGCAAAGTCGGCTTCAATATCTGGGGCAACCCCAAGTGCCCCAGCGCAAAGCGCCCGTACAAGACGGGCCAGCACGGAGAACCCAACCGGCGCATGGATATGCGCATGAGCGAGTACGGCGAACAGCTGCTCGCCAAGCAGGTCATCCGACGCTACTACGGAATGCTGGAGAAGCAGTTCCGCAACACCTTCCACAAGGCGCAGCGGATGCACGGCAACTCTGGCCTCAACTTCCTGCGGCTGCTCGAGATGCGGCTTCAGACTCAGGTTTATCGACTTGGCTTCGCCAACTCGATCTTCCAGGCTCGCCAGCTCGTGAGCCACAAGCACGTCACCGTGAACGGCAAGACGGTCAACATCTCCAGCTATCGCTGCAAGGTGGGCGACGTCATCGCTGTCCGCGACCGCGAAGTGAGCCGAAACATCGCCAAGCGCAACGCCTACGAGGGCGCGCCGGTGCCGGCCTACATCGAGCCCGATGTGCCGAACTTCGCAGGAAAGATCATCTCTCTGCCGGAGCGCGAGGACTTCCCCTCGTTCTTCGACGAGCAGAAGGTCGTCGAATTCTACGCCCGCTAAGTTCGGGCCGAAGAGCGACGCAGGCGGGAGCTTCTTTTGGAGGCTCCCGCTTTTCTTTTGCCGGGAATGCTCGGCTACAATGGCCGCATGGTGAGCAGCATTGCCCTCGCTCTGGCCGTTCTGACGGGCGGTCCATTTGCTTTTGATGCTGATCCGCAGGCGGTGCTTGCCGAAATCAGCAAACTCCGCTCGGAAGCCTCGACCAAGGCTCGCGAGTCCGGTGCGCCGATCGACATCAGCGCCCTGAATGCGCAGGTCAAAGCCAAAGCAGAAGCCGCGCTGGCCGATGCCAATCTGGCCGAGGCCGAAGCGGCCGACTGCTACGCCTGGGCTCAGCTCAGCGTCCACGCAGGCAAGCCGGAGCAGGTGCCGGGATTGGTCGATCGCTATCTGACCTCCTCCGCTCCAGATGCACAGAAGTTCTCGGCGGCGGGCTATGCGGTGGTCTATGCCGAGGGCGTCGAGAATAAGCTCTCCTACGTCAACCAGCTCAAGCCGACCACAGACTCGCAGAAGCTGACCAAGCTCAACTATGTGCTCAACTACATCGGCCAAGATCTGGCGCAGGTGTACTCCTCCGACGAAGCGATAGGCTTCATTGATGGCCTGATCGCAGACCTGCCGGAATCTCCGCCGGAGAATCTGGCCGCGACGACAGCCTCCATGCGCTCCCGCGCCGGAGAAATGAAAGTTGACATCCTGCTGGCCGCCGGAGAAAAGACGAAGGCGATGGCCCTGCTTGATGATCTGATCGCCAAGGCGGATGGCAATGCCGTGCGCTCGCTGAACGCCAAGAAGACCCGCTCAACTCTGGTTGGGCAGACCGCTCCCGACTTCACGGCATCTCACACGATCAACGGCGAGTTCAAGGGGCTGGAAGCCCTCAAGGGCAAGGTCGTGATTGTGGACTTCTTCGCCCACTGGTGCGGCCCCTGCATCAATTCCTTCCCCGACATGCGTCAGATGTACGCCGACCTGCACAGCCAGGGGCTTGAGGTGGTGCATGTGACCCGCTTCTATGGCTACTACGGCTCCGAGCGCGATATCACGCCGGAAGTCGAGCATGGCAAGTGTCGGGAGTTTGTCGCCAAGCACGAGCTGCCGTGGACGGTGGTTCACGTCGACCCGAAGGTATTCGACTCTTATGGAGTCACTGCCATTCCGACGGTCGCGCTGGTCAATGCCGAAGGAAAGGTCGAACAGTTCAAGATCGGCTACACCGCGGACAGCTTCAAAGAGTTCCGCGCCCACATCGAGCATCTGCTCGCCGAGGCCAAGAAGAACTGAAAACGCAGAGAGCCCCCGTTGAGTGCAGCGGGGGCTCTCGTCTTTACCGGGTCGCGTCTTTCAGCGACCGGATAAAGGCAACAACCTCGTCCCGCCCTTCTCCGCCGTTCCATCGGCGGTGCAGCAGGTCCACCAGCTTTGACCCGACGACCGCGCCATCTGCGGCCTGGGTGACCATGCGGACGTGATCCGGCTCGCTGATGCCAAATCCGACGCAGACTGGCAGATCGGTGTGGGCCTTGATATTCTTCACCAGTTCGACAACTTCCGGCGGAGCCTGAGTGCCTGAGCCCGTCACGCCCATGCGGCTGACGGCATAGACGAAGCCGCTGACCATCTGCGCGACGGCCTTGATCCGCGCTTCGTTTGAGGTCGGAGCCACCAGGAAGACGGTATCAACGTCATGCTTCTCGGCCGCATCCTTCCATTCGGAGGCCTCGTCGGGGATGATGTCGCAAACGATAAAGCCGCTGACGCCGGAACCCGCCGCCTGCCGGGCAAAGTTCTCCAGCCCGCGCCGCAGCAGCGAATTGTAGTAGCCCATCAGGATGATCGGGACATCACCCTGCCAGGCGGTGAGCATGGCGAGAATGTCTTCGGGAGTCGTGCCGTTGTCGAGTGCGCGCTGCCCGGCGGCCTGAATCGTCGGTCCGTCGGCGATGGGGTCGCTGAAGGGGATGCCGACCTCGATGCAGTCCGCTCCGCCTTCGGCGAGGGCATCCAGAACGTCGGTCAATTCGGCCAAGGGCTGGTCCCCGGCCATGATGTACGGGATAAGCGCCTTTTCGCCCTTCTGCTTTAGGCTGTTGAATCTCTCGGTCAGGGCGCTCATGGCCCGTGAGGATACTCAGACTCGATTGCGGTGGACGGGGCTAGCTGGACCAGTCGATCAGGACTGTCTCAAGCATCGCCACAAAAGCCGCCATGACCCGCTCACGCTCGGCCTGCGGCTTGTTGCGGATGAGCGGCACGGTGTTGGAGAAGGCGCGCTCCACCTCGCGGACCATCTGGTACGCCTCCGCGTGGGTGATGTCCGTCACGTTGTGTTCGCTGTTCAAAAGCTCCTCGGACTTGTCCACTCGGTCAAAGGCGTCGGTCAGCTTCTGCCAGAAGGCGGTCTGCTTGGCCTTCGGCATGTCCTTGCGAGGGGTGAGCAGATCCTGCACCACTTCTTCGACATCCGCCGTCGACCCCGCCATCACGGGAGTCCAGATGGTGCCTCCGCCGCTGATGGCAAAGGCGCAGGTGACCGACTTCTCTTCCCCGATGGCCAACTGGGCGCGGAGCTGGTCGTACCAACGCTGCTCGTCCCGGTCGAGCTTCTCGATCTTCTGGCTGTTGATGTAGGTGAGGCAGACGCCGTAGGTCTGCTCGGCTTCCGACATCGCGGCGGTTGAATCGCCTCGGTGTTCGGTGTAATAGGTGAACCAACCATCGCGGCCCATGGCGACGACCTCCTGCATCGTCTTGCCGAGCGTGTGCCCGCCGGGGGGGCCGCCCTGCTGACCGGGCTGCAGAGCCAGTGCGAGTGCAAGCGCGAAGGTGGTCATCATGGGTTTAGACGCGCCACAAGGGCGCAAAGGCTATCCGATAAGCCCAGTTTGCTGGACAAGGAAGTAAAAGATGCGGCCCTTCACCTTGGCGGGGCGTTTCTCCACAAGCCGGATCGTGCGGCTCATTTCGTTGCCCATCTGCGTCATGGTATTCACCGCCTGGCGGTAGTCCATGCCGGTGAACTGCTTGGAAGCATCGATGTCATCGCGGCTGTCGTGAATCTCATTGAGCGCCCGGCGAAAGCTGTCCCACGCCTGGGCTTGGGTGCGGGTCTTGGCAACCGCGATGTGACTGCGGAGGCAGTCGTACAGCGCCTCTTCAGCGTTTCCCACGGAGGCGTTGGCCTGGATGTTCCACTTGGTGCCGCCTCCGGTGTAGGCTCGACCGGCGGCATTGGCGTGGCGAGCGATGGTCAGCATTGACGTGCGCAGATTCTTCCACGCCTCAGCTTCCGAGGCCGAAAGCTTAGCCAGCATCTTGTTGTTCAGTTCGGCAAGGGCTTCCGCATAGGCTTCCTCTCCGCCGCTTAGTGCGGCCGTGGAGATGCCGAATCCTTCCTGAAACTTCTCCATCCAGGCGTCGTGGCCCAGATTGGCGATCGCCTGCGCGGACAGGCCCATCCGCAGGTCTGTGCCGGAAGACTGACCAAAGGCCGCCCCGCAGAGGGCGGCGACCGATGCGATCACGAGCGCGCGCATGGCCTTATTCTGGCTTGAAAGGAGTGCCCAGAAGCGCCTTGTAATTCTTTTCCTGCTGATCGTTCAGGGTCGAGTCGATCAGGGCTGAGAAGTCCTTGCTCAGCTTGGCCAGCTGCGGCTCGATCTTCTTCTCGGCGGCCTTGAGCTCCTTGTCCATTTCGGCCTGAAGCTTCTTCTTTTCCGCATCGGTCTTCGGCTTCTTGGCCGCGTACTTCTTCACGATGGGGTCGTAGGCTTTCTGCGAAATCTCCGCGCCCTTCTTGCTGTTCGCCTCGTAGGCGTCGCGCAGCTTCTTGATCTGGGTCTTGGTCAGGCCGATCTGGGCGCCGATGCGGTCATCCATGAGGGCGAGGGGACCGGCAACCTGGAGGCTGATTTCGCGCATCCGGCCCTTCTGCCATTTGCTCAGCTCGCCGACCACTTTGGTCTTGAACTGTCCGAGCAGGGTGTCCATCTTCTTCTGCTGTGCAGCCGCGTTGGCCTTGGTGGTCTCTTTCGCGATCTTCGCGCTCTCTGCATTGAACCAGTCGGCATGCTTGTTCAGCTTGAACCGCTGAATCTCCTGCAGATTGATGCCCTTCTGGATCTTCTTGTCCATGAGCAGGGCCACGTCGATGGCGTAGATGTCAAACGCTTCGTCTGCAAAGGCAAATGCGCCGGCCAGAAGCGCGGTCAAGGCTGCTGTGATTCGAATCAGTGATTTTCCCATCCTGGTCAATCCTCCTTTCGAGCTAACGTCCGGCGACGCGCTGAGAATCCCCCGCCGGGGCACTATGCCCATTCATCGACGAGTAGGAGATCACATCCACGTCGCACTCCTCCAGAGTATGACGAATCTTCGTCAGAAGCTCTTTCTTGGCATCAAACCGGGTGAGGAGCACCATCGGGGGCGCATCGGGAAGCTCGGCGAATTGGACGGCGATCTCGTAGTCGCCAGGGTTCTCTTCGATGATCGTCCGCACCTTCTGCAGCTGAACTTTGGTCGCGCGGCGCAGCTTCAGGAAGACGCGGCCTTCCAGCGTCTCGTCGCGGATAAGGTCGTTCGGGCTCGGCTCGGGCAGGCCGTCGATAGAGAAGACGCGGACTTCGATCTCCGGCTCCTGGGCTCCCATCCGTTCCCGGTGGCTCACGGTGCCGGAGATCTTGACCGCCCGGTCCTTCTCGAGAAAGGCGTAGTTCTTGTCGTATGCCTTCTCAAAGACCATGCAGCGGGTCTGGCCGGAAAAGTCTTCGATCACCAGTTCCGCGAATGACTTGCCCGCCTTGCTGACCGCCTTGCGGACCTTGGTCAAGACTCCCGCCAGGGTCACCCGCTCGCCGTTGGCGAGGTCCGGCACCTGGGAGCAGCGGACGCTGGCGTGCTGCCGCACCGCCATCTCATAGCCCCGCAGGGGGTGGTCGGAGACGTAGATGCCCATGACATCCTTCTCCATCGCAAGCGTCTCGTGGCGGTCGTAGGGTTCCCTCGCCGGCATCTGCGGGTAGCTGATCGCTTCGGCATCGTCGTCTCCACCGAAGAGCGAATCCTGGCCCGACTGAAAGTCGCGGTACCGCTGATCGGCAAAGCCGAGCGCCCCGTCCATCGTCTCAAGCAGGACACGGCGGTTGGGGCCGAGCCCATCCAGCGCCCCGGCCTTGATCATCGACTCCATCGCCAGCTTGTTCAGGCCGTGGGGCCGAATGCGCTCGGCAAATTCGTACGGGTGGGTGAATTCGCCGTTCTCCGCCCGCTCTTCGATCAGGCGGCCGATGAGCCCGTCGCCGACACCCTTGATCGCCGCGAGGCCGAAGCGGATCGACTTGTTGCCCTTCTCATCGATCTCGACCGTAAAGTCGGCGTTGGATCGGTTGATATCCGGCGGCACCACGCGGATGCCCATGCGGCGGCACTCTTCGATGCACGCGATGATCCGGTCTTCCTTGGTGCGGTAGACGCCGAGCAGGGCGGCCATGTACTCCACCGGATAGTTGGCCTTGAGGTAGGCGGTCTGGTAGGCGAGGATGGCGTAGCAGACCGCGTGGGCTTTGTTGAAGGCGTAGTCGGCGAAGGGCTGCAGCAGATCCCAGACCTTCTGCGCGGTCTCCCGGGTGACGCCGTTGGCTTCGCATCCCGCGAAGTACTCCGGCATCATCTTGTCCATCTCCGCCTTCTTCTTCTTTCCCATCGCCCGGCGGAGGACGTCTGCCTTGCCGAGCGTGAAGCCTGCCAGCGCGCGCACCAGCCCCATCACCTGGTCTTGATAGACGATGATGCCGTAGGTCTCCTCCAGGATCGGCTCCATCAGCGGATGGAGATACGACGGCTTGCTGCGGCCGTGCTTGTATTCGATGAACTTCGGAATCTCGGCCATCGGGCCGGGACGGTAGAGCGCGACCATGGCCGCCAACTCGCGGACGCTGCGGGGCTTCAGCTCGACGATGTTGCGCCGCATTCCCGCCGATTCAAGCTGGAAAACGCCGACCGTATCGCCGCGGGAGAGCAGATCGTAAGCCTTCTGGTCATCCAGCGGAACGCCGTGGATGCCGTGCTCCAGCACTGGATGCTCGCTGAGCAGGGCGTCCTTCGGCAGTCCGGCGCGGACATTGTCGATGGTGCGGGCGACCACGGTGAGGTTCGAGAGCCCGAGGAAGTCCATCTTGAGCAGCCCGATCTGCTCGAGAATGCCCATCTCGTACGCGGTGACCGCCTGTCCATCGTTGCCGCGGTAGAGCGGCACCAGGTCGCGCAGCGGCTCGTTTGAGATGACCACGCCCGCAGCGTGGACGCCGCAGTGGCGCGAGATGCCCTCAATGCGCTTGGCCGTCTCGACCAGCTTCCGAAAGCGGTCGTTCTCGGCGATGAGGCGGCGGAACTCTCCGGTCTCTCCGGTCTTGGGGTCTTCGGCCTTCGAGATCGACCAGCCCGGTCCATTGGGGATCGCCTTGGCGACCTGGTCGGCTTCGGCTGGCGGAAAATCCATGACGCGAGCGGCATCGCGGATGGCGGCCTTGGCGCCGAGCGTTCCGAAGGTGACGATCTGCGCCACGCGGTCCTTGCCGTACTTCTCCCCAACCCAACGGATGATCTCGTCGCGGCGGGCGTCCTCGAAGTCCATATCGACGTCCGGCATCGTCACGCGCTCGGGGTTCAGGAACCGCTCGAATGTGAGACCGTATTCCAGCGGATCGACGTCGGTGATGCCGAGGCAGTAGGAGACGAGCGAACCCGCCGCCGAACCCCGCACGCCGAACTGAATCCCCTGCTTGCGCGTGAACTGGGCAAACTCGCGGACCAGCAGGAAGTACGAGTCGAACTCGGTGGTCTTGATGACGTCCAGCTCGTAGTTGAGCCGCTCCCAAGCCTGGTCGTCCAGCTTGAGGATGCGATCCTTGAGCCCCTCTTCCGCCAGTTTTCGCAGATAGGTGGCCGGAGTCTCGCCCTCCGGCATCTCCGGCTCGGGCATCAGCGCCCGCTCTGACTGGAGGTTCAGATCGCACTTCTCGGCGATCATCAGGGTGTTCTCGATGGCTTCCGGGTGGTCGGGGAAAATTGCGGCCATCTCGTCCCGGCTCTTCACATAGAACTCGGGGACGTACTTCATCCGATCCTGATCCTTCAGCAGCTTGCCGGTGCCGATGCACAGCAGGACGTCGTGGGGTTCAGTGTCCTCCTTGCAGAGGTAATGGATGTCGTTGGTGGTGACCAGGGGCAGATTGAGGTCCTTGGCGATCTTCACCAGTCCCTGGTTGGCCGTCTGCTGCTCGGCGATGCCGTGGTCCTGCAGCTCGACGAAGAAGGAATCTTCTTCAAAGATGTCGCGGTACATCGCCGCGATTTCTCGGGCCTCTTCGTAGTTGCCCCTCAGCAGCGCCTGGTTGACCTCGCTGCCCAGGCAGGTGGTGGAGCTGATGAGGCCGGCAGAATGCTCGCGCAGGATCTCGTGGTCGATCCGGGGTTTGTAGTAGAAGCCGTCCAGCGCGGCGATGGAGTGGAGGCGGCAGAGGTTCCTGTATCCCTCTTCGTTCTTCGCCAGCAGCAGAAGGTGGTAGCTGCTCTTCTCTTCCCGTCCGCTCTTGTAGTCGATCCCCTGGGGGGAGACATAGGCTTCCATGCCGATGATCGGCTTGATTCCCGCCGATTTGCACGCGAAGTAGAATTCCATCGCGCCGAACATGACCCCGTGGTCCGTGATCGCCATCGCCGGCATCTCCTGCTCTTTTGCCAGAGCGACCATATCCTTGATTCGAGTGGCGCCGTCGAGCAGGCTGTACTCGGTGTGGTTATGGAGATGGACGAAGGGGCGATTGCTCATAAGCGAGGGGGCTCTCTCATTGTGACGCATCAGCGGCCCGTCCCGGAGCCCATCATTTGGGCAAAAAAATAGCCGGTCCGCGTATCGCGGGCCGGTTTGGAGAGAAGAACTCGGCTTTATTGCCAAACAGGTCTGCTCTCTGCTGGAGTAGATCCGTGCCTGGCAGCCACTCTCACTTACCGAAACGTGGCTTCATGAGTTCCCTATTTTTATACTTATTGCGATCCGTTAGTCAGGATGCCCCAGGACTTTATGAGTTCTGCGGTGCTCCACGCCTGCCATAAACACCCGTCCGGACGCTGATTTCCGTCGCCGTCATAGACCTCGGCGACGCCTCCCAAGCCTCCTTCATAGAGCAGGCTGGTGGCCGCATCCACGATCTTCTGCGCCCCTTCGCGGTCGTTTTTCCACTTGAGGATAGCCTCGACATAAGGCCCGATGAGCCAGGGCCACACGGTTCCCTGGTGATACGCGGCATCCCGGGCCTGGAGCGTTCCCTCGTAGCGCCCGACATAGCCGGGCTCCTTCGGCCCGAGCGAGCGCAGCCCCTTCGGCGTGAGCAGCTGGTCTTCCACCACATCGAGGGCGGCAATGGCTTGGTCTCTCTTTGCGGGGGAAAACGGAAGGCTTAGCGCGATCACCTGGTTGGGGCGCAGCGAGCCGTCATCGGGATCGACTGTGTCCAGGTAGTGGTGGGCGGTGCCTCGCCAGAATTTCTTGTTGAAGCTGGCGGCCGCCTGGTCGGCCTTCAGCTTGTAGTCCAGGCCATCCTGCTCCAGCTGTTCGCACAGCCATTCCGCAATGCGGAGCGCATTGACCCATAGGCCGTTCACCTCCACCGGCTTGCCGTGACGGGGCGTGGCCGCCCAGTCGCCGATCTTCACATCCATCCAGGTGAGCTGCGTGTCGTGGGTGCCTTGCGTGAGAAGCCCGTCGGTCGGATCGACCTTGATGCCGTGCCAGGTGCCTTTGTGATGCCACTCGATGGACTCCCTCAGCCAGGCAAGGCACTCGATGGCGAACTCGCGGGTCCAGTTCTTCTGGAGGTATTGGTAGATGGCATTGGCGAACCACAGGGTGGCGTCGGCGCTGTTGTAGCGCGGCTCGCCGGTCTCTTCGTCAAAGAAGTTGGGGATGATCCCCTTGTTCATGTGCTTTGCGTAGGAGCGGATGATCTCTTGGGCGGCTTCGACATCGCCGCCGTAAAGGCAGAGGCCGGGCAGTGCGATCATGGCATCGCGGCCCCAATCCACAAACCAGGGGTAGCCCGCCATGATCGTGCTGCGGTCTTCGGTGCGGACGATGAAGTACTTGGCGGCCCGGTGCAGCTGATCCTGGGGCGACTCCAAGGTGGTGATCTCGCCGAACGTCCAGGGTTCGACCGAATCCATGTTCAGGGCAACAGTCATCACCGCCGCTTCTCCCGGAGGCAGGGTGTAAGTCAGCTCTACGGGGCAGAACAGATCATCGCGCGAGTTCAGGCCGCGCTCCGCCTCGCGGACATGCTCGAAGCGGTAGTACCAGCCGGAGCTTGGCGTTGCATGCGCTTGGGGGTGGCAGAGAGTCAGAGTCTGGCCCCGGTGCGAGAGCACGGTGCGGTCGGCGGGCTGCAGCAGAAACTCGGGGTAGTAGTCGCTGGCTTCAAAGTTTTCATGGTGCGGCTTGTGGCATACCAGCGGCCGCAGGCTCAGTTCGAGCTGTTCTTCCCCGGTGTTGATATAGCGAATCGTGCTGGCGTTCTCGCCCTGGTGGATGGCCAGCTGCTTCTTGAGCGCTGTGCCGGGCAGCTCGAACTCCCATTCGGCGTGGTCGCCCACGGCAAATGAGTTGAGCAGCATGTACCCCTGCGGATGGATCGCCCCGCTGTACTGGTTGGTCGAGATGCCGTACGCCCGGCCGCGGATGACGGCATAGGCTTCGAGAGCGGCCAGCAGCTGCACGCGGCCCGTCGGCGGGTTCGTGGCGGCGATCAGGTGTCCGTGATAGCGGCGGGTGTTTGCGCCGGAAACGGTGCCCATCGCGTATCCGCCGATGCCGTTGGTGAGAAGCCATTCCAGCTGCGCCGAGCGCGCGAAATCGCGGCAGATTTCCTGAGAGACCGACCAGCCCATTGCTCGTGATTGTACAGAGATCGGTGGAAACTGTTAGGGATGCCAGCACCTAGCCCCTTAACATGCGGCATAAGGCACTTGGGGAAGTTTGGCTGGGATGCTGCTCTTCCTCAATGTTGTGGGGGCACAAAAAATGCTCATATCAGAAGCAAAAGGATATATAGGGCACAGCATCAACGTGAAGTATAAAAATCGTAATGGGGATGTTTGCGAGGCTGCGACAATGGTTTACGACGTTAATTTCGTACCGCTGTACGGGCCTTGTTTGATCACAGACTTGGGGGACATTCGGCTTGACCGAGTTGTCGCCTGCAAAATGGCTGCTGAAAAGCAGGCCGCTTAACGGCTAATTCGACCGGTTTCGCAAACGATCAACGAAGTCGCCGATTCGGAATCTTATTCCGAAACTGAAGTCACTCGTGACCTTGCGGTAGACGATAAAGGGTTCGAATGCTTCGGCCACGAGTGCGACTTCGTATTCGTAGTCGTACCATCCGCCCAGATTTGGGTCGTGCTTGGCCAGGCCGCGCACGGTGTAGGGCCCGCTGGTCCAATCAGCGCGGAGATGCCAGGCGTGTGCCGAGTGGAGCCGGTCGAAGCCGAAGTCGGCTTTGCCAGACTGGCCGCTGAAGACGTAGGCCGCGCCCATGGTGACATTCGTGTTCGGCTTCCAGACCACGCCGGCCTGCATGCGGGCAAATCCGAACACGCCTTCTTCGCTCAGCGTGCCGAAGATATCGGCGCGGGTGCGGAAGTCAAGCGTGTTGGTCAGCGGGATCGCCGGAGCCTGGATGGCTCCCTGCATCAGGATGCGGTTTCGGAAGTCTTGGTCAGGGGTGGAGCGGATGCGCTGCAGCCTTCCCTGCAGCCAGGTGCCGAACTGCTGGATCGGTCCACCCGTCTCGTAGACGAGTTCGATCATCTTCGAAGCGTCATCGGTGCCGTCCGGCCGTACGGCGGTGCCGATGTTCCAGTAGCTCCCTACTCCATAGGTGAGCCGCCGCTGCCGCATGTAGCCATCCTCCTCGGCCCATGTCTGGGTGCGGATGTTGTCGAACCAGTTGTCGCCGAACCGCTCGCCCATGTCGCCGATGGGGGCGATGCGGGCGGAGGTTGCGTCGCTGGTGAGCGGACTATAGGCGTAGCTCGCGCCGTAGCTGGGACGATAGCTTTTGAATGAGGAGAAGGAGATGTTTGCCGTCGAGTGGTCGGTGAGGGCGCGGTTGTAGTCCCATGTCACGCCCAGCCCCTTCTCCTTATCGTTGCGGACGCTGGGGATCGACATCCCTTCCTGCCGCTGGTTGAGGCTGAAGCTGAAGCTGGGAAGAGGGCCGATGCGCGTGCCCTTGATGCGGAGATGCAGGCGGTAGGCGACGCCCCGGTCGCCGGGAAAGATCACGGCCCGCTCGGCCTCCAGCCAGTAGCTGGGGTTCTGCTCCCGGGAGAGCGTGCCCTTCACGCCAGCCAGTTCCCATCGGTCGGTAAAGACCTTGATGGAGTCGCTGTAGAGCCTTGTATTGCCGAGCCGGATATCGGCCTGCTCGGCGCGGGCGGTCAGCATGTGGCCTTCCGCATTCTCAGGGTCATTCAGCACTCCGTCTGACCAGGCGAACTCGATGACGCCCGCGGTGATGGTGCCTTCTGGATCGGTCAGGGTGACTCCGCCGATGGCGGTGCCCGTCTTGGTCTTCTCGTTCAGCTCAAGGCGGGAGGCGACCAGCTTGGAGGATTGGTGCTCGGCGACGACATTGCCTTCGAAGACGACCACCCCGGTGTCGCCGTCGTAGTTCCAATTGTCGTAGGTAATGAGCAGACCGCCGGAAAGCTCGGTCTGCTGCCTGTACTCTTGCTCTTGCTCCTGCTGATTCTGGACAGCGGGAGGGTCTTGCGAAGCAGGGGCAGGGGTGAGCCAGCCGGGCGCTGGCAGGATCATGCTGCGAGTCTACCGCCGCCAGATATTCCGCTCAGGAAACTATTTGCGCCCTGATGAGTCATAATATTCAATACCATGGCGGATTTAAGGGTGTTCACTTCCGTACGGGAAGCAGCGCAGGAAGAGAGGCGCTGGGTCGCAAAGGTGCGGCAGGGTGATGAGTCAGCGATGAATATGCTGCTCACCAAGCACCGCAGAAGGATTCTGAGAGCAGCCGCAAACGTGCTTCGGGATAGCCATGAGGCCGAAGATGTGGCGCAGGAAGCCTTCCTCAAAGCCTTTCGCGAGATTCATCGCCTTCGCGATGACAAGGCGTTTGGCGGCTACCTCTACAAGATTTGCGTTCGGCTCTGCATGGATCGTCTGCGATCCCGCAAGCCTGAACCTTCGATGATCGAACGCACCGAGCCCTCTCAGGGCTCGCAGATCGAGACCCGGGTGCTGGTTGAGAAGCTTCTCCGAAAGCTCAGCCCCGATCTGCGGCTTACCCTCGTTCTTCGCGAGATGGAGCAGCTTAGCTACGACGAAGTGGCCGAGGCCATGGATGTGCCGGTGGGCACCGTCCGATCCCGGCTCCACTCCGCACGGGCTAAATTCCGTGAGCTGTGGCAGGAGGCCACGCAGGAGTCTTAATCCGGTGCCGCCAGTACGGCCCGATTTTCATGAGCACGAAGAAGATGTCCAGACTCTCTTTCTGGACAGCGACCCCGTCATGTCCGAAGCTCTGGCTGCTCTCAGGGAGAGCGTCATTGAGCCGGAAAGCACCTCCGCCTTTGAGATAGCCGTCACCCGCCAGTGGCGGCATGAGAACGGCATCCGCAGCAGCGCCTTTTGGCTACCGGTTCTCTTGGGTGCCGCCGCATCGCTGGTCGCCTTTATGATGATCTACCAGCTTCTCTTCTCCTTCGGCCCGGACAGCACTCCCGCGCAGAAGCCTGCGGATATGCAGGTCAACTACTCCGACACAGGCAGCTCACCCCTCCCGCAATGAGCTGGGCTCTGCGGGGTCTCTTAGGAGCCCTTGTCGCCGCGCTTTTCCTGCCCTTTCTCGTGCCTCAAGTGCGTGTGCAGCTGCGCCAAGGCATGACCACTTTCGGCCCCCCGGTCAGCTTGGAGACGCTTCAGCTTTCCACCGACCTCAGCGCCCCCATCGGCGACCCCACCGACAGCATCTCGGCGGGTCTATGGCTTCGGCGATACGCTCAGGCTGTGGCGAATCATCAGCCCGTCAGCCTCGACAATCATCGCCTGATGGCGGAGATCGCTCAGGCTGCGGGACAGGGCGATCCCGGCAACGCCTTTTGGCCCCATGTTGAGGCGATGGGGCAGGAAGCGATCGGCAACCGCGCTCAGGCGGAGGACGCCCTTCAGCGGGCCTCCAAATGCCAGCGATGGACCGACTACCAGCGGCATAACCTGCTGGAAGCGATCTCTCAGCTCAGATCGCGGCATGGCCGCGAGATGGCCTGGCACTATGCGGCTCTGGCCGAGTGGCGCAACGACGCCACGCCCGAGGCGATGGCGGCCATCTTTCTGGAGCAGGCCAGCAACCGTTCCCTGCTCGCCGAAGCCAAGCCGGGCTTCGAGCTGATGTTTCGCGCCCAGACCACGGCGGATGGCCGCGACGCTGCCGCACGTTTGGTTGCGGCAAGCTCAGGCAAGACATCTTCCCGCCTGGTGGATGACTTCGACCGCACGGCTTACTGGAAGAAGCTGCGGCTGCTCACCGTCTTTTCTGCCACCGCCCCCGGCTCGCTCACGCTGACCGTCTTCTGCTTTCTCTTTGTCTTGGCGGTGGCGGTTCTGTGGGCGCGATCGCCGATCTTGGTCGAGACGCTCAGCGGAAAGACCAGCCTGATCACCGCCGTCTGCGTGTCGGTCGTCATCTATGTGCTGACCAGGATGGTCATGCCTTCCCTGCTGGCCGCGCTCAGCTTGGCCGCCTTCGGGTTCGACTCGACCAATCAGCCCTTCTTCGTCCGCTGGGGCCGCAAGGCGATGAACTTTGTCCACCAGATCGTGGGCGGAGTGTTTGGCGCGCTGCTCCTGGCGGCGGCGATCTCATCGGCGACCACCGCCGCCCAGGCGGTGCGGGCCACACCGCAGGCTGAGTGGCCGGCGCTGCTGACGCCGTATCCTCTCTTCGGGGCGTTCATCGGCCTGGCCTTCGTCTGGCTGGCCTTTGTGCCGGCGGTGGCGGCAGCGCATGGACGGCCATCGGAGGACATGGTCGCTCCTGCCCTGCGGCGGCTTGCGGTGACGGCGCTGATTACGGCTGCGGTGCTGGCAGTCGTCTGCACGCCGTTCTGCATCTGGCTGGAGCGGCATCTTCTCTTGGAGGCCGACCAGCACTTCTGGTTTGGATAGTCTTATGCGCAGTCGAACCGACCTGATTGAATCAATCTGGACCGAAACCGACGCCCTCGCGTGGAGCGTAGAGCTGAGCCAGTGGGCGGACCAGGCGATTGTCAGTGCCTGTGAGCAGGTCGACTGCCCGCCGCAGTTATTGGCGGTGCTTGCGGTGGGCGGCTATGGCCGTCAGGAGCTGTGCCCCTGGTCCGACCTCGACCTCTGCGTCATCCCATCGACACCGAACGACCCCGTTGCGGAAGAGGCGGCCAAGCGCCTGCACCGGATTCTGCATTCCAAGGTCGCTCCCGAGGTCCAGGTGTCGATCAGCCTGCAATACCTTCCTCTCTCCGACCTGCCTGGAGCAGACTCGAAGACGCTGACCACCCTGCTCGATTCGCGGCTGGTGTGGGGCAGCTCTGATCTGCTGATGCAGCTGCTGGAAGGGCTCCGGCACACCATCCAGCCCGGTGCCTTCCTCATCTCCAAGTTTGAAGAAAGGGCCCGAGAACTGGCCAATCACGGCGATTCTCCGCTGGCGGTTGAACTCGACATGAAGCATGGCGCCGGAGGCGTTCGGGCCTTTCATTTCTCGGATTGGTGCACCCGGCTGCTCAACCAAGATCGTCTTGAGCGCCCCCGGGCCTTCGGCCAGATCCACAAGATCCGCTGCTGTCTGCAGGCGCTGACGGGCAGGCAGAATGACCGCCTCAGCGTCCGTCGGCGGGCGCAGATCGCTCAGGTCTTGAAGCGCGATCCATTCGAGCTGGGTGAAGAGATTTCCAAAGCGGCCTACGACCTGCACCAGCTTGAGCAGCGCATCCGCGAACGTGTGCGGCTGGCCGAGTTCGATCTGTATGGAGCCGTCCGCACGAAGGGAGGACGAATGTATGCCCGGCGCGGGGCCGAGACAGGGCGGGTCTGCAGCGGCGTTGCGATGGGCCTTCAGCTTGGGCTTGAGCCGCCCCGTACTCTGCCCACCCTGCGCCGAAACGTCAAGGCGAGCGATGCGCTGATGGTCCTTTCAAGCGGCGAAGAGACCCTGCGCGCTCTTGACCGTTGCGGGCTGCTGGACCGCATGCTGCCGGAATTGGCCGAATGCCGTCATCTGATGCCCCGCGACCCCCTGCATCGCTGGAGCGTCTTTGAGCACACCCTGCGCGCCATGCGCGAACTGGAGAACCTGCCGGAGGGCTCGTTCCTCACCGAAGTCAAAGAGTCGCTCATCGAGATCGGCCCGCTCTGCCTGGCCATCCTGCTGCACGACACGGGCAAGCTGCACCACGAACGTCCGCACAGCGAGGTCGGCGCAGAGATCGCCGATGCGGTGGCCCGCCGGTGGGGACTCTATGACTCCACCCGGCAGCTGGTGATGTGGCTGGTGCGCGAGCATCTCGCCATGGCCCGATTCATCCGCATGAGGGACGTGATGAACGTCGAGACGGCGAAGGAGTTTGCCCAACTGGTGCACAGTCCTGAGCGCTTGAAGTGCCTCACCATCCTCACCTGCTGCGACATCAAAGCGGTTTCAGAAGAAGCCTGGACCCCGATGCAGGAGACGCTGCTGCAGGAGCTGTTCACCCGAACGCTTTCAATCCTCAGCGCAGAGGACGAGGGTGTGGTCGATGAAAGCTCGGCCCGCATCCGGTTCCGCTTCGCCGCCAAACAGCACGGCGAGCAGGCGGCCGACATGGAGGCCTTTGCCGACAGCCTCCCTGCCCACTTCATTCTCAGCACGCCGGCGGCAGAGGTCTCGCGTCACTACGGCTTGGTCCAGCAGGCCCGGGAGGGCGCGCTGGTCTTTGATGTGCAGCAGTACCGTCGGCTTGGCGTGACCGATTTCTTTGCCTATGCGCCGGACCGGCGGGGCCTGCTCAACGAAATCTTGGGCGTCCTCTACGCAAACGACATCAGCCTGACCACCATCCGCGCCAGCACCACCAGCGGAGAGAACCCGGTGGCCATCGACCAATTCACCATCAGCCAGGGCGGACGTTCCGTCTCAGATCGCACTCTCATCCGGATTCAGGATGCGATCCGAAAGGTTGCGGGCGGTCAGCTTGCGCTGGATGAATACATGCTGCAGATGGGCAAGGACCCCCAGCGGGTGCAGGAGGTCTTTGAATGGAGCTTCATCCCCGGCGAACCGGCGTTGCTCGAAGTGCGGGCTCCCCGGGGCCGTGGATTGGCGTACCGCCTCTCCCGCGTGATCTTGGAACAGGGCTGGAGCACGCTCACTGCCCGTCTGGGCCAGTGGGCGGGCAAGGGCGCGGCGGCCTTCTATCTGGTGCGGTCGGACCGCAAGCCCCTCACTCAGGACGAGATAGACCGGGCCTTTAAGACTCAAAAGGTATAGTGATCGTCCCGCTATGAAGGTCGTCATATTAGGCTGCGGTAGAACCGGAGCCACCCTGACTCTTCAGCTCGCTTCGCTGGGACACGAAGTCAGCGTGATTGAGCGCAATCCTCATTCTCTCCGCCGCATCGGCGAAGACCACGGAGCCCGTATTGTCATCGGCAATGGTCTTGACCTGGACGTGATGGAGGAGGCCGGCATCGAAGATGCCGATGTCTTCTTTGCCGTCACCCGCGGAGACAACACCAACCTGATGGCGGCGCAGATCGTTCAGCGCAAGTACGGGGTCAAGAAGGTGGCCGTCAAGGTCGCCGACCCGCAGCGCAGCGAAGCGTATCGAAAGCTCGGCCTCTTCTGCATCAATGCCAGCGCCATCTTGGCGGGCATGTGCGCCGACTGGCTGCTGGGCAATGAGTACAAGCCCGTAGACCAGTACAACGTCCTTATTCCGGAGCTGGAGCTTTAGCATGTATCTGATTCTTGTAGGCGGCGGAAACGTCGGCATTCAGCTTGCAAAGCGCCTCATCGCGCGCGACCAGGAGATCCTCATGCTCGAGAAGGACTCCACCCATGCACGTCGCCTGGCCGACCTGATGGGCCGCCAGAACGTGATGCACGGCGATGGTTGCGACCTGGCCGTGCAGAAGGCGGCGGGATTCAACCGCGCCGATGTCGTGGTCGCGGTCACCGGCGAAGACGAAGACAATCTGATCGTCTGCCAGTTGGCCAAAGAAGTCTGGAAGGTCAAGCGGGTTCTCGCCCGAGTCAACGACCCGAGCCATGAGGAGATCTTCCGCGAACTCGGCATCGACGACACCGTCAGCGCTACAGGCATCATCTACAGTCTGTTGGAGCAGCAGATCGGCGGCAACGACCTCGTTCCCGTCGGAGCGCTCCACCAGGGTCATGTCGAAGTGGTCGAGAGCATCATCTCTTCCCGCTCACAGCTGGTCGGAAAGTCGGTGCGCGACCTCTCGCTGCCGCAGGGCGCTTACCTGGTCTATCTATGGCGCGAAGGGGCGGGAATGCCCGTCAATGGCGACACCGAACTGCGGGCCGGGGACATGCTCGTTTCGCTGGTTCCCATCGATCGCGCGGAAGAATTGCGGTCGGTCCTCTGCTCCTCCAGGGCATAATCTAAAAGGAATCCCACTGCCACGGAGGGCAGTAGTAAGGCTATGAAACGATGGATCGTACTCAGTGCGCTGGCTTTTTCGGCGCTTCTGGCCGCTTCCTGCGGGCCGGATAAAACCACGGAAGGAACCAAGACAAAGCAGCCGGATGGCGAAGTCGGGCTGACTCCGGAGACTCCCCAGGGCGAAGCCTATACCATTCGCTACAACCCCGGCGACACCCACGAATCCCGCTACGACATGTCGCTGAGCCTGGCGCATGCCGAAAGCGACAGCAAGATCACCATCGAGGGCGAGCAGATCACCACATCCAAGAAGGATGGCGACAGCTTTATGATCGAGGAGAGGATGTCGGTGAGCAAGAGTAACCTCACGGGCTCCTACTTCAAGGCGGATGGTCTTGAGCGATTCAAGACGCGGCTGAACACCCCCGTGCGCATGACCACGGATGCCCTGATGCACACCGAGCTTGACGAGGCTTCGGCGGCCTATCTCAACATCACCAAGCCGGGTTCAGACTTCCCCGAATCCCCGGTTCGCGTGGGAGATAGCTGGCAGGCGACGATTGAGATGAAGAACACCGGTGAGCAGAAGATTCCCGCCAAGTTCGCCGCTGTTGAAGAGCTGGATGGCCGAGAATCGCTGAAGCTTGAATACGGACCGATGCCCGTCGAGGGCGGCACCACCGATGGACCAATGACCATCTGGATCGACCCGGAAACGGGGATTGTCCTCAAAGTTCATGTGAAGATCGACCACGGCAGCGGGCTAACGTCTGAGTTGATGAAGACCATCAAATAGCGGCCCTCCGCTCCCTGCTAAGATTGGGCCATGCCCGAGATTATCGAGCCTTTTCGCGTAAAGGTTGTCGAGCCGATTCGACGCACCACCCGCGAAGAGCGTCAGCGCGTGCTGGAGGAGGCCCGCTGGAATGTCTTTCTCATCGACGCCGAGAATGTCCTGATCGATCTGCTGACCGACAGCGGCACCAGCGCCATGTCCGCCGCCCAGTGGGGCGCGTTGATGACGGGCGACGAAAGCTATGCCGGATCGACCAGTTTCCGGCAGTTTGAGTCGGTGATTCGCAAGATTTTCGGGTTCAAACACGTCATCCCCACCCACCAGGGACGGGCCGCGGAAAAGATCCTCTGCAGCCTCATGTGCGGCCCCGGCAAAGCCGTGCCGAACAACAACCACTTTGACACCACCCGCGCCAATGTGGAATTCACCGGGGCGGAGGCCGTCGATCTCGTGATCGAGGAAGGCCGCAAGTTTGAGTCGGAGCATCCCTTCAAGGGCAATATCGACACCGAACGTCTGCGGGCCTGGCTCGATGAGAACGAAGGCAGCGTGCCCTTCGGAATGGTGACCGTCACCAACAACACCGGCGGCGGCCAGCCGGTCTCTATGGAGAACATCCGCGCCGTGTCCGCGCTCTACCGCGAGCGGGGCATCCCGTTCTTCATCGATGCGTGCCGCTTTGCCGAGAACGCCTATTTCATCAAGACTCGGGAGCCGGGATATGCCGACAAGTCGCCGCTTGAGATCGCGCAGGAGATGTTCTCTTATGCCGATGGCGCGACGATGTCGCTGAAGAAGGATGGCTTCGGCAACATCGGCGGCTTCCTCGCGATGAATGATGATGAGCTTGCCGGGCAGGCGCGCAACATGCTCATTCTGACGGAAGGCTTCCCCACCTACGGCGGCTTGGCCGGGCGCGATTTGGCGGCGCTGGCGGTGGGTTTGGAAGAGGTTCTGAACGAGGACTACCTGGAGTACCGTCTCGCCACGGTCCGCTACTTTGCCGACGGTCTGCGCGACCGAGGCATCAGCACCGTTCGCCCTCCGGGCGGTCATGCGGTCTATATCGATGCGAAGGCCTTCTATCCCCACATTCCCCCGGTCGAGATGCCCGGCCAGCGGCTGGTGTGCGATCTGTACCTGGAGGGCGGGATTCGCGGCGTGGAGATCGGCACACTCATGTTTGGCCGCAACCGCGAAGGAGTCGAGCATCCGGCGGACCGGGAGCTGGTGCGCCTGGCGATGCCCCGGCGCGTCTACACCCAGGCGCATGTGAACTACATGCTCGAAGTCTTTGAGCAGCTTCATGCCGACCGGGAGAGCAAGAAGGGGCTTCGGATCACCAAACAGGCGCCGTTTTTGCGGCATTTCACCGCCGAACTCGAACCCTTGCCCTAAAATCTCAATCAGAGGGTTCTATGGATGCGCTGAGCCGCTGCTTTTTGTCGATTGAGCTTCCGCAGGGCGTGAAGGAGAACATCGCCCGCACTCAGCAGGAAATGCGGCGGCGCGGCGCGCCGAATGGGTTCAAGGTGACGCCGCCCGGCGAACTGGCGATCCATCTGGTTCATCTCGGCGAGCTGCGGCCGATGCAGATCGAGCAGGTCAAGCTGGAGACGCAGGAGACTTCCGGCGCGTTTGCGCCCTTCCTCCTGCGTCTCCAGGGCGTTGCCGCCCACCCCAACGCTATCCAGCCCCGCGATCTCTTTGCGGCCATAACCGATGGCAGAGTGAACGCCGAGCAGATTGCCAACACCTTCAGCCTAAAAGCGCCGCCCCAGCCGGCAAATGCAATGAACGGCGTCGAGCTTGGCCGACTGCGCACTCCCGACGAAAAGTCGCGAACCGGCCTTGGCCGAGCGTTGCGGGTGGTGAAGGATGCCGAATTCGGCGACTGGACCGTAGACCGGATCTTTTTGATGCGGTCAGTAGCAGACAGCCAGGGCCCCCATTTGGAAGCCCTGGCTGCCTTCAACCTTGGCGGCTAAGGGGTTAGGTCCATGAGTGCGGCGATCTTGCCGCGCACTTCGAGCAGAGCATCGTCCTCCACCTTTTCAATCAGCTTGGCTTTCCGCCGTTTCCAATCCAGCGACTTGATGTGATCGGCAAGGATCACGCCTTCAATGGACTGGTCTTCCGATAGCCGAACTTCAAAGGGATAGCCTTTGACATGGGAGGTGACCGGGCAGGCGAGGCAGAGTTCTGAGGCTTGGTTGTAAACCTGGCTGGTCAGGATGAGCGCGGGACGCCGCCCGGACTGCTCACGGCCCGCCTGTGGATCAAAATCCAGCCATACCAGATCGCCTGCTTCCGGCACATAGCGGGCCATCACCACTCCTCTCGCCCGACAGGGGACTCCCAATCGGTTTCGTCGTGTCGATTCTGCGGGGTGATCTTTGCCGCGAGTTCATGCAGGGAGAAGGGCTTTGGGCTTTTCGATGGACGAAGGATGATTGCGCCATCTTCCTCCACGACCTCAAGCTCGCTTCCATCGGTGATCGAATACTCGCGCGCCAGCTTGGCGGGGATTCGCAGACCAAGGCTGTTGCCCCACTTGGAGACATGAACTTTCACGCCCATAGTATATCCGATGTATATACTATGGGCGTGATGAGATTGATTGTGACTAGCTGAGAAGCCGGGTCGGGTTCTGCAGGTAGTCGCGGACCACGTTCATGAACTTCGCGCCGACCGCGCCGTCCACGACGCGATGGTCGAAGGAGCCGGTCATGTTCATGCGGGTGCGAATCTCAAGCTCGTCGCTCTCGTTCACCACCGGAACCCGGCGGGAACTGGCGACAGCGATGATGCCCGCGTTCGGGCCGTTGATGATCGCCGCAAAGTTCTCCACGTCCAGCATGCCCATGTTGCTGATGCTGAAGGTGCTTCCCTGCATCTCGTCGAGCTTGAGCTTGTTGTCTCGCGCCCGTCCGGCGAGGTCCTTGGAGGCGGAATTGATCTGCCGCAGAGTGAGCTGATCTGCATTGCGGATGACCGGAACGGTCAGCCCGTCCTCGACCGCCACCGCCATGCCGACATGAATGCCGCCGTGCTGCAGGACGTGGTCGCCGCCAAAGCTGGCATTGACCTCCGGCATATCGCGCAGGGCCAGGGTCGTGGCGCGGATGACGAAGTCGTTGATGGAAATCTTGCCGCCCTCTTCGACCTTGAACATCTCCCGAATCTCGGTGATGCTCTCCAGATCGACTTCAACGGTGACGTAGAAGTGCGGGGCTTGCTGCTTGGACTGCTGCGTGCGCTCTGCGGTGATCTTGCGCAGCGGGTTCAGCGAAACCTTCTTGTCTTCTCCACTGGGCTGAAGCTGCGGTGCGGGAGCTGCCGACGGCGCGCTCGGCTGCTTGCCGATGGCTTCGCGCACATCCTTCTCCACGATGCGTCCACCAGGGCCGCTGCCTTCGACGCTGGCGAGGTCTACGCCCTCTTCGCGGGCGATGCGGCGGGCGAGCGGAGACGCCTTCACGCGGCTGTCGGTGGCCTGCTTCTCCTCCGTCTCTTCCGGCTTTTCCTCAGCCGTGGGCTCTGCCTTCTCTTCGGACTTCTTTTCTTCTGCCGGAGCTTCCTTCTCTTCCTTGGGTTTGGTCTTGGCTGCCCCATTGCCGCCAGAACCCCAGTTCTCGGGAAGGCTCTCGCCGTCCTTGAGGATCGCCGCGATCGGCTTTCCTACAGGAACGGTCTCGCCTTCCTTGATCAGAAAACCGGTCAGGACGCCTTTGCCCGGGGACTCCAGCTCAAGAGTGGCTTTGTCGGTCTGAATCTCTCCGATGATTTCACCGGAGGAGACTTTGTCGCCATCCTCTTTGAGCCATTTGAGGAGGGTTCCCTCCTCCATACCGTCGCCCATCTTGGGCATGATCACTTCGGTCATTCGTTATCCTGCTCCTGCGTATGTCGGGGCGTCGCGGAGTCTACCTTCGGCTCCTGCGTGTCGCCGTCCTCGTCCGGGCCTTCTTCGAAGGTGTAGAGATAGAGATTGCGCCCTCCAGAAATCTCTTCTGTTTCCTTCTTCATTCTCATTTTCTTGACTCCAATGCCATCGCGGCCGCTCCCAGCAGTCCCGCATCCTGAATGTGCTCTGCCGTCACGATCTCGGCCGCGTCGTACAGCGACGGAATGGCGATGTATCTCGCCTCGGTCTTCGCGGGCTCCATAAGCCATTTTCCAGCTTTTGCGATCTGTCCGCCAATGGCGAAGACTTCCGGCGCAAAGACGTTGATGAGGCTGCCGATTCCGGCTCCGAGCGCCACGCCCACCTCGCGCCAGATATCCTGCGCCACCGCGTCGCCTTGATCGGCGGCCTTGCTGACCACTTCGGGAGTCAGGCGGCTCAGGTCGTCTTCAATCATCTGCCACAGCATCGACTCCCGGCCTCGCCGCAGGCGATGGATGGCCCGCTTGACGATGGAATCGCGCTGGCAATAGGCTTCAAGCGCGCCGTAGGAGCCTGCGTTGCAGTCAAGGCCGCCCTGCCGGATCAGCGTATGCCCAAGCTCCGCTCCGCCCTTGTTGCCGCCCAGCAGGAGGAGAGGCCCCTCCGCCTTGCCCATAACGCTCTGCGGCGAAAGCACGACGCCGCCGCCCACTCCCGTGCCGAGGGTGAGAAGCACAAAGGCCGACGCGCTGCCCTTGCCCGAGCCGAACATGTATTCGCCCAGCGCGGCGCAGTTGGCGTCGTTGCCGATGAGGATGGGGAGATCGACGCTCTTCTCGACCTCCGATCTGAATTCGACATCCCGCCAGGAATAGAAGACACCCTGGCGATACTCGCCAAAGTTGGGGGACCAGATGACGACACCGCGGTCGTTGTCCACATGGCCGGGGATCGCCATTCCCACCGCTTCGGGCCTGACGTCCGCCGCGTGGACGGCGTTGAGGATCGCCTGGCTGACAGCTTCAAAGATCGCCTTGCTGCCGTCCTGAGCCTCCGAGGGGCTCTGGATTCGGGGCCCGGCGGGCGTTCCGTCGGCAAAAAGAGCCTGAGCGCGAACGTTTGTGCCCCCTAAATCCACTCCAACTACACAGCGCTGACTACTCATCCGCTTGGCTGGAATTATGGGGCGGCTTCAAGCATTGCGAAGCCAAACGGCCCTTTACGCCGACCGCTGGTGTATCGGGGCATTGGATGGCCGTAATAGGCATAATAACGGAGTTGATTCGGGGGACTCACTGCATTGAATTCAAAAGAAATACAGAGCATCGCGGCCGCAATCGCGGCTGAATTGAACCAAGTCATCATCGGCAAAGAGGACACGATCAACAATTCGATCCTCGCTCTGCTGTGCGGAGGGCACCTGCTCATCGAAGACGTGCCGGGCGTCGGCAAGACGACCCTGGCCAAGGCGCTGGCCATCTCCATCGGCGGCAAGTTCAGCCGAATCCAGTTCACGCCGGACCTGCTGCCCAGCGATATCACGGGCACATCGGTCTTCGTGCAGGGCAAGTCAGACTTCGAGTTTCGCCCCGGCCCTCTCTTTGCCAACGTCGTGCTGGTCGACGAAGTGAACCGAGCCACGCCAAAGACGCAGTCGGCGCTGCTGGAGGCGATGGAAGAGAGCCAGGTGACCGCCGACGGCCACAGCCGCATGCTTCCCCAGCCCTTCTTTGTTCTGGCCACGCAGAACAACATCGAAATGACGGGCACCTATCCTCTGCCGGAAGCCCAGCTTGACCGCTTTTTCGCCCGGGTCTCCCTCGGCTACCCGGATCGGGATGCCGAGATGGCGGTGATCACCGGCCAGCAGACCAGCCACCCCATCGACAATATGAAGCCTGCGGTCTCCCTGGAGCAGTTGATCGAGGCCCAGCGGGGCGTCCGCGAGGTCTACATTCACCAATCCATCCGCGATTACATCGTGGACGTGGTGCGGGCCACCCGCGAAAACAGCCAGTTGATGCTCGGTTCCTCCCCGCGCGGCTCGCTGTACCTGATGGCAGCGGCTCAGGCGAAGGCCGCGATGGCGGGCGAAGACTATGTGCGGCCCGACGACGTGAAGGAGTCCGCGCCGCTGATCCTCGGCCACCGCGTCATCGTCCGAGGCGAAGTGCGCGCCCGCGGCCTCACCGGCCCGGACATCATCAACCAGATTCTTGAGGCCGTTCCGGCTCCAGTTCCGACTTCCGCTCAGTGAACAGATACGCAGCGATCGCTCTGGTGGTGTCCTCAATCTTTTTGGGGATCATGGCCATTGCCGTCAACTCGCCGCCGCTGTTCTATATGGCGACAGCGGTCATCGCCACCTATGGCGCGTCCCGCCTCCAGGCATGGCTTGCCGTCCGCGGTCTGCGGTTTGAACGCTATGTTCCGCCGGCCGTGCGGGTGGGCGAGAAGGTGGCTGTGCAGGTTACGGTGTGGAGCGAGCGTCGGTTGAAGCGTCCGCTGGTCGCCATCGAGGACGCGCTGCCTCAGTCCATGCGTCCGGTGGATTGGGAGCTCAGCCTTCCGGTCGCCCCTTCCTACGACCAGCCGATCCAGACCCGCTACCACTTCAAGCCGATGCGGCGGGGGCGGTACACCTGGGCGCGGCTGACGGTGGTAGGCACCGACGCGCTTGGTCTGGCGAGCCTCTCCAAGACGTACACCACCGAGCCGGTCACGATCACCGTCTTCCCCGCCCCGATTCCCGTCTTCGTGGAGATCGACCCGCTCAAGGGCTGGGGAGCGACGGACCTTGACAGCGGACGCATGCAGGGCGCCGGGCTCGAACCCCGCGGCGTGCGCGAATATGTATCCGGCGACCCGCTGCGGTTCATCGATTGGAAATCGAGCGCCCGGACCAACAAGATGATGGTCAAGGAGTTCGAGACGGGCTCCGGGGTGACGCTGATGCTGATGCTCCAGCGGACCTCGACCACCGATGCCTTCTCCGATAAGACCTCGAGCTTCGAAGCGATGTGCGGTCATGCCCTCTTCCTGGCCTCCGAAAATCTCAAGCGCAACGTGGAGCTGCTTTTCCCGCAGATGGAGGACTTTGCCCGGCTGGGCGAGCACCCGGAGAGCCGCCAGCGCGAGATTCGCGAGGCTCTGACCGACATCCAGGCGGACTCCCAGCTTTCAATCAGCCAGGAAGTGCTGAGCCTGGAGCGCAGCTTCCGCCCCGGCGATACGCTGGTTCTCTTCCTAATCGCGCAAGACCCGGACCTGCCGGATGCGATTTCGGCCCTGCACGAGAAGCGGGCGGTCTGCCTGATCTACAACGCAGGTGATTTTGTGGAAGGCAGCGCCGCCTACAAGCATTCTCCGGCGAGCGACCTCAGCTATGTGGCCCGGCTTGAGCAGGCGGGCGCGCAGGTCGTGATGATGCCCAAAGTGGAGCGCATTGGATGAAGTGGAAGCCTGAACGCAGTTTTCTGGATCATCTGCTGGCCGCAGGCGGCGCGGCAATGGCCGCCTGGTGCGGGTGCATCAGCCTGAGCAACCTGCCCGCCGCACAGTTCTTTGTCGTCGGCATCTTCTTCTGCACTCTGCTGGGCTACGGAATCTCTCGCGTTCTCTCAAAGACCAAGCTGATTGTCGCCGACGCCTGGCTGTACTGCCTTGTCGCGATCTTCTGCTTCATCAATGTGCAGAGCCTCAACCAGATCATTCCCGGTGAGGGCTTTGAGTTTGATCCGACTTCCCTGACCACCACCTATCTTTGCTGGATGCTGCTTACGGGCGGCCTCTTTGCGTGGCGGGATCAGACCCTTCTGTTCCTGAACATTCCCAGCCTGGCCCTCTTTGGCCTGCTCGGCGTCTTTGACAACTACCGCTATGCGGTGATGTTCTTCTTCATCTACATCGTCTTCTCGGCGGTCCTCTACGCCCGCGTCCACCAACGCGGAATGATCGAGCGTGCGGCGAAGGTCGGGGCCACCGACCTGCGTCTGCTCAAGGGCGGTGCCTGGAAGTGGATGGCCGGCCCCGAATGGGCCCTGGCTTCGGCCATGAGCATCGTCCTGCTCTCGCTGATCGGCGCGCCGGTGATCCAGGCGACGGTTCAGCCGGTCGCGGGCGCGGTGCGGGTCAACTTCCGCCCGGTCACGCCTCCGCGCCGCAACACCAGCCCCAACGAGATTCAGGACCGCTACCGGGTGGGCCGCGGACCGCTGGAAGTATCGGAAGATCCGGTGATGAAGGTGCAGGTCGATGGCCTGCCGCACTACTTCAAGACCTCGAGTTTCGCAACCTACAACGGCTCCGGCTGGGCGAGCATCACGCCGGATGTCCAGGGCACCGTTCTGGCCGAACGGCGCTCGATGGACGACTATCGGACCGAGATCGGCCCCAATGGGGGCGTGATGGGCTGGCCCGAGGGCGTTCCCCCGGCTCTCCCCATCGACGCCACCGAAACCACGACCTTCGAAATCAAGCTGATCGAATTTCTCCCGGCCGGCCCCATGCCTTCCCCGGGTCCGATCATCGAAGTGATGGAGCCGCAGACCGGAATCACCTTCTCCAGCACCGGCCAGGCGCTCACGGCGGGAACACTGCGCAAGGATGCAGTCCTCAAGGCCGTCGCCATCACGCCCGAGCCGACCGACATGGAAGATCGGGAAAGCGCGCTGCCCGACACCTTCCAGCCGCTGCGGCAGATCTACAACGACACGGGAGAGATTCCCGCGCAGCTGATGGCACGGGCGCAGGAAATCACCGCTGGAGCGGAGAGCGACTACGAGAAGGCGATGATGATCAAGCGGTACATCGAGGGGACCTGCCGCTACAATCTCAACGCGCCCGCCGTCCCGACCGACGCCGACCCGGTGCTCTTTTTCCTCGACCGATCCCAAGAAGGCTACTGCGACCTCTTTGCCAGTGCGATGACCGTCCTTGCCCGAGCCGCGGGCCTGCCTGCCCAGTACACCCTGGGCTATCTGGTGAACGATCAGGAGGTCGGGCCGGATGGATACCGCGTGGTGCGCGAGAAGGATTACCACGCCTGGTGCGAGATCTACTTTGAGGGTCTCGGCTGGGTGAAGTTCGACGCCACAGATGGCGCGCCGCAGGTTCCCGGTGCAGGCGTGGGCGATGTGCCGAGAGAGGTCACCCGCCTGATCGATGAGCCCTGGTTCCGCACCGCACTGGTCTATGGCGCAGGGGCTTTGGCGGGCCTTGCGGTTCTGCTCTATCTGATCGGCGGCCTGCGGCAGTTCGTCAAGTCGGGCTCCATCGTGCAGGGAGAGCTTCTGCGGCATCACAGCCGCTTTGTGACCGGCATGGAGCGATTTCTGCGTTCGCCCAAGCGATTCAGCCAAACCACCAGCGAATTTGTCCAGATACATCAGACTCAGCTCGGAGCCTGCGTTGAGGGCGCGGCCCTGATCACTAAAGACTTCGAGCGGGCCATGTTTGGCCGCGAGGAGATGAGCGGCCAGGAAGTGCGTGAGCTGGGCAGGCGCGTGTCGGAATTCCTCTCCACCCTCAAGAAGAGCGGCAAGGAGTCGCGTCCCGCTCAATGAAGCTGAACGCAGAAAAAGCCGTCCAGAACCGACTCATCTTGATCCACGGGCCGGACGACGGACAGCGGAGATCGGCGCTTTCAGAACTGCTGAAGGCAGCCGGACTCCAGCCCGACGACCTTGATCTAGAGTCATTTCCCGCCGACCAGAAGAGTCCGCTGGAGTGGCTCGGCATGGCCGGCACCCCTCCCTTTCTGGCCGACCGGCGCACCGTCGTTGTGCGTAACCTGGGGCGGCTCGATCCCGCCGACGCCTGGTCCGGCACTCCCATCAAGAAGGGACACATCTTCGCGGAACAGTCGGCGGGTCTCCCCGAAACCGCCCTGCTGATTCTGGTTCAGGACGATGAAGGCGGCGATGCCGCCAAAGCCAGCCGAACCGAAACCGTGGTCAAGAAGTGGGCGCGGCTGGTCGATCTGGCCGGTGGAATTGCCCTGGAGATGAAGACCGATCCCGCCTCTACGGTGAAGGCCATCGGCGTCCGCTGCCAGGAGGAGGGCTACAAGATTTCCCGGTCCGCCGCCGAACACCTTTCCGAGCGTGTGGGAGGCCGGGAACGGCAGGCGATGGACGAGCTGGACAAGCTCTTCGCCTTCACCATCGACAGCCGCTCAATCCGCACCGAAGAGATCGACGCGCTGGTGATGCCCGATATCGCATACAGCATCTTCTCTCTGGTCGATGCGGTGGCTCAGGGTCGGGGCGGCGAGGCGCTGGGACATCTGCAGCGGCTGCTGGCACAGCATCCCAAGGCCGAAGGCGAGGCGTTCTCGCGGGTCTTCCCCATGTTTCAGCGGCAGTTTCGGCTCATCTGGATCGCCCGGCTCTGCATCGAGACCAAGTCGAATCTTGACCGCCCTTCCCGAGAAGCGCAGGCGCAGATGCCCGCCAACCCCTCCATCGCCAAGATGTGGCCGCGGCAGAAGCAGGCTTTGATGACTTCGGCCAAGCGGCTGAGCTTCGAGCAGATCGGCGCGTGCCTGCACGAGATCGGCGACGCTGATGCGCGGATCAAGGGGCTCAAGCCAAGCTACAGCACACGCGAAACGCTGGAGCAGCTGGTGCTCGGATTGGCGCAGATCTGCCGCGCCGTCTAGTCTTCGTAGCCGCCGCCGCGCAGCGACTCAAGGTAATCCTGCTTGCCCTGGTCATCCAGAGCGCTGAACCGGGTGAAGGATGGCTCAAAGGCGTACATGACCATGCCCACGGGGCCGTTTCGGTGCTTCGCGATGATCAGCTCGGCGACCTCATTCGGCGCTTCGCCCTCCTGCTCGTCCATGCCCTGCTCGCGCCGCTTGTAGTAGCGGTCTCGGTAAAGGAACATGACCAGGTCGGCCTCCGCCTCGATGGAGCCCGATTCCCGCAGGTCGCTCAGCATCGGACGCTTGTTCTCGCGGGATTCGACGGCTCGGTTCACCTGGCTTAGCGCGATGACCGGGAGCCCGAGGTCCTTCGCCACACGCTTTAGGCCCCGGGCGATTTCGCTGATTTCAGTGTTGCGATTCTCCGTGCGGAGCCCGGAGCGCATGAGCTGAAGGTAGTCCACCACCACCAACTGAAGATCGCCTTCGGCATTCAGTCGGCGGCACTTGGCGCGCAGCTGCGCGGGGGTCAAGTCGCTCGTATCGTCGATGTAGACCTGCATCCCGTACAGGGTTTCGCAGGCATCGACCAGCTTCTGGTAATCCTCTTCCTCGATCTTGTTGCTGCCGGAGAGGCGGCCCATCGAGACGCGGCTCTCCACGGCCATAAGACGGCGGACCAGCTGTTCGCCGCTCATTTCCAGGCTGAAGAACGCCACCTTGCCCGCCGACTTCCGTGCGGCGGCCAGGGCAAAACTCATCGCCATCGAGGTCTTTCCCATGGCGGGACGGGCGGCGAGGATGGTCAGCTCCCCCGGGAAGAAGCCGTGGTTCATGTCGTCCAGGTCCGGGTTGCCGGTCAGCAGGCCCTGGATCGGTTCGCCAGTCTCCATGAGACGGTCCACCTTCTCAAAGAACCGCATGGCCAGATCGCCGACGCTCTGGAATTCGCTGCCCAGGCGATGCTGGCCCGCCTTATAGATCGCGTCCTGCGCCAGGTTGAGCTTGTCGGTGATGTCCGTATCCGGGTCGCGGACGATCTTGACGATCTCCTGCCCCGCCATCTCCAGGTTGCGGAGGGTGGCGTAGTCGCGGACGACTTCGGCATAGGCTTCGGCGTTCGCAGCGGTCGGGACGCTCTCGATGATGCTGATGAGGGCGGCGGTGCCGCCGACGCGCTCCAGAGTTTCCCGCCGGTTCAGCTCGTCGGTGACGGTGACCAGGTCCGGCGCTTTGCCCGTGGCGTGAAGCTGGCAGATGGCGTGGAAGACCTCTTGGTGCGCTGGGCTGTAAAAATCTTCGCCCTTGAGCGCGGTCACCACTTCGTCCACGGCCCGCGTGCTCACCATCATCGAGCCCAGCACGGCCATCTCCGCATCCAGGTTATGGGGCGGAGTACGGTCGGCGAGTTCAACGAGGGCGCGGTCGTGGGAAGACATCGAGATGGAAGATTATGCGCCTTTCAAGATCGGCGCAGAGCCAAAGGAATCCCCACGTTATGCCCGGTAGGTCCAGAATCAGGCTTAGGCCGCGATCCGTCTCATTGACATAATCTGCCTATGAAGCATCAACTCGTTGCGGTCGTCGACTTTGGCGGCCAGTACACCCAGCTCATTGTTCGGCGGGTCCGAGAGCAGGGCGTCTACAGCGAGATGGTGCCCTGGACCAAGGCGGCGGAATTCATCAAGGAGCGGCAGCCCGCTGCCGTCATCCTGAGCGGCGGACCCAAATCGGTGCTTGCCGAAGGCGCCCCCGATTTCGATTTCTCCCTGGTCGAAACCATCCCTACCCTGGCGATCTGCTACGGCCATCAATTGATGGCGCACAAGCTGGGCGGCGAGGTCCGCAAGGCAACCGACCGCGAGTACGGCCGCCGCACTGTCGAGGCCACCGCGCCGGGCTCGCTGGCTTCGAAGCTGGTCGATCCCAAGGTCTGGATGTCGCATGGCGACCAGGTGATGGCGGCTCCTCCGGGCTTCGAAGTTACGGCCCGCACGACCTCCTGCCCCATTGCCGCCTTCCAGGATTCCAGCCGAGGCTTCTTTGGCGTGCAGTTCCATCCCGAAGTCAGCCACACGCCGGACGGCCGCAAGGTGCTCCACTCCTTCCTTTTCGACCACGCCAAGCTGCGCGGCGATTGGACGACCCGCAACTTTATCGAAGAATCCATCGAGAAGATTCAGCAGATGGTCGGCGACGGCAAGGTTCTGTGCGCCGTCAGCGGCGGCGTGGACAGCTCGGTGGCCGCAGCGCTCATCGAGCGGGCCATCGGCCATAACCTGGTCTGCGTTTTTGTCGACCACGGCCTGCTTCGCAAGGGCGAAGCCGAGCAGGTGGTCAAGACCTTCACCGAAACCTTCAAGCCCGAACTCATCTTCATCGAGGCGAAGGATCGCTTCCTGGCGAAGCTGAAGGGCGTCACCGATCCCGAGCAGAAGCGCAAGATCATCGGCAACGAATTCGTCGCCTGCTTCGAAGAGCACAGCTCGGAGATGGAGGACTGCGACTTTCTCGCTCAAGGAACGCTCTACCCCGACGTGATCGAGAGCGGTTCGGATACGGCCTCCACCATCAAGACCCACCACAACGTCGGCGGCCTGCCGGATTGGATGAAGATGAAGGTGATGGAGCCGTTCCGCTGGCTCTTCAAGGACGAGGTCCGCGCGGTCGGGCGAGAGCTTGGCCTGCCGGAAGAGATCGTCGAGCGGGAGCCATTCCCCGGCCCCGGCCTCGCGGTGCGCGTTCTGGGAGAAGTCACTGCCGAGCGCGTCGCGATCACTCAGGAAGCCGACGCGATCTTCCTGGAGGAGATCCGCAACCACGGACTGCACCGCCAGGGCATCTGGCAGTCGTATGCGGCCCTGCTCGATGTGCGAAGCGTCGGCGTGATGGGCGACGAGCGCACCTACCAGCAGCCCATCGTTCTGCGTGCGATCCAGAGCGAGGACGCGATGACCGCCTCCGCCTTCCCCTTCACTTTCGAGTTTCTGGAGCACGTCTCCAACCGCATCACCAACGAGGTGGATGGCGTGAACCGCGTGCTGTACGATCTCAGCTCCAAGCCCCCCGCAACCATCGAGTGGGAATAGCCCGGTAAAGCTGCTGGTTTATTGTCCAGAAGTGGACTTTGGCACGGTCCTTTCCCGAAGATAGATACAGCGGGCATGAGGGTTCGGGCACTCACATGGGGCGCGGCTATATTCGCGGCGGCATCGGTCGGGGCTGATTCAGTCCTTGCTGTCCCCGTACATGTGGCCGGAGGCTCCAACATCTTCCCCTTGGAATGGCAGCAAAAGCCGATCCGGGCACAGGCAGCGCCGCTGCCGGAGCAGGAGGTCAGCCGAAGCTTGGCCGCCGCTCAGAGGGCCATCCAGAAGTATCCGCCACGCCTGATCCAGCGCAACCTCAAGGGCGTCTACTTTGTTGGCGAGCTGCGCTTTTACGGCCTTCCCTACGGAGGCACCAATTCGCAGGACGCCATCTATCTGGCCAACCGCGGTCAGCGCAATGGATTCACCGATGACTTTCTGGAAGAATCCTTCCACCACGAATTCTCCAGCATCTTGCTGAGGAACTACGCGGGCAAGTTTGACGAGCCATCGTGGATCGCCTGCAATGCGCCGGGCGGGCTCTATCGCTCCAACGGCACCGACGCCCTGCGCGACGGCACTGCTTCCACGGAATACCAGCGCGCCTATCACGAACTTGGGTTTCTCGCCCAGTACGCAACGGCCAGTGTGGAGGAGGACTTCAATATGATGGCCGAGGGGCTCTTTTCGGGCAGCAGCCGGTTCTGGGTGGCGGTTGATTCGTACCCGCGCCTCAAGATGAAGTGCGCCCAGACGATCCTCTTTTACAAGAGCCTGGATGAGCGCTATACGGAAGCGTGGTTCAGGTCCTTGGTCCACTAGAGCCGCCTCTTCCGCCAAAATGAGGCGGACTCCATGACGGTCACGATTTCCAAAGAGTTTGCGTGGGAGATGGGGCATCGCCTGCCCTATCACACGGAAGGCTGCCAGAACATCCACGGCCACTCCTACCGCGCCTGCATCAGTGTCTCAGGCTCGCCTGATGAGCGCGGAATGGTGATCGACTACACCCTCTTGAGTCAGGCCATGCGTCCGCTCATCAACCAGATGGACCACGCCTACATGATCGACCCGTCGGATGAGCTGATGAAGGGCGTGCTTGAAGAAGGCGGCCTGAAGAAGCTGGAAGTGCCCTTCTTCACCACCGCCGAGAACATCGCCCTTTGGCTGCGGGACGAACTGATTCCGGTCCTCTCGGCCAAGCCGAACGTTGGTGAAATCGAAGTGACGGTGATGGAGACCGCTAAGACAAGCGCGGTCTGCCGCTGGAGGCGGGATGCCTGAGCCGCAGGTTTTGATCGGCGCGGCGGATATCCGGGCGCGGGTGGCGGAGATCGCGGCCCAGATTGAGCGCGACTTGGCTGGGGAGCCGGTCATTCTTCTCGCAATCCTCAAGGGCAGCTTTCACTTTGTCAGCGACCTCTGCCGCGAGATGAACGGCGAGATCACCATCGACTTTATGCGGATCAGCAGCTACGGCGATGCCCATAAATCGAGCGGAAGCGTGCGGGTGGTGACCGATCACGACTCCAGCATCACAGGCAAGAACGTGGTGATTGTCGAGGACATCATCGACACCGGTCTGACGCTGAGCCACCTCTTGGAATTGCTGGGCAGCCGCAAGCCCAAAACCCTCCGGACTGCCGCCCTTCTCACAAAGCCGGAAGCGCGTCGGCATCAATGCAGAATCGATTACGTCGGATTTGAAATTGAAGACCGATATGTGGTAGGATACGGGTTGGATAGTGCAGAGCGATACCGCAATCTCCCTTATGTAGCGGTACTCGACTAACAAACCGCCCAATCCATATCCCATCTTCACGATCTTAAAGAGAGATCATGCCTTCTTCTAATAAGTCTTCTATGTCCCCCGTCTTCCGACCGAAAAAAGGCGAAGGCGGCAACAGCAAGGGCCGACGGCGGCCCCCTCGTAATCGCGACCGGGAGGATAACCAGTCTGATCTGGAACAGCTTCCGGAAATCGATTACAACCACTTTGATCAGATGACCGATGCCGACTTGGCCAAAACCGCCAAGAAGGCAAAGATCTCACTGGATCAGCCCCGCGAAAAAGCGATTGAAGCCCTGCTCATGCAGACCAACCCGGATTCGGTCTACCGATACGGCGTTCTGGAGATTCTGCATGACGGCTGGGGCTTCCTCCGCAAGCCGAGCTACCAGCCCAGCTCTGAGGATGTCTACGTCAGCCAGTCGCAGATCAAGCGATTCGGCCTGCGCGGCGGCGACTCGGTCTTCGGCTTGGTCCGGCAGCCCAAAGAGGGCGAAAAGTATTACGGCATGCTGCGGGTCGAGAGCGTCAATGGCATGGGCACGGGGTCTCCCGGCATGTCGATGCGCACCGACTTCGATCAGCTCACCCCGCTCTTCCCTGACGAAAAGCTGGGGATGGAGACCGGATCGGATCAGATCATCGGCCGCATCATCGACCTGATCGCTCCCGTCGGCAAGGGCCAGCGCGGTCTGATCGTCGCCCAGCCCAAGGCCGGCAAGACGACCATCGTCAAGTCGATCGCCCAGGCGATCTCGGCCAATAACCCCGAGGTCTATCTGATGGTTCTGCTCGTGGACGAGCGGCCGGAAGAAGTCACGGATATGCGTCGGTCGGTCAAGGGGCAGGTCATCAGCTCGACCTTCGACGAGCCCGCCGAGAACCACATGCGCGTCGCCGAGCTTTGCCTTGAGCAGGCCAAGCGGCTGGTGGAGGCCGGAAAGGACGTCGTGATCCTGCTCGACTCGATCACGCGACTCTCCCGCGCCAGCAACCTCACCATCAACCCTTCGGGCCGGACGCTTTCGGGCGGCCTCGACCCGGCGGCCCTCTACCGCCCGCGCCGCTTCTTCGGCGCTGCGCGGAATATCGAAGAGGGCGGCTCGCTCACCATCATCGCCACGGCGCTCATCGAGACGGGTTCCAAGATGGACGACGCGATCTTCGAAGAATTCAAGGGCACCGGCAACATGGAGATCGTGCTGAACCGCGAACTCGCCGAGCGCCGCATCTGGCCCGCCATCGACGTCCGCAGCTCCAGCACCCGCCACGAAGAGAAGCTCTTCGATCCGGGCGTGCTTGAGGGCGTCATCCAGCTGCACCGCATGCTGGCCAAGTCGGATTCGATTGAGGCGACCGAGTCTCTCATCCGCCTGCTCAAGAAGACGCCGTCGAACGCGGTCTTCCTTGAGACAGTGATCGCCAGAACTCGAGCGACCGTTTAACGGTCGCTCGAGCTTCCGGAAAGACGCCGATTGAAGATATTGAGCGTCTTGGCGATATTCACCGAGTGATCGCTGATGTGCTCCAGCGCGTGGAAGATTTCTGCGCAGCGGAAGAGCTGACGCTTGTCCTCGGGATTCTCCACGATCATCTCTAGAATGCGCCGACGCGAAGTGCGATAGGCGTCATCCACCGTCCGGTCGAGCCGGATCAGCTGCTCGGCGGCATCGTGGGAGTAGCTTGTATAGAGCGCCAGCGCCGACCGGAAGTTGGCGCGGGTCTCCCGATCCATATCGCTGAGCAGCGCCTTCAGTTCGTCCGGGAACGCCACCTTCAGTTTGAAGGTGCGGGAGGCCAGCTTCTTGGCGTCGTCGCCTGCCTTTTCGATCTCGCCGACCACACCTAGCGTAGAGGCGAGCATAAGGAGGTCGCTGGCGACCGGGGATTCGCGGACCATGGTGATCAGGATGCGCTCGGTCAGGCTCTCTTCCAGCCGATCAAGCTCTTCTTCCATGGGGAGGACGCGTTCGGCGAGATCCTTGTCGTCGGCAAGCGCCGCCTGCACGCTGAGTTCGATCATCTCCAGCGCGATGGTTCCCATCCGCACGAAATCTGCCTTGATTCCGGCGAGGTCCTCGTCAAATTGGCCGCGATTCATAGGGGCTAGTTACTATAGACGCTCAATTCGCAGGTTTAGGCCCAAAACTTTTCGAGTCTTGCCTGGAGTCCGCCCTTGACCTGGGGCCACTCTTCGGGAAGGATGCTGTAGTACACCGTTGTCCGGCGGTGGCCATCCGGCATGATGATGTGGTTGCGGAGCGCTCCCTCATACTTTGCTCCCAGTTTGAGGATGGCGGCCCGGCTTCTCTCGTTGCGCTTGTCGGTCTTGAGCTGCACCCGCACCGCACCGAGGTCTTCAAAGGCGTGCTGGATCATCAGGAGCTTCATTTCCGGGTTGGTGGCGGCACCGCGCAGCGAGGAAGTGATCCAGGTGTGGCCGATCTCGACGGCGCGATGCTCCGGCCTGATCTCCAGGTAGGAGCTTGAACCCACGGCTTCCCCGCTCTCCTTGTCGATCACCGCAAACGGAACCACCGCTCCGGCGCTGCGGACGCGGATGTACTCCTTAAAGCCGGAAATGTCCCAGGGAGTCGGCTTGTCGAACATGAATCGCCACACGTCCTCTTCGGCATGCTTCAGCAGGTCGGCGGCGTGGCGGCTTTCCAGCGGCTCCAGGCGAATGGACTTCCCTTCCAGAACAGTCGGGACGCAGCGGAATTCCGGCAGGGTGCTCATGGCTATACTCAGTTTATGATCGCAGCCCTTATGGCCTTGGGTCTTGCCCTGAATGATGCCGAGATTGTGGGAGTCGGCGGCTCCGTCACGCAGATCGGCGGCAGCAGCCGCGTCGTGATGCAGAGCGAGCGGGTGAAGCTCGAACTCCCCGCTGGCAAGGTGACGACCGACTTCGTCTTCCGCAATGACGGCAGTGCGGTAAAGGTGCAGATGGGCTTTCCCGAGGAGGGCTACAACAGTGTGCCGACCAAGGAGAACCCCACCTTCTTTGAGAAGTTTGAATCCTGGGTCGATGGCCGCGCCGCGAAGGTGAAGGCCATGAACTCTGACTTCAGTGAAGACGACATGACCTACAAGATCTGGTGGGTCAAGGAGGTGGCCTTTGCCAAGGGCCAGACGCGCCGGGTGAAGAACATCTACACCGCGCCGCTCGGCGGTTCGGCGATGGGCACCAACTTCTTTCAGTACATCGTCGAGACGGGGGCGTCGTGGCACGGCTCCATCGGCGACGCGGTCATCGAGGCGGACATCTCCGGGCTCAAGCCCGGCACCATCTTCACGGCAACCCCGGCAGGCTTCGTCCGCAAGGGCGACCGCCTCATCTGGCACTGGCCCGATTTCGAGCCGACCCCCAACATGAACATCTATGTCTCATGGCTGAGAGACGACCACCCGTTTGAAATCAGCAAAGAGGATCTGCCCGGCGTTCTTGGTGGTCCGGTGATGCGTCGGTGATCGAGGCGCTTAGGTGCTGGCTGACCGGCGAAGAGTACGAACCTGGCAAGCCGCACACCCTCAGCAGCGCAGGACGGCCGATCCGTGTGGATTACCGGCTCGATTCCTCGACGCTTGACCGAAACGCCTTGAAAGACCGCGCGCCGAATATGTGGCGGTATCGCGAGGTACTGCCTCCCTGCGAGGAGGTCACGCTCGGCGAGGGCATGACTCCCCTGCACCACGCACCGACTCTCGGAGAGCAAGTGTATGTGAAGGACGAAGGCGTGAATCCCACGGCCAGCTTCAAGGCGCGCGGCATAAGTGCGGCGGTCTCGATGGCCAAGCGTTTTAGGTTCCAGAAGCTGGCGGTGCCCACCGCCGGGAATGCAGGCGGTGCGCTGGCGGCCTATGCCGCCAAGGCCGGATTAGAGGCGCATGTCTTCATGCCCGCCGATACGCCGCGGGCCTGCATCATTGAAGCGCAATGCCACGGCGCTGAGGTCGTTCTGATTGATGGCCTCATCACCGATTGCGCGGCGGAGATTGGGCGGCTGAAGGAAGAGCGCGGCTGGTTCGACCTCAGCACGCTCAAAGAGCCGTACCGCGTCGAGGGCAAAAAGACGATGGGCTACGAGCTGGCCGAGCAGATGGAATGGGGCCTCCCCGATGCGATCATCTATCCCACGGGAGGCGGCACCGGACTTGTCGGCATGTGGAAGGCCTTTGGTGAGATGGAGCGCATGGGGTGGATCGGCAGCGAGCGGCCCAAGATGATCTCCGTTCAATCCACCGGCTGCGCGCCGATCGTGCGGGCTTTTGAGCAGGGCGAGCGATTTGCCGAGATGTTTGAGAACGCGGCTACCAAAGCCTCCGGCCTGCGTGTGCCCAAGGCGGTGGGCGACTTCATCATGCTGGACCTGATCCGCGAGTCCGGCGGAACCGCCATCGCCATCAGCGACGAGGAGATGATCAGCGCGGCGAGAGAGATCGCGGCCAAGACGGGCGTCTTTGCCGCCCCCGAAGGGGGAGCCACGCTGGCGGCGTATCGAAGGCTGCGGGAGAGCGGGCTGATTTCACCCAACGACCGGACGGTGCTGTTCAACACCGGCTCCGGCGTGAAGTATCTGGAAGCCCTCGCCCCATCCCTGTGACGCGGTTTCGGCATAATAAGGGCGTGTCCGAGGTCAAGAAGCGCATCGACGAGCTTGCTGAGCTGATGGATGAGTTCAGCCTTGAGAGCGCGTCTCTCAAAGGCGAGGATTTTAAAATCTCGTTCTCTCGGGAGGAGGATCCGGTGATGGTCTCTGCCCCGGTTGGCGCGCAGGCGGCTCCGGCTCCTGCGGCGAAGCCCGCACGCGAGAAGAAGGCGAAGTCTTCCGCCCCGACCGGAACCCCCATTTCCAGCCCGATGACGGGCATCTTCTACGCCTCGCCCAGCCCCGGCTCGCCCGCTTTCGTCAAGCAGGGACAGTCCGTGAGCGCAGGCGATGTGATCGGGCTCATCGAGGCCATGAAGGTCTTCAACGAAATCACCTCAACAGTCACCGGCAGCGTCGCCAAGATCTGTGTCGAAAATGGACAGCTTGTGCAGCCCGGAGAACCGCTCATCTATGTTGAGTGAGAACTGTCCGATAGGCGTCGGCATCCTCGGTTTTGGAACGGTGGGCGAAGGCGCCTACCGCATGCTCATCGACAACGAAGAAGAGATTCTTCAAAAGGTCGGTCGGGCCTTTGAGGTCAAGGCGATCGGCGTCCGCGATGCCGGAAAGGACCGCAGCGCGCCGAGCGAACTCTTCACCACCGACATCGATTCCATCCTCACTAATCCCGACATCCATGTTGTGCTGGAGCTGATCGGCGGCGAAGAGCCGGCCGCATCCTATGTCGATAAAGCGCTCGACAACGGCAAGCATGTGGTCACCGCCAACAAGGAGCTGATCGCCAAGCACGGTTCGCGACTGATCACCAAAGCGCGCCTGCTGGGACTCGATCTGCACTTCGAGGCGGCCGTCGGCGGCGGCATCCCGGTCGTCCAGCCGCTGAAGCATCAGCTGGCCGGAAACGATGTCATCAAGATGATGGGCATCCTGAACGGCACGTCGAACTACATCCTGTCGGAGATTCGCCAGAAGGGCGTCTCCTTCGACGATGCCCTGGCCGAAGCGCAGGAGCTTGGCTATGCCGAAGCCGATCCCACCAACGACGTGGACGGCATTGACACGAAGTACAAGATCGCCATTCTCGCAGCCATCGCCTTCGGCAAGCAGGTTCCCCTGGAGGGCATTAGCTGCGAGGGCATCCGGGGCGTCGATCCGAGGGATTTCCACTATGCCGATGTGCTGGGCTACACGATCAAGCTGCTCGGTATCTGCGAGGAGATCGAGAGCGGACACATCATGATCCGCGTCCACCCCACGTTTATTCCCAAAGGACACCAGTTGGCGAGCGTGGAAGGTGTCTACAACGCTCTGTGGCTCCACGGCGACTTCGTGGGCGATCTTATGTTCTCCGGCCGAGGAGCCGGCGCCGATCCCACCGCATCGGCGGTGATCGGCGACCTGATCGATGTGGGCCGAAACATCATGATCGGCGGCTCCGGCAGCGCCATTCCGTATGGCGAGGGCATGAAGACCGAGCCGATCAGCAGTCTGGAGTCGCGCTTCTACATCCGCTTGCAGGTGACCGACAAGCCCAACACTCTGGGCCGCATCAGCACAATCTTCGGGCTGCATGAGGTCGGCTTAGCGGCGATGGAAATGCGGGTGCTCGATGAGCCGGGTCTGGGCGAAATCGCCTTCCTGACCCACCAGTGCCGGGAGCAGGATTTCCGGAACGCCCTGGATAAAGTCGCAGCGGAGAGCGTGGTCAGCAAGCTTGATAGCTGGTTCCACGTAGAAGAATAGTTGTATGAGAGTTTCGTGCATTCAGGAAAACGTCGCCTTTGCCAATGTCTCGGCAAACGTCAAACGCGCCCTGAAGCACATGAAGGCCCGGTCCGAGCAGGGAGACGACCTGGTCGTCTTCCCGGAGTGCTTCCTCACCGGCTATGTCTTTCCCAGTGCTCCGTTTGCCCGTGATGTGGCCATTGAGGTAGAGCTGGGCGAGGGACACGAACTTTCGACCACTGATCCCGACCTCACCCGTCTGATCGAAGCCTGCGGCGATCTGAACCTGCATGTGGTCGTCGGCTTTGCCGCCCGGGTGGGCGACGATCTCCACAACATTGGTGCGCTGATCGAACCGAGTGGGCGTGTCCGCGCCTACGTCAAGACGCACCTGCCCGAACTGGGCTACGACAAGATGGTGCGGCACGGCGACGCCCTGCCCGTTTTTGAGACCGCCATCGGTAACATCGGCATCATCATCTGCTTTGATCTCCGCCCGCCGGAGGCGGCTCGGGTCCTCGCGCTGGAGGGGGCGGATCTCATCTGCCTGCCGACCAACTGGCCGGTCGGAGCGGAATTCTCCGCCAACCAGATCGCTCCGGTGCGCGCGGCAGAGAGCCGCGTCTTCCTCGCCTGCTGCGACCGATGCGGCACGGAGAACGGCACCGATTTTATCGGCCTGAGCGGAATCTATGGCGTCGGCGGCGAGACGCTGGCGAAGGCCGCCGATACGGCAGAAGTCATCGCCGCGGAGATCGATATCGCCCAGGCCCGCGAGAAGCGGATCAGGACGATCCCCGACGTCTACGAATGGACGATCTTCGAATCTCGCCGCCCCGAACTGTACGGCCCGATCACTGACGCCTGAGTTCGAGCAGGACTTCGTTCGGGTGGTTGGTGATGAGGAAGTTCACGCCCATCCCGCTCAACTGCTTCGCCAGTCCTCCGGGCGGAACGGTCCAGACGAAAACCGCCGTGTGACGCTGCTGGAGGTGCGAGATGGCAGCCACCTTCACGTTCGCATAGCTGAATCCCACCCCGTCCGCATGGGCGGCATCCAGCCCTGCGTCCAGTCGGGAAAAGTCGTCGCCCTCGAAAGCTTCTCCGCACAACCAGACCGAATAGATATCCGGCTCAGATTCTTCAAATCCAGCCACCACCGCTTCGCTTGAGCTGAAGATCATGCATTCACGAATCATTTCTGCCTGGCGAAGCACACTGAGGACAGGTTCGACTGCCTCCGCTCCTGCCTTGATGTCCACCGCAAGGATGATTTTCCCCTTGACTTCGGCGCAGACCTGCTCCAGTGTGGGGACGCCAGCGAAGATCATTTCGCTGGATGCAGTCTCAGCCACTTCCCCTTTCAGTGCGGTGGTGCGGTTCAGCGTGGAGTCGTGGATGACCATCGGAACGCCATCGGCGCTGATGCGGACATCGCACTCGGTGACTGCGGCTCCCGAAGATATGGCCGCGCGGAAAGATGGAAGCGTATTCTCTCGACTGTAGGCGGCCGCTCCCCTATGCCCCACTACCTGCGTTTCCTTCCAGCTCTTTGTTACGATTTGCTCAGTTTGCGGGGCGAACATTGCGAGCCCCAGTGTGGCAGACAGCCACCCAATCATATAGCTAACCCTCGGCGCGGAGTCTAGCGCATAATATTTTGATATTCAACCATTTCGCCCAAAGCCAGCATATTGAACCGGGGAATCTAACAATGTCTTAAAAAGGTGAGGCTGGCTTCCCTATGATGAGAAGCCAGCCTCACGATCTTAGGACGCTTTCTGGGCAGCTTCAATGGCCTGCACAAGCTCTTCCTTCTTGAGCTTGCCGACCCATTGATTGACGATCTGGCCATTCTTCACGACGAAGAGCGCAGGCACCGCCAAAGCGCCCCACCGCTCTGCCGCTTCGAGCTTGGAGTCCATGAGCAGGGGATGCTCCTGCGGATTCTCCTTTAGGTAGGGCACCAGCAGGCGGGGATTCTCGTCGATGCTGATTGAGAGCATCTCGAACTTCTCGCCTCTGTGCTCCTTCACCACCTCGGAGATCATGGGGGCAATCTCCTTGCAGGTGGTGCACCACGTCGCCCAGAACTCGATCAGATAGACCTTGTCCTTCTCCAGGGTCTCCAGCTTCCAGGTCTTGCCCTTGGTGTCCTTCAGGTTGATTTCCGGAGCGGGACGGGGGAGCTTCGGCTTCTCCTGTTCCTGCGCCCAGGCGGGAGCGATGGCCAAGAGGGCCAGCGCGGCGAGCACCAGCTTAGAACGCATAGTTCACCGAGAACCCCAAATGCTTCATGCGCGCAAAGATCAGGCTGAAATTGGCCTGGTCTCCGATGTGCGTGAGCAGCATGTGCGTGTAGCTTCCGTCGTTGATCACCTGAAGGGTGTGGCGGTCGTTGATCATCCAGTTCGCGCCAAAGGGAAAGTAGGTCGCGCCGTCATCCATATTCAGCTTGACGCTGAGGAACGGGAGAATCGGCGAGTTGGGAATCGACTTGCTTGCGGTCAGGAAGAGCGCATGACCCTTGGGCGTGGAGAGGCGGTCGGCGGTGAAGCCGAGCACCAGCGAAGGGTGCCGCTCGCCTTCCGGCGTGATGAACCACGTTCCCCGCGGCAGGATGCCTTCCCCGTCGCCATTCGCCTCGATGCCCAGAGAGACTCGCGGGCTGACGCGGTAGTCGAGCGTGAAGCGGCTGCGGGCTGCATCGTCATCAATATTGATGAACCGATAGCTGGCCGTCCACTGCGAAGCCAGCTGACCGTCGGCGAGAAGCCGGGCCTCTCCCGCGCATCCCGCGCAGGTTGGGGCGAGGGCGCGCTTTGGCTTTGCTTCCGTCGGCGCGCCGCTGACCGGCCGCACCTTGTCGGCGGCATTCTCGATGTAGAGTTCAGGTTCGGCCTTGAACTTGGCATCGCATCCTGCGCAGCAGAAGTAGTAGCGGATTCCGGCGTGATCTGCGAAGCCTGCGGCTGCGGAGTGGCTGGATATCTCGCTCTTCATCACGGGGCAATACAGTGCCTCCCGATCCGGTGTCGCGGCATAGATCTCCGGAGCGAATGAGAACTCCTCTTTTTCTGCCTCGCTGGCAAAGGGCCAGCGGACTCCGGCGTAGTCGGCATAAGCCTGGGCATCCTCCTGACTCAACCGCATCTGCGAGACGGGGTTGAAAAGGGAGATGGCCACGGCACGACCCTCTTCACCCGCCTTGGCGAGCACGGCTTCAGGATCGGCCTTGAATTGGTCGTCGCAGCCGTCGCAGCAGAATCTGATCTGCAGGCCGCGGTATTCGATGGCGGGCGACTCGGCGGTCACCTCGTTGTGCATTATCGGACAGACGATGTCCGGCATTTTCTGCAGAGCCGCTGCGGGCCCTGTCATCAATAGTTCTAAGATGGTTTATCTCCTCATAGGTTGGTCGTAAAAGCGTCGATGGGCGAGCTTTTAGACCAGAGGAGGAGCGCGGGAGCCGGATGGAAGGGTCGGTCCCCGAATGGGATGGCCGGGATCAAGCGCCGGAACCTGCATCGCACCGTCTTCCGTAGGCTGCGGAATGACGATCTCGGGCTCGGAAAGAATCGCGGGAATGCTCAGGCTGAGCGGAGGCGCCACGATTGCGGCGGGAAGGCTGCTTCCATCGCCGGGCATGAAGCATGGGCAATCGTCATCTGATTGCGGAGGCGGCGCCGTCTGTTTTTCGCCCTCACAGCATGTCTTGACCGGCGCTTCGGCCTGGCAGCAGGCCATGCCGCAATCCGGCAGCATCGGCATGGCATGAGAGCGGATAGGCTCCGCCGTTGCCGGGCCAGAAAGAAAACCCAGCAACATCATCAAGCTCAGAAATGCCTGTGCGAGACGATTCATGCCTTAGTTGATTATAACGCCGTTGAGGCCCCGAGATGATCCCGAGCCCCGGGCACCGCCCGCCCCTCTTGTGCGTATGATGGACCTATGAAGGTTACTGGACAGCATGTGGCCGCCTTTGCCGCTCTGGCTGGCGTCCTCACCGCCGCCCCCCTCGCAGCTCAGCGAATGCAGATGGAAGGTCCGCGAGAGGCGGTCGCCATTATGATTCCGACCGACGGAAACACCACCGGAGGCGTTGTGGAATTTACACAGACGGCGAATGGTGTCCGGGTCGTCGGATGGATTTCTGGGCTCAAGCCGAATCAGAAGCATGGCTTTCACATTCATGAGTTCGGAGACATGCGGAAGGGGGATGGCACCAGTTTGGGAGGCCACTACAATCCAGAAGGCCATGACCATGCCCTGCCCCAAACCGACATGCGGCATGCAGGAGATCTCGGCAACCTTCAGGCCGATGCCAGGGGCAAGGCTCACATCGACAAAGTCTTTGAAGGCTTCTCGGTCAGCGGCATGAACAATCCGATTCTCGGCCGCGGCCTGGTCATCCACGCCGATCCCGATGACGGCGGTCAGCCGACCGGAAATGCGGGAGCCCGGATTTCTGTCGGAGTGATCGGAGTCGCCGAGGGCGGATAGCCGAAAATCCCTTTGGAAATAGGTAGCCTGAAGCGGTGATGATGCGCCGTTTCGGGCTATTTTTATGCCTGGTGATACTCTCCGGTTCCCTATCCGCTCAAGACGCTTCTCCGCGGTGGTCCATCGAGTCGGATCACAGTCTGCTCTGGACTGTGAAGGACGCGCACCTCGACAACATCGAGATGAGCGGTTTGGGTGTTTCGATGGTCGTGGAATACGGATCGGATGAGGAAGGACGGCCAATCCTGGTGCCGGCCGTGGTCTGGCCTGGCAAGCGAACTCTGCCCAATGACACTCATGCCAGCCTGATTCACAAATTTGAGGGCGCACTCCCCTTGCTCTCGGCAGGAGACTCTAACAAAGAGAAGCTTGTCTCGGTTCGGCTGGACGGAACACTGCGGATGGCCTCTCATCTGGGAGATCTTCAGATTGAGCGCATCTGCTTCCCCTCCACCGCTCACGAAGCGGTCTTCATCATTACCCGCTTCACCAACCTGAGCAATTCCCCGGCTCAGCCCTCTCTGCAAGCGGTCAACCAGCACATCACGACCGACCCCTTTGCGGGAGTGGAGGGAGCTTATGTCATGACGATTGAGACCAGTTCTGTCGACAATCCAATTGCGCCCGGCGCAACGGAGTCAGTGGTCACCATGATCGCCGCGCGGGGCCAGGGAGAACCGCTGCCTGCGCTTGATGCGGAGACGGAACTGGCGGCTCGGCAGAAATGGGTGCGCGAACTGGATGCCAAAGCCGCCTTCGAGTGCCCTTCACCGGAGATCACCACCCTATACCGCTTTGCCAAGATCCGGGCGGCGGAGAGCATCTACCGCACCAAGGGCGGGCTGATGCACGGTCCGGGCGGCACCCGGTACTACGCGGCGATCTGGGCCAACGATCAGGCGGAGTACGCCAATCCCTTTTTCGCCTACTTGGGCTATGAGAATGGCGCGGAGTCGGCGGTCAATTCGTTCCGCCACTTTGCTCACTACATGAATCCGGCCTACAAGCCGATTCCCAGCTCAATCATTGCGGAAGGGATGAGCTATTGGAACGGCGCGGGTGATCGGGGAGATATGGCCATGATTGCCTATGGTGCGGGCCGCTACGCCCTGGCCAGAGGCGACCGCGCCGAAGCCGAACGGCTGTGGCCGCTGATCGAATGGTGCCTTGAATTCCTGCACCGCAAAGTCACTCCACAGGGGATCATCGCCAGTGACAGCGACGAACTGGAGGGGCGTCTGCCCGCAGGCAAAGCGAACCTCAACACCTCGTGCCTTGCCTATGACGCGCTGATTTCCGCCCACCACCTTGCCAGAGAGTTGGGCGACAGCCAGAGCGACGAGTACCTCAAGCGCGCCAACGCACTGAAAGCCGCTATTGAAAGCTACTTTGGAGCGGAGGTTCAGGGCTACCTCACCTATCGCTACTACGAGGGCAACGACGTTCTCCGAGCGTGGATCGCCACCCCTCTCACCACCGGTCTCTTTGACCGATCTGCCGGAACGATTGATGCTCTCTTCTCGCCAGAACTCTGGACGCCGGACGGCTTGGCCTCCCAGTCCGGCGACAAGATTTTCTGGGATCGCTCGACGCTTTACGGGTTTCGGGGTGTGATTGCTGCAGGAGCGGTGGATCGCGCTCTTCCCTACCTGCAGGCGTACTCTGCAAGACGGCTGCGCGGCGAGCATGTTCCTTATCCGGTTGAAGCCTGGCCGGAGGGAAATCAGAGGCATCTCTCCGCCGAGAGCGCCCTCTACTGCCGCATCATGAGCGAGGGCTTCTTCGGCTATCGTCCCACGGGCTTCAATCGATTCACGCTTAACGTGCAGATGCCGACGGATTGGAAAGAGATGAGCCTCGGACCGATCGAATTCTGCGGCCGCCCGCTGCTGCTGCGGGCAACCCGAAACGGAAAAGCTCTGCACCTCCTGGTCGGGGATGCAGAGCTCGATGGCCAGATTTACTTCAATGGAGAAGCGGACGGACCGGTTGAGGTGAAGCTGCCTGGCTAGGGCTGCATTGAGACACCGTCCGGACTCGCTTGAACAACAACTCGTCCCAGCGTTTCGCCGGTCTCAAGATTTACAACCACCATCGAATTGTCATTGCGGACCGTGACCAGCGCGTGCTTGCTGTCGCGGTACGGCCAGACTCCGGCAGGAGAGGCCGGGGAGACGGGCAGCGAGGTTCCCTTCTCGCCGATCTTGATGCGGCGGGTGACCTCCTGCTTGGCGACGTCGCAGACCACCAACTCGCCGGACATGGCGTGCGGGATCAGGGCGTATTTGCCGTCTGGCGTGAACTGGACACGGTAGGGGAATCCCGCCGACTCCAGCTTCTTCACCACTTCCATCGACTCCATGTCGATGATGGAGATGGTGTCCTCCGCGCGGTTGCCGGCCCAGATGGTCTTGCCGTCCGGTGCGATGCCGACGCCTTCGCACTCTGCGCCCGTCGTGATTGTCTTGAGCCGCTCGCCGGACTTGAAATCGAAGATCGTGACGCTGCCGCCACCCATGTTCGATGAGACCAGCCGCGTCTGCGCTTTGTTGAGCGACAGCATGTGCGATCCGGCCTGTCCGGTCGCGAATTCCTTGGTCACTTTGCCGCCATCCACATCAACCAGCAGAAGGCGCTGGTTGCGCTCATCGGTGCAGACGACCGTCGTATTGTTGACCCAGCGTACGTCGTGCGGCATCGCCTGCTTGTCGAGGGGGATCTTCTTGAGTTCCTCGTGGGTCGCCATGTCGATAACGCTGAGCGACGAGCCCGGGCCGACGCCCTGCTTGTAGTAGTTGGTCACGACGGCGCGCTTGCCATCGGGCGAGACGGCAGACTCGTGCGGCCCGCCGCCGACCGGCACATGCGCCATGGCCTTCATCGAGGCAAGATCAACCAGCGTCGCGCTGTCGGCCTGCTGGTTGACCACCACCGCAGTTCCGGTCAGCCCCGACTGGCTGGTGATGCCGAGCGCGGCGGCGAAGGAGAGCGAGAGAAGCATGACGTTACTTACTGCGATCCGGTTATGAGAATTCCGGCAATGCTAGTGGAACTGAATCGAGTTTATTGATTTGTTCACCCTTCTCCAGATATCGGAACCCGGCTTGCCGAGGAGCCAGTCTCGGTGACGGTAGTACTGAACCGTGGCCGTAAGGCCTTAGTCGGGGAAGATGATTCGGTCAATGGCGTCGGAAATGAGGGCCAGGTTCTCACTTCGGATGGCTTCGCCATCTTCGTCAGCGTGAACATAGGTCGTCACTGCGATCCTCATTTCCGACTTGCATTGAGCGGCCACCACCCAGCACTGAACACCGTCATCGGTGGCGAACTCTTGATACGGATAGCCGGTGCTTGTGGTGTGGATGGGCAGGCCTTGTCTGCCCAGGTGCCGCAGGGCTTCGGCCGGGTCGCCTGTGGCCTCGGGGTTGCTCATCAGGGAGAGCTGCAGAGGAGAAGAGCCGCTCTCTCTAAAGTAGGCCGCAACCCTATCCGAATCCTCGTGCGGCCGCCAGGTCTGCTCGATGGGCAGAATCGCTTTGTCACCCGGAAATCTGACCGCTTCAGGTTCACCAGATGGGGCGTTCTTTCGCTTCCATAGGGGCACGAAAAGATGTTACCGGGCGGTGCGAGTATTCTCCTCTTGATGTTCCTCACCGCCGTGGCCGCCATGACGATCCTCTACCAGGACTCCTTCGACAGCCTGAAGAACTGGCAGCCGACCGACCCCTCTGCTTGGGTCGCGGAGAATGGCCGGGCGCGGTTGATCGAGGACAGCGTCTACTCCCCGCCGCACCGCAGTCCCTTCAACATCCTCCTGCTCAAGGAGCGGCAGTTCGGCAGCTTTGATCTGACCATCCATGCCAAGAGCACGATTCCCGACTACGGCCATCGCGATCTGTGCGTCATCTTCGCTACCAGGGGCCGGATCGCTTCTACTACGCCCACCTGGGCAAGGTCACCGATGACCATGCCAATCAGATATTCATCGTCAACCAGGCGGACCGGGTCAAGATTTCGACCAAGACCACGCCCGGCACTCCCTGGGATGACTGGTGGCACACCATCCGCATTGTCCGCGATGTCGAATCGGGCCTCATCCGTGTCTACTTTGATGACATGGCGACTCCGATCATGGAAGCCACTGACCGTAGCTTTGAGTCTGGGCAGATCGGAATCGGCGCTTTTGACGATACCGGCGACTTTGACGATTTGATCATCAAGAGCCTATCCTGACGAATCCTGACTTTTTAATCAAGATAGACAAGGACTTGACAAATCAAACAAGTCTTTTTGACGCGTCAAAATCATCATTTGGCCGTGCCTGCTCAAAAGCGGGCGCGGAGCCAAACAGAAATGATCCCCGTGACTCGACGATTCTCTGCCCGAGGCAGGAAGGACGCCTTCACTCTCATCGAGCTTCTGGTTGTCATTGCCATCATCGCAATCCTGGCAGCCATGCTCTTCCCCGTCTTTGCCCAGGCCAAGGAGGCCGCAAAGAAGACCGGCAGCATCTCCAACGTGAAGCAGATCACGCTGGCGACCGTGCTCTACACCAACGATTACGACGACACGGTGTTCCACGCGTACTATTTCGGCGCGGCGGGCGAGACGACTCCCGACAACTTTGGAGCCCACCGGTGGCCGTGGCTTTTGGTGCCCTACACCAAAAACCGCGAAGTCTTCCGGTCGCCGTCTGATACGTTCGATATGAGCTTGACGATCTGCGGCGGGGGATGCCGCGATGAGGCGAATCCCTACTACGGCTACCTGTGGGGCCTCTTCCCGAGCTACGGCTTCAACTGGTTCTATCTGGCCCCGGACTACATGTGGAACGACACAATGCCGCCGTCGGCAGCGCTCTCTTCCCAGAGCCGCGGCCTTTCCATGACCTCTCTGGGCGAGCCCGCAGACACCATCCTCTTCGCGGACAGCACCTACGGCGATCAGGCCAACCCCACGAACGTCGGCATGGGCTACTACACCATCAACCCGCCGGCAATGTGGACGGGCGCGCCCCCGCTGACCCGCACCTCTTATGGCTTTGTGTGGCCCCGCCACAACAACAAGGCCGTCACCGCGTTTACCGATGGTCATGTGCAGGCCAAGCACATCGATCAGCTGCGCGACGCCTCCCTGTGGGACCGCGAGTAGATGCAGCAAGAGGGCGGCTGGAAGCTGTGGGTGTTTGGACCGCTTGCGGTGGCGGCCCTCGGCTTCCTCATTTGGTGGTTTGCGAAGGGCAACGCGAATCCCTCCGTTCCGACAGCCACGGTCGAGCCTGGTGAGACTCCCGTCTACCGGGCTTCGGAAGAGGCCGTTGATCCGGAGGGCAGCCTGCTGCCCACACAGAACAACAGCCACTAATGCGTTTAAGCTTCCGGCTGGCCAATGCGGCCAGCCGGTTTTTTTGCGCCTAGTCGATCAGCTCGTAGCGGGTGTTGCGGCGGTGCGGCGTGTAGCCGGCATCGGTGATCAGTCGCTCGAACTCCTCTGAACTGAGGATGAACTTGTTGCCCGCGGCGCTGACCACGTTCTCTTCGATCATCGTCGAGCCGAAGTCGTTTGCGCCGTATCCGAGCGCGATCTGCGCGATCTTCGGACCCTGGGTGAGGATCGAGAGCTGCAGGTTGGCAAAGTTGTCGAGGAAGATGCGCGAGACGGCGACGGTCCGCAGGTAGTCGAAGGCAGAGGCCTTGCGGTCGATCGGCAGGTTCGTCTCTTCCGGCTGGAAGTTCCAGGTGACAAACGCGCGGAAGGGCTGGCATTCATCCTGAAGGTCCCGGATGCGGCCCAGGTGCTCCACCCGGTCCTCGATGGTCTCTACGTGGCCGAACATCATGCTGGCCGTGGACTTCATGCCGAGGCCGGAAGCGATTCTCATGCACTCCAGCCACTCGTCGGTGGTGTCCTTGTACGGGGCGATGATCTTCCGCACGCGATCCACTAGAATCTCTCCGCCAGCGCCGGGGATGGAGTGGTGCCCCACCGCCTTCAGCCGCTTCAGGGTGTCTTCCAGCGTCAGCTTGCTGATGTGGGCGATGTAGATGATTTCCGCCGGGCTGAGGGCGTGGAGGATGACGTCGGGAAAGCGCTCTTTGATCTTGCTGAAGATGCCTTCGTAGTAGTCGATCTTCAGCTTGGGATTCAGTCCGCCCTGGAAGAGGATCTCCACTCCGCCCTTGTCGACGGTGTCCTGCACCTTCTCCAGAATCTCCTCATCGGAGAGGGTGTATCCCTCGGCGTGGTTCGGCACCCGGTAGAAGGCGCAGAACTTGCACCGCACCCAGCACACGTTGGTGTAGTTGAGGATGCGGCCGATGATGTAGGTCACCGTCTTGGGATCAGACTGCTGCTCGCGGCGGTAATTGGCCAGGTGCGCCAGCTCGTTCAGGTTGGGATGCTGGTACAGGAAGAGGGCCTCTTCCGGCGAGATTCGCTCGTTGGCGTAGACCTTGTCGGCGATCTGGTCGATGGTGATTTCTGGCGTCGCGGTCGCGGCCATGCTTAAAGCATTCTACTCCCCGCCTCTCCGCGAATTTTCAGTTTGGGCTGAAAGTTCGTCGGCGAAACCTTAACCGACCGATTTCCATAATGTTTTTCGTAATGATGCGGTACCCAATTTGTTTTCTGGTGGCAGCCGGAGCTTTTCTGGCGATGGGTTGCGGCGAGAAGGAGGCGGTGGCAGCGGTGCCAACGGTTCCGATGGGAGATGCGGCTCCGGCCTGGGGCAGCTCGTCTGAACTTTCGGATTGGGGCGGGTTCCTGGAGGGCCGCTGGTCGCCGGGCATCGCGATGGATGCGGGCTTTGCCAAGGAGTACAACCTGGACCAGCTCGACTCCGAAACCGACACTTCGGAGTTTTGGGAGTTCAGCAAAGACGGCACCTTCTATTACAGCGAGCCGGATGTGAGCTGGAAAATCAACGGAACTTGGCAGTCCAGCCCGCAGGGCGTCATGCTGGTCTACAGGACCTTCAACGACACGCCGATCTCCGAATACCACGCAAAGCTGAAGGAGGCGGCCACCTCGGGACGCCAGGGCGACATCGCACAGGAGCTGCGGTTCGACAACCTGCAGGCCGCTCTGCAGAAGCGCAACTACCTGCAGCTCAGCACCGACCAGAAGTCCCTCATGTTCTCCCAGCCGGGCGCGGGAGCCGAGTCCCTGCTGGCGGGCGAGAGCCTGGAACGGCTGAAGATCGCCGACCCCGAGTAGCTGCCGCTCCGGTAAATTGCCGGAAGAATGATCATTGGCCTGATCTTCGCCGCTGCAATGCTTCAATCGGGAGAGAACGCGATATCGAATGGCAGTTTTGAATCTGCCGAGGGGGCGCGGCCTGCGGGCTGGCAAACCGAGATATACAGCGGAAGCGGAGAGTTCTCCTACGGAGCCGGCGGCAGATCAGGCCGATGCGTGCAGATCCAATCCAATGCGGGCGGCGATCTGAGCTGGAAGGCCACCGTTCCCATCCAGCCCAACCGCACCTACCGGCTTTCGGGGTGGATCAAATGCGAAGGATTGCAGGCCGGCTCCGGCCGCGGCGCATTGCTGAATGTCCACACGATGCCCCGCGCCGTCACCCGGGCAGTGGCGGGAGACACCGATTGGACGCTGGTCGAAACCACCTTCCGCAGCGGCAGCATGACGGAGGTGCAGGTCAACTGCCTCTTCGGCGGTTGGGGGCAGGCGCAGGGGAGGGCCTGGTTCGATGACATTCGTCTGGAGCCGATCAGCGGCACGGATGCCAGCCCCACCGCACGCATCGTCGCCAGCGAAGAGGGCGAGCCGATTTCGCCGTACATCTACAGCCAGTTCATCGAGCACCTGGGCCGCTGCATCTATGGCGGCATCTGGGCGGAGATGCTGGAAGACCGCAAGTTCCTCTTCCCCGTCACCGCCGAGTTCCGTCCCTTCGGCAACCAAGACCCCAACCGAATCAAGTATCCGATTCTGCGGGCTTCGCCTTGGCGGATTGTCCAGGGGGCGGTCGAGCATAAGCCGATGCCCGATTATCGTGAACAGCCCCTCTTGAACGTCGCGGCGGGCGGCATCATCGAGCAGCCCTGGCTGGCCGTGCAGAAGGGGCGTCGCTACGAGGGACGTCTGGTCGCTTCCGGTTCGGGGACGGTGCAGGTGGAGCTGCGCGCAGAAAGCGGCGCGGTGAGCGAGGTCGTCAAGCTTGGACCGCTGACATCGGCAGTCAAGTCCTATCCCTTCAGCCTCTCCAGTTCAGGCGACTCTGAAAATGCGGCACTCCGGATCACCACGAGCGGATCGACCGACATCGCAGCCGTCTCGCTCATGCCCGACGACAATGTAGACGGGTTCCGCCGGGATACGCTGGCGCTGCTCAAGCGGCTGGACGGCCCGCTTTACCGGTGGCCGGGCGGAAACTTTGTCAGCGGTTACGAGTGGCGCGACGGCATCGGCGATCCGGACCGCCGCCCCACCCGCCGCAATCCGGCATGGACGGGCATCGACACCAACGATGTCGGCACCCATGAGTTCATCCGCTTCTGCCAACTGGTCGATACCGAGCCGATGATAGTGGTCAATACCGGCTTCGGCGACCCCTATTCGGCGCGGCAGTGGGTCGAGTACTGCAATGGAACCGCCGACACGCCGATGGGCCGCATCCGCGCGCAGAACGGCAGCGCCGTACCCTTCGCGATCCTTTGGTGGGGCGTGGGCAACGAGATGTTTGGCGATTGGCAGCTCGGGAAGATGCAGATCGGCCACTACACCATCAAGCACAACCTGACGGTGGACGCGATGCGCCTGGCCGATCCGGGCCTGAAGCTGCTCGGAGTCGGCGAATCGGGCGGCTATGTTCAGGGCTCAAGCTGGTCGGCCGAGATGCTCAAAGCCTGCTCTGACAAGATGGACCTGATCAGCGAGCACTTCTATGTCAGCGCCGGCATCCCGAGCGTTGAGGAGCACATGTTCGCACCGGTCGGCCACATCCGCCGCAAGGCAGAAGCCCACCGCCGATTGCTGGAGACCATTCCTTCTGCCCGCCGCAACAAGATCAAGGTGGCGATGGATGAGTGGAACTACTGGTACGGCCCCCATGTCTACGGCGAGCTGGGCACGCAGTACTTCCACAAAGACGGTCTCGGCATCGCTGCCGGATTGCATGAGTTCTATCGCAACAGCGACGTATACGAGATGGCCAACTACGCCCAGACCGTCAACGTCATCGGCGCGATCAAGACCAGCAAGACGGCCGCGAATATGGAGACAACGGGGTTGGCTCTTGAGCTGTACCGAAAGCATTTCGGGGTCCATCCGCTCCGGGTGGAGGGCGACTGGGAATCGCTCGGCCTCGACGTAGCCGCCGCGCTGACCGAAGATCGCAAGACGCTGACGCTCGGCATCGTGAACGGCCAGAGCCAGGAGGTCGAAGTGAATCTCTCAGTGGCCGGATTGCAGCTGGGCGCTCCCCGGCGTGGGTGGGTGATCAGCCACCGCGACCCGATGGGCCACAACACTCCCGAGAATCCCGAGCGCATCACCATTCAGGAGCGGGCCTTTTCCGGCATCACCCCCAAGGTGAAGGTCGATCCGCTCAGCATCACGCTGATTCATGTCCCAATCCGCAGCTAGGCGGCCCGGCTATCCTGTCCGCCTTGCCGAGCGAATCATGAATCCGAGTGAATCGATAAAGGGCTTCTCGGAGCTGGACTTTTCTGTTCAGCTCTCGAATGCTGAATCGGGCTGGGAATGGGCGAATGCTCTTCTGGCCGGGCTCAGCCGCAGGATCGTGCCCCGCTTCGATTGGTCGGTCGATCCGACCGGACTCTTTGACCTGGAGGCGTTCGACCGAATCTGTCGGGAGAACTCCTTCGAACTGCTCTACGAATTCGATTCGGATGACGGGAACAACCGCTACCATGTGCTCCACCGCGAAGGCGCGTTTGTCTTGATCGAGAACGACTGCGTGACAGCCGTCAGCGATGATCGGGAGAAGTCTCAGGCTCTGGTCGAAGAGATCAGCAAGGCATGGGATGACTCGGAAGGGCGGCAGGAAGGCAGCCTGGAAATCCAGATCACCTACGGAAAAACACGCGGCCCCGACACCCAGAATCGCAGCATCCGCGCCCCTTCCCTGGCCGACATCGCCGCCAACTACGCGCCGGAAACAAGGGGCCAACTCGAAGCACTGGCCCAGATGCATCAGCCGGATTTCGGCAAGATCATCATCCTCAACGGCGAGCCGGGCACGGGCAAAACCTATGCGATCCGCGCGCTGATGCAGGAGTGGAAATCCTGGTGCTCCTTCAAGGTCATCATGGACCCGCATGAATTCTTCACCAAGCCGGACTACATGATCCGGCACCTCGACCGGGCGAAGATGAAGGGCAAGAAGGGAAAGCGGAGCTTTCAGCTGCTGGTGCTGGATGACGCGGACCTCTTTCTCGCCGCCGACGCCAAGGCACAGACCGGCGATGCGGTGAGCCGCCTGCTCAATATGAGCGACGGAATCATCGGCCAAGGGCTCGATTGCCTCTTCCTCATCAGCACGAACCAGGAACTGGGCGAGATCAATGAGGCGATCTCCCGTCCCGGTCGGACGCTGGCAAACATCTCGTTCCGCCGCTTTATTCAGGAAGAAGCGGAAGCCTGGATCAAGTCTCACGGCGGCGACCCTGAGAAGCTCCAAGCGTCCAAGAAATCGGCGGGCTTTGCCTCCGCCTCTTCGTACAGTCTTGCCGAGCTGTTTCAGGCTTTGCGCGCATAGCCTCTAGGTAATCTGCCGCCTTCTTTGTTTGTGAAGGTGGCGTGATGAGCGAATACTCAAGAAGGGACATTCTCCGAGCGGCGGGCGTCATGGCGGGGGCGAGCCTGATTCCCAAGGGGTTGCTGGCCTCTAACCAGGATCATCAAGACCTACCCATGCCCGCAGGCTACGAGTACCGAAAGCCTGCCCGGCCCCTGACCGGCGTCGTGATCGGCTATGGCGGGCGCGGCGGGCTCTACGGCTACTTCTCCACTCAGATGCCGGACGACCTCAAGATCATCGGGGTCGCAGAGCCGATCGACTACCGCCGCAAGGGCGCGGTGGATCGACACGGAATTCCGTCGGGCAATCAGTTCACCAGTTGGGAACAGGTCTTCGACCGGCCCAAGTTTGCCGATGTCGTGCTGATCTGCACTCCGGACAACCTCCACTACGAACCGGTGATGCGCGCTCTGGAGATGGGCTACGACGTCCTGCTGGAGAAGCCCGTCGCCCAAACCTGGGAGCAGTGCAAGGCGATTCTCGACCTGGCCAACGCCAAGGGGCGAACCGTCGCCATCTGCCATGTCCTCCGGTACGCGCCGTACTACGTCCAGCTTAAGAATGTGATCGACACGGGGATGATCGGTGATGTCGTCAGCATCCAGCACATGGAGCCGATCCAGCACCTGCACATGGCTCACTCGTACGTTCGCGGGCCGTGGCGGCAGCGCGCCCAGTCGAACCCCATCCTGCTGGCCAAGAGCTGCCACGACCTTGACGTCCTGCGCTGGTGGGTCGGCAAGCCGTGCGAGCGGGTCAGCTCATTCGGCTCTCGCTCTGTCTTCCGCCCGGAAAACGCGCCGGAAGGCGCCCCGAAGCACTGTATGGACGGCTGTCCGGTCGAAGAGACCTGCCCGTACCACGCGGCGAATGTATATGTCCACAAAAAGCAGTGGTCCACGCATCACATCGTCACTCCTGATCGCAGCGAAGCGGGGATTCTGAAGGAGCTTCGCAAAGGACAGTTCGGCCAGTGCGTCTATCAGGCCGACAATGATGTGTGCGATCACCAGGTGGTCAATATGGAATTCCAGGGCGGCACGACGGTGGCGTTCTCCCTGGAAGCGATGACCCAATACGCCGGACGGCGCACCCGCGTAATGGGCACCCGCGGCGATATTGTGGGTGACGAGCACATTCTGGAGATTCATCAGTTCTGGGATGGCAATACGATCCGCTGGGACGTGAATCAAGCGGCCAAGGATCTGGGAGGCCACGGCGGCGGCGACATTCGCCTGCTGCGCGACTTCACCCAGGCCGTCAGCCGCGACGACCAATCTCTGCTCACCTCCAACCTCGCCGCTTCGATGGAGAGCCATCTCATGGGCTTCCAGGCAGATGTGAGCCGGCAGTACGGCGGAAGAGCCATGCCTATCCGGATGAACGCTTAGGCCAATTGATGTCCTTCCCAGCGCTCTTCACCTCGCTCTCGCTGCCGCTCAAGCTGGTGGTGGGGGCGGTCTTGCTGGCAGCCATCGGCATGGCCGTTTCGCTTGGTCGAAACTGGCTCAAGATGCGAGACATGAGGCGGGAAGAACGCCGCTATGTCAACTCCCTGACACCTGCCCAGCGGGAGGTGTACAAGAACAAGCTGCTGGCCGAGGCGGAGATCATGCGCATCAATGATTTTCTCACCTATGATCTCCCGCCCGTCGTTCGCCAGGAGCACTTTCGCGAGCGGGCAAGGGTATTGCGGGATCAGGTGATGACGATGTCCGAGCAGCTCCCGAGCCGCTTGGAGATGCCAACCATAACAGAGGCCGCCATGCTGGAAAAAATGGACGACATGATCAGGCGAAACGAGGAGTCCATCAACCTTCGCAAAGTAGAGGACGAGACCGAGACGGAGCTGTCCCAGATGTGGGGCTCCCCCGATCTCAAATAGCTGCTTATGTCGATACGCTCTCTGCTCGAAGGCGAGCCCCGGAAGTCGCAGGCAGGCTCAAATCAGGCCCTGGAAATGCTGCTGCGTGACGGGTCGCTGGTGGATGAACTTGTGGCTTGTGTGGATGACCCCGACGAACTGGTGCAGATGCGCGCGCTTGATCTGATCGACAAGGTTGCCCGCAAGGAGCCGGAGTGGACCGAACCGCATCGCGGCCTATTGCTGCGCGAATATCATCGCCTGCCTTTGTGGGAGAACCGCCTTCAGGTGGCGCGGGCACTGGGGCTGTTCAGCTGGGAGGGCTCGGAGCATGAGCGGGCGGTGGAAATTCTGATGGAGCTGGTTGAGGATGAGCAGCCCTTCGTCAAGGCGTGGGCGCTCGATTCGCTGGCGGTCCTCTCCGTCCGGGATGAGTCGCTGCGCGGCTTCGTGCGTCATCGCCTGGAAGATCACCTCCAGACCGGAACCAAGTCGATGGCCGCCCGGGCGCGCCACACGCTCAAGATGCTGGCCAAGGCCGGGGCGTGACGCATCACGCAGTTTGGGGGCCGGATGCCAGCGGCCAAGACTTCGATGCGGTGGTCATCGTCGATGTCCTCTCCTTTTCGACATGCGTCGATGTAGCGGTCTGGCGCGGGGCGGAGGTCATACCCTTCCGCTATCGCGACGAACGGGCGGCCGCAGAGGCAGAGCGGCACGGGGCAGTTCTTGCCGGGACGCGAAGCAAGACCAAACCGAGCCTCAGCCCTCAGTCGCTGACCTTGCTGGACCCCGGATCGCGTCTCCTGCTTCCATCCCCCAACGGATCGACCCTCAGCCTGGCTTTTCCCGGCAAGCCGGTTTTCTGCGCCTGCCTGAGAAACGCGCAGGCCGTAGGAGACGCGGTCGCGGAGTTCTCGCGGGTGCTGGTCGTTCATGCGGGTGAGCACAACCCGGATGGCACTCCACGCCTGGCCGAAGAAGACATGCTTGGGGCGGGGGCGGTGCTGGATGCCATCGGCGGTCCTATGACGCTTCCCGCCACTGAGATTCGCGATCTCTTCCGGTCGGCAAAAGCCAGCCTTCTTGATCGATTGATCGCATGCCCCTCGGGCCTGGAACTGATTGAGCGCGGCTTTCCCGAAGATATTGAGATCGCTGCCGCGCTCAATGTCAGTGATGCGGTTCCCCGCTTAGAGGACGGAATCTACATCAACCAGAAATCGCGTCGATGATGTCCCGTTCCTTCTGAGGAGCCGGTCCGGCCTTCATCGTCTTGTCTTCCCGGCTCGCCAGCCAAGCCTGCACATCCAGAGTGGTTTGGCCGAGGCTGCGGAACTTGAGCCCCTTTGCCTGTCCCCGTCGGGTGTCGATCATGAAGATGCCATCCATCGAGCCGTCCTCGGGCAGCGTGAGCGGAAATCTCACTTCGTGCTTCTGCAGCTCGCCCTCTCCCACCGGCACTCGGCGGCTGGGGTCGATGCCGACCGCGTCGAGCAGTTCATCCAACACCACCGGCTCTTCCGGGCCGACGGCGTTGTACGCGCCGGTTTCGCCGTCTTCCATCAGCTTCACGGTGAACTCGGCCAGGTCGCGGGCATCGATCCACTGGGAGGGCTGATCGGTGCGATGGGGGGTGAGCACCTGGTCGTCATCCATTCCCCGCCCCACCCAGTAGTTGAAGCGATCGGTGTGGTCATGGGGGCCGAAGACGATGCCCGGGCGGACGATGGCGCAGTTGGCTTCACCGAACTGCTTGAGAAACTCCTCTTCGCAAAGCACCTTCAGGCCGCCATAGGTGTCGCCGTTGACCTCTTCAACGGTCGGGTCATCCAGCACGATCTTGCGCGAATCCTCGTTGATTCCCTTCTCGCTGAAATCGGCATAGATCGAGATGGTGGAGATGAAGAGGTAGTGCTTGGCCCGGTTCTGCAGCGCCTCTCCGGCGATGCGGACCTCGCGCGGGATGTAGGCGCAGGTGTCGATCACCGCATCCCAGGTGCGGCCATCCAGCGCAGACAGGCTTTCCTTGCGATCTCCGTGGACGTGGTCCGCAGTCGGAAACAGGTCGGGATTCGTCTTTCCGCGATGGAACAGCGTGACGTTGTGGCCATTGGCCAACAGCCGCTCGACGATGTGTCGACCGACAAACTGGGTGCCGCCAAGCACGAGGACATTCATGATGACCTCAGCATATCAGACCGGATGCCGCCCCTACTTGCCGCCCTTATTGCTCACCCATGCGATATGGCCGTCGGCATAGATGATCGCCCGCCCGAATTTTCCATCGATGTGGCCCATCGGAGTTTCGGCGATGCGTTCGAGGTCGCTGATCAGTCCAGCAGGAGGATAGAAGACCACCTGCTCAAGAAGCGAACCATCCTTGACGTACGGCATCAGCGCGGCGATGATGTCTGCGTTGGCGGGCGGAAAGACATCGTCGTAATCTGCACTGTAGATGTGCAGGGCGGTCCCCGCCTGCTTGGCCCGGTTCATCAGTTCGGTGCGCTCCTTCTGCTCCAGCAGGGCCAGCAGCTGGCTGCGGGAGACGGGCGTCAGCTTGCGGACGGTGACCACTCCCTTCTCGATCAGGGCGACATAGCTGCTGTCGGGAGCGAGGGCTGCATAGTCCGCATCGCGGGAGAGAACGACCTGACAATTGAATCCATGCGGCCAAGCCTGGATGATCCATTGGCTCTCATACTTCGTTCCGTTCTTGACCCGAAATTGATCGACTTGAAGTTCTGGCTCAGGGTCATTTCCGCGCATGTATCGCGAATACTGGAATTCGCGCATCTGTCGATACTCTTCTTCGCTGAGTTTTGCCGTCTGACCGGTAGTGATGTTGGCCTTCATCCATCCGCCGTCTTCGCTGACTGGGCTTGCGGCCGAATGGAATGTGAACGTGTTCTGATCAATCCACATGGAAACGAAGACCGACTTGCCGCCCATCTGTATGGGCAGCTGCTTCACTCCGCCCGAAGCTGAGTAAAGGTGAAACTGCGGCGCATCACCCTGCTCAAAGATGACCATCGTGGGGCTGTTTGGCTGAGGCACAGCCTGCAGGGGATTCATGGAGTTGAAGACCTCCTGCACTCGACCGCTCGGTCCGTTGATGAGCTGAACGCTCATGCGTGTGCCCTGCTGCGACGGCGTGGCAATGGTCAGAACGCCATAGTCGGCCTGAGGCAGCCACTGAATATCTTGGACCTCACTTCCAACCGGAAACTCGGCGACCATCCGGGAATCACCCTGAGCCGTGCCGTACGACCAGAGCTGCATCTTGGAGTTCGCACGAGCGACATCCGGGCCGTTGAGGAAATCCTTGTCATCCGTGGTCCGCTTGATGAAGTAGACCCGTGCGCCGGTGCTGGACCAGATGAAGAAGTCGGCTCCATGACCAACCGCTTGCGGACGCCCGACCAGCCACGCCTTTTCGGTGGAGTCGAGGCCATCCGGTTCAAGCGAAACCTGGGAGCCGGGAAATTGGCTCAGGGCCAGCATCCCGACGTATGCCCAAAGCTTCAACGCCGTCCTCCCTGGGAGGAGGTCCAATACACATGCCCGTCGGCGTAGACGGTCGCGCGTCCGTATTTGCCGTCAAGGTGGCCAATTGGCGTTTCGGCTGGTCTTTCAACATCCATCAGGCTTCCCTGCGGCAGGCTGAAGACGAACCCTGCAGTGATCTCACGGTTCTTCAGATAAGGCTGAATCGAACCCTCGATATTCCCGACAGGCAGAGCATCGTTGTTATCCGCGGCAAACATGAAGAGCGCCAACCCCACCTGCTTTGCGCGCATGACGAGCTGCATCTGCTCTTGCTGCTCCAACTGCTGAAGCAGGATAGATCGGTCTATCTCTTTGATCTCTCGGTAGTACAGTGTGCCGTCGGAGACGAAGGCAACTGACTCCTTCTTCGGATGAAGCGCCGCCTGCTCCGCAGAGGCGGTTACGATGGCCATCGGGCTATCTCCTTCCGGCTTGGCCATCAGGAAGAATGTGTGGCTCATCGGGTTGCCGAACTGTCGCGCCACTTGAACTGGTGCGCTGTTCAGCATCAAGAAAG
>CBFGUV010000002.1:0-333594 GCA_965652385.1 uncultured Fimbriimonadaceae bacterium
GATCATCCCGTGGAACTTTCCGCTGCTGATGCTCGCCTGGAAGATCGCGCCCGCCCTGGCGATGGGCAATACGGTGGTGCTGAAGCCCGCCGAATACACCTCCCTCACCGCTCTGCTTTTCGCCGAAATCTGCGAGCAGGCGGGAGTGCCAGCCGGAGTGGTGAACATCGTCACTGGCGACGGCGAAGTCGGTCGGATGCTTGTAGAGCACCCGCGCATTCATAAGATCGCCTTCACCGGCTCGACAGAAGTCGGCCGCATCATCCGCGAGGCGACCGCTGGAACGGATAAGAAGCTCTCGCTTGAGCTGGGCGGCAAGTCGCCGTTTATCGTGTTCGAGGATGCCGACCTGGACAGTGCGGTCGAGGGGATCGTGGATGCGATCTGGTTCAACCAGGGACAGGTCTGCTGTGCCGGATCGCGGCTGCTGGTTCAGGAAGGCATCGCCGAACGGTTTTACGCAAAGATTCGCACCCGGATGGACACTCTCCGCATCGGCGATCCGCTGGACAAGGCGGTCGATCTTGGGGCAATTGTCGACCGCTCACAGCTTGAGCGGATCGGTGCGCTGGTGAAGCAGGGCGTGGAAGAGGGCGCGGTCTGCCATCAACCCGCCTGCGATCTGCCGGAAGGCGGCTGGTACTACCCACCGACCCTGCTTACCGAAGTCGAACCCGCTTCGACCGTAGCGGTTGAGGAGATCTTCGGGCCGGTGCTGGTGGCGATGACCTTCCGGACTCCCGCCGAGGCCGTCGCCCTGGGCAACAACACCCGGTACGGGCTGGCCGCCAGCGTCTGGACGCAGAACATCGACACCGCCCACGACATCGCCGCCCAGCTCAAGGCCGGAACGGTCTGGATCAACTGCACCAACCAATTCGATGCCGCCTCCGGTTTCGGCGGCTACCGGGAAAGCGGATTCGGGCGCGAAGGCGGACGCGAGGGCCTTTACGAGTATCTCAAGTGGAAGGCTCCCATAGGCTCCTCATTTGTCCAAGTTGAGTCTAAGGCCAGCGGGATAGACCGCACGCACAAGCTGTATATCGGCGGCAAGCAAGTGCGGCCGGATGGGGGCTACTCCTTCACCGTGGGCGGACAGGAATTTGCCCAGGCGAATCGGAAGGATGTGCGGAACGCGGTCGAGGCAGCGGCTTCGGCTCAACTCGGTTGGGCGAAGGCATCGGCTTTCAACCGAGCGCAGGTGCTGTACTACCTGGCGGAGAATCTGGAGGCGGCGCGAGGGCAATTCTTGGCCGCGGTTTCGGAAGAGGAATTTGCGGCCAGCCTCGATCTGGTCCTGCATTACGCGGCCTGCGCCGACAAGCACGAAGGGCAGGTTCATCCGGTGCCTGGTCGCTTCCTGACTTACACCCTCAACGAGCCGCTTGGCATCGTCGCTTCGCTTGCACCGGATGCGCCGGGGCTGCTCGGCTACCTGGGTGCGACTTTGCCGCTGGTCGCGATGGGCAATGCGGTTGTTTCGGTGGCGTCTTCCTCTATTCCCTTGCCCGCCATCGAGCTGATGCGCGTGCTGGAGGCTTCGGATATGCCGGCCGGAGTCTGGAACATCCTCACCGGCCCGCACGAAGACCTTCAGCCGACCCTGGCCGATCACCTGGGCGTCGATGCTCTGTGGCACTTCAGCTCCTCGCCTATTGAGCCGGTTCTCAAAGCCTCAATCGGAAACCTCAAGCAGACCTGGTGCGTTGATGGCAGCCAGCTCGACTGGACCAAGCCCAGCCCCGAATTCCTCCGCCGCGCCACTCAGGTGAAGAACATCTGGGTGCCGTACGGCGCATAGATGACCGGTCTTCATGACCAGTTATGTAGGCTATAATGTTAGCCCATGATTGTGATTTCTGCAACTGAATTCAAGGCCAAGTGTCTGGAGATTCTTGACCGCGTGAAGGCGACTGGCGAGCAGATTCAAATCACGAAGCGCGGAAAGGTGGTGGCCGTGCTCGGCCCGGCGCAAGAATCAACCAACCTGGGTGCAGGTGCAGCCAAGGGCTTCATCAAGATCACTGGCGATATCGTCGAGCCGCTGGACATTGAGTGGGAAGCCAGCCGTTGACGATACTGGACACCCACGTTTGGCTTTGGTATCTGCTGGACGATCCCAGCCTCTCGGCGGTTTTCAAACAGCGGCTAGAAGAAAATCCGGCGGAAGTCTTCGTTCCTTCAATCTGCCTGTGGGAAGCCCTGATGCTGGCAGAGAAAGGGCGGATTGAAGTCAAGGGCGATTCTCCCGCGACTGTTTTGATGGACCTGATGCGAAGCTGCGGCTTCACTTCGGTGCCCTTGACCAATGAGATTGCCGTCTTGAGCCGAACCTTGGCCTTCCAGCACGACGATCCCGCCGACCGATTCATCGCCGCCACCGCATACGCGCTTCAGGGCGAACTCGCCACTTCCGATGAGCGGCTGCGCAACCTGCCGTGGATCAAGCTCGCATACTAGTACCAAGATGGGACTGGAAGCCGACTGCACCGCCCGGCTTGACGGAGCGGAATCGACCGGCAAGGCGCATTGCGGAGACGGGGAGATTGACTTTCGCGGCGATTTCCGCTTCCGCTGGCTTTGGAAGGAGTTGACCTCCGTCACCGTCAAAGGCGGCACTCTCGTCCTCAAGCGCAAGGGCGCTTCCGTCGAACTAAACCTGGGCGACAGGGCCGAGAAGTGGGCGCATGCCATCCGCAACCCGAAGCCGCGCCTCGACAAGCTGGGAGTCAAGCCCGACACGCGGTACCAGGCTTGGGGAGAGTTCGACGCCTTCTTTGCCCCCGAACTGACCGAGCGAGTCGGCGAACCCAGCGAAGACAATCTTGATCTGGTTTTTGTCCGCCTGGACGAGAAGGAAGAACTCCCTAAACTGTTGGAAGCCATAGAACGGATCGCTCAGAACGGAGCGATCTGGTCCATCTGGCCAAAGGGGCGCAAGGAGTTGCGGGAGGACGATATCCGCGACTTCGCCAAGGCGAATGGGCTCGTTGACGTCAAAGTGGCCAGCTTCAACGACAGACTCAGCGCGCTCAAGCTGGTAATTCCACTCGCATTGCGCGGCTAGCTGATATACAATTTCCTAATGGTTATTGGCTTGGTCGCTTCTCTGGCTCTCCTTCAGGCGGAACCCATCTCCGCCAAGTTGAGCGCAAAGGTTCCCGAAGGCAAAGAAAGCCTCCGCTGGAGCCCAAAGGGAGCCGCAGCAGCCATGACCGCCGCTGGCAAAGACCTTGTCGGAACAATCCGGTTGGGCGGCCCCGGAACATCGCCGATCTCCGTCCGTCTAAAACGGACCGCAGGTGCGGAGCATTTCAACGAGTTGTGGATCGATCTGAATCGAAACGGAGCGGTTGACCCGAGCGAGACCCTCACCACGACGCCGACCGAACGGACCGGCAAATGGTGGTCGAGCTTCTCTCAGGTCACCATTCCGATTCCGCAACCCGATGGCTCCGACCGCGCGTACCCAATTTCGCTTTGGTTTGTAGATGATCCCGCGGAGCCTGAGGCTCCGGCGGTCCTGCGCTGGTCGCGACGCGGCTGGCATGAGGGGCGGACCGTGATCGATGGCAAACCGGCTTATGTCTTGGTTACCGAAATGAATATGGATGGCGTTTTTGACCAGCGCGATTCCTGGTTCCTGGCAAGGGATCGGGAGGCGCTGTTGGCCGCAATGTCGCGGTCTTTGGAGGATCATGCTTGGCTGGATGGCAAGGCGTACCGCCTGGTACACCTCGACTCTCACGGCCAGAGCATCGCATTCGAGGACTTCGATCCGGGCTTCACCGAGGCTGAAGAGAAGACCCAGCGCGACACGCTTCTGCCCGACAAGCAGGCCGAGCGCGCCGAGGCGCCGGTTCCCTTCCTGCACGATTACGCCACCGCGAAGGCCAAGGCATCGGAGGAAAAGAAGCGGCTCCTGGTGGACTTTGAAGCCACTTGGTGCGGCCCCTGCAAGACGATGGACGAACTGGTCTACACCGCAGAGGCGGTGGTTCAGGCCGCCGATGGCATCGTTGCGGTGAAGGTGGACGGCGATGTAAGCCGCGACTTGGCAAAGCAGTACAAGGTCGGCGCTTATCCCACCATGATTTTGCTGGATGAAGGCGGAAGGGAGATCCGCCGGGCCGTCGGCTACCGCAGTGTGGCGCAGATGGTTGAGTTTCTCAAGCCGTGATCACTGCGGCCGTCTTCTTGCTCGCACTGCCCCAAGCGGAGATGGTGCGGGTTGAGACCACCGATGGGTTGCGCGCCGCTCTGGCGGCGGCCAAGCCGGGCACTCAGATCCTTGTCGAGCCGGGCACCTATCCCGGCGGACAGCAGTTTTCCGACATTGTGGGCCGGAGCGATGCCCCCATCGTCATCCGCGCCTCTGACCCTGACAATCCGCCGAAGATTGTCGGCGGCACCAGCGGCTGGCAGTTTTCGCGGGTGAGTTACCTTGAACTTCAGGACCTGACCTTTGAAAAGCAGACCGGCAATGGCGTGAACGTAGACGACGGAGGGGACTACAAGAGCCCCTCCGTCGGCGTGCGGCTGATCAACCTCGAGGTGAAGGACCTTCCCGAAGGAAATCACGACGCCATCAAACTTTCCGGAGTCAAGGAGTTTCTAGTCAAGGGATGCACCATCTCGCGATGGGGCGGCTCGGGAGTCGATATGGTCGGCTGCCATTCCGGCCTCATCCGCGCCTGCCTCTTCCGCGATGGCGGCAGCAATGCGGTCCAGATCTAGGGCGGCAGCAGCCGGATCGTGGTGGATGACTGCCGCTTTGAGGACGTCGGCGAGCGGGGCGTCAATATCGGCGGCAGCACGGGGTTTCAGTTCTTCCGTCCCCCGGTCGATAGCTGGCCAGAAGGCAGCCGCTCCGAAGCGAAGGACATTTCGGTGCGCGGGTGCACCTTCATCGGCGGAACCACGGCGGTGGCATTTGTCGGGGTCGATCGCGCCTCCTTCACCAACAACACCATCTACCACCCTGAGCGGTGGGCGCTGCGGATTCTGCAGGAGACGCGCGGCTCCGGCTTTGTCCCCTCGCGGGAGGGAGAAGTCCTGCGGAACCTCATCGTGTTCCGCTCCGATCAGTGGCAGGGCGGCGGCATCAACGTTGGCGACGGCACGGCCCCCAAGACCTTTCGGTTTCGGGATAACTGGTGGTACTGCTCAGACAAGCCCCAGCGCAGCCAGCCCCAGCTTCCGACCGAAGAGTTCCGCGGCGTGTATGGCAAAGACCCGATGCTGTCGAACCCGAAAACCGGAGACTTCAGCGTCGATCCTTCGTCGGAACCCAGCCGCTACGGCGCCTGCAGCTATCCCATCGGCCGCAGCTACCTGCCGCCCGGGCCGCGAAGCTTTGTGATGGGCGCGGAATAGCCAGTCTTATGGTTGAGTAGGGAGCGCAAAGCGCGTGACAACCGCCGAGTGATCCGAGGGCCAATGCGGCTTCTGCTGATCAAGCATCCGTGACTCCATCGGCTTCAATGCCCCCTTATAGAAGATGAAGTCGATGCGGTCTTGCCGCTGATCGGGAAATCGGGGCGACCACGTGCGGTCCTTCATGCGGTCGATTTTGGGGTTGGCGACTCGGTAGCTGTCGCGGAAGCCGGCATCCGCCACCGCCTTGGTCACCGGCCACGGCACGACCAGGCCGTGAAATTGATCCTTCGCTGTCTCGATATAGTCGAGGTGCGAGTTGCTGTTGAAGTCGCCCGCGAGGATCACCGGCACACCCTTCAGGTCGTCGGCCTGCTCATGGATTCCATCGAGAATCGCCTTGATCTCAACCGCGCGGCTCTCGCCGTCCTTTGCCAATAGGTCAGCGGGCGTTCGGCCATCCATCGCCTTGGGATCGGTCCAGATGTCATCCACATAGTGAATCCAGACCGAGTAGACCGCGAACCGCTTTCCATCCGGCCTCTCGATAAGGGCACCGACGCAATTGAACTCTCGGTACACCGAGATATCCCGCACGATGGGCCAGCGGCTGTGGAGGGAGACATTGGTTCCCCGCGGATGGAAGTGGTAGCCCAGCCCTTTTGAAATCACTTCCCCGCTCCCATAGGTCTCCACCATCGCGACCACGTCGGGTTTGGCTTTCTTGATGGCCTGAATGATCGAGTTCTGCTTGGCTTGCTTGACCTCGGGGTCCTTGGCATCCATCGCCTCATCCCCGCCGCGCCAGATGTTCCAGGCCATGACGGTGAAGGTGTCTTGCGGAGTGAGTTGAGGGGTCATTGCCAGAGAGAGCGCGAGTCCGAGAGCCAGCACATTTCGAAATTACCCGGACACGGTTAAGAGTAATCTTTTGATCCAGGAGAGCAGCACGTCAGCGAATGACTGAAATCGAATTGCGCCCGGTGGCGGAGAGCGATCTCGACATCCTCTTTGAGCACCAGAAGAACAAGGAGGCCAACTGGATGGCGGCCTTCACCTTTCGCGACCCTGAAGATAGGTCGGCCTTCGATGCCCAATGGAACCGGATCATGAACGATGAAACGGTCTACAACCGGACGATCCTCCTTGAGGGAGAGGTGGTCGGGAGCATCGCCTCCTTCATCTATGACGGCAATCGCGAGATCGGATACTGGATCGATCCCACCCGATGGGGGCAAGGCATTGCGACCGCCGCCCTGCGCGAGTTTCTGAAGGTGGTACCAGACCGCCCGCTCTACGCCCATGCGGCCAAAGACAACGCCGCATCGATCCGGGTGATGGAAAAGTGCGGATTCGAGATCATCAAGACGATGCGCAGCTTCTCTAATGCGCGGAACGAAGAGATCGAAGAAGTGATGCTGGAGCTGCGCGCCTAACGGCCGAACTGCACCGTGTGCAGGCGATGATAGACGCCGCCTGCGGCGACCAGGTCTTCATGCCGACCCTGCTCGGCGATGCCCGTTTCATCCACCACGACGATCCGATCCGCATTCTGAATAGTGGCGAGGCGGTGAGCGATAACCAGGGTGGTGCGCCCCACCGCCAGTTCGGCCAGTGAAGCCTGAATGATCCGCTCGGTTTCGGTATCCAGCGCCGATGTCGCTTCGTCGAGGATGAGAATCGGAGGATTTTTAAGGAACATCCGCGCAATGGCCATGCGCTGCTTCTGCCCGCCGGAGAGCTTCACTCCGCGTTCGCCGACGACCGTATCCAGCCCATCCGGCAGGCCATTGATCATCTCTTCCAGCCGCGCGCGGCGCACCGCTTCCCATATCTCCTCTTCGGTCGCGTTGAGTCGGCCATAGGCGATGTTCTCGCGCACCGTGCCGCCGAAGAGAAAGACATCCTGCTGGACGATGCCGATGTTGTTCCGCAGCGAAGCCAGGGTCATGTCTTTGACGTCGATGCCATCGATCGATATGCAGCCGGACTGGATCTCGTAAAAGCGCGGCAGGAGCGAACAGATCGTGGTCTTCCCCGCTCCGCTCGGGCCGACGAAAGCGACGGTCTCTCCGGCGTTGATCACCAGGCTGACGCCATCCAGCACCGTGCGGCCGGTATCGTAGCCGAAGGTGACATTTTCGTACCGGATGTCACCGCGCAGGTGGTCCACATCCTTGGCATCGGGCGAGTCCGCGATGTCCGGCTGAGTGTCAAGCAGTTCGGTGTACCGTTTGAAGCCGGCGATGCCCTTGGGATACAGCTCCAGCACCGCATTCATCTTCTGCACCGGCTGGAAGAAGACGACCATCAATTGCTGGAAGGCCACGAAGCCGCCCATAGAAAGCTCGTTGTGCAGCACGAAGTACGAGCCTGTAAGCAGGACGAAGAGCTGCACTCCGCGCATGGTCATATAGCTGAGGCTCATGCTCTTGGCCATAAGCGAATACGCCTCCAGCTTGGTGTCTCGGTAGCGGCTGTTTGAGACGGCAAAAAGCTGCTTCTCGTGCTCTTCGTTGGCAAAAGCCTGCACCACGCGGATGCCGCCGACGTTCTCTTCGATGCGGGCGTTGAACTCGCCCACCCGCCCGAACAGCGACCGCCAGGTGCGCGTCATCGCCGCGCCGTAGCGGGCGGAAATCCACGCGCACGGCGGCACGACCAAGGCCGTCATCAGCGCGAGCTGCCAGTTGAGCATGAACATCACCACCAGCGCGCCGATAAAGGTCATCACCGCGACCAGCAAGTCCTCCGGACCGTGGTGCGCCACCTCGCCAATGTCCTCGAGGTCTTTGGTGATCCGCCCGACCAGATGGCCGGTCTTGGTGTTGTCGTAGAACCTGAACGAGAGCTTCTGGAGGTGGTCGAAGACCTTGCGCCGCATCTCGGTCTCGATGGCGATGCCCAGCACGTGCCCCCAGTAGTTGATGAAGTACTGCATGCCCGTGTTCATCAGATAGACCACGAGCAGCGCCGCCGCCGCCAGCATGATCCACCCCCAGTTCTGCCCGGGCAGCAGGCGGTCCACGAAGGCCTTCATCGCCAGCGGGAACGCCAGTTCCAGCGCACCCGAAATCACCGCGCAGATCAGATCGGCGAGGAAGAGTTTCTTGTGCGGCTTATAGTAGGAAAAGAACCGGCGAAGCATAGCGACTCAGGGAGTCTCTGAATTGTTGCTGACCGCGAGGAAGAGGGCTGGGCACCTAGGGCGACGTGACCTCTGACTCAACCGCTGTTTTTAGTGGGGCTAAGTCTGATGTGGCGGTCAGCCACACCGTGCCCAAGTCCACCCCGAAATACACATGGATGAGGAAATCTCGCATGCCTGAAATCTGCTTCCACGGGATATCGGGATGCCGCTCCTTAAGCTCTGTTGACAGTCCCTTTACCGCCTCACCGATAACTTCAAGGTTCCGAATGACAGCATCCTAAGTCATTGAATCGGATTGAAAGGCGTCATGTCCGGAGGACGTGTACCGCTCAATCTTCGATATCGATTCGAGAATGTGGGCAAGAAGAGCCGGATCGCCCTTCACAAGGAGACGGACTCGTTCAGAATCGTGTCCCGAAGGCGAGGAGACAGACCGCCTTCCTGCACAACATCGACTTTCATGTGCAGATGTTCTTCGATAGCTTGCTGAAAACTGATCACCTGGACCAAGCCAACAGGCTTTTCGAAGCGAACCAGCAGATCAACATCGCTGGCAGGTCCAGAGGAGCCGCGTGCTCTAGAGCCGAAAAGGCGAACGGACTCGACGCCAAACTGCCGTGCCAGCCCCTTCACTACTTCAACTTGACTTTTTGTCAAGCGACTCATGGCCAGATTTTACTTCACCATCCAGCAAGTCACCGCAATAGGAGTCATAGACACCTATCCCTCTTTAGCAGTCCAAGGATCTGTCATCTCAACGCTCCTGAAGTCTAGCGAGCCGACCACAGGGTATTCACTGCTCTTTTTCAGCCACCAGCCGGGCATAGCTGTAATCTCCCAAACGCCTTCCTCCTTCTCCTCCCAGATTGAGCCGATAAACAGAAACCGAAAGAACGACTTACTCCGTACGTGCCTGTTTCCATGTCGGCTGAGCTTGTAGTAGGTGGACGAAGCAATCTGCAGGTGGACGTACGCCTTTGCCAGCAGCCAATCCGCCTCTTCGTACTCCTCGGGCTTTTCTGAACTCTCTAAGAACGCGAGAGCAGCTTCCTCGCTTTCAAAACTAGGTTTATGGCGACGCATCCTTACAGCCACCGCAAAGCTTGCAGCAAGCCATATGCTTCTACACGGGCAATTGAGCGCTCTGGCATCTCAACTAACTGTCTAAAGTGCTCAATCGCCAATGCATGATGAGCCTGGGCGTAGTCATAGAGCGCCTCATCCGACGCCCCCGTCCTCCCTGCTTCGCCAAAGGCACGAGCCTTCAGATCTTCGATGTCTCGCTGTTCTGGATAGTCGTTGGCCACAGCTTCTCATACCTGAATCCATCGCAGGCTGACGCTGAACTTATGATCGAGGCTCGTTGTAGACACCCACTTCGGCGATATGCGGAGTGTCTCGGTTGCCCTTGATCTCCAGCCGAAGCTTCTCCGCCCGGGTCGGAGCAACCGAATGCATCTGCACCTCATGCGGATGCTCTCCGGCGACCACTCGCCGCCAGCCATCGCCCTCTGGAACCAGAAACTCGTAGGCATCAATCCGGCTCTTGGCATAGTCGCCCCAGCGACCGACCGGCTCGACCAAGGCCAGAGTGTTGAACTCCACCGGCTCGGCGAAGGTGACCTCCAGCCAACCGTCTGAGAAGCCGATCTCCGGGCACCAGCTATTGTCAAATTTGCCATCATTTGCCAGGTCGGGGCCGAAGGTGTCGGGAGAGTTGCTGGCGCGGATGGCTTGGCCGGTGGCCCGGTTTGGGGTGGTGATGACGATGTTCGGCTCCAGCTTTGGCGCAGCGCCGGGGTGCTTCCACTCGCGGCCGATCTCCGCCAGCCGCGCCACGAGATTCGGGGCAAGCTTCCCTTCACGGTTCGGCGCGGCGTTCAGAACCATCGTGCCGAACCGCTCGTTCTGCGGCACCAGCCATTCGAGAATCTGCTCGGTGGATTTCAGTTCCGCCCGGGCGTCGCTCTGCTTCCAGAACCAGCCATCCGTCAGCGTGACGCAGGTGAGCGCGGGCAGGCGGTTGTCGGCGGGCATGATCTGCCCGGCGTTCTGTTCGAAGGACTTGATGTCGGTGTAGTAGAGCCCGGCTTCGGGATATTGGCTCGCGTTCAGGTCGCATACGAGGCAGTTCGGCTGAATCTGCTTGACGTGCGCGTAGATCTCCTCGAACGGCACCTCGTCGTACGGAATCCGGCTCCACGGCGCATCCCAGCCGTCGAAGATGATGAAGGGGATTTCTCCGTAGCCCGTGAGCAGCTCGGCGAGCTGATCCTTGATGAGCTGAATCTTCTCCCGGGTGATGTTGAAGTGGCGGATGTCGTGCCGCAGGTCGAGGATGGAGTAGTAGAGCCCCGGCTTGAGTCCGGCTTTTCGGAACGAGTCAACGTAGGCTCCAACAACATCCAGCTTCTTTGGTGTCTGAAGAATGCTGTCCACCTTCGTCTTTGTCGGCCAGATGCTGAAGCCGTCGTGGTGTTTGGTGGTGAGGCAGCCGAACGTCATTCCCGCCGACTTCGCGACCTCTGCCCACTGATCGGTGTCGAGAGCCGTCGGATCGAACAGCTCAGTCGGCCCGGTGGGGTCGCCCCATTCGCGATCCTGATAGGTCGCCATGTTGAAGTGCAGGAACATCCCAAACCGCAGGTCGACGAAATCCTGCTGAAGATCCAGCAAGGGGCGGTCGGTGCGATAGGGCTGCATCAGCGGCTTGGCCTGACCGACCGGAAGCTTGGCAAGGATCGGCGCGGCGGCGGCGCTGGCGACGGATTGGCAGAACTCTCTCCGAGTCGGCATCTTCTCTTCTCCATACTCATCGCCACCACACTGTGAAATGAGCCCTGAGTTTGCCCCGCCGCCAACGCTTTGCGCTACTCAGATTTACTCTTCTTCCCAAACCTCGACGCCGCGCCAGGGCTGCCACATATGCTCGTCCTGCCACTCCTCGCCCGGCTCGACTCCGGCGGTGCGGAGGCCGAGGATGATCAGCCCGACATGCCAGCCCTCATGCCAAACCATGTGCTGCATAAAGAGAACCGGGTGGTCGTAAGGGCCGGCTTCGCCGGTCTTGACGCCATTCTCGAAAACCTCGCGCACCGCCTTGGCGCTCTCTTTGAGCATCCTGCGGATCGCGTCGAGGTCCTCGATGGGGCCGGACCAGTCTTCCAGGTAGGAATTGCCGAGTGCCTTTGCCCGGTCGGGATCAATCTTGGAGAGCCAGTAGCGGCGCGTGCCGTGGATATGGGCGAGCTGAAAGTCGAGCGGCCAGCTATCTTCGCCAGGCAACTGCTTTCGGTTCGACTCATCAACGAGAGCGGCGATGTCGTCGACAATGCGGGCCTGACGATCCCAGGCCTCGATAAGGGCGGCGGTTGTGTCCATTGAGCAGGACTATACATCTCCTGCCGCCGCTTCAGGATTTCATTTCTGCGGTGGTTTGCCGGTACGATGGACCCTCGATGACGCGGCTGGGCGAGGGGGCGCATGTGCGGCTGGAATCGATCTCCAAATCGTATGGATCGGTCGAAGTGTTGCATGACGTCAGCTTCGATGTCCAGCCAGGAGAGGTTCACGTTCTCGCCGGGGAAAACGGCGCGGGCAAGAGCACGCTCATCAAGATTCTCGGCGGGGTGATCACCGACTACTCGGGGACGCTTTTTGTCGGCGATCAGCCGGTACGGTTCCGCTCCACGCACGAAGCGGGCGAGCGCGGCATCGCCGTGATTCACCAGGAGCTTTCCCTGGTTCCTTCGATGACGGTGGCGGACAATCTCTACCTGGGCGACTTCCCCTGCAAAGGCGGATTTGTTCAGCGAGCCCGGCTGCGAGACGACGCCCACCGCGCTCTGGAACGGGTTGGCTTAAACATCCCTCTAGACACCATCGTCAGCGACCTCCCGATCGCCGCCCAGCAGCTGGTCGAAATCGCGAAGGGACTCCGGAATGAGGCGAAGGTGGTCGTGATGGACGAGCCGACCAGCGCGCTCAATGTGCAGGAAGCCGAGCGGCTGTTCGCCCTCATCTCCGAGCTCAAATCGCGCGGTGTCGGCATCGTCTACATTTCCCACAAGATGGACGAGATCGAGCGGCTGGCCGACCGGATCACCGTTCTGCGCGATGGCCGTTGGATCGCAACAAAGCCTGCGGCAGAAGTGCCGCCCGAAGAGTTGGTCCGGCTTATGGTCGGCGAGAAGGGCTCGGCAGAACGCGCCGAGCGGCACGCCGAAACCGGCGAGCTTCTGCTGGAGGCCGCCGACATCACCGTGAACCTGAATGGAAGGCGGATTGTGGATGGAGTTTCGGTCTCCGTCCATGCCGGCGAGGTCGTTGGCTTGGCGGGTCTGGAGGGCTCCGGCAACAGCGCCCTGCTCACGGCTCTTTTTGGCGGGCATCGGTTTTCCGGCGAGATCAAGGTGGCGGGCCAGCCGGTCCGCATCACCAACCCCCGCGCGGCCATCCGCAATCGTATTGCACTGCTCACCAGCGACCGCAAGGCGACCGGCTTGGTGCTGCCTATGTCGGTCGCAGCGAACATCACTCTGGCTTCCCTGCCTCGACTCTCGCCGGGCGGATGGCGCAGCGGGACCCGAGAGCGCGCGACAGCGGCGCAAGCACAGGGCGAGCTGAGCATCAAGGCAGCCAGCCTCGACATGCCCGTCGGTCAGCTCAGCGGCGGAAACCAGCAGAAGGCGGCGCTGGCAAAGTGGATCGCCACGCGGCCGCAGGTGCTGCTCCTCGACGAACCCACACGCGGCATCGACATCGGGGCGAAGCAGGACATCTACGATTTGATTCAGAAATGGAAGGCGGAGGGAATGGCGATTTTGATCGTGACGAGCGAGCTGCCTGAACTGCTCGAACTCAGCGACCGCATCTGCGTGATGCACCGGGGCCGCGTGGTGGCCTCGATGACCAGAGAGGAGGCCACGGCCGAGTCGGTGATCCGGCACGCCCTAAACGCATGAAACTCCGCGCCTTTCTCGCCTCCCCCTTTGGCCGGGCCGTCATCGCCCTGGTTCTGGTCCTCATCTGCGGGCTGGTCTTCAACGCGGATGGAGCGTTCTTCAAGATCGGCACCCACCGCGATGCCCTGCGGCAGATTTCGGTGTACGGCCTGCTGGCCTGCGGAATGACCCTGGTGGTCATCAGCGGAGGCATCGACCTTGCTGTGGGCAGCGTGCTGGCGCTGGTAGCGGTGTTCTTCTCACTGGCGTCGCTTCACTGGGGCATGTCGCCCTGGGTGGCGATCCCGCTCAGCCTGCTGGTGGGGGCAGGCACCGGCGCGATCTCCGGCGCACTCGCTTCGTGGGGGCGGTTCCAACCGTTCATCGCGACGCTGGTGATGATGGTGGCAGCCAGAGGCCTAGCCAAGACCGTATCCGGGGGCCAGAAGGTTTCATCTGCCGTGATGCAGCCGGATGGAACGATGGAGTACGTCGATATCCCCGGCATCTTCCGCGCCATCGACGCCCGCGCCTTTGGCGAGAACATTGCCGTGGTCACGCTGATCTTTCTCGTGTGTTTTGGCATCACCTGGCTTCTGCTTTCCCGCCATCGCTGGGGGCGGGAGCTTTATGCCATCGGCGGAAACGAAGAGGCGGCGCGGCTCTCCGGCATCTCGGTGAACTGGTCCAAGATGCTGGCGTATGTGATGAGCGGCGTCTTCGCCGCCGTCGCGGGCATCTGCCAGGCGGCGCAGGAGCAGCAGGGCGATCCGGAAGCCGGGCAGGGCTACGAGCTGACCGCCATCGCCATCGTGGTCATCGGCGGCACGAATCTGCTGGGCGGACGCGGCGGGGTCGGCTTGACGCTGATCGGCATGCTCACCATCGGCTATCTGCAGAAGATTCTCAGCATCAACGCCGTTCCCGAGTCCACACGCCTGATCTTGACTGGCGCAATCATCGGCCTAGCGGTTCTGGCGCAGCGATCTAAGAAGTAACATCACTGAGGGAAGAAACAATGAAGTCTCAATTGCTTATTGCAGCGGGTCTGGCTGCGGTTGTTCTGTGCGGCTGCGGCTCAGGTTCAGATACTTCCGCCTCCGGCACGACGGGAGGAGCTGAAGGCACCGGCGAAGCGAAGTTCACCATCGGCATGAGCCAGTGCAATCTGGGCGAGCCGTACCGCGCCCAGATGAACCGCGACATCGAAGAGGCGGCCAAGGAGCATCCGGAAATCGAGGTGATTTTCAAGGACGCCGAGAACGACGCGCTGAAGCAGCGCAGCCACGTCGAGGAGTTCATCCAGGACGGCGTTGATCTGCTCATCATCAGCCCGAAGGAAGCTCAGCCGCTCACCGACCCGGTTGCGAAGGCGATGGACGCGGGCATTCCCGTCATCGTCCTAGACCGCGCGGTCAATGGCGACAAGTACACCTGCTTCATCGGGGCCGACAATAAGAAGATCGGCGAGGCTGCCGGCAAGTGGCTCGCCTCCATGCTTCCGAACGGCGGAAAGGTGGTGGAGCTGAAGGGGCTCATGACCTCAACACCGGCGCAGGATCGGCACTCCGGCTTCATCGCAGGCATGGAGGGCAATGCCTCCCAGATCGTCTTCGAGGCCGACATGAAGTGGCTGGAGCCGGATGCGCGAACCGAAATGGAGTCGGCGCTGGCCCGCATCTCGGACATCGACGCCGTCTATGCCCACAACGACCCGGGCGCGCACGGCGCGTACCTGGCCGCAAAGGCCGCGGGCCGCGAGAAAGAGATGATCTTCATCGGCATCGACGCGCTTCCCCAGGAGGGCCGCGCCTACGTCGAGCAGGGCATCCTCGCAGCCAGCTTCGAGTATCCGACAGGCGGAAAAGAGGCCATCGAGGCCGCGCTCAAGATTCTCAATGGCGAAGAGGTTGAGAAGAACATCACCCTCACCTCCCGCTTCTTCACCCCGGAGAACATTGGCTCCGGCGGCGCACCGATCGAGTAGATCGGCCGATCAGTATCTGGGGCGTCTCGCCCCAGATATCACCTCTTACCCATGACCAAAAACGACCTCCAGCGGGCCGTACGCGAGGCTTTTCCCGAGGTTGCGCTGATCAGTTTGCAGCCCTTGGCCGGAGGCATCTCCGCAAGCGTTTTTCAGGTCGAGATTCAAGTTGGAGATCAGACCCGTAAGCTGGTCGCTAAGGAGCATGGTGAGTTTGACCGGCGGCGGAATCCGGCGGTGCATCAGCTTGAGTTTGATCTGCTCAGCCACGCCAGAGCGCTTGGGATTCCCGCTTCGAAACCTCTGATCCTTGAAACGGGGGGAACCATTCCGATCCTCTTCATAGAGATGGTTGAAGGCGAAACGGATACCGAAGGGCGGATCAGCGCCGCCAACCCGGAGGAGTTTGCCCAGGTTCTCGCGCAGATTCATGCGGCTCCCCTTCCGGCTGACATGCCTTCTCAGCTTGAGCGGGTGCGGCGGCGACTCAACAATCCCGACCCTGAGCTGGCGGCTTTTGCCGACACTCTGAAGGCTCGCTGGCCAGGCGATAAGAAGCTTGGCCTCCTGCATGGCGACTACTGGCCGGGGAATACGGTTTGGCAGGGAGATCGGATCGCCGCCGTGATCGATTGGGAGGACGCCTGCGTTGGCGACCCGATGGCCGATGTCGCCAACGCCCGTGCGGAGCATTTTATCGCGTCGGGAATGGAGGCTGCCGATGCCTTTGCCCACCACTACCTTCAGCAATCGCCAACGGCTGAAGACTCCCTGCCCTTCTGGGAAACCTGGGCGGCGGCGCGGCTCTATGACAGTGTTTCGCATTGGGGTCTCAGCCAAGAGGAGACTGCGGCGATCCGGGCAAAACTGCTTCTCTTCGGCGTGCCGAGATAAGGCTCTCCTGCAAAAGCTGCAACCCCTGAAAACTCCCTGTCGTCAACGCCGATAAGGATGCCCGACGAAAGCAGAGTCTTCCTTCGGAAAGCAGCGAGCATCTCAGAGGTAGCAGGCTGGGTGCTGATGGCTGCAGGCGGTGCCCTTCTGATGCTTTTTTTGATGGCTCGGTTCGAATTCAGGCCGGTTCATCCTGTGCCAAGCGCAATCCTCGGCGCATCTCTGCTGATCGCCGGGTTTGTGAGTCCTCGACTGGTTCCTGTGTTGGCGGCCAGAAGAATCGCCGCCCTTGACGAGAAAGCAAAAGGCCAGTCCTCGACTTAGGCGAGATCGGCGGGTGCACTGACGGCTTCTTCAGGATGCAGGCGGACCGCTTCATAAGCGAGCGCCCCAGCCGCTGCCCCCAGCATCGGGGCGAGCAGGTAGAGCCAGTACACCTGCAGCGCCTCCGCTCCCGCAAAGAGGGCCGGGCCGAGGGAGCGGGCGGGATTCATCGAGCCGCCAGTCACCGGGCCGCCAATGAGCACGCCAAAGATGACGGTCATTCCGATGGCCAGGGCGGCGGTGCTTCCCTTCACGCGGCGGTCGGTCGCCACGGCGATGATGACCAGCATCAGGATGAAGGTGATGATGAATTCCGTGCCAAAGTTGCGGACCGTGTAATCCGGCGATGCCGGAATGTGGCTCCCCGGGCCGGCGGCGTAAAGCTGTGCACACGCGAACCCGGCCGCTGCCGCGCCAGAAAACTGGGCCAGCCAGTACGGCAACACATGCCGCCACGAAAACCGTCCGGCCAGCGCAAATCCCAGGGTCACCGCCGGGTTGAAATGAGCGGCCGAAATCGGGCCGAAGGCCGAGATCATCGCCAGCACCGGCAGGCCCGAAGCGAACGCCGCGAGGAGCAGGCCCGGGGCGTCGCCGAGCGAACCGACCGCGGCGACCGCCACCGGAACAAACACAATGACAAAGGTTCCGATGAACTCGGCCAGATACCGCTTTCTCACCCGCCACCCTCCAGGTCATCCAGCAGCCTTTCCACCCGCTCGCGGATCTGGTCGCGGATGAGGCGCACCGACTCCAGCGACTGACCCGCCGGATCGTCCAGCGCCCAGTCTTCGGTCAGCAGGAACTTGGCCGGACAGGCTTCGGCATCCACGCCGCAGCCCATCGAGATGATGCGATCGGCCGCGTCGGCCATCTCCTGAGTCAGCAGCTTGGGATGATGCCCTTCCATCGAGACATCCAGTTCCTTCATCGCGGCCACGGCCATCGGATTCAGCTCTTTGCCGCCCACGGTTCCGGCAGATTCGGCTGATGCCGCCAATCCGCGCTCCTTAGCCAGATGATTCAGAAGCGCCTCGGCCATCTGCGACCGCCCGGCGTTGTGAACGCAGACAAAGAGGATGCGTGTCATCAGCAGCAGCGGCCGCAGTCTTCGCTCGTGGCGAGGCGGGCCAGATGTTGGGACATTTCCAGCAGGGCGTCCTGCTTGAGGGTGCAGATCATGGCGCGGCCCTGGCGAGTGATTTCGATCAGCCCCGCATCGGCCAGTTCATGCAGGTGGTGCGAGATGGTGGAGTTGATCTTCTCCGCCCCGGTGATGTGGCAGCAGATCTCGCCCGCCGTCGGCCCCTCGACCGCCCCATCCTCGTGCACCGCCGCCTGGCCGCAGCAATTCGCCGCCAGGAATTCCACGATCTGCATTCGAGTGGGATCACCGAGAGCCCGAAAGGCTCTGACATTTATTTCGCTGACCATCGAAATTTTATTCTGACTCATTATTTCGATGAATTGCGAACTATGCCCATAGCTTGCATTTCAGAAGCAGAATCAGTAACATACCAATCAGTTGGTATGTTAGATACCGCCCTCGAAGAACGCATCCCAGAAAAGAAACAACGGCTGATCGACGCGACGGTCGGGCTGCTTCTCCACCTGGGGTACGCCTCGACCACCGTGGACAAGATCACGGAGGCCGCCGCCGTCACCAAGGGGAGCTTCTTCTACTACTTCAAGTCGAAAGAGGAGATCTGCACGGCCGCGATGGGGGCGTGGATGTGCGGCTGGCAGGCGATTGTCGCCGCCGGCGAATTCGACAAGATTGAAGATCCCCTTGATCGCCTGCGCCACCTCTTCACGGTGATGGAGGGTGCCTACATGGATCCAGAGTTGGAGCCCGGCTGCGTGGTCGGCAACGTGGCGCAGGAGCTCTCGGCCAGCAACGAGTCCATGCGCGCCGAGTGTCAGAGCATCTTCGACAAGTGGCTGGAGCACGTCACCCGGCTCATCGCGGACGCCCGCGAAGCCCATCCGCCCCGCATCGATTTCGAGCCGAAGAGCCTCGCCCACCTGCTCATCACGATGGTGCAGGGATCAATGCTCGTCGCAAAGACGCAGAAGGAGAGGAGCCTCATCGCCACCAACGTCGCGCACTGCCGCCAGTACGTCGACATGCTTTTTGGATTGGAGCCAGAACAACGGAAATGAACGAGATGAAACACCCGGTAGTGAACCAGGAAGAATGGACAGCGGCCCGGCAGCGGCTGCTCAAAAAGGAAAAGGAGCTGACCCGGTTTCGGGATGAGGTCAATCAGATGCGGCTGCAGTTGCCCTGGCAGCGCGTCGAGAAGGACTACACCTTCGAAGGCCCTGAAGGCACAGTCAGCCTGAGCGACCTCTTTGATGGCCGCAGCCAGCTCATCATCTACCACTTCATGTTTGGCCCCGGCTGGACGGAAGGCTGTTCCGGATGCTCCTTCATATCCGATCATGTGGATGGAGCCCTGCCCCACTTGAACGGGCACGATGTGTCGTTCGCCGCCGTCTCTCGGGCTCCCCTCGCGGAGTTCACGCCGTTCAAGGAGCGCATGGGCTGGCAGTTCCCTTGGGTCTCTTCAAACGGCAGCGACTTCAACTACGACTTCCACGCTTCCTATCACCGGGACGAGCTGGATGCGGGCGAGGTCTTCCACAACTACACGATGCAGAAGCTCAACTATGAGGAGCAGCACGGCATCAGCGCTTTCTTCAAGGATGACGACGGGAGCATCTACCACACCTACTCCAGCTATGAACGAGGGGGCGACATCCTGATCAACGCCTACAACTTTCTCGACATGGCTCCCCTGGGCCGCAATGAGCAGTCGCCCATGGACTGGATGCGGCTGCACGATCAGTACGAGGAGCAGAAGTGATGGAGCCCAGAATTGCCGAAGACAGAGAGCGTCTGGTCGCCGGCTTCAACCAGCGCTACACCTACAAGAACATGGGCGAGATTCCCGCCCTATGGCAGCAGTTTGCGCCGCACATCAACGCCACGGAACAGCAGGTGGGAGAAGTCTGCTACGGACTGATCCACGGCAATGACGACGAGGGCTTCGAGTACATGGCCGCCTTCGACGTCTCTTCCGCCGATGGCCTGCCGGAAGGCTTCACCACCTACACCATTCCGGCGCAGCAGTACGCGGTCTTCCCGCACGACGGTCATGTCTCCGAGCTTCACAAGACCATCGACTACATCTTTCACGAGTGGGTGCCCAAATCGGGTTTGGAACTGACCGGCCAGCCCGATTTCTACGAGCGCTACGGCCCCGCTTTCGACCCCATCGCCGGGCGCGGCGACCTGGATCTGTGGGTCCCGATCAAACCCAAGAACTGAACTGGAAGAACAAATATGGCAAATCAAGCACACCCTGAAATCGCCACCCGCGAAGAGTGGCTGAAAGAGCGCAAAGCCCTGCTGGAGCGAGAAAAAGAGCTGACCCGCACGCGCGATCGATTGAACGCCGACCGCCGCCGCCTGCCCATGGTCAAGCTGGACAAGACTTACGTCTTTGAGGGGCCGGAAGGCAACATCAGCCTGCGCGATCTCTTTGGCGACCAGACTCAGCTCATCGTCTACCACTTCATGTTCGGCCCCGACTGGGAGAAGGGCTGCAGCGGCTGCACCGGGTTTGTCCAGGCATTGGGCGACCTCTCGATGCTTGAGGAGCGCAACAGCCGCTTCGTCCTGATCTCCCGCGCCCCGCTGCCGAAGCTCGAAGCCTACAAGCAGGAGAAAGGCTGGCAGTGGCCGTGGTACTCCTCATTCGACAGCGACTTCAACTACGACTTCCATGTGACGCTCGATGAGTCGGTGACGCCGGTGGAATACAACTACCGCACCCGCGAGGAGTGGCTCGAGCTGAAGGGAGAAAAGGCGGGCAGCTTCGAAGGCGAGGTGCCCGGGCTCAGCGTCTTCTTCCGGGTGGGGGATGACGTCTATCACACCTACAGCTCATTCGCCCGCGGCGTGGAGAACCTCACCGACTCCTACGACCTGCTCGACATGACGCCGTACGGTCGCCAGGAAGACTGGGAAGACTCTCCCGAAGGGTTCCCGCAAAAGCCGACCTACGGCTAGGATTCGAACTGAACGTCTGGCCGGAGTTTCTGAAAGCGGCTGATGCCGCTCGGGGTGATCTTGGATTCGCGGATCAGGATCACCTTGAGACTCTCAGCTCCGGCCAGCGTCATCAGCTCCTCATCTCCGATAGGCGTGTAGGCAACGCTGAGCTGCACCAGATTGGGCAGGTCGCTGACTATCCGCAGGCCCTCGCTCGTGATGGGCGACCAAGTCAGGGAAAGATGCTTTAGCTTCTTCAGGCCGCTGAGCAGCTTGAGTTGATCGTCGGTGACCCGCACCTGCAGAAACTCCAGCGAGGTCATCTTTCCGATGCGGGCGACCTGATCATCGGTGACCGGCACCTGCTGCATGAACAGCCGCGTCAACCTTCGGCACCGCTCCAACGAGCTGAGGTCATCTTCGCTCATTGGCTGGTGAACCACCATCTCGCGGATGTACTCGTGGCGGGAATATCTCTTCTCAAGGAGAGGCTTCTCCACTTCCACGCCCCATTCGACCAGCAGTTCGTAAGCCTCTTTACGCAGGGGGTAGACCCTAACCTCGTAGCCAAAGGTGTTGAAAAGGCCAGCAGCCAGACTCTCATAGGGATCGGCCAGGAGCGGCTTGAGCAGCGAGATCGTTTCCGCCGACTTAAGGTGTCTGGCCATCTGTATTCCCTGCTGACGGTGCTCAGGATCGCTGGATTGGAGGTGCCAGCGCATCCACCGCTCCAAATCCGGTCCGACAGGAATGGAGAGCGCGAAGTAGTCCCGGCGCATGTGATCCATCACCGCCCACCAGGTGATGCCTGCATCCGTGCTTCGAGGAACGCGCAGTAGAAAGGTCTCAAAACGCTTGGCAGCGGGCTGCTTCGTCTGCGCGCTTTTCAGCGCTTCAATCGCCGCTTCGGCATCCGTAATGAGTGAGAGATCGGAGCGGGAGAGAACCAGTTGTGGGTCGTCGAGGTCCAGCACTGAGCCATCCGGCGTTCCGCCGGACAGGAAGAAGAGGATCCGGTGCCGCGACTTCTGATTCTCCTCAAGGAATCGTCGGCCTACAGGCAGGTTGATGATCATCTTCTCCTGCGGCTCGCCCTTGATCATCGAATCGACATCGATGGTGATTTCGCTCCACCAGCTGCCGTACTTGGCATCCGCCTGACGAATGTCAATGATCCGCCCGACCACCACCTGCTCGGAGTTCCAGACCATCGTCTCCACACTCGGCAGATACTCGCCAACCGGCTGAGCCTGTGTCGTCAAACAGATTGCGATCCCGGCCAGCACCGTCCATGCCCTCATCTCATTCCTCTCCGATGACTTAGACGCGCGGCTCCCCATCGGAAATCCAAAAACTCTGCCCTCCCACTTGACAAGCTGTTCAGCCACCCCGTATTATACCAATCAGTTAATTAACCACAAGGTTTATTACGATGCAGGCAGATCAGCTCAGCTCAACCTTTGCGGCGCTCGCAGATCCCACGCGGCGGGCCATTCTTGGCCGGCTGGCTTCGGGGGAGAAGTCGGTGACCGAACTGGCGAAGCCGTTCGAGATGACCCTCCCGGCAATCTCCAAGCACCTGAAGGTGCTGGAAAAGGCAGGGCTTATCGAGCGCGGCCGCGAGGCGCAGTGGCGGCCGTGTCGACTGAAGGCCGAACCGCTTGAAAAAGCTTCCGGCTGGATCGACCAGTACCGGAAGCACTGGGAGCAGAGCTTTGATCGGCTGGACGAGTACCTGCAGGAGCTGCAGGCCAAGGACGCAAAGAAATGAAAGCCATTTCCGACAAAATCGAACGCGTGGCCCCGTGGATGCTCAGCGTCCTGCGGATCGTCGCCGCCTTTCTCTTCATCCCCTCGGGAACCATAAAGCTCTTCGGCTATCCCATGCCGATGCCTCCGGGAGCTGAAGCGCCATTTATGTCTCAGGCCTGGATCGGCGGCGTGCTGGAAACGTTTGGCGGACTGCTGATTCTGCTCGGACTCTTCACCCGCCCTGCCGCCTTCATCCTGTCCGGCACGATGGCCGTCGCCTACTTCCAGTTCCATGCACCAGGCGGCTTTTGGCCGGTCGTGAACGGCGGAGGTCCGGCGGCGATCTACTGCTTTGTTTGGCTCTACATCTTCTTTGCCGGAGCCGGCCCGCTCAGCCTTGATGCGCTCTGGGCAAAGCGCAATGTCCCACAGGAACGACCAGAATGACCGATACCAACACCCAAGACCGAGAGGTCATCATCACCCGCACCTTCGACGCCCCGCGCGAGCTGGTCTTCGAAGCCTTCATCGACCCGAAGCACATCAGCAACTGGTGGGGTCCGAACGGCTTCAAGACGACCACTCATGAGATGGATGTCACAGTCGGCGGCGTCTGGCGGCACACGATGGTCGGCCCGGATGGCACCGAGTTTCCCAACCGTGTCGAGTACCAGGAGATCACGCCGCCGGAACGGCTGGCCTACAAGAACGGCACGCCCGATGACCCTGATATGTTCCAGGCCAGGGTCACCTTTGAAGACCACGACGGCAAGACCACGGTGACCATGCACACGATCTTCCGCACGAAGGAAGAGCGCGATATGGTCGTCGAGAAGTACGGCGCCATCGAAGGCGGCCACCAGACCCTGGCCCGCCTCGCAGAGCACCTGGAGCAGATGCAGAAATGAGCGAGAAGCAGGTAGAGATCACCCGCGTTTTCGATGCTCCCCGGGACATGGTCTTTCAGGCTTGGACCACCGCCGAGCACCTGGCCCACTGGTTTGCGCCCAACGGCTGCCGTCTGACCGTGAAGGAGATCGACTGCCGCACCGGCGGAACCTTCCTCACCTGCGTCCATGCGCCGAACGGATTCGACTGCTGGTGTACGGGCGAGTACAAGGAAGTCGCCGCTCCCGATAGGCTTGTCTACAACATCGCCGTCTGCGATGAGCAAGGCAACCGGGTCACCTCGGAGGCCTCCGGTCATGACGCCGAGTGGCCCGAGGAGACCGTGGTCACCGTCACCTTCCGCGACGCCGGTGATGGCAGGACGGAGATGACGCTGCACCAGAACGTCTCGGAAGCGCTGGCGCAGAAGACCGGGGCGTATCCGAGCTGGCTCGAAATGCTGGATCGCCTGGCCTTGCGGCTCTCAAATCAGCAGTAAGCTGGCGAGCATGTCCCAAGGCACCGCCTACCAAGAGCGCATCAAGAGTCCTCAGTTCCGCCAAGCGGTTGATCTGATCGACTCGGGTGAAGCGGATCAGCTCCGCGCGCTCTTGGAGGCTCAGCCTCAATTGGTTTCGGAGCGGGTTCATTTCCGCAAGGGCGGCTACTTCTCCGACCCCAGCCTGCTGGAGTTCATCGCGGAGAACCCGATTCGGCACGGTGCGATGCCCGCCAATATCTGCGAAGTCGCCAAGGTGATCCTCGAGGCCGGAGCCAAGGAAGACCAGGAAGCGCTTGACAGCACACTGGGCTTGGTTTCCACGGGCAGTGTCGCGCGGGAGCAGGGCCGTCAGGCCGATCTGATTCGACTCCTCACCCAACACGGAGCCGACCCGAACACCGCCGTGCGCTCTGCCCTGCTCCACATGGAAGTCGATGCGGCGCGGCTGCTTATGGAATGCGGAGCAAAGGTCGATCTCCAGGTCGCGGCCGCACTTGATCAGCGCGAGGGCTTCGAACGGCTGCTGACGGAAGCCACCACCGAAGAGCGCCAGGTAGCCATCACGCTGGCCGCAATGTACGGCAATGAGGAGATTCTGCTCCAGGTGCTCAAGTACGGCGACAAGGACGTGAGCGCTAGCTTCTTCAACCCCAAGGGAGCCCACGCCCATTCGACGCCTCTCCACCAAGCGGTCCAGCATGGCCACCTTGGGGCGGTCAAGATTCTGATGGAGCACGGCGGGAGCCTCACCCGAAAGGATTTGATCTTCAAGGGGACGCCCCTCGACTGGGCCAACCATGCAGGGCATAAAGAGATCGCCGAGTATCTGCGATCGGCGCGCTAGACGGGACGCCGCTTGCCCGGCTTCGGAGCATCGGTCCACGAAGCGTCCAGCACTTCGCGGGCAAGATCAGGCTCCAAGTTCTCCAGCCGAACTAGAAACCACGGCCAGGGCTCGTGGTGCGGCGTAATGAAGCAGAGTTCCGGATGCTCCTCCAGCATCCGCTCCCTCGTCGGCCAATCGGTCTTGATGGATACCGTCTCGCCCCCCTTCCCCATCGCAAACATCTGCCGCCCCGCCCGCTTCACCGCCGGGCTGCCGTAGCTCGTCGACTCCTCGGTCTCGGGCAGAGCGAGGGCCAGAGCAACAAAGTCATCGTAGGTCATAGCTAGTCACGCAGGGGTAGCCTTCGGCGAGTGGCCGATGGCTTCAAGTTTACGACAATTGCCCACTCTCACAGAGAGGTTCTCGGCCCCTATTCTTTGGCCACAATTCAAGACATTGCGCCCCCGGTCGAAGGTTTGATCCTAGACATCGGATGCGGGAAGGGCGCAGTGCTTAAAGCGCTCGGCGGCACCGGAATCGGAATTGAGCACAACCCTCACTTTTTCGCCGAAGCCCAAGGCAAGAACCCGAACGCCGAGATATGGGAGCAGGACGCAAGCGACTGTCTCGCATTCCTGCCTGAACCTCCCGAGTTGATCATCTGCCTTGGCGCTTCCCAAGCTGTTGGTGAGGATGCGGTATCGAAGCTTTGCGAGATTCTTCCTTCCGGCGGACGACTACTCTTTGGTGACGGCTACTGGCGGCAGAAACCAGCCACCGAATACCTGCAGTTTCTTGGCGGGGCTGAATCTGACCTCACCAACTTTGCCGACTTCAGCACTCGTGATAGCCTCGAAACCCTGGCTCGGCATGAGGCCACTCATCAGGAATGGGATGAGTACGAGGACAGCTACTACTCATCCGTCATCGAGTGGTGCGACGGTCATCCCGACGACCCCGACACCCCAGGCTTCCGAAGTCGAATCACTCAGTGGCGCGAGGCTTACCGTGACTGGGGTCGGGACACTCTTGGCTTTGGGATATGCCTTTGGCGCAAGCCGTGATTAGCTCAGCTCAATAACCGGGTCAGCCCACTTGGCCGCAGGACTTCTGCGCTCAGGGATTCGTTGGTTTCGGGCAGTTCGAGGGCGAGGGAGACGAAGTCGTCGTAAGTCATCAGTTATCCCCACAAGAAGCATATTCAAAAGGCGAAGACCAATCTTATAATGATGCTTGATTTGAGGCGAGCAACATGCTTCCTTCGCTGTTAGTTTTTGTGGCTGTCATGAACGGCCTTTCTGCCGCTCCGGTTCAGGAAACTCATCCGACCACGCCCGCCCTTACCTCTCACGAAGCGTTCATTGAGCTTAGCCACGAAGCCGCTATGGCCCGGGCAAAGGAAGCTCTCCAGGCAGCGGGGCTGACCCTCCACACTCCGGGAGCACAGACCCAAGGAGCCAGCCATGAATGGGTGTTTGCCCTCATCAACTGCTTCCCTGTAAACGACAAGATCCGCGTGACGACCAGCGTTGCGGCTCATCCCAGCAAACGAAACGAAGCGCCCAGGATCTCCTTCTTTCTGATTGAGTACATGCGGACGGGCAAGCCTCCGGCAAACCCGGGTCTGGTAGGCATCTGGGAGTGGGATTGGCAGTCTTACACGACCAGCGGGAAAATCAAGGTGACGCTCAAGCCGGATGGCACAGCCACCGCCGATGCGGAAGGCTGGGAAAACACGATCTGGTGGAGCGAAGGCGACAAGGTGATGGTCTACTGGCCATCCCCCTTCCCCAAGACAAACCTGCACTACGTTCAGGTGCTGACCCTTGCGGCAGATGGCAGATCGATGGCCAGCTCCATCGGCAACTACTACTTCAAGTCCGTCACCGCAGCAAGGGTGGGCGACCTGTCGGCCACGACCGCTCCACCACCAGGCGGCGGAACTGCAGCACCGCCCGATCAGATCGTCGGCTTCGGGTCTCCTTCCTTCCCTCCCGCCCCCCTGCCTCTACCGCCGGTCGGAGCACGAAGTCCAAAAACTGCGCCGGTGTCAGATAGCCCAGATGTCCAAACGGCGGATACTCTTGAGTCGATTACCTTGTCGCATGTTCCAAACAGCGCAAGCGGTCACCTCAAGGTCGATCTCACCTTCAGCGGTCCCGCCCGAAACATTGCGGCCGATGTCTATGTTGGCGGATTCATCACCAACATGGCGGAAATGAACGGCCATCGCAATGTGGGAATGCAGCCCTCATACGCATACCGCTCCCTCATCTATGCCGACTTTATGAGTCAGCCAGGCGGGGGCAGCATCCGCAGCCACAGTTGGCCGACGCCCTGGGTGCTGCCTGCCAAAGTGCGCGTCGAGCTGTATGCGGTCGCCCCGGATGGAAAGCGCACGTTCCTCAGTCAGCAGGAGAAGACATTCGATCTCCCGTGGAAGGACTACAAGGTCGAAACGGGCGGAATCCTGGGCGACGACAAGACAATGAAGATCACCCGCATTTTCGCAACGGTCACCGAGGGCACCACCGGAGTTCGCTTCACGCTCCCCAACAGCCACCCCACCAATCGGGACAACGACCACGGCATCAGCGGGATTTTCGCTGAAGGAAAGAATGAGTTCAGCAACAACCTGAATATTGATGTCCGGGCGGGTTCGCAGTGGCCCGCTTGCCGCGTTGACGTATCGCCCATTTTCATGGACCGAGACTTGAGGAACAACACCTACTGGCCGCGCATGCCGGGGAACGGCTACGCGGATCTCCCGCCGATCTGGGCCGGCTTCTAGAGACAGATGACGGGATCGGGCTGAAGGCTGTCCAGGCTTATTGGCTTGTGGACATCTTTCAGCCCCACTTCCCTTACCCGCTTCACCCAGTTCTCCGGCTTGTCCTGCCGGAAGAGATCGCGCAGCTGGAGATTGCCGTAGGTTTTGCTGATCGTGGTCAGCTCTCCATTGATGCGCACGCGCAGGCGCGGGACGAAGTAGAGTTCGCGCCGTGAACCGCCGAGCTGGTGGTTGAGGAATTCGTAGAGCTGAAGCTCAGGAACCAGCTCCTCGCCGCGGATGACGTGCGTCACGCCTTCGGCCATATCGGCACGGACTCGAGCGGCAACCAGACCGGGTGAGCAGCCGACGTTGTCCCAACTCTCCAGGCTCGGCCCTCTCTGCCACTGGCTGTGGCCTCCGATCTGAGCGGGATAACCCTCTTCAAAGTAGCGCGAAAGCATCGTGGTTTCATCGGCCACGATTCCGGCGCGGCAGAGCAGCTCTTCGCCTTCGGCGGCGTACGCCTCTTGATGCGAGGTGTCCTCACCGGCAAAGGCGGGAGCAAGGTCGTCGAAACGGAGGATAAAACGGCCGCCTTCCTGCCGCGCCCAGGCGCAGTTGAGCCAGGCCATCCAGAGATGGCCCAGGTGAAGGCTCCCATTGAGTGATGGGCAGAAGCGTGTTGTCATTTAGTCATTCCTGTGTCAGAAGGTGCCCATGAACCCGGCGCTGATTCCCATCATTTTCAGCACCCGGTCCGAACCGGCATCCAGCCCGCGCTGCAGCCCCACCCCCGACCAGACGGGCATCGTTTTGAGATACTCAACCAGTTGGGGATAGGGGTGCAGTTCGGGAATTTTGGGATATTTCTTTTCAAAAAGCCAACCGCAGCCGTTGAAGCTGAGCACCAGCGCCTCGTTGGCATTGATCAGATCGCGCAGCTTCCCTCCCCCCAGATAGCAGTCGTGCATCAGGATCTCGAACACGGGGGCGAAGGCGGGGCGGCCATACGGGCGGATCAAAGCGCTGTGCTTTTCGATGAACTCCATCGCGCGCTCCCATGCCCGGTCGCGCGGCACTTCGTAGTGGATCTCGGCGTTGGCATTGCCCACCAGAATGGCGCGCACCTTGGGAGCTAAGTCTTCGATCGCCTGGAGGTTCTGTTCGAACTCCATCCGTGGCACGTCTTCGCCCGAAGGAGCCATCTCCAGGGTGCCTTTGTAGAGCGGAATCCAAACTACATCATTCGGCCCCACCATCTCCTGAAACCGCTGTTCGGATGGCTGATAGTCATAGCAGTACTCGATGCCGATGACACGCCCGTCCGGGTCGGTCTCAAGCGAGCGGTGTGTGCGGCAGGGATGCCAGAGCAGGGGATAGACGGGAAAGTCGCCTTCCGGGAGGGGCGGCAGAGCGGGATGCTTGCGGGGGGCTCGGAGTCGCCTGGTTTTGACGATCCACTTATGCCTTCCCTTCCAAACCATCCGCCACGCTGCCCGAAAGGCGAATTCTATCTTATTTCAGCGGGATCATTTCGATATTGCTGATCGCGATGAGCCCGCCGTTCAGGTCCATCGGCAGGCGAGCGATGGTCACGGTGGCGGTGGTGGTGTTGCCAGATTCCCAGACCATGCTGATCTCATCGTAGTCGCCGAAGCCGGCGGCCTGAGATGCGCTGGCCTTGTCATTCACCCGAATCTGATAGCTGGGGATATGCTCCCGCGTGCCGTTCAGGCTGATGCTTTGGAAGCTGAGGCGGTAGCGCGTGTTGGGCTGACACTGCACAACGGTGGACCACAGAATCAGCTCCGCCGTGCCGCCGGCATTCGCATAGAAGACCTGCTCGTTGCCATTGGGGCGGTACTTGGAGGCGTAAGGGGCTGCCGCAAAGAGGCGGTGCAGCAGCGGGCTGTTCCAGCTCGGAGCGATGGTGTATCCCGCCGCCCAGAGGCTGTTTTCGGTCGGCGGCAGATAGGTCAGACCGCTGACAAAACCGGTATTGCTCTGCGAAAAGTTGCCGTTGGGAATCAGGTTCTCCTCCTCCCGACCCCGCTGCTCCGCGTTCTGGCTGCGGAGGACCTTCTGATAGCCTTCGGCGACGCTCAGGGTGCGGGTGATGTCCGGGTCTTCCGAGCTGGGATACTCCTCGCGGGTCTGGTCGATGGAGCGGTTGAGCACCGCTTCGGCCTCGCGATAGCTCTGATCGGCGCAGGCAAGGGCCATGTCCTTCATCGCCTGTGCGAGCCGGGCGATGGTGTAGTTCTTGCGGACTGAGGCGTCCTGAGGGTTTGAGCTTCCCTGCTGGGTGAGCGGGATGACGGTCGTGTCGCTCTTGGTGACGGTCCGCTTCTGCTCCAGGTCGTAGTAGCTGAGGCTCACCTTGACCGGAGCCGCGCCGATCTTTGTGAAGCCGGGACGGAAGCGCATCAGGACGACGCCCGTGGCTCCGCTGTTGAGGTTGTCCAGCTTGATCTCGACCTTGCCGCCCTCGACCTTCGGCTGATAGCCGTAGACGTGGTCCAGCTTCAGGTTCGCGCCGAAGTCCACGACCAGATTCGGGTTGGTGGCGACGGGGGAGATCAGGCTCTGGACTTCTGTCTTGAAGACCTTGTCGATATCTTGAGCGTCGGCGACAAAGTGGTGCAGGCCGCGGCCGCTCTCGGCGAGTTCGCGCAGCAGCTCTTTGTTCAGGTCGAGCCCGACCCCGATGGTGGAGAGATCGACGCCGCGGCTGTTGTAGGTCACCGAGTTGTCCGCGATCGCCTTCGGCTCGGTCACGCCCACGTTGGCGATGCCATCCGTGAGCAGGATCACGCGGTTGGTGAACTCCTTGTTCAGGTTCTTGAGCGCCTCTTTGTAGCCCAGTTCAAGTCCGGCATTGATGTTGGTCGAACTGCCGGGACGCAGGCTGGCGATGAGGTTCTTGATGCCCGCCGGGTTGGTCACTTTTTGCGCGGGGAGCAGGACGCTCGCTTCGGAATCGAAGACGACGATGGAGAGCGTGTCGATGGGCCGCAGTTCGGAGACCAGAGTCATGAGCGCCTCGCGGACCCGGTCCATCTTGTTGGCCGCCGACATCGAGCCGCTCTTGTCGATCACCAGCGCGAGGTTAATCGGGCGAAGCTCAGCGCGGTCGTTGGCCAGCGCGGTGCTATAGCCGATCTGAAGGACCGCCTCTCCCCCGGGCGGCAGCCAGCGGCTGCCCCATCGCAGATCCAGCCCAACGGCCTCGCCCGCCTTAGGCCGACCGATCTCGTGGCGGTGGTAGTTGACGAAGTCTTCCACCTGCACATCGTCCGGCGCGGGCAGCATTCCGAGTTCGCTGAGAAAGCGCGCGCGGGCCGCTCCGGCGGAGGAGACCCCTTCCTGGGCAAAGGCGATTCCCGGCACCATGAGGGCGGCAAAAGCAAGCGGCAAAAATCTACGTGCGGCGGACAGCATCACATTCTCCAAACCCGAACAGGCTCTCTTCTGTCCGACGTGCCACTCCGGGCACGAGTTACGGGTTTAGAGGGGCTTGATTTATGAAAGAATGAAGGGCGCAATGGATGTGAAGCGAGCGCTCAAGAGCCAGTACCATGCCGCCCTGGCGATGCTGCGGCAGTGCATCGAAATCTGCCCCACCGATCTGTGGGTCGCCGGCGACCACACCCGCTCCTACTGGCGCATCGCCTACCACACGCTGTTCTTCGCCGATGCTTACAGTTGCCTCCGCTACGAAAGACTTCCAGCGGTGGGAGCATGACCGCGATGAGGCGCATAGCATGTGGGAGGAACCCTGGACCCCAGAAACCCGCCCCGCCCACGCCGAACCCTACAGCCAAGCGCAGCTTCTCGCCTATTGGAAGATCGTGGACGACGCCATTGATAGCCGGGTGGATGCAATGGATCTCGATGCTGAGACCAGCGGATTCGATTGGTACAAGATTCCGAAGCTGGAGCATCAGCTCGTCAACCTAAGGCACATCCAGGCGCACGTCGGGCAGATGTCGGAGCTTCTGATGGCGCAGGGGATCGATACGGATTGGGTTGGTAGTGACAAGCGATCTGCTAGTTAAAAGAAATCATCAACTGGGAACTCCCAGCGAGAGCCACGATCGTGAGTTACATGTGCCAACAATCCCTTCGTTTCATGCAAGTATCTTGCTCGTTCCTCTTTCTCTGGCGACCAATCTCGACAATCTAAATAGACAATATCTTCAGACTGACCATTCTCTCCGACGCTTATCCCCAAGCCAACAACGTCATTCATCTGTGGAAATAGATATTTGACGACGAGAACCAAACACTCAAGAATTCTCTGCCGTTCAGCACGAAACTCATCTTCAGTCTTAACGTAGTCTAGTCTGCTTAGAACAAGGATTGCGTATGCGGGCTCACCATTTACCATTGGCAGGCTCACAGAAGACCTTCGCATGTTAACCAAACCAGCAGTATCTTGCAAACACTGCGATATTTTGTCCGACAATATACGCCTGTAGAACCGGCTAGTTCTGGCAAGAAACGTCAATAGCATCCTCATTTCAGACTGGCTTATAGCCTGATAACCAGGATCCCAAGGGGGAATAAAGGTGTTCTCACCCAAGTGATGCGCAATAAAACGCTCGATAATAAAGTCAATGCCATAGCTTATTTCATTTGCAGCCACCCACGCCTGATATTGCTTACTAGCCTGAAATTCATCCCATTGACCTCCCTGAACACGCAATATTGTGCCCTTTGAAACATGAGGCAGGTTCCGCTCATTGCTTGCATCGAGGCTGAGGAGATAACTTGCCAACAAATCCTCCTCTGACGCCACTTCAACAACTCCTGCCGATCCAAACAGCTCTTCCTTTTTCATTATGTAGTTAATGAAGTCACTAGCTGTGTCTAAGTAATCTAATACCCTATCCAGGGCTTTCTCGTCGAAGATGTGACAGAATTCATCACCCGGTTGAGACAGTATAAACGGCCTAGCATTATCACAATACTGCTGATTTGTCAAGGCTAGGGACTCAAGGCCATTGTATTCTAATGACTTGGCCGAAGCACCTCGCACCACAATTACGCGGTGAATGCGAGGGTTTTCAGGAAAAATTAAGCTTAGAGACTCGTTGCAAGACGAATCGTTAAAGACACGATCAGGAAATTCCTTGATCCAACGTTGCGCACCTAGAATTTGCTTATATGATTCAGAAACTGCTCTGCGATACCACCGCATCCAATCTAGCTCAATATCACCAGATTCCGGAAACGAAATGTGCTTGTCCGAGAAGATCAGAATGTGATCCATAAACACAACTAGCAAATCACAAAGTTCTTTACCATCCCCTACTCCGCCTTGCTTCTGATCACGGAACGGATTTGAATAACTCCATGCAGTAAGAAATGCCTTCCTGCCTAATCTCTGGAGAATCTCTTCAGATGAAGTCGGCATACTTTATCAATTTACCCAGAATGATAGTCACATTCCTCATTCGCATACCATTCCCGAAAGCTATCTTTCCGATCTATACGTGCTTAACCCACGCCTTCACAACATCCGCAAATGCCGCCTTTTTCTCTTCCACCGCCTCGACGTCCTTAAAGGTGATGATCGCGCGGTCTTTGCTGCGCCAGTTGAGGAGACCGGCGGGGTCGGGGATTGAGGTGACTTGGGCGTCGTTCCGCACCTTCGCTCCCAAGTGAAACACGAACTCGACCCGATCCAACGCCCGCTTGTTGAAGGTGGCGAACCACTCGTGGGTGCGGAAGCTGAGGGAGTTCCACTTGATCCCCTCCTCAATCGAGGGATCGGCGGCCAGGATCATTCGGCGAAGCTCTTCGACCTGAGCGGAGAGCGGATGGTTCACTGCAGCAAGGAGTGCATCGATTTCGGCGGACACTCGAAGATTCTACTTTTCATCGGTCTTGCGACCGGACCTCAGATACCGCACAAATGAACCCAAACCCGCAAACTTGAAGCTCGGATCGACATAGTGCTCGATCACATAGAACATGAAGTAGTACCACCGGCACGCCGCCCACAGGGCGAGAGCCAGCAGGACGGCCATCTGCCAGGTGGGAGTGGTGACCAGGATGCCGACCGCCGCCATCACCGCGAGCAGCAGAAACAGAAAGCCCTTCGCCAGAATCCAGCGCGGGTCTTTCAGGTCGTCGGTCAGCCTCATGTCTTGATGACGCTCGATTCGGGCTTGGCGACTCGGCGGCGCAGCACGGCCATCGCCACTCCGCCGAGCAGGAGAACCGTGGCGATCACCAGGCGCAGGCTCGCAACCTCGGCCAGAAACAGCACGCCTCCGATCGCCACCAACGCCGGCACCGCCAACTGAGTGATGGCCGCCCGCGCTGCGGTCAAATGCGGCAGCACCGAATACCACAGGACATAGCCCAGACCTGAGGTGATCGCCCCGGAGGTGATGGCCAGCACAATGCCCTTGGGTTCAGCGTGGCTCTGCGGCCAAGCTACTGCGCCCAGAACCAGCGCGAACGGCACCGCCCGGATGAAGTTGTCTCCCGTCGCCAGCGTCGGCTCTTTGACCGACCGGCCACGCAGCGAGTAGAAGCCCCAGGAGACTCCGCTCATCGCCATGAGCAGAGCCGAAATCGGCGGGGGTGCATGGAGGCCGGGAGAAACCAGCACCAGCAGGCCGATCAGGGCAATCGCCAATCCCAGCCACTCGCGCAGTCCCGGCCGCTCGCCCTTCGCAATCCCGACCGCGATCATCGTGAACTGGACGCAGCCAAAAAGGATCAGCCCGCCCGTGCCCGCAGAGATGTTGATGTAGGAGTAAGAGAATGCCGCCGCATAGCTGAACAGCAACAGTCCTGAAAGCCAGCTGCCGCTGCCCCACGGCGTCTTCTTATGGATCGCCGAAGCCACCAGAACCAGGACGATGGCTCCCGACACCAGCCGAATCCAGGTGAAGCTCGCCGCGTCGATGGAGCCATCAACTAGAGCCAGGCGGCAGAGGACCGAGTTGGACGCAAAGGCGGTGAGCGTGAGCACCGTCAGCAAGAGCAGACGGTAGGTCACGGCGCAGTCGCCCCGGCACGATCCATTTGCTGAATCGTACCGGGCCAGCGCAGGTCCCTACTTGGCCGAACCAGAGAACACGACCTTGTCGCCTTCGAAGGTGAACTTGTCGATCTTGAAGTCCAGCGGCACGCTGAAGACCTCTACGGCGCTGTCCAGCACGATCACCGGGAGCTTCACATCGGCATAGGCCTGGTACACGCTTTTCGCAATCTCGCTCACCAGAGCATCAAGCAGCAGTGTGATGGGTGAAAGAACGTATTTGAACGGCACGGGCAGATCGAGGCCGAAGACAAACTTGATCGAGTTGATGTCCGGCTCGAAGGTGATGAACCCTTCCCGGCCATTCGCGGAAATGTGCGTCTTCACATCGACCTTCACGTCGATCTTTCCGGCGGTCACTCGGGTGCCGACCCATTCGCCGCACACCTGCACCGCCAACTCGGCCCAAGCCCCGGCACTGGCGTAGGCGGTGGCTGTGCCCCCAGCGATCTTCAGGCGCGGGTTTTCAACTCCCGCAAAGACTCCAGCGCGGATCCCGAAGCCCCCGCTTTCGGTGGAGGACGACTTGGCGAACTGCGGAAGCTTGATGAAGGCTTCGCTCAACTCGTTGACGATCAGCTCGCCGCTGGAACCCTTGATCTCCACCGGGCCTGCCTGAACCACCTCATCCGCACCGAACCCGCCCTGGAGCACCGGCTCGGCGTTCGTCACATCCACCGCAACTTCGCAGACCAGTTCCTTCCCTTTGATGGTCGCCTTGTTGATGACCGGATAGGCTCCCATCACGCCCTGGAGCTGCGGCAGCGGGCAGTCGTCGAAGCGGTCCTTGAGCGCTGTGGCGAGCACCTTAAGCAGAATCCCCGCGATGGGATCGGGCTGCGGCTGCCCCGTGCCCACCGTCACCTCCCCATCCATCCCGGCGATCTGGATGATGTTGTTGGCGACGCAGACAAAGCCGACCATCTTCGCGTTGACCACAAGGTCTTGGATCAGCTTGCCCTTCTGCCTCTTCTTGTACTCGTAGACTCCGAACTTGATGTTCTCAAGGGCCAGTTCGCAGTTGGTCTCCCCCGCGCTTCCCGCATCGACCCGCTCAGGAGGGAGCGGAAACCGCATTCGCTCGGCCTTGCGGCGGACCGCCACGGCATCGGTGATCGGCGCGAGCCGGAGCTGCGGGGCAGCGGGAGCATCGAAGGCGATGAGGAACTCTTCGTGGATGCCAAGGCTCTCGATATCCAGCGGCACCACCCCTTCGTACTTCAGCTGGTCAGGATGGTTCTCGTAGTAGGCGTTGATGACGTGCCGCATCGATTCTTCGGAAACCGAAATCTCCGCATAGCCGCTGGTGATCTTCCGGCTCATCCGTAGATCTCCTTCAGGGCCGCCTTGTCGCCATCGCTCAGCTTGCTGCGCTGGCCGATGGATTCGTCATTCTTGGTCTCGATGGTGACCTTCTTTTTGCAGGTGGTCTCCTTCTTGCCGAAGAAGCGGCTGCCGTAATGCATGATCGAGCCGTAGTCGTAGTCTCCCAGGTCCTGCCCGGCGGTGGTGATGCTCTGCCACTGGCTTCCGTCATACGCAAAGGCGGCGTCGGGAGTGGTCGTGCGGATGAGGTTGCGGTCGACGGGAGCGGTGAAGATCCATTGGGCGGCACCGGCATCCCACTCGGCTATGCTGTTGTCCTGTCCGGCCCAGGCGCCTGTCGCGTTGACGGCAACGAGATAGCGATCTTTGTCGGCCGGGCTCGGCGGCGGGTCCGCCAGCCGAGAGATGGCATCCGGCAGCGGAATATAGGCGTTGACGCTCGGCTCAACCTTGTCGAAGTTGTGCTTCTTGTCTTCAACGATGTTGTCCCACTCGATGGTCACGTAGGTGTCGCGGTCGTAGCGGGACTGCTCGTGCTTCAGACCGAGCGCGTGGCACAGCTCATGGGCGATGTTCCCTGCCGAACAGGAATCGGTGATGGTCATTGTCTGCTCGCCGGTCTGCATGCCGACAGCCGAACTGCATCCATCGCCCTTCTTGATTCGGACGTAGTTGCCATTGCCGGTGCCGTCGGTGAAGGTGATGTTCGTATCGCTGAAGTACGCGATGGCATCGGTGATGCGATCCTGATCTTCCACGTCGCTGTCGATCTGATAGAAGAGGGTGCGGTTCGGCCAGACGTACTCCGTCGGGTCCGCCCAATTGATGACCCGGATTCCACCGAGGCCGTCTTCTGGTCCGGCGGAAAGCTGGGCTTCGAACTCTTTGGCCACGGCGACAAGCTCGGCGGTGTTTCCAATGCGGATATCTCCCTGCCAGATCGCGGCGCCATCCACATCAACAAAAGGAATCTTGGCGATTCCGCCCGGGGTGTATTCGACATAGGTGTAGTGAAGCTCGCCGATCGCCGACTCCTCACAGCTGTCATTGGCAAACAGCCGGTCGGTCATCTCGTCGCCGAGAGCGTTGCGGATATCCGGCATCCAGATGGCCGCCAGCAACTGGCGGGCTCGGCAGGGGTGAGAAACCTGAATGCGGCCGGTACTGATGAGAACTGCAACCTGGACGGGATCATTCAGGAAGGCCTCAAAGTCTTCCCGGCTGGCCTTGATGGTGCACTTCGCCCGCTCAAGCTGCCCCTCTTTGACCTTCAGCCGGGGCGCAGAGGTGTCGAGGCTCCAGCTTCCGCCGCCATCGATCTGAAAGTTGTAGGTGGCCTTGATGCGGGCCATGAACTTGGGATGCGCGGCGGCATCCGGCAGAATGCGCCGGAAGAACGACTCGACGCTCAGGCGCTCCCCATAGTGAGATGAAGTGGAGAGCCGCTGCTCAATCACTCTCTCAGCAAGCCCCGGATATAAAGACTCCAGCATCATCGCCGCCATGACGGGCTTGTCGGTGGCAAATGACTTATCGAAAAGAAAGTCCCAAACCGTTAGCGGGTTAAGCAGAAACTTTTCGAGCGCCGTGCGGCTGATTGAAACGAAGAAATCATGCTGCGGATAGTCGCTTTTTCTCGACAGATGAGCCTCGACTCCATCCTGAAAGAACTCTAGCGTCCACGAACCTGTATCGGCCACTTTCAGTTGTGCGGTCCGCCCTGCCAGACCTTCTACAACGCGGGCGTCTTTAACCAAATCATTTAATACATTTTTAATTGCGCTCATCGTTAATCCCCCTTGATGATTGCAAGAACCTGCAAAACCAAGCGCAATAAGAGTATAGAATACTTGCAGTTTACAGCCATACCACTGCTTAATAGATGGCAGGGGAACCCGCGCTTATTAAGCGTGAATAAATCATCGATTCAAGTTCAGGCCTAGCCTAAACAGAGAACGGTCCGGTAGCCGTCATGATCTGCATAGGTCTGTCCGCAGCGTTCCCAGTAAGGGTTGAAGGATGTCACGCGCTGAAATCCGGCTGCCGCCATCCGCTCGCAGCCGGTTTTCAGCTCATCTTCCGAGGAGAGGTAGATCACGATCAGGTCTTCGTGAGTTGGATTTGGAGCAACCGGTTCGGTGCGGCAGTAGGTGAATTCGAAGTGGTAAGCACTGCCCTCCGCGCCCACCATCACGCCATCGAACCCCTCATGATCCTCAAAACTGCCGAGGACGGAAAACCCGAGGCCATGACAGTACATCGCCGCCGACTTGGCAAGATCAGTGACCGGTCGGGCGATGCGGAGTCTCATTCAGCTTCGAGCGGACGGCCGCAGAAGAGGACATAGCCATTGGGGTCTTGAATCTCAAACCCGCGCAGTCCGTCCTCGGTGTCGTGAGCGGCAAGCTGCACGTCGATGTTCGACGAAAGCTCAACCGCCAAGGCATCCGGATCGGGCGCGTAGATGAAGGCATCCCACCTGGCCCACGGGTGCCGCGAAGAATTAGGCTGCGGCTCGATATCGCTGGCGATGACCTTGAAGAAGATCTGCACCGAATCCCGCCGGAGCATGGCGAGAAAAGGGCTCGGCTCCGGCACGGCAAAGACCACCTCGAAGCCCAGGGCATCGCGATAGAAGGAGATCGTCTCCTCGATGTCTCGCGCGATGAGAAAAGGCGCAATGGAAGCCATTTGCGGCGGTGAAGACATGCCTTATTATAGGGGCCCGTATACTCCGAACCATGATTTTGGAGTTCACTGGAGAGGTGATCGAATGGCGCGGCCCCGCCCCTTTTCTCTTCGTCCCGGTGCCGCCTGATCTCTCCGCAGAGATCAAGGACATTTCCGCCCACATCACTTACGGCTGGGGCGTCATTCCGGCGGTGGTGACCATCGGCAATACGGAGTTCAAGACTTCCCTCTTTCCCCGCCAGGGCATCTATCTGGTGCCGGTCAAGGTGGTGGTCCAGCGCGCCGAGAAAGTCGAGCTGGGCGACACCGTAGAAATCCATATGGAGATCGGCGAGGGCTAGGTACGATCTTTGCTATAGACGCCACCGACCTCCTCATCAAGGCTCTCGACTCCGCGATCTGGGAACTGAGCGAAGCATTCGATGGGCTCCCGGATGAAGATGTCTGGAAGCGTCCCGCCGAACGGCTCTTGAGCATCGGCGAGCAGGCGGCGCACATCGCCTACGGAGAGGCGCGGTGGATTCTCGGCGAAGGCTTCGACAGCCCCTTCACCGTCCCCGCCGTGCGCTACTACCCCTACAGCATTGAAGAGCCGCTCGTCCTGCCCATGAGCGCGGCCGAAGTCTATGCAGAGGTCAAGCGGGTTCACGAAGCCTGCAAGGCCGACCTTCTAGCCAATCCCCGCAACCTGGAAGAAACCAGCCCCTACCGCTCCGACTGGACCTGGGGATACACGCTCCAATACGAAGCCTTCCATATCGCCTACCACACCGGCCAGATCTACTCCATCCGCCACCTTCTCGGGCACCAGACGGCGGATAACTAGCTCGCTTTCCTCGTCCGGATCTGCCCAATCGCTTTCGCAGCTAAATTGGCCAGCCTCCTGTCTACTGATTGCTCCGCTCGCTTCAATGCGTCAAGGGCGGAAGGATCGCCCAAGTTGCCTAAGGCCTCAGCGGCTACTCCCCGCATCCACACATCTTCGTCATATTCGAGCGTTTGAATCAAAAAGGGCAGAATCCGTGCATCCTTAAACTTGTAGAGACCCTCAACTGCGACATGCCGCCATCCAGATTCATTGTTCTGAGCAAGCTTGAAAACGGCTTCAAATGCACGCTGGTCAGCAATTTCGACCAAAGCTTATCAAAGCTATGACCACTTTCAATTAACCACATATATGCCTTGACAAGCATATGCCTATTCAGGCATACTCTAAGACATGCCTTCAGTCTTTGAAGTCATTGCCGAGCCGAACCGCCGGGCGATCTTGGCGCTGCTGGTCATTTCTCAGATGACCGTCGGCGACATAGAGGACCGGTTGGGAATCTCGCAGACGGCGGTTTCGAAGCATCTGCGCGTGCTCCGGGATGCGGGAGTCGTTGAGTTCAGCATCCACGGGCCTTACCGGGTCTATCAGCTCAAGCCGGAGCCGCTGCAGGAAGTCGAAGCTTGGCTGGCGCAGTTCCGCCAGTTCTGGACTCCGCATGTGGAGGCCCTGGAGCGGCACCTCGACTCAATGGACAGTGAAGACAACGGAAACAGCAGATGACCTCCCGCGAAGACTACAGCCCCGGTGCTGCCGATGCAGCCCGCATCGAAAAGAATGGAGACGACTGGACGCTTGTGCTGGTCAAAGACCTCCGGCATCCGCCGCAAAAGGTCTGGCAGGCCATCACCAGTCCAGAGCATTTGAGCGAGTGGGCTCCCTATGACGCCGATCGCAATATGGGAGAAGTCGGCCCGGTCAAGCTGTCTACAGTCGGCACTCCCTACGTCACCGAATCCGAAGTGATCCGGGCCGACGCGCCGCATGTGCTTGAGTATCGGTGGGGAGACCAGCAGAACCGCTGGCAGCTGGAATCGACCGAACAGGGCACCCGCCTGACGCTGTGGGCGAAGATCGACCGCCGCTACATCGCCATGGGTGCGGCCGGATGGCATCTCTGCCTCGACGTCCTCGGTCTGCACCTGGATGGCACACCGATTGGCCGGATCGTGGCGAATGATGCCCTCGAATTCGAGGGATGGCAACGCCTGCACAAGGAGTACGCCCAGCAATTCGCCGCAGGTGAGTCTGAATGACGGAAAAGCGCAGACGCCGGTGGGCGACTGCACTGCGATGGATCCATCTGTTGATGGCGGTGCCGATACTGGGGTACGTCTACAGCCCCTTCGATCAGATCCCAGACTACGCGCCGCCTACCCGCTTCGTGTTTGTGCCAATCCTGGTCCTCACCGGGCTTGGCATGTGGGCGGTGCATGCCTTGAAGCGTCGCAACTCAATCCCAGGCTCGTAGATGCCCGCGCTCGTGACGCATGAGCCGGCGGGTCATGTTGCCGATGGTGTCCGGCTTCTGATTCCACCTGCCGCCGCAGTTGGGATCGGCGGAGAGGCTGATCCACTTCTGCCTATCCGCCACGAACTTCTCCATGTGCTCTTCCCAGGGCGCTTGGGCGTAGCCGAGCGCTTCGAAATGGCGCCACGGGTGGAGAATCTTCACCCGTGGCGAGTCCTTCTCGATAAACTCCCCGACCACGATCAGCCACTGCTCTTGGCAGGCGCGGAGGTGGGCGAGGGTTCGGTGCCGAGACAGCTCGCAGAGCAGCGCTTCCGGGTCAGGCGAGCAGGGCTCCCAGCCCTGGATGGTGGCGAGGTTCTGCTGCAGAGCAAAGATGAGGCTGTCCCATTCAGCCTGGTCCATCCGCTCCGTTTTACCATCGCCACCCCATGCTCCGGCGGCTTACCGGCGGGCGTCGATCCAGGCCAGGATTTCAGCCATCACCTCTTCCTTTCCGAGATCACTGAGAGGGTCATGGAAGAAGCCGTCGTACAGCTTCAAGGTCTTGTCATCAACTCCGGCATTGTCATAGAACTCCTGGCTGCCCGAAGGCTGGGTGACCTTGTCGGCGGTTCCGTGGATGATGAGGACGGGCACATTCAGCAGGGGAAAGTCGCGCTTGAGCCGCTCGTCGGCCATGACCATCTGGGCAACCGTCTGGGTCGGTTGGACCTCGTGGGCGATGAGCGGGTCGGTTTCCAGCGTCTCCACAACCTCGGGGTCCCGAGAAAAGGCTTTGTTGTCCAACTTGAGAACGTGAGCGTGCGGCGCAATGTGGCTGAGTCCCTTGAGGACCGCCAACGCGAAATCGGGAGCCGGAACCTTGTACGCAAAGCTCTCGCAAATGAGCCCGGTCAGCTCTTCCGGATGATCCAGAGCGTAGTTGACGGCAATCACACCCCCGGCGCTGTGGCCAAGGAGAAAGATCGGCTGATCCGGGTGCTTGGCGCGGATTTCCGTGATGAAGGTGTGAAGGTCGCTGGTGTACTCGGAGAAGCTGTTGACATAGAAACGCTCTCCATCTGACCGGCCGCGACCGCGGTGATCCAGGGCATAAACCGCATAGCCATGCGCAGCCATCTGCTCTGCGGTCCAAAAGTAGTAGCCGCTGTGCGAGTTGAACCCGTGAGAAAGAACGACAACGGCGGACGGCTTGCCTTCCGGCAGCCACTCCCGGGTGAAGATATTCAGGTCTCCTACCCCCTTAAACGAGCTTTCATTCATATCAATTTGATCATGACTAGAGGGAGAGGGTTTTAGTGCGATTGAGAACTAAATCTTAATGTGCTTGGAAACGTGGTCTTCTTGCGCTTAATCCTGCAAGATCATAACCAGCTCATGTATACTTAGGTGTATGCCTAAGAGTTCAGCGACGCTCGACCGGGTGTTCCACGCTTTGGCGAATGGGACGCGGCGGCAGATTGTCGAGGACTTGACGGCAGGACCGGCCTCGATGACCAGCTTGGCCACCAAGACCGAAATGGCCCTTCCCTCCTTTCTACAGCATTTAAATCTGCTGGAGGAGACCGGGCTGGTGAGATCGCAGAAGGTGGGCCGCGTGCGCACTTACGAACTCAATCCGCCCATCGCAGAGCTGGCCGAAGACTGGCTGACCGAAGTGCGGAATCGCTGGAGCGCTCGGCTGGACCGGCTGGATGCTTTTCTCCTCGATATGAACCAGGAATCTGAAAATGAATAGTCCTCACCTCTTTCCCGTCGACCCGGCTCTGGATCTCGTTCTGGAGCGCACCGCCCCCGTCAGCCCCGACCTTGTATGGAAGGCTTGGACCACTCCGGAGCTGCTGGTTCAGTGGTTCTGCCCCAAGCCGTGGTCGGTCAGCGAATGCGACATCGATCTCCGCCCAGGCGGCCGCTTCTTTACAGTGATGCAGTCACCTGAAGGTGAAAAGTATCCGGGCGAATCCTGCTATCTAGAGGTGGTTCCTGGTCGGCGTCTCGTGTGGACCAGCGCCATGGACCCCGGCTTCCGGCCGAAGCTGCCAACCGACAACGACTCCGGCACGGACTCCTTCTTCTTCACCGCGATCATCGAGATGGAGCCGACCGAGACGGGCTGCAGCTACCGGGCCACGGTGAAGCATGCCTTCCCCGCCGACCGCGAAAAGCACGAGGCGATGGGCTTTCACGATGGGTGGGGCACCGTTTTTGATCAGCTGGTCGAACTGATGTCCAACCGGGCTTAACTGGATCAGCCCCGCCGGGCGGCTTCGATGGCGGCGACGTCGATCTTCTGCATCGTCATCATCGCCTCGAAGGCCCGCTTGGCCTCTTCCCCGCCTGCAGAAAGAGCCTCGCTGAGCACGCGCGGAGTGATCTGCCAGGAGAGGCCCCATCGATCCTTGCACCAGCCGCATTCGCTCTCCTGCCCACCGTTGTTGACGATGGCGTTCCAATACCGGTCTGTCTCCTCCTGATCATCGGTTGCGATCTGGAAGGAGAACGCCTCCGAGTGCGTGAAGACCGGGCCGCCGTTGAGTCCGAGGCAGGGGATGCCGAGGACGGTGAATTCGACGGTCAGAACATCGCCCGCATTGCCGCCCGGAAAATCGCTGGGTGCTCGGAAGACGGAGGTGACTTCGCTGTCGGGGAAGGTCGCGGCATAGAACTCCGCGGCCTCCAGCGCATCCTTGTCGTACCACAGGCAGATCGTGTTTTTCGGCTTCATCTCGGTTGGCTCCTGGCGTTCGATAGTACCGCTCTCATGTTCAGTATTCGCGCCGCTTCGAACTGCGTAAAATGACGCGCATGGATTTTGTTGAGTTGTCGAAGGAGAGAGCGGTGAGCAGCATGGAGTTTTTCCTGCGGAACTTCTCCCATGTGCCGGATGAAAAGCTGCATTGGCAGGCCACTCCGACGGCAAAGTCGCCCCTACGTATCGCGGCTCACACGGCCCTTTATGCCGCACGCTTTGCCGAGATGATCCAAAACCGAGCCACGCCTCAGCCCGAAAATCTTGAGGAGTGGCTGGCCCAGCGAGATGCCGAAGAGATCGCCGTCACGTCACGCGAAGAGATGGAGCGAATCTTCCGCGAAGGCACCGCCAAGGTTCTTGCCGCGCTCGACACTCTGACACCGGAGGACGTGGAGTTGACCCTCGATTCCGGCCAGGGCTGGTCGATGCCGATGAGGCAGATGATGGGCCTCCCTGGCTTCCACGCCATCCTCCACGCCGGACAGATCGACTTCCTGCAGACCTGCTGGGATGATCAGCAAGTGTATGTGGGCTGAGCGATGCTCCCCTTAGGGTCTGGCGAGCACCGCATCCACTTCGATATCGAAGTCTGCAAAGCTCGACTGGATGAGGGTTCGCACCGGGAACGGCTCCGAGACGTACTCTCGATAGATCTCGTCGAACTCTTTGGCGTCTGCCGGGTTCCGCAGGAAGACTCCCACTCGGACGGCATCCTTAAGAGATAGCCCGGCCGCATTCGCTGCTGCCTCAAGGTTGTCGAGCGCCATGCGGGCCTGAAATGCGAACGGCTTGTCTCAATGTCGGACATTGTCGCGATCCCGCGGGGTTTGACCGGCGAGAAACACAAGCCCGCCAGCCTCCATCGCCACGCTGTAGGAACCGGCGGGCGGAGGCGTCTTGTCGCTGGAAAATGGCTTGCGGCTCATGACTGTCGGTACCTCTCGATCATCTCCGCAATGCGCTCCGCCGCCGCGACCGCAGCCGCATGGTTTTGAGAGAAGTTGAGGCGGATGCTGTCCGTCGCTTCCGGGTCGAACTCGGTGCTGGGCGTGACGGTGACCGAGGCCTGTGCCCGGAGTGCCCTTACAAACTCGTGCAACGGCAGTTTGAGTTCTGGCAGGCGAAGGTAGAGGTAGCTGCCGGCCTCTGGCGTGCGCACGGCAAGCCCTGGCACCTGCCTGAATGCCTCTAATAGATCGTCGCGGATTGCCTGATGCTTTGCGATGCGGTCATCCATCCAGCCGGAGGGCTCTTCGAACCAGCCGTTCAGCACCGCCTGCGAGTATCCGGGAGCCCGCAAGGAGACAATCGCCTGGAGCTTTTCCATGCGATCGATGAGATGCGCCGCGCCGAAGGCCACGCCGAGCCGGAAGCCGCTCAGCGATTCGGTTTTTGAAGGCCCCAGAATGGTCATCACGCTGTCCGGATTCGCGGCCACGGCGCGAAGATGAGTGTATGTCTGCCCGGAATAGACCAGCCGCGAGTAGAGTTCATCGACAATGACGGTCACTCCGTACTTCGCGGCCAGATCTGCGATGGCTGCGATCTCTTCTGCCGAATAGATCACGCCCGCCGGATTGTTGGGATTTGAGAAGAGGAAGGTCTTAACCCCCGACTGGAACGCCGATTCCAGCCCGTTCAAATCGATTCCAGCCCGATCAGAGTGGTCGAGATGGTTGAGGGGCACCGGGACAGTCTCCGCACCCAGGAATTCGACGATCTTTCGGTTTGCAAAGTAGTCGGGCCGTACAATGGCGACCCGGTCGCCTGCCGCAACCGTCGCGCCCAGCGCAAGGAACAGCGCCCCCTGGGTGCCGGGGGTGATGATCAGTTCGCTCTCAGGCGAGACGGGACAGCCAGTAAACGCGGAGAGCTTTGCCGCCAGACTCTCCCGCAACTCAGCCCTGCCGCGATACTCGGTATACGCCTGCGATCCGCCGCGGTGAAAGCCCTTCGTGAAGTCGTCTAGAGAGCCCGGAGAAGGGGCAAAGGCGGTTTCGTCGACATCGCCATGCGAAAAGTCGACCGGCACGCCGGGGAGCGGTTCGCCCTGAAGATTCGGCAGGTTGTCTTCCCGCCTGGCCTCTTGCCCGGGAGCATGGTCGATCCCCAACTTCGCGAACTTCTGCTCGATCGCCGACATCGGGCAGATTATAGCTATCTGCCGACGGGTTCAAAGGACAGCCATCAGAGGGCCTACAATTCCTCGACCGGCCCTACCGGATCAATGGCGAGTTTGGCAATGCGATCTTCCCGGAGCATGAAGTGATAGTCGAAGGCATACGGGCTGCCCGGAAAGTCGCCCGAGACGACCGTCCGCACGACTAATGCATCCCCTTTTTGTTCGCTGGACTTCAGTTCGGTGGTCAGCTTGTATTTGTCGTTTGTTCTGCCGAGCCACTCAGCGACTTCCGCCCTTCCTGTTATCTCGGTGTCCTCTCCCTTATCCAGAATCACGATGTCATCTGTGAAAAGCTCTTCGGCAGGCTCACCCGAGCTTGACTCTTTTGCGGCGAAGTAGCGGGCGATTGCGGAGGGCAAGTCGAGTTCTGTTGACATTCTTGAAGTCTGAGTTCTAGGCTTACAAAATGACAAGAACCCACAAAGAAGTATGGGACGCACCAAAAGGTGAGCCCCCTACTTATACGCCCGATACCGCGGCCAGCGGTGTGGAAGAGGCGCTGAAGGTTCTTGAGGGCAAGTGGAAGCTGATCATCCTCTTTCACCTCTTTGACAAAGGCACTCTTAGGTTTTCTGAACTTGAGAGAGCCATTCCGGCCGTCTCGCAGAAGATGCTCATCCAGCAGCTCCGAGGACTCGAGATAGATCAGATCGTGCGGCGTCAGGTCTACCCAGAGATTCCGCCCAGGGTGGAGTACTGCCTGACCGATAGCGGCCAGGCCCTCTGCCCAGCCTTGGACGCTCTACTGAAGTGGGCCGAGCAGCGCTAGCACTTGATGGTCTTGCGCTTCTTGCCGATCTTCCCGCGATCCGCGACCTTTTGGATGTATTCGGGGATGAACGGCAGCTTGCAGTCGCCGACGAGCTTGATGTCGATCTTTCCGATGGCGTGGCCGACGCGCATCGCCTCATCGGTCAGCTCGGCCACATAGCTGCCCACTGCGATCACGAAGCCGTTCATCTGATACTTCGTGTCGTTGGGCTGATCGTGGAGGGTGGTCTCCACCTGGTGCAGCAGCTCTTTGAGTTTGGGGATGTTTAGTTCCGAATCCGGACGCAGCGCGACCCAGCCGCTCAGAGTCGACCAGCCTGTACAGACCGATTTCTCATCGCCTGCCGCCAGCCACTTCATCGCCATCTCCCAGCCATGCGGACTCTCCGCCGCCACCCAGGCAACCGTCACGTTCGAAAGGGCCGAACAGTTGGCCTGGTCCAGCCACTTCTGGAGATCATCCGGAGTCATCCGGGCATCATCGGCAATCAACCCGGCCAGATACATGGCGTCGTAGATGCCCGTGTCATAGAGATCAAGCGCAAGCTGGTAGTCCTTCTTGATCTGCTTCTGGATCGGCTTCATCTCACCAATCGCCACCCCAAAAAACGGCTCCCGAACCCCATGCCTCATCATCACCCGCTTGTAACTCTCCTTTCCGACGGGACGGAGTTGCTCGATGATCTGGCGGGCAGTCATGGGGTTAGTTTAAACGACGTGACAGAATCGATTAATAGGCTCAACGAAAAGATGAGACGAGTCGCAGACCTACGAGTGCCGCATAGTGTAAGATCACACAAACTTGAACGAGAGGATCGGAGTGGACTAACATAGAGCCTCTCCCTGTGATGAAGCGATCAATAAGAGACTGACCATCGCCATATTTTCACCCTCCTAAGCCGAGGCTCTGGGAGGGAAGTACTCGCTAAACTCATGGCGGTCATGTTGCCAAGGTAATTCTTCAATGCTATCTGAGATTTCCCTAAAAAACTTCAAGTCCTGGAAAGATACAGGCCCTATCCGGTTGGCCCAGCTTACTTGTTTGTTTGGGTCAAACAGTTCAGGAAAGACCAGCCTAATTCAATCCCTTCTTCTGCTCAAACAGACAGCAGAGTCCGCCGATCGAGCTGCAGTTCTACAGTTTGGAGGACCTGGTTCATTTGTCAATCTCGGCGACTTTACAAGTGTGATCACAGGTCATGACCTCGCAAATGAGCTATCAATCAGCATCGGCTGGACTTCGGATGAAACCCTAAAACTTGAGGATGCCGCAGTCAAGGAAGCCCTCCCTATTTCGGAAGGAAAGGCGATACGATTCAGCACATCTGTGCGCGGAGTTAATGGTCAGGGGAAAGCTCTTCGGTTACAGGTCACCTCTCTTCGATACCATCTTGAAGAAGCCTCTTTCGGCATGACTCGAAAAGAAAAGAAAAATGAGTATGACTTAAACGCATATAGCCCCCATGGCTTCCAACTAAAACGAGTACAAGGCCGTGCCTGGCCGTTACCTGAACCTACAAAGTGTTATGGATTCCCTGACCAAGTCAGAGCATACTACCAGAATGCTGGCTTCTTGGCTGACCTTGAACTTGCACTTGAAGACCAACTGCGGAAGGTCTATTACTTAGGCCCCCTCCGGGCATATCCTGAGCGAAGCTACTCATGGGGAGGTGGGCAACCTCATGATATGGGACGGTCTGGTGAATTAGCCGTTGATGCGATCTTGGCAGCAAGATATCGAGACTTAAAGATTTCCCCAGGCTACAAAAAGCGAAAGCTTAGCCTCGAAGAATATGTTGCACGCTGGCTAAAAGAAGTTGGATTGATTGAGTCATTTTCTGTCCAGCCAGTTTCTGAGGATAGCCAAATCTATCAGGTGAAGGTTCGAAAGTCAGCTAGTGCTTCCGAAGTATTGATCACCGATGTAGGATTTGGTGTTTCACAAATACTACCAGTGATCGTCCTTTGCTTGTATGCACCCGAAGGATCGACAATCATTCTTGAGCAACCAGAAATACACCTACACCCGTCGGTCCAGGCCGGACTAGCGGATATTCTCATCGACGCGATCAAGAATCGTAACATTCAAGTTATCGTTGAAAGTCATAGCGAGCATTTCCTTCGTCGCATACAGCGTCGCGTAGCTGAAAGCATTGTTGAACCAGAGAGCACAGCTCTTTATTTTTGTACAGCTAATCAGGGAAATTCGCAAGCCGAACTACTGACTATTGACCTTTTCGGAACCATTCAGAACTGGCCGGAAGACTTCTTCGGAGACTTACTAGGTGAAGTAATCGCCATCCAAAAGGCTAGCCGGGAGAACACCTAAAGGTAATGTTGGGCGGACTATTAGATACAAATGTGTTAGTCGTAGCAAATGGTGGTGATGGATGTGAGCGTGAATGTGTGAATCGCTGCGTAGATAATATCAACGAGTTCAAAAACGGCCGAAGAATCCTTTACCTAGACTCGCTACGAGATATTCTTGATGAATATCAGAGAAACACCAAACATTACCCCCAGGGCGTTGGAGACCAGTTTTTCATATGGGCAGTCACTTACCAGGGTGTTGCAAAGTTTTGTCGTACTGTGGAAGTCAACAGAGACCCCCATCGCGGGTACTCAGAGTTTCCAGACGATCCAGACCTTGCCGGATTTGATCCTTCCGACAGAAAGTTCGTCGCCGTTGCTATAGCAAGTGGAGATAATCCTACGATCTTCAATGCCACAGACTCGGATTGGTCAGAGCATTCGATCGCGTTGAGCCGCCACGTAGTAATCGAAGAACTTTGCTTGAGGGTAGAAACCTAGCTAGACCCTCCTCGGAAGAGACGCAAAGACATTAGTCTTTGGGGCGTACGTGGCTCAGAATCTACGCGGTGCGATATGGCACTTTGAACTTGAAAGAGCTGTGGTACCCCGGACGGGATTCGAACCCGCGATTTCCGCCGTGAAAGGGCGGCGTCCTAAACCGCTAGACCACCGGGGCGTGTTTCGGAAACGCTATTGTGCCCGATCACGGGCACTCAGCGCAAACGGACCTGTAGGCCCTTATCCGCCGATGGCGGTGATGCCGGTGCGGACTCGGCTCGGGGCCTCTTCCTTTTCACCAGCACCGGACTTCTCGGTCTCCTTCTTGTCGTCCGCCTTGGCCGGGGGATCTTCCTGCTTCTTGTCGTCTGCCTTGACCGGAGGCGCGTCCTGCGTCTTGGCCGGGGCTTCATCCTTCGGCTTGGGCGTGGAGGCGGGCTGCGGGGCTTCTGGCGTGGAAGTCGGCTTGACTCCGGTCACGCGTCGGGCGCCGCGATAGCGCTTGTTGTAGTAGCCATCCCCGAGCGAGGTGACCACCACGCGACCTGCGCCGCTGGAAGCATGGATGAACTTGTTGTTGCCGACATAGATACCGACATGCGACACGCGGCTGCCGCCACGAGTGCTGAAGAAGACCAGGTCGCCGGCCTGCAGCTGATTCCGCGGGACCGCCCATCCGTGCTGGGACTGGGAGATCGAGGTGCGCGGGATGCTCACGCCGTGCTTCTTAAAGACGTAGGTGGTGAAGCCGGAGCAGTCGAAGCCGCTGCGGCTGGTGCCGGCCCACACGTACTTGATGCCCATCTGAGCGTACGCGGTGTCAAGCAGAGAGTCCGTCGCCTTCTCGCTCAGGCGCGGAGCCGGTTTGGAATTCTTGGCCACCTTGGAGCTGCTGCTGGCGGGCTTCTTCTTGGTGGTGTTCTTCGCCACGTTGCCGGAGCCGTTGGTCGACTTCGGAGCGGTCTTCTTGGCCGCTTCGGCCGCGCTGACGGCCTTCAGCATGTCCTGGCGAACCCAGCCGACGAGGCCGGTGCTGAACTCAAGCTTGTACCAGTCGCCGATCTTGTCGCGGACGTCAGCCATGGTGCCCTTGGCGACCGTGGTGCGGCGGCGGGCGCTGATCTTCGCGCCATCGCGGACCGAGACGTCGTCGCGGCTGATGGCCACGCGCTTGGTGGAAATCTTGGGTGCGCTCGCCGGAGCCTTGGCGCCGCCCGGAACATTCAGCTTCGCACCGATCTGCAGCCTTCCCCACTCGACGCCCGGGTTGAGGGCGCGGAGCTTGCTGGGGGTCGTGCCGAGCTTCTTGGCGATCACCCAGTCGTTGTCATTCTTGACAACGGTGTAGCTGGAAGTCTTGGGAGCGGAAGTCTTTGCGGGAGCGGTGGATGCAGGGGTGGTGGGTTTGGTGGAAGCGACCTTTTCGGTGCCGGGGACCTTGAGGCTGATGCCGATTCGAAGGTTGTCCCAATCCACGCCGGGGTTCATCTTCCGCAGTTCGCTCGGCTTGAGGCCATAGCGTGCGGCGATGGTCCAGTCGTTTTCGCCATTGCGAACGGTGTGTGCGCCCGTCTTCGGGGTCCCGGCTGCCTGTTTGGGCGGAGTGGTCGCCTGCATGCCGGTCGGCGTGCCGTTGACTCGAGCGGGGACGAGAATGACGATTCCAGGCTTCAACCGCTCCGGTTCAAGTCCGGGGTTGGCGGTCAAAAGCCTTTCGTAGCCTGTACTGTTCAGCGCAGCAACCCGGGCAAAGGAATCTCCTTCCTGGATGCGATAAAGCTTTGCGGGCACATAATTGCCGCTGAACAGAACGGCGCAGGCGCAGATGGCGGTAGACGTCAGCAAGCTGCAGCTTCCTCCCTGTCCTACAGGACGGTCGAGGCGCGAGCAAAGGAGCCCGAGCACCCCAACAAGTCTAGGACAATACCTGTTATCCGTAGAAACCTCCGGGATGTTCACCCGTCGGGGGCCTTTCTCACTAGCTTTTGAACGAAAAGTCCCCCCAGAATGTTGAAAGCTTGCGGGCTCTTTGAATCTGGACCAGCATGAAGCTGAGCATCATTATCGTCAACTGGAATACGCGCGATCTTCTGCAGCGATGCCTTGCATCCTTGCAGCAATTCCCGCCGTGCGAATCCTATGAAGTCATCGTGGTTGACAACGACTCCGCCGACGGATCGGCGGAGATGGTGCGCCAGCAATTCTCTCAGGTGAACCTGATCGTGCCCGGAGGCAACACCGGATACGCCGCCGGCAACAACATCGGCTTCGCCCACGCCACCGGCGACTTCCTCCTCACGCTGAACCCTGATACCGAATTCGAGGACGACAGCCTTGCCCGTGCCCTTGCTGAATTAGAGCGAAGGCCGGAAGCCGGATGCCTCAGCATCAAGCTGATCGGAATCGAGGGAGAACTGCAGAAGTCGGTGCGGGGCTTTCCCACCCCGGCGGGCGTCTTCGGTGCGCTGAGCGGGCTGGACAAGGCCTTCCCTAACTCATCGCTGGGCCGCTATACGCTTCCCCGCTTCGACTGCTCGGCTTCGCAGTGGGCAGATCAGCCGATGGGCACCTTCCTGCTCTTCCGCCGCGAGGCCCTGCGGGATGCGGGGGACGACCGGAAGCCGTTCGACGAGGGCTTCCCCATTTTCTTCAACGAGGTGGACTTGCTCTACCGGATGCACCAGGCGGGCTGGAAGTGCTGGCACATGGCCGAAGCGCATGTGCGGCACCACCACGGGGCCAGCACCAAGCAGGTTCGGAAAAGTATGATTTGGGAGTCGCACAGGTCACTTGTGCGTTATTTTCAGAAGCACCTGCGGGGAGTGGCACGAATTCAGCTTCCCCTCATAGCGGCGGCGGCCTGGGTGGCCGCCTTTGTGCGTGCCCGGGGCTGGAATGCCGGATTTAGACCTGACGATCACAATCTGCAGCTGGAACACGGTCGATGACCTGCGCGCCTGCCTGCAGAGCCTAAGGGAGGCTCAGAAAGACGGAGCCTTCGAGGTGATCGTCGTGGACAACGCCTCTCACGATGGCTCGCCCGACATGGTGGCGGACGAGTTTCCCGAGTTCACCCTCCTGCGTGAGAGCAAGAATCACGGCTTCACCGGCGGGCACAACCTCGCCCTCCGCGCCCGCAACCGCACCCACACCGCCCTGCTCAACTCCGACACGGTCGTACATGAGGGAGCGATCAAGGCGATCTATGACTTCATGCTGGCCAACCCCGAAGCGGGAGTGGTCGGGCCGAAGCTGCTGAACCCGGACGGCTCATTGCAGTACTCCTGCCGACGCTTCCCCAACCCCATCGCCGCCGCCTTTCGCGGCACATTTCTGGGCAAGCTGTTTCCCAAAAACAAGCTGACCGCCGACTACCTGATGCAGGACTGGGATCACGCTTCGGTGCGCGAGGTGGACTGGGTGAGCGGCGCGGCGATGTTTCTTCGAGGCGATCTGCTTGACAAGATCGGCCTGCTCGACCCCGCCTACTTCATGTACTGCGAGGACGAAGACCTTTGCTGGAGGGCCTGGGAGAACGGCTATAAGGTGGTGTATGTGCCCGATGCGGTGATCACCCACGCCATTGGCCGCAGCTCCGACCAGGCAGCCAACAAGATGATCGTGCGGTTTCACCGCTCGATGCTCCGCTTCTATCGCAAGTGCCTGGTCACCCGGCATCCGCTCTTGGCCCGGCCCTTCCTGATCGCGCTGGCCGCCGTCGCCCTCGGAGCCCGGGCTGCGCTGCTGCTCGCCAAAAACTACTTCGACGCACTTGTCAGAATGGTGAAGCGATGAAGCCGCAGCGCGCCGAACTGATCCTGCTGATGGTCGCCTGCCTGATGGCGGCGGTGATCGGCGGTCATGTGAATGTCGATCCGATGCCTTTTGCCGGGTTCGGAAGCGCACTGACGGGCCAGCCGGAGAGCACGAGCACCACCCGGCTCCTGATCGGCCTGCCGATCTTCGCTGCGCTCTGCCTCATCTTCTTCCGCAACCGCGTCATCCACTTCGGCCGGACTCTGGTCTTTGTGCCGATGCTGGTTCTGATCCTCTTCATGTTCGCTTCGCCGCTCTTCTCTGAGTTCCCGGAGCAGAGCAAGGAGGCCGCGCTGAGCTGGCTTGTTTACGGTTCAGTCTTTGTGCTCGGCACGGCGGCGGTCGGAAGGCGGCACGGAGTCTGGATGCTGGCGGGGGCCATCTCGGCAGGAGCCGCGATCGTCTCGGCCAAGGGCATCTGGGAGTACGCGAGCATCCGCAGCATCGATTCGACGCACCGAATCTTCGCCGGCTGGGGTAACCCCAACAGCCTGGCGTCGATGCTGGTCATCGCCATCCCGCTCACTCTTGGGCTCTGCATCAAGCTGGAGCGGCCCTACAAGTTTCTTGCGCTGGGTGCCGGATCACTGCAGTTCATCGCCCTGCTACTAACGCAGTCGAAGGGCGGCTTCCTCGCGGCGGGGGTTTCTCTGCTGGTTTTGGCCGTGTTGACCCTGCTGTGGCATCGCACCAAGCAGAGTGCGGTCGCCTTTGTGCCGGTCGGAGTGGCGGCGCTCTTCATGGCCGCTCTGATCGCCATGCCCGCACCGGGAAGCTCCGGCGGCGCTCCGCTGACCCGCCTGAGCTCGGGCCAGGAGATGTCGGAACAGTCTTCCGGTGTGCGGACACTTCTCTGGAAGAGCGCAGTTGACCTGATTCAGCAGAAGCCGAGCGGCTACGGCGTAGGCACCTTCCGGTTCCACAGCGCCCAGCCGGGGCTGGTGGAACAGACTGTCTTCGCTCACCAGAGCTTTTTGGAGACCGGAGTGGAAGGCGGAATGATCGCCCTGATCGCTCTGCTCTGCGCCGGCGCGGGCTGGTTCTGGCTGATGTTTGCGGGCAGCCGCTCTCAGGCCAGCGAACAGAAGCTGCTCAAGGCGGTGATCATTGCCAGCGTGGTCGCGTGGGGCACTCACAGCATGCTGGAGAGCACGCTTTCGACCTTCGGCATAGGCGTCCTGGTCTTCGCCCTGTTGGGAGCGGGCCTGCAGACCGCAGCCGATGGGTCGTCGCCCGAGCTTCTTCCCCGCCCCATGCGCCTGATCACCGTCGGGGCCATCGCCGGAGTCGGCCTGATCGGCTGCGCGATGTACGCCCGGATCGAGAGTTCCAAGTCGGCGGTCTTGACCGCCATCGCCGCGCAGGACCCCGCCATGCTGGAAAGCGCCCTGGCCGCGCTGCCCGACAGCGGGGAGTCGGCCTATCTCAAGTCGATCTACGGGGCCCGGACCGAAGAAGAGCGGCTGGAACTTCTGGAGAAAGCGGCCGAAACCTTCCCCACCACAAAGATTCTGCGAGCGCTCGCCTCTACCGCCATGCGGCTAGACAATCAGCCGCGAGCCGAAGCCGCCCTTCAGCGCGCTCTGAAGTACGACCCGAACAACCTGCCGAGCCACCAGTTGCTGGTCGAAGTCTACGACCACTTTGGGTTGGAAGAGCAGGCCATCAAGGCGGCGCGAGAGGCGATTGAGGTCGAGGCTCAGCCATCCTTCCAGGTGCGCGCCCTGGCTGAGGTCGTTCCCACCCAAACCTATGAAATCAGGATATGGCTGGCGCAGCGGGTCGAAGATGATCAGGAGAAGATTCAGCTGCTACAGGAGGCCGTGGATGGCTTTCTCAAGTACAGGCAGCTGACCGTGCCGCAGATCAAGCGGTTCAGCATCAGCGGCGAACCGTTCCTAGGGGAAACCGTGGCGTCGGCAGAGCAGAAGCTGACGACCGCCCGGGAAGCGGCTCTTGAGCTGGCACGGCTCTACGGAGAAGCCGGAGACGAGGGAAGCGCATCCGCCGCCCGCGAAGCGGCCGAGTCTCTCACGCTTGACGACTGACGCTTGTCGCGCTCCAGCCAAGCCTGCACCACTTCTTTGGCGATCGGCGCCGCAATCGTGCCGCCGTGCCCGGCCGCTTCGACCAAGACCGCAATGGCGATCTCAGGATTGTCGGCGGGTGCATATCCCACGAACCAGGCGTGCGTCTCTTTGGCCCGGGCATGCTCGGTGCTTCCCGTCTTGCCCGCCCACTTGACGCCCTTGATCTGTGCCGAGCGGGCTGTGCCGCTCTCGATGACATCGATCAGCGCACTCTTGAGGGCGCCCCAGAAGGCGGGAGATGCTTCAAGACGACCAGATACCTCCGGCTCGACCTGCTGCTTCTCCACTCCGGCTTCCTTAAAGGTCTCGAAGGAGCGCACCAGGTGCGGACGGTAGGCGGTGCCCTGGTTGGCGACCATGCTGATCATCTGCGCCATCTGCAGCGGAGTGGCGGAGAGGGCTCCCTGGCCGATGGCCATATTGGCCGTATCGCCGGGATACCAGGGCTCATTCTGCTTCTTCTTCCACGCCTCATCCGGAAGGAGGCCGGAGCGTTCACCGGGAATATCCAGGTGCGTGATTTCGCCGATGCCCGCCTCGTGGGCGGCGTGCTCCAGCTTCTCGTGCCCCATCTCCAGGGCGAGCGTAATGAAGTAGGTGTTGCAGGACTTCTTGAGCGCATCGTGGAAGCTCATGGTCAGCCCGGCGCTGTGGTTGCCGCAGGCCACCCGGCGATTGCCGACCATTTTGTAGCCGGGGCAATAGATGGCGCGATTGCCGGTGACGACGCCGTTCTCGAACCCTGCAAGCGCATTGATGATCTTGAAGGTTGAGCCCGGCGAATAGGCTCCGGCGATGGCGCGGTTGAAGAGCGGTTTGGAGGGATCGTTTGAAAGCTTCTGATAGTTGAGTTTGCTGATGCCGCCTTCGTACATGCCCAAGTCGAAATCCGGCGCGCTCACCAGGGCCAAGACTTCACCCGTTCTCGGATCAATCGCCACAAGTGCGCCGCGGCCGCTGGGAGTGGCGTTCAGCAGCTTCTGCCCCAGTTCCTGCAGGTGGTAGTCGATGGTGAGGGTCATGCGGCTGCCCGGCTGCGGAAAATCGACGCCCAGGCTCCGCACAGGGCGCATGCGGGCATCCACCACCATCCGCTCGGCTCCCGCGACACCCATCAACTGCGGTTCGTATTGCCGCTCCAGCGCATTGCGTCCCACGTAGGCGGCGCTGCGCTCGACTCCCTTCTCCTTCAGTTCCTCTTCGATTTCGGCAGTAGGCTTCCATACGTGGCCCAGCAGGTGCGCCATGCCGAGGGGCCGGGTGATGGCCCGCATCGGCTGCAGATCGGTATCGAAGCCGACCAGTTCATGCCGTCCCTCAGCGATCTGAGTGGCCTGCCGCATGGTCGCCCCGAGATAGATCGGCGTGGCCAGATCAGGCTTCTCCACCTCCCTGATCTGCTCCTCCAATTCCGCGGGGGTCATCCCGAGAATCTCTGCCGCCCGCGCGATGGAGTCGGGGTGCTCCAGGGCTACATTCGCCACCACGCGCACCACGACCTCCGGCGAAACCCCGGCGACTTCGTTGCCGAAGCGGTCTACGATCAGGCCGCGGGGAGCGAGGCGGGAGACGCTGATCTGCCCCGCCTGCTTGGCGAGCTTTTTGTACTCGTCGTGGTGGGTGACCTGGAGGCTCCAGAGACGAAGGAAGAATGCGCCGAACGTGAGGACCAGCACCGCCGGCAAGAAGAGCTGGCGGGCGTCTAGCGGAGTCTCTTCAGGCGCATGAATGACGGACATCAGTGCTCGTCATGAACAAAGTACTCGTGCAGGAACACCGCCAGCGCCGATTGAATCTCCGGGCCGTGGTGCATGGCCTGCGGCGGACGGTGCAGCGGACAGGTGCTCCGGGGCTCGCTGCCGCGCCGGAAGCCGCGCTGCACGCGTTCGGGACAATAAGCTGTAGCCCGCTGACCCGACTCGGCACAGATCCAGACCGAGAGACGCTCTGCCGGGGGCTCGGAGTTGCCGCCTCCGCCGCCCGTGGTCGTGCTGCGCGGCGGCGCCGTGGTCACCGGGGGAGGCGTGATGGTCACGCCGGTGCCGTTGTTGTTCGGCGGGGTCGCCGGATTGGCGTCCACCGGCGAAGTTTCGGGCACTTCCTCTTCCGGAGCGATCTCCTCTTCTTCTGGCTCATCGCGAACGCTGGACCGGGTGACGGCAGCGCTGATTTTGCGCGACTTCTCGTTCGCCAGCTTCTGTGCTTTGGAAACCATGCTCGCCCACACCGGGGCGGCAACCTGTCCGCCCATTGCGGAATAGGCCATCTCTTCGTAGATCGGCGAAAGGCGGTTGCCGTTCTTGTCCACGCGCTGGCGGACGTTGCCGAGCCAGACGATGCCGATCAGTTCATCGGTGTAGCCGCAGAACCACACGTCTTTGTTGTCGCTGGTCGTGCCCGTCTTGCCCCGTGCATTGACCGCAGATCGGGCGGCGCGGCCTGTGCCCGACGTGACGACCGAGCGAAGCATGGCGTCGAGATTGTCCGCCGTCTTGGGGGCCAGCATCCGCTTGTGCTGCTTGGCGGTCTCGCGGACGACCGTCAGGCCATCGGGGCCGATGATGCGGCGGATGGCAATCGGCTCGGTGCGGGTTCCGTGGTTCTGGAAGACTGAGTACGCCTCGGCCATCTCCAGCGGAGTCACATCGCCGACGCCGAGGGCCAAAGTATCGGAAACCGGCATCTCGCGCAGCCCGAATCGCTCTTTGGCGTAGTGGATGACGTTCATCGTGCCCGTGCGGGCCTGCGCCCAGCAGGCGGCGCTGTTGTTCGAGGACGCCAGCGCAGACACGACTGAAATGGAGCCGCCGTGACCGCCGCCGCTTACAACGCGGGTCCGCCCGTTCTCCTTGATATAGAATTTTTCGTTGCTGACATAGCCGCTCGCCGAAAGCGCTCCGCGCTCGAAGGCGGTGGCGTAGACGATCGGCTTGAAGGATGAGCCGGGCTGACGTCCGCCCTGGGCGGCGATGTTGTATTGATCCTTCTCGTAGTCGGGACCGCCGACCATGGCCCGGATGAATCCGTTCTTGGAAACCAGCACCGCCGCGCCGTAGTTGACCTTCTTGCGCGAATTGTCGCGGATGCCCTTGGCGACCGCCGCTTCGGCGATCTCCTGATATCGGCTGTCCAGCGTGGTCTCGACACGATAGCCGCCCTGGCTGAGATCGATGTCTGGATACTTGTTCTTGATCTCCTTCAGGACGTAGTCCACAAAGAACGGGCTGATCTTCTTGTCGCTGGTGATCGGAGCCGGCTTGTGGCGAAGGACCACATCTTCGGCGATGGCCTTGTCGTACTCATCCTGCTCGATCAAATTCTCGTCGAGCATGACCTTGAGGACCACGTTGCGGTTGCGGATCGACCGCTCCAGATTGGCGACGGGATTCTCGTCGCTGGGGCGGCGCACGCATCGGGCGAGGAGGGCCGCTTCGGAGAGCGTCAACTCCTCCAGCGTCTTGCCGAAGTAGACGTCGGCGGCAGCAGCAATGCCATACGCGCCTTCGCCGTAATAAACCTGGTTGAGATAAAGCTCGATGATCTGGTTCTTGGTGAGCTTTCGCTCCATCATCGTGGCGATCGCCATGTCATCCAGCTTTCGGGCGAGGGTCTGGTCCTGGCTGGTGTACAGGCGCTTGGAAAGCTGCATGGAGAGCGTTGAGCCGCCGCCGCTGCTCGGCTTGCCGCGGTTCTTCGCCGCAGAGACCACAACGCGGCCCACGGCGATGACGTCTACCCCGCGATGCTGATAGAACCGCACATCTTCCGCAGCGAGAGTGGCGCTGATGACATTGCGCGGCACTTCGTCGAGCATGACGGGCCTGCGAAACTCGGCGGCGATGGTGAAGAGGGTTTCGCCGTCATCGGAGACAATGACGCTGGGATTCCGCTCGACAACCGCCATCAATTCCGGCAATTTAGGGATGAGTCCTGCGGCCCAGTTGAGCTTGTTGATCGCGAAGATGGTGACCACAGCCAAGATCAAATTGAATACGATCAGGCTTATGCAGGTCCATATTTTGAGCCTGCGTTTGAGTGTTCGCCGGGTTCGGCGTGCCCCCATTGTCTGGACGGCTGCGGACGACATCTTCCTATAGCTTAGACGAACGAAGAGGCGTATCTGCTGCTTTTACAGCTTGAGGTTGCGGGCCAAAGACTTAAGGTCATCCTCTTCCAAGTCTCCCAGAAGGGCGAAAGAGGCGCCGTCGCGCTTCCACACATAGACGTTCGCGCGGTCTCCGGCCTGCTTCTTCAGACGGTCGCCATCGAGTTCTCCCTTCACCTGAAAGAATGATAGGCGGACCTTGCCGTTTGTGTAGATCTGCATCAGCGATTGGATCTTCTCGCTGTCGAATTTGTGCACTCGGATGAGGGTGAATCCGCTGCTCTCGCGAAGCTGATACGGCTTCATTCCGAGTTCGCGGGCCAGCTTCCGCATCTCGTCGGCCACCGTGAGGATGGGCACGCCCGGAATGCTCAGAGCGAAGATGCTGCGATCCAGCTTCGGGTCGTACTTGATATCGGTGAATTCCCACCCGCCGATGGACTTCTCGTGGCCGTCGAACATCTCTCGCTTGAGGATGCAGCCCTTGTCTTCATCGACCCACAGCTTGAGGAATGTCTTGCCGTCGCTCCGCTTCAGCTTTGCGTAGGTCGTTTTGACCCCCGCGACCCGGCCGCCGTAGTAGGTCTTGATCTCCACCCGGCCGGAAAACGGTCCTCGGGGGCCGAGCCAAGCATTCATCTCCAACACGCCGCTGCCGGATCGGCGGGGCGTCTTGCGGATGATCTTCTCTGCCGGCAGATAGTGGTAGCGGCCGCCGCTGTTCTCCACGATGATCTGCCCTTCGTACGGCGTTCCCGCCGGATACTCGATTCGGAGCAGATCGCCCTTCCTCAGCACGCGCTCAGTGAAGGTCGTTTCGTGATCGCCTCGACCGCGGAAGGTGACCTTGCGGACTCCGGCAAAGGAGAGCGAGGGCGACTTCGCCTCAATCTGGCGAAACAGCGGATGGTCTAAATCAGGCCGATCCTGGGGAGCGGCAAGCGTCGGAATCAGCGCCAGCAATGCCGCAGTGGGAGCTGCCGCAGACCCGATCATAGAGAACCGAGTGTTTCCCAAGCAAATGAGGACTCAGTCTCTTCTGGATAACTGACGCCCAATGCTCCGGGAATCACCGCCTCCTCGTGCTTGGTGACAATGAATTCTTCGGCAGAACTCGCGCCGCTCTCCTGAGCGACCGTAATGCGCGGAGAAGCCGGCTCATCCGGCTGCATGACCCAGAATGCGAGAGCGGCAGCGCAGGCCGCGACGGGCGCGGCAAAGCCGAGCATGCCCAGCCAGGCGGCGCGCTGCTTGCGTCGGCTGGCCACGGCCAGCTTCGAATTCAGTCCGCTGCGCCACTCAAGGTTGGGCGCATCCGACTCAAGGCCAAACACGAGATGGCCCACCGCGTTGCTGGCTTGAGCCTCAAGGGCCTGGTCCAGCGCGAGGGTCTCTTCCGCCGTCAGCGGCTTCTCGTGAATTGCTTTGTTCAACAGCTCTCGGTTCATTTAAGCTTCCACTCCTGCTGAGAAGTAGGCAGACAGATGCTTCTGCAGATGGGCTCTGGCCAGGAAGAGGCGGCTCTTGACCGTGCCGACCGGCACGTCGACCGCTGCCGCGATCTCCTCATAAGCCATATCTTCCTTATCGTGCAAAAGCAGGACTGTCCTCAGCTTGTCGCTCATGGTTTCGATCGCATGTTCGACGACCGTCGCCAATTCATCGTTCAAAACTACGTCTTCCGGACTCCAGCGGTAATCCGGCAGGTCGATCGTCTCATCCTCGTCCGTCATCGCCGTGAGGCTTGAGGAGGAGGGGGCGCGGTCCTGTCGCCGAACGCGATCTACACAGAGGTTGTGAGCGATCTTGAAGAGCCAGGTGCGGAGCGAAGAGCGGCCGTCGAATCGGTGCATGGCCTGAAACGCCTTGATGAACACCTCTTGGGTGACATCCTGCGCCTCTTCATCATTGCGGATCATCCGTTTGACGAATCCAAAGATGCGGGCTTGGTAGGCGTCGACGATCTTGGCGAAGGCATCAAGGTCCCTTCGCCGACTCCGATCAACGAGAGCCTGCTCAGCGGCTGAATCCAAATTCTTCCTGGAAGCCAATCGCGCTGCTCCAACCGTATGGCTCATCTTTCTCCTTACCTGACGCCCCCGCTGGCAAGAGGTTCAGTGCCCTGGGTCCCCAGGGCACAAAAAACTCTTTAGAACCGTACGCCGCCGTAGATGCCGAAGCCGTTCAGGCTGGCATCCGTCGTGCCAAAGTACTTCAATTCTACGAAGAAAGGATTGTTGGCGCGCGTAAAGTCGTAGCCGATGCCGAGCTGATAGGTGAATTCATTCTCGCCGTCAGCGAACCCGATGCCCGCTCCGCCGGAATAGAAGACCTGGTCATTGCGGGCCACATAGTTGAACAGCAGGGGCATGTTGCGCTCCCCGTTCCGCTCGTACCAGTCCAGCGAGAGGCTGTAGCCCTGGCTGTATCCCGGATTCGACATGCCGTAGCGCGCGTCCCGAATCTTGTATTCCAGGCCGAAGGCGAGATTGGACCCTCGGAAGAAGCCGCCGCGAACAGACAGCCCCATCGGTTCGGAATACTGCGCCATAGCGGCGCCAGCGAGGCCGACCGAAAGGACGGCGGACAGGGCAATTCGTTTGAGAATCATGTCAGTCTTCAAGACGCCGCTGACCGCCGGAGCGCGTCACCCAGTTGTCCCCGTTCCTCGCATTGCTTCGCGGATGATCTCCAAAGTCAGCTCTGCGGTGGCCACAAGGTCCTTGCGGCTGATGAATTCGTCGTGGGTGTGGATCTTGTCCATTCCCGTGGCCACGACGATGCACGAAACGCCTTTAGCATTGAACACATTGGCATCGCTGCCGCCCAGCGTGGTCCGCAGGTCACCGGAGAAGCCCATATTCTTGGCGGCAGCGACCGCCGCCGCCACGCAGGCGTGCTCGGCCGAGACTTCGTAGGCATCGTAGTGGCGATGGTGGTCGATCTCGACCTGCGCCCCCCACTTCCGCGCCGCCTCCTCGAACCGCTGAATCATGTGGTCGATCTGCTTGTCGACCTCCTCCGCGCTTGTCGAGCGCGCCTCGCCCCGCAGCTTGACGAAGGGGCACACCACGTTGACCGCCGTTCCGCCTTCGACCAGGCCGATGTTGGCCGTCGTCTCGGGTCCGATGCGGCCGAGATTCATTCCAGAGATCGCATCCGCCATCACCTGAATCGCGCTGATGCCTTCCTCGGGAAACTTGCCCGAGTGCGCCGGCTTGCCTTTGATGTGGACCTGCAGCGAATCGTGGTAGGCCGTCTTGTTGACGAAAGTGCCTACCGGAGGACCGGTGTCCAGAACATAGCCGTAGTCCAGCTCCAAGTCGTTGATCTTCAGCGCCGCCGCCCCCTTCAGTCCGATCTCTTCCGAGACGGTCAGCAACAGATAGATGTCGCCGTGCGGCTCGCCCGATTCGACCAGGCACTGGACCGCCTCGATGGCCGGAGCCATGCCGCCCTTGTCGTCGCCCCCCAGGATGGTGTCAGACGCGCTGTAGAAGACGCCGTCCCGCTCTTCAATGACCAGGCCGGCGGTTGGCTCTACGGTGTCGAAATGGGCGCTCAGAAATATCCGCGGCAGGCCGTTCTGCGTGGCCGGAAGCTTGGCGATCACATTGCCCGCGTTTCCGCCGATCTCCTGCCCTGCATTGTCCTCGTCCACCTCGAGCCCGAGGCTGGTCAAGTGCTTCTTGGTCCAGTCGACGACATCCCGTTCGGCCAGAGCGGGAGCGTTGATCATGCAGAGCTTCTGGAACAGGTCCACAAGCCGCGTTTCATTCACCATGTGGCGAGTGTATCTGCTTAGGTAGCATCCCGTCATGTCTCAGCACACGGTGACCGCAGAAGGTTTTGGCTCCTTCGTGGTCGAGGAGGGCATCAAGCTGGTTCTAGCCCTGGAGAAGAATGGGGTTGATGTGAGCCACCGTTGCGGCGGCCAGGCGCGATGCACCACCTGCCGGGTGAAGTTCAAGTCCGATGAGCCCGCGATGGCTCAGAAGGAGCACGACTGCCTGGAAGAGGATGGCGTTCTCGGCGAGTTCCGCCTCTCCTGCCAGATCCGCGTGGATCGGGACATGGATGTGGCAGTCCTGATGCGCGCCAGCGAACAGGGCTGGGATGCCGGCCCGGAAATCGAGCCCTAGCTTCCCTTCATCCGCTTGAAGTTGAAGTCGATGGCCATGCTGCCGCCCTTGATCTGGCAGAAGATTTCGTCATCCCCCTTCTTCTCATAGCTGATGACCTGCGGGAAGTCGTCGCCGCCCCGGTCGAAGACGATCTTGGTATCGGTGATCTCGGTCATGGGGAACGGATTCGGCTTCTTGTCTCCGCTGGAGGGGTTGCCCAGGATCATGTGCAGGGTCATGCCGCCCTCTTTGTTGGGCTCCAGCGACATGAACTCCATAAAGGCGATCTTGCCGTCCTTCACTTCCCTGCCCATGCCCTGCATGGTACCGTCTACCGGCTTCATCCAGTGCTCCTCCCAGGTCGAGTCTTCGAGCTGAGCCGTCCAGGCTCCCGCCATCCACGCCGGCATCTTGGGCTGCTGCATAGTTTCTAGTCCAACAGAATTCGTCGCCATCAAAAGGAACGCGCTCAGCATCCTCACATTTTGCGGCAGAAGGTCGGGCTCGAAAAACAAATCGCAGAATTTTGCGAAATCGAACTGAAGATGCCCAGCACATTTACCGAGATTGATGATGAGCCCGCTTAGAAGCGGACGAAATGAGGATAGCCCTTGAACATTCTCGCGAACCTGTTTGGCCCGACATCACGGAACCTGGAAAAGTCTCTGGACCGCACCTCTGAACGGCACGGCCTCCTGAGCTCGAACCTGGCAAACGTGAACGTTCCCAATTACAAGCGCAGAGACGTCGACTTCGGCATTGAGCTGGAGCGCGAGGGCATTGGCCGACGCGGCATGGAGGGAATCCAGCGCAAGGCCGGCGGGGCCTCGACCTCGAAGGGATCGCTGCGGACCGATGGCAACAACGTTGACATTGAGAAGGAAGTGATGGCGATCGCCGAGACCGAGCTTCGCTACCAGATGCTCACCGAGCTTACCAACCGCTACTTCAGCGGATTGAAGAGCGTGATCAAGGAAGGCAGATAATGACTCTTACCCACGCACTCCGCGTCACCGGTTCCGGCATGGCTGCCGAGAGGCTTCGCATGGATGTGACCGCATCCAACATCGCGAACGCCAACTCGGTCAACACGCCGGGCAAGCCCGCCTACCAGCGCCGCTATGTGGTGCTGACAGGAGACAAGGATGGGGTTCAGGTCGATCGCATTGCGGTCGACAATTCGGAGCTTCGGCGCGTCGCCGACCCGACCCACCCCCTTGCCGACTCCGAGGGCTACGTCTACTACAGCAACGTCGAGCCGATCAAAGAGATGGTCAACATGCTCTCGGCCAACCGCGCCTACGAGGCGAATATCGCCGCCTTCAACTCTGCGAAAGGAATGATCAATTCGGCCCTTCGCATCGGACAACTTTAAGACCCTTAGCTGAAATGCGAATCTCTGACGCAGCTTCGAAACTGACTCAGTTGGCACAGCCGCCGGCAGCCCAAATCCAGCCCGGAAACGGAGAGGATTTCGGCAACATGCTGATGGACATCATCAAGGAAGTCAACACGACGCAGCAGGATGCTGCGGCGATGCGGAACGACATGATGATGAATCGCCCGGTGGAATTTCACGATCTGATGATCGCGATGGAGCGTGCCGGCACCGCAATGCAGTTGACGATGCAGGTCAGAAACAAGGTGCTCGAAGCTTATCAGGAGATCAGCAGAATGCAGGTTTAGCCTGCAGCTGGAGATTCTAAATCGGGCAGTCGGAAACGGCTGCTATGGGAAACATTCTTAGCAAGGTTCAGAACTGGTGGCAGACGGCCGACCACACTCAGCGGGTCGTGACCGTTTTTGGCTCCGCGTTTCTGGTGGTCATGCTCGGCCTGACGTTCTTTTACGCCAGCAGGCCGAAGATGGAGCCTGTCTTTGCCGGCATGTCGCCGGAAGACAAAGACATGGTCTATCTCGCCATCAAGGAATACGGCTTCCCGGTCGAGTACAGCGCGACCCGCGAAGTCATGGTGCCCTCCACGGTCGTAAACGACGTTCGCGCCCGGCTCCGTGCCGACAACAAGGCGCCCAAGGCATCTGCGACCGGCCTGAGTTCCCTGCTCGATGGCAGCAGCCCCTTCGAGACTCCCGGAATTGAGAAGGCCCGCACCAAGGCCGCGCTGGAGGGCGATATGGCCCGCTCGGTGCAGCAGATCGAGGGCGTGGCTTCGGCCATCGTCCATATCAATAAGGGCGACGAATCCCCCTTTGTGCGCGACAAGGTCGAGCCGACCGCGGTGATCAACGTGGTCGAGCAGCCCGGATACAGCCTCAACGATCAGCAGGGCAAGACCATCGCCCGCATCGTGCAGGAAGGCGTCGGCATCACCGCCGAGAACGTCTCCGTCGTCAGCAGCTCCGGCCGCATCATCTACGACGGCGACGAGCACGGCGAGAACAGCTCGCTGATGACCCGCAAGCTGGAGGCCGAACGGGCCGAGAGCGCGCGCCGCGAACGCGAGCTGCAGCAGCGGCTCGATATGGCCTTCGGCCCCGGCAACACGTCGGTGACCGTCGGTGTCGAGCTGGACATGGACGAGGTGACGATCACGCAGAACACCACCTCTCCCACCCGCACCCCGCTTTCCCGCTCCTCGGTGAGCGAATCGCTTTCCGGCAATGCGAACCCAGCCGGGGGCGCCACTGGAGCCGACGGCAACTCGGCCAGCCAGCCGACCGCCGCCAGCGACAACGATGGCTCCAGCTACAACAGCGAGTCGACCCAGGAGCAGTTCGGCGAAGATCAGAAGACGCAGACGATCCGCAAAGCGCCGGGCGAAGTCACCTCGATGACGGTCGCCGTCCTGGTCAACTCCGCCAAGATCAACGATATCCGCCCCGTTCAGGAGTTCGTGAACGGACTGCTGAAGACCAAGGACAAGACCAGCTTCAGCGCCACCGTCACTCCGGTGGAATTCAACTCCGAGAGCCTGGCCGAGCATGAGAAGGCGCAGGAGACGGCAGCTTCGGCCGCCCGAACCCAGCAGCTGATCTCACTGCTCCCCATTGCAGCCCTCGTCGGCGTCGGCTTCATGCTGATGCGGACGCTGACCAAGTCGATGAAGCCGGTGGCGACCATGACCGCCGCACTTCCGGATGGCGGCTCGATGGCTCTGCCGATGGACACCGAGCGCGCGCCGAAGCTGCGCGTAGAGGCCGCGCCCGAAGAAGAGATTGAGGATTCGATGCCGGAGACCGAAGAGCCGGAGATTCCCACCGACGATCTGCCAGACCTGACCGAAGCGCTGGCCGCCATGGGCATCGATACCGAGCCCGAGCCCGTGGTCTATCAGGAAGAGCCCGCCCAGCCCGTCTTTGTCGGCGAGATCCGCGAAAAGGTGGACGTGCCGCTCGAACAGATTCGCAAGCTTTCCAAAGAGAAGCCTGAGACCGTCGCCATGCTCCTGAAGAGCTGGCTCATGGAGGACTGATGATCCGCAGACTTGAACCCGAACTGACGAGCAAGCGCAAGGCTGCCATCGTCCTTACCGTCCTCGGTCCGCAGACCGCTGGCGCCGTCATCAAGCACTTCTCGGAGGATCAGATTGAAAGCCTCTCCATGGAGGTGGCGCGCCTTGAAAAGGTGACGCCGGAACTGCGCGGCGGCGTCGTGCAGGAATTCCATGAGATGTGCAAGGCGCAGGACTTCATCGCCGAAGGCGGCATGGAGAATGCGCGAAAGGTTCTGGAAGCCGCCTTCGGCACCGAGAGCGCCGGCGAGCTGATGAAGCGCATCCGGGCCGCCATGCAGGTGGTTCCCTTCGAGTTCCTCAAGAAGGCCGACCCGAACCAGCTTCTCGGATTCATCCAGGACGAGCACCCGCAGACCATCGCGCTGATCCTGGCCTACATGCCGAATTCCAACGCAGCGGCGATCCTCGCCAAGCTGCCCCCCGATCTGCGCGGCGATGTCGCCGAGCGCATCGCTTCGATGGACCAGACCCCGCCCGAGGTCATCCGGCGCATAGAAGCGGTTCTGGAGCGAAAGATCAGCTCGGTCCTGAACAACGATATGTCCAAGGCCGGCGGCCCGCAGGCGCTGGTCGATCTGCTGCAGCGCGTCGATCGCGGCACCGAGCGGCTCATTCTTGAGGCCCTCACCGAGAACAACCCCGAACTGGCCGACGAGGTCAAGAGCATGATGTTCGTCTTCGAAGACATCATGCAGCTCGACGACCGCGCCATCCAGTCGGTGCTCAAGGAGGTCGATGTCAAGGAACTCGCCATGGCGCTCAAGGGCGTCACCGAAGAGGTCCGCGAGAAGATTTACCGCAACATGTCCGAGCGTGCCGTGAACATGCTGAAGGAAGACATGGACTACATGGGTCCGGTGAAGGTCCGACAGGTCGAAGAGGCTCAGCAGAAGGTGGTCAGCGTGATCCGGCGGCTCGAAGAGGCCGGCGAAATCACCATCGGCCGAGGCGAAGAGGATGTCCTGGTCTAAGCGCATCATTCAGAACGGAGCAGACCTGCCCCGCCTGACCGACCGCCTGCCGACCGTTCAGGAGTCGCTCCAGCAGATCGGCGCAGAGTCGCAGACCGACCGCATCTACCGGGAACTGGAGAAGGTCAAGAAAGAGGCCGTCGAACAGGGCCACAGCGAGGGCTTCGCCGTCGGATTCGAAGAAGGAATCCGCGCCGGGCGCGATGAGGGAATCAACCGCGGCTATCAGGAGTCCCTGGTGCGGCAACGGGCCATTGAAGAGGCTCAGCAGGCCGAGGTCGATCAGTTCGCCCAAGCGATGACCGACTTCGTAGGCCGCGTCGAGTCCTCGATTGAAGACTGGCAGCGCGCCGCCGAACAGCGGCTCGCCACGCTCGCCATCGAGATCGCCCGCCGCGCGCTTCGCCAGGAGATGGAATTGAGCCGCGACAGCGTGATCGAGATCGCCAAGCAGGCCATCGGCGAAACGCTCAACTCGACCAGCTTCCGCGTCCGGGTCAACCCCTTCGACGTCAGCATTCTGGAATCGCACAAGGCGGAGCTGACATCTGCGCTCTCAAATGTGCGCCAGCTTGAGATCGTCGCTGATGGCCAGATCGAGGCGGGCTGCATCATCGAAGCAGAGGAGGGCATGATCGACGCCCGCGTCGAGTCATACGTTGAACGCGTCGAGGATCTTATTCAGGAGGCATCGTGAGTTCGGTGATCCTTCCCCAGTTTGAGAGTATGGAGCGCGCCATCGAAAAGGCGAACCGCTGGCTCCACATGGGCCGGGTCATCCAGGTTGTCGGCCTGGTCATCGAATCCACCGGCCCCGCCGCCCGCATCGGCGACCTCTGCTACATCGAATCGGCGGAGGACGGCGAAGCGATCCCCTGCGAGGTTGTCGGCTTTCGCAGCGAACGGATTCTGCTCATGCCGCTGGGCGAGATGCGCGGCATCCGCTCCGGCAGCATGGTGCGCTCCGCCGGGGGATGCTTCAAAGTTCCGGTGGGCGACGGCATGATGGGCCGGATCGTGAATGGCCTCGGGCGTCCGGTCGATGGAAAAGGCCCCCTCGCCGTAAGCCAAGAACAACCGGTCGAAGCCGCACCGCCCAATGCGATGCAGCGGCAGATGATCGAAAAGCCGTTCGTCACGGGCGTCCGCGCCATCGACGGAATCCTCACGATGGGCGAAGGCCAGCGCGTGGGCATCTTCGCCGGGTCAGGCGTCGGCAAGAGCACGCTGCTCGGCATGGTCGCACGGCACGGATTGGCGGATGTGAACGTGATCGCCCTTGTCGGCGAACGGGGCCGCGAAGTCCGCGAGTTCATCGAGCACGAATTGGGCGAAGAAGGCATGGCCCGCAGCATCATCGTCTGCGCCACGTCTGACGAGCCCGCACTGATCCGCGTCAAGGCAGCGCAGACCGCCACCGCCATCGCCGAGTTCTTCCGCGACCAGGGCCGCAGCGTCCTGCTGATGATGGACTCGGTCACGCGCTTCGCGATGGCCCAGCGCGAGATCGGCCTGGCCATCGGCGAGCCGCCCAGCACCAAGGGCTACACGCCGAGCGTCTTCGCCATGCTTCCCCGCCTGATGGAGCGCGCGGGATGCGGTGCGAAGGGAGCAATCACGGCGATCTACACCGTGCTTGTGGATGGAGACGACACCAACGAGCCTATCGCCGATGCCACCCGTTCGATCCTCGACGGCCACATCATGCTGGACCGAAAGCTGACCTCGAAGGGCCACTACCCGCCCATCAACATCCTCAACAGCCTCAGCCGTGTCATGCCGATGGTGACCCCGGTGGAGCATCAGCGCTCGGCTCAAGAGCTGCGAGAGCTGGTCGCCGCCTATGCCGAGGTCGAGGACCTGGTGAGCGTGGGGGCGTACAAGGAAGGTTCCCGTCCCAAGGCAGACAAGGCGATGAAGGGCTGGGATCAGATCAACGCATTTCTCAGGCAGGACCGCGCCGACGCGGACAACCTGGAGCACACCACTCAGCAACTGATGGAGATCACTCATGGCGCTGTTTAGATTTCGGCTGGAGAAGCTGCTGGAGTATCGGCAGCATCGCGAAGAAGAGGCGAAGGACGAGTTTCTGGAACGCCAGGCCCGCCGCTACGCCGCCGAGGCGGAGATCGAGCGGCTGAAGGAGCAGAAGCGTCATGCGCTTCATGGCTCCACCGGCTCCCTCCACGACCGCATCAATTCGGAGCGGTTCATCGAGCGGCTGACCGACAGCATCCGCGGCAGCGAAGTTGCGGTCTCGATCCTCTTGGGAGAAGAAGAGGCCGCCAAGTCGGTCTGGCTGAAGGCCAAAAGCGACGCCGAAGCCCTGGACAAGCTGCGCGATAAGGACCATGCCGAATGGTCGATTGAAGAGGTCCGCCGCGAGCAGCGCGAACTGGACGAGTGGGCCGTCATGCGGAGGGCCGCCTGATGATCGAGCCGAAGGGCTACGAAGCCGTCCTGTCGCGGGTGCAGGAGATCCGCAACCGGGTGGATGCCCTGAAAGCGCGCATCGACCCGCCGCAGTCCGCCAGCGTCCCGCCGCCGACGACTCACAGCACCGGACCGGGTCCTCGACCGATGCCGGGCTCATTCGAGGGAATGCTGAGCGGCATCATCGGGAAGCCGGACAGCTACGCCCCGCTGAGCCCCTTCGGTGCCGGAAACGCCATCGAAGGCGGAAGCGAATTGAAGACGCTGGCCGCAAAGGCCGCCGAATCGGCCGGAATCGACCCGGCCCTCTTCGAGTCGCTGGTTCAGGCCGAAAGCGCCTTCAACCCCCGCGCCGTCTCCAAGGCAGGCGCGCAGGGACTGACGCAGCTCATGCCGGGCACAGCTAGGATGCTTGGCGTGACCGATCCCTTTGATCCGGCGCAGAGCCTGAACGGTGGAGCCCGCTACCTGGCGCAGATGATGCGCGAGTTCGGCAGCGAGCCTTTGGCTCTGGCGGCCTACAACGCCGGTCCGGGCGCAGTCCGCAAGTACGGCGGCATCCCGCCGTTCAAAGAGACTCAGAACTATGTCAACAAGATCATGTCGCGCGTGAATGAGGTGAGAGGACAGTAACGATGGCAAACGGCAAGAAGAAAAAGTGGCCCCTGTTTCTGGGACTTGGGCTCGGCATTCCGGTGCTGGCCGGGATCGGCCTCTTCGGCGCGATTCAGGGCGGACTGATCAAGTCCCCGCTGGTGAGCAACAAGCCTCCCACGCAGGAAGAGCTGGACAAGAAGGCCGCCGAAGAAAAGCCGCCGGAAGAGACCACGCCGCAGCCCGCTCCCGAGCCGGAGCCTGAGCCCGAAGAAGAGCCAGAGCCGGCGCCTCAGTATGTTCAAGACCCGGAAGTGGGAGCCGAAGAGATCGCCTTGATCTGGTCGGGAATCGAGCCCGCCACCATCGCCGAAATGTCGAGCGCGTACAAAGACGCCGAGCTTGCCCGGATCATCAGCAAGATGAATGCAAAGAAGGCCGGGGCCGTCCTTTCGGCCCTGAAGCCGGAGCGTGCCGCGAAAGTGAGCCGCGAAATCGAAAAGCAGGCCTCCCTGGTCCCTATAGAGGAAGACCTGTTATAGCGCCAGCTTAGGTATGATCAGCGACCGCAACCGGCCGTAGCTCAGTGGATAGAGCACTGGTCTTCGGAACCAGGTGTCGGGGGTTCGAATCCCTCCGGCCGGGCCACCTTCTCCAGCATCATTCGGCATGCTCTTTGCCGCGCTCTTAGGTGGAAATGCGCTCTCCCGCGAAATGAAATGCCGCCGGCCTTGCGGGCAAGACCGACGGCAATAAGTGCTAGCTAGCCAGCGGAGGATAGACCCGCCAGCATCCCTCGACTTCCGAGATCGGCTTGAGCGGGAAGGGATTGCTCCCATTCATCACCCGGCGGGTGGTATCGCTGATGGACACCGTTCCCGGCGGCAGCGCCTCCACCATTTTGAGGCAGTGGTCTTCCGGCGGGCTGGTCGGCGAGGTCACCTGGGTTTCAATGCCGATGACCAGGTTCGGCCACTTTTCCAGCAATCCCAATCCCGAGCGGATCGCCATTTCGGGCGAATCGTACAGGGCCAGAACGCCGTTGGTGTAGGCCGCTTCCCCTTTCAAGGAACGCAGCGCCTGACGCACGCCCACTCCCTTCAGATAGAGAGAGCAGTAGAGCCGGTTCGGATTGTTTTTGACGGCAAAGTTCTGCCGCCAGTTTGCGATGAGATCATCCAGCAGACTCTGCTGATGACGCCCGGATCGGCTGAGACCCTCGATAATGTTCTCGGCCGCTTCCAGCGCGATCTCTTCCGAAGTGTTTTTGCGGTACCACTCCAGCAGGGTCTTCACGGTCGCCAGCGAGTCGCCGTCTTTGCGGATGGCGGTCGAGAGGATCGCCTTCGCCGAGTCGGGATCGCCCATCGCCATGCGATCGGAAGCGAGCCAAGCGGAGGCTTCCAGAAGGCGGTTCGCCATCTCGGTCCGCGGCAGCACGGCCCAACTGTCGGCATAGCCGGGCAGCAGCGGACCTGCATACAGCTCGAATGCCCGTTGATAGGCTTCGCGCTTTTCGTCGTCGGTCTTGGCCGACCGTGCCTTTGTAACCTGAGCCACAAACTCGTCGGTGTCAAAGCGGACGCGATCGGTCGTCAGCTGCATCCAACCGCGGCTGCAGTCGATGCAGGAACTGCCATTCGGCTCGGCGTAGTCGAGCTGTTGGCGAGTCAGAAACAGGGACACAGAGAGGCGGTTTCGCGGCACATCTGCCTGGTCGGCCCAGACAGCCTTTGCCACCGCTCCTCGGTCCAAGCGACGATCGGGATGAAGTGAGAGGTACGCCAGCAGCCGCCGACAGTACTCAGTTGGAAGCGATGATTGTCCACCGCTACCACTCACCGAAACCCCATTGAATAGGTGAATAGTTACGTGTGACATGCTCTCCCCTGCAATGCCACTTTCACTTTATCTCATCCTCGCTGCATCCAGCAGCATTTCAGGGAAATTTCAGGGGATGTTAAGCCGCCGTCCGGGGCCTTCCCGAATCGCCGCCACCGGCGGAGCGTTAAAATAGGTGACATGCTGACTCAGGCAGCGCTTTTCATCTGGACGGCCACCGCCATCCAGCAGACCCCCGCCAGCACCTTCGATCTGGCCCTCCGCGTTCCGGAGGGGTCGAGCTATGACATGAAGGTCGTCTCTGCCACCACCCAGACGATGGAGGGACAGGGTCTGGAGAAAGCCGACGGCAGCTACACGCTCACCCTGGGCCAGCGATTCGCCTTTGGGCGCAACACCGGCGAAGGCATCCCGCTGAACGTCACCACCAACTCAGTCGATGTAAAGGTCGCCGGAACCGTGGACATTGATGACCAGGCAATCAAGGAGACCTTGACCGGACTGGAGATGGCCTTTTCGGTCAGCCCGCAGGCCGAGACTCTGAAGCTGGAGATGTTGGGCGAGATCACCACCGACCCGGCCCGCAAGGCAATCATCGCCTCCCAGACCGATCTGCTGAAGCAGACCGGCCCCTTCGGCCTCGTCTATCCCAAGGCTCCGATCAGCGTCGGCAGCACCTGGAACCATCAGATCGACCTGGCCGACGCCCTCAAGAACGCTGGACAAGGCACCATCCTGCCGGAAGGCGAAACCAAGGCCACCGTCGCCTTCAAGACCCTCTCCATCGACGTGGTAGACGGCAAGACGGTGATCAAGATTCAGGGCGATGTGACCGGCATCATCAAGTTTCAGATGCGGGTCTCCGGCGTGAACTTCGCCGGAACGATGACCACCACCTCCAAGACGATCTACACCGTGGACGGCGCAACCGGGCTCATGCTGAAGTCCGAAGCGACCGGCACGGCGCAGAGCAGCATGCCCATCTTCACGGTGACGCAGAAGTCGGAAGTCGTCTCCACCGTCACCCCTGCCCCGTAGTCTCAAACAAAAGCGGCCCCTGCTGATTTCAGCAGGGGCCGCTTTTTGTTTTTAGTTAGCGCCAGCGGGTTTCAACCATGTATGTGATCTTCTTCACCTCATTCGGTGCGAGGGTCACCACGAACTCGGCGGTGGTCGCGTCGAGCTTGGTGAAGTCCATGTTGTGCTGGGTGATGCGCCAGTCTCCCCAGTGCCGCTCCCACAGGTGGACCGTCTCGGCGGTCTCCTTGCGGTTGCGGACTTCAATCTCGAACGTCTCCCGTGCACCGAGGCGGTTGGTGTCGAGCCACTCGAAGCTCATGCGCTTCCGCTCGGCAACCACATCGAATGCCTGACCGACGGCCAGGGAGATCTTCTCGTTGCGCGGCGTGTGCTGGATCTGGTCTTCGCCCAGCATCTGCAGGGAGTCGGTGCTGTCGCGCTGATACACCTTGATGCGGCCCATCGGAAGGGGCATGCCCAGATTCGAGGCTTCATCGTTGGTGAATTCGATCAGGATGCTCGGCTTGAGGACGCCGCTGCCGACCACGTTCTCCGGCTGGGGCCGCCAGCCCTGGTAGCCGCGCATCGCGTCCAGCACGAGCTTGCGGGTGACCGGAACATCGTTGCCTTCCAGCAGGGAAACCTGCTTCTGCTCCTTGTTGGCGACCGTCGTCGGACGTTGAAGGGTGTACAGGTGGTAGTCGCCGAACTGCTCTTCCTCAAAAGACTTTGCCGCCGGAGCCGCGCCTCCGCCGCCCCGCATCATCTCCATGCGCATGTCGTCGCGCACCCGCTGAACGTCCCCCGCCAGCAGCTTGAGATTCGCGTTTTCGTAGGTTGCGCCAGACTGATTGTTCAGCGTCACCCAGCCCTTGAGATTGCCGGTTCGGCCCGAGGCATCCAGCGCCAGCACATAGGTGGCTGTCCAGGACATGCCCTGGGTGAGGTAGCTGAGTTCAATATTGTTGCGGCCTGCGCGTCGGGAGTCCAGAAGCCAGACCAGCGTCGGCTTGCTGATGAGCCCTTCGGGGATCGATTCGACGGCGATCTCGCCGGTCGGGTTGAGCAGGATGCGTCCGTCATCCGCCTGGATGACGAGGCCATTCCAAGTCATCTGCGAGCTGCCGCCGCCCTGGCTGACCACCGCCGTGGGGGCGCTCAGCAGGATGCCGCGGATGGATTCCTTTTCGCCATTCGGCAGAACGCGATGGAAGGTGATGTGCTTCCCTACCGCCTTGTTGAGGATCGCGATCGGGCTGATCAGGTCGTACTGATAGTTCTGCTCCAGAACGGTGAACGAGCCCTCTTCGGTCGTGCTTCGGATCGCGACGCTGTCCGATTCGATCATCTGGGCCACATCCTCAACGCGGACCTCCTGCATTCCCCGCTCAAGGTTGATGGTGCGCTGCTCTTTCACCAGCGCAAAACCTTGGTTGTAGACAGTCAGGTGAGTCTGGGTTGGCGCACTGGCCTGAGCCGCAGTCATCATGATTAATCCCGCTAACATCTCTTTGTCTCCACCTCTAATAGACGCAGATAAGAGGTGGAGACGACACTTTTAGGGCTTGAGCATCGGTTCGAGTGTCCGCTTCTCTTCATCGGAGAGGGCCACGATCGGAAGCCGCACCTTGGCGCAGTCGAATCCGCGCAGGGTCAGCGCGTGCTTGATGGGAGCCGGGCTCGGAGCGGCGAAGACCGCCTTCACGACCGGCTCAAGCTGATGGTGCAGCTCGCGGGCTCTGGCCGGATTTGTCTCGAAGACCTCGATCATCTCCTTGAACTCGGCACCCTTGATGTGGGAGGCGACGCTGACCAGGCCCAGAGCGCCGAGCGCGAGCATCGGAAGCATGATGGCGTCGTCGCCGCTGTAGGTGCGGAAGCCTTCGGGGGCCTCGCGAATGACTTCTGAAATCTGAGCGATGTTGCCGCTCGCTTCCTTGACCGCCGCAATGTTCGGCACGTCCTTGATCAGCCGCATCAGCGTGGGCGTCTCCAGGTTGATGGACGAGCGGGGCTGAATGTTGTAGAGCATCACGGGCAGCTCGATGCTGTTCGCGATGGTGCTGAAGTGGGCGTAGAGTCCGGCCTGTCCCGGCTTGTTGTAGTAAGGGTTCACGAGCATTATGCCGTGCGCGCCGCGGCGCTCGCCCTCCTTAGCCATGTGGATCGACTCCATCGTGTTGTAGCTGCCCGCGCCCAGGATGACCGAGGCTCGGTCGCCGACTTCGTCCAGCACGATCTCCAGCAGGCGAAGCTTCTCCTGCTCCGTCAGTGTCGGGGATTCTCCCGTGGTTCCGCTGACGACCAGACCGTCATTTTTCTGCTCATCGACCAGATAAGCGGCGATGCGCCGGGTCTCGGCCTCGTTGAGGTTGAGGGAGTCGTCAAAAGGCGTCACCATTGCGGTGAGCAGGCGACCCCATTCCTTCGGAAATTTCACGGAACTCATGGGCAAGAGGTTACCAGCCAGCCTGGGCGACCAGGCACAATCGGCGGTGATGAAGCGAGTTGTCATCGGACTTCCCTGCCTGGCCTCAAAGCGGGAAGAAGACTCGTTTCTGCGCGGGCTTTCCGAGGGCTGGCAGCGGCTGGCGGAAGCGTCGCGAGTTTTCCGCATTTCGGCGATGGAAGAGTCCCTGACTCCCGAAGCCGCATGGCTGGGTTTGCGGCCCGATTCAGTTCAAATCCCGCAGGGTCCGCTCACTCTCGCCGCCCTGAAGACCGATCCGCCCGAGCGCTCGGTTCAGTTTCATCTGTCGCTCCTTTCGCTGGACGACAAGGGCCTCATTCAGCGCGTCCAGCACCTGCCCGATGCCGATGAAGAAAGGGCTCTTCTTGAGCAGGCCGAACGGCTTGATGCGAGGGGGCTGACTTTCGTCCCGGGATGGCGCGCCGACCACGGCCTCGTGTGGGAAGACGGATCGACCGAACTCGCCTGCGCCGAACCCCCCGGCATCTACGGCGAGGAGATGACCCCGCACCTGCCGGTCGGCGAAGGCGAGCCGATGCTGCGCCGTCTGATTGATGATTCGGTGAATCTGCTGAACGAGCTTCCCTTCAACCACATCCGCCGCGAGGAGGGGCGCGAGCCGCTCAATCTACTCTGGCCCTGGGGCGCGGGCTGGCGACCGGAGACGCGGATGCTTCCGCTGGAGCGCGGCGAAATGCTGCGGGTCGGCTCTGCCTCGATGCGGATGGCGGGCCTCTGCCGACTCTACGGCTACGCGCACTCAGATTGGCGCGACTTCGGCCCCGAGGTGCGCGTGAACTGGCCGCAAGCCTCGGCCCTCATCAAGCAGGAAGAACCGACCCTCCTCCTTCTGCATCCCATCGAGACGATGCAGCGCTCCCATCGGCTGGAAGAGGCCGAACGATTTCTGGAAGAGTTGTTCGAGCGCCTCATCGACCCGCTGCTCGACCTGGAAGGCCTGCGCCTGACCCTCCTCGCTCCCCGCTGGCCAGATGGGCCGGAGCGCTGCTCACCCATCGGGCTCGGACTCAGCTATGACAGCCGCCGCTCCGAGGCCAACCAGACCCCCTTTGACGAGCGGATTCTGGATGACGGCAAGGTGCGGATTCTGCCGCTGCATGAGTCGGTCCACATCGCCTATCAGTGGGGCTGATCTATACTCGCATCATGTCCGGCGAGGCGCTCCACGCAGCCACTATCGAACGCTATCAAGAGCACGTCAACCCCTACCTGGCACGGCTGATGAACTTCGCCGGTTTCGGCGTGGAAGTGGAGGCCGAAGGGTGCTATATCTTCGACCACGAAGGCAGGAAATACCTGGACTGCCTGGGCGGGTACGGGGTCTTCACCTTCGGCCATCGCCATCCCAAGATCGTGCAGGCCGTCAAAGATCAGCTCGACCGGATGCCCCTGAGCGGCAAGACCTTCTTCAACGAAGCCCAGGGCCGGCTGGCCGAGATTCTCGGCACCCGTTCGCCGGGCGATCTCAAGTACACCTTCTTCAGCAACAGCGGCACGGAGGCGGTTGAGGCGGCTCTGAAATTCGCCCGTGCTTCCACCGGGCGCAGCCGCATGGTCTCCACCATCGGCGGCTACCACGGCAAGACCATGGGCGCGCTCTCGGTCACCGGACGCGAAAAGTATCAGAAGCCCTTTGCCCCGCTCGTGCCCGAGGCGGTCTTCGTCCCCTACGGCGACGCGGAAGCGGCCGCTGCGGCGATCAACGATGAGACGGCCTGCTTCATCGTCGAGCCGATCCAGGGCGAGGGCGGCATCCATGTTCCGCCGAGCGGCTATCTAAAGGCCGTGCGCGAGGCGTGCGACAAGCACGGCGCGCTGCTGATTCTGGACGAAGTGCAGACCAGCATGGGCCGCACCGGCAAGCTCTTTGCCTGCGAGCACGAAGGCGTGGTGCCCGACATGATCACCCTTGCCAAGTCTTTGGGCGGCGGAATCATGCCCATCGGCGCGACCATCGGCACCGAGCGGGTCTGGGAAGTCTTTGCCGACAATCCGCTGCTCCACACCTCCACCTTCGGCGGCAATCCGCTGGCCTGCTCCGCCGGAATCGCAGCCTTTGAACTGCTCGAAGAAGAGGATCTACTGGACCGGGCCGACTCGGTGGGCCGGGTGCTCAAGGATGCTCTTCAAGAGGTTGCTGATCAGCACGAGTTGGTCGCCGAAGTGCGCGGGCTCGGCCTGATGCTCGGCGTAGAATTCGCCATAGATGAAGTCGGCGAATTGGTCATCGCGCAGATGGTCAAGCGAGGGCTGATCGCCGCCTATACGTTGAACAACCCCCGCGTCATCCGCTTCGAACCCCCGCTGATCATCACCGAAGAAGAAGCCCGCTGGGCCGCCAAGACATTCGGCGAGGCGGTCGCGGAGACGGCGGAGCTGCTGGAAGCGCTGACCTAAGCGGCTGCCGACTGCCGACGCTCAAGCCAGGCGGCCAGGCCGAGAAATACGGCGATTCCGCCAAGGTCGATCAGCACATCCCACGCGCTTCCGGTTCGACCGGAAGCGCGGCTCTGCTTCACCTCATCAAAGATCGCAAACGCCAGCGGCCAGAGCACCGCAAAGGCAAGTCGTCCCCGCTGACCCCACAAGAATTCTCTCAGTCCCCCAAAAGCACAAAAGGCAAACCCGCCATACGCCGTGACGTGGATCGATTTGCGGACGATCAGCACGACCATCTCGGTCTGCTCCAGGGTCAGCCCCTGCGCCCGAAGCCAGGCAAAGAAGCGGCCCGCTCCCCCGACTCCGCCCGAAAGATACGCCACAAAGAACCCGGCCGACCACGCCACCCAGAGCAGCCATGCAGCGCGGTTTCGATTCAGCAGAACCGGCACAAGCCCCACCAGCGGAAACAGCAGGCCGAAGGCCTCCCGGTCAAACGCCACCAAGAACGGCAGCGCGACCATGCCGACGGCATATCCCACCGATGTCTTGAGCCCTCGCCCCGAGAGCAGGATTGCGCTAAACCCTGCCACCAGTGCGCCGACCGCCGCCAGCATCACCACGCTCTTCGTGTTCGGAGCGTCCCACGCCGCGCTGAGCGTGACCAGAAGGAGCAGAAACCAGACCACCACGCGGACGCCATTGCCCCGCTCTGCCTCTGCTGCCTGGTAGCCTTCTTCACTGCTCATGCGGATTCTCGTCACCAACGATGATGGCATTCACGCCGAGGGGCTGCTGACCCTTGTCCGGGTCGCCAAGCAGTTCGGCGAAGTCAAGATCGCCGCTCCTCACTGCGAACGCAGCGCCTGCGGTCACGCCATGACCATGCGCGATCCGCTCCGGGTGAAGGAGCGCGAAGTGGAGGGCTGCCAGGGTTGGGAAGTGACGGGGCTGCCCGTGGACTGCGTGAACGTCGCCCTCACCGAGTTGTGGCCGGACGGCTGCGACCTCATCCTGAGCGGCATCAACTGGGGGCCGAATCTGGGCTTCGATGTCACCTACAGCGGCACGGTGGCGGGAGCGATGGAAGGGGCGATCAACGGAATCCGCTCGGTTGCGGTCTCTATGGCCGTCTTCGTGGACGGCGCACCACCGCACTACCCCTCGGGTGAATCCTGGCTGGCGGAAAATCTTCAGATGCTCGTCGATGCCGACCTGCCTCGCCTCTGCTTCTGGAACGTCAACGTTCCCGCCATCGAGTGGGCCGAGATTCAGGGAACCAAGTTCGTCCGGATGGGCGAGCGGGTCTACAAAGACCGCGTCGAAAAGCGAGCCGACCCGTGGGGGCGATCCTACTGGTGGCAAGGCGGAGTCGTGGTAATGGACCCGACCGAACCCGGAACCGATGTTGAGGCGGTCTCCAATGGCTACGTCTCCGTGACTCCCATCTCGCTCGACTGGACCCACTCTGCAGCCCTGGAGAGCCTCAAAGCTCAGACCTGAAGAAGCCAGCGGGTGACGGGCGAATACTCGGCCTCTTTCAGCAGATCGTAGATCGAGTGATCTTCATTGATCCACCGCAGAATCTGGTGGGGCGCGATCTGCCTTTCCGCCTCGGACAGGGGCTGCGGCCACGCCGCTTTCTCGGCCCCTTCTGGCAATTGAATTTCTACATCGCGGACCAGGCTGAGCACGCGGCAGGCTTCCGGTTTCTCCCGCAGAACCCGCTCTGACACCTGTCGAATCACCTCTTCACGGTCAAGGTCGAGGTTGGGTCGATGCAGCATCAACTTGGTCTGCTGGCTCAGATGCTCATAGGGAGTCGGCTTGTTCAGGTCGCCCAGGCCATGCTCGACCACGCTCATGCCGCGCTCGTCGGGCTCCTCTTCGTCCTCCACCGGTTCGGGGGCGGGGCCAAGAAGGCGGCGGGCAGAGTCCTCGTAGATGGAGAGGATCAGGTGGTCGGCGCCATCAAGCGATTCTTCCAGGTCGGTGCTGGATTTGATCTGGTGCTCCTGCTCCGCCTTCTTCAGCATCTGGCGTGCAAGGCGGTCGATCAGGTCCATCCGCTCTTCATTCCAGTCGAGCAGGCGAATCTCCATCGGCTGCTGGCTGACAAAGGTCGTGAGCGCTGCGGCGACGTGCGGCCCGCTGCGCATCGATCCCGCGCCAGCGAAAACCACAACTTGAGGGCTCATGCCCCGATTGTATCTCCCGGCACGTCACCTGGTACGCTCGACTGAATCAATGGACTCGTTCGATACCGGGCTGACTGAACTCACCGGCAGCCTCATGTCCCTCGAATTTGCCCAAGGGGGACGCATCTCCCGACTCTGGGCCAGCGACCCGAGGCTCCCCGACGAAGGCGACGAGTTTCAGTTTGTGATCCCGCCCGTCAAATTCGGAGAAGAGGACGCCGACGGCTATCTGCCCGGCACCATTCTCCTTGGCGCACGCACCAGCCCCGATGAACCCTGGGCGGTCTCGCGGAACTCAGTGGCGCACATCACCAACGATCCCAACGAGGACGAAGCCGACCCCAACTACGTCGAGTTCGAGTACGAATTTCCTCTGCTGACCGAGATTAAGGTGAAGGGCCGCTTCTTTGAGGAAGCCGGCAACATGCCCCAGATCGTCTGGGAGATCACGCTTGAGAACACGGGCCGCGTCCCCGTCGAGATCGGAGAGCTGGGACTGCCCCTGGCCTTCAACAACTTTTACGATGGCTTTGGCTGGAGCGATGAGCAGCTTGAGAAGCTCTGGAAGAGCCGGGTCTACATCCACAAATTCATCGGCGGCGGATCGAGCTGGCTTTTCGCTCAGCGCATGACCGCCGAGGCCCCCGGCCTGCTTGTCTTCCCCGGCGAGAACACCACTTGGGAGTTCTACAATCACGTCCGCGCCAGCCTCAACACACCGTTCCAGTGGGAGGGCATCCCGGTGGTCTATATCCACAGCAAGGCGATCATCGAGCGTGAAGAGTGGCCGACCTGGATGAACGAGCATACGTCGCTCATTCTCGAGCCGGGCGACCGACGCGTCTACCAGATTCGCATGGCCCCCACCGAGAGCGACAAGCTGGATGGCGTCAGCCAGACGCTTGCCGCCTGCGGCCAACCTGCAATGCGGCTCTTCCCGGCCTGCGTGGCTCCCGCCGATGTCGGAGTCGGGCTGGAAGTGGCGGGCTCTTCCCCCTCCAAGTTTTTCCTGAGCCGTGAGGCGCAGATCGAGAGCGACATGGACGAAGACATGGCCTTCTGCTTTGTCAAGCCGAAGGAACCCGGCCCGCTCAACCTGAGCTTCGAAGACAAGAACGGTCGCCTCTGCACCGTCCATCTGAATTTCACCGAGCCGATCCGCGATCTCATCATCAAGCGCGCGGAGTACATCGCGACTCGTCAGTTGGAATCCTCTACCAAGTCGCATCTGCACAAGGCGTTTTTGCTGACCAACTCGGCCACCGGAAAGCGGGTCACCGATGCGACGGAATATCAGGAAGCAGCGGGTTTGGAGTGCTCGCTGGCCGACACGCTGTACCTCGCAGAAAAGAACGCGATCTATCCCGATGCCGCCCAGATCAGGCTGCTTGATGCCTGCATCGAGGACTTTATTCTCGCCCGGGTGCAGAACCCAAGCAGCTTCGCCGTGGCGAGCATTTTGGAAGAGCATGGCCAAGGCAGCCACTTTGGGCGGCCGCTCGGCTATCCGCATGTCGCCAACCTCTACCACTCGATGTACCGCATCGCCTCGACTTACGGAGCCACGCGGCACGAGCCGTCGGTCTATCTCGACCGCGCCGTCCGCACTTATGAGGCGATGTTCGAGTACGGCTGGCGGCACTATGTCCGCACGGTCGGCACCCTGGGCTTTGCGCGCATCTACGATCTGATCGAAGACCTCGTGAGAGAGGACCAAGCAGAGCGCGCCGAGCAGCTGCGCGAACTGGCGACCTTCAAGGCGAATGAACTGCTCGACCTGGAATTTCCCTATGCCGGCGAATCGGTGATGGACACCTCCGGCATGGAGGAGGTCTTCTCTGCCGCCCTGCAGCAGGCCGACGACGAGCGGCTGGAAAAGACGCTGAAGTGCGCGTTCGCCGCCCGCTCCCTCGCCCCAAGCTGGTGGTGGTACGGAGGCGACAAGCGATGCTGGGAGGGCTCCGACTCCACGCCGATCAACGCCGCCGCCGACCGCGGCGAGGCTTCTCTGGCCCACACGACCATCCCGAACTCGCTCATCTTTTTCGAGCTGATGGACCGCGACTATCTCGCCCTGCCGGAAGCCTACATGCGCCTCGCCTTTGGCGGGATGATGGGGCCGTGGGCGCTGGTGCATCCGGATGGCAGCGCCTCCATGTGCTACTGCCCGGACCTCAGCTCCCGACAGGCGGGCTTCAACGCCTACACGGGCGCATCCGGCCTCGGCTACTACCACTATCTGCGGGGCGCGGGCTCCTATGTTCTGCCGAGCCGGGAGGGCGCGGTCTACGCGTACGGATGCCGCTACGACCCGAGCGACAATGCGCTCACCATTCGACCGTGGGATGGCGTGGGACGACGCGCGGTGCTCCGCCAATTGGGAGCCAGCTTCGAGCTGACCTGCGGCTCGCTGATCGAGCTGCGTCTGGACCCTCGGCTGCGCTGGTTTGAGGCGGACATCGAGAACCCTTCCGACCGAAACCTTACCGGCGTTTTGCGCGTGGATGGCCTATGGGGTACGGTGATCGAGTCGAATGGTGTGCAGCACACCGCTGATCGTGGCCGTACGGAGATAAAGATTGAACTGCCTGCGGGGCAGACAACCACGATCAAAGGACAGGCAGCTTCATGAAAGAAATTCCCGGTTGGTGGCTCAATGCATCTGGCGCGTTCTTCATCTTAGGAACGGCGGCCATGCTGGCCATGTTGATCCTGCTGGGAGTTCTCGTGCAGGCGGCGCTCAGCCTGACCCGCACTCTCAAGACCCTCAGCGAACGCGTCGACCGCATCGGCGAGCGGGTCGAGAATGTCAGCAAGCAGGTTCAGACCATCACCGAGACGGTGAATGTCCGCACTCAGGGCCTGGCCCGGATGGTGGATGATTCAGCGGATAAGGCGTTCGGAGCCGTCGACAAGTTCGGCCCGGTCGTGCTGGGCGTTGCGCTCATCTTCAAGCTGAAGAAGATGTTCTCCAAGCGCCGATAGAGCCTCCGGCAAAAAGTGCGGGCCTGCTCCTCATTGAGGAACAAGCCCGCTTTACCTCTGCTCGTTCTCGTCTTAGTAAGTCGGTTTCTTGAGCCACGCCTTAGGAATCGGCTTGAGTCCGCACAGCACTCGCGCAAACTCAGGGCTCTTGAGCACGGACGTGGCCACCGTCAGGCGAACCTTGCCGCCCGGCGTCCTCACGGTCACCGTCTGCAGGTTTGCTTCCTGCGTTCGGTTCTTCTTGGGGGCGCGGAACTTCCACTGGCCCGAGTGACGGTGCCGAATGTGCTTCGCGTTATTGGCGCGCTTTCCGCTGACTTGACAAACCTTGGCCATCGTAATGCCTCCGCTGCAGAGCGCAGCGACCAGGAATGATACCACCGCCCTGGCCGCTACGCAAGGCCCTGGGACGCTAGGCCGGGTTCTGCAGGCTCTGGGCGAGCATCAAATGATTCCCGTCCAGGTCGTAGAACGTGGCCAGCTTCACCATACCGGGAATCTCCTGGATCTCTCCGTCGAACTTGATGCCGGCCTGGCTGAGCGCCGCGTAGTCCGCATCGATGTCGGTGGTGCTCCAGGTGAGGGTCGGTCCTCCCTCCACTTTCGGGCTCTCGACTTCCGAGAGTCCGATGTACACATCGCCGATGATCGACTTGAGTTCGCACCAGCCGATCTCCTCCACGTCGTAGGCCAGTTCAAAGCCCAAGTGATTCTTGTACCAATCGGCGGTGGCCTTGCGGTCCTTCACTTGATACACAACGGTGACTTCTGGTCTCAAATTAGCTGCAGTCTTCATTTCTCTGCCTCGAGTGGCGGGAGTATGTCATACTTTTTATAGTTAATACAATTTTGTTGACACTCCGCGATCTCTTCCATCACAAGTGGGCCGTCCGCACTCTCGCCATCCTTCACAAGCGAAAGGGGGAGCGGTTTGTCGTCATGTACCGAAGCCTGGGGGCCTCGGAAGGTGCGATGAAGAAGACGCTCAGCTTTCTGATGGAAGCCGGCTGGGTGGAAAAGAATCCGGGCTACGGCCATCCCCTGCGCCCCGAGTACATCCTCACCAAAGAAGGCAAGCCGTTGGCTGAAGCCTGCTCCAACCTCGTAGACGGCTTGGCTGAATCGAGCCTCTTGGATGGCAAGTGGCAGCTGCCGGCTCTGAGCCTGCTGGAAAGCGACGCATCCTTCGGCGAGATCAGGAGCCGCCTGCCGGGCGCAACCGACCGCGCCATCTCGCTGGCCCTGAAGTCCCTTATGGCCAATGGAGCGATTCAGCGGACCGTCACCGAAGACTTCCCGCCCCAAGCCCGCTATCAGGCCACTCCCGAGATGGAGAGCGTCCCGGCCCGCCTGGACCGTGTGGCCAAGCTACTCTGAGCCGTACGCTGCCGACTCTTCGGCCACGCGGCTCAAGGCAGGCTCTTCCGCCATCTTCTGCTGGGCATAGCGGATGCGGCGGCGGATGCGCTCCCGCCCCTTGATCCTCTTCCCCTTCAGTTCATGCTCCCAAATGCGGACCACCCAGATGCCGTCGGCGCGCAGAGTGCGATTGACCAGCCGGTCACGCTTCTTGTTGGTCCGGATTTTCGGCTTCCAGTACTCCTTGTTCTGCTCTGGAGCGCGGTAGTGCTGGGGGCATCCATGAAAGAAGCAACCGTCCACAAAAATGGCGATCCGCAGATCCGGAATGTAGAAATCCGGCTTGCCGAACACGTCGGCCGGGTGCTCCTGGACTTCCAGATCAGGCAGCCATCGCTCCAAGAGGGCGCGAAGCCGAAGCTCCGGGCTCGTTCCGTGAGCCCGGATGCGCGACATCACCCGGCTCCGCGTCTCCTGGTCAAAGCAATCTGCCATCGGCCTGCTTTTGTTAGACGAAGATGCCGAGCGGCTGATGACGGAAACCCGGGAAGACCTTGCTCACGTCCGGCGTGGCCAGCCGCTTCTGCAGCAGTTCGGCAAGCACATCGCGGTAGTCCGTGGTGACCGGCAGGTCGCCCGGCCCTTCCCGCTTGTCCGGCGCGAGTCCCGGCCAGTCGGCGTAGACCTTGCCGCCGTGAATCCCCCCGCCCACAAGCATCATCATGCTGCCGCGTCCGTGGTCGGTGCCGAAGCCAGAGTTCTCCGCCACCCGGCGACCAAACTCGGTCTGCACCACCACCGTCACCCGCCGCATCTCGCCGCCCATATCCTTTCGGAAGGCAGAGATGGATTGGCTGAGGTCGCCGACCAGCGTGCTCAGCCAACCGGAAGTCGTCCCCTGCGCGATGTGGGTGTCCCACCCGCCGAGATCCGCACCCATATCGAGCGCGGCGACCTCAAGGCCGAAGTCGTTCTTGATGAGATACGCGACCTCCCGCAGAGTCCGCCCCAAGCCTGTATCGGGGTAGGCGGCGTTGTGTTCTGGCTTGTAGGTGGCCGGGTCGGATTTCTGAAGCATGTCCAGCACGCGGAAAGTGTCCTGCCCCGCCTGACTGACAGCATCGCTGCCTTGTGCATAGAGGTCTTTGAGCAGGCCGCGGATGCCATCGTCTTCGATCTCCAGCTTGTAGTTGCTGATGCTCTGCACCGTCAGCGCCCCCAGCGCGCCGCCCAGCGAGTCGGGAGTGGTCGAGCTGAGCGCAACCGCCCGCATCGGGCGGTTCTGGCCTGGAGTGGCCAGCAGATGCCGCGCCAGCCAGCCGCCGCTGGCCGAGCCGCCCGCTCTTTCGATGCCGCGCTCCATCACGGACATGGCTTCGAAGTGCGACCGGGTCTGGTCGCCTGAGCCGACCGCGTGTACAAAGGCCGCCTCGCCTTCTTGATAGAGCTGATGCAGTCCGGCCATCGCCGGGTTGAGGCCGAAGAATCCATCCAGGTCGCGGACCTTGTCGTTCTCGCCTCGGCCCGTTCCAGGCTGCGCGATGCCAAGAGTAGGGCGGGCTTTGTAATAGTCGTCTTCGCCGTGGGGCACCACGATATTCAGCCCATCGGCCCCTCCCCGCAAGAAGATGACCACGAGGACGTTGTCGTGCGTAGGCTCGGTCTGGAAGGTGGCCTGCGCCCAGGCAGTCCTCTGCGTCATCCACCAGGCCAATCCGGCGGCTCCGGCGGTCATGAGGGCGCGGCGGGAGACGCTCTTGGAACGCCCTTCGAGGCCGCCCTCACCGTTGCAGTACATCCACTTTTCGCTCATCGCCACTGAAACTCCGGTGCCGACAGGCAGAGCGCCACCTGATCGGCAAGGTCGAGGCCCGAGTCGGGCAGAATCTGCGCGATCCGCTTGGCGGCATCTCCCTCTTCTGAGAGCTGCAGCACGGCGGCGGTCAAGTTCTCTGGTGCGCGTCGTTCAAAGTCTTTGAGGTTGACCTGAGTGCCGCGAATCTGACCCGTGACGAGGGCGGAGGCAAAGTTCCACCGCGCCAGCAGTGAGCCGGTCCAGGCTTCGGTCTGGTCCGGATAGCCATCGGGCATCGGCCACTGGTAGAGCGGCTGCCCCATCGCCCGCAAGTGCTGCTGAAAGGCCTCGCCGCCGTCGGTATCGCCATCCAGCGAACGGATGGTGGAGACGGCGAAATCGAAGGGACGCTTGAGGCTCGCTTCAGATCGGCCCCCTTCGAAGGCCTCGTAGAGCACCCGCAGCAGTTCTTTGATATCTCCGCCCGTCTCCTGATAACGCACCGCCATCCGGCCGATGACCTCGGGATCTTCCGCACCAAGAAAGAAGCGGGCCATCTTGCGCGAGACGTGGCGGGCTGTGGAAGGGTGATTGGCGACGATTTCGACGACCTTATAGCCGTCGCTCTTGTCGCCGCCTGCCGCGATCTTGTGCCCCAGCACGGTCTTCTCGCCCTGGTCGTGCAGGTCATCGCGGAACTTGAACTGGCCGCGGCCCCGCAGGAACTGCCGCTCCTCGGTCCAGCCCGTGAAGCAGCGCGCCGCTTCCATCACGTCCTGCTGCGTGTATCCGCCATCGACGCCGAGGCTGTGCAGCTCCAGCAGTTCGCGGGCGTAGTTTTCATTCGGCTGGCTGAAGTTGCTGGCCTGCTGATCCAGATAGAGCAGCATGGCTGTGCTCTTGGCTGAGGCCAGGAGCATCTCCGGGAACTTGCCGAAGACATGCGCCCGCACCACCTGCCGCTCATCCTGCGGCTTGCGATAGGCGGCGAGGCCTTTGCGGGCGAAGATGTTGAAGTGGTTGGTCCAGAAGTCGACCATCCGCTCGCGCAGCTGCCACTTGGAATCGGTAGCCCGCATCACGGCCGCGCTCTGCAGCTGGCTGATCACCCGTTCTTCCGGCAGGTCGCGCAGCTCATAGGCGGTGAAGTGGAAGATGTCGAGGCGGCGAAGCTTGAGCATCAGCTGCCAGTCATCGTCTTCCGGCGCGGCAAGCTGCTCTTCAAACCACGCGCTCCTTCCCTGCCCCTTGATCTTCTCGATGTCGCCGGGACGCGGGCCGAAGCCGAACTTGGTCAGCAGTGCGCGGTCTGGCTCGTCTTCTGGCAGCAGAGCCGAGAACCCGGGCTTGGGCGATTCGAAGGCGTTGAGGGCGCGGCTGCATCCTGCCGCCGTGACACCCACCCCTGCGCCCGCCAGCAGCCCGAGGGCCTGCCGACGGGAGACCTTCACACCGCCTCCGAAGCCTGCACCGGAGGAGCACTCACTCTACGAGAGCGAAGGCTCATCACGCCCGCCCCAAACCCAAATATCAGGGCCAGCGGGGCGAAGAGAATCCAGCCGATGAACGGCAGGATGCACACCGCGGGAATGATGAAGGCGGCTCGGCTGAGCGCCCAATAGCCGCTCTGGTCGGCCGCTTCACCGCGGATGCGGTCGGCCAGTACTCGCGCCAGCCCGGCCAGGCCAAGCGTCGAAATCATGAGCACCGCACCCACGGCGATCACTCCGACAAGCCTTGCCAGAGGATTGGGCACGGCGAGCAGGCCAAAGGAAAGGGACCCGAAAATCACAAAGGCGACCAGCCCCGTGAAAAAAGTTCCCCAGGGCGAACGCTGGATGTTGTCTGAAGCCTGCCTGCTCCTTTCTCCCAAGAGCAGAACTGTAAGCATGATCGCGCCCCACACGGCAAAGGCACCTCCCCCGACAAGAGCGATGATGGCGGCGATATCTCCGAGGACTAACATTGTCACTTGCTCCCATCAGCGGCGCGCCCCCGCGCTGCCGCCAATGTGGGCATGTTAGAGACGAATGAGGCAAGTCGCTTATCTTAGGGACTTAGCGGGGCCGTTGGGCCCGGGACCTAACCCTGAGCGAAGAGGGCGCACATCTGGCTGAGATCGGCGTTGCCGCCGCTGATGACAATGCCGACCCGCTTGCCCCTTACATCCACCTTGCCCTCATAGATCGCCGCCGCCGAGAGCGCACCCGTCGGCTCGACGATCAGCTTCATCCGCTCCCAATAGAAGCGGCAGGCCTCGACCAGAGTCTCATCCTTCGCGGTGGTCATTTGGTCCACATGCTGGCGGATCAGGGCGAAGGTGATGTCGCCGATCGAGTTGGTGCGGGCGCCGTCAGCGATGGTTTCCGGCACATCAATCGAAGTCAGGACGCCCGTCTCAAACGAGATGCAGGCATCGTTCCCCGCTTCCGGTTCGACGCCGACCACATGGCAGCTCTTGAGCAGCGACTTGGCCGCGATGGCCACGCCGGAAAGAAGGCCGCCACCGCCACAGGGCGCGATCAGCACATCCAGCGGTCCGGCCTCTTCTATCAATTCCAGTCCCGCCGTACCTTGGCCCGCCACGATGTGAGGGTGATTGAAGGGCGGCATCACGGTCAGACCGCGCTCTTCGGCAAGCTGCTGGCCCAGTTTCTCCCGCGACTCTTCGCTGCGGTGGTAGCTGATCACTTCGGCACCGTAACCCTCGGTGGCCTGCCGCTTGATGACGGGCGCATCGTGGGGCATCACGATCACCGTCTTGATGCCGAGCAGCTTCCCCGCCAGCGCGATGGCCTGCGCGTGGTTGCCGCTTGAGAACGTGAGGACTCCGTTCGCCTTCTGCTCATCGCTCAGCTGCGACAAAGCGTTGTATGCCCCCCTGAATTTGAAGGCCCCTACCCGCTGAAAATTCTCGCACTTGAAAAACGCCTGGCAACCGAATCGTTCGTTAAACGTACGGCTTGCCATGACCGGTGTGGGATTGGCAACACCCTTGATGCGGAGGGACGCTTGGCGGATATCTTCGAGGGTGACGGACATCTGCCCTGATTCTGACGTGGAAATGATCTACGATGCAGGCCATGCCGCGTGAAGCTGCGCTCTTTGTCAATGAGGGCTCCCGAACTGGGGAGACCCTTTTTGCTGATGCCAAGTCCCAGCTTTTAGACTGCGGATGGGAACTCCCTCAAGCCAAGCTGGTGCCCCCCGCAGAACTTGCCGAGACGATCAAAGCGTCGGAGCAGGAGATCATCTTCATCGGCGGCGGCGATGGCACGATGCAGATTGCGGCGGGAGCGATGATCAACTCGCCCAAGACGCTCGGCATCCTGCCGCTGGGCACCGGCAACGCCCTCGCCCGCGACCTCGGTATCCCGATCAAGCTGAACGATGCCTGCACCTACGCCTGGGATGCTCAGCCTCGGCTGGTCGATGTCGCCCTTGCCAACGACCGGGTCTTTGTAAACCTCGCCAGCATCGGGCTGGTTGGCGACATCGCGCGTCGGCTGGAGCCGAACATGAAGAAGCTCATCGGCCGCGCCGCCTATGTGCGTCCGTTGGTGGATGCGCTGGAGGCCGCCCAGCCCTTTCACGTCAGCATTGAAACCCGGGGGCGAACCGAGAGCTTTCAGACCCTGCTGATCGCCGTCGGATGTGGCGCCACGCAGGGCGGCATCATTCCCCTGCCGGGCGAGGCCGGCATCGGCACGGGCAAGCTCACCATCTACTCCCTCAAGTCTGCCGACCTGACCGAGTACATCGAGCTGCTGTGGAAGATGGCGACGGGCAGCGCGCATGAGATCGATGACCTCTATTTGGAGGAGGCCGAGATCGTGCGGATATCGGTCGCGCCGGGGCAGGAGGTGATCTTCGATGGAGAGGGAGCCGGACCCACTCCGGTCAACATCGAAGTAAGACCCAGAGCGCTCCGCGTGCTCGCATCGCGCCCGACCGAAGCTCCGTAAGTCATAATCGAAGGGGACCTCCCCGGAAGAGAGACAATGGGCATCTTCGACAAAATCAAAGGCGAATTCATTGACATCATTGAGTGGCTCGATTCGAGCACCGATGTCATGGTCTATCGGTTTGAGCGGCACCAAAACGAAATCAAGAACGGCGCTCAGCTCACGGTGCGGGAATCCCAGGTCGCCGTCTTTGTCGACGAGGGCCAGATTGCCGACGTCTTCCCTCCCGGGATGTACACCCTGACGACGCAGAACCTCCCGATCCTCTCCACCCTCAAGGGCTGGAAGCACGGATTCAACAGCCCGTTCAAGGCTGAGGTCTACTTCGTCAATACGAAGCGGTTCACCGATCAGAAGTGGGGCACCAAGAACCCGATCATGCTCCGCGATCAGGACTTCGGAATCGTCCGGCTCCGCGCCTACGGCACCTACTCGATGCGCGTGAACGATGCGGCCACCTTCCTGAAGGAAGTGGTCGGCACCAACTGGGAATTCACCACCGACGATATCCATGAGCAGTGCCGCAGCTTCCTGGTCTCCGGCTTCACGGATGCGGTGGCCGAAGCGAAGATTCCGGTCCTCGACCTCGCCGCTGAGTACGACGAGATGGGCGGTCTTCTCACCGACAAGATTCAGCCGAAGTTCAACGAACATGGATTGGAACTCCTCAACCTTTTGGTTGAGAACATCAGCGTTCCGCCTGAGGTTGAGAAGGCGATCGATGACCGATCCAAGATGGGCGCCATCGGCAACCTGAATCAGTACACCCAGTTCAAGGCGGCTGAGTCTATCGAAACCGCAGCCGCCAATCCGGGTGGTACGGGCGCGATTGGAGCGCAGATGGCCGCCGGCATGGCGATGGGCCAGGCTATGGCCGGTTCCATGACCACGAGCGGTCAGGCCCCGACTCCCTCCGGACCTCCGCCGCTGCCGCAGACCCACATCTATGTGGCGATCAACGGAGAGCAGAAGGGCCCCTTCGACGCCAGCGGACTCAAGGGCATGGTCGCCAGCGGCCAACTCACCGGAGAGACGCTGGTCTGGATGGAAGGCATGCCCCAATGGCTCCCGGCCAAGGATGTTGCAGAGGTCAAGCCGCTTCTCGGCTCGGTCCCCCCTCCGATCCCGCCTCAGAGCTAACCGTCCTTGTCCGTCCAAACGTATCCCTGCGAGTCGTGCGGTGCCCAGCTTGAATTCGAGCCGGGCACCAGCCAGCTCACCTGCAAGTACTGCGGCCACACCCAGCTGATCCCCGCCTCGATGGAGGAGATTCGGGAGCTGGATTTTCATGAGTACGTCGAGCGAGCAAAGCTGGACTACATGGAGGAGCGGACTCAGGTGCTGCACTGCAAATCGTGCGGCGCCGAGTTCTCGATCGGATCATACGACGCCTCCGACTCGTGCCCCTTTTGCGGCGAGAACGTAGTCGTCCCGACCGATACGACAACCCGCATCGCTCCCGCCAGCCTCATTCCCTTTCAGATCAAGGAGCGGGAGGCCCGCGACAGCTACCGCAAGTGGATCGGCTCCCGGTTCTGGGCGCCCAATGATCTGAAGAAGCGGGCAGAAGCCAAGAGCAGCCTGCATGGCATGTATGTCCCCTACTGGACATACGATTCCGTCACCACCACCTGGTACTCCGGTCTTCGGGGCGAGGACTACTGGGTGACGGAAACCTACACCGTCAACGGCGAAACCCGCACCCGTCAGGTCCGGCGCACCAACTGGTACCCGGCAAGCGGCGTGGTGGTGGTGCCCTTCGACGATGTTCTCGTGCTCGGCACCGGGCGCGTCCCAAAGAAGTACACCCACCTGATGCAGCACTGGAATCTGACGCTGCTCACCCCCTACGAAGACAGCTACCTGAGCGGCTACCAGGCCATGCGCTACGACATCGACCTGGAGCGGGGGTGGGGAGATGCGCAGGGACAGATGGACCCCGTGATCCACAGTGCCGTCTGCCGGGATATCGGCGGCGACCGCCAGCAGGTGAATTCAAAGAAGACGCAGTACGACCAGGTGACCTTCAAGCACCTGCTGCTGCCCATCTACTCCGGCGCATACCGATACAAGGGCAAGGTGTGGCGGTTCTTCATCAATGGCCAGACCGGGCAGGTGGCCGGCGAAGCGCCGGTGAGCTGGATCAAGGTGACCATCGCGGTCATCCTGGGCCTCGCGCTGTTGGCGCTCATCTTCTGGCTATCCAACGGCGAGTCTGCTGGCTGAACCGTCACGGTTCAGCCAGCCTGGAGGACCTGCTTAGAGGGCCTTTCCGTCGGGGAACTTCTCTTCGGCCAACTGCTTGGCCTTCGCGCCGTCTTCTTCCAGGCTCTTGCAGGCATCGCAGCACAGGTAGTAGCGCACGCCTTCATAGTCGACGTGGCCGACGGCCTTGCTGGGGTCGCTGATCTTGGCTCCCATCATCGGGCAGACGATGTCGCCATCCTTATCGCGGAAGACGGCCATCTCCATGTCGCCGCTCTCGCCCGCGGGGGTCGAAGAGTCGTCGGTCATCGTGGTTTCGGTCTCCGGTGCAGGAGTGCCCTCCGCCGGGGCTTCGTCGCTCGGCGCACAGCCGAACATGAACGCGGCCAGACCGACCGCCAGGAGAAGGTTGAGAAGCTTCATCGCTTCTCCATAATACAGCGTCGGGACCGGAGGTTCCCAACCGCCACGCGGCCAGTATTATTGGGCGTATGTTTCTGTCTGCCTCTGAGCGAAGCAAAAAGATGCCTGCTTCGCCGATCCGCAAGCTGGCTCGCTACTCAGATGAGGCTAAGGCTCGCGGCATCGAAGTCTTCCACCTGAACATCGGCCAGCCCGATGTCCCCAGCCCCAAGGAATTCTGGGAGGCGATCCACAGCTCCAATCTCGAAGTTCTGGAGTACAGCCCTTCGCCTGGCCTGACGCCGCTGCGCGAAGGCATGGCCGCCCATTATGCCGAGAACGGCATCAACGTGCAGCCCAGCGAGATCTGCGTGACCACAGCGGGTTCTGAGGCGCTTCTCTTTGCCATGCAGGCATGCCTCGACCCCGGCGACGAGGTGATCGTGCCGGAACCGATGTACGCCAACTACATCTCCTTCGGCCGAGCCGCAGGCGTGAACGTGGTGCCGATTACCACCCGCATCGAAGACAGCTTTGCCCTTCCCTCCATCGAGGCGTTCGCCGAGAAGATCACGCCGCGCACCAAGGCGATTCTCGTCTGCAACCCGGGCAACCCCACCGGAGCCATCTACAGCGAAGATCAGCTTGAGCAGCTGCGGCAGCTCGTCCTTGACAAGAACCTCTTCCTCATCGCCGATGAGGTCTATCGAATCTTCAACTACACCGGAAAGCCGATCAAGTCGGTCCTGCAGATGGAAGGGCTTGAGGACCGCGCCGTCATGATCGATTCGGTCTCCAAGCGCTATTCACTGTGCGGCGCTCGGGTCGGCTTTCTGGTCTCGCGGAATCCCGAGATCAACGACGCCGCCCTCCGCATGGCGCAGGCCCGCCTCTCGCCGCCGACCCTTGAGCAGATCGGCGTGATGGGCGCGCTCAAGGCTCCGCAGAGCTACTTCGACGAAGTCCGCGAGGAGTACCGCAAGCGACGCGACCTGCTGGTCAGGCGCATCCGCGGCATCCAGGGCGCGGTCTGTCCCGAGATCGACGGCGCGTTCTACGCCACGGTCCGCCTCCCGGTGGAGGACGCCGACAACTTTGCCCAGTGGCTGCTGGAACACTTCGATTACAACGGCAAGACCGTCATGGTCGCTCCGGCCTCCGGCTTCTACGAGACGCCCGGGCTGGGCAAAGACGAAGTCCGCATCGCTTATGTGCTGAACGAACAGCGGCTGAACGAGGCGATGGACTGCCTGGAGGCGGCCCTTGCCGCGTATCCGAGGACGGTCGTCAGGGCCTAGTTCGGGGGGCCGAGAGGCGGTTATAATATCGCTTCCACCGCGGGGTGGAGCAGTCTGGTAGCTCGTCGGGCTCATAACCCGGAGGTCGCAGGTTCAAATCCTGCCCCCGCACCCAAAATTCCCTCCTCATCGCCTTCTCGGGGCGCAATCCGTTTAGGATTCTGTTGCTTGGAGTTCTCGTTGGCGAACATTTCCGGAGACTCGCATTGCTCCGACTCCTCCATCTTCCGAATGGTTAGCCTACAACGCGAGTACAAGCAGAGGCCTCGGCTTAACCTGACCGCAGCCAAATCTTAACGGACAGATAACTCGTTCAGCGAAAACTCGGCCTTCCGCTCCTTGTTCGGTGAAAGCAGAAACAGCTCCAACTTCTCCACCGGAGCTTCCGGCATCCGTGCGCTCACCCAATACCAGGCGCGATGGTAGTCGCCGAGAGGCAGCGGCTTGTAGGGGTGCCCCTCCCACTCAGATCCGAGGATGTGCGCGAAATCGGTCCGCTGCCACCAAGGGTAGTCGTCCAGCGTAGCCTTTTCCCGGGCCTGCCAACGGTCGATCAGAAAGGTGCGGCATTCAATCTGTTGACCATCTGCCCGCACGACGAAGCGATTGAGAAGAAAGTCTTCCAGCTCCGCCCGCTCCTCCTCGCCGATGCCTCCGGCGGTCGACAGTTTGGGAAAGGCGCTGATCTGCACGATGAAGATCGCCTCGTCGCCCACGACGTCACGGGCCAGATTCCAGCGGCGATCCAATTCTCCTTCCGGCCACAACTCGCGGCGTTCGCGGAAGCCGAGCCATCTGGAGATGAGTTCAGGCGAGAGCCGCAGCGCCCACTCGACCGGCCGCTGCGACCAGCCGTTCGACCATTTGCCGATGGTCTTCTGGTCTTCGCCATAGACCATCTGGATGCTCAGTTGCAGGTCGGGCTGATGAAGCAGATTCTCGGGCTTGAAGCCGGGCTTGCGGGCGGCAAGCTCCCGCCCCATCTCAATGTGAGATGCGATCGGTTCGGCGGGAAATGCCGCCGCCAGCAGACAGAGCGCCGCTAAGGCCATCCTTCATATCATCGGCAGGCCGGACCGGAATCTTGGTGTCTCCCCCCGCACGAAGCACTCCATCACGCAATCGAATCCACTCCACCTTCACCGCATCGTACAGGCCGAGGTCTTCGTCCAGGTCAACGATGGGATTGAGCGTCTTGAGCAGGGTCTCGGCGGCCAGCCCGTCTGCGCGGCGTCCATCGAACCAAATCCGAGCGTCGGTCAGGGCCAGCGTGGTGCCGTCGGTCGATTCGACGTTGGCGATCACCCGGAAGTTGGTCTTGACGATCAGAAACTCGCCGTATCCCTCCACCCAGATCACATCATCGAAGACCTTCACCGTAGCGGTCTTGATTTCAGCGTACTTGGCCACGATCCAGTCGGCCAGCGCCTCCTGCGCGATGGCGACCTCGCCCTTCCCCACTCCGCTGCGGCTGAGCCGCAGCTGACGCTCGCTGAGTGCCAAAGCGTGGTCGTAGCGGCAATCGGGAATCTCCGCCTTGAGTTCCTGCACCAGCAATCCCTTCAGGCGGAAGTTCTGCAGACTGATGTTGAGCCGATCCAGCTTTCCCGCCTGACTCCGATCCGGCTCGGTGAAAAGCGGCAGCCCATCGATGGAGAAGTCCCGGGCAAAGATCGTCGCGGAATGAACTCTCTGCCACTCAAAGGAGGGCTCAATCGTCACTTCTACTTGAGCAGCGTCGCCCTGAAGCCGGGTGCCGATCTCGCGGGCGGCATCGCGCTCGAAGCGCTCGGTCTCCCAGGTGAGGAGCCCGCCGCCGATGCCGAAAAGAAGCGCGATTAAACCCATAGCTTGTGCGTACTGACGTTATACAGGATTCCAAGAACCCATGACTCCCTCCCCCACTCTGCCGGACGGCTACAACGAACTGCGCAGCCACTGCGCCTGGAGCCGGATCGGCGGCACTTCTCTGCTCCGCCTGCGCGGCGGCGAAGCGCTGGACTGGCTGCAGGGTCAGGTGACGCAGGATCTGCGAAGCCTCGAGCCGGGCGGAGTCACTCTGGCCAACCTCTGCACGCCCACCGGCCAGCTTGAAGCCTTTCTCCGCATCGCCCGCAGCGACCACGGCGTGTATCTGCTGACCAAAGCGCCGGAGGCGATGGAGGAGCGGGCCGAGAAGATGGTGATTCTTGAAGACGTGCTCTGCGAGCGCGACCACCGTGCCGTGCTGACCATCCAAGGCCCCAAGGCGGATGAAGTGCTCGCCGAGCGGCTGATGCTGCCAGAAGGCGACTGCGGTCAGATGGAGATCCGCGATACCCGCGTGCTGATGATCCGCGCCGACCGATGCGGCCAGGGCGGCTGGGATGTGGCGGTGGAGCCCGTATTGATCCCCGAACTGATGCACGGCATCGAGCAAGCGAAAGCCGAAGCCCTTGAACTCGCCGAACTGGAAGCAGGCTTCCCTCTCTTTGGCGTGGACACCACTCCGAAGACTCTGCCCCCCGAGCTTGGCCCCCTCTGGGTGAAGCGCACCATCAGCTACACCAAGGGCTGCTACACCGGGCAGGAGATCATCATGCGCATCCACAGCCAGGGCCACACGAACCGCACTTGGGTCGGTCTGCGGCTGAGCGGGCCGGTGGATATCCAGTCCACGCTGCGCAGCAACGTCCGCGAGGATGCCGGAGTCGTGACCCGAGTCGGCTGGACTCCCGAGCGAGGGTGGATCGGCGCCGGCATGGTGCGGAACGAAGCGCTCGGTGACGGCGTGGAGATGTGGGTGGAATCCGAGGGCGCCCGCGTGGATGCGGAAGCCCTCGAAATGCCCTTCCCGCCGCTTTAGCCGACGGCTTCTTCGGCCTTCCGTGCCTTCATCGCCATCAGATGCCCGCCCAGCAGGCAGGCGATGACAACAATGGCAAGAATCGCCGAAACCAGGTGCGGATAGACCTTGGTGTTGTCGCGGAGAAAGGCAGGCAGGAACCGGCCCAGCATCAGCAGAGCGATCAGCATCCCCATGATGTATCCGGCCCGCGGATTGACTTTGAGGGAGATATAGACGGCGACCAGAAGCAGAAAACCGGCTCCGACGCCGCCTGCGAGGGAGGGCAGGCTTCCCGCACCGACAAAACCATGGATTCCCATGGCGATATTGATCAGCGCATAAACAACCAGAACCCACTTAGCCCAGGTCATGACAAGCCCAACTTACCTGGCAACCCCATGACAGAATGAGCCTAAGATGGACCTGCGAGCGCACTTGGCCGAAGGCTTTGACTACGACGTGTGGGCAAACCGCCGCTGGATCGCCGCCCTTCCGCTCTTTGCCGACGACACCCGCCCGCGCGAAGTGATGCAGCACATCTACTTCGCCCAGCGCATCTGGCTGTTGCGTGCCCACGAGTGGCTGGGCCTCGACGCACCTGATCTGCCGGAGGGGTGGTCTCCAGAGAAGATGGAGCGGGTGATGGCCGAGTTCCAATCACTCTTGTCGAACGCCGACCTTGACCAGGTCCATCACTGGACAAGAATGCGCGACGGCCTAGCCCGGAGCAACACTTTGGGGCAGATCGTCCGCCATGTGATCAATCACGGCACCTACCATCGCGGCCACCTGCGCGGCCTCGCGGAAGCAGCAGGCATCGCCGACTTCCCCGATACCGACTACATCTTCTATCTGGATGAGAAAGCCTAGGCGGCCCAGACCAGCTTGACCACCACCCGCTCCTTGAACTCCGTCGCGTTGGGGTCGCCGATGATGACGAACCACTCCAGGCCGCTGAAGCCTGCCTTGCGATAGGCCATGTACCAGTTGGTGCGGCCATCCCGGCGCACCAGGCGCGCGGAGACGGACTGGCTCGGATCGATCTCCCAGCCCAGGCCGAAGACGGTCTGATCTGTGCGTCCCTGGAAATCGAGGAGGCTGGTGCTGAGGCTCACGTCGATGTTGCCTTTGAAGCGGTACTGGGCGGAGGCAGACAGATACTTCGTCGGCTCTCCCGCCCGCTCGCCCCAGTTGTAGAAGAGGCTGTATCCGCGATAGGGATTGTCGACATTGCCGCTAAAGTAGACGTTGTGCGTCAACTCCTCATCAGTCTCAAACTTCTGCCACGCAGTGCCTGCGCCAAAGGCATAGTTTGAGCGCGTGACGAGGCTGCCGTTCAGCTCCATCATCTTGCTGAAGTTCGAGCCATCGTGGTGGTCAAAGTCTTCGGCAAAGAAGTTCCACTGCTGGTTCCGGATGGGGCCGGTCCTCATCTGCTTCTGGCTCTCATAAAAGAAGTAGCCGCCCACGCGATCCGTCCAGGGGATCAGAGCGAGGGGCGGACGGAAATTCTCAGAGACATCGGTCAACCGGACCTCGGCGATGTTGTTGGGGGAACTGTAGAAGACGCTGGCCGATTTGGCGTCGTCGACCTGGCCATTAAAGTCGGCCACCGCATAGTCAAACGAGGCCGACCAGTTGCCCGAGTTGAATGAGCCAATCGTGCCGAAGGCGCTGTTCTGAAAGCCCGGCAAGCCGGTGTGCGTCGCGTAGCCCATCACCACATTGCGGGGCTTGTATTCGTGTCGAAACTTGACCACCGCATCCGTCCGCTCGCCCGCATCGCGGGTCATCAATGCGCCCACAGAGCTTTTCTCGTCCAGTGAGCCGAAGTACTTGGCTCCCCAGTCAAAGTCGCGAATCCGGCGGCTGTAGAACATGCGGCCGATCGAATACTGATTGCCCGCGGTGAAGAACTCGCTTCCCTCGGAAAAGAAGGGGCGCGAGTCGTCGAGATACCGCTCCGTGCGTGTGAAGTTGATCCCCTCCACCTGCTGCTCGATGTTCTTGAAGTCCGGCCGGATGCTGAGGAGAGCGGTCTGGCGCTGATTCACTTTGTAGCGGATGTCGCCGCCCATTCGAACCTCAGAGTGGCCCTCTTCGTACTCCGGCGCCACATAGCCGAGAACCGACAATTTGCTGGCCTCGCGGGCTTCCGGCGACGTGACTCCGGTCCAGATCCCATCCAGCTCCGGCAGTTCGCGGGGGGTGGTGTTGGACCAGCCGCTGATCACCTTGGTCCGCGACTGAATCCGCCAGAAATTGACCTGCATATCGCGCTCCTGCGAGGGAGGCAGGTCGATCATCTGCCACGGGATGCGGATTTCGACGAAGTAGCCCTGCTCGGTCACCTTCGCCGCCGACTCCCACTCGCCGCGCCACTCGCGCTTGGCGGCTCGGCCGCCGGCGATGCGTTCATTTTGGGTGCCCTTGGCGCTGACCTGAAAGCGGTTGATTCCCGCGTAGCTCCGGCGGTTGAAGGGGTCGATGAGAAAGACGACGGAGTCCTCAGAGTTGAGGTTGGAGTTCGGCTGGTTCGACCGGGCCACGATCTTGTCGGGCTGATCATCGTGGCAGAGGTAGGCCAGGTAGATCGAGACCGCATCGTAGCCCACCCACACCTCGGTGTCGTTGGCGGGCGAACGACCGGTGACCGGATCGACAAAGCCGCGAATGTGAGAGGCTTCCTCCCACTCGCCCTCGCCCATCACGCCGTCGATGGTGGGCGGAGCGGCAAGGTGACTGCCGGAAACGCGCAGCGGCGGATCTGCCGCAAAACAGGAGGCCGCTGCCAATGCAGCTGGCAAACAAAACCATCGCATGTAAAAACCCTCCGGCCCTTAATGAAAAGGACCAAGCCCTCTACCGGGCCGCCCTGCGCCGAGTTCCTCTAATTCTCCGCCAACGCGCAACGGATGGGTCCCGCATAATGTTGGTTAAGACAGGGAGAAGATGCCGGGACAACCCAAGACGGAACGGCCGAGCCTGCTTCGACCGTGGAAGACGGGCGGGATGCCGAAGCACCTAAAGATGGCCTATGCCCTGCTGGCCAGCGGCTTGGTTCTGGCTGGCGCGCCGATCCTTCTCTGGCTGGTCGTGGGGCTTGAAGCGAACTCTATGTTCGGAGTGCTTCTCTTCTTCGGTCCGATGTTCGGCGTCCTCAGTCTGCTTATCGGTCTGCTCAGCCTGAGCCCTCTGGAGTATCTCCGCACCTTTGGAGCCAAGCCCACCCCGCTGCACCAGAAGAAGCCCATCAGAAGGAACTCGCTGCCGGTCCGACTCTCGCTGATTTTGGATGGCGAGACGGCGTGGCAGGAGTGGGGTGAGTTGGAATTGAAGGACGGCCTTCTCAGGTTTTCCGGCACCTCGACCAAGTTCGCCATCCCCGCTCGGCCTGTGAAAGCGGCCGAGGGCGTCGCCGAGCTTAACCCCCGAAAGCGCAGCATCCGTATTGCCATTGAGGGAACCCCGGTGGCAGAACTAGAACTGGCTTCCCTGCACCGGGAGCACGCCGACGACATCGAAAATCTGCTGGCCAAGTGGAAGGCCTCACCGCCGCCCTTCCCCTCCGAAGAGATCATCCTGCCCTCCCTCGTTGTGCCGCGCCATAAGAACCCGCTCTACCGAGCGTGGTCTGTCGAGTTCGGGCTGGCCAGCCTGGTCTTCCTCGCCGGGATCGCCCTGCTTCCCCCCGTGCTGCACCGGTTTACTTCCCGCGGACTTCCCTTTCTGGCCAACGCCCCGTGGCATGTGGGTCTGGGCATGGTCATCTTCATTGGATTGGCCGCCGCGTGGGTTCTTCTAAAGCTGCGCAGCCGCATCGACGCGGCTCACTCGCGGCAGCGCGATGAGATGAAGGAGCGCCGAAGGCGGCAGGGGCTTATACTGACGCAGATGCCCGCCGCCGACCAGGCTTCGATGAAGGTCGAAGTGGAGGGCGACGCCCGACCCGGAATCAACATCCTGACTCATGGCCCATAGCGCAGCGAACGACCCGGCCACCGAAAAGCCTTCCCTGGTGAGGCCGTGGAGCGTCCCGATTGACCGTCGGGGCTGGTCGAAGCGCGGCCGCAAGCTGGCGGTTGAAGTGAATCTGGTGATCGATGGCAACACTCTGGGGAGTTCGCAGGGAGTCCTTCAGGTGCGGGAGAACCGCTTGATCTTTATGAGCCGGGACCTGACGCTGAACCTGCCCAACCACCCCTTCCGCGCCAAGGAGGGCATTCTGGAGTGCACGATGGCCGGGCATCGCAAGCTGGAGGTCCGGCTGAACGGCACCATCATCATGCAGGTGAACATCGTCGCCCTGCGCGAGAACCCCGGCGTGACCGTGGTGGACATGCTGCGCGGCTGGGCGGCTTCGCCAAAGCGGAGCGAAGACGCAATTCTTCCCCCGCCGATCACCATGAAGGATCCAAAGCCGCGCAGGATGTGGACCTCGGTGGAACAGAGCGTGCTCGGCATCGTGATGGGCGCGGTCGCCGTAGGAGTCGGACTCTTCTCGCCTTCCTCGACCATTCCCTTGCTGGTGGCCTCCGGATTTCTCCTGACTTGGTTCATCTCAAGACGCCGCCCAGAAACGAGGGATCAACTGCGCAAGCGTGTGCCGACCTACACCGAAGTCTTGAGCATCTTGGAGCAGGCGCGGGAGCACAGCGACATGGCCGATGCGCCGGTTCGACCCAGTTCCGGGCTGGCGGCAACGGCCAGCCCGGCTTCTGAGTCTGAAGTTAGGAACACGCAGGAGGCGTGAACAGATAGAATGCCGCGCCGTGCGGATCGCGCACCAGCGCGGTTCGTCCGATGTCGGGGATATCGAACGGCTCGACCATCACACTGCCGCCCATCGACTTGACGCGCTCGCAGTGAGCATCCACGTCGTCGCAGTCGATGTAGACCGCCCAGTGCGGCGGGACGCCGGGCATCATCTCTTCGTTCAGCTCAACAATGCCCCCGAACGGCTGCTCTGAGCCGGGCATGTGAAACATAGTGTAAGTGCCGTGCGGCCCCATGTCGAAGCCGGAAGTGGTCCAACCAAAGAGGCTCGTATAGAACTCTTTGCACTCGGCCTGATTCGAGGTGTTGATCTCAAACCAGGGAAAGGGATTTGCTGCTTTTTCCATTTAAATGTCAACTCCAAAGGAGAACTAGGCTCCGGCAACCGCCGAAACCTAGACATACATATACCAAAACAGAAAACGAAAAGTCGAGAGATAGCGTTTCAGTTTTTTGTCATTTAATCTTCAGCGATCGCGGCTACTCCTTCCAGGCGATCTCTCCCCCATCCACCGACCAGTCGTTCCCAAACCAGCCCGCGCACTCGACTCCGCCAATGCCGGAACGAATCATCCCGGCGCGGGCAACAAAGAGATCAGGGTAGTGGACGCCCGCCAAGAAATAAGGGAGCGCCGTGGTCGAGAGCAGGCCGAGGTTTCCGGTGCCCGCCACGATTCCGACCTGAGTGCCCTTCTCGGCGTTCAGCGGCCGGACGGAAAGGGTGAAGAGGTCGTCGCCTGAGACCGTGCGGCTGCCCACCCTGACGCGGCCGCGCTCCACCTGGACCGGAGAGTCGGCCAGCAGCTTCTCCCACGCCGCATTGCAGTTCTTGTGGCCGTAGACAACCACGTTGGCATCGGCGGAGATGGAGTTGAGGTCGGTGTCGGCGATGACCTTGGCGTGGCCGTTGCCGCGGTACCACCACGACTCGGCATCGAAGCGGGCTCGGGCAAAGCTGGCCGCGTTTTCGGCCGCAGTGCCGCGGGTGCCGTAGACCAGCACAAACTCATTGTCAAAGGCCTCCTTGAACTGCCCGCAGAAGCCGGGTCGCTTTTCTCCGGCGGTCGGCTGGGCAACCTGCCTCCACTGGCCCGACTGATTCTGCAGATAGATCGGGCTGCCTTGAACGGAGATCTCCTGCTTGTCCAATACAACCTTGGTCACGTTCTGCCGATCAATCTGCACGAGCCGGATGTTCTCCGCTCCGCCTTCCAGCGTCTTGCCTTCGTCTGTTGCCGAGAGCTGGATGCGGCTCACGGCTCCGTATTTCTCCTGCTGCAGAACCTTGATCCACTGGAAGCTGCTGGAGGAGGCCAGATTTGCGGTTGAGAAGTTGATCGAGTTGCGCTGCTTCACCGGACGATAGCGGAAGAACTCCATCATCGGCAGGTAGTCCACGCAGTCGGCCCCTGGCTCGGGAGTGTTGTCGTACCAGTGGGTGCCGCCCGGCTCTTCGTGATAGGCGAAGTCGGGGTGGAACTCAGCCAAATGTTGCCGCATCTCGCGCGCCTGAGAGACCGAGACGGTCGGGTCGGCGTCGCCGTGCAGGATGTGGACGCCGATGTTTCCGTAATTGTGGATCACCTCGCGGGGGTCGGTATGCATCGCCGCGCGATTCATCACCTGTTCAATGGCGCTGTTCGAGCCGATTCCGGTGCCGCCGCCATAGGTTGAAAAGGCGATCCAGCCCGCCGCCGGGCCGATGGCGCCGAAGTGCTCGCCGTGCAGGGCTCCCAGCATCCAGGTGCCATGGCCGCCCATCGAGTGTCCGGTCAGCCAGGTCTTCTCAATCGGAGTTCCGTACCGCGCCCTCGCGTCGGCCATCACTTCGAGCCCATCCTTCATGCCCCAGTCTTCCCAGTCGAAACCGAACGGACTGCGGTTGGTCGCCGCGACCAGATGCGCCCAGTTTTTGCGGCCGTAGGCGTTTGCCTGGTTGGTGGCCTCCACGCCCGCGCCGTGTACAGAAAGTATCAGCCCCTTCTCTTCCGGCCCTTCCTGGATGGCGGGCTGGACGGCGTAGTATTGGACGCTTCCATCAATCTTCGACCAGAAGGTCCGCTTGTGCATCTGATCGCGGTTCTTGAGATTGATTGTATAAGTTTGGGTATTTGAAGATGCACGATTGCCCGCCGAAACAAAACTCACCTGGACCTCGGCTGATTCGCCGGAGGCCGGGCGGCTGCCCCGCATATCAATGCCGATCTGGGTGGTGGTGAGGGGAGCCAGAACCACGTTCTGCGTCACCACGGAGCTGCCGATGGCAGCCCTCAGCGTGCCCCTCTGCACCTGATCCGTGCAGTTGAGAACGGCGAACGCGCCCGGCCCCGGGTTCGCGTCGCCCTCCACCCAATCGGGAAGCGTCGGATGATCGGGGATGACCAACACCGGGTTCTGCGGTTCGACAAGCCGCGCTCGCAGTTGTCCGCGACCACCCTTGAAGAAGAGATCGTTGCGGCCCTTCTTAAGCTTTACAGGAATCTTTACGAATCCAAAGCTATACACATCTCCGGCTCTCGCCTCGCCGTTAATGTAGACCATGCTATGTCCGACTGCCTCTAAAACCGCAACTCGATCCGTGGCCGATTCAACCGCTGCGTAGGCATAGCCACCGGAAAGCTCGCGGCCCTGAAAAGTGTGGTTCTCGCCCGGAGCGATCTTCCTCCACTCCACACTCCGACCGCCGGGCAATTCAAATGCGCCTCCATCAGTCGGAATCGGCATCGTGCCTTCGGCGATCCGATACGCCACTTCGTCGGTCACGATGGTGGACCTTCCACCCCCTCCGACCCTGCCCACAACGAGCAGTTCATCAATCCAGCCGGGTTCCTGGGGAGCAAGCAGCGCAGCGCCGAGAGCAGCTACGAGAATCATGCTGACCGTCTTACCTGATAGGGCGGGGATGCGGCAAAACCCGGAAAAAATAAGCAAGAATCGAGGGGCCGCAAGTGGAACCAATCAGTCATACTTGCCGTTGAATTAAAGAGGACTAAAGTCCTGTGAGAGAATGGCCGCGCCCGCCTATATGCGAAAGAAATCACCCCTGCTCGACGCTGTCCACATGGCCACGCAGAAGCTGGCAAGCGTCGAGGACCTGGATGTCGTCCTCAAGGACGTCCTTTCTATCTGCATCGAAGCCGTCGATGCAGAGGGCGGCACCGTATACCTCCACGACCCGATCCGCAGACGCCTCCGATTTGTTCACGTTCTGCCGGAAGAGGTCGCCCAGAGGCTAGAACGGCTCGACATTCCCGACGATTTCGGGGTCGCCGGAGCGGTCTTCCAGAGCGGCATGGCCGAGCTGAGCAAGTTCCCCGTCGGCGGAGACCCGGACAGCAAGAACATCGAGCAGAAGAGCGGCGTCACCGTGCGCACCATGCTCACCCTGCCCCTCCAGATCACCGGGATGCGCCCCATTGGCGTGATCCAGTTGGTCAACAAGCGGTCGGGCATCTTCACCGAAGACGACGAGGCCGTGCTGGACATCATCAGCGATGTGAGCACCTTGGCCGTCACCAATTCCCGCCTTCTGCAGCAAAGGGCGCACGTCGCCAGCCTCGAAGGCATGGGCCGGGCCGCCCACGATCTGGCCAACAAGGCCGGAGCCCTGAACGCCTTTCTACCGGACTTTGAACGGAACCTGGAGGCCCTGCGCGGAGTGCTGCGGCTGCAAGGGGTCAAGGGCGAAGCATGCCTCTACCTCGACATGCTCGAAGGCACGTTCCACGACGTCTTTGCCCCCTACAGCGAGAGGGTCTACCGCTACGCCCGGCTGGTCAACGACCTCGCCGCCGGCAAGAAGCTGACGCCCAAGCTGAAGGTGCAATCCTTCGCCCATGTGATCGAGGACGCTGCCCAGTACGTCGAGCCCTCCGCCAAGCGCAGCCACCTTAAGATTGAGTACGAACTGGATTACCAGGCGCCCGAATTCGCCTTCGATGATCTGTACGTCATCCGCATCGTAGAGAACCTCCTGGGCAACGCCATCAAGGCGATGAAGGAGACCATTCCCAACGACTGGCTCGCGCAGAACGGACACGACCCCGACGCGATCTTTGGGTCGATCATCGTCCGCACGAAGTACGAGGACGGCAGCCATATCCTGGAAGTGGCCGACAAAGGCCCCGGCCTCTCGCCGCAGCAGATCAAGGAGATCCTCTCGGGCAGCGCGCGCTCTGCATGGGAACAGAGTTCCGGCACCGGCCTCGGCACCAAAGTCATCCTCGACCTGGCGCAGACTCACAACGCAAAGCTGGCGATCAACAGCCGCTTGGGCGAGGGCAGCACCTTCCGACTGACCTTCCCGGGCTAGTCCACCAGTTCGATCTTGTCGATGCGCGCCACGATCACGGTCGCGTTGTCGCTTCCACCGCCCACCAGCGCCTGATTCACCACCGACCAAGCGGCACCGCTCGACGTATTCTCCGCCAGCGTGTTGTGGATCATCTCGTCGGTCACATGGTTGGTCACGCCATCCGAGCAGAGCAGATAGCGGTCGCCCTCCTCCAGATCGAAGGTCTCGACCATGATCGGCACGGTGTCTTCGGTGCCGACCGCGCGGGTCAGCATGTGGCGATAGGGATGCTTCTCCGCCTCCTCGCGGCTCATCATTCCCATCCGAACCGTGTCCTCCACCCAGGTGTGGTCCACGGTCAGCATGGTCAGTTCGCCATCGCGCAGGCGGTAGATGCGGGAATCGCCCACATGCGCCACGATCACGCGGTTCTGCACGATGAGCATCGCCGAAAGCGTGGTGCCCATGCCTTTGCGGCTGGGGATCGCCCGGGCATTGTCGCAGACAAATCGGTTGGCGGCGACAACTGCGGCTTCAGCGGCCGCCTCGGGCGACTCCGCCGGGTGGCTGCGGTAAACCTCGATGAAGGTCTTCACGGCTAGCTCGCTGGCGATCTGCCCCGCCTCGTGGCCCCCCATGCCGTCGCAGACGATGAGAATGTGGCCGCGTGACGCCAGCTCTTCGTCCGCTTCGGCGATGTAGAACTCGTGCTTGTCCTCGTTGTTCTCCCGCACGCGGCCCATGTCGGTCTTGGCGGCGACGGTCAGGCTGACCCGGTGGGTCAGCGCAACGGGTTCGGCAACCTCTTGCGGCTCAAGCTCTGCGGTGATCTCATCCATTGGCGGTTTCCAGGTTCTCAAAATCGATGACCGTATTGCCGACGCGGATCACATCATCCGCGCCGACCTTGGTCTTCTGGTTCGGCTGCAGCCGCACGTCGTTGACAAACGTGCCGTTCGAGCTGCCGAGGTCGGTGAAGAAGATGCCCTCTTCGGTCACTTCGACCTCGCCATGAGAGCCGCTGACGTATCCGTCGGGAATCGTGATGTCGTTGCTGTCGCGCCGCCCCAGCGAATGCCTGCCGGGCGTCAGCTTCTGCTCGCCGCCCTCCCAGGTCGCCTTGACGGTCGCCTTCGCCACGGCAGGCGGAGCCGAGAGCGCGGCGGTTCGGCCGCTGATGAGCGACTGCGTCTTCCCCGCTTCACCGGGCATCCTCAGCGTCATCTTGAAGCCGCCCAGCTCGATCGAGTCACCCGGGGCAAGCGGGGCGCGCTCGCCCTGGGCAACCGCATTGCCGTTCACCTTCGTGCCGTTGGTGCTGCCCATGTCTTCGATGTGCATGGTGTCGGCATCGGAGATCACCTTGGCGTGGCGGCGGCTGATGCGGGTGTCTTCGATCAGGATGTCGCCCTGACGCCCGATCACGATCTCGCCGGGCCGCACCTGATGCTCCTTTCCGCCTTCTTCCACCAGAACCGGAAGCTGCACGGACGGCGCGCCAAAAGCGTCGCCGTCCAGCGCCTTCTCAAAGATCAGGCCGCACTCGTTGCAGAACATCAACCCCGGAGGATTGAAGGATTTGCAGACCGGGCATTGGACCGGCTTGATGGTCGCCGTCGCGTTCAGGCTGGGCGCGGTGCCCATGATCGTGCGATTCGGATCAGCCGTCGGCGCGCCGGAGATGGCCTGAGTGCGGTTGGGATCAGACATCGGTGCCTCTATTGTGGCCGAGTTTTCGGCCTAATCGTCGCTCCTGTGCCGCACCCACACCTGCATCGTGCCTGCCTCGCGATTGTCCCATGCGTAATAGGGTACGAAAGGCGCCTGAACGGGTTTCCGCGAGAAGCCCTGCCGCTTGTAGAGCGGATCGCCGGCTTCGTTGGTCGCCACCGCGCCCTCAACCGTCAGACCCGCGCTGGCCGGACCAAGCCCGCTGAGCTTGGAATCGCTGATGCGCGAAGAGATCTCCAGTGCCTCCACCGGCGCGCCGAGATCGGTCTGCTCCACGCAGTAGATCAGCGGACCGCGCTGAATGGCAGCGCGTCCCTGGGCATCCGACACTTCCGGCCGAGCAAAGAGAGCCTCGGCCTTCACGCCGAAGTCCAGCTCGATTTCGTCGCCGGCTGAGAAGCCCTGCTCCAGGGTCCACAGTCCGTTCTTGTTGTCGATGGAGACGGTCTTTCCGTTGATCCGCGCCTCGGCCGACCGCGCCCAGCCCGGCACCCGCAGCCGAAGCTTCAGGCCGCTCGGCGAGTCGGACTTCCAGGTGATCTTGACCTGGCCGTTCTCCGGCATTCCGGATTCGACTTCCAGCTCATAGTTCGGCCCGCTGATGCGTCCCCCGATGTAGAGGTCGAAGGCGAGCGTGTCGCCCCGACGCCAGACCGCGTAGCGGTCGAGCGAAAGCAGCAGGCGTGCAATGTTCGGCGGGCAGCAGGCGCACTCAAACCACGGCTTGCGGTGATGCCAGCCAGTGCTCTCCAGCGGATTGTCGTAGAAGAACCGCTTGCCATCCAGCGAAAGGCCGCTCAGCGCGGAGTTGTAGAGCGCGGTCTCCAGGATGTCGGCATACTCGCCCGAGTCGAACACCTGGCTCATGCGGCTGGCCCAGAAGATCAGGCCGATGGCGGCGCAGGTTTCGGCGTAGGCGCGGCGATTCGGCAGGTCGAAGTCGACCGTAAAGCCTTCGTTGTGCGGGCTGGAGCCGATGCCTCCTGTCACATAGATGCGGCGGTCGATCAGCGTGCGCCAGATGGTCTGCAGCGCGCGGCTCATGCCCTCCGGCATTCCCTGCGGATAAGAGTCGATCGCACCGCAGAAGTTGTAGACCGCGCGGACGGCGTGGCCGACGGGGCGGGTCTGTTCTTCCAGCGGGAGGTCATCCTGCGAGTACTCGCCGTTGTAGCTCCCGTCGTCGTTGAAAAGATGGTTGTAGTAGCCGGGAGAAAGGTGCTTCCACTCATCGTCCAGAAGCTCCCGCTCAAAGACGCTCGGCTTGCGGCCGCGGCGGTCGATGAAGTAGCGGCTCATCTCCCGGTACTCGGGGCGGCCATCCACATCGGCCAGCGCACAGAGGGCCAGTTCAACTTCCTGGTGCCCCGGATAGCCCTCCATCTTCACCTCGCCAAAAGTGGAGCAGACATGATCGGCCACCTTTCGGACCACATTGAGCAGGCTGTCGCCGATGTCGGCGGTTGAGGAGGCGACGCCCGCCTCGATCAGGTGCCCCATGCAGTACAGCTCATGCCGACAGACAAGGCTGTGATACTTCCAATCCATGTGGCCGAGTTGGTTGGGGGTGTAGATGTATCCGTCGGCTGCCTGGGAGCGGTCGATCAGGCTGATGATCTCGCCGACCTGCCCGCGCACCGATGCGTCAGGCTTCAGCGCCAGTGCATAGCAGGCTGCCTCCAGCCACTTGTACACGTCGCTGTCGTTGTAGTAGCGTCCCTGGTGACCATCGCTGTCACCGGCTGCGGTCTTTCTGAAATTCTCGATGCGTCCCGTTTCTTCGCACATCTGCCATTGATGCGGAAGGGACTGATCGATGACGAGGTCCTGCCACCAGGACCAAAATGGATCGGAGATGCGGAACGTGTGTCCGGCAAGAGGCGATGGCATGGGCCCCAGAATAGTCCATCCGGAACTCCAAAAGGGGCCACCGCATTACTCTAAGCGTCCCCGCAGGGGATAAATGTGATCAGCATGCTGGGATCCAGCAAGAAGGGAGACTTTGAGAACAGCATCCGCAAGGAGCTGCCCGTTCTTTACCGGGTGGCCCGACGGATGGGCTGCACAGAAGAGGAGGCCGAAGATACGGTCCAATCCACGCTGCTCAAGGCGTTTCAGGCTTGGACCCGCTTCGATGGCCGCCACCTGAGAAGCTGGCTGATCAAGATTCTGCGGAACGAGCGGCTGATGGTCATCCGCAGCCAGCACAACGATGTGTCGCTCGATGAGCACGACACGATCGAGGCCACCGAAGAGCCGTTTTGGAATGAAGTTGCCTGGCGGCTGGAAGCCGACCGAATATTGGAAGAAATGGAAAACCTGCCCGAACACTATCGGCTGGCCATTCATCTGTGCGACGTCGAACAGATGAGTTATGAGGAAGCCGCCGACGCGATGGATGTGCCGATCGGCACGGTGAGGTCGCGCCTGTTCCGGGCTCGAGAGATGCTGCGCCGACGGCTGGAGCCGCTCGGCGGTGCTTTGGAAGGAGCTTTGTCATGAAGATCGACTGGCAGGATTACGAGGACGGGACCATGAACGAAGAGGCTCGAAAAAAGGTTGAAGAACGGCTGCAGTCCGACCCCAACGCGCAGGCTGAGCTGTCCGGCCTTCGCTCTTTCCGAAAAGCGGTTCGCCAGGCATCAATGAATGAGAAGGTTCCGGTCGGCAGGCTCGAAGGGATGCTGGCCCACGTCGCTTCTCAGACTCCGGCCAAGCCGAAGCGCAGCCAGTGGGTGCGGCAGTATCTGGTGCCGACTCTGACCGCCGCCGCCCTGGTCCTCACGGCATGGATCGCCTTCGGCCCTTCGATCAACCGAGGCGTAAACCCCACCGAACTCGACCCCGCGCAGAAGCAGGTGGCCAGCACCGACCCGGTCGCGATTCAGGCATGGGCGATCCGCGCTACCGGCATGGACGTTCCCCGCATCAGCCTGGCCAGCTTGGGCGGGCTGAAGGGCGCGCACTGCGGCGATGGCTATGTGTGCTGGGATTTCAAGATTGATGGCGAAACCTATCACATCGCCGTCCGCGATGACGACACCATGCTCAAAGGCCTCTCAATGCAGACCGTGGGCGGGGACGACTACTACGTCGGCGATGGAGTCGGCTGGAAGTGCTCCGGCTACAGCTTCTATGTTGTCGGCGGCAATGAGACGGTGCGCTGGAAGGTCGCGGAGACCGCCTGCCGGGAAGTCCGGTCAGCCCGCTACTAGCCGCGCCACTTGAGCATCGCTTCCAGCAGTTCGGCGTGAGACCATACCAGCGGGCTCACGCTGAGAGGTTCGCCGGTTCGCCAGTGATGCTGTTCGGCCAGTGCGCCTGTCGTATCTGCCCGGCCGATGCACCATTCGATCAAGCGTTCGGCCTCTTCCCTTTCGCCCTCAAGCAGACGGACACGGGCCAGCCACAAGGTGCAAATGATCCAGGGGTTCGGCGGCGCTTCTGGTTGCCGGAAATACCAGTCGTGCTCGTTGCGGCATAGGCCGCCCAAAGCCGGGTTCCACAGCCGCTCGGCGATCTTGGTGACAGTCGTCCTGCCCGTCTCCGTCTCCAGCAGCTCCGGAACAAGGAGAAGGCCGAGCAGGAGAGACGAATCGGCAGTTGAATCCAGCCCATCCGGCATGGCGGTGCGGGCAAAAGCTCCGTCTGCGCCGACCATGTTGTCGGTGATCCAGTGCTTCACCTCCTCTGCCTGCGACGCGCCGCAATCTTGGAAGGCGCGGAGGATCGTGCAGAGCGTGAAGAAATGCACGCCCCGCCGCTCTTCCCACAGATCCCAGCACGGCATCAGCCAGTGCTCTTGCAGAGCCGCTAGCACGCGCTCCTGCATCTCCGAACACCCGCCGACACGGACCGCTAAGATCAGGTTGAGCGCCGACTCGTCCAGTTGAACCGGCAGAACTCGCTCGCCCTCGATGACTCGCGGATGCCAGGAGGATCCCTCCGTGCCGTCGGGCCGATACTTCTGGTGCCACAGGGCCAGCTTGTCAGGCAGGGTCCGCTCGCAAAAGTCGAGATACCGCCCGGGAATCTGCACCTCGCCGCACTCCAGCAGAGTGAGGCATGTCAAAGCGCCATCCCGCGGCCAGCAGAAGCCGTAATGCGACCGATTGGTCTGCATGATGTGCGAGTCGCAGGCGGCGATGATCGCGCCCTGGTGGTCGCAGTGGGCACGGATGATGTCGAAGCTGGTGGCCGAGAGCAGGTGCCAGTGATCGGGCAAGCCCGGCATCGGCTTGCTGGCACTCGGCGTCTGGGGTTCTGTTCCCCACGCCTGCACCAAGCTCCTCTCTGATTCGGCGCAGGTCAGCTGCCACTCCACCCGGCGCTCCCCGCCGGCCAGCTCCAGCTCGATGCTGGCGACCGAATCCACGGACCCCTGGGCGATGGGGTTCATGCTGAGGTGTTCGTCTTCCGCATCGCGCCACGTCCCTTCGTGCCCTCCATAATCGGTGATGCCGCAGGCGTACTGGCTCATCGGGCGGTCGAAGCCGAAGCCGATCCAGAAGGCTCCCTTGTAGTGGGCAATCGCATCGATTTCGGGGAGATAAAGGGCGGTATCCGCGATATCGCTCTCCCACAGATGAAGCCGATGAGAGATGAAAAGCCGTACGCGATCATCCGGTGCCTTGACGATCTCGAACTGACGATGAAAGCGGTCGGCCTCCGGCTCGATCCACTCGGTGACCGCAAGCTCCAGCGAATCCTGGTAGACCGCCTGCACTCTTCCCCGCCCTTCGCTGTAGCTGAACGAAAGCCGCCAGCCCGGATCATCGGACCAGAGGAGCCTTCCCTGCGACCAGATTCCCCAGGTGATCGTGCGGCCGCTCAGGTGGTTGGGCCAGCCGATGTGCGGCCAGCATAACTCGCTGATCCGGTGATGCTCATCGCACCCGACGAAGAGTCGGCTGTTGCCGTAAACCAGCGGGCGCGGCATCAGTCCAGCTCAAACTTCTGGCCGTGCTCGGGGATGACGACATCCCAGCCCAGCTCCTTCTCGATCCGGGCCTTCAGAACTTCCTGCACGTCGTACTCGCCATGCACCAGGAACGTGCGCTTCGGCGGCTCTTTGAAGCCGCCCAGCCAGCGCATCATCTCGTTGGAGTCGGCATGAGCCGAGAGGCCGTTCAGCTTCTCAATCTGCGCCCGCACCGGGATGACCTGCCGATGAATGGAAACCTCGTCTGCCTTCTCCACCAGTTCCCGCCCCAGGGTTCCAACCGCCTGGTAGCCGGTGAAGAGGACTACGGTATCAGGGTCGGCCAAACGATGCTTCAGGTGGTGCACAACGCGTCCGCCGGTACACATGCCGCTGCCGGCGATGATCATCATCGGCCCCTGCGCTGAGTTGAGCGCCTTGGACATGCCCCGGTCGCGGACAAAGTGGACCATGTTCGGATCGAACGGCGAGTTGCCCTCGCTCAGGTCGATCTTCATGTCTTTGTCGTGCTCTTCTTCGTGTTGCTGGTACAGAAGGGTCGTCGAGCTGGCCATCGGACTGTCGACATAGATCGGGAGTTTGGGCAGGCGTCCTTCGTTCCGCAACTCGTGCAGGTACCAGAGCAGCTCTTGGGTGCGGCCGATGGAGAAGCTGGGCACGATGAGCGCCGATCCACGGTTGACCACCTGCTTCACCAGCAGCTCCAGTATCTGCCGGGGATCAGACTGCTCGTGCACCCGGTTGCCGTAGGTGCTCTCCATCACCAGCCACTCCGCCCAGTCCGGCTGGCTCGGGTCGCGGATGATGGGCCGATCCCATCGCCCGAGGTCGCCCGACATCATGATGCGTCGGCCATCTTCAAAATAGACTTCGGCAAAGGCCGAGCCGAGAATGTGCCCGGCGGGCATGAACCGAAAGGTGCCGCCGCCCGGCAGCTCCTGCCACTGGTGGTAGTGGATCGGCTTGAACAGCTTGAGCGCCTCGTAGGCGTCGGCCTCCGTGAAGAGCGGCTGTGCCGGCTGATGCTTGGAGGTCATGTGCCGCGTGTGGTAGCGGGCATCTTCTTCTTGAATCCGGCCGCCATCAGGCAGGCTGATGCGGGCCAGGCCGATGGTTCCGGGTGTCGCGTAGATGGGGCCGCGATAACCCAAAGCCCAGAGCCGCGGCAGGTAGCCGATATGGTCGGTGTGGGCGTGGGTGATGACCACCGCATCCAATTCTCGGGGATCAACCGGGAACGGATCCCAGTTACGGCTCCTGATCTCCGAGGGGCCCTGAAAGAGGCCGCAGTCCACCAGCAGCTTCTTCTTTCCTGCCTGGATCAGATGGCGCGATCCGGTGACCGTGCGGGCAGCGCCCCAAAACTGGATGGACTGAGACATGCCGTTGAGTATGCCCCGGTATCCTGAGCCTGTGCTGAAGGCGGATGTGGCATTGATCGGCGGAACGGGAATCGGCTCCCGCCTGGCGAAGCTGGAAGGCAGGCGGATCGCGGTCGCAACTCCCTTTGGACCGATGCGCGGTCGGCTGATCGACCACGACGGGCTGCGGCTGGTGACCGTAGAGCGGCACTCTGCCGGACACAAGACTCCGCCCCACCTGGTCAACTACCGCGCCATCGCCAGCGGGCTGAGGCGGCTGGGAGTGAAGGGATGCCTGAGCAGCGCGGCCTCCGGCAGCCTTCATGCAAAGTGGGACATCGGCACTTTTGTCTGCTGCACCGACTTCATCGAGTTCACCTTCCGCAGCCTGACCATGCATGAGCGGACGGTGGAGCACGTCGACTTTTCGACTCCCTTTAGAGCCGGCTCCGCGCTCATCAAAGCCGCCGACAACCTGAAGCTGCACATCGAGCCGTACGGCGTGTACGTCGCCACGAACGGACCGCGCTACGAGACTCCCGGCGAGATCAACATGCTGCGCCACATGGGGGCCGACCTAGTCGGCATGACCGCCGCGACCGAAGCCGTGGTCATGGCCGAAGCGGGAGTTCCGTACGGCTGCCTCGGCGTGATCACCAACTTGGCCGCTGGGCTTTCCACTGAGCTGTCGCACGGTGAAGTGATCGACGTGATGAAGGATCGCGGAGGGGATGCGGTGCGGATCATGCTGGAAGCGGCCAAGGTGCTGGCGAGTTGAAGGAGCCGAGCCGCCGACAGGTCACGCTCGCCCTCGCTCTGACACCCGGCATCGGTGGACGTACCATCACACGGGTCCTCACCCGCATCGACCTGATGGGCCACTCGATCAAAGAGTTTCTCGCCTGCCCCCCGGAACTGCTGACCACCCGCTACCGCATGCCGCGCACCGCCGCTTCGCGATGGAGCGACTGCCGAAAGGAGCTGCTGGAAGACGCGCAGATTGTGCAGGATCGGCTCGATCCGCTGGGTGTGACCCTAGTCACCGCCGCCGATGCCCACTATCCCCGCCAGGTGGAGCTGTTCGACCCCGACCCGCCGGGCGTGCTGTTTCTGTATGGCGCGCAAAAGCTGCTGGATAGCCAGACCTTCTGCGTGCTCAGCTCGCGCGGCTCCAGCGATATGGCTTTGCAGGAGATGGAGGGCAAGGTTGAGGAGCATGTGCTTGAAGGCCGCGTGGTGGTCACCGGGCACGATACTCCCGAGTATCAGCGAGCCGCCGTGGTGCCGCTGCGGTGGGGTGCACCAAGAATCCTGGTGCTTGATCGCGGGCTCTTCAAGGTGTTGGGCGACGATCTGAAGCAGGAGCCCTTCCGCGCAGCCCGGCTATGGCGACACGAATTCGACCCTCGCACCGACCTGGTCGTCTCCACAATCAATCCGCTCCGCGACTATCATCGCAACAGCAACCGCATCCGGGATCGGCTGGTGGCAGCGCTTTCGCTTCGGCTGGACTTTATGGAAGTGCGCGAAGGCGGAAACATGCACAAATTGGGTATCCAAGCACTCAAGGCCGGACGCCCGGTGAGAGTTTGGTCAGAGGCAGAGTGTGCCGAATCTCTACAGGCGCTTGGCGCCAAGCCGCTAGGTTAGCTCGCGCCGCCAAAACTCGATCAGCCGCTCCGCCTGCTCCGCGCCAGCCAGAGGTTGTTCGAAGCGGTCGAATGTCTTTGCGATTCCCAGCTCTTCCTGTAGGGCCTCGGGAATATACTCCGGCACTTCCTGGTCATAGAGGGTGAGGATGGCTGCGGCCCACATGCGCGGTACGTTGGTCAATTCGTAGCCCCCTCCGCCGCAGGCCAGAGTGGGCAGGCGCAGGTCTCGCACCAGGCGCACCGCCTCCACCCAATCTTCCACCCGCACCTGAAGCCGGCCCAAAGGATCCTTGATGTGGGGGTCGCATCCCATCTGCAGCACCACCGCCTCCGGCTGGAACCTTTCAAGGGCCGGAAAAGCGGTTTCGCGGAAGGCGTGCAGCCAGACTTCTCCGGTCGTTCCGGGCGGCAAAGGCACATTGACCGCCGAACCATCTGCGCCCCGCTCCTCCACCGATCCGCATCCCGGATACAGCGTTCTTCCGTCCTGATGGATGGAGTAGGTCAGCACATCTGGCTCGTCGTACCATATCCACTGAACCCCATCTCCGTGATGCAGATCAATATCGATATAGGCGACCTTCTTATACTTATCCCTCAGCACATGGATGCCGATGGCCGGGTCGTTGAAGATGCAGAATCCGCTGGCATACTCCGACCTTGCGTGGTGCAGTCCCCCGCCAATATTGATCGCCATCTGCGCGCCATCCAGCAGGGCTTCCGCAGCGCGGACGGTGCCGCCGGTGTAGGCCAAAGCCGCTTCGTACATGCCGGGGAATGGCGGGTTATCGATGCTCTTGAAGCCATAGACAAAGGGCTCGGCCACTTCGCCGCCTGAGCTGAGCGTCTCGACCGCGTCCACATACTCCTGCGAGTGGACTCGCCGCACATCGGATCGGTCTGCCAAACCGGGGTCGATGAATTGCAGATCAGGCATCCAGGCGCGCAGGAGCGACATGGTCATGGCCAGCCGGATCGGGCGGAGCGGGTGCTGCGGGCCGAAGTCGTAGCTCATCATCCGCTCGTGGTAGTAAAAGTGCCCCGGCGCGCCCATCAGGGCTAGTATGAACTCTTGACCAGGCACCCGGAGCGGGGCCAAGTAAACTCCGGCCATGGCCTCGGCGGTTGCTGGGTGGAAAGCATTCCGAATCTATCTCGAAATGATCAAGTTCGAGCATTCGATCTTTGCGCTTCCCTTCGCCATGATCGGAATGATGTGGGGCTCCGCCCGCCACCTGGATTCTCCCTGGCCGGGCGCGTGGGCCTTCGGCTGGATCGTCATCGCCATGATCTCGGCGCGCAGCGCAGCGATGGCCTACAACCGGATTCTGGACCGCGAGATCGACGCGGAGAACCCCCGCACGAAGATGCGCGCCATCCCCGCCGGACTGCTGAGCATGAGGCAGGCGAGCATCTTCTTTTGGGGTTCGGTGATCATCTTCTTTACCGCCGCCGCGCTGCTCAACCCGCTGGCGCTGGCCCTCAGCCCAATCGCTCTTGGCACCACCCTCTTTTACAGCGCGACCAAGCGGTTCACCCCGCTCTGCCATTTCGTCCTCGGCCTCTCGCTGGGCATCGCTCCGGCAGCGGCCTGGATCGGCTCAACGGGACGGCTCGACTGGGCGATTGTTCCGGTGGTGGCGGCGGTGCTGTTGTGGACCGCCGGATTCGACATCATCTACAGCCTTCAGGATGAAGAGTTCGACCGCGAAAAGGGCCTGCGCTCCACGCCGGAGACTCTCGGCAAGCCCCGCGCGCTCCTGTTAAGCCGCATCTGCCACACGGTGAGCATCCTCCTGCTGGCGTGGTCCTGCTGGCTGAATCAGGCGGGCCTCTTCGGCTACCTGGGCGTCGCCTTTGCAGCGGCCTTGCTTATCTATGAACAGTCGCTGGTCAAGCCGGATGATCTGAGCCGTGTCAATCTGGCCTTCTTCACCTTGAACGGCTTCGTTTCTGTCGGATTCTTCGCCTTCGTCCTCATCGACCTCCTCTGGCCGATCCTCGTCTTTGGAGCGGCGGCGTGAACGACGCTCTTGGCCGAACCAACCAAGCCTTCCCCCGCCTATGGCTGCGCCCGGTTCTCGGGCCGCATCTGCCGGGAACGGATGAGTTCTCCGCCTTTGCTTCCGCCTGTGCCGATCACGGCGCCCCGATTGATGCCACCGGAAATTCCGCCCTGTGGGGCGAGGCGTTCCGAGGCAAGGAGGTCGATTTCTTCGCCTTCGGCGGGCTGGAGATCGAAACGGCGCAGGATGAAAAGCACGCCGCCGATATGGTTCAGGCGCATCTACTGCAGGTGCTTTCCGCGCTCGGCCGCGAGACGCTCCTTGCCTACGGGCTCCGCATCCGGCGCGCTCTGGAGGAGTATCAGATTCGCGGAGCCTTGAGCGCGCTGGAGCATTCCCGGGATGAGGGCCTGCTCCGCTTCTTCGGTCTGAAAGCTGACGGGCCGAGCACGGCCGTTCTGAGCGTCTGGCAGTTTCACGATGCCTTCGAACTGCTCTTCTGCCCGCGCAATGCAGAGAGCGCCGAAACATGGGAGACCTTGAGCCGGATGGCGGCTCAGCGCCGGGTCGGAGTCGTCGCCACCGACACAGACTCCACCGACGGCACCGTATTGAGGGCCGTTTCCACCGTGGCCGAACTGGAGGATTTGAGAAGCCGCTATGTCTGACACCCTTTTCGACTCAGTCCGTGTGGTTATGACCGGCGGCATGCTGCTCTGCTCGATCATGATCATCGTGTGGCTCTTTCGGAGCCGCAAGCAGGGCCGCCGGGCCTTTGTCATGGCCGGAGCCTTTCTCGTTCTGGGCAGCCTCTTTTGGGCGTTTCTGAATGAGAAGCCGACCGGAATCCTCGCGACTCTGGGCGTGCTGCTGTTCATCCTGCTCGCGGTGGATGTCGCCATGAGGTCCGTGCAGAGGGTGGCGCAGGAAAAGGAGGATAAACCGAGTTGAACATCGCCGTCATTGGAGCCGGACCAGCCGGCCTTCGCACCGCCCTCCTTCTGGAACAGCAGGGCCACAACGTCACCGTCTTTGAGGCCCGCGACCGCCTGGGCGGACGGCTGCATACCGTCGAGGTCACCGGAGGCACCTTCGATGCCGGAGCCGAGTGGATCGACGCCGACCACGACCGCGTGAAGTCGCTCTGCAAAGAGCTGGGGCTCTCGCTGGCACAATCGGAACAGTGGCCCGGACGCGTGATCTACGGCGGCGATGAGCGGACGGAAGACAAGCTATGGAAGGAGGCCGCCGCCGATATTGAGTCGGTGCAGAAGATCGCCGCCGAGCAGTGCAAGGGCCTCCCCGACCCCGTCTGGCAAGACCCCGCGCTTTCCGAACTCGACCTGCAGACCCTGGGCGAGTTCCTTGATGAGTACTGCTCCAGCAAGGTGGGCCGCTGGTGGTGCGAGGCGATGTACCGCAGCGATGAGGGCGAAGACACCGACCGCATCGGTCTGCTGGGCTGGCTGGTGGGATACCGCTCCTATCTCCGGCGCGGAGCGGGCGACATGAGCGCCTTCCGCATCGAAGGCGGCGCGCAGAAGCTGGGCACCGAGATGGCGGCTCGTCTCAAGAATCCGGTCGTCCTCAACCGTCCCCTCCGCAGCGTCCAGGCGCGGGAGGATGTGGTGGAGCTTTGGTTTGATGGCGAGATGGCCTTCGTCGATCAGGTCGTGCTGACCATCCCTCCCGCCTGCCTGCTCGGCATCGACTTCTTCGATACGGTGCCCACCGAGAAGTCCCTGGCTTGGGAGATGATCGGCGGGTCGCGGGCGATCAAGGTCTGCATGGAGTTTGAAGAGCCCTTCTGGCGTGAAAGCGGCTGGGCAGGCCGGGCGCTCTCCGACCTTCCCTTCCAGCAGATTTGGGACGGCGGCCACGGTGGAGCCGCGATCCTCACCGCCTACATCTGCGGCGATCAGGCGGAAAAGGTGGCCGAGCGATCCGATCCGGTCGACTATGTGGTGCGGGCGGTCAGCCAACTCGACCCCCGCGCCGAAAATCAGTTCATTCAGGGCTGGCTGTATGACTGGCCTAATGACGAATGGGCGCAGGGGGCCTTCTCCTACCTGCCGCCCGGCTCCGTCATGACGGCCCTGCCGCACATGGGCACCCGCTGCGGCCGCATCCATTTCGCCGGAGAGCACACTGCCTCCTGGCTGGGATTCATCGAGGGAGCGCTGGAGAGTGCCGAGCGCGTGGCAAAGGAGATCGCCGATGCGGACTAGATACTTCAATGCCAAGGACTGGAGCGGGCAGCCCATAGAGCTGTTTGTCGAAGAGGGCCGATTCACAGAGCCCGGCCCCGCCGACTCCGAGATCGACCTGAACGGCTCGCTGGCGATGCCCGGCTTCATCGATGCCCACTGCCACATCCTGCCGACCGGCCTCGACATGCTCAAGCTGAATCTGGACTCGTGCCAGACCCCGGATGACGTGCTCCAGGCGGTCGCGGATTGGCACCGAGAGACCCCGGACGGCTGGCTCCACGCGGTGCTGTACGATCAGACCAAGTTCCCCGGAGCCAGGCACCTGACCCGGCATGAGCTGGACCGGATTTCCGCCGACCGCCCCATCCTCCTGCGGGCCGTCAATGGCCACGCCTCCATCGCCAACTCCGCCGCCCTGCGCGAAGCCGGAGTGACCCGAGAGACCCGCGATCCGAAGGGCGGCGAGTATGTCCGCGATGCAGACGGAGAGCCGAACGGAGTCCTGCTGGAACGAGCTCACGAGTTTGTCACGAGCAAAATTCCCGAGCCGAGCCTGGAGGAGATGGTCGAGGCGATTCTCGCTGCTGGCCGCTCAATGTCTGCACTCGGCATCACCTGCGCCTCCGACATGATGACGGGCCGCTGGAATCTGCTGAAGGAGCTGGAAGCCTATCGCCTTGCCTCCGAGCGTGGGTGCCCGATCCGCCTTCGTCTGGCCATGCAGTGGGCGACTGTCATCGGTCCGCGCGGCGCAGAGCCCGCAGAGCTGCAGAGCCTGCTGGATGCGATGAACCCCGACCTCTGCCGCGCCATCGCCCTCAAGGTCTTTGCCGATGGCGCGATCGGGTCCGCAACGGCTGCGATCCACTCGACCTACCGCACCACCGGGAAGCAGGGCCAGTTGATCTACGATCCCGAGAAGCTGCACGAGATCATCACCCGCGGAGCCGAAGCCGGTTGGCCCGTCATCATCCACTCCATCGGCGACCGGGCGACCGACCTGGTGATGGATGCAGTCGCCGCCACCGACGACCCTTCCCGCCACCGCATCGAGCATGTGATCATCCTGAGCGACGCGCAAATCGCCCGACTCAAAGAGATCGGCTGCCAGGTGACCATGCAGCCCGAGTTTCTGCACTGGTTCGGCCACACCTACCAGGCGCAGCTTTCAGATGAAATTTCGCCTCATCTCAAGCGGGCGCGCAGTGTTCTGGATGCGGGCATTCCGCTCTCCTTCAATTCCGACCGCCCCATCGTGGGCGGCGACCCGTGGCTCGGCATCTGGTCGGCGGTGAATCGCCCGGCAGGATTCGCGCCGGATGAGGCGGTCACGGTCGAGGAGGCGATCCATGCCTACACCGCAGCGGGAGCCTCCGCCAACTTCGACTCAGATCAGGGACGGCTTGAGCCGGGCTTTCACGCGGATTTCCAGGTGTATTCCCAGGCTCCGGAGCGGGGACAAAACCTGCGGCCCGATCGGGTCTATATGGGAGGCGGTCCCACATAATTTGTGGGACTTTGACGATTTGGAAACACCCCATAGTGTTTCGGGCGTTGATATAGATGGACGCAAATCCTCCTCCCAAATAGGATTAAGCCCAAAACTTAATCCACTCCAGACCAACAGCCCCGCTCCCCCAAGCGGGGCCTTTTTCTTTATCGGAGCTGTCTCTGGAGAGCCCGCAGTCCGCTGAGCGGCTTCTGGAATTGGATTCGGGCTTCGATGCCCTGCCGACCCTCGATCACGCCGGGATGCGCGGCCACGACCCAGCCGTACGCCTCTCCCATGCCCAGGGGAAGCTCCAGCCGCGCCGTATCGCCCGGCTGAACCCGGCAGGCGGTCACCACGCGGGCTCCTCCGGCGGAGAGGTCCTTCATCACAGCCTGGGAGCCGTTGAGCGCGGCCAGCGTGCCCGCGCAGGTGGTGTCGCGACGCTCGATGCGGCGGTCGGCCCGGCGGAAGGTTTGAGGATGCTCCAGCACGAATTCTTCGGTGTCTGCGGCCCGGCTGAGAACCTTGGTGCAGAAGGTGATGACGCCGCCTTCAACGGGCAGCTGAACCATCACCGATTCGCCGATGCGGAGCGGGGTGTATTGGTCGCGCTGGAGCGGCGGGCTGAAGACCAGCCCTTCCGGCATGCGCCGAAGGTAGTAGCTGCGGTACGCGCCCTTCGCCCCCACCAGACGGGCCTTGGAATTGACCGGAAGCGCCATCTCGGGCCGCCTGCGTGACCTCAGCACAGTCACTCCATAGGAAACAGCCGCCGATGCCCCAAAGACCATTGCGCCCAGCGCCAACATCTGTATAACGTTCATTGCCCACTCGTCACGGGCAAGCCAGGGCTTACCCTTCTCGCTCTAGGGCCATCTGCTCTTCGACTGCCCGAAAGAGCTTGAGGGCCTCGCCCAGGCTCAACGCGGATTCCAATTTGGCATCCGGATTGACTCCTCGGGCATAAGAGAGCGCTTCTAGTGCAGCTTGTCGAAGCACTTTGTGTGCCAAATCCCGGGTGGCATGGGATTTCTGGTGGACCAATGGCGGGGTCACTTTTGTGAGGAATGTGGCAAGGCCGTCGGTCTCTGATTCGATCGACTCAGCCATCGCCAGAGCCTGGTCAGGATTGGTGGTGGTGGCGACGAGGCTGGGCAGGTCGGCCAGGCGGCGGGCGAGTATCCGTCCGCGCTCGGAAATCATGCTGACGCAGTACATGTAGAGCCGCACGGTGAGCGGCTTGGAGTCGGCCTCCACCTGCTCCAGATCGGCGGCGGATGCGGATGCGTTGCCCAGGAGAGCGTAGGCCAATCCGCGCGCCATGTAAGCCTCGAAAGACTCTTCCGCTTCCAGAGCTTCGCTCAGAAGGTCCACAGCCTCCTGCGGGCGACCTTCAAGAAGCCTGATCTGGCCAAGGATGCGCTTGGCGGCCGGTCCCTCTCCACCGCGGGCCAAAGCCTCCTTGATGGCCGTGTCGGCCTTCTCGGGCTGCTGCGCGGAAATCCAGCACCGGGCAGCCAGCAGCCATATCTCGCTGCCGCTTCCGGTCAGTTCGGCGGCGCGCTGGGCTTCGTCGGCGGCTTCGCTCACCAAGCCAAGGTCGAGCAGCAGCTCCACCAGCATCTCGCGGCGGTCCGGCTCATACGGGTTGACGTCGATGGCGTCGCGCAGATAGAGGACGCCCAGATCGGTGCGACCCTTTTCGATCAGTTCCTGCGCCTTGTCCAAGGCTTCCTTTCCGGCCGAGGCATCGATGGCGACTCCGCCGGGGACGGTCGTGCCGATTCCCGGCCCGGTGACATTGTTGAAAGTGGGGTCGCGGCGCGCGAGGTCCTTGAAGGGTTCCAGGTTAAGCTGAGTCGCCCAGGTGTTGGCGAGGCTCCGGCTCGTGGCGATCCAGTCCGGCTGGCCATTCACGTTCACAACGAACGAGCTGACGTTGCCCTGATTCTCCGGGCCGAATTCCCAGACGGGGCGATTGCGGCCGACCTCGTAGAGATACGCCCGGGGAAAGAGGATGCCGTTGTAGCGGTATGCCTGAACCGTCAGGACATATTTGACGCGGAGCTTCTGCGCCGTGTCGGAGATCTCCTTGTCGCTGGGATTCTCTTTGAAGCGGGGGATGAGCCCCTCTTCTGCGCTCAGCCTGAAGACGGGATCGCTGAGGGACCAGACAATCGGAACGACCCGGCCTTCCTTAGAAAGCTCATCCGCCACCTCAGAGGCGAGATTGAGTTCGACTGATTCTTCGGGCGCCTCGCCGCGCATGATCTGCACGACCAGAACTTCCGGGGCCGCGTAGGCCGATGCGGCGCAGGCCGCACCGAGAAAGAGAGCCGCGCGAAGCGACCTCTTCACTTAGCCCCCTCGCAGAACCTTGACTGCCTGCTTGCAGGTTTCCAGATAGGCTTTGTAGAGGCTGGTGTCGCCCGTGCCGCGCTGGATGGCCTGCTCGTAGGCTTTGATGGCCCGCTCGTACGCCTTGATGGCATCGTTGCGTCGTCCCAGCTTTTCGTAGCACTGGGCTAGGCGCTGATTGGTCGAGCCGACCGGAGCGCCGGCGCGCAGAGCCTTCTCGTAGGCATCGGCCGCCTTGGCGTAGTTGTTCTGAAGGGCGGCATCGCGGGCGACCTGGATCAGGGCCTTGGCTTCCTGATCGTTGGTGGCCGTGGTGCCATTGTTGCCGTCTCCGCCGACGACGGTGATATCGATGATGCCCGGATCATTCTCCCGCTTGTTGCCGCCCGGGTTGGTGACCGGAGGAGGCTCGGGGTTATCCCCGTTGTCGACCGGAGGCTGATAGCCGCCTGGGTTCGGGGTGGGAACGCTCGGGCCGGTGGGCGCGATGGTCAGATTATCCGGTGCTCCCGGCATGACGTTCGGGTTCAGCGGGGGAATCTCATCCACGCCAGGCATGGGAAGGCGATTGCCGGTCGGCGGCACGGTCACCTGGCCCACAACACCCGGGGAGTTGTTCGTCTGCCCGAGATTCTGCTCGCCATTGGTGGGAACAGTGTTTGCGCCCGGAATCGGCACGGGGGCGATGGGGAAATTCTGAACGTACGGCTCGTCCTTCACCGCCAGCGGCTTTGCGTTGGCGTCCGGCCCGCGGGCCGCAAAGACGAGTCCGGTGCTGGCGCAGATGACCAGCACACAGGCAGCCGCGGCGGCAAAGAGCGCCTGGCGTCGGCTGGACGGCACGGTCACGGGCTCCAGATCGGCGGAGTCCATCAGTCGCTGAAGGTGGGCGGCGCGGATTCGATCCAGGGGGGTATCCAGACCGAGATTGAGGATCTTCTCATAGCTGGCATACGCCTCGGTGTGGCGTCCCAGCCTCTCCAGCGCATCGCCCTGCAGCGCCAGTGCCGGCGCGAAATTCGGATTTGTCTCCAGCATGGATATCGCCAGCATGAGGGCCTCGTCGGCGCGGCCCTGACCCAGGACGCGCTGACCCTCTGCGGTCATATCCATCATCTCCTTTTCGGAGAGATTCTGCTGATTGGCATTCATGCCCTTCCCCATATCTTCCACTACTGCTTGAACCCCCAACGCTCGCCGCGAACTGCGAGTGTACCTTTCAGGCTATTGACGGTAGAGAGCATCGCGGAGGTTCGGTCCTTATTTGAAGTCCCGTATCGAAACAAAAGCGGACTGCCGCCGCCCCCCGGCTCAGTGTAACATGCGCAGCGTGAGCGCCTCCCGAACGACTCCCCTGCATGACGAGCATCTTGCCGCCGGTGCGCGCATGGTCGAATTTGCCGGCTACGACATGCCGGTTCAGTACACCAGCGTCATCGCCGAAGCCCAGGCCGTGCGAAATGGAATCGGCCTTTTTGATGTCAGCCACATGGCCCGGCTGATCCTCAAGGGCGACCGGGTTCTGGAGTATCTGGAGTGGATCACCTCCAACGACGTGAGCAAGCTCGAGGATGGCGTGGGCCAGTATTCCCTGCTCCCAAATGCGAATGGCGGAGTCGTGGACGACATCATCGTCTATCGGATCAGCCCGAGCGAGTACCGGATGGTCGTCAACGCATCCAACCACGATAAGGATGTCGCCCACATGAAGGAGCAGAACACATTCGGCGTAGAGATGCAGGATGTGACCGATGAGACCGCCATGATCGCGGTTCAGGGTCCGCAGGCCGTCGAGATGCTGGCCGGCATCTCCGGCAATCCCGAGGCAATCAAGTCCGCTCCGCTCTTTGGAGCGACCGAAACCACGATTGCCGGCATCGACTGCTTCGCCGCCCGCAGCGGATACACGGGCGAGGATGGCTACGAATTGATCTGCAGCGCCGCTGATGCTCCCGCGCTGTGGCGGGCTCTAGTTGAGAAGGGCGGCGTTCCCTGCGGCCTCGGCTCCCGCGACACCCTGCGCGTCGAAGCCGGACTCCCGCTCTACGGCCACGAGCTGAACGATGAACTCAGCCCGATGACCGCCGGGCTGGGCTGGGTGATCGGGAAGACCAAGGAATTCCTCGGCTCCGCGCATATCAACAAGGTTCGCGAAGAGGGCGCATCGCTCAAGCTGATGGGCGTTAAGCTCGACTCCAAGCGGCTCCCCCAGATCGGCCAGAAGGTTTTTGTGGATGACAAGGAAGTGGGCGAGGTCTCCAGCGGCGTCTACTCGCCCGTGCTGGAGTGCGGCATCGCCTTCGCCTTCCTCGACCCGGCGGTGAAGGCCGGACAGCCCTGCGAGCTTGAAATTCGCGGCAAGCGGGAAGCCGGCGTCATCACCACCAAGCGTTTCCTTAAGAAGTCATAAATCTGGACCCAATTGGAACGAATTGGCCGCTCAACCATTCGTACATATGTAATATGCCGCCAAGGAGGGCGGCGATAGAGAAATCGGCAATCGTGCCGATAAATGTAACAGCAGAGCGATGAATCAAACGCTTGAATGTCCTGTCTTGGGGCTCGAAGAGACGTTCCCCGAGGAACTGTACATCCTGAAGCACGGAGCTTCCGGCAAGTACGGGTGCTACTGCTATGACGGCATCCACGGCCTTGCCTGCTTCAGCACCGAGCATGGCGCCTTCAGCTTTGCCGAATGGATCGACCTCAGCGGCATGAGCTGCGAAGAGGTCTCCTTTGATGAAGCCCGCGCCGTCGCCCAGGGCCGGCCCCTCCCCGTGGTCTCCCTGATGCTTCTGGACAACCTCGACAAGCCGCTCATCCACTACGTTCGCTAGGGGCTAAGCCGCTGCGAACCGGGAGAATAGCTTTGAGATCAGGCCTGGCTTCTCAGGCTTGACCGCCGTCGATTTAGACAGCTTTCGCGCCAAAAACCTGATGTCTTGCGCCGCCTTTGAATTGGGGTCGGTGAGCAGAACCGGAAGCCTGGTGCGCCCCGCCTTCTTCACCGCTTGGTCTGAGGAGACCCGGCCCAGATAGTGCGCCTTCGCCTGCCGATAGCTGGCGAGGAACGTCTGGAACTTCGCAAACAGAAGCCGCGATGACGACTCATCCTGCGCGTCGTTGATGATGCAGTCGATGCGGACGTCCGGCCGCCGCTCCACCAGCAGGCGGGCGGTGAGATAAGCGTCCTGCACGCTGCTCGGGTCGGGGGTCATTACGAGCACCACGTCATCCGCCTCTTCCAGCAGGGAGATCACGCCCTTGTGGATTCCGGCGGCGGTGTCGAGGATCAGAAAATCGAAGTGTCCCTGAAGGGCGCGGAAGTCGAGTCCGGCCTCCTTTAAATCCTTAAGCTCCAAATCGGCCATCTCCGAAGCTCCCGAGGCTCCCGGCAGCAGCCGCGTGCCCTCTGGACCTTCGACGAAAGCCTGCTCGGGCCGCAACTTTCCGGCAAGGACATCGCCCAGTGAGGTCTCAGGCTTGACGCCGAGATAGACGTGGAGGTTGGAGAGTCCGAAATCGCAGTCGATCAGCCCGACCCGCAGGCCCTGCTGGCTGAGGGCGATGCCGAGGTTTGCGGAAAGCGTTGACTTGCCGACTCCGCCTTTACCGCTGGTGACCGCGATGATTCGCATCGGCTGCTGGCTGCCGCTCTGCGTCCTCGGTTCGACGGCCTTGGCGGGCTTCAGCCGCCGCTGCGAGCGCTGGCTGACCGCCGAGACCAGGTCTTCGGCTTCCGGCGCGGGCATGGCCGAGTAGGCGCGGTGGATGCCCTGCATCACCGACCGCTCGGTCGCCCAGATCAGGCGGACCGGCCGGTTCAATTCGTATTCCAGGCGCGGAACCGCCGTCGGTTCGGTCCCTTCATATGCCGCGCAGACCAGCGTGCGTCCTTCGACGGAAAGCGGCAGAATCCGCAGATCCTGCGCCAATCGCCTCTGGACCATCGCCAGCGCGTCGCGGCTCGGCATCAGGACGGCGTTGAATCCGCCGCTCTGCCAAGCGCTTCCGCTCGCGCTTTCCTGCGTCTGAGTTGCATCGCTATTCATTCAGCAGCCCTCTTCTAGCCCCACCACCTGCCTATTCCGTGCCAGAACTCGCTTCTTAATGAGGATACGCTGACATTTCTGCCAGGTTCCCCTTTATCAAGACGCGAAAACCGGCAATTATGGGGTGGCACGTTTGCCAAGCGATTCAGCTGCTAGTTGGCCGAAGGATCGTCCACCACCCCGAGCATCAGCACCTGCTGCGTGGGGCCGTGGACGACGGAATAGCAGAAAGGGCGATCCGCAACGAATGGGATGGGATCACTCAGCTTAGGCGTTTCGCCCAAGGTGAACATGATTATCGTCAGGGCCGCTCCTTCAAAGCCATTTTCATCTACGACCATCTTCACTTTGTGCCTGATTTCCAGAGCCGAAGGTTGAATCGGGTGTGTCACCCGTAGAGGTTTGCCATGAAGCACTCGAGCGAGGTTCGGCACGTTGGCATCAACCTCCACATTCAACTTGGGAAGGCGCGCACTAACCCGCGCCAACTTATAGCCTTCAAGGCTTCTTAGCCGGGAATCTGTCAAAAGAGACTTTGCGTCTGCGCCGACCGTAGGCAGTCCGACGATGAAATGACAATCGGTGTGAACTGCTGGGATCGCCACGAATGTTCTGTCCTGATCACTGCTGTAGTTCATTCCCGTTGTGAGAGTGAACGACGGCGCATCAACGGTCTCTCCACCCACCTGAAACCGCATCGGCACCTTATCCACTACTCCGCTTTGCCGCCATTGATCCTTCACTACGGCGGTTGTCGCGATCAGTGCAGGTTCAAGTGCGGAAGGAGACAACGCATTCTTAAACCGCCCATGGGAACGCTCTTCGATGTACCGGTTTGCGGCAGCAATTTGTCCCTTATCTCCAAAGTCGACTTCCATCACCCGAGTCTCCAGCAGAGCCTCTAATCTGGCCTTCGTCTCAGGTTCTGCGCGCCTAGGCTTATTGACCAAAAGAAGGCTGCCCAGTTGGAGAAATGCAAGCTCTTCTCCCTTTTTGTCCTTGATCAGGGGCACATTCAGCCGGGACAGCAGACGCAGTGTGTCGTCTGCTGTTTCTGTATCCCTTAACCCGCATCCCGCCAGTATCTCGGCCCTGTCCTCCGTCGAAGCCGCCTGAGCGAGCGTCGCTATCGTGAGGTGAAGGTTTAGCGGAGATACGACAGGATTTTTGGCTTGAGAGGTCTGCAGAACTTGAGAGGCAAACTGTACCGAGGACACCGCGAACTCTTCGAGCGGATGCGCCTGCACCGGTGAGGCAAGCAGGGCTAGAGAAAGTGACAAGTGCATCGGCCCACCCTCATGATAGAGCCGACGCACGCAGGGCCTTCTATTGATCGACTATTTCTAAACCGAAGGATCGTCCACCACCCCGAGCATCAGCACCTGCTGCGTCGGGCCGTGGATGACGGCGTAGGTGAAGGGGCGGTCGAAGGTGAGTTCGAGCGGCGGGCCGACCGGGGCGCTGGTCACCATTCCGACCACGCTGGCGGCGGCTCCTTCGAAGCCCTTCTCATCGGCGCTGAACTTGGTCCAGTGGAACCAGCGGTCGGGCACCGTCGGCGCATTGGCCAAAAGATCAAACTGATAGTTCTGCAGCCGCTGAACCAATGCATTCAGCTCCCACTTGGTTTCGGACTCCCACTTGGGGACCTTCAGGTTCACGAGCTGATCGTTCCACTCGCCCACTCCGCGCAGCGCTTCGTCCTGCACGAGCTGAAGCGGCTTGGTCATCACCCGCGGATAGGCGAGCACCACATAGCTGCCCGTGTTTGTCGCCGGGAGCTTTATGAAGTGGGCCGCATCTTTGGTGATCACCTGTAGGCGGGCCTGAGTGCCGAAGGCGGCTGCCTCCACCTTCTTCCCTTCCTCGGTCGTGAAGGTGATCGGCTTCTCCATCGGATGCATCGGAACCGCCCACTGATCCTTTACGGCAAGGGCGGAGGCGAGAAAGGCATCGGTGCCGGTCAAGTCATTGCTTTGCAGCAGGTTGCTCACGCGCCCTTCGGTCTTTTCTTCAAACCAAGCGTTGATCGCATCCAGTGCTGACTGGCTCGAAAAATCCACCGTGCCCGTCTTCGCCTTGAACGCCTGCATCAGGCGGTCAGCAACCGTTGTATTGAGGCTGCGGCCTTCATTGGCGTAGGCGGCGAAAGCCATCGTCAAGAAGGCGTCCTGATCCTCCGGTCCATCCTTCGGCTTGACCCACTCAAGCTGAGCCATCTTCTGGATGGCGGCGCGGATATCCGCATCGCTGGAGCGGATTCCCATGGATTGAAAGATCTTCTGCCGGTCTGAATCCCGCGCGGTCATGGCGGCCATGCTCATGGTGAGCCCGATGTTCGCCGGCGAGAGGACCGCGTTGCGCTGGGTGCTCTCTGAGAGAAGCGGGGCGGCGATGTCGATAGAGGACTCGGCGAACTCATCGTAGATCGCATCTTGGTTGGCGGTTGCCAGGGTGAGTAGCAGGGGAATCATCTTTCAGCTCCATCTTTTCTCACGTCCCAGTTCTCAGCCCGATTCATTGGCTGGGGCTTGCGGCAGAATGGGAAAATGGGAGATGTCATCCGCCTGCAGCCGTACCGCGCGGATGCCTTTTCCTCCCTCACTCCCCTGGCGTATGCCGAAGCTCTGCCGAGCAGTCCGCTGCTGCTTTCGGACAGCCCGGAAAGGCTGACCAAAAAGCACCAGAACTGCGTGCTGGCCCGGATGAGATCAACCCTGGATGAGCACGGAATGGCATCGGTCCGCGCCTACCTGTGGCATCTCAACGAAGCCGGGCGTCCGCTCCAGGTGGGGCTGCAGGTGGAGGGGGCCGAAATCGAGCGGCGGACCGGTGCGGCCTTGATCCACCCCAACTACTATCACGTCGGCATGGAACTGGCCCGCTTCCATCTCTTCGGTGAAGGCGGCCCCGTTCCTCCCAGCCATATCGTGCCCAACCGCCGCCTGTTGGGAGCGCTGTGCGAAGTTCAGATGATCGGCGAACCGGGCGCCGCCTTCACGCTGCAGAGCTATGCCAGCAGCGAAGACGCTCCCGTGCCGGACTTTGCCAGCCCCTGCGCGGAATTGCAGGTGCATCCCCGCGGCGGCTGGCCCTTCTCTTCCCTGTGTGCGCGTCCCGGCGAAGCCATCAACGTTGCCGGCACTACGGAGATCGGCCTCTGCGAATCCGGCGGACCGGACCAGGAGGTCTTCGGCGAAGCCGCCTCCTCGCTCCACGATGGTCCAAGCCGGACCAACCGCGGGTTGTGGGGCGTGGATGCCCGCTACTCCCTGGAATTGACGAACCCTTCCGACCGCGATTTGGAGGTGGTCGCCGAGATTGTGGCGCGCAATACCGGCGGGGTCTTTCACGGGGCGATCCACGCCGAGCCCTCAGGCATTCGGGGCATCATTCCGCCGCTGGAGCATGGGCGAAAGAACGGGGTTCAGGTTCCCCTGGCGGCTGTTCCGGCGGGCGCTTCCATTGATGCGGAGGTCCGCATCGCCTTCGGCGGAGCCGCCACCCTGCCCGCAACCCTGCGGATCAGGAGCCTGTAACCGTTTGGCACTCTCGGCCCAATTCTGCCAATTTGCCTTGAAACTGAGGGGGCTTCCGAAGCAAACTATTAGCAGTCGAGGGCAGAGAGTGCCAGCGCACTCCCTTCCCTCAAAACTACAGTAGAGAGTCAATATCACGATGGCAAACATTCGTCCCCTCGGAGATAAGGTCGTCGTTCAGGTTGTTGAGGCCGACGAGAAGACCGCCGGCGGAATCATCTTGCCGGACAGCGCCAAGAAGAAGCCGAGCGAAGGCAAGGTCATCGCCGTGGGCGAGGGCCGAGTCCTCGACAGCGGCGACCGCAACAAGCTCAGCGTCAAAGTCGGCGACCGCGTGCTCTTCAGCAAGTACGGCGGCAACGAAGTCAATTTCGACGGCGAGGAGTACACGATCCTCGACGAAGACCAGATCTACGCAGTGCTCAACTAGTCAGCAGTAAGCAGTTGGCAGTAAGCAGATTTGGGTAAGCGATAGAGGAATGTCCAGCGAACCTTTTGGATATGAAAAGCTGCAAGTTTGGACTCGAAGCATGGCCCTGGTGGAGCAGGTTTACCGGCTCTGCCTGGAATTGCCGTCTGACGAGAAATTCGGACTCAGCAGTCAACTCAAGAGAGCCGCTGTTTCAATTCCCGCCAACATCGCCGAAGGTTATGGCCGCGAAAGCGCCCGTTCCTTCGCCCATTTCATTCGCATATCTGTCGGCTCCAGCTACGAGCTTCGCACGCTTATTGAACTTGCCCTTCGCCTTGAGATTGCTGCTGAAGCAAGCCTCACAGCGGTCAGGCAGGAAGCCTTCGAGATCGGACGCATGCTCACGGCATTCCTCCGGCATCTCGAAAGCAAATCAACAGTGCGCGAAGATTCAGCGGAGTATTCAGATGAGTTTTGATCTGAACTGCCAACTGCCAACTGCTGACTGCCAACTTTTACGGAGTTAAAAAACAACATGCCAGCAAAAACCCTTTTATTTGATGAAAACGCACGACGTGCGCTTGAGCGCGGCGTCAACAAGGTTGCCGATGCGGTGAAGGTCACCCTCGGCCCCAAGGGACGCAATGTCGTCCTCGACAAGAAGTGGGGCAGCCCCACGATCACCAAGGACGGCGTTACTGTCGCCAAGGAAGTCGAGCTTGATGACGCCTATGAGAACATGGGCGCCCAGCTCTGCAAGGAAGTCGCCAGCAAGACCAACGATGTTGCGGGCGACGGCACCACCACCGCCACCGTCTTGGCTCAGGCCATCGTGAACGAAGGCCTGCGCTACGTCGCTGCCGGCGGCAACCCGATCGCGGTGAAGCGCGGCATCGACAAGGCCGTGGCCATCGTCATCGACGAGATCAAGAAGACCTCCAAGCCCGTCAAGGACAAGGAGCAGGTCCGCTTCGTCGCCACCATCGCCGGCAACGACGATGAGATCGGCGAGCAGGTCTCCGACGCGATGGACAAGGTCGGCAAGGACGGCGTCATCACGGTTGAAGAGTCCAAGGGACGCGAGACTTCGGTCGAGATCGTCGAGGGCATGCAGTTCGACCGCGGCTACATCTCCCCCTACTTCGTGACCGACCCCGAGCGCATGGAGGCTGTCATGGAGAACCCGCTGATCCTCATCCATGAGAAGAAGATCAGCAGCGCGCAGGATCTCCTGCCGTTCCTGGAGAAGGCCGCTCAGGCCCGCAAGCCGATCCTCATCATTGCCGAGGACATCGACGCCGATGCTCTGGCGACCGTGGTTCTGAACAAGATCCGCGGCGTGCTGCAGATCGCCGCCGTCAAGGCTCCGGGCTTCGGCGACCGCCGCAAGGCCATGCTCGAAGACATCGCCGTGCTCACCGCCGGCACCTTCGTCAGCGAGGACCTCGGTCAGAAGCTTGAGAACGTCCAGCTCGACATGCTCGGCACCGCCAAGAAGGTTGTGATCACCAAGGAAGACACGACCATCATCGAGGGCGCGGGCAAGAAGAACGACGTCATGGGCCGCATCGGCCAGATCAAGAGCCAGATCGAGAACACCGACAGCAACTATGATCGCGAGAAGCTGCAGGAGCGGCTGGCCAAGCTCTCCGGCGGCGTCGCCGTCATCAAGGTCGGCGCGAGCACCGAGACCGAGCTGAAGGAGAAGAAGCACCGCTACGAGGACGCCCTGAGCGCCACCCGAGCCGCGGTTGAAGAAGGCATCGTCCCGGGCGGCGGCACCACCCTGCTCCGCGCGGCCGAGAAGCTGAACAAGACGGGCCTGGAAGGCGACGAGCTGACCGGCGTCAACATCGTGAAGCGCGCCCTGGAGCAGCCGCTCCGCACCATCGCCGAGAACGCAGGCCTCGAGGGCAGCGTCATCGTCGGCCAGGTGCGCGACAGCAAGGCGGGCCACGGCCTGAACGCCGCCACCGGCGAGATGGTCGACCTGCTCAAGGCCGGCATCGTCGATCCGGCCAAGGTCACCCGCTCCACCATCCAGAATGCCGCTTCCATCGCCGGCCTGGTCCTCACCACCGAGGCCCTGGTTGTCGAGAAGAAGGAAGAGAAGAAGGGCGGCATGCCCGCCGATCCCCACGCGGGAATGGGCGGCATGGGTGGAATGGACTTCTAAAGTAACGCTTCATATCGTTTCAGAGCTGCAGCATTCACGAGTGCTGCAGCTTTTTTTGGGCATCCACAGATAGATGGACAAAAACTAGCATGTCTAATATACACTCTCACTCATGAATGAATCACTTGCAGATTTATACTCTTCAAAACCTGTAGATTCACTTGTCACGAGGCTCCTCGATGGTCTCCCTAAACTCAAAAATCGAGTTGAATCAAAAATAAAAACTAGCCTAGGACTTGTTTACCAAGATTATCTTAAGGCAGCGATACAGAACTACGGCTACATTAAAACTATCATAGACCACAACTCGCCAATACCATTGCCAGAGATATATGTGGCCCCACTCTTACAGCATCGCGAACAAGAATATCAGTCGACATTATCCAGCATCACGCCACATTCACCCGTGCTCCTGCGAGGCACGGCAGGCTGTGGAAAGTCCACCTTGATGAAGTACTTCTTCATTGAGAGCCTTGTATCCCAAAACAAATTACCAATCTTTGTCGAGCTCAGGTCCATACCACAAGACATAAACGCTCCCCTTATTGAAGTGCTCTATGATGTATTCAATAAATTCGAATCCCCGCTACACATCAGTGACTTTAAGAATATGCTCCGGTCAGGACACTACTCAGTGTTCCTAGATGGCGCAGACGAAATCAACGAAAAACAGCTAGATTGGCTTTTAGGCGAGCTAGACACATTCATTCCTAACTACAACAAAAACACTATAGTCATCTCATCGAGGCCAGACGTGAGGCTAGAACGCCTACAGTCATTAAGGATTTTTAATATTATGCCGATGACACTGACCAGTTGCAGAGAGCTAGTGTCAAAACTCTACTATTCAACAGATACCAAGGCCAAATTCCTCTCTGATCTTGACGAAGAGTATTTCAATAAGCATCGCACGTTTCTGGAAATACCACTCATGACAGTTATTATGTTGATTGTGTATGGCACACACGCAGAAATGCCTGGGAAAAAGCACCTCTTCTATAAATTTGCTTTTGAAGCGTTATACTCTCAGCACGATTCATCCAAGGGATCGTTCAAACGCCTATTCAAAAGCAAACTAGCTATTGACGACTTTTCAAATGCACTTGGCGCATTCTGCCTAGCAACATATACGAGAAGAGAGTTTAGTTTTACCGAAAGTCAACTAATTGAGTACATGAGAGACGCTTTAAACACGGTAAACATACAAGCTGACCCTCTGGAATTTGTTTCTGACAATATTAAAAATACTTGTATGTTAATACAAGATGGACTCCAATACACATTCACTCACCGCTCGTTTCAGGAGTACTTTGCAGCAGATTATTTTATAAGGCAGTTTAAGAATCCTGAAGGCTCTGAATATCTGTTAAATGTATCTTCACTCAACGCAATGAGTAATGAATTCCTAACATGCATCTTTGGAATGGATCAAATCTTCTTTGAGAAGTCAATAATGATCCCGATCCTCAATACTCTTTTTGAAAAAAGGTGCGACTGGAAAAGCAATGACGATCAATTCTTAGAGATTATAGGCTCTCTCTCTCTTGGCATTTGCTCTTTAGAAGAACGCGATGGCCTGGGCCTACTAATTGTTCACGAGCCGCATTCTGTGTGGCAGACACATTGGCTCACGACCACTTACTATCATATTAGGAGTCCGAAAGTAAATATTGACGGGTATCCAGAGTTATCCACTGTTGAGGAAGCGGTTTTCTTAGAAAGCATGGGTTTTGACCACATTCAAAAATTTATGATAGACAGGTCGAGACTCATGCTTTTTACGCGCCGTACTTTTGAAGAGTATATTGACAGTCTATTCCAATTGCAGAAGGATATCTTGCAACGCATTCAGAAAGATGCGACACATCACTCAGGTTTGTTGCCCAAAATGAATGAGTAGTCTCTGGATCTAACCTCAGCAGTGTGAGTAGCATCACCCCATGACCGCCACGATCCACCGACTCGCCGATACGGCCAGCGACAACCCGATCCCTCTGCTGACCCGCACGAAGGTTGAGGGAGAGCGCATTTTGCTGGCCCATGTTCAGCTTGAGAAGGGGTGCCACGTCGCCACGCACTCGCATGAGAATGAGCAGGTGGCGTACATCGTCTCCGGACGCGTGAAGTGGCGTTTGGGGACGGAGGGCGAGGCGGGCTACCGTGAGGAGATCGTCGAGGGCGGAACCGTGATTGTCCTTCCTTCCAACTTCCCTCACGGCGTGGATGCGCTGGAAGACACCCTCATCATCGACATCCTCAGCCCGCCGGGGGCGATGGGTGTGGATAGTCAGAAGGGATGAACGGCCGCTCCGCCGCCTCGGCTTGGCGGAGGCGATTGGACGGCGGAGGCCTCCGAGCGAACCACTCGCCACGGAATCAGCGCGCCTGCCAGCAACAGAATCGCCGCCAGCGCAACGATCCACGAACTGCGTCGGGAGCGCCTAAGGACCACCTCCATCCTCCGGCCGAGCCGCTGTGCCTGCATCCCCAATCCGACAGCCGTCGGAAGAGCGGATTCTCCAGACTGGCTGACAATCTTCAGCAACGCTTCGGCATACACATCCGGCGGGCATCGAAGCTCGGCTATGGCCTCTTCATCAGCGGCGCACTCCTGCCAAAAGATCAGTTCACGATAGGCCAGCCGCGCCAGCGGATGCACCCACAACAGGCCGGCGGCCAGAAATCCGAGCACCTGCCACTGAACATCACCGCGCCGCAAGTGCGCCTTCTCATGTTCCAGAGCCAGGCGGGCCGTCTCTGACTTCTGCCAGCACCAAGAAGGTGCGACGACGGCCGGGAGCGGAGTCAAAGCCAGCATCGGCGCGGCCAGCGTCTCTTGAAGCCGGAAGTCCACTTCGAAGCGCCGGAAGCTGTCCGGCGTCTCCATCAAAGGCAGGCGGGCCACCATCCGCGCCGTTTGGATTCCGGATCGACCGAGATTGACCAGCATCGATCCCGCGATGAAAATCCAGAAGGCGCCGAGCCCGGCCCCCAGCGCACTCGAAAGGGGCGAATCTGCGCTCGATGGGCTTCCCTGTCCCAAACTCGGCAGGGCAATCGCCCATCCCAGATTGAATGTCAAAACCAGCACCGCCTGCAAGAGGGCAAGCCGCCATGCCCATGCCTTTAGAGCCGGGCTCAGCCGAGGAGCCTGTCCGACAATCCAGGCGGCTCCTGCCGCGAGAGTAAATGCCGCCAGCGACCAGGCCAGCCGCTCCAAAACGAGCCAACCCAACTCGCCCAGCGTCACGACCCGCCCCTCTTCTTGGCATCCTCAACAATCTTTCTCAACTGGGCCAAATCCTCTTCGCTGATCTCATCCATCTCCGCAAGATAGGCAACGAGCGGAGATGCCGAGCCCTGGAGAGTGAAGCGCACAAAGCCCTTGATCTGGTCGCGTTTGATCTCTTCTGCGGTCTGCACAGCGGCGTATTCCAGTCCTTCCGCTCCCTTCTCCCGGGCGAGATGCCCCTTCGCCCGCAGCCGCTCCATCATCTGCAGCACTGTCGTGCGGACATACCCGCGCGGTTCGCCGAAGGACTCCTGTGCTTTCCGCACTGTAAGCGGCCCGTTTTCGGCAATATGGATGAGAAGGTCGAGTTCGGCCTGTCCTATTCCTGTTTTCTTCTTCATCTGAGATCTTTCATCAATCGAAAAATCCGAACTGGCCGGCAAGATTCCTGGAGAGAGTCTTCAGTTCGGAAAGCATCAGTTATGAGAGTGTCATCAAGACTTGGGGGTCTTCCAGTCTTTCACGACCTGATCCAACCGGGCGGAATAGTCGGTCAAGATCGCATTCCACTCTTTCCGCTGCTCGTCGTTCAAGAGTTGGCCCACCTGGTCGGCGGCCATCCGGACGTCCTGCCCCCACAGCACCCACTGCTCTGCCGCAGGAATGCCCTGGTCGGTGTACCGGTCGATCTTTGCCCCAATCTCAGACCAGAGCCTGCGCTCCAGCTTTTTGATCTCGGCTTCTTTCTCGGGCGACACATGCGCCAGGTGATTGATGCGACTCTGAGCGGCCCGCAGCGGATCGTAGGCGTGGTCATCCAGATTCTTAAGGCGGTCGCCGTAGTACTTTTCCTTGTAACTGGCAGCCTGTTCCGGGGTGCGGAGTTCCACGTCGGTGCACATGTTCACCACGCGGAGCTGTTCGTGCAGAGCGTATTCCCCTTTCAGGGTCTTGATTCGCTGGTTGAATATCGCCCCCCTGAATCCCGTCAGGCAGATCTGGGCGTAGTTGAGGTCGTCCAGCACCACGGGCTTTAGGGTGCCAAGGCGGCGGACTGTCCGATCCATCGGGTGTCCGTCGCTTCCGTAGTTATGCAGCGCTGAACCACCGCCCGCAGCCTGCCCGCCACCAGCCTGCGCGTAGGCGACTCCAGATGCGGCAAGGGCGAGAAGCCCGGCGTAGAGAATCGTCATTTTATTCATCGTTTTCTCCAATCGGCGCCGGACCCGCCGGCCTGGGTCCGAACGCCAGACGACTTGTGTCGTCAAACCCCTAGACGACCGGAGTCGTCTGGACGTTACAAATGTCAATACATTTTTTCGATATTGGAGGAAAGGTGCTGCCAGAAGGCGTGCGGTGAGATCTGGGTGACGCCGGAGTATTGAAGGTCGCCGACCTCGATGATGATCCACTCGCCCGATTCCACCTGCCCCACATCCACCGCCATCAGAGGACATGCGATGCGGCGAGCGGCCTCCTGCGCCAGCCGAGCGATGGCTTGGCGCTCCTTGGGCGTCAACTCGCCCAGTGGATCGCGCCCGCCCCAGTAGAAGCCGGAACCGATCACCCGCTCCCCATTCAGAAACACGCGGTACTCCCGGCTGGCCGGAAAATCGGCCCGCAGCCCGGGGCACGGTCGCAGCGGCGCGACCTGACGCGCCAACACAGCCCCTTCGGCAAACTTGCGGCGCAGCTCTTCCCCGTCGGCGGCGATGCACGCCTTCCATCCCTGCTCCTTGAGCGACTTGATGCCGCCCTTGAGAAACAGCGGAAACCCCAGCCGCTCCGCCTCCGCGCAGGCCTCCGCAGAATCCAGAAACACGCTCCTCGGAGTAAGGTCTGCGATGAGGGGATAGAACTCGCGAAACTCCATCGCCCGGCGCGATGCCGCCGGGTCATTGACCAGCCGGACGCCGCGCTCACCCGCCGCCTCATCAAGCGCCTCGTAAAACGGCCACCCCGAGAAGTACCCAACAAACACCGCATCGCCAGAAGGCAGCCCTTCCAGCACCTCGCCCGGAGAAACCTCCGCAAAATTCCTCGGAATGGCACGCACCGTACATCCAGCGGCCCGCGCCGCGTCGGTGAGCCGCTGCAGGTTGCTCTCGGCCACGGAAGGCCCGTTCCGCGGCGAAGCCTGGCTCAAGACGATCAGGCTCATGGCTCACGCAGAAACGCCGCGAGGTCGGCGGGACGGTCGGTGTTGATGAGGCCGACTCCGGCCTCGCGAAGGGTTCCCCACATGGCCTGTGTGTCGGGCGTCGCCCAGAACCGGAGCACCTGCCCGCGCATCTTGGCCTGGCGTGCGAGCGACCGCAGACGCGCCGCCTGCAGCTCCGGCATCTCGCCGCGGCCCAGCCAGGTGAATTCGCCCAGCCAGCTTGCGCTGACCATCGGCATCTGGGCATAGCTGTACTGCGGCCCACGCAGGTCGGGCAGACGGCCGTCCACTCCCGCCAGATGCGCCTCATCCGCCAGTAGAGTCGCTATCGGCCGGTCGCCGCTGATCACCACACGCACTGCGCCCGAGCCGTAGTCTCCCGTCGCCAGCATGGCCCTCCGCTTTTCCAATTCAGGCCGCAGAACCCGCCACACCTGCTCTCCGTCGGTCTTGATATCCACGAGCAGAATCACTTCGACTCCCGGCGTCTCGTGAATCCAGCCGTCGTTCTCTCGGAACCTCTCCCACAGTGGGTCGAGATACATGCGCTCCAGCGTCACGCCGGGGCGCAGATCTTCCCGATCATGCCCCACCCGCAACTCACCCTCCTCCAGAAAGATGTCCGCCTCAACACTGCAGAATCCCTGCTCCAGCGCTTCTTCCAGCGGGCGTGAGCGGGTGTAGTCGTTGTGTGAGTGGGCGTTGGTGAGCGGCTGGGCAAAAGCTAAGGCCGCGAGCGCTATTGCGATCACGGCCTTAGTCTATCCAAGCGGAAGAAGCTTTACTGTTCCTGCTTGCGGCGCAGGAAAATGCGAGCGCACTTCTGCTCAACGCGGCGAGACCACTTGTAGATCGGTCCCTGCCACTTGTCGAGCATGGAGATCGGCCAGACAGGCTTCTTCATCCACACGTCGTTGTAGTTGACCTGACTGCCCTGGAGGGGAATGTTGTTCGGACGGCGGTGCGTGCGGAACAGGTGATCCCAAACCGCCCAGCCCCAGAATCCGACAACCGCGAGGTTGATGCTCGGCCGCCAGTGGTGCATCAGGTGGAAGCTGTAGACGTAGCGCGAAACCTTTCGGGTGCGCGGGCCATCCATGAGCGGCTTCCAGAAACGGTCGTACGGAAGGTGCAGAATCGCGTGCCACACCTCGTATCCGGTGTACGCAAAGAGAACGGTGCAGAGCGTCCCCAAGATGACCGGCTGGCCCGGGAACAGAAGCTTGAACGGCAGAGCGAGAAGGATGAGGAAAATCGCGTTGAAGATCGAGATCGCATAGAGCGGGAACATCATCGACTCTTCCTGATGCTCCTCCACGATCGGGTAATCGCTCTTGACCGGCACCAGCTTCTCCGGCTCTTTTGCCAGAACCGGCGCCTTGACATTGGTCAAGCCGTGGTGGTGGGTGTGAGCCCGGTGCATCGAGCCGATGAACGGCAGCACCGCCGAGTGGAGCATGTACCGGTGGTAGATGTACTCGAAGAGGCTCAGCGGAATGCCCAGGATGAAGGCCCAGAAGAGCAGCATCCACGGCTGGCTAAGCTCATGCTTGAAGGTGGTAGGTGCGATCCAATAAAAAAGCCCCAGCGTCGCAATGAACTGGAGCCCTGTGACGATAAAGAACTTCGCATAGGGCATGCGCTGATTTTCATCGTGGCTGTGTGAATGTCGACTCAATGGTATCCCCGGGATCTTTTAGATGGCGGTAAGCGGGCAGGCCGCTCGAAGCAAGATTACTACAACGCAGACAGGACGAGCGGGTGAATCGGGCCCTGCGGCGCTATCTCTCCTACGCGTTTGCCAAGACTGCGCTGCACAACCGGGCCTCATGGCAATTCAGACGAGAAAATAAGGTCTGCGGCTTCAGCCGGTGAGAGAGTCCCGGAATCAACCAGAGTCCACTCCTCCGTGGCCTTCTCGCGAAACTGGTCTGTCATACCGCGAATGATCGGCTCCAGCAGTTCCGGGTCGAAATCCTTGTTGGTCCGCATTCGATTGCGCTCGATATTGATCTCGAGGCGAGGCAGCAGGCAGATTCGCCGCACGGGCAGGTCGGGCATGTAGTCGGCGATCACCTTGTCCAGCCGCGGGATGTTGCGGCAATGGTCGATGGCCACGGCAAAGCCGTTCTCCCAGTAGCACCGGGCGATGCGGCAGAAAGCGTCTTCGGCGACCTCGAACTGCCGGGCGGTCTCGTCGCTCCACTCGATGGCATCCGAGAGCCCAGAAGCCACCCACAGCCGCAGGTCATCCACCGGGATGGCGATGCCGTACTCATAGCGGCGCATCAACTCGGTGCTCAGCGTGGTCTTCCCCGCTCCCGGCGGTCCGGTGATGATGTAGATCGGATTCAAGCGCCGTCTCCGCGAAACTCGTCCACCACCCGAATCCCGCCGACGATGGCCTGATTGAACAGCGGGAGGTCCTCGGCCGGAATCCAGTACTCCTGATGGCGGGATGCACCGACGGTCTGGACTTCGTAGCGGCTTAGAAACTCGGTGAGCACATCGAACTCAGTGACGTAGCCCGCATAGCCGGAGGCGGCGTCCTTCGTATTCCAATCCCGGGCGATCTCGATGGCGTACTCGCGGTTCAGCACCGGATAGAAGATCGGCTGACCGGGCAGTCGCGGTGGAAACCCACCGCTCTGCCGGATCAATTCCAGCTCGGCGGTCCCCACGGGTCGCCAAAGGGTTGTGGTTTCGGGAGAGGCGGTCATCTCAGTAGTAGGTTCCGCAATAGTCGCACCGCTTGCCGCTGCTGGGAGGCGCTCCACAGCTTTGGCACCGTCCGCGACGCTCAACCGGAGGATACTCATGCTTGACTGTCGGCTCTGCCTGGTGGCCGGGATCGGTCGGCCAGGATGACTCCAGCCGGACGCGCGTCTGGGCACCCCGCGACATGATGCCGCCGATGGCGATCAAGGCGAAGCCGCCGAAACCCACACACATGGAGGCCGGGCCAGCCACAAAGACCTTGGGTACCCCAACGCTTCCCTCGCCCATGGTCGCTGCCGCGCAAGCGATGCCGAGCGGGATGACCATGAACGGTATGAAGAAGAGCGCCATCCCGACGTACTGGAGGATTCGCCCCGCCCTCTCTGTCGGAGTTCGGTCGTCGTTCTTCATGGAGCCTGAGTGCCGCAGTGCTGACACTTCGCGCCCTGTCCGACCGCCGCTCCGCAGCCTCGGCACTTGCCGCTGATCTGAGCGACCGACTGCCTCGCGCCAACCTTCTTATCCGAGGCCATCAGGGTGCCGATAACGACCACGACAAAGCCCAAAAGGCCGGTCGAGACAGCGGTCACGTCCATAAACGAATTGAAGGACTGCTCCCGGGTCATCTCGTCCAGATCGATCTGTTCGCCGTGTGCGGCCAATTTGGAAAGGGTGTCCCCTCGGTTATAGGACCTCGGAGTCTGCGCGTCGCTTATCGAGTTGAAAAGCAGAGCTACACAGAGCAGGATGAGGCCGCTGCCCACCAGTTGGAGAACCCTTCCAAAAAGCCTGTGGTCCTGGTTCATTTCTTTTCTAGGATGCGCCGCATCTCCGGCACAATCGCCTCCGCCCAGACTGCGTAGCCCGCTTCATTGAGATGCAGGCGGTCCGGCATCATCGTCACGCGAAGCGTGCTGCTGGGCCGCAGATAGGCGTAGCTGATATCGAGAAAGTGAACGCCCTTCTTGTCGCCCAGCGGAGAGAAGAGCGCGGTCGCCTCACCGACCCGCTGGCGCATGACGTCATCGGGCGCCTCGCCTCGCGGGAAGACGCCCAGCAGAAGGATGTCCGCATTCGGAAGGCCGGCGCGGAGCTTCGTGACGATGGCCCCCACTCCATCAGCAGTCTGCTGCGGGTTGGAGGAACCGTGGCCGATGTTGTTGGTGCCGATCATGATGACGATGAGCTTGGGGTCGAGTCCCATGATCTCGCCATGCTCAAGCCGCCACAGCACATGCTCGGTGCGGTCTCCGCTGAACCCAAAGTTGCCCGCATTCAGCGGCGCGAAGTGCTCGTCCCACGCCTGCTTGCCTGCGCCCTCCCATCCCTGAGTGATCGAGTCGCCCAGAAAGACGACATCAATGCCGCCCTGACGGGTCATCTCGACGCAGCGCTCATGACGATCCTTCCACCACGCTTCGCCTAGGCGATCTACCGGAGTGGTGGCCACATGCTGGGCGGTCTGCATCAGAAGGCTCGTGGCGAAAAGCGGCACAAACGACATGCTGTCATTTTATCGATACATGCTGAGCGCCTGCTCAGATGCAGCACTCTCATCCAAAAGCCCATGCTCAATCAGCAGCGGGCGGATCGAGTGGCCAAGCGGAACGTACTCGCCCAACAGCGCCTGAGCCGCCGGCAGATCTTTGGCGGTGGGAGAGATGCAAACCATATCAAACCAGCTGGAACGGGTGCAGCAGATGACGGGAATGCCGAGAATGTTTCGGTACCAGACTTTCCGCATCTCATCCCAACGCATCTCGCGATAGAACCCAAACAGGTCGTAGCTGCGCATGCCATCTGCTCCGACGCCCGTCGGATAGACCGCGGCCAAGAGCCAGATGAGAAGGGCCATGAAGCCAAAGAACGTGCCGACAAGGATCGCAAGGCCGATCAAATCGCTGTACGAACCGACAAGCACCCGCTGCCTTTCGGCCAGGGCCATGCCGAGCCAAGCACCGATGACGAGGACTGTAAAGTACGGCAACATGCGCCGGTACAGCCGCCAAAAATCGATCCGAATCTCTCCTTCAATAAAGCCCGGCGAACCGCGCATCGGCGGATGATACTCTCCGCAACGATCAGGCGAAGACCCGTTCGAAGAGCCAGTAGGCTCCCATGATCGCCACGCAGGCAGATCCGACCACCACCAGCCGCTCGTGCGCGGAGGGCTTCTCCTTCGCCAGAAGCGTGATCAGGGGCAGCAAGACAAGGACGATGGCCGCCTGCCCCGCCTCGACTCCGATGTTGAAGGAAGCCAGCGCCCAGCCCACCGACTGCCTCGGCAGGCCGACTTCGGCCAGCACACCCGCAAAGCCGAAGCCGTGAATCAGGCCAAATCCGAACGCGATCCAGACCCGATAATCCTTCTTCTTCTCTTCCTCGGTCTTGCGCGGACGGAGGTTCTCGACCGCCACGACAATGATCGAAAGCGCGATGATTGGTTCAACTATGCGGCCAGAAAGATGCACAACACCGGTGGCAGCCAGCGAAAGCGTAATGCTGTGCGCGATGGTGAAGGCGGTCACAATCTTGAGCACCTGGACCAGCGTTCCGCCGAGCAGCAGAAGCGCGATGATGAAGAGGATGTGGTCCGGTCCGATCATGATATGCCGGATGCCTTCGTAGATGAACTTTCCGATCACGGAAGTCGTGCTGATGGGCGGCTCGCTCCCCACCAGTTCATCGGCATCAAGCCGGCCATCGCGGAAAACCGAGAAGTAGGTGATCGAGTCATCGAAGATGGGCTCGCGCAGCCGGACCGACTCCGGCCTGCCCTTCCCCGTTCCCTGCCAGATGACAATCTGATGCTCTTCGTCGATCATGTGGGTGACCGATTCGGCTTCGAAGAGTTGTCCATCCAAGTCAAGCTGAAGGCGACCGGCGATGGCGGCCTTCGGCTCGACGCCGTTGAGCTTTGCAATAGGCGCCTGGACCGAGACCAGCACATCGTCCTCCTCCAGCACCACCCGAACACTGGTGATGTCCAGATCGTGGGCAGCGGCGAAGGCCGCTGCCCACAGAAGGAGAATGAAGAGCGCGAGACGCTTCATTGCAGGGCCGCTAGATTACTCTCCGCCGCCAGTGAATCCGCCGCGTCGGGGCGGCCGTCCACCCCTTCCGCCAGGGCCGCCCGGTCCTCCAGGCCCGCGCTGGAAACTGGGGTCGGGAGTGCCCCGATAGAAGCGCGGAATGATCGGCCAATTCTCCGTCAGGACGTAGTAGTAGGTGCCATCGGGAAACTCAGCGGTCTTGCCATAGCGGCCATTGCATTCATCCAAGTCTCCACTGCCAGACTTGTATTCATAGTCCGCTGTGAATGTGCCGTCATATCGCCCGCCGGGGCCGCTTCCCGACGGCCGATTCCCGGACTTGAGCCGATAGCTGGAGGTCATTTTCTTAAGCGGACTCTCCAGATCATTGGGGTCGCTGGGGCACAGCGGGCCATAGATCGGAAAGCCGTCTGCCGCCCATCCGACCAGAACCATCTTCGACCCCGCTTCCAGCCGCTTGAGAAGATCCTGCGGCAGGCCGTGGTAGTGGTATGCGCCGGTCGGCTGAACATGGGCATTGTTCAGGTCGATGCCCAGGCTTCGGTTGTACATGGGCTCGTACTGCCAGGCACGGTTTCCGTTCCACCACTCCGCCGCGCTCGGATCAAACGGAATGCCGTTCACCGCGATCCCAAAATCCTGAAGCCCAAGCACGGTCACCTGCTCCGCCGCCTTGGGCTCGACCGGCACTGTGAATCGGTGGTTCTGCGGTGTGATTGCGTGCGGATTGCCCGCCCCCGGGAAGCTTCCCGTCTTGTGATCAGGAATACCGTTGCTCTCGATCAGCCGTCGATCACTGGAGACTGTGATCTTCACCTCATTCTTATAGCCGCCTGATGAGGGCTGGGTGAATGGCGGCTGCCGCCTCTGCGCATACGCCATGCCAATGCCGGCCGCAACAGCGCCAGTTGTGATCAGCACAATCTTGTACTTCATGTTCATGCCACCTCACCGCCCAATCTACTAAGCGTTTATGAGGAAGCTGTTAGGAACGCCACTCGACCCGCAAGATTAAGAAAATGAACTATTCTCAGGAGCGGTGAGGAGAGGCGTTGCCTGCGGCTGAACAGAAGCCCAAGAAGAGACGCAAGAAGTCGAAGCGGACGGTGCTGGCCCTGCACCTGGCCTGGCTTGCGGTCCTCCTCTTCATTGCTCCGGCCCTTTCGCAAACCTTCATGCCCGCTGCCGTGCTTACACTCGGGCCGCCCGTTTTCTATCTGCCCGCTTCCCTCCTCTTTGTCTTCATCAGCCTATGGCAGGGCGGACGCTGGCTGGCAGCTCATGCGGTGGCGGCGCTGCTTGCGGCTTGGCCGCTCTTCGGCTGGATGCCCCCGCTTCGCCTCGGGGCAAAACCGAAGCCCTTTGTAAAGGTAGCCACATTCAATGTCGCCGGAGATGAAGCCGACCTCCGGCGTTTGGCCGAATGGATTGAGGCCGAAGAGATCGATGTCATCTGCCTTCAGGAGGTCAACGGCACGGAGAACATAGGCCAGCAGCTCTTGACCCGCCTGGACGGCTGGCACGGAGCGATCCGCCGAGAAGTGGCCATCCTCTCCCGGTTTCCGCTGGGGCGCGAGCAGTCGATCCCGATGGGCGGACGCCTGAACCGCGATGTGCTGGCCGTCGAAGTCGGTGCGCCGCGCCCCTTGTGGGTCGCCTCGGTCCACTGGCCCGCCCCGCAGCCGACCAAGGGCTTGTCGAGGCTGGCCGAAGATCAGCAGGTCCGCAGCGAGTATCTGGCTTCCACGCTGGAGATCGGCAGCCGCCGTGACTGGCCCACAGTTCTTGGCGGCGACTTCAACACCCCGCCCCGGCACGGGCTCTACCGTGAGATGCTGGCCCAATACGGAAACGCATTCGCCCAGAGCGGCAAGGGGCTTGGCTACACATTCTCCAAGGATCGCTCGATGATCCGCATCGACCACCTGTGGCTCTCCTCAGACCTGAAGGCAGCCGATTGTCAGGTCGGCCCCGACCTGGGCTCTGATCATCTGCCGGTCGTGGCGGAAATCGGCCTTCTCGACGGTAAATAGACCAGCGCCTTCCGTAGACTAGGCACCATGCCTGAGTTGCCGGAAGTCGAGACGGCCCGCCGTCTGCTGGACCGTGTGCTAAAGGGCCGCGTCATCGAGGAAGCAGTGGTTCCGCCCGATGAGATCGTGCTGAAGGGCGCGCCCCCCGAAGCGATCATCGCCCAACTCACAGGCGCGGAGATCACCGGAACCGGACGCAAGGGCAAGTACTTCTGGCTGGAGCTTGGCGACCGGGGAATCCTTGCGGCCCATCTCGGCATGAGCGGCGCAGTGCTCGACCTGACTGAAGGAAGCCAAGAGGCGGTCCACTATAAGCAGAACAAGGGGCACAAGTACGATGAGAACGGCCTTCCCAAGTATCTGAAGCTGCTGATCCGCACCACCGACGATCATGCCGCCGCGATGGCCGATCCCCGCCGCCTATCGCGGGTCTGGCTCTCCACCAGCCCAGAACAGGACAAGGCGATCTCCGCGCTCGGCCCCGATGTGCTCTATGAGCTTCCCTCTGCCGAAGAGTTGAAGGAGAAGATGAAGCGTCGCAATACGCCGATCAAGGCGCTGCTGCTGAACCAGGCATTCCTCTCCGGCATCGGCAATTGGATCGCCGATGAAGTCCTCTATCAATCGGGCATCGCGCCGAAGCGGCATGCGTCATCTCTCTCGCAGCAAGAAGTTGAAGAGCTTCATAAGGCCATTCATGATGTGGCCGTTCTCGCTTCGGAAGTTGATGCGGACTACGAGCGCTTCCCGAAAAGCTGGATTTTCCATGTGCGGTGGGGCGGGCAGCGCGGCGGGGACATTCATGAGGGCGAACAGGTCATCCGCGAGCAGGTTGGTGGACGCACGACGGCGTGGGTTCCCACCCGTCAAAAGTAGCCGAAAATCGCGGTAAAAAACCGCTTCATGTCCTAGTAAAACTGCGGATTGTCAAGGGGCGTCCAGATCCCAGCAAATTTCATAGGACTTAGACCCCAATTTATAACAGCCATACTTCTACATTTTGAAGACGCTATACGTCTACATATCCGCCAATATTTCACGCTCATTTCACGCAATCCACAGGCACAATTACCTGTTTCATGGATTTTTTATGTAAATACCCGATTGTTTATTGCAGGCATATATAACGATCTGGTAGACATCTGAGTTGATGAAAAGCCTCCTTACCTCGGCAGGACTCGTCGCAACATTCTTTATCGGAGGCCTGGCCCTTGGCCAGACCGGCCCGCCGAAGCCGCCCCCGCCGAAGAGACCGTTCCCGATGTGCTCTCAGACCGGCACGCAGAATTGTGGCTATCTCCCAGGCTTGGGTGATTGCTATCAGTGCTGTGACAGCCTGTGCGATGTGAACACCAACGGACACCAATACTGCCTCGAAGCCTGCGACGACGTTTACTAAACGCCATAATTAAGGCTGAGAGATGAAAAAGAAGTGGCCCGTTCTGGTTCTCCTTTGCATCATTGCCATCAGTATCGGCTTTTATGCCACCTGGTCGCAACGGATTCCAGAGGAGGTCAGGCGGGCCGCTGCTACTATCGGCGTCGAGCCCGAGATCTATAACGATCTCAAGAAGATGCTGACCAGAACCGCTGATGGACAACTCTCAGAGGAAGAGTTCCAAAGGTGCCTCACCTATACTGAACACGAATCCCCTGATGTGAGGGGCCGTGCATATAGAGTCCTTGCAAACTGCGACCGAGAACCTCTTAGAACTCGGGCTATTGAGGCGGCGCAAAGGATGCCAGAGGACTCCAACGAGAAGATTCGGAACCGATACGCCTACACGCTCTATCAGCTCAATGCTCCCAACTGGGAAGAGGAGTACAAGAAGCTTCTCGAATCTCCCGACCCTGAGCTGCGGGCTGAGGCAGAACGCCTGGTGGACAGATAGTGGCTTCACAACTTTGGCGCAATCGCCGATACTCTATATAAGTGCGTAGCCGCAAAGCCTTTACGCTTGTGGAAATGATTGTCGTTATCGGCATAATTCTGCTTGTCGCCGCAATTCTCCTGCCCGTCCTTTCGGCTGGCAAGCAAGCGGCCCATGATTCGCGGACGCTCCAGTACAGCAATCAGATCGGAAAGGCTTCCCTGCTTTACGCCACCGATTACGGCGATCACTTCCCCCATGCCGCCAGTGAATGGGTCCTGAAGGAATTTGCCAATAACCGAACTGTCTATACACCCGAAAAAGATGCTCGCCTGCCGAAGCAGGGTCTGCTGGAAGCCTTGTCCAGCTACACCAGCTCATCCATCTTCTTTCCATGGGTTATCCCTGATCCAGATGCGGAATTCCTCAACATGATGCAGCGGGATCCGTCGCCCTTCTTTTACTACCGCGACGAATTCGTGATTGAAGACCTGCCGTTGCAAGCTATTCCGGACCCCAGCAAAGAGAGTCTGGTGATGGAAAGAGAAGAAAATTCCAACCAGGACCCCAGCAGCTTTGCTACAGAGTTGCTGGCCTGTCTCAAGGTCGACACAAGCGTCAAGCGGCTTCCTCGCGCCGAGTGCTGGAATACCAGCTATGTGCCTCCCGCCGAACCATCTACGCTTCGCATGCCGCCCAGTCCTCCGTCTCCGCGGTACTAGGCGGGCTACACCAGCGGAAGCTGACCGGTTTCCAGTTCAAGCAGACGCTGCTTGCGCCACAGCCCGCCGCCATAGCCGCAGAGCGTGCCGTCGGACTTGATCACCCTGTGGCACGGAATGATGATCGCGATGCGGTTATCGCCGTTGGCCTTCCCCACCGCCCGCTGGGCATCCGGTCGCTTGATGTCGCGGGCCATCTGACCGTAGCTTAGGGTCTCGCCATAGGGAATCTCCAGCAGCCGCTTCCAAACTTCGACCTGGAAGTCCGTTCCTCGCAGGTCGAGCGGCACCGTGAACTCTCTCCGCTCGCCGGAGAAGTACTCGGCCAGTTCTCGCTCCGTCTGCTCCAGCACGGAAGAGGAGCCGGGGGCGAGGGGGCACCCGAACCGGCGCTGAACCGTACGGAGCTGCGCTTCCATCATCCGTCTGTCGGCAAACTCGAGCAGCACCAGCTTGTCGTTGTGGCTGGCCGCAATCATCGGCCCCACGGGCGTTTCCAGCCAGGCCATCGCCATCGCCTCGCCACTCCCGTGGCGCGATGGCGCATCGCCGAAAACCCGCCGAAACGCCTCTCTAAAACCGCTGGTTGATTCGAAACCGCTCTCCATCGCCGCCTCCATTACATTGTGTCCGTCGCGCAGGTGTCGAAAGGCGAGTCCCAGCCTGCGCGAGCGGGCATACGCCTGAAAAGTCATGCCGCAATTGGCCTTGAACCATCTCCGCAGTCGGTCCGGATGAATATCCATATCCCGCAGATCGCGCTCGCGGATGCGGCGGTCGGGCTGATCTTCGATCATCCGCACCACCTGCTGAACCCACTCTGGAGCACGAAGTTCCCGCTCCAAAGGCCGGCATCGCTTGCAGGCCCGATAGCCCGCCAGCATCGCCTCCTGCGGTCCGGAAAAGTACTCGATGTTTTCCCGCTTTGGCTTTCGCGCCGGACAGGTGGGGCGGCAGAAGATGCCGGTGGTCTTGACCGCCACCCAAAAGATGCCGTCATAGTCCGGGCTCCGCGCCATAAACGCGTCCCACATTTCTGATTCTGCCGGCAGCTGAGCCACGACCCTATTCTCCCCTGCCTGCATCACCCGATGACGCCGAAAAAACGGCATCAATGTGAAAGCTCAATCACCCGATCCAGCCAGGCGAGCCTGAAGATCAAAGTAGCGCTTGGACATCGGGAAGAAGCAGGCAATAAACGGAATGGCGGCAACAGCGGTAATGAGGAGCTGCGCTGTTAAATTGCCCTCCGTCACCGCGACAACCGCTCCCAGCAAGGGACCGATCTCCGACACGGTCGCCAGCAGCAGCACCCGATTGAAAAACTCACCCGGAGAAGGCAGAGCGTCAGCCGCAGCCGTTTCCGGCACATGGAGCGACTTGTAGCTGATGCCGACCGCCGCCCCCGCGCACAGCACGGCGACTCCTAGAAAAACGTTGGCAAGAAGGCTCCAATCGCCCGTCGCATCGGGCTTCTTCATCAGGCTGCCGATCACGATCAGCATCACCATCAGAAAGAGGTGGCTCACCAGCACCAGGTTGAGCGTCATCCGACGCTGCTTGATCGATTCTTGATCCACTACCGCTCCAGCTTCTCCCGCAGATCAAAGTACCTCTTGGTCGGCAGGATGCAAAGGCCCACAATGAGCGCGACCGCTGCAATCGTTGCACCGTAAAGCACAGAAACTCGCCCAGAGCCGATCGCCATGACGAACCCGAAGAGTGACGTCAACTCGGCCATCGAGGCGCAGATCATCGCATGCGTGCGCCATTGCTCGGGAGATGGCAAGGCCGATAGGTCGTGGACATCTGGAAGCCGCATGTTCTTTTGATGCCAATAGTAGGCTCCGGCCGCCGAAGCTGCGGCCAAGACACATAAGATCGTCTCACCTGCAGTCCAAGGTGCGTAGCTCTCCTTGAGGCCGATGAGGAAGGCGACCCCAACCAATAGCAGAGGCTGGGCGATGAAGACGGTGAGAAGGGTGAGCGTCGTCTGCCGAGTTGCTGGCGTGGGCTGATTCATATACGCCGCTCCAGAAGACCCGAGAGGCGAATTGTCCGTCCGTCTTCCAGCCATGCGGTCGGCTCAGAGAACGGCCATGCTCCGCCCTTCACCAAGTCATCGACATCCATGAGACAGCCATAAACGCACGGTGTCCCACTCGGGCTTGCCGCCAGCCGGATGCGGTCAAGCACCCATTTCGCACCCTGTTCCTTTGTCCTCATGTGGTAGAGCGTGGTGCAGGTCGAGTGGCGGCTGGCAAAAGCCTGACGCGCCACTGCCTCCAAGAACGGGCCGTCCTCGTCGGCGATGAGGTCGAGCAGGGTGATGGCCCCGTCGAAGTCTTCGCGGTCGTAGCCCCACTCAGCGATCTCATCGCCCAGCGAGATCGTTCGCGGAGGCCCTGCCAATTCGATTCCATACAGGAGCGGCGAAAGCGGCATGTTTACTCCGCTATCACCGGGATTCCGCCTGCTGCGCCGATGGCAAAGGTGTGATCATCTTTATTGAAATCTTCTATTTCGATGGAATGATCCTGCTCACTTCCAGTCGGAACCATCTTTGAATGTTCCCAAACAGGCGAGGCGGTATCACGCCAGTACACAACGTAGGAAGCTCCCGGCTGACCCCGCCAAGTGACGCGTGTATGGTAGGTGCCGCGGCGGTCGATGCGGACCCTGGTCGGCGGCTCGCCTGCGCCTGCCAGGAGGGAGGCCGCCACCAGATTTGCTCGGGTGACCTGCGCCAGATAGTCGAAATCCATGTGCTCGATCAGATCGTGTGGAGTGTGCTGATGCTCCCACTCTTCGTAAACCTCGATGAAGCGCACTCCGGAGAATCCCTGTTGCACAAAGGGCGTATGATCGCCGCCCCGGCCAAAGCGATCGCGGCGGAAGACCAGCTTGGCACGGAAGCCGCTCAGCCCAGCCGGTGCGCCTTCCCTCAGCGCCCACTCGATGTACCGCCCCAGCTCTCGGCTTTCATGGTCCACGCCCTCTTCGCAGAAAACCCGCACCGCTCCGGGCTCGCTCTGACCATTGTTGTTCTCGCTTGAGCCCACCGTGTCTGAGTTCAGCACGGCCTCCAGCTTCCAGCCTTCAGCCTTCGCCCGCTCGGCCAGGGCACGGCTGCCGTAGAGCCCCTGCTCTTCCCCGCTGAAGGCCACGAACTTGACCGTCTGGCTCCACTTCTGCTTCGACATCTGGCGGCAGACTTCCAGCCCGAGCGCGACACCGCTCGCATCATCATTCGCGCCAGGGGCGCGTCCGGTCTTCGGATCGACCGAGAGGTCGAGCGAGTCGATGTGGGCTCCCAGAAGGATGGTCCGGTCGGTGTTCCCGGGAAGCGTGGCGACCACTTGCACCACCTCCATCTCCTCCGGCACGCGCGGCCCCTGTGGAATCGTGTAGCGCATCAACTCGACCTCGACGCCGGGAATCTTGCGGTACTCGCCCGCCAGCCATTCACAGGCGTCAGTCAATCCGGTGGAGAGAGTGTTGCGGGTGTGGAATGAGGCGAGTTTCTCTACCGTAGACCGCAGCCGACCGGCATCCACTTCCTGCAATAGCGAGGTCAGCGGTACATCCTGGCTGATGGTCGAAACAAACAGCGGCAAAAGCATGGCAGGCTTATACCTGCCGAACTCTCCACCGCCGCTATTCTTCGATGTTCTGGACTTCTGCCGGAGGTTCGGACAACTCAGGGCTGCTGGGGCACGAGATGAACTGGGACGCCATGCCGATCAGCATCATCAAGATCAGCAGCATCCGCCAATCCATGCGAAAGGGAGCCGCGACCGCCCGCTTGAAGCTGAGCCAGATGGCGCCAGGGCGGAAATGCACCTCGCCTTTTCCGCACTCCTTGCATCGGGGACCGGCCGGGCCGATGATGACGCACTTGGGGCAGACCGGCTTTCCGCACCTGCCGCACGATAGATTTGTGGCCACCTTTTTGTGCCAGTGGCAGAACATCGTGCCTTCTGATGCCTGCGCGGGTCGAACGCTTTCCAGCTCGATTCCGCATCGGGAGCAGAATCTCGCATCGGGATCATTTTCCCGCCCACATCTCTGGCACTGCACTTCACAAGTTTACCGAGGCGGTGCGGGACCGAAACCGACGGCGAGTGCCCTGGCAGCGTAGGATGAAATTGTGAGTCTGGTGGCTGCATGGCGCAGCATGGTCGAAAGCTGGCAGCGGTCCCTGCTGAGCGCACTTGGCGTGATGGTGGCGACGGTCGCCATTCTCCTCTTGATCAGCATCGGCATCGGAGTTCGCGCCGACTTCACCGAGCAGGTCGAAGACCTTGGCGTCAATGTTCTGGTCGCCGTCCCGGGCCGAGTGAACCTGCAGATGGGCTTCAACCCAAACCTGGCCGGTATGAGCTGGTTTGAGGAGTCGGACCGCGATCGTCTCCTTGAGGTGCCGGGAGTCAAGCAGGTGGCGATGTTCAGCTTTGTGGGAGGCGGTATCGCCGCCGGGGATGAGGAAGCCTATCCCCTCCTCATCGCCGCCACTCCTGAATGGTTCGAGATGCACGACGCCAACCTGGAGAAAGGAAGGCTCTACACAGACTCCGACCAGAACGTGGTGATCCTGGGAGAGGTGGCAAAGGAGAGCCTTTTTGGCAAGGAATCCGCGATCGGCAAGAAGGTGCTCATCAATGATGTGGAGTACGAAGTGGTCGGCGTGACGGAGAGCCGGGAGCAGACGCAGAGCATGTTCTCCATGACCAGTCTTCAGAACGTCGCCTACATCCCTTTCCGCACCCTCAAGGCGGCCGAACCTTCCCTGCAGATTCACCGCTTCATGATCCAGTGCGACCCCGCTGCAGAGCCGGATCAGCTGGTCAGCGCGCTTGAGGCGAAGCTGGGCGAACGCCTTTCGGCGCAACAGTACTCGGTGCTGACGCAGAAGGATCTGCTCGGCATGATTTCATCGTTCATGGCCGTGCTTTCCACGCTTGTGATCGGCCTCACGGCCATCGCTCTCTTCGTCGGGGCGCTCGGCATCTTCGCCATCATGATGATGTCGGTGAACGAACGCAAGCGCGAAATCGGCGTGCGCCGCGCGGTCGGCGCAAAGCAGAAGGACATCTTTCAGCTGGTGCTATGGGAGGCGGTGTTGATTGGGGTGCTGGGAGTTCTGATCGGCTCGGTGATCAGCGTCACCGTCGCCGCCATCCTGCGAGCCACCACAGTCATCGACCCGATCATGACTCCGCTGGCTGTTCTGCTGGCGACGAGTGTCGGCATCGGCTTCTCCGCCCTCGCCGGCCTCCTCCCCGCCATGCGAGCCGCCCGCCAAGACCCGGCGGTTTCGCTTAGGAATGAATAGCAGCTTCAGAAATCCATATTGGGGGCTCCCAGCCATACCGATCACATTGAATCAGGAGCGTTTCGCAGGCAATCAAATGACTGATTGTGCGTGCGCGCTCTAGAAACGGAGTCCATTGTTCATCGCTGTATAGGCTAAACCACCCTAAAGGATCAGACTTCTTGATGGCCTTATTGGCCATCCGATAGATCAGCTTGTTACGCCCCAAAAACTTGCGCAGACCGCGCGGAATACGCTTTTGCCACGCTTTGTGCGCGCCAAAAGAAGAAGCGACGGACCCTAGTTGGCTCTTCGTTTCTCGATTTACAGTGTAGATGAAAGCCTGCCGTCCCATGCGCATAGGAATGGGAATCTTGCGCCACACATCATAAAACTCGCGATCCCACATGGGCATTCCCCAGTCTAGGCCCAGATAGTCATAGACGCGCAGGCTGTTGACAATGTTGAAGGCCTGTCTCTGGCGCATATTCCACTCTTCGACGATATCTTCAGAGTCGCGGTCAGTTCTCACACTGCTCGCATTGAGGGCGCTTCGAGCAGTTTTGTGAAGCGTCTGGCTAGGAGAATCCAGCGGACCGCACAGAACGAAGTGGCGCTGAAACACGAGGTCTTCAGGAGATTCTCGGCTGCTTTCGTTCTGACGATGGCCACCCGTGGTGAAATCCCCCGAGTGGCCAGGCATCATCACGCTATCTTTAGAGATAGCGCCAATTTCCATCAACTCAATCACTGCAAGCAGGTCTTGGATGTGTGGTGACGATACGCCACTGATCGCGAAATCAAAATAGTCACGCAACCTGCCCGAAGCGCGGAAAGCCTTCCACTTCTCCGGAGAATATTCCACATAGTTCCAGGGATAGCCCAGTGCGGAAGCCACCTTCCTTGCCGTCTCTACTTCCCCTGTCTGCGACGCCCCGTAGGTGTAACAGGAAACGTTAGTGCAACCAAGCCGCCTCAATTTCGAGAGCAGATAGCGAGAATCATAACCGCCACTCAGCGGCACCGCCACGGGTCGGTCGTCGGCAAACTCAATGAACCGCTTGACCGAGGCATCAGTGGCTTCATCAATAAGATCCGCAGCCTGTTCAAGAGTAATCGGCGCAGCCTCTTCATAGAAGTGAAAGGTCTCAGCTAGTTCCGATTGCTCAATACCAGGCCCCAGCGTGATGCGGCAGCCTGGCATTACGGTTTTTATGTGCGGACACAAGGTCTTGCCGCCGAGAGTATAGCCTGCTAGGCAGTAGGAGGCAGCCTGCCCAATGTCCATCGAGATAGCGACTCTCTGCTCCTTCAGCCAGTCGGCGGCCTCTCCAAAGGTAGGCGAGGCGCAGACCTTCTGCCCGTCCGGAGTCATGGCATAGAAGACAGGTGTGGAGCGGATACGGTCAACCTCTAGCTCGATTTTGTTGCCCTTGATCCTCAGCCAGGTTCCGAATCCGGCGTCGGGGCGGTCTTTGGCTAGGTGATGCGGGGGCGAGCAGACGAAATCTTCACCGACCCGGTGCCACTTGCCGACGACGCTGATGCCTGCCGGGAGCTTGACTTCTGGACCCAAACCGCCTTCCATGTTCTCCATTCAATCTACACCAAGAGCGGAAGACATATCCGCCCAGAGTCCGCCTTAAACCTGGGGGCTGGCCTTGTGCAGAACCTTCAGCACGTCAACCGCCGTGCGGCCATCAGAGAGGGGAGCCATGCCTTCCTTCGCGCAGTCCAGAAAGTGCTCCAGTTCGATCTGCAGAGGCTGGCCATCGCCGTTGAAGACCACTTCTGCCCCCTCATTGATGTTGGCTAAAGTCTCCCGGTCGATGGATTTGTCGTGGTGGATGACCTGCTTGTTCGGTTCATCGAAGACCAACATTCCATGCTCACCGACGATGACCAGGTGCCGCCGCAGTTCCGGCATGTACCAGGAGCTGTGGATGTGCGCCTGCACTCCGCCATCAAACTTCATATGCAGGTAGGTGTCGTCCTCCACGCCCTCATTCAGAATGCCCTGACCGCAGAACTGGACCTCGGTCGGCGCCTTGCCGATGAGATAAAGGGCGACCGCCACATCGTGGACTCCGAGGCTCCACAAGGCATTCTCGTGGTCTCGGGCTTTGCCCAGATTCAGGCGCTCCTGATGCAGGCTGCGCACTCGGCCGATCAGGCCGCGATTGAGCGCATCCTTGATCCAGCGGATGGCGGGCTGATAGATCAGCAGGTGGCCGACCATGAGCACCACGCCGCGCTCCTCGGCCAGCTTGACCAGTTCCTCTCCCTGCGCGGGATCGAGCACCATCGGCTTTTCGACCAGTACATGTTTGCCCGCCAGGATTGCGTCCTTGGCGATCTGATAGTGAGAGGGAGCCGGGGTGGTGATGCTGACTGCCGGGACATCCGTCGCCAGCAGCTCTTGATAATCCTTATAGACCTGAACCTTAAACTCATCCGCGATGTCTTCCCGGGCGGTGTCGTTCAGTTCTGCCACCGAGTGGAGGGCCTCCATCTCGTGCAGTGTGCGGACATGGTTGCGGCCGAATCGGCCTGCACCAATCACCCCGGCCTTCATCACAGCAGCGTCACCTTGTCGCGGTTGGTCTTCAGGTTCTGCGTGGCGTTGCGGGTGTCAAGGATGGCCGAAGCGTGCTGGGCGATCATCTCGTAGTCGAAGGCCGAGTGATCGGTCAGGATCAGCACCAGGTCGGAGGACTTCAATGCCTCTTCGGTCAAGTCGACGCTCTTCATGTCGAGATGGCCTTCCTTGAAATCGGCGACGTGGGGGTCGTGGTAGACGACATCCGCGCCCGCTTCGATCAGCAGCTCCATCACCGGCAGAGAGGGCGACTCGCGCCAGTCGTCGATGTCCTTCTTGTAGGAAACACCGAGGGCGAGAATCTTGGAACCGTTCAGCGGCTTCTTGTGCTCGTTCAGCAGGCGGTTGACCTTCTCGCGGACGAACTCGGGCATGGACCGGTTGATCTCGCCGGCCAGGCCGATAAACTTGGTGCGGAAGTTGTACTCGCGGGCCTTCCACTCAAGGTAGTGCGGGTCCAGCGGGATGCAGTGGCCGCCGACGCCCGGGCCGGGCATGAACCGCATGATGCCGAACGGCTTGGTGTTCGCCGCCTCCAGCACTTCCCACACGTTGATGTCCATGCGGTCGCACAGCTTGGTCAGTTCGTTGACCAGGGCGATGTTGACGGCGCGGAAGGTGTTTTCAAAGACCTTGGTCAGCTCGGCCGCCTTCGCGGTCGAGACCGGCACCACGGTGTCGATGGTCGCCGAGTAGAGGGAGATGGCGACTTCGAGCGAATCGGGGCCGACGCCGCCGACTACCTTGTTGGTGTTCTTAGTGTTGAACTTGCGGTTGCCGGGGTCCACGCGCTCGGGCGAGTGGGCCAGATAGAAGTCGGTTTCGGCCTTCAAGCCAGACTCCTCAAGGATCGGGAGCATGACCTCCTCGGTCGTACCCGGATAGGTGGTGGATTCCAGGCTGATGAACTGGCCCTTCTTGATGTGGGGAGCAAGATCGCCCGTCACCTTCTCGACATACTGGAGGTCGGGATTCAGGTGGGTGTCAAGAGGGGTGGGGACGGCGATGATGATGCAGTCCATTTCCGGAACGCGGTCATAGCTGGTCATGGCCGTGATCTTTCCGGCGGCAGCCAGCTCCTTCAGTTCCGCGTCGTCCACATCACCGATGTAGTTCTCGCCGCGGTTGACCATGTCGCATCGCTTTGCGTTGCGGTCGATGCCGATGACCTGAAAGCCTTCTTTTGCGGTCTCCACCGCAAAAGGCAGACCGACATAGCCGAGACCGACGACTCCGACAATCGCCGTGCGGTTCTCAATCTTCTGGATCAGCTCCTGCTTCATCTTTGCCTCGAATCACGGGCGCCTTTCGGCAGCCGAGCGAATCATACCGACCTCTGTTAAGAGCACTGAGGCAACTGCCAGGTTCCCCCAGACCTTCGGACCCCGCAGATCCGTTAAGAGGTTATTAACCGCTACTGCAGCAGGTCATCCACCACATGACCGTGCACATCGGTCAGGCGAAAATCGCGTCCCTGATACCGATAGGTGAGCTTTGTATGGTCGATGCCCAGCTGATGCAGAATCGTTGCGTTCAGGTCGTGGATATGCACTGCGCCCGGAGTGAATGAATCCACCGTCGGCTCCAGCGGCACCCCGTCCTCGTCCACGATGTTGTAGCAGTAGTCGTCGGTGTGGCCGTAGCTGATGCCAGGCTTCACGCCGCCGCCGGCCATCCACATGGTGAAGCAGCGCGGATGGTGGTCGCGGCCATAGACTTCTCGGCTCAGCGGTCCCTGGCAGTAAATCGTCCGTCCGAATTCGCCGCCCCAGATCACCAACGTCTCATCGAGCAGTCCCCTCTGCTTGAGATCGGTCACCAAAGCTGCGCAGGCCTGGTCCACGTCCTGGCACTGCAGCGGAAGGTCGCGCTGTAGATTGTCGTGCTGATCCCAGCCGCGGTGGAAGATCTGGATGAACCGCACGCCCCGCTCGACCATGCGCCGGGCCAGCAGGCAGTTGGCGGCGAATGATCCCGCCTGCCGCGCTCCTTCCCCGTACATCTCAAAAACCGTGTCAGGCTCCGTGGTCAAGTCCATCAGGTCGGGCACACTGGTCTGCAGCTTGTACGCCATCTCGTACTGAGCGATTCGGGCCGCCGTCTCCGGGTCGCCGAATTCGCTCAACTGCATCTCGTTCAGCTTGGCCAGCCCGCTCAGGATTTCGCGGCGCGTCTGGCGGTCCACCCCATCGGGGTCCTTCAGAAAGAGGATCGGATCACCGACGCTGCGCAGGGAGACGCCTTGGTGATGGCTGGGCAGGAAGCCGGTGCCCCAGAGCCGGGTGTACAAGGCTTGGGCATCACGTTTTGCGCTCCACTTGGAATGCAGCACCACGTAGGTCGGCAGGTTCTCGTTCTCGCTGCCCAGTCCGTAGCTGGTCCATGCGCCAAGGCTTGGCCGTCCCGGAAGCTGGCTGCCGGTCTGGATGTAGGTGATGGCCGGATCGTGGTTGATCGCCTCCGTGTACATCGACTTGATGACACAGAGGTCCTTTACGATCTTCGAGGTGTGCGGCAGGAGTTCGCTGACCCAAATGCCGTCCTCATTGTTCTCGTGCTTGTCGAATTTGTAGCGGGAAGGCGCGATGGGAAAGCGGTCTTGGCCGCTGGTCATGGTGGTCAACCGCTGGCCGTTGTGGATGTCGCCCGGCAAGTCCTTGTCGTACTCGTCCGCCATCTTCGGCTTGTAATCCCACAAGTCCATCTGGCTCGGACCGCCGGACATGAACAGATAGATGACGTGCTTGGCCTTCGGCGCGAAGTCGGGGCCGACGGGTCGGCCATCCGCGAGGGCCATGCCCCCAGCCGGGTTCGCCTTCATGAGCGAAGCCAGCGCCGCCGTTCCCAGGCCGAGAGTCGCCCGCCCAAACAGCTGGCGGCGGGTGAGCATCAATTCGCTTTCTCTAATCGGGTCCATAGGTGCCTCTAGTGCTGGGTGACGGTCTCGTCAAGGTTCAAGATCATGCTGCAGACAAGCGTCCATGCAGCCAACTCTTCTGGCGGAAACTTGACGGAATAAGCCGAGTCGCCGACGGTCAAAAGCTTCTTGGCATCTTCGGGCTTTAGTGCGTATTCGGCGCGCCGTCCCGCCAAGATGTCTTTCAAAACCGTCATCTCTGCTGTCTTCGGGTGGCGGCAAGTCGCCAGGAAGAAGGCGTGGCTCAGCCGATCCTCATCGGCCTGCTTGTCTTCCAAAACCCGCTCCGCCATGTGCCGGGCCGCTTCCACGTACATGGTTTCATTCATCAGCGTCAGCGCCTGCATCGGCGTGTTGGTGCGGCTTCGCCGCACGACGCAGGCTTCCCTTGTCGGGGCATCAAAGATGGCCATGACCGGGGGCGGGCTTGTCCGCTTCCAAAAGAGATAGATGCTCCTCTTATAGAGCTTCTCGCCCTTATCCTGCACATACCGAGCCGTATTGCTGGTGGGATACCCGACGGCCTCCCAGAGCCCAGCCGGCTGATAGACGTTGACGCCAGGGCCGCCCATTTCGGGATTCATCAGGCCCGAGACATGGAGCGCCTGGTCGCGCAGAACCTCTGCATCCAGCCGGAATCGCGGCCCCCGTGAGATCAGCCGATTCTCGGGGTCCTTCTCCCGCTTGGCGGAATCGGCCCTTGCGGATTGCCGATAGGCGGCGCTGGTCAGGATCATGCGGTGCAGATCCTTCACGCTCCAGCCCTTCTCCATAAACTCCATCGCGAGCCAATCGAGCAGGCCGGGATGGCTCGGCCACTCGCCCTGACTGCCAAAGTCCTCGACCGTCTTCACGATGCCCGCTCCGAAGTGGTGCATCCAGGTCCGATTGACAAAGACGCGGGTGGTGAGGGGGTGCTCAGGGTCGATCAGCCACTCGGCCAAACCGAGCCGATTCTTCGGGGCGTCTCCCGGAAGCGAACCGACCGCTGCGGGGACGCCGCGGTAGACCTGTTGCTGAGGCTGGTCGTACTCGCCGCGGCGCATCACGAAGGACGGTCGCGGTTCGGGCAATTCCTGGGCGATGAAGGTCTGAGGGATTCCGTCAAAGAGTCGGTTTCGCTGTGCGGTGACGTTCCGGTAGGTGTTGGCATCGTCCGTGGCAGGTCCGAACATGAGGTAGTCGCCGCGCACGACCTGCTCTTCCCCGGGAGTCAGCGACGGCTTCTGTGAGAGCGCGGCAATGCGGCGCATGCTGCGCGAGATCGGATCGCCGATTGATACGGCAAGACCGTCCGTCCCGCCCCCATTGACCAGCTTGATCAGGAGCGTATTGGCCCCGGCGTTCAAGTCGAACTGAACCGTATCGTTATCCACCATCGCGGCGCGGAGAACCTTGTTTTGATGCAGGAGCTTGTCGTTGACCCACACCTTGACTCCATCGTCGCTGCCCACCTTCAGTTCATAGAACAGCTTGTCGAGGGCGGTGAGGGTCGTGCGCAGGTAAACGGCGGAATTCTCTTTGCCCACTAGGTTCGGCATCACCTGACCCTCGCGCATCGCAAAGGGCTTCCATTCGGCCTTGTCCGGATCGGTTTCCGGCAGTTCAGAGTTTGCGAAGGCCGGATCGAAAGCGGTCGCTGTATAGGGGCCGCTTATCTGCCATTCGCCGACCATCGGCAGAATTTTGCTCGCTTCTCTGCCCCACTGCAGCGCACCATCCAGATTCACGTTCTGCCGAAGCTGAGCAAGCTGCGCATCCTGGCTCTTCAGCACCGCCTCTTCCTTCGGCGTCGGCGCTTTCATCACCGGCATGTGCAGCTCAGCGTTGCCATCCAGCGGAGGGTCGGCCGTGCTGTTGAAGAAGGCGTACATGCTGAAATAGTCTTCGTGGCTGATGGGGTCGTACTTGTGGTCGTGGCAACGGGCGCACGCCATCGTCATGCCCAGGAAGACGGTGGCCGTTGTGTCCACCCGGTCGAAGGTGTTCTTGGCCTGAAACTCCGCCTCGATCGCGCCGCCTTCGCTGGTGGTCGGATTCATGCGGACATAGCCTGTGGCGATGAGCTGTTCAGTGGTGGGGTCCGGCAGAAGGTCCCCGGCCAGCTGCCAGAGCGTGAAGTCGTTGAACGGGAGGTCTTCGTTGAAGGCCCGCACCACCCAGTCGCGGTACGGCCAGATGGATCGCTTGTTGTCCAGGTGCAGCCCGTGCGTGTCGCCGTAGCGGACCGCATCCAGCCAGAAGCGCGCCTGATGCTCGCCGTAGTGCGGACTCTCCAGCAGTCGGTCAATCAGCCGCTCATAGGCATCGGGGCGGGTGTCGGCTAGGAATGCCTCGACCTCTTCCGGCGTCGGCGGCAGCCCAAGGAGAGTAAGGGTGGCGCGGCGGATGAGGGTCGCCTTGTCCGCTTCCGGTTCGGGAACGAGGCCGTTCTGCTCCAGCCGGGCGAGGACAAAGTTGTCGATGGAGTTGCGCACCCAATCCTTGCGCTTCACCTCCGGCACGGCGGGTCGGGAGGGCGGCTCGTACGCCCAATGCTTTTGATACTTCGCCCCCTGCTCGATCCACTTCTTGAGGATCGAAATCTGCGCCGGAGTCAGGGGATCGACATTGGCATAGGTGGGCGGCATCCGAAGCGCTTCCGGGGCCTTGATGCGGCGCACCAGCCAGCTCTCTTCCAGGTCGCCCGGAACAATGGCTTGGTGGCCGTTATCTTTCTCCTTGGTCGCTTCTTCAAAGGTGTCCAGGCGCAGGCCGCCGGTTCGGGCCACGGCTGCGGCATCGGTGCCGTGGCAGGGCCAGCAGTGGTTTGAGAGGATCGGCCGCACGTCCCGGTTGAAGTCGATGACGCCATCTTGAGTCGGCATTGGAGCAGGCGGCGCTTCGGTCGGCGTCCAACTCGCCATCACCGCGTATCCCAGAGTCCCGAGGCTCCCCAAAACAAAAGCCAATCGGGCAGGTTTCAACAACTTGACACCAGCCAGCATCAAGGTTCAATTTACCAAAGATTAATCCGACTTCGGCTGTTCTTTACAAGATCGCTGCCTGTTGCGGGCGTAGCTTGAAAGACGGATTCAATCATGCCTCGCCCCATCTGGAACGGACACATCTCTTTCGGCCTGGTCAACATACCGGTGACCCTCTACTCTGCCGAATCCCGCTCAAGCGGCATTTCGTTTCACCTGATCGACAAGAACAACAACGCCCGCGTGCGGAGTCAGCGCGTGAATGAATCGACCGGGAAGCCGGTCGAATGGGACGATATTGTGCGGGGCTACGAACTCGACGACGGCACCTACCTCACCTTCACAGACGAAGAGCTGGATGAAGTCGAGGTGGAAGCGAGCCAGAGCGTCGAGATTTCCGACTTCGTAGATGCTGCCGACATCCCCTTTGCGCACTTCGACAAACCCTACTATCTGGTGCCAGGAAAGAAGGGCGACAAGGGTTATGTCCTGCTGAGAGAGGCGCTCAAGAAGAGCAAAAAGGTCGGCATCGCCAAAGTCGTGATCCGCACGCGTGAATACCTCTCCGCGCTCATCGCTCAGGATGATGCGCTGATGCTGTACCTGCTCCGCTACGAGTACGAGCTTCGCAAGCCGGATGCCGAAGATTTCCCCTCCGGCACACTCAAGGATTACAAGATCAGCAGCAAGGAGATGGAGATCGCTCAGCAGCTCATCGACACGATGGAGAGCGACTGGGAGCCGGAGAAGTACAAGGACGAGTACCGCCAAGCCCTGCTCAAGTGGATCGAAGAGCGAGCGGAGAAGGGCGGCAAGGCTGCTCCGCCCAAGCCGGAAGAAGAGGGCGAGAGCACCGGCGATGTCATCGACATCATGAGCCTCCTGAAGCAGAGCATGGAAGACGCCAAGTCGTCGAACGGCAAAAAGAAGAAGGCCAAGACGGGATAAGGGATGGCCTCGCAATCTCTTAAGGAATATCAGCGGAAGCGCGATTTCAAGAAGACGCGCGAACCCAGCGGTCGGAAATCGAAAGGCGCGGGCAACAGCTTTGTGATCCAGAAGCACGACGCCAGTCGACTCCATTTCGACCTGCGGCTGGAGATGGATGGCGTGCTGAAGAGTTGGGCCGTCCCGAAGGGCCCCAGCCTCGACCCCGGCGAAAAGCGGCTTGCGGTGGAAGTCGAGGATCACCCGCTCGACTACGGCGGATTTGAAGGAACGATTCCCAAGGGCCAATACGGCGGCGGAACCGTGATGCTGTGGGATCGCGGCACCTATGAAGCCGAAGGCGATGCATTGAAAGCTTACAAGGCCGGACAGATCAAGGTCCGCTTCAGCGGCGAGCGGATGAAGGGCCGCTGGGCGCTGGTGCTGATGCACACAAAGGATGAAGAGCGGCGCAACTGGCTCCTGATCAAAGAGACCGACGACGATGTGCTGGCAAAGGGCAAGAAGGACCTTGTCGACCGCTACACCACCAGCGTGGACTCGGGCCGCTCAATGGACGAAATCGCTGAAGGCGCCCCCTCGCAGAAAGCCGACGACATCACCGCAGGCAAAAAAGCGAAGCAGCCCAAGACCTTCAAACCGCAGCTGGCGACGTGGGTGGAGGAGGCTCCGACCGGCGATGACTGGCTGCACGAGATCAAGTTCGACGGCTACCGTCTGCTGGCGATGGTCGAGGGCGGAAAGGTGCGGATGGTCACTCGCAACAACAACGACTGGACTCCCCGATTCCGCGCCATCGCCAAGGCCATCGAAGCGATGGGAATCGACGACGCGATCATCGACGGCGAAGTCGTGGTGCTGGGCGAGGGCGGCATTTCGGATTTTGGAAAGCTGCAGAACGCGATGCGCGAGGGCGAACCGGCTCAACTCACCTATTTCGTCTTCGATCTTCCCCACTGCGGAGGCCGCGACCTCACCGGCGAACCGCTGATTAGAAGAAAGGAGATCCTCAAGGACCTCATCCGAGAGGGCGGTCCCGTCCGCTACAGCGACCATGTGATCGGCAGCGGCAAGGCCTTTTTTGAACAGGCCTGCGATACAGGGCTGGAGGGCGGAATCAGCAAGCGGGCGGATTCAAAATACGTCCAGCGGCGCAGCCGGGACTGGGTGAAGGTGAAGTGCAGCCTGCGGCAGGAATTCGTCATCGGCGGATACACCGAACCCGGCGGCAGCCGCACCGGTTTCGGTTCGCTGGTGCTGGGCTATCACGACGAGCAGGGCCGCCTGATCTACTGCGGTCGGGTGGGCACCGGCTTCGACGAGAAGCTGCTCAAGTCGCTCCACGCCCAGCTTAAGAAGCGTGAGCGAAAGACTTCCCCCTTTGATGAATCACCGACCGGGCAGGAGAAGCGCGGCGTGCATTACGTTTCGCCCGACCTGATGTGCGAGGTGGAGTTTCTCGCCTGGACCCACGACAATCGCCTGCGGCAACCAGTATTCAAAGGTCTGCGATCTGACAAATCGCCCAACGAAGTCAAGAAGGAAGAGGCCGTGTCTGCAAAGGAGAAAGAGACGAAAGACAAGACCATTCTCGGCATCAAGATCACCCACCCCGACCGGGTGATCTACGGCGAAGCGGGCATCACCAAGCGCGAGTTGGCCGAATACTATCGCGACATCGCCGAGCACCTGCTCCCGCACGTCGCCGATCGCCCTCTGGCGCTGGTGCGCTGTCCGCAGGGTCAAGAGAAGGAGTGTTTCTTCCAGAAGAACTACAGCGACTCCCTCCCCTCGGCGCTGCACTCGGTCGATTTGGGCGAGGCGGAAGGCATCGGCCTCAGCGATGCCGAAGGCTTGGTGGCGCTGGCTCAATTCGGCGTGCTGGAGATCCACCCCTGGGGCAGCCGAGAGGCGGATGTCGAGCATCCCGACCGCCTGGTCTTCGACCTCGACCCCGGTCCGGGAGTGGACTGGAAGGGCGTGGTGCAGGCCGCCAACGTCACCCGCTCGTTGCTGGAGCAGGTCGGCCTGGAAAGCTGGGTCAAGACCTCCGGCGGCAAGGGTCTCCATGTGTGCGTTCCTATCAAGCCGAACCTGGAATGGGATAAGGCGAAGGCGTTCTGCCGAGGCATCGCGGAAGCGATGGAAAAGCAGCATCCGGATCGTTATGTAGCCGAGATGAGCAAGGCAAAGCGGAAGGGCAAAATCTTTGTGGACTACCTGCGAAACGGCAGAGGCGCGACTTCCGTGGCCGCTTTCTCACCCCGCGCTCGAGATGGTGCCCCGGTCTCGACGCCGATGCGGTGGGACGAGATCGAGCGCCTCGACTCGGCGAACAGCTATACGATCAAGACCATAAGCCGCCGCCTTTCGCAGCTCAAGTCCGACCCCTGGGCCGGATATCAGGAGTCGCAGCAGGATTTGGCCAAGATTCTCAAGGGGTAGACCATGCGGAGAGACGTTCACACCGAGCCGGACGAGACGAAAACCTTTAAAGACTTAGCCAAGCAATTGGAGCGGATGGGGGATCTGCTGGAGCGCGACATCAAGATGCGGAGTTGGCAGGTGGCCCTCCGCAACGGATTGCTGGCGGGTTTGGGCGGCGTGATCGGCGCGACGCTGGTCGCTTCTCTCTTGATCAGCATGCTGCGATGGTTCAGCCCGATCCAAGGGATCGGCCCGGCCCTGGAGCGCATCGCCGAAGCTCTCGAACAGAAGTAGATGGCAGCTCCCCCGGAATCCGTTCAGGCGGCAAAATCGGCCGGACTCGTCTACAGCACCGACGAGGAGCCCGGCATTGTGCGCGAACGGCGGGGCAAGGGCTTCAGCTATCGGAATCCCGACGGCAGCCTCGTGACAGACGCCGCGACCAAGCGAAGGATCAAAAGCCTGGTTCTGCCTCCGGCGTGGGAGGATGTGTGGATCTGCCCTCACCCGCGAGGCCATATCCAGGCGACCGGGCGCGATGCCCGCGGCCGCAAGCAGTATCGCTATCATGACGACTGGCGCGAGGCGCGGGATGGCGAGAAGTTTGAAAGGATGATCGCCTTCGGCAAGGCGCTCCCGAAGATCCGCGAGCGCATCGACCACGATCTGCGGCGCCACGGCATGCCGAAGGAGAGGGCGCTCGCCGCCGTGGTAGCCCTGCTGGAAGCGACCCTGATCCGAATCGGCAATGATGAATACGCCCGCGAGAACGGCAGCTACGGCCTGACCACCCTCAAGGCCCGCCATGCGCTGGTTCATGGAGGACAGGTCGAATTTCGGTTCAAGGGCAAAGGCGGCAAGAAGCACCAGATCGCGCTCAAAGACCGCAGGCTGGCGAACATCATCAAGCGGCTGCAGGAGCTGCCCGGGCAGCACCTCTTCACCTACGAAGACGCCGACGGCGACACGCATCACGTTTCGAGCAGCGACGTCAACGAGTACCTGCACGAGACGGTGGGAGACGACTTCACGGCCAAGGATTTCCGCACCTGGGCGGCCACCCGCCAGGCTTTTGCCGCCTTTGTGAAGTGCGACGAGTGCGAAAGCGAGGCCAGCCGAAAGCGCGCGGTCAGCGCGGCGCTGAAGGAGGTCGCGCAGCTATTGGGCAACACTCCGGCGGTCTGCCGCAAGAGCTACGTTCATTCAGGGGTGCTGGAGCAGGCGATGGATTGCCTTCCGCTTAAGTGCCGCCGCAAGAAGAACATCGAAGACGCTCTCATCTGCTTTCTCCAGGACCTCCACGCCGACTCGTAAAGATTCCGCAGCACTTCCGTGCACCCCGAAAGAGACCGAGACCGCCCTGCGTGGGAAGGAGATATGAGCCAGTCACTCAAGGGACAGGTGGCCGTCGTCACGGGCGCCGATTCGGGCATCGGTCAAGCCACCGCAATCGAATTCGCCAAGCACGGAGCCAGCGTGCTCATCAACTACTACGAGGATGAGGAAGGCGCGCGAGAGACCGAGCGAAAGGCAAAAGAGGCCGGAGCAAAAGCCTGCGTTGTCCAGGCCGACGTCAGCAAGGAACATCAGGTGGATCATATGTTCGACGAGTGCAAGAAGGAGCTGGGCACGGCGACGATTCTCGTGAACAACGCCGGAATCGACAACCGCCGCTCGAAGCTGGTCGATCAGAAGCTGGAGGACTGGCAGCGGACGCTGGAGATCAACCTTACGGGTCCATTCCTCTGTTGCCGCCGCTTTGTGAGCGATGTGAAGCGGGCCAAGGAATCGGGCCGCATCATTAACGTCACCTCGGTGCATGAAGACATTCCGGCCCCAGATGGGGCGGCCTACTGCGCGAGCAAAGGGGGCCTGCGGAACCTGACCCGGTGCCTTGCACTGGAACTGGCTGAGGACCAGATTCAGGTGAACAACATCGCGCCCGGCATGATCCTCACGCCGATCAATCAGGAATACATCGACGACCCCGAAAAGCTGAAGGAGGCCGAAGAAGGCATTCCGCTCCACCGCGCGGGAAAGCCGGAAGAGATCGCAAAGCTCGCCCTATTCCTGGCCTCGCCCGATGCCAACTACTGCAGCGGCTCCACCTACTTCATGGATGGAGGGCTCATGCAGCTTCGCGGTCAGCACGCCTAGCTAAACGAAATTGGGGCCGCCACATGGGCGGCCCCGTATTGGGGTCTCCTTACCTCAGTTTCCCCAAATCACTCGGCAGAGCAGGTCGAACCCGCCCGCGGCCATCTCCAGCAGTCTCATCATTTGTTTATTCTCCGAAGATAAGCCGACTTGAAAGGTCGACCACGGGACTTCCATTGCCCCAGATCGCGCGTGATTCAGGCTCTTGCTGCATCACGCCCCAGATGGCTCGGGAGCCGTCCACCAGGTCGGTGTTCATGCCCCAGATCGCCCGGGTTTCCATCTCCTGCTTCTGTTCGACACCCCAAATGGCGCGGGAGCCCCAGATGGTGGTCGGATCGTTCAGGCCGTTGACGCCCCAAAGGCCGCCGTTCTTCATCAGTTCCTCAAGGTCGAGGAGGATCTGCCCGTTCACTTCCTTCAGCTTGGGGCTGAGGGCGGGGCGGGTGGCGACAAGCTTGGATGCCAGCGCAGCCTTGACGTTCAGGTAGCCCGCGCCGTAGGCCAGCGGATCACCCAGACCATCCGGGCGGGTCCACTTGTCGGCCGAAGCCATCAGCCGCACCTTCACCGTATCCGGCGAAAGCCGCGGATCGCGGTCGAGCATCAGCGCCACCGCACCGGAGACCACCGGAGCCGACATTGAAGTGCCGGAGAGCCGATAGTAGTTCTCAGAGGTGGGAAGGCCGAAGCCGAGCAGCCTGGTAAGGCGCAGGTTGAGGAACTCAGTCAGCGGCACCGTGATGAACGAGCCGAACTGATCCTCCAGATAGCTGTTGCCTTTGCCAGCGGAGACGATCTGGTTGCCAGGAGCCACGATGTCGGGCTTCATTACCAGGTCGTAGAAGCTGGGGCCGCGGCTGGAATATGTAGCGACTTGGTCGGAAGATCGGCCGCTGCCGCCCTTCTTCGTCGCGCCGACGGTGATGGACCACGGACTGTTGGCCGGCGACTGGATGGTGCCCCATCCGGTGCCCCAGCCTTCGTTGTCGCGGTTCTTGTCCCAGTCTTCGTACCGCCGTCCGTAGTTGCCGGCAGCGGTGACGACAACAATGCCCTCTTCCCACGCGGCCTTGACCATGCGGGTCAGCGGGTCGGTCTCATAGCTCTCGAAGACCGGGTGGCCCAGCGAGAGGTTGATGACGCGAATGTTGTGCCGCTTGCGGTTGTCGATGACCCAATCAAGGCCGGAGAGCACGCCGGAAACGCTGCCGCTTCCCTGCGAGTCGAGGACCTTTACGCTGATGATGTCGGCGTTGCGGGCGATGCCGTAGTACGTCTTGGTCGCGATGGGCAGGTTGCTATACCCGCCGTTTCCGGCGGCGATGCCGGCCACATGGGTGCCATGGCCGCACATATCCTGGGTGCCGTTATAGCGGCCGCCCTCGCCGGAGAAGTTGATGTCGGCGACGATGCGGTTGGAGAGCAGGCCCTTGAAGTCGAGCCTGTTGCCGACACCGCTGTCGATGATGGCGATGCCTATTCCGCTGCCGCTGACACGATAGTCGCTCCACGCCTTGTCGGTGTAGGTGTGGCCTACGGTGAATTCGTCGAGCTTGCTGACTTCGGCGTCAGTCGACACGCGCAGCACCCACTCGAGCGCAGCCAGGTCGTCCAGATGCTTGCTGGGAACCCTGACGGCCGCAGAGTCAATCCGGGGAAGATTGCGGAAGACGTCGGCCTTGAGCTGGCTCAGCTCCCGCTTTCTCTCATCCGTAAGATTGCCGTTGAACTGAATGATCACCGAAGTCCAGCCGGACTCGGATGATGCGCGAAGTTCTTGGGCAACTTTGAGGTCAGCTTTTGATAGTAGTTCGACCGTGATCGGCGCTGCCTGAACCGCCGATAAGGCGGCAACGGCAATGCCCGCAACTCCCGCAATGCGGAAGGCACCCCGGCCGGGTTTCATGCGGAGAAGGCTCCGCTTAGGTGATCTCATCCTCATTTGTTCTCCAACAGCCGTCCAAGCTCCTCCTCTCTCGGACCTTCCCAAACAGAAAAGGCCCGTCTGATCCTCCCAAGGCTCAGCAGGCTATTCGTGCATGCAGCGGTCCACCGGCTGCAGCAAGGGAGATATTCCGCTTCAAGCAGGAGGGGAGGCAGGGAGATTTGACAGGCCGGTTCAAAGCCGGTTCATTTGTCAGGATGCCTGGTCGCTATCAGGCAGTTGGAGAGAGGCGAGTTTCCGCTCGGACTTACGCGCGTACATCAGCTTGTCCGCGTGAGAAACCAGTTCGTTGAACGTCTCGCCGTCTTTCGGGTAGCAGGCGTGTCCGCAGCTGACGCCGACATGCAGGCGACCCAGCTTGACATGGATAAGGCCCGGATCGTAGGCGGCCACAAGCTCTTCCAACTCGCGTCCCACCCGCTCGGCTTCAGCCGCGCAGCTCGAAGTCTGGAGGATCACCAGGAATTCGTCGCCGCCGTACCGCGCCACGATGTTTTTGGGGCCGACCGCCTGCTTGAAGATGCGCGCGAGATCGCGCAGCACCTCATCGCCCTTGGTGTGGCCGAAGTTGTCGTTGATCGGCTTGAAGTTGTCCAGGTCGAGCAGCAGCACCGCAAATTCTTCCGAGGGTTCAAAGCGCACATCTTCACTCAGCACTCGGTGTCCACGCAGCGCCTTCTCATTGATGAATTGAGTCGCGTAGCGCAGGTTGTAAAGCCCGGTCAACGGATCGGTCATTGCATCGCCTCGTGTGCGCTCGTAGAGTTGAGCATTGAAGACTGCCGCCGCGATTCGGTCCGACATCATCTGCAGCAGAGAGGCCTGGTTCGAGTCGATGTCGCCCGCGAGGGTGCCGATGACGGCGATCGCTCCGATCTCCTCACCCTGATAGACCAGCGGCAAAAGGATCTGCTCCTGAGCCTCGGGCCAGCGGCCACTCTTCGGGTCCAGTTCCCAATCGTCGATGGTGAACACCCTCACCTTATTGCATGCGCCATCCAGCTTCGCGGTCAGCATGCCGTCCTCAAAGAGTTCGGCCTGCGGTCCCGTGCCGCTGCCCACGCGCATCGTGTCCGACTTCTCCTGCCGGACCAAGACGAGGCACGTCAGATTCGGAAAGATTGTTCCGAGCTTGCCCGTCAGGAAGCCGAGGGTTTCGGCCAGGCTGAGGCCCGCGCTCATCAACTGCGCGATCTCGTACAGCGCCCAAAGCTCGCTCGAAGCCCGGGCGATGTCGGAGGCGGCTTCTTCGTCGGCTTTCGGCACGATATCGGTTTCGTGGCTTTGGCAAAGCGGTCCTTCATTCTCCTCCGCCATGCGCTCCACCACGCCATCGATGACCGATTCAAAAACCTTCACAACTTCAGGATCGAAGTGGGTACCGGCATCCTCAATGATCACGCCCTTCGCTTTTTCGTGAGACCAGGCGTTGCGATACGACCGGGTCGAGGTGAGAGCGTCGTAGACGTCGGCGACGGCCATGATGCGGGCGTTGAGCGGAATATCCTCGCCCTTCAGGCCATCGGGGTAGCCCGTGCCATCCCATTTCTCATGGTGGTGCCGCACGATGGGCAGCACCGGCCACGGAAATTCGACCGGCTCAAGGATGGCCGCGCCGATCTCCGGATGCTTCTTGATCTTGTCGAATTCTTCGTTGGTGAGCCGCCCCGGCTTGAGCAGGACGTACTCGGGAACGCCCAGCTTGCCGATGTCATGCAGCAGCGCGCCCGTCTTGATCGCCTCCAGCTCTTCCTTGGGCAGGTTCATCGCCTCTGCGATCGCTAGTGAATAGCGCTGGACGCGGAGAATGTGCTGGTGGGTGTAGCGGTCTTTGGCATCGATGGCGAGCGCGAGGCTCTTGATCGTGGCCAGATAGAGTTCAGCCAGTTCCGCCTGCTTCTTCTGCAGCTCTTCGATGTGATCCTGCTTCTCCTGCATTCGCGCGACGTGGCCCGCGTAGGTCTGGTGGATCAGAACGATGACGGGCACCAGGAGCACGACAAAAAACAGGAAGTTCTGGCGGCCGAATGAGAGCGCGAGCGAGGTGATCGCCGCCCCGGCGTAGAAGCTGGGAGCCGTCCACATGAAACTCTCGCGCCACATCTGCCAGAACTTCTGACCGGAGACCAGGGAGATGATTCCGCTGACGCCGAAAGTATTGACGGCAAAGTAGGTGGTGGCCGAAGCCGCAAGGGCCGGCATAGAACTGACGCCGGTCAGGTTCGGTCCGCCGTTGATGAGAAAGAAGACTGCAGACCCCAGTGCCGCCTCAACCAATCCCAGGCTGACATTGAAGAGGATCTGAACCGGCTTCTGCCGCTGCGGGTAGAGGCACGCGGAGAAGCTGGTGATGAGTGCGGTAAAGACCGCGCCCGGAAATCCGAGGCCCAGCATCGCGGCAAACGTAACTACGAAGCCCAGGGACATCGAGCCGGTGTCGTCACCCTCGCCCGACTTGAAGACGACCACTTTTCGGCCGCCCGCGAGCAGGCCGAGCGCTCCGTAGAGCACATAGTCCAACCAAGCCCCCTGCACGAAGTCTCCCGGCAGCACAAAGCAGGCGTAGACAGACACCGCTGCCAACACCGTAATCAGCGCCACATAGAGCTTTGTTTCGCGATTGAGCCGCATTGCAGGCTTTCTCTCAGATCTCCCAACCTGGATAGTCGGCGTTTTTGCGGGCAATCTTCAAGCGAAAAGGCATATTCTCAGGGGCAGGTCCAGGCACGCTGCTGCCGGTGGAATGCACGCTGGGCGATCAAGCAAACCAGGCCCGCTTCTTAGATCAACTTCAAGCATTTAAAGATAGATGTTTCATGGACAATCCCACTCTGAAGCTTTCCAAGGCTGATGCGCGGCGCGCGCTTATCGCGCATCACTTTCGTCACCGGAAGATCGCCGACGCATTCAGCCACCTTCGCAGCATCCAGTTCGACCCCCTTGCACCCATCGGAACGAATCACGACCTGGTGCTGCAGGCCCGGGTGAAGGGCTACCGAATCGGCGACTGGCAGCGGCTGGCCTACAAGAAGCGGGAAATCTATGACGGGTGGGACAAGCAGGCTTGCCTGGTTCCCTTTTCCGGCTGGCCCGCGCGGAGGGTGATGCACCGCTGGCACCAGGCTCACTTCCGGCGCATCTTTGACGAGCACGCCCACGCGATCGACGCCGTGCTCAGCGAGCTTAAGGATCGCGGCCCGCTGCTGCCGAAGGAGTTCGAGTTTCAGGAACGGAAGCCGGAATGGAAGGACACTTGGTTCGGGCCGAGCCTGACCAAGCAGACCCTGCGGGCGCTCTGGCATACCGGAAAGGTGATGACCTCCGGCCGCCGCGGGTCGCACCACGTCTACGACCTGACGGAGCGGGTGGTGCCGCCCGCGATCTACCAGACGCCGCCGATGTCGGAGCCGGATTCGATCCGGTCCATCCTGCACGACCGCCATGCGGGAATGGGGCTGGTCAGGCCGACCGCGCCCTTCGAGGTCTGGTCCATGCACGAAAAGATCTGCGGCTGGCGCGGCGTGTTTCGCGAGATGAGGGAGTCGGGTGAATTGGCTCAAGTGGATATCGATGGCATGACCGCCTATGCCACGCACGACTTCATCGCCTCGCTGGATGAGCGGATGCCGCCCAAGCGGGTCATCTTCGTGGCTCCGCTGGACCATCTGATGTGGGATCGCCGGACGATCAATCACCTCTTCGGCTTCGACTACATCTGGGAGGTGTACAAGCCGGAGTCCGAGAGGCTGTGGGGCTACTATGTTCTTCCGGTCCTCTACGGCGACCGTTTCGTCGGACGGGCTGAGTTTTGGTGCCGCAAGCAGGAGCTGGAGATCAGGGCTTGGCACTGGGAAGGCAAGCCGCCCGCCGGATTCTGGCCTGCCTTTGAAAAGGCGATGCACCGCCTGAAAGAGTATTGCGGAGCAGAGACCGTTCGCTGCGCCGAAGGCGTTGACCAGCGAATCAAAGAAGCGGTTTAGCCTCCAATTCGATCAAGTTCGGCAACGATGCGCTTGTACAGATCTTCCTGTGGCGTGCCGTTGAAGTCGGCTCGGGCGCCGGCCATCAGTTCCCGGGCTTTCGGCGACTGATTGCTCTGCACATAGGCCGCCGAGAGTTCCAAGAGCGCCGTGCGCCGCAGCAGCGATTGGGCAGGAGCCGCAAGCGCCCGGTTTAGGTGAATCTCTGCCGCATCCCATTGCCGATTCCGCCGGAACAATCGTCCCAGTTGCAGGGAGAGATGCTGGGCATACACGCTCTTCGGGGCGGAGAGCGCCAGCCGTTCGGCCTGGGTCGGTACTGTGCCGCCTTCCGCCAATGCGTCGGCCATGAAGAGTCCGAAGGACACTTCCGGCCTCATGCCCTGCCAAATACGGAGATCGCTTCCCTGCGGGGCAATGACCTCCACGTCCACAGGAGCGGCTTTGATGCTCGACTTGAAATCGATCTGATGCCAGGACGCCTGCACCCGGTATCGACCGGGCGTTGTCAGCACCGCCTGCGCCACCGTCTTTCCATCTGGTCCGGTGGGAAGCGTGACGCAATAGATGGCCGCTTCGCCCAAAATCAGCTCGCCCGCTGCGATGTCCTCTTCTTTCGGAATCGCCTCTACCGTGCCCCAACCCGGGCCGAAGTAGCGGCGGAAGGGCTCTTCACCTCTCGCGATGCTCACCTGCAACAGGCCGTGCTTCGGGTCGAGGTCGCGGTGCGCCTTCACCGCCTCTCCGGTCGGATTGTGAAGCTGGAGTCGAAGGACGAGCGGCTCTCCCGGGAGAATCTGCGCCTTCTCAGGGATGGCAACCAGCTTCAGTTTTGTGAAGTCCTGAGCAACAGCCGACCCAGCAACTAGGAGCGCGCTCGATATCAGACAGATTTTGGCGGCAAGTCTCATCCCTTCTCTCTCCCTACGAAGAACCATGCGAAATCCGCTCTTTCGGACAGAACATTTGAAGGGTACCGATCCGATGATAGCCAAGATGCGGGTAGAGCCTCGCTCCGGAACTGCTGGCCAATAGCACGCTGGCCTTGACTCCCGCCTCTCGATCTCCCAGCAAAAGCTGACTCATCAGCGCCCGTCCATAGCCCTTGCCCCGGTGCTCTCGCTCGACAAAGAGATCCGCCACCCATGCGCTCTCGCCCACGGTCAAGCTCTCCACCCTTCCGAACCCGCGTTTGGGATGCCAGGCAGCGTACATGCGGCTGCGGGGAGATTTCGGGCGGTATCTATGATTCAGCCCGGCAGCTCCCGCATCGGCAAGCGGACGAACGGGCGGGTCGGATTGAAGGTTTGGAATCTCCTGCAGGTCATGCACAAAGAAGCCTTCCGTGCCGACCATCCGATATCCCAGCTCCTTGTAGGCCGCCTTGATTCCGTCGAAGTCGGCCTCCATCGGGCGGATGTCGCAGAGGAAGTGCCAACCCAACTGCCTCTCCTGAATCTGGCGGGCCGCTTCGGTCGGGTCGATCTCGCAGTTGATGACCTCGATCTTGCGGTGGTCGCGCTTTCGTCCCGGCGCATCACGCATCACCCAGAGGCCGTCCGCGCAAAAAGCCTCGTAGGGATACGTCCGACTCTTGGTTTCACTGAAGGCTCGGACAAACACTTCGGTCGCCTCCGGGACATCCATTGCAGGCTCAGATTACTCATGCCCGCAGCCGGAGAGCGTAGAATCAACCAGCAATACGAATGGGCATAGCCGCAGTCATAGCCATCCTGGTGGTCCTTATCCTGATCAATGCCCTCTACGTTGCGGCTGAATTTGCCATCGTTGCGGCCAGAAAGACGCGGATCGCCCAGAAGGCAGAACAGGGGAATCGCTTTGCCAAGATGCTTCACGGCATCGTCTCCGACCCGCACAAGCTCGACTCCTACGTCGCCGCCTGTCAGGTCGGAATCACCCTCAGCAGCCTGGTTCTGGGCGCCATCGGCCAGAGCAACCTGCCGCAGCACCTCTCCCCCCTCCTTTCGGACCTCGGCGGAATGCAGGAAGCCGCAGCGACCGGCCTCTCCGCCACCATCATCCTCATCGTTTTGACCATCGGCCAGATGGTGCTGGGCGAGCTGGTGCCGAAATCCGTCGCGTTGCAGATGCCGATCCGCATGTCGATGGCGACCGTGGTTCCGCTGCGCTGGTCGCAGGCGGTGCTGGCTCCATTCATCGCCGTCCTCAACGGCAGCGGCAACCTGGTTCTGCGCTTGATGGGCCAGAGCATGGCGGGGCACCAGCATGTGCACTCGCCCGACGAGATCGTCATGCTGATCGGCGAAAGCGCGGAAGCCGGACACCTGAGCGCAGAAGACCACGTTCGTCTGAAGCGCGCCACCCAGCTGAGCAACCTGCCGGTTTCGCAGATCATGGTGCCCCGCACCCAGGTCGATGCGATCAGCGTGGAGACGCCGTTTGACGAGGTGGTCGAACACCTCGCCGGGAGCCCCTACACCCGCATCCCCGTCTTCGAATCCGACCGGGACGACATCGTCGGCATCCTGCACACCAAAGATATTGTTCGGCTGCGCGAGTCGAAGGAGCCGCCGCCACCGCTTCGCAAGCTGATGCGGAAGGTGCTGATCGTTCCGTTTTCCATCGGCTGCCAGGAACTGCTGCAGCGGATGCGCGAAACCGGGCTGCGCTTCGCCATCGTTCTGGATGAGTTCGGGGGGCTGAAGGGCTTCGTCACCATCGACGACCTGCTCTCCCTGCTCTTGGGCGAAACCGCCGACGAGTACAAGGCCGACCGCCCCCACGCCTTCTTGCTTGAGAGCGGAGAGATCCGCACGGATGGGCGGGTGTCGCTCCGCGAGGTGAGCGACATGCTCGGCCTCTCCTTCCAGAGCAGCGCCGCGACCATCGGCGGTTTGGTGACGGAAGTTCTGGGACACACGCCCGATGCCGGGGACGTGATTGACCTGCCCGGATGCACCGCTCACGTCGAGGCGCTTGACGGCACGGTCATCACTTCCCTGCTCATCATTCCAAAGCCCCCGCTGGAAGAGGAGGCTGAACAGTGATTCCGGTGCTGATCATCGCCGCTCTGATCGCCGCCAATGGCCTCTTCGTCGCGGCCGAGTTCGCGATCATCGTCTCCTCGCGCCCCGCGCTGGAAGCCGCCGCCGCCAAGGGCGACCGGCTGGCGAAGATGGTTCTGCGGGCCAAGGTGGACCCGAAGGCGCAGGATCGTTATATCGCGGCGGCACAGCTCGGAATCACGCTCGCCAGCCTTGGTCTGGGCATGTACGGCGAGCATCTGCTGGCCGAAAAGATCGCGCACTGGCTGGAGGGCACCGCGCTGGAAAGCCCGACGGTCATCCACGGCCTCGCCACCGTGCTTGCGATCATGATCCTCACCTACTTCCACATCGTTCTGGGCGAGATGGTGCCGAAGTCGCTGGCGCTCTCCAAGAGCGATCGGACCGCCCGAATGGTGGCCCTGCCGATGCAGTGGTTCGGGTTGATCATGTATCCCTTCGTCGCTGTGCTGAACGGCATCGGCTGGGGCGTTCTCAAGCTCCTGCGAGTCGAGCGGGCCGATCACGGCGGCCACAGCTATACGGCCGAAGAAATCGAGATGGTCGTGGAAGAGAGCCGCGAAGGCGGGCTGCTCGGCTCGGTGGAGGCCGACGTCTTTCACGAACTGATCGACTTTGCCGAGTTGGATGCGAAGGAGGTCATGGTGCCCCGCATCCGCGTGGCCGGCATCCCGCACGACTCGGACTGGCCTGCCGTGCTGAAGATTGTCTCAGAGAAGTCGCATACCCGCTATCCCGTGTACAACGGCGACCTGGACCACATCGTCGGCGTGCTGCACGTCAAAGACGTCCTGCGTGCCGGTTCGCTGGATGAGGCTCTTCATCGCAGCGTGCCGTACATCCCCGAAACCGCGCCGCTCACCGAGATTCTCGGGGCGATGAACGAGCATCGCACCCAGTTGGCGGTCGTCCTCGATGAGTACGGCGGCACGGCCGGCGTCGTCACGATCAACGACATCCACGAAGAGATCGTGGGGCAGATCGACGAACCGCTGGAAGAGCGCAGCTACGTCTGGCGCGGCGACGCCCTTCTGGCCGATGGCACCCTGCGCCTGGATGAAGTGGGCGAACTGCTGGACCTCAAGCTGGAGCATCCGGAAGTCGATACCGTCGGTGGCCTAGTGCTCGCGACGCTCAACCGCCCCGCCCGCCGCGGCGATGAGGTGGAGTACGAAGGCTGCGTGATCCGCGTGCTGAAGACCGCCGAGAACTCGGTCGAAAGCTGCCGGATTTGGAAGAAGATCTAGTGGACTGACTTCGGCCCGGCCAGCGCGCCGGAGACCATCTCGATGCCCCGCTCGGTCACCTGCCCGCACTCGCTCCCGGTCGGCGCATCGGCCAGTTCTGCCTCCGTTCCGTCGAAGCGCAGAAGCGGCTTGTAAAACTCCCACGCCTCCGTCGCATCAGCGGTGATGTAGTGCGCGATGAGCGACCGGCGGAATTGGTCCGTTGTCGTATTCGGCCCGGAGCCGTGGATCAGATTCCCGTGAAAGAAGAGGACATCGCCCGCCTTCATCAGCACCGGCTCCGCCTCGTAGCCGGGCGGCAGCGGCACTTGGGTTCCGGTGAAGCTTTGGGTGGTATCCGCCTCCACTGGGCAGAGCAGCGGCAACCTATGCGATCCGGGGACGACATTGAGGCAGCCGTTCTCTTCCGTGCAGTCATCCACTGCGAGCCACGCGGCGACGCAGGTGCCGGGATTGGCGCGGAGGTACGTCTGATCCTGGTGCAGCGCCTGCCCTCGCGCCTGCGGCGGCTTGAAATAAAACATCGTCTGCGCCCCGAAGGGCTCTTCGCCCAGGGCGTCTGCAAGCACGCTACGGAATCGCGGGTCGAGCAGAAAGCTCAGCGACAGATCATCCCGACGGTGCGGGTGGATGATGCGCGGATACTGCGCCAGCGGGTCCTGCCCCGTCGGGTCGATCTTGTCGAAATCCTCCTTCCGGTCCGAAGCGTTCCACTCCATGAAGTGATCCGCGGTGCGGGCGGTCTCTTCCGGACTGTAGAGTCCGCGAACCACAAAGAACCCGTTCGCTTCCCACTCGGCTCGGTATGAGGACATAAGTGAATTCTATCCCGCAGATGCGGAGGAGGCAACCTTCGACTCTGCCCGAGCCAAAAACTCATCCAGACTTTCTTTCAGCTTCGCCCAATCGGTGTACTCGAAGTCTCTTGAAGTGTCGACATCACCGCCGTTAGACTCGCTGATCTTGCGCATAAGGTATCGCCTCAGCCAGTCATATTTGGTGTAGAGGAGCGCTCCGGCAACCGGTATTGACTCAGTGGGAGTCCATCCCGTTTCTTCGACGAAATCCGCAATGCACTCTCGGGCCTCTGCCAAATGCTCTTCGTCCGTGTGGACGGCAGTCAGGCTGACGGAAAGAAACAGCGTTGGCAGCCGCGACAACTCGGCGGCATGATCGCTCACGAAGTGACGCAGGGGCTTCTGGTGCTTCGTCTGATGAAGCGATCCAGCGACAATGGCGGCCTGAAACTCAGAGAGATCAAGGTCAGGGGGCACATCCGCCGAATCGACGACTCGCGCGGAGTGGCCAGAATCCCGAAGCCATTCCCCTGCCCGGTAAGCGATCTTGCGTGTATGCCCTTCGGTCGTGCCGTAAAGAATGAGGACGTGCATCAGCCCCGCCCCTCTCGGTTCTTGTCGGTCGGACCTCCGGGCTTGTGCGACTGAATGTCGTGCTGGTCAGACTGCGGCTTGGGATGCCCACTCTCATGTCGATGTTCGACATCTTCTCTCATCCGAGCCACCTTCTTGTCCTTTCTCTGTCCGCCTTTCTTTCGCTCGTGCGCCATTGTTTTGTATCCCCTCAGGCCTCGGCCTTCTCCTTCAGATGATCAGAAGAAGCCAGGCTCAATGCATCCCTTAAAATCAAAACTGAGCAGGGCGCCACATTCGCAGTTTCGTATGCACAGCTGCCCAGCAGAAAGCGTTCAAGGCTTCCGTGACGGCTTGCCCCCATCACGATCAAATCTGCCCCGACCTCCTCGGCCTTCTTAGCGATGATGTGCGAAGGACGACCGATCTCGGTGAGCGGCGTTACGCGCTCGGCGCAGCCCTTGATTCGATCAGCCGCCTTTTGCGCGAGTTGACGACATGCTTCCAGACCCTCCTCAAACATGCGGGCATAGAAGAACGTGTCCACGCCCATCGGAAGGGCGGAAATCGGCTCGACGCTCAGCGTGTACGCCTGCTCGAAGATTGGGCTGGGCAGAGCGGCCAGGGTCTCCACCGCAAGATCAGAACCCGCCTCGCCATCTACTGCAACCAGAACGGTGAGCGGCCTGCTCAGCGTCTTCGCCGGAGCATCCTCTTCGGCCTTGCCGCTGCGCGGCAGGCGGCCGATAAGAATGCTGGACTCCGAGTAGAGCACGAGCTTGCGCGAAACGCTGCCCATAAAGAGGGCCTGCAGGCTGTTCTTTCCGCCGCTCCCGACAACGACCAGATCAGGCCGGTCGCTCTTCACGGTCTCCATGATCGCGTCTCCTGGGGCTCCGGTCAGGATATATGCCTTTCCCGAAAAACCCCGGTTCTTCAATCGTTTGACAATGGTATCCAGCGTCCTTTCCGCGACCTCGCTGGCTGCCTTGTGCGCCTCTCGCTCGGCTTCTGCATCCTCTTGAACCAACCCCTTCAGCAGCACTTCAGGCATGGGGCTGTCGATGACGTGCACCACGCTGATCTCAGTCGATTCCGGATCGGCAACACTGCAAAGCACAGATTCTGCCAAATCTGATTCCACTGTCCCGTCTACGGCCAGCAAGACTTTCATGGGGGAGAACTTACGCTGCAGGCGGCCGAGGCGCAAGTCGCCTCTTCCGTGTCATGGAAAGCAGCTACGCCGGCCGTCCGACTTCCCGAACGATGCAGAGAATCGCGGTCTGGCCTCCGGTCGTTACTGCAGAAAGGCTTGCCGCGATGGGAATCTCACGTCCGTCCTTGCACTGGGCGAGGGTCGCCTGATGCTCCCCCATCCGCCGCCGCTCTGGCTGAGCCACATAGGCTTCGCGGTGGGTGTCGTGAATGCGGCGATATCTCTCTGGAATGAGCCTTGAGACCGGCTCATCAATCAGCTCGTCTCTCGCATAGCCAAAGAGCTGGGCTGCCGCATCACTGAGGTTCTGAATCACGCCGCTCTGACTGACCAGAAAGATGGCGTCTGCGGACCCCTCCAGCAGATCTTTATAGAGATTGCCTCCTTCAAAGCCGTATTCCCCGCTCACCACGCTGAGGCGCGATGCAAGCCGCTGGTTTTCGGCGCGAAGCTGAGACAGCAATTCGTCACTCCGCCGACGCAGAGACTTCGCCACCAGCTCGGTTCGATTGTACGGACCAAGCTTGATGCGAACCCGCCCCCAATAAGTGTTTACGGTGGCTTCGCTGATGCCCAAAGTATGGGCTATGGCTGTATCCGTCAAACCCTCCGCAGCCAGATCCAGCAGCTGCTGCTCCCGGTCAGAAAGCTTGGGATGATCCCTCTCCGCCATGTGCTGTCCCTAAATCATATCTAATAGCAGCCGATGTGGCGCTTGCTTTGTCATTCAAAACCATGACACGCAAATGGCGACTTGCAGCTCGGGGCCGCCTGATGCAAAGTGAATCCAGTGCAGACGCCGTGAAACCCGAGTACATCTATCCCTATCTGTTCAGCAACTTGTTTGCAATGGTCACGTTGCTGCTCGCCGTTCAGTCGCCGAGAATCGCGCGGTGGATACTGGCCGCCGTTTTCGGCATGGCCGCAGTCGCAAACACCCGGATGGCTGCAGTCAGCCCCCTGGACTACTTGGAATACGCAGACCTGGCGCTGCTGCCGATCTATCAAGATTTCATCCGGGGGCCATTCTCGGAGCATGTGCAGGAGATCGTTTTCGCCATTGCCATCTGTCAAGCCGTGATCAGCCTGGCGTTCGCAATAGATGATCGCCTGCTTCCAATCGGCGTTATCGGCGCGGTCATTTTTCTTGCGGCCATCGCACCACTGGGCGTCGGGAGCGCCTTCCCGTTTTCCATATTTTTTGCGGCAGCCGCGGTGGTGGTGTGGCGAAAGCAAAGGAACAGCCGCGCCAAGTCGGATGCGGCGGCAGATTCTGACAAGAATCAGACTGCCGAATCACACAAGCCGATGATCATTTGATTGTGCGGTATAAGCCCAAACGGCGCTATGTGGAGATCGTTGTTTGGATTGGTTTTGGCTGTTCCTGCTCTGGCCTCGGCTCAGGATTTCGGGTGGGGGCAGCTCTACCGGCTGGACCTGCTCCCCGCCTTCAAGAAGTCCGTGCGCATCGGCGCGGTCACCAGCTACGACCGCAGCGGCGGAAACGACGACGGCTTTTCGGGCAAATACTCCTTCGTCGAGAAGGAGGGCGAGGATCTGGTGCTGGCAAAGCTCGATGGGCCGGGCTGCATCTACCGCATCCACACGCCGACTCCGGTTGACGCTCCGCTGGAGTTCTACTTTGATGGCGAGACGACTCCGCGCCTAAGCCTGCCCTGCCGCGATCTCTTCTCCGGCAAGGCGGCGCCCTTTGTGAATCCGCTCGTCGAGCATGTGGGCGGCGGTGCCTACAGCTATGTGCCGATCCCGTTCGAGAAGTCCTGCAAGATCGTCCTCCGCGCCAAGACCTTCCAGTTCTACGATCTGAACTACGCGGTCTATCCAGAAGGCACGCCGATCAAGAGCTACGATCCGAAGGCCAACCACGCGGCCGAGATCGACCGTGCCCGCCAGGTCTTCGACATCGGCTCCGATCTCAGCCAGATCAACACCCCGGAGGGCTCCCGGCTCACCACCACCAAGTTTCAACAGACGCTTCCCTACAACAAGCCCGTCACACTGTGGGAATCGAACCGCCCCGGACGCATCGCCGGACTCAAGCTCGGCCCGGCCAGCGTGCTGGCGAGCAAAGACCGCGACCTGATCCTGAAGATCACTTGGGATGGCGACGGCAAGCCGGCGGTGCTCTGTCCGGCGGGCGACTTCTTCGGCTACGCCTGGGGCAAACCGGCCACCGGCGGGAGCCTGGTCGGCACTCAGGACGAAATGAACTACTGCTACCTGCCGATGCCCTACGACCGGAGCGCGAAGATTGAGATCATCTCTCTGCGCCCCGGCGTGAAGCCGACGGTGCATGGCGAAGTGATCGTTTCCGATGCCCGGAAGCGGGCGGATGAGGGCAAGTTTTACGCTGTATGGAAGCGCGAAAACCCCACCACCATCGGCCAGCCCTTCACCTTCTTTGAGAGCGGCGGTGAGGGCCACATTGTCGGCCTGATCCTCCAGGCGCAGGGGACCGAGTCCGGGCATACATATTTCTTTGAAGGCGACGACACCACCACCATTGATGGCGATCTTGTGGTGCACGGAACCGGGTCGGAGGACTTCTTCAACGGCGGCTGGTATGACATCCCGACCCGCTGGGATTCGCAGTTTGGACGCGCGCTGAGCGGGTGTCTTGGCTACAGCAAGCACATCGGCCGCACGGGCGGCTACCGCTTCTTTTTGGGCGACGCCTACAGCTACCGGGACTCCATCCGCCAGACCATCGAGCACTCGCCGGAGAACAATTCCTTCGCCACCGACTACTGCTCGATGACCTACCTCTACTCGCGCAATCGCCCCGACGTGGAGTTCTCCATGCCCAGCGGGGCGGAGCGGCGGGTGATCGATCCGGCGACTGTGATCCACTTCCCGCACTGGTCGATGCCGATCGCGAATATGTCCTTCCGCGGCGCAACCGTCAGCCGCGCGATCACGCGGGTGGGCGACCGGGATATCCGCAGCCTCGCCTTCCGCGCGACGCAGAACGACTTTTACGGCCCTCCCTTCCTCACCCTCGACTGCGAACTCCCTGCCCCGGGCCGCTACCGTGTGTATCTGGAGGCGATCAAAGGCACCGAGTCCGGCATCGTCCAACTCTTCCAGGGAGCCCACCCGGTCGGCGATCCGGTCGATCTCTATGCCGCAGAGTTGGGAGTTGTCGGCAACATCTATCTCGGCGAGGTTTCCGGGGTTGAGGGCCGCAACGACTTGACGCTGAAGGTCGTCGGCAAGTCGCCGGAGGCCAAATCGCTGGGGCTGGACTTGGTGACGCTGCGGTTTGTTCGGCAGGAGGTTGTGGGAGAAGCCTCCCGCAAGTCTTAGGAAGACAGCAGGATAGACAAGGCACTGCGTGCGTCATATCCGCACTCGTCATCCCGCAATGCCATCACTCCAAAGACCAACCGAACCGCCACGAGTTCGGATGGGCGGAAGGCGTTGATTCGATCCCGCACCAGCTCCACACCGGTCTTCTCCGGCACAAGGGATTCGGCCAACAAGCCAGGCAAAGCACCTCGCTCAGCATCAGAGGGAGTCATCGGAAACACTTCGATGGACTCCCGACCCAGACTGGGGAAGAAATGACGATAGATGGTCGGAGAAGCGTGAATCACTGCGTTGGAACCGATGTTGCATTTGGCGCCTGACCACACAATCCTGGATAGATCACTTTTCAGAGACACCAGATACTCGCCCTCAAACTCATGCTCGTGGACATACCGCAGCACTTCCTCATCGGCCATCTCCAGCGCAAAGCTTGTTTCGAGAGCCGCCAGGGCCTCCTCCATCTTGCGGAGATACTCCTCGCTGAACCAGGAAGGGATGCTATACAACTGCGGCATCTATTGTCTCCGGCACACCTCTAAGTGACTGGGCTTCCATCAGGGTTCACTATTGCCGCCACAAATGGATCAATGGCCATCTCACGACAAACCTTTAAGAAAACCCAAAGCTGTGCATCAGCATGACAGATGCTGACACTGCAGCCTTCTCGCCGCCAAAAACCCTCCTCGCCTTTTCCAACCTACTCAACAGAGATTCATAGGATGACGGATTGCGCTCCTTCTCGGCTTCCATTCCCGCTAGAGCCTCTTCGATCGTCTTGAGCGCCTGCTCGCGATCGCCGGATGCGTACTGCGCCCAGCCGAGCCGGAGCAGGAACATCGGAGCCCGCGCCAAACCCGCCAGTTGCTCAGCCGCCTCCAGAGCCAGTGCGGGATCTTTCTCCCGCAGCTTGCTCTCGGGCAGCGTCATGGCATCGACGAGTGTCATCAGTCGGTTCGGATCGGGCGGGAGATTCAGCGCCTGCCGGAAGGTCGTGCGCCACTCCTCATCCAGCGCCTGAAGGGCGTCAATCTGCGCCACAAGCAGCATGGGACGGAAGTACGTCCAGACAAGGCCATTTGTGGGCTCGGCCTTTGCCAGGGCCAGAGCATCGGCAAAGCTTCCCCGCTCGAAAGCTGAGAACACCCCGGCCAAATCGCTCAGCGCCTCCTGCGCCTCTACCCCGTTGTATTGGGAGCCGTTCTGCCTGATCCACTGCAGAGTCGATTCGTAGGAGTGCGTCATCACTGTGCTGCTGAGGCGGCCATAGGCACCGGCCATCAGCCGGGCGGAGGCTTGGGCATCATCCTGTTTTGCCTCGAACTTGGCCCGATAGGCGGCGACATCCCACCGACCCATCAGCACCTGATCCAGCACGCTCTCCAGATTCTGTGGATGGCCCAGCCACGCAATCCGGCCCCGGCCATCGATGACAAAGGCAACCGGAATCGCCGCCTGCCCGGCGGCCTCCAGCCAGGTGGCGGCCATGATGCCGTTGCCAGATTTATCCAGCCGATCCGTCACCACCGGATAAGCCATCTTGTCGCCCATCCCCCGAACAAAGCCCGGCACCGCCTCGGCGTCATCCCACACGCTGACGCTCACAAAATCGACCCGCGCCTTGTGTTTGCGCCAGAGATCGGAGAGGTGCGGCATGAAGTCGATGCACGGCTTGCACCAAGTCGCCCAGAACTCGACGACCGTCACCCGGCCATCGCCCACCGTATGCACCGGCCGCCCCTTAACCTCATGACCATACACCAGCGGAGGTGCCATATCGCCGATGGTCAAGGGCTGAGAACTCAGCACAGCAGCGGCTGCCAGCAGAGTCAGCACGTCGGCTCTCCCGTGCAGAACAATTGCGTCATGCGGCAAGTATAAGAGCGGCTTATCGCTTCTTTTTATTGGTAAAAATCTCGTCTTACAAATGCACCGATTCCATCATATTCATCGGTGCATTTGAGAAATGATTGTGCCAATCTGAATCCATGGGAGCCTCCCTGCCCTTCGACATCGACCCTGACCGGCTGGGCCAGAACATCAGGGCTTGGCGTCACATGCGCGGCTTTTCACAGGCGGAGTTGGCCGAGCGGGCGGGAGTCGGAATCACCACCGTCTACAAGGCAGAGCGCGGCAAGCCGGTGCGGCTGAAGCAGTTGAAGCAGATCGTCGAAAAGGGCCTCGGGGGACTGCTCGAAGAGTGCGCGACCACGCCGCGTCTCTCCAACATTAAGCCGCGCGGTCAGGCGTACATTCGGCACCACCACAACAGCGCGACGTGGTTCGCCTACGGTGACCGCCGGCGGCGCATCCCGGAGGACAACCAGTCCTTCATCCAGGATGTGCAGGAGCGGGTTCGGCTGGGGCGGCTCGGCCTGGCGACTCTCTTCGGCTCCGGCCTCGAATACATCATGCCCGACGGCCCGGGAATGCTCTTCTACGAAGTCCACGGCCCCACCGATCCCATCAGCCAAAACTACCGCGACGCCATCTACTACATCCTGCGCGGAGCGGTTGTGATGAAGGTTGGCGATGAAGAGATCGTGCTGGAAGAAGGCGATTCCATCGGCTGCGATGGGACCCTAACGGTGACGCTGGATCTGGCCAAACCCATTCCACCTGGCGGTCTGCCGCCGCTGGTTCAGTACATCGGCGCAAATCGCGTAGGGCGGGTCTATCCCCGCCGCTGAGCAACAAAGGCCCGCCAATCCCAATGCTCCGGATCATCGCAGGATCGCAGCGGCGATTGGGCAATCGCCCTTTGGCTTAAGTCGCGGAGAATCTCGGTCACCGGAGGGCTTTGGACGAATTCCAGATCGCCGTACTGCCTCGTCTTGGAGCAGTTCGCGCAGACAGCGCGGAGGTGAAGCGGCCGGTTGCATCCGCTGCCGAAGTTCTGGATGGTCGCCATCGGCGCACCGCAAAACTCACACTTCCCTTCCGCCCGCTTGATCACCTGCCGCTTGGCAGATTCAGGAATCCGGCTTTCTCGGATCGGCAACCCACCACCCAACAGCCACCACAATCGCTCGCCAAAGACAGTCTGCTTCTCCGCACTAAGGATCACCCCCGACACCATCGCCCCCCGAAACTGACGCACAAAAGCAGCCTGGTCTCGGCAGGTGGAGGAGCAATAGGGGCTCGACAGACTCTCAACCAGCCCGCCACAGTTCGGGCAGTTTTGAAAGTCGATTGCCTCAATGGTTGGGTTGCCTACAGGGGAGTCAAAGAGAAGCCGAAGAACTCCACGCGCCTGGTCTTCGACCACCAGATCGGCGCAGGCGAACGGCGGCAACAGTTCCAACAACTGGTCTGGAGAAACAAGAGCGATCCCCCATTATCGCACGCCCACTGCGGCATCGATTCTTGTGAGTGATGCTTAGGATGAACAGCGTTGGCCATCACCAGAAGAATGGCTGCCCGACTAGGATTCGAACCTAGACTAACGGAATCAGAATCCGTCGTCCTACCATTAGACGATCGGGCAGTGCGAACGGAAATTATGGCGCATTTTGGGCCTGAGCTGGTGGATTTCGGGCTCAGGTCCCAAAACGGGCTTCAGGCGGCAGCCAGATAGGATTCTTGGCCGCTGCGGACGTGGGCCATGCGCTTTTGGGTGAGGCGGGTCGCCTCGTGCCGCGAGGGCAGCTTGAATACCACCTGCTTCACGCCCAGAAAGAAGCACGCATCCCGCGCCTCAAAGATCACTTCCTTCACATACTCCGACACCAGCGGAACCTTGCTGAAGTCGAACTCACACACGATGTCTGACCTGTTCTTGTCCTGCAGTTCAGCCACCAGCCCTTCGAAGAAGCCTTCCATGCTCTGCACGGTCAGCTCGCCTTCAAACTCAGCGCGAAGCGTCGCGCTCTTTTTTGCCCACGTTATCTTCATCTCCCTTCCCGAGATATCCCTCACTATGCTTATTGACATCTCAAAAGACGAAGCTCCTGCTGCCATTACCGGCACCAGGAGCTTCAGGTGGAAATACGGGCGGCTTAGCTTGCGACTTTGCGGGTTCCTTCGGTGAGGAGGATGGGCTCTTTGCCCTGATCGACGATCCCCTGCGGGATGATCACGCGCTTGATATCGCTGCTCGGCACTTCGTACATCACGGTCAGCATAAGCTTCTCGATGATGGCGCGAAGGGCGCGGGCGCCGGTCTTGCGCACAATGGCCTCTCGGGCGATCTCGGCGAGCGCTCCCGCCTCGAACTCCAGTTCCACGCCGTCCAGTTCAAAGAACCGCGCGTACTGCTTGATGAGCGCGTTGCGGGGCTCGGTCAGGATGCGCACCAGCGTCTCCTCGTCGAGCTGTTCTAGGCTGGTGATGACCGGCAGTCGTCCGATGAACTCGGGGATCAGGCCGAACTTCAGCAGGTCCTCTGGAGAGACGTCCGTCAGGATGTCCTTGCGGCGGTTCTCCTTGCTCTGCGGATCGGCGCGGAAGCCCATGACATTCTCCTTCTGCCGGCGCATGATGATCTCTTCGAGACCCTCGAAGGCGCCGCCGCAAACAAAGAGGATGTTGGTCGTGTCGATCTGCAGGTACTCCTGCTGAGGATGCTTGCGTCCGCCCTGGGGCGGCACGTTGGCGATGGTGCCCTCAAGAATCTTGAGCAGCGCCTGCTGAACGCCTTCCCCGCTCACGTCTCGCGTGATGGAGGGGTTCTCGCTCTTGCGGGAGATCTTGTCGATTTCGTCGACATAGATGATGCCGCGCTCGCACAGCTCCTTGGCGTTGCGGCTGTCCATCTGGTCGGCCGCCTGGTAGAGCTTCAGCAGAACGTTCTCCACGTCCTCGCCCACATATCCGGCCTCGGTGAGGGCGGTCGCGTCGGCGATGGCAAACGGCACCTTCAGCATCCGGGCCAGAGTCTGCGCGAGCAGGGTCTTGCCGCAGCCCGTGGGGCCGATCAGCATGATGTTGCTCTTCTGCAGCTCCACCTCATCTTCGGCGTGCGAGTTGAGAATCCGCTTGTAGTGGTTGTAGACGGCGACTGAAAGGGCCCGCTTGGCGTGCTCCTGGCCGATCACATAGCTGTCCAGGTACTGGACAATCTCCTTCGGCTTCGGAACCTTGTCTGCCTCAATGGCCAGGGCGCCGTTGCCGTTGGTTTCGGCTCGAGCCCGCAGAGCTTCGCCCGGACGCGCCTGCGCCGGGATGCGGGACTTGCCGCCCGTTCCATCTGTCTGGAGAATGTCGTTGCACAGCTCGACACAATCCGAACAGACCGCGCCGTGAAGGCCAACTATCAGCTTGGGGACTTGCTCCTTCTGCTTGCCGCATAAGCAGCATCGGTCGCGCAACTCGCCTGTTTTTGCCATCACGTCCTCCTAATTATCGCGCATCCGGGTCCAAAACTTTATCGACAAGGCCATATTCGAGGGCCTCTTCTGCCGACATGAACTTGTCCCGGTCCACATCCTTGGCCACCTGCTCCACCGGCTTGCCTGTGGAATCGGCGAGGATCTGCAGCAGAGTCTGCATGGCGCGATCCGCTTCCTGGATGGCGATCTTCATATCGGCGAGCTGGCCCTGAGCGCCGCCGCTGACCTGGTGGATCATGATGCGGGAGTGCTTCAGCGCGTACCGCTTGCCCTTGGTGCCGCCTGCAAGCAGAACGGCGCCCATGCTGGCGGCCTGGCCGACGCAGGTGGTGGCGACATCCGGCTTGATCATGCGCATGGTGTCGTAGATGGCAAGACCCGCGCTGACCGAACCGCCAGGGCTGTGGATGTAGAACTCGATGTCCTTATCCGGGTCTTCCTTCTCCAAAAAGAGAAGCTGCGCGATGATCAGGTTGGCGACGTAGTCGTCAACGCCGGTGCCGAGAAAAACGATGCGGTCTTTGAGGAGCCTCGACCAGATGTCATAGCTGCGCTCGCCCCGCGCGGTCTGTTCAATTACGTAGGGAACACCCATAGCTGTCTCTTTCATGTTTGGCCTAAGGCACAACAGGGGCCAATCACCCCCAGCCCTCCCGGAAGATAGCCTGTTTTACTCTACTACCGGCAATTCATACCGGATGCGCCCCCCGCCGAAATCCCTGGATTACTCAGCGGATTCCGGGGTCTGCTCACCGAACGCAATTTTGTGGAGATGGCCCAGCACCTGGGAGTACATGCATCGGTAGATCACCTCTTCGCGAAGCTGCGCGCCGTACTCCTTCGCAAACTGCTGAAGGTCTTCCGGCTTGACGCCCTGCTCCTGGGCGATGGTGATGAAGTGGCGGTTCGCCTCCTCATCGGTGATCTGCATGCCTTCCTTCTCAAAAATGTTCTGGATGACCACGGCCCGGTGGACCTGCAGCTTGGCTTCGGCCTGAAGAGCTTCGCGCAGCTCGTCCAGGTTCATGCCGTTCTGCTCGGCGTACTTTTCCAGCGTGGAGTTGTTGTTCTTCAGCTCCTGCTCAAGCTCCTGCATGCGGCGGTCGGCCACGCCTTCCCAGGTCGTGTCGGCCACGGCGATTGAGCTGGACTGCATCACCTGGTCCAGCAGCTGCTCGTTGATCTGCTCCTGCTGAGAGCGCGCCTTGGCATTGAAGATCGCGTCCTTCACGCGGTCCTTCAGGTCTTCGACGCTGTCGAGGTTGAAGCCCTTGGCGAATTCTTCGTCCAGGTCCGGCAGCTGCATGGCGGAGATGCTGCGGATGGTGATGCTGCAGTCCTTGGTCTGGTTGGCCCAGTCCTTCTCCTGGAAGCTGTCGGGGAAGGTCAGCTTGGCCGATTTGATCTCCTCGACCTTCATGCCGCTGATCGCCTTGTCCAGATCGGGGAAGGTCTGTCCGGCGACCACCATGAAGCTGCGGCCGTCGCCCTCTTCGCCCTTGAACTTGATGTTGACCACGGCCATGTCGCCCTCCTGAATGCCGCGGTCGGAAATCTTCTGGTGCTTGCCTTCGCGCTTTCGCAGCTCGTCGATCTGGGCCTGCACTTCCTGGTCGGTGACGTCGATCTCTTCCTTCTGCGCGGTCACCTTGCTGTAGTCGCCCAGCTCCACCTTTGCCGGGAGCGGAATCTTGACGCTGAACTCGCACTCGCTGGTCTCGCGCTCAAGCTTCTTGAAGTCGACCGCCGGATATCCCGCCGGCTCGATCTCTTCCTGCTTCAGGGCCTGCTTGTAGGCGCCGTTCAGGATCTCCTCGGCCGCCGCATTCATCAGCTCGTGCTCGGGAATCGCCTTTTCGACCATTGCCGCCGGTGCGCTGCCCGGGCGGAATCCCGGAATCTTGACCTGCTTGCCCAGGGCCTTCAGCGCCTTCTTGAATCCGGCCTGGACCTGATCGGGGCCGCAGACGATGTCCAGGAGAACGGTGCATTCGTTCAGATCCTGTCGGGTCACCTTCATTGAGTTGACGAGGCTGCTCATGCGAACTGGGCAGGTTACCAGAGGGAGCGATTCGGGCCTGAGACATAAAAAAGGCCCGGAATCGTTCCGGGCCAGGAGTTCTCGTCGTGTCATGGCGCTCGCGGCGCCCTAGTGCACTTTCAAAGGCACTGACGCCGCCGGGCCGCAAATGTTTAGTTGCGGCTGCGCAGTTCGCGCTCGACCTCTTCCAGAGCCGCGATGCGCTTCTCCACCGGGGGGTGCGTCGAGAAGAGGCTCTTTGTGACGCCGGCCAGCGGATTGACGATGCACATGTGCGCCGCCGACTCGGGCATGCGGCTCGGCCGCACCAGGTTGCCCTTGTGCAGATCGCGCAGCGCGCTCTGAAGACCGGTGCCGGTGCCGATCAGTTCCGCCGCGAAGCGGTCCGCTTCGTACTCCCGCACTCGGGAGATGCCCATCTGCACCATCATCGCCGCGAAGGGAGCGACAATCGCCAGACCGAGCAGAACCAGGGGGCTCGCGCCGCGCTCATCGCTGCCGCCGCCGAAGATGGCCGCGAAGCGCATGACCATCGCGATGGCCATGATCGCGCCCGCCACGGTGGCGACGATCGCCATCGTCAGGGTGTCGCGGTGACGGATGTGGCCGATTTCGTGGGCGATGACGCCCTCGACCTCACTCCGGTCGAGCATGTCCAGCAATCCCTGGTTGACCGCCACCACGCCATGCTGCGGGTTTCGGCCCGTGGCGAAGGCGTTGGGTGAGGGGTCGGGAACAACAAACAGCCGTGGAGTCGGAATATCGGCCTTTCGCGCCAGGTTCTCGACCATCGCATAGAGTTCAGGGGCCTGCGCCGGGGTGACGGGCTGGGCACGGGTCGCGCGCAGAACGATCTTATCGCTGAACCAGTAGCTGCCGATGTTGAGGCATGCTGCAAAGACCAGCGCAATGACGATCCCGGCGGTTCCGCCAAGGAAATGCCCCAGCCACACCAGCAGCGCGGTGAGGACCGTAAGCATCAAGCCGACTCTCAGATAGCTCCACATCTCGGTTTATAACTTTAACAACACGCAATGAGAATCGCGCGTGTCTCAGCCCCTGGGACCCTTAGCTTCGCCAGGAGGCCGGAACGTTGTCAACCAGCTCATCAAGAGCGTGGTGAAGATCGGCGTGCTGCCACTCAAAGCCCTTGGACTCTGCGATGAGCGGAATGGCGCGAGTGCCTCGGAGAAGCATGTTCGGATCGATGCCCTTGATCCCAGCGATCAGCTTGACGCCCGGATCAGGGAGCGGCGGAACGGGAGGGCGGCCGACGGCTTCCCGCATGGCGGCCATGAATTCGGCATTGGGCACCGGCTTCGGCGCGGTTCCGTTGAGCACGCCGTGGATGTCCCCCCTCTCGGCGGCCCATAGGATCATGCGGACCAGATCGTGGATGTGAATCCAGCTCATGTACTGTTCGCCGGAGCCGAACGCTCCGCCGACGAAAAACTTGGTGGCCTTGAGCAGTTCATCAAAGGCGCCCCCGCCCTTGCCCATGACCATGCCGAAGCGGATGCGGACTTTGCGGGTGTCGGGAAGTTCGGCCTCCTCGACGGGAGCCTCCCACTCTCGGCAGACCTCCGAGAGCCAGTCTTCCCCGCTGCCGGTCGCTTCGCAGACGAGGTGATTGCCCGTGTAGCCGTAAAAGCCGACCGCGCTTGCATTGATCCATGCCTTCGGCGGGTTCTTGGCGGCGGCGATGGCTTCGGCGATCGCCTGGGTGGGCTCTACCCGGCTGTCAACAATCTTCTTCTTGTAGGCGTCGGTCTGGCGGCCCATCAGCGAGACGCCGCTGAGGTTGACCACGGCCTGAGCGTCTTCAAGCTCGGCGGTCCAGGCGCCCTGGCTCTTGCCGTCCCACTTCGCCACCCGGTCGGCATTCTTCACCGGCTTGTCAGATCGGGAGAGAACGACGGTCTCATAGCCCCGCTCTTTGGCCTCCTTCAGCAAGGCGCCGCCAATAAAACCGGAGCCTCCGGCCACAACCAGCTTCTTAGTCGCTTCTCCGCTCATTCGTCTGCCATCCACGGCTTCATGAGATTATGGGATTGCCCAAGTCCCTGGAGAATGCGCGCCACCACGGTGTCGGCAAGCTCCTCTAGGCTCTGCGGACGGCTGTACCACGCCGGGCAGGCCGGAAGGACCGTCGCGCCCGCTTCGGCCAGGCTCGTCATGTTTCGGAGCATGATCAGGTTCCAGGGCATTTCCCGCGGAACGAGGATCAGCTTCCGGCCCTCCTTCAGGCAGACGTCTGCGCATCGGGTCAGCAGGTCGTTGGAAATGCCGTTCGCGATGCGCCCCGCCGTACCCATCGAGCAAGGCACGATGACCATACCGTCATGCAGGAATGACCCGCTAGCTGGCGGTACAAAGTAGTCCTTTTCGTCCATCAGGCGGATATTGGGGAAATCCGCTCCCAGCCACGGCTTGAGATCAAAGTTCTCCCGCGAAAGGCCGACCCCCATTTCGGTTCCAATGACCTGAAAAGCCTGGCGGCTCATGGCGAGGAACACCTCTTCATAGCGTTGCGCCGCCTGCTGCAGAAGGCGCTGGGCATAGATCGCGCCGCTTGCTCCGGTCACTCCGACCACCAGCCTGCCTGTGGACATTTCAGCAGAGTCTACGTCAAGATCACTCTTGCCGTCTTTCGCGTCCTGCCATGTCCCGATCTTCCGACACCGACAGCCCCATCTATCGACCCGGCCCGCCGAGCGGCCCCCGCGAGACCGAATCGCGCGCGTGGCTCGGTCTTGCGCTGGTCACGGCTCTGGGCGCAATCCTGCGGATGATCTGGCTGCAGACCGTGGATACCCAGCCCGTCACCGACTTCCATTGGTACTTCGTGCGGGCGGCTGAGATGGCGCGGAACATGGGCTACCAGGAGGACGGACAGTTCACCGCCTACTGGCCCGTAGGCTATCCAGCCGCGCTCTCGGCCCTTTTTCGGATCACCGGCCCCAGCGTGATGGCCGCAAAGATCTTTCAGCTCTGCTGGACCACCGCCTGCATTCCGCTGACGTTCTGGATCGCTCAGCGGCTCTTCCGCAGCCACCTCACCGCCTTTCTTGCGGCCCTGATCATCGCCATCCATCCCAGCTTCATCGCGTACACGAGCATCCTGGCCAGCGAGCCGCTCTTCACCGGCCTGAGCCTCTGGGGGACGCTGGTGCTGCTCAAGGCCCGCGACAACACGCGCAGGCTGCTGTGGGGCGGAGTCTTGTTCGGCTTGGCCGCGCTGGTCAGGCCGCAGGCTATTGTTCTGCCGCTGATCGTGCTGGCGGCCGCATGGCTGCTGGATGACAAGCCCGTGCGTTCCTTCGCCTTCTGGCGCGCCACCGGCCTCGCATTTCTCGCCTCGATTGTCGTGATGGCCCCGTGGCTCGCGCGATGCTGGGTCATCTTCGGCGAGCCCGTCTTTGTGAGCACCAACGGCGGAGACAACCTCCTGATCGGAGCCAACGACCAGGCAGAGGGCCGATACCGCAGTCCCGATGACAGCGGTCTCGTGCGGTCATCCGCGATGACCGAAACGGAGCGCGACAAGGCGGCGCGGGCGGCGGGCAAAGACTGGATTCTGCACAACAAGCGGCGCTGGCTCGGCTTGGCCGAACCCAAGCTCACCAATACGTTTTGGAAGGCGACAGATGCACCCTACTGGGCGTTTCAAACGGAGCGCGGCAAGCTGATCGCGCCGGGTATGGGGGCAGACAAGCCGCTGTACAAGGCGTCGCAGTCCGTGACGCAGGGCTTTCAAAACCTGCTGATGACCCTGCTTCTGATCGGGACGGCGGGGCTCTTTCTGCTGAAGATCGGACCAAAGCCGAGGGTGCCCGTCCCTGCACTTCCCTTCCTCATCATCGGGTTCATCGGGATGCTGAGCATCGTCTTTTTTGGCAACCCCCGATTCGGTTTCCCGGCGGCGCCCTTCATCGCAATGATTCCGGCCCACCTGCCCACAGCGGTGATTCACCGTCTGAGGCAGTTGGGCCGGCCGAAGGGAGCTTCTGCGGAAGCTACCGCTGAGTCGTAAAGCTGGTGAAGTAGACCTTCAGGACCGGGCCTTCGTCCGAATCCCAGTCCGGATTCTCGGGTTCGAAGTCTTTCGGCAATCCGTGATCGTCGCCGTGGGAGTCTTCTTCCTCCTCATCGTCGTGATCGTCCTTTTTCTTCTTCTTAGACTTCTTGCCGCCCTCGTCTCCGTGCGAGGCGTGGATTGCATGATTCATGGCGTACGCCAGTTCCTGCTTCAAGCGATCCTTGCCTTCGACGCTTGAGACCTCTTCCAGCGACTTGCTGGTGAGCACCTGGATCACGGCATCCATCACCGCCGGATCGGGTCCGCCGCCGCCGTGGCCATCGCCGTGGATGATCGTTTCGCCATCGGCCATGTGCACCGTCACTTTGGTGCTCAGATAGCTCACGCCGTCATCGAGATTGACGAGGAACTCGCCCACCTCTTCTGCATGACCAAGCTTGATTTCCGGCTCTTCGGCCTCCTCTCCTCCGCCTTTGAAGAAGAAGAATCCACCCGCCAAAACCACCACGGCGACCGCCGCGATGACGGGCATCTTGCCCTTCTTCGGCGCCGCTGCTTCCTTGCTTTCTTTCCCTTCAGCCATTCCCGGTAATTCCCTCAAGGCTTCTCTTCCACGTTTCCGCGTGAAAATCACAGGGGTCTCAATAGAATTGGGATGGACAAACCCTTGCCCGACTCATCCGTCATAATTGAGAAGCTTAGGAGAAGCAAGAACCCATGACGGCCGCCATCCTCGCACTCGCCCTGACGACCTCCATGTCTGCCGACCTCACCTGTCCCGTGATGGGCAGCCCGGTCAAGGCCGACTCGCCCGCCGTGCTCGTGAGCGGAGCATCCTTCAAGATGTGCTGCGCCGGCTGCGACACCAAGTTCGCCGAGAAGCCAGCCGACTATCTGAAGACGGCCATCAAGGACAACAAGGTCATCGGAGAGTTCCTCTTCGACCCGGTCTCCCACCGCCGAATCAAACCGGAAGCGGCCAAGGGCGGAAGCCAGGACTACAAGGGCATGCGCTACTACTTTGCGACCGAAGCCAACAAGAAGGCCTTCACCGCAGACCCGGCCAAGCACGCCAAGATTCCCAAGAACGAAGTCTTCTACTGCGTGGTGATGGACGCCAAGATCAAGGACTACTCCAAGGCCGACAGCTATGTCGACAACGGCAATGTCCGCTACTGGATGTGCTGCGAAGGCTGCCAGACCACCTTTGAAAAGGACCCTGCCACCTGGGTCGCCAAGGGCAAGGACCGAGTCAAGCCGGCCGCGCTCGGCAGCTAAAGTCGGACTCTTTCACACAAGCGGCGTCTGCGGAAACGCAGGCGCCGCTTTGCTTTGAATACAATCAGTCCATGACTTCTCTGCTCGCCGCCATCGCCCTGGCTCCGCTGCAGGCCGCTCCCGCAGCCGCCCAAAGCGCGATGGTCTCCTCGCCCGAGCACAACGCCACGCAGGTGGGAATCGAAATCCTGCAGCAGGGCGGCAATGCCTACGATGCGGCGGCGGCGGTCGGCTTTGCCATTGCCGTCACCTACCCGGCCGCGGGCAACATCGGGGGAGGCGGCTTTGCCGTCGGCCTGACGTCGGAAGGCGACACCTTTGCCCTCGACTTTAGAGAGGTCGCCCCGGCCGCCGCGACGCGCGACATGTTTCTCGATTCTTCCGGCAGGCCGATGCCCGGGCTCAGCACTACGAGCCACCTGGCCGTCGGCGTGCCCGGCAGTGTGGATGGCCTGTTGAAGCTGCAGACCAAGTACGGAAAGCTGTCCCGCCGCCAGGTTCTCGCCCCGGCGATCCGGCTGGCGCAGGATGGCTTTGAAGTCCGCAGCTCCCTTACCCGTTCGCTTGGCGCGAGCGCAGCCAACCTGATGCGACACGAGGCCACCAAGAAGGTCTTCTTCCCGAACAACCAGGCCGTCCGCGCCGGAACGACCCTCAAACAGATCGAACTGGGCGACACCCTTCAGCGAATCAGTGATGTCGGTCGAGATGGCTTCTACCAGGGTCCGGTCGCCGAAGCGCTGGTCGCCGAGATGGTGAAGAACAAGGGGCTGATCAGCCATGAAGACCTGAGCGGATACCAAGCCCAGTGGCGCGACCCCATCCGGGTCAAGGCCGATGCGGTGGATGTGATCACGATGCCGTTGCCCAGCTCGGGCGGCATTACGCTGGGGCAGGTGTTCGGCCTGGTTGATTGGGGCAAGCTGCGCGCCGCCAAACAGAATTCTTCCGAAGCAATCCACCACCTCACCGAAGCCCTGCGCCTGGCCTTCGCCGACCGCAATGAGCATCTCGGTGACCCCTCATTTGTAAAGGTTCCGGTATCTGAACTTCTCTCTAATCGCTACCTAGCCGAACGCAAGAAGCTGATGCCAGAAGGCCGCGCGGGCAAGAGCAGCGAGATCAAGGCGGGCACTCCCGAATCGATGGAGACCACCCACTACTGCGTGGTGGACAAGGACGGCAATGTCTGCGCGATCACCACGACGCTCAACGGCAGCTACGGCATGGGAGCGGTGGTCCCCGGCGGGGGCTTCCTGCTGAACAACGAGATGGACGACTTCACCAGCAAGCCGGGCTCGCCCAACATGTTCGGTCTGGTGCAGAGCGAGAACAACGCCATCGCCCCCGGCAAGCGGATGCTCTCCTCGATGACCCCGACCATCGTGCAGCGCGACGGCAAGTTCTACATGACCGTCGGCAGCCCCGGCGGTCCGACGATCATCACCACCGTCCTGCAGAGCTTCCTCAACGTCTACGTCTGGGACATGAACATCCGCGAGGCGATTGATGCGCCCCGATTCCACCACCAGCACCTGCCCGACAACATCCGTCTGGAGCGCGGCATCTCCGATGCGACGGTGGCGGCGCTCAAGGCGCTGGGCTACGAGATCGACGCCCAGTCTTCTTGGGGACAGGCTGCGGGCATCAAGCGCGAGACGGACGGCTCGCTGACGGGTTGGTTCGATTCGCGGGGCGATGGCCTGGCTGCGGGCTACTAGATGAAGCCGCTGGGATTCGATTCGGTCTGCCTGGCCGCCGTGGTGGCCGAGGCGCAAAGCCTGACGCAGGGGCGGATTCAGAAGATCGTTCAGCCGGACGAGCGAAGCCTTGCGCTCGGCATCTACGCAAGGGGGCAGGAGCAGTGGCTGCTGCTCTCGGCCGACCGCCAGTTTGCCCGCGCCCATCTCATCTCAAAGCGGCCCGACGGCATCACGCCCGCCCCTGAGACCTGCACCCTGTTTCGCCGCCTGCTGCTGGATGGCCAGGTCATCTTTGTGCGTCAGCGCGGAATGGACCGCATCCTCGAAATCGGGATCACCGCCAAGGAGGGCGACTATCAGCTGGTCGCCGAACTGCATGGCCGTCATGCCAATGTCATCGCGGTCGACTCCTCGCGCCAGTGCGCCGCCGCGCTGGAGTGGGTGGGGCCGAGCAAGAGCCGCCGCCCGATCACCCCGGGCCGCACCTACGCCCCGCCGCCCTTCGATCCCCGCCCGCCGCTGACCGAAGCCAAGCCGGATGACAAGCTGAGCGACTTCGAGGGCTTCTCTCCGACGCTGAAGCGGCTGATGGATGAAGGGCTGGAACTGAGCACCGTCCAAGAGGCTCTGAAGACCGGCAAGTTCGACCCGCATCAGCAGCCGGATGTGGGTGCCTATCCCTTCCCCTTCGACCACGCGGTGCCGGTCCGATCCTTCAGCCTGGCACTAGAGAGGCACTTCGAGCAGGCGCAGGATCGCGCTCAGATGCAGAGCCTTGCCGCTTCCCTCCGCGGTCCGCTGGAGCGGGTGCTGCTTGCCCGCGAGCGGGCGCTGGCGGATGTGGATGAGGCGCTCGATACCGCCCGGCGTGCCCGAGAGCTGCAGATGCAGGCCGAACTCATCCTCGCTTACCAGCATCAGATCGAACCCGGTCAAGCTACGCTGGAGACCATCGACTACGAGGGCCAGCCAATCACCATCAAGCTCAACCCGGAGAAGTCGGCCCTCGAGAACGCCAACCGCCTCTTCGACAAGACCCGCCGCGCCAAGAATCGCGCCGATGAAGTGCGCGGGCAGCGGGAGCGGCTGGCGGCCGATGCCGAGCGCATCCGCCAGGCACTGGACGAGATCGAAGCCGCCCAGAACGCAGAACAACTGAGAGCATTGAAGGCCGAGGCCGATGCGCGCAAATGGCTGCACAAGCAGCACTCGCCGACAGCCACCGCCGAAGAGAAGCCGTACGAAGGGCACTCGATCCGTGAACTGCTCTCCCCCAGCGGATACAAGGTGCTGTACGGGCAGAACGCCACCAGCAACGACTACCTCACCTCACGCGTGGCTCGGCCCAACGATTGGTGGCTGCATGTGCGCGGCGCGGTTTCGGCGCATGTCGTCCTCCTCACCAATGGCCAGCCGGATCGGGTGCCGCATCAGGACATCGTCTTTGCCGCCGACATCGCAAAGCGCAACAGCGTGCAGAAGCACTCTTCGTATGTGCCCGTGGACTACACCTTAAAAAAGCATGTCCGAAAGCCGAGGAAATCGGCTCCCGGACTGGCGGTTTATGTGCGGGAAAAGACGGTCTATATCGACTAGGCCGGAATGAACTGGCAGCCGATGTGGCCGGGATTGATCTTGTAGGTTCCGCCGGGATCGGTCGGGAACGGATCGAGGTAATGCGGCGCGAGGTCGGCCTGGGAGGGCTCGCTGTCGGCATCCTGGCCGTTCTCCTGAATCCAGACCTCTTTCGCCTCGTCGATCTCGCGGCAGTTCTGCAGGCGGACCTTGGAGCGAGAGGACTCCCGGGCATGCGCCCATTGAGGAATCGCGACGGCCGTGAGAATCCCGATCACAAGCACAACGATCATCAGTTCGATGATCGTAAATCCGCGCTGCTTCATGCCCATAAGCGGGCCGCAAAACTCATGCCATAAGAGGGGAGAGAGATCAATCCGGGATGAATTGACAGGGTGTCTGTCCGTTGTTGATCTGGTAGCTGCCGTGCGGATCTGTCGGAAAGACTTTCAGGTACTCGGGAGTGAGATCGTTGACATCGGGCTCGGCTGATGCCTCCATGCCCTTGTCCTGTATCCAAATCTCCTTGGCGTCGTTGATCTTCTCGCAGTTTTCATTGCGGGCAGTATCCAACGAGGTCTGCCTCACGCGCGCCCACTGCGGAAAGGCAATACCCAAGAGTATGCCGATGATCAACACAACGATCATCAGCTCGATGATGGTGAAACCCCGTTTCATCTCCCTGTCTCGTGAGATTTGTTCCACGAAACAGGGAGACGAAAGCCGCTGCAATTACCGGAGTCCCAGGCTAGGCGAGTTCAGATTCCAGCTTTTTGATGAAATCGGCCAGAGTCGAAGCGCCGAGGTCTCCATCGTCGCGGCTGCGGACGCCGACCGTGCCTTCCTCTGCGTCGCGGTCGCCGACGATGAGCATGTACGGAATCTTCTGCCGCTGATTCTCGCGGATCTTCTTGCCAAGGGTCTCGCGCCGTGAGTCGACCGAAACGCGTAGACGCTGGCCTGCCTTGGCCGTGACGGGCGCAAACTCGACCGACTCCTCTTCGTCCATATGCTCCTTCACCGGGAAGCCCTGAAGGGCCTCGGCGATCGCCTTGGCGTAGGAGTTGTGGCGGTCGGCGATCGGCAGCACCGCGATCTGCACCGGAGCCATCCAGAGCGGGAACGCGCCTGCGTACTGCTCGGTGAGCAGTCCGATCATGCGCTCCAGCGAACCGAACGGTGCGCGGTGGATCATGATCGGCCGGTGCGGCTGGCTATCCTCACCGATGTAGGTGAGGTCGAACCGCTCGGGCAGGTTGTAGTCCACCTGAACGGTGCCCATCTGCCACTCGCGGCGGAGGGCGTCCTTGATGATCAGGTCGAGCTTGGGGCCGTAGAACGCGGCGTCTCCCTTCGAGATTTCGTACTCAAGGCCGAGTTCGTCGCACGCCTGGATGATCGCCTTCTCTGAGAGATCCCAGTTCTCATCGTGCCCGATGTACTTCTCGTTCTCTACGTCGCGCGTGCCGATGCGGACGCGGTAGTCGGAGAGCCCGAGCTTCTTGAGGACCGTCATCGTCAGGTCCACCACACCCTTGAACTCCTCGACCAGTTGATCGGGCCGCACAAAGAGGTGGGCGTCGTCCTGCGTGAAGCCGCGCACGCGCAGCATTCCGGCAAGCTCGCCGCTCTGCTCGTAGCGGTAGACCGTTCCAAACTCCGCGTACCGGATCGGCAGATCGCGGTAGCTGCGCAGCGTCGCGGCGTAGATCTCGATGTGGAACGGGCAGTTCATCGGCTTCAGGATGAAGGTCTCCTTCTCCTGATCCTCCATGAACGGGAACATCTTGCCGCTGTAGGTCACGATGTGGCCCGATTTTTCGTAGAGCCGCTTTGACGCGATGTTGGGGGTGACGACCGGCTCGTAGCCGCGCTCCGCCTGCTCTCGCTTGAGGAACTCATTGAGCGTGTCGCGCAGGACCGCACCCTTGGGCAGCCAAAGCGGCAGACCGGGCCCGACATTCGCGCTGAACATGAAGAGCCCAAGCTCCCGGCCCAGCACGCGGTGGTCGCGCTTCTTGGCTTCTTCCAGGAAGTTGAGATACTCCTGAAGCTCGCCCTTGCTCTCAAAGGCCGTGCCGTAGATTCGCGTCAACTGCTTGTTCTTCACGTCGCCGCGCCAGTACGCGCCGGCGATGCTCATCAGCTTGAAGTGCTTGATCTCTTTGGTGCTCTCGATGTGGGGACCGCGGCAGAGGTCGATGAAGATGCGCTCCTTGCCCTGCTTGTCCGTCGCCTTCTGTTCGAAGAAGCTGATCTCGTCTCCTTCGGGAATGGCGTCGAGAAGCTGAAGCTTGTACTCCGCCGTGGCTTCGCCCTGGCCGAGGGTGCACTCGCGCAGGATGATCTCCTTGGCTTCTGAGAGATCTTTGGCGACCTTCCGCTCCAGGGGCATATCGAGCTTAGCCAGCTCGCGCATGCGCTGGTCGATCTTGTCGAGGTCCGATTCGGTCAGCGGTTCGGGAAACTCGATGTCGTAATAGAAGCCGTTCTCGATGGGAGGGCCGATGGAGAGCTTCGCGCCGGGGTAGAGCTCGGTCACCGCATGAGCCATGAGGTGGGCAGCCGAGTGGCGAAGTTTGTAGAGATGTGATTGTTCGTAGGGGACTACGCTCATAATAAAACCTCCCAGACAAAGGGATCTAGCTTTCGGGACTAGGTTACCAGTCGAGGAAACCCTGTCACGGGAATCGAGGTCTAAAGAGACGTGAAGAAGTTCATTGGAGCCGCATTGATGTGTGCCGCCGGAGCGGCATACGCCCAGGATGACGCGCAGAACGCCAGGAACGTCATGGCGAACGCGCTGGTCAATCTGGGCCAGAGATCAGCGGTGACGATCGATCTGGATGGAACGATCTCCAACTCCAATATGACCATTCCGATCCGGTGCACCGCCGCCGTTCAATTCGCGGACTATAACGGACGCCCCAGCGCCTACCTGGAGCTGATCACCTACCAGAACAACCGCATGACCCACCGCATTGCGGGAGACGGACAGCGGCTCTGGAGCTACGACACCGCCAAGCGCGAATACACTTCGGCGGTTTACGGCACCGAAGCAGGCGACCAGCTGCCCAACCTGCGGCGGCAGATGCTCATGCTCGGCTCCCGCTGGGCTCCCCAGCTTGCGGGCCAGCCAATGAAGACCCTGCTGGATGCCTTCGCCGGCTCTGACTATGAGACGATGACCGCCAAGTGGACGCCATGGATTCCGACAGCACAGACGGCCTGGAACGGCGAGACCATGGAGATCACCGCCACATCGACTCAGCGCGGCACAAACCAGATGACGTACTCGTTCGACATGGACGACTACGGCAACTATCACCTGAAGTCGGTGTACTTCAAGAATTCTCTGCTCATCAACGGCGACTGGAACGTGACCGAGTGGACGGCAACCGTCACGCCGAATTCAGTGCCGACCGACACGATCTACACCTTTGAGCCCCCGCGAGGATCGCGGGCCGTGGCGGTCACCTCTAACCGAGCGGGCGGCTAAGACTCGCCAGAATCTGCTCCCAAACCTCTTCGGTCGGGAGCCCGATGACAAGCAGCTTCGGCGTGCGGCACCAGCAAAAGGTCTGCGCGCCGAAGTCGTTTTGAAGGGCCTCTACCCAAGCTGAGTCCGGAGTGATGAGCAGGGTTTCGGAATGAAGGCTTTTCGGCACCGACGCTTCCACCAATTCTTCCTGAGCCGCTTCGGCAAAGACGCCCTGAAACCAGCCCGCCAATCCAGGGGCATCTTCGGCGAAGAGCCGCTGCCACACCCCCAGTTGAGGAACAGCGTTCAGGCTCATCGCCCCGCAGAACACCTGGATTTCCGGGTCCGGCACTTCCCTTCCAGCGAGGGAACGCGCCTTCAGCAGTGAAGGCGCGTCGAAATCCTGCCGCACGACCGGGCGGTACGCGTCCCGCCAGGCCAAGCTAGCGGCTCGTGGTGAGGGAGGAGATCCAGGCGCCGAAGCCGACCGGAGTTCGAGTCTGGATGTACACGACACCAGGGCCGGTCAGGTTGGCGACCAAGCCCTCTCCGCTGGTGAAGGAGCTGAGAAGACCCTTAGCGGCCTTGGTGATGTTGTAGCCCATGCCGTCGGTGAAGGCCACCAAGTGGCCGGTATCGACGATGTACTGCTGGCCCGCCTGCAGCTGGATCGCATGGATCGCGCCGAAGCTGCTCACCAGCACTTCTCCGGCTCCCTTCACGCGCAGCATGAACAGCCCTTCTCCGCCAAAGAAGCCCTTCATGCTCGCGGCCGTCTCGTATTCGAGGGTCGTGTCGCCCGCCAGGAAGCAGCCGCTGGTCACCATGACCGGGTTGGTCACGGGAATCGGCGTGATGTCGCCCGGCGCATTGGGAGCGAGCAGCACTTCACCCGGCCCCTGCTGGGCGGTGAAGGTCGAGAGGAACGCGCTCTCTCCCGCCAGCATTCGCCCGAACATCTTGCCCAGGCCGCCTTCGACCTTCGACTCCAGATGGATCGTCGGGGACATGCTCACCATCGCGCCGCTCTCGGCTCGAACGGAATCGCCCACATCAAGAAGCACTCTGGCAACGGCATAGGATGGCTGGTACAGAAGCTCGTATTTCATCGAATTACCCTCGGCGGCAGAATACCGTCCCGACCCCTTATTGCGAAGCGCAGGCAAACTGGCAGGGTCGTGTTCATGGAGAAGCTCCGCTTTTGGAGCCGTCAGCCCGATCACGGTGAGCAGTCTTGGCGTGTTGTGTGGACTCTTGCCTGGCCCGCTGTCGCCCTCAACTCCCTCCAGACGATCAACTCCCTTCTGGATGGCTACTTCGTCCAGACCCTCCATCCGGCCGCATTGACCGCCCTGGGCGCTTCGACCACCATCATGTTCCTCTTCTTCTCGATGAGCATCATGATGGGCACCGCCTCCACCGCCCTCGTCAGCCGCGCCTACGGGGCGGAGGACGTTGAGCTGTACCGGGAGTCTTCCCGCAAGGCCCTCAGTCTCGCGATGTATGTCGGCCTGGCCTTGGTCGTCTTCATTGTTCCGGCAGCGCATGTCGGTTCACGCGCCTTCATTCCCGCCGATGATCGGATGGCGATGGACTTGATGGTGCAGTACCTCTCCATCTTCGCCCTCAGCCTCCCGGCGATGAACCTGATTCAGACCATCGCCGGCTCCCTGCGCGGCATCGGCGACACGGTCAGCCCGATGATCTTGAGCGGGCTGCAGATTCTGCTTCATATCCTGCTCAACTACCTGCTCATCTTTCCGGGTCACGACGTTTTCGGCATGTGGATTCCGGGCGCAAACATGGGCTTGCAGGGAGCGGCGGCGGCGCTGACAATCAGCGCGTGGGTTGCGGCCATCGCCTACCTTGTCTGGAGCAAAAGGACGACGCTGGAAACCAAGCTCGACCTGCGCTGGCCGGGCCTCGATTGGACGAAGCGCATCATGCGCATTGCGCTGCCCTCGGGGATGATGTCGCTGGTCCGCGTGACCTCGCTCATGGCCTTCACGATGGTCCTGAAGCAGGTGCCGCTTGGAAGCGAAGCCATCGGCTCGCTCCGCATCGGGTTCAGCATTGAGTCGCTGGCTTTCATGCCCGCGTTCGGCCTCTCAATTGCGGCCTCGGCCCTGGTGGGTCAAAGCCTGGGGCGGGAGGACCCCGAACGGGCCAACCGCCTGGCCTGGACCGCCGGACACCATGCGGCGGGAGTCAGCACCTTCGTGTCGATCTTCCTCTTCATCTTTGCCCTGCCCATCGCATCATTCGTCCTGGCCGATCAGCCGCAGACGGCGGCGATCACCGCCGACTATCTGCGCTTCATCGCCGTGACGGAAATCTTCTTTGCCTACGCCATGGTGATGATCGGGGCGATGCAGGGGGCGGGAGACACGGTGCGGCCGCTCTGGATATCGGCGTTCTGTATGTGGGGCCTGCGGGTGCCGCTGGCCTTTCTGCTGGCCCTGCCCGTCGGCATGGGCTACGCGGGCTGCTGGCTGGCCATGGCCTCGACCCAGTTCGTGCAGGGCATCGTTTCGATGGTGGTCTTCAAGCGCGGCGCTTGGCGGCAGCAGGAAGTCTAGCGGCCCAGCAGCGCCTTCGCCTTCTCTTCCGCCTGCTGCATCAAATCCTGCCAGCTGCCGTTAAAGCCCGCCCGCATGATGCTGAAGATCACAAACAGGATGATTGAGGTGAGCAGCAGGCCCGCCGCGCCGACGATCAGGCCCAGAAAGGCGAAGAGCGTGTCCTCTTCCAGCATGGCCAGGCCGAGCAGAAAGATGCCGAGCGCCGGTCCGGTGTTGGTGAGCGGGATCGGCAGGATCATCGACAGCGAACACAGAAGGATCATCAGGGCAATCAGCTTCTGAAATCCCTTCAGCCGGAAGAACCGCGTCCACCGCGGACGCAGCAGCTTTTCCCAGAACCGGATGAACTTGGCCGCCCCCTTGAGGAACTTGCCGCTGGCGCCGCCCTTGAGCTGCTTCCGGCGAATCTTCTCGGGAAACCAGGGCACTTCCCGGCCGATGAGAAGCTGGAAAGCGAGGATGCTGAGCGCGATGCCGAACGGCACCGAGTAGCCGGGAGCCGGCAGCGGCAGAGCCGACGGGATGGACAAGATGACAAGCAGGATGCCGTAGCTCCGCTCATCGATGCGGCTCAAGAGATCCTGAAAGGTGAACTCTTCGCCCGAGGCTTCAAACGCCTTCAGGATGTCATCCGACAGTGCCATGCCTGGCCGGGAAGTTTGACAGACGGAGCCCCTCTGTCCTGAGCAGACCCAGTTTAGGTTTTTCGACAATTTAACATTAAACGGTCCCGAATGGGTTGACAGGAGCGTTTTGGTCTCCGCACAATCTGCTCAATCGTGGAAATCACGGCTGACGCGAAGAATATGAGAGCTGGCATGGTGCCCGCTCTGCATTCCGCTGTCAGCGTCTCCCTGTACGCGCTTATTAGCCTTATTATCTTTGGCTATCTCTTTATTGGAGCACCAAGCTAAGCGCCGGGCAGGAACAAGACAACCAAGCAGAATCAGATAAGAGGCCTCCCGGCGAACCGGGAGGCCTCTTCTTTTTTAGCGCGGCCGTGAGATCGACGATTACAGGCTGACAAGGCCGTCAGCATTCGCTTCAACGATGGGCGAACTTAGGAGCGATTGCATGAAAAAAACAGGTTCACAGATCGTCATGGAAGCCCTTGTCCGCGAGGGGGTGGAGACCATCTTCGGTTATCCGGGCGGCGTCGTCCTCCCCCTTTACGATGAAATGCTGAATTGGCCGAAAGTCAGCCACGTCCTTGTGCGGCACGAACAGGGCGCGGCGCACATGGCCGACGGCTACGCCCGCGCCACCGGAAAGACCGGCGTCTGCCTCGCCACCAGCGGCCCCGGCGCGACCAACCTTGTCACCGGCATCGCCACGGCGATGATGGACAGCGTTCCGATGGTGGCGATCACCGGTCAGGTCAACTCCTGGTCGATCGGCAAGGACGCCTTTCAGGAGACCGACATCCAAGGCATCTCAATCCCCATCACCAAGCACAACTATCTGGTGATGGATGTGGACGACCTGCCGCGCATCCTGGCCGAAGCCTTCTATCTGGCGCAGGAAGGACGCAAGGGTCCGGTGCTGGTCGATATCCCGAAGGACGTCTTCCTCGCCGAGACGGAAGTCGGCTTCCCCTACGAGGTCGATCTGGGCCGCCCCGTCGCGGGCAAGCCGGATCCCGACGTGATCAAGGAGGCCGCCGCGATGCTGGCCGACTCCAAGAAGCCCGTGATCATCGCCGGAGCCGGAGTTCTGTGGTCCGAAGCCTGGGATGACCTGCGCGAGCTGGCCGAGAAGTGCGACCTGCCCGTCGTCAATTCCCTGCTGGGATTGGGCGGCTTCCCGCGCGGCGACGCCCGCAGTCTGGGAATGATGGGGATGCACGGTGAAGCCGCGGCGACCATGGCGGTGCAGGATGCCGACCTCGTTCTCGGGGTCGGCATCCGCTTTGATGACCGCCTCACCGGAAAGACCAGCGAGTTCGCCCCCCGCGCCAAAGTCATCCACTTCGACATCGACCCCACCGAGTTCGGCAAGTCGGTGGACACCTACCTGGCCGTGAAGGGCAACCTCAATCAGTCGCTGAAGGCGCTCACCGCGAAGACGCGGGTGAAGAAGCTGGACGGCTGGTGGAAGCAGATCCGCCAGATGCAGACCGAGTATCCGCTGGTGGTGCCGGAAGACGGCCGCCTGCTCTCCCGGCACGTCCTGGGCGAGCTGAACCGCATCACCCGCGGCGACGCCATCGTGAGCACCGACGTGGGCCAGCATCAGATGTGGACCGCGCAGTACTACCGCTGCCGCAATCCCCGCTCCTTCATCAGCAGCGGCGGGCTCGGCACGATGGGCTACGGCCTCCCGGCAGCCATGGGCGCGAAGTACGCCCGGCCCGACGATGAAGTCTGGGCGGTGGTCGGAGACGGCGGATTCCAGATGACGCTTCAGGAGCTGCAGACAGCCGCCGACGACAACCTGAACGTCAACATCTGCCTGCTCAACAATGGCTTCCTCGGCATGGTGCGCCAGTGGCAGGAGCTGTTCTATGACAACCGCCACAGCCACGTGGCCATCTCCAGCCCGGACTACCGCAAGCTGGCAGCCGCCTTCGGGGTGAAGTATCTGCGCTGCGAAGACCGCGCCAAGGTGGAGGACACCATTCTGGACGCCCGCAGCCACGACGGACCGACGCTCTGCGAGTTCGTTGTGGAGATGGAAGAGAACGTCTTCCCGATGGTCGCCGCCGGCGCAGGCAACGACAGCCTGATCATGGACCCGGAGCTGAAAAAGAGTCCGTCTAGAGCGGCCGGAGTGCTGCGGTGAGCACCCGGCAGCACACGATCACCGCACTGGTGAAGAACGAGACCGGAACCCTGAACCGCCTGGTCAGCCTCTTTCGCCGCCGCGGTTTCTCGCTGGCCTCGCTCAATGCGGGCGACTGCGAGCGGCCCGGCTACTCCCGGCTCACTCTGGTCGTCAGCGGCGACGACGAGACCATGCGCCAGTGCGTGAGCCAGATCATGAAGGTGATCGACGTGGTGGAGGCCGCCGACTTGAGCATCGAGGAATCGGTGCGCCGAGAGCTGGCCCTCATCAAGACGCAGGCGGCCGGCCCCCAACGCTCCGAAGTCGCAGAGCTTGTGCGGCTTTTCGGCGGCCGGGTCGCCTACGTCTCCCAAGACCAGCTCACCGCAGAGATCGCCGACGAGCCGAGCACCATCGACCGGCTCCTCGGCCTGCTTGAACCCTATGGCATTCAGGAGGTCGTCCGCACCGGCCTCGTCGCCATCCCGACCACCGCGAGAGAGCGAACCCATGGCTAAGATTTACTACGAAAACGACGTTGACCCCAACCTTATCAAGAGCACCAAGACCGCCGTTATCGGCTACGGAAGCCAGGGCCACGCCCACGCGCTGAACCTTCGGGATTCCGGCGCTAAGGTTGCCGTCGCCCTGCACGAAGGCAGCAAGAGCCGCGAGAAAGCGGAGGCTGAAGGCCTCTGCGTCCACACCGTCGCGGAGGCCGCGCAGTGGGCCGACACGCTGATGTTCTGTACGCCGGATGTGCCCATGCGGCACATCTACCGAGACCACGTCGCCCCGCACCTGCGGCCCGGGCAGCTTCTGCTCTTTGCCCACGGCTTCAACGTGCACTACGGCCTGATCGAACCGCTGGCCGAGGTCGACGTCGCCATGATCGCCCCCAAGGGCCCCGGCCATCGCCTTCGGGCCGAATATGTCGGCAACGCGGGAATGCCCGCGCTGGTGGCCGTCCATCAGGACGCCACTGGGAAGGCAAAGGAGCGCGCGCTCTCCTACGCTTGGGGCCTTGGGTGCACCCGCGCCGGGGTGCTGGAGACGACCTTCAAAGAGGAGACCGAAACCGATCTTTTCGGCGAACAGGCCGTGCTCTGCGGTGGCGTGACCGAGCTGATCAAGGCGGGCTTCGACACGCTGGTTGAGGCAGGTTATCAGCCGGAAGCTGCCTACTTCGAGTGCCTTCACGAGATGAAGCTGATCGTGGATCTGCTCTACGAAGGCGGCCTGAGCTGGATGCGCTACTCGGTCAGCGACACCGCCGAGTGGGGCGACTACCAGGCCGGAAAGAAGATCATCGGCCCCGAATCCCGCGCCGCGATGAAGGACATGCTGAGCCGCATTCAGGACGGCTCCTTCGCCTGGAAATGGGTGGAAGAATGCGAGGCCGGACAGCCGCACCTGCTGGCCCGACGCCGCGAAGAGCAGCAGAGCACGCTGGAGGAGACGGGGCGCAAGCTCCGACCCATGATGCCTTTCCTGAATCCGAAGGAGCCCCCTCAGTGAGCGAGGGCTTCGACACGAGGCATAGAAGCCGCGTCGTCACCGAAGGCGCGGCCCGCGCGCCCCAGCGCAGCTACTTCCGCGCCATGGGGCTGAGCGATGAAGAGATCGCCCAGCCCTGGGTGGGGGTCGCCGCCTGCTGGAACGAGGCGACCCCCTGCAACATCTCCCTGAACGTTCAGGCAGACGTGGTGGCCCAATCGGTCGCGGCGAACGGCGGCACCCCGCGCCAGTTCCATACGATCTCGGTGAGCGACGGCATCGCGATGGGCCATCAGGGGATGAAGGCGAGCCTCGTCTCCCGCGAGACGATTGCCGACAGCACAGAACTGATGGTGCTTGCCCACGGCTATGACGCTTTGATCGGAGTCGCCGGGTGCGACAAGAGCCTGCCCGGAATGCTGATGGCGATGGCCCGGCTCGACATTCCCAGCGTCTTCATCTACGGCGGCACGATCATGCCGGGTCGGCGAGAAGACAAGGACCTCACGGTTCAGGATGTCTTCGAGGCCGTCGGTTCGCATTCTGCCGGAAGCATCGACGATGCCGAACTGAAGGCCATCGAGTGCGCCGCCTGCCCCGGAGCGGGAAGCTGCGGCGGTCAGTACACCGCCAATACGATGGCCTGCGTCGCGGAAGCGCTTGGGCTCGCCCTCCCCGGTTCGACTTCCCCGCCCGCTGAGTCGGGTGAGCGAGAGAAGTGGCTGGAAGAGGTGGGTCAGACCGCCATGCGCCTGCTCAAGGACGGACTCCTTCCCTCCCAAATCCTCACCAAACAGGCTTTTGAGAATGCGGTCGCGGTCGCCTGCGCCACGGGCGGATCCACCAACATCGCCCTCCACCTCCCCGCCATCGCCCATGAAGCCGGGGTTGAGCTGACTCTGGAGGACATTGACCGCATCAGCCAGCGCACTCCGATCCTCGCCAGCCTCCGCCCCGGTGGCCGCTATGTGATGTACGACCTTCACAAGATCGGCGGCGTTCCGGTGGTGCTGAAGGCGTTGCTTGACGCGGGATGCCTGTACGGCGACTGCCTGACCATCACCGGCAAAACGATGGCTGAAAACCTGGCCGATGTTGAGATTCCCGAAGGGCAGGACGTGGTGAAGGGCCACGAAGACCCCTTCGCTCCCGATGGCGGCCTGCGCGGGGTGTGGGGTTCGCTCGCTCCGCAGGGCGGAGTGGTCAAGGTGGCGGGAGTGAAGCGGCTTGCCCACACCGGTCCCGCCCGCGTCTTTGACAGCGAAGAGGAGGCGATGGAGGCGGTTCAGGCGCGGCAGATCAAGTCGGGCGACGTGGTGGTGATCCGCTACGAAGGGCCGCGCGGCGGACCCGGAATGCGCGAGATGCTTGGCGTCACCGCCGCGATTGTCGGTCAGGGGCTCAGCGGCGAAGTCGCCCTGCTCACCGACGGCCGCTTCAGCGGCGCGACCCGCGGCCTGATGGTCGGGCACGTCTGCCCGGAGGCAGCGGTCGGCGGTCCGATTGCGCTGGTGCAGGATGGCGATGAGATCACCGTGGATGCCAAGGCGGGTCAGCTCGACCTCCACGTTGATGAAGCAGAGCTCGAAAGACGCCGCCTCGCCTGGACCGCCCCCTGCCCCCACACGCACGGCGCGATCGGCAAGTACGCGGCGCAGGTCGGCTCTGCCCATCTGGGCGCGCTCACCCATACGGGCCGGAGTCCGGCATGAAGGCAGACCTCCCCCTTACTCCCGAGCAGTACCTCCAGCGGATCATCACGACGCCGGTCCACGATGTCGCGGTGCAGACTCCGCTGGAACATGCTCCCCTGCTCTCCCAGCAGACCGGCTGCGAGGTGTGGTTGAAGCGGGAAGATCGGCAGCCGGTCTTCTCCTTCAAGCTGCGCGGCGCATACGCCAAGATGCGGACGCTGACTCTGGCCGAGCGAGACCGAGGCGTGGTCGCCGCTTCCGCCGGAAACCATGCCCAGGGCGTCGCCCTTGCCGCCGAGCGGCTCGGAACTCATGCTGTGATCGTCGCGCCAACCACGATCCCCGAGATCAAGGCGGCGGCGATCCGGGCTCGGGGCGCGGAGCTGGTTCTGTGGGGCGAAACCTATGACGACGCTCAGACCTGTGCACTTGAGATGAGCCGGGAACGGAGAATGACCTTCATCCACGCCTTCGACGATCCGCAGGTGATCGCGGGACAGGGCACGATAGGTCTGGAGATTCTTCGGCAGGCCCAGCGTCCACTGGATGCAATTTATGTGTCGGTCGGCGGCGGCGGCCTCGCGGCTGGGGTAGCCGTGCTGGTCAAGCAGCTTTCGCCCGGCACACGCATCATCGGCGTCTCGCCGTGCGGAGCCGAATCGATGCAGCTTTCCCTTTCGGCAGGCAGACCCGTCACCCTGGATCGCGCCTGCGACTTCGCCGATGGCGTGGCCGTGAAGACGGTCGGACAAGAAACCCTGCGGCTCTGCAGCACATTCCTAGATGAGATGCTCATCGTGAGCCAGGACGAGGTTCACCAAGCGATGCGAGCCGTCTTCGACGACTGCCGCGCTGTCCTCGAACCCGCCGGCGCCGTCGCCGCCGCCGGCCTGATCGCTCACAGCCGCCCCGGCGAACGAGCCGCCGTCGTCTGCAGCGGAGCCAACATCAACTTCGATGCACTGGCGTCGCTGGCCGCCGCTCCGGTTGCCGCCGGCGCTTAGTCGCTTCGAACGCTCTTGACGGAGAGTGCTTTCAGAAACCGCCGTGCTTCCGTTGCCGCTGGACTCTCGGGATAGTCATCGGACCACCCGGCCCATCAGGTCGGCGGCCTCCGCGACAAGCCCGGCTTCGCCCGCATACTCCCTCCACCAGCGATTGAAATTCGCCAGTCGGTGTGAGGCGTCTGCGGCGCGATAGGCGGCTTTAGGCGCGACTTCTGAATCAGGATATTGGTCGAGGATCTCCAGATAGAGATCGCGGGCTCTGTAGAGCGCCTCATGCTCTTGGCAGTGCGCGACAACGTATTTCTCGCTGTCGAAATCCAGCCTCAAGTGGCGGCGATGCTCGGTCTTGAGATCGGTCAGATATCCGTCCCGCGAGCCTCGCCAAAGCGTGGGATTGTAGAGCTGAAGATTCCGCTCCTCGTAAAAGAAAGATGCCAGTTCATAGGCAGCCTTGGCCCGCTCTTCTCCCGGTTGGGAGCGTTCGACTCTTCGCGCCAGGGTCTGCCACGTTGAAAGAACCTCGCAAGGATCGTGATACTTCTCCTTTCTGGCCCAGCCCCAGGCGTCAAACTCCTCGTCCAGAAAGGCCAGCTTCCTCAATTGGGCGGAGGGAATCTTTCGAAACTGGGCGGCTGCCTTCGCAAACTCCTGTCGGCGCAGCCAGCGCATGCCCAGGGAGAACCGCAGGACCGGCAGCTTGGGGTGCTGAAAATGGGTTTGGATGTACTGGTCGATCGCTTCCGGCGGCATCCGGATGTCAAGAAGATAGGCGATATCGGCGGTGTATCCGAGTTCAAAGTAGCTGTCGAGGGCTTCGCCGAGCAGGCCGCTTGTCTCTTGCAGGTAGGCAAGGTTTTCACGGGCTCCGGTATGGAGCGATTCGTAGCCAGGCCGCCTGAGGCACTGCTTGTAGTCGCTGATTGCGCCGGGGTCATCACCGCGCTTCTTTTTGACCGACCCTCTCATGTAGAAGCCGATGGCCTGAGCGGTTTTGTCCCCGGAGGCAATTGCTCTCTCCGCCCACTCAGTCGCCGAGGAGTAGTCCGCATTATCGTAGGCCGCGCTGGCGAGATAGCCGAAAACCAGCGGAGAGATGCGGCCTTCGCCGTGAAGAGCTACCGAATCCTCCACCAACCGGGCCAAAGCGGCGAAATCGGGCGAATCCCGATCTATCACCTGATGCTCCACATAGACCAGCAGCAGTCGAGGCGCCTGCCGCACGGCCTCATTCAGCTCCTTCCTTTGAGTGTCGCTTAATGGGGTGATATCGAGGGAGTCATAGGCCTGAATCTGCTGCGACAGACTTTGTGTATTGGCCAGCTGCTTCAGATACCAAACATAAGCTCCTCCGGCGTCGCCTCTAATGCGATGCACATAGCCCATCCACCCAACCGCCTGACTGAAGAGTTCGTGGTCGGGATACTGCGATAAAAACTGCCATAGCAAAAGTTCGGCAAGGCCGACTCGCTCTGTCCAATAGCGGCTGTGTTCCGCCGTCAGCTTCTCGCTCAGCAGAAGAGATGTGGCGGCCCTGAGCAGAGCAAACGGCTTAAGCTCGGAGTCGGGGTGCTGCTTCCCGAAAGCGATGAGGGCATTGGCGCGCTGCTGGGGATCAAACGGATAGTTGGCCAGCGCAAAGTCGGCATACATCCTCCGAGTTCGGCTGTCAGCGTGATCGATCAGATCTTGATGCCGCGTCCATCCGCCGCTACTCCTGACTTCCCAGTATTCCTCCGCCCATTCCGGATTGAAGCGCCGCCCCTCACTCTGAGCCATAAGCAGAAGCTCTGTATCCGGCCGCCGCAACTGCCCCAGGTAATGCCGATCCCGCTGCCGACTCAGAATCGCCTTGTCGACAAAGGCGTCTCCCATGACTGCGCGCAGCCGCTTCTCCGCCCTGATCTCCTCATCATCCCACCGCGAAAACCACGCCGAAGCCCAGTCCACTTCCAAACTTGTCGGATCCGGCACAAAGGCATAGCTTTCGCGCATCGGCTTGTTCTGCACCGGCAAACGCTGGGTCAACCGCCCGAGGTCTTCGTGCCAGTAGATCGCGCTGAAGTGAAGGTCAGACGAGTGCGCGACGGCGGCCAGCCCAAGCGTGGTCAGGGCGACAGAAAGGCAACCAACCCTCCTATTCATCCCTGCTTCCTTCTCTGCGCGGTCTCGGCAAGAGCATCCAAACAATCGACCCCGTACCATCCAGTGTAGCAATCGATCCTTGCTGGAGGAATCAAGCTTAACCGCCTTCATCGCGCAAGTATCCGCTGTACTTGCGCGCGTCCTCGGCAAGCGGATGATTGGGGTAGTTGCGGATGAGAAGCTCCAGCAGTCGGCTTCCTTCTCGGTCGAGTCCGGTCTCGTTGGCGTACCAGTACCACAGCGGATTGAATCCGGCCAACCGATCTGAAGCAAGCGCGCCCCGATAAGCAGCCTGCGGGGCCACTTCACTCTCGGGGTACTTCTCCAGGATCTCGAGACAGATGAGGCGGGCATGGTTGAGCGCCTCGTGCTCTTCCATGTGACGCCGCGTGTATTCGAGCTGGTCGCCGAACTCAGCTCCGGATACAGCGCCTTCCTTATATCCAGCCCCGGTCATCGTTTGATAGTAGATCCGCGACCCTTGCCACAAAGAGGCGTTGTACAACTGCAGATTCCGATTCTTATAGAAGAAGGAGGCCAATTCATAAGCCGCCTTTGCCCGAACTTCACTTCCCTTTGCTCGGCTCATCTTCCACTTGAGCGATTCCCAGATTGCCAAGACTTCGCGAGGGTCGAAGAGCTGGTCAGTCGACTGCTCATCAAATCTCCGAAACCGCCCTGGGTCATCCAGAAAGGCCAGCACCCGCAATTGACGCGGTGAGATTCGGTTGAATTGCGCTCTCGCCTTGTCAAACTGCTCTTGACGCAGCCACCGCATAGCCGCTGAGTAGCGCAGAATCGGCAGCTTGGGGTGGCGGGGATTCTTTTGGATGTATCGCTCGATGTCCGTTGGGGACATGCGGATGTCCAGCATATAGGCGACATCCGGGGCATAACCAAGGTCGAAGTACAAATCCAGAGCTTCTCCAAGCCTGCCCTCCTTCTCCAAGCAGGAGGCAAGATTCTCCATCGCTCCCGCCTGTAGGGCACGATAGGAAGGCTGCTTCAGACAAGCCCGATACTCGCGGATCGCTTCCGGGAGTCGGCCCTTCTTTTTGTACACCGAACCCCGCACATACCGGCCGATTGCGCGGGCCATATCATCCTCCGATGCCACGGCCCGCCCAGCCCACAGCAAGGCTTTGTCCCAATCCCCCTGCCAGTAGGCAGCGCTGGCAAAGTAGCCGCTGGCCCTAGGAGGCATGCCTCCTTCTCCCTGTGTCTTGATCACATCATCGGCCAGCTTCCACAGCGTGTCGGCATCAGCGACACCGCCATCCGAGTAGTTGACGCGATACTCGACATATGCCGGAAGATACTGTGGCTTGCGGCGCAGCAGCTGCCCAACTCTTTGCGCTTCGATATCATCCAAACGGTTGAGATTGATCTTTAGAGAGTCAAAGCCCTGCTTCTGAACGTTTTCGGCGGGCTCAATTGCCTGCTTGAGATACCACTCCGTAGCGCTTGCTTCGTCATGCAGACTCCTATGCACAAACCCCATCCATCCCAGTGCATCACCGCGTCGATCGCTTTGCGGATGCTGAAGCAAGACCTGCCATAACAGCTGTTCTGCAAGCTTGATGCGGGCACGACGAAAGAGGGTTAGTGAGCTTGAGAACCGCTCAGGGTCCAGCAGCTGCGCCGCCGCCGCAATCAGTGCCCACGGCTTTCGCGGCGAGTCAGGATGCGCCTTTCCGAAAGCGACCAGTGCATATATCTTTTCATCGCCCTCCCGCCCGAAAGCCCAGGCAAACGCTGCAAGTTCAGCCCTGGGTGGTGATGGCGATTGCCGCAACAGTCGACTCGTCAGCTCTGGATCATTTTCTATTGCCGCCGCGTAAAACTGCTCTGCCCATCGGCGGCTGAATCGCAACCCTTCCACCTCGGCAAGAGTCAGGATGTCTCGCGCGGCCCAGTCCACGTTGCCCCAGCCGCCATATTCACTCTTGAAGTTCTCCTCGACGAAGCGACTGCCCATCAAGCGGCTCAGTCGTGCGCGCACCTGCTTTTGTTCGTCTTCAGCCTCTGCGTATGCCATTCCATACCAGTAACTCACCGACGAACTGATTTCCAGGCGCAGTGGGTCGTTGGTAAAAGGCCGTGCCTCGCGCATGCCTCCGGCGTAGAGGTCGAGGCGTTGAGTCAGGACACCGAGGTCTCGGTGCCAGTAGTGATCGCCGTAGTGAATGGTGTCGTAAGTCGGCCCCCAACTGGGGCGGCCAACGCCCGCCATAACGAAAACCGCTGCGACGGCAATCCAGCGACTACGGCGCAGAGAATTCATAGTCGGCCTCCTTGATCTCCTTCTCCGTGCCCCCGGCTTTCACCAACCAGGCGCGGACGGTAAGTCTTGTGGCGGCGTTGCGACTCGCCAAAAGCTTCACCGTCTTTTCTCCTCCCTCGGGAAGGTACGTCCACATCAGGCGAATCTTCTCAGCCCGCGCAAGACTGGAGCGTTGCGAGCCGCTCAGGGATTCGACGCGGCAACCGCCGCAATCCAAAACATCCTCGATCTGCAAACCCTTTCCTGGCAACAGCTCGATACCTGCCGCCTCCACTGCGTGCGCCGAGCGTTCTCCAAGCGTATTCTTGATAAGCACATTAACCACTTGGCTGCCATCATCTATGCCGGTGACTTCGATCAGCTCAAAGGGTGTTGCATCAATGTTAAAGCTCACCTCTAGAGGATCGGTGACTATGCCCGCCAGCCGGTTCCTGACTTCCACCAGCGAGAGCGCGTACTCCTCTCTTAGCTCGGGGTAACGGAACATCACGATGCCGCGACAGTTTTTGGGGCGCATTTGGCGAACGGCATCCATCTGTTTCACCATGCCTTCACCATTTGGTGTGTCAATGATCATCTGTCGCCTCCCCCTTGCCGTCTGCTCCTCCAGCCTGATCAGGGTGCTGAAGCCGCTGACATCCGTGGCAACCACCGTCACCGAATCTCGGTCGAGCAGTTCGCTGGGAGCGGGCGATGCCATCACATCCAGCAGATTCCCCTCATCGTCATACAGCAATCCGCGACCGTAGCAGGCGATTCCCGCCCAGTAGGGTTCGCCGGACTCCTCAAGGGCCTGAACGCCCTGCTTGATCTGCTCGGCGGAAGCAATGGGAAGATACGTGTCGATGGTTCGCCCGTACGAGCCTTCGTAAAACTGAGCCGCGACAAAATCCACCTCTGGCAAAAGCGGGTCGGCCTTGCCTTCTATAAACCATGTCGGCAGAGCGCCGATAGAGAGTTGGGGGTCGTCTCCGATGCCTTCCCGAACAAGCTTCAGAAGTTCAGCGTATCGCGACAAGAGCCGGGAGGGGCAGTCAAAATCGACCTGCAGACCTCTGACCTCAAGCCCCGCACAGTCCTTCAGACCGGCTTTCCAAATGTCCACCAAAAGGTCAGCCAGTTCTTGAATCGAAGCATTTTCAAAACCTTCCACAACACTAGGTTCAAATCGAACAACCAGGTGAATGGGCTGGCGCGGAGGTTCGTACCCGAGAGTCACGCGGCTGGATCGCCGAGGCTTTCCCTCAGCCAACTCAACCGAGGAGCACCGGATAAAAAGCTCTTCAACCCCGATGCTTTCCAACAGGGCGTTTTCGTCTTCGGAGAAGTAAGCCGTTTCGGACCAATGCCAATATGCAATCGGCAGGTCCGGCAAAGGCGGAGGCGCAGAGTGTCGGCAGGCAGACGAAGAAAGGAGTGCCCCCAACATCGGCATCAGCATCCATGCTTTCATCGACGTTGTAAATTAAAGTGTAGCGATAAACTCGAGCACCGAATAGAAATCTGACAAAAAGCGGCTGGTCTTTTTGGAGCGGACCATCCGTCTTGACTACTCATAGAAGCATTTATGACGACTTCAGCGCTCAGCATTGCCGGTCAAGAGATTGAGTGGGGTGAGGAGCGGAAGCTTAATCTGGACATCATGCAGAACCCGATCGGGCTCTCCGTCCCTCTGCCCTTTGTGGTGCGGCTGGGGCCGAAGCCGGGGCCGATTGTTCTGCTGACCGGAGCCGTTCACGGAGATGAACTGAACGGGTGCGGCATTGTCCAGGAGCTGATCGACCGTCCGGGGTTCACGCTGGAGCGCGGCGGGCTGATCCTGGTTCCGGTCGTCAATGTCGTCGCCTTCCACCACCGCAGCCGCTACCTGCCCGACCGACGAGACCTGAATCGCGCCTTCCCTGGCCTGCGCGATGGAAGTCTGGCCAGCCGCTGGGCGGCGCAGTTCTTTCAGGAGGTCGTCAAGAAGTCGGACTATCTGATCGACATGCATACGGCGGGCTCCACCCGCACCAACCTTCCCAACATCCGCGTGGACGCCAGCCATCAACCGAGCCTGGAGCTGGCCCGCATGGCCGGGTCGGCGATCCTTGTTCACAGCAAGGGCTCGGTCGGCACGCTTAGGCGCGAAGCGGTTCGGGCGGGAGTGCCCGCCATCGTTCTAGAAGCCGGCGAAACCCACAAGTTTGAGCCAGCGGTCATCGCCTACGGGCTGGAAATGATCCGCGCCGCCCTCTGCGGACTCGGCATGATCAACACCGAGCCGAGCGTCGCCGAGCCGTACATGATCCACAAGTCGAGCTGGATCAGAACTCCGATGGGGGGCATCCTGCACCTCAAGGCATCGGTGGGCGACATCGTCAAGTCGAGCCAGGTGGTGGCCGAAGTCGTCGATCTGCTGGGCGACCCGGCGGCGCAGATCCGCGCCCCGCAACGGGGCCTCATCATCGGCGTGACCACCGCCCCGGTCCTGCACGAAGGCGAGGCGATCATTCACCTGGCGCGCTTCCCGCGCGGCGAGATCAACCCGTGGAGCCGCCCCAACTTTGACCCCCACGGCCTGCTCTCCAGCGTGCGGACTGAGCTGGCCGGACGCACGGCAAGCTGGCCGTTCCCGGAACAGACCTGACGCGCCTATACTGATGGGCGGAATGCTTCTGTCCGCTCCCGTGCAGTCTCCCGCCGACATGATCCGCGCCGCAGAGGGCGTGGTCGAGCGGACCTTTCCCGAGGTCGCCGAGCGCGTCCACTTTGCCGCGCTCCAGTCGGACGATGGCCAAGCCACCTACATCTACGAAGCCTCCGACAACACGCTGACCGTCAAAGCCAGCGATGCGGTGACCATGTGCCGCGGCTTTTATGACTACATGCGGGAGCACGGCGATTCGATCTATGCCTGGTCGGGACGCCGCTTGGGAGTCAAGGATGAACTTCCGGATGCCCCGCTCACCGAGGGCACCAGTCCCTACCGACTCCGCCTGCGGGACAACGTCTGCGCATTTGGCTACACCTCTCCTTATTGGGACTGGCAACGCTGGCAGCGGGAGCTGGACTGGATGGCGCTGCATGGATTCAACATGCAGATCGCGCCCGCCGCCACTGAAGCGATCTGGGATCGGGTTTGGCGGAAATTCGGGCTTACCCAAGACGACCTCGACCGCTTCTTCACCGGTCCCGCCTTCCTGCCCTGGCACCGGATGGGCAACGTGAACATCCACAGCGGTCCCCTCACCAGTGACTGGCATGAGGGTCAAATCGCCCTGCAAAAACAGATACTCGACCGAATGCGGGAGTTGGGCATGGAGCCGATTGCTCCGGCCTTCGCCGGGTTCATTCCCAGGTCGCTTGAGCAGGTCCAACCTGGAATCAAAACCTACGACATCGCCCCGTGGGCGGGGTTCAGCTCCGGCTACCGCACCACGATTCTCGATCCGCTCTCACCGCTTTACAAGGAGATCGGAAAGGCGTACATCACCGAGTGGGAGCGGGAGTTTGGCGACGCCAAGTACTTCATCGCCGACAGCTTCAACGAACTGGAAGTGCCCGTGCCTGATGACCGCGATGGCCGCCTGAAGACCCTTGCCCAATACGGCCGCGCCGTCTACGACTCCATCGCGGCCGGCGACCCGGAAGGCGTTTGGGTGATGCAGGGCTGGCTCTTCAGCTTTATGCCGGACTTCTGGGACAAGGAATCGGCCGCTGCGCTGCTACAGGAGATCCCGGATGACCGGCTGCTGATGCTTGATCTGTGCCAGGAGCAGTACCGAGGCTGGCGCGAACAGAATTTCTATCGCGGCAAACAGTGGCTGGCCAGCTACATCCCGACCTGGGGCGGCAATAACCTTCCGGCAGGGGACCTTGAGTTCTATGCGCAAGACCCCGCGCATGTCCTGGCCGAAACCAAGCAGGCTCCGCCCATAGGGTTCGGCGTGAGCGGCGAGGGTTTCGAGTCGAATGAAGTGCTGTACGAGCTGCTTTCGGACGCCGCCTGGTCATCCGAGGCGATCAATCCCGAAGCCTGGATTCCCTCCTACTGCGAGTCACGCTACGGGTCCTGCCCACCCGCCATGGCGCAGGCTTGGCAGAAGCTGATGGCCTCCTCCTACGGGCAGCACTCACCCGGCCTGCGGTCGGCCTACATGCTCCGCCCGCGCGATCTGTCGTTTGACGCCCGCATCTCCTCCTTTCCGGCCAATGCGGACTACGCCGAAGGAGTGCGCCTCTTCCTCTCCTGCCGCAAAGAGTTGGGCGATGAGCCGCTCTATGTGCAGGACGCCATCGAGCTGGCCGCGCCTCTGCTGGCGCACTACGGGGAACTGCGCATGAGCCGCGGCATGACGGCTCGCGTTGCCGGCTCCGCCGATGCCGGAATCATCGAGCAGGAGGCCCTGAACCTTTGGCTGGTGATGGATGCCCTGCTGGACCAGCACCCGGTCTACCGCCTGGAAAGCTGGATCGACCACGCCCGAGGCTGGGGCACAAACGAGCAGGAGAAGGATCGCTACGAAGTCGATGCCAAGCGCATCGTCACAACCTGGGGCGGCTTCTTGACCGAGTACGCGGCGAAGATGTGGAGCGGACTGATCCGCGATTACTACGTTCCCCGCTGGCGGGTCTGGATCGATCATCGCACTGAGTTCGGCTATCAGATCACGCCCTGGGAAGAGCGGTGGATCAGCTCCACCGGCCTCAGCGAACCCATGCCCATCGGCGATCCCCTCGATGAGATCGAGCGTTGGCTGCGCGTGGGAGAACGTTGGTCGCAGGAGCCCGCTGAATGGCAGCAAAAGACGCTCTGGCAATGGACGCCCGAGGTGTGCAGCATGGAGTGGCAGACGGTGGAGGTGCCGATCCAGCTTGACTCGGAGAGCATCAGTCTCCTCTTCGCCTATCAGAGCGGCGGTTGCCGACTGGACATCCGCCGGGTCGCCCTGGTTGTGGATGGCGAAGAGGTTTCCGTGGACGAGCACCTGGGACATACAGGCCACGCGAATGTCGAGCGCATCTACCGCCTTACCTCGTCTGTAGCCCATATCGGAGCCCGCGCCACCCTGCGCATCTCCTACCGATCCGACGGCGGCACCGACTCGAACGGAACCCTGTATCAGCTCGCCCGTGCCCAATAGGGTTCGGGCTGAGGCGGTATCACAGAACGAATGGCCGCCCCTGAGCAGATAAAGGAGGAGCTGACCTACAGCCAAAAGAACATCACCAAACGGGTGGCGGGCATGTTCCGCCCCTACATGGCGGATGTCATCAAGACTTTTTTGGCGGTGTTCGCGGGCGTCATTCTGGGCCTGCTTCCGCCGCTCTGGCTCCAGATCATCATTGATGACGGCATCGGCCAGAACAATTTTGCGGTCATCACCAAGTACTCGATCCTGACGATCATCATCACGATCATCGCCGCCGGAGCGACGCTGCTCTATGGCTACTGGAGCGTGGTGGTCGGGCAGAAGATCATGTGCGATCTTCGCCTGAAGCTCTTCACCTATCTGCAGCAGATGCCGCTCAAGTTCTTCACGTCCACCCGGACGGGAGACATCCAGACGCGCCTGATCAGCGACGTGCAGGGCGTGCAGACCGTGCTCAGTTCGACCCTGGTCGATATGGTGAGCAACGTCGCCATTGTGGTGAGCTGCCTCATCGCCATGTTCATCGTGGACTGGCGGCTGACCGTGCTCTCTATCGCCCTGGTCCCTGTCTTCGCCGTGATCGGTCAGAAGGTCGGCGACTTCGCGCGGAAAGTGCAGACCGGGGTTCAGGAGAAGACCGGCGACCTGAACTCCATGATGCAGGAGACGCTCAGCGTCAGCGGCATCCTTCTCACCAAGACCACAGGCCGCCTCGATATCCTGACCGACAAGTTCGACATCGAGAACAAGGCGCTGGCGGGCTGGCAGGTCAAGCAGCAGCTTCTGCAGTACTTTTTCTTCGGCATGATCCGCATGATCACCTCGGTCTCCCCGGCGCTGGTCTACTGGTTTGCGGGCTGGCTGCTCTTCCGGGGCGACGCCAGCATCACCGCCGGAAAGATCGTCACCTTCACCGCGCTGCAGATCCGCCTCTTCTTCCCCATCACCGGGCTGCTCAGCACCCAAGTGGAGATCCTGCGCTCGTATGCACTCTTCGACCGCCTGTTCCAGTACCTCGACATGCCGCGGGAGATCGAAGACAGTCCGACCGCCAAGCCGCTTCCGGTCGAAGAGGTTGATGGCCGGGTCGAGATGAAGGGCGTCAACTTCCGCTACGACGACGAAACCGAAGAGTGGACCCTGGCCGATATCACTTTTCAGGCCGCCCCTGGCCAGCTCGTCGCGTTGGTCGGGCCGAGCGGCGCGGGCAAGACGACGCTCACCTATCTCATCCCCCGCCTGTATGATGCGGCGGGCGGCGAGGTGCTGATCGACGGCCACGATGTGCGCGATATCCAGCTCAGCTCACTGCAGCGGATTGTCGGCGCGGTGACGCAGGAGACTTATCTGCTCCACGCTACGGTCGCGGAAAACCTGCGCGTCGCCAAGCCAGAGGCCACTCAGGAAGAGCTGGAGCAGGCGTGCCGGATGGCGGCGATCCACGACCACATCGCCCAGCTTGAAAAGGGGTACGAGACGCTGGTCGGCGAACGGGGCTACAAGCTCTCCGGCGGCGAAAAGCAGCGCCTCGCCATCGCCCGGGCGATCCTCAAGAACCCGAAGATTCTGATCCTCGACGAGGCGACCTCTGCGCTGGATACCGCGAGTGAGCGGCTGATCCAGAACTCGCTCAAGACGCTGATGCACGGCCGCACCACCTTCGCTATCGCCCACCGCCTCTCGACCATTCTTGAGGCCGACCAGATTCTGGTGCTGGAGGACGGGCGGATCGTCGAATCGGGTCAGCACACCGATCTTCTGGCCAAGGGCGGGCTGTACGCGAAGCTCTATCGCGAGCAGTTCAAGAGCGAGCAGGAAGCCAAGGCGTAGCGCACTTCTGTTAAAGTGAAGGGCATGAAATGGCATTTCGCTATCGCATGCCTTGCCTGTCTCATCGCAGCCTGGGGCTGCGGGCCGAAGCCCGAGACGGAAGCTCCCGGCGAACCGCCGACCACGGAGGGGATGACTGAGGGGGGCTCTGCCGCCATCGAGAGCGCCCGCATTGATGAAGAGGCCGGGCCGATGGACAAGCCGATCTATGCCACCGTCGACGGCGAAGAGATCAAGGTCGCCGACAACGCCCGCAAGATGTGGCTGTCGGAAGATATGAAGACCCTCTACTTCAGCTATCACCACGGACGCAGCGGCTTCGAGGCCGAGGGCGAGGGACTCAAGCGATGGCAGCCCGGAATGGACGAACCCGAGCTGGTCTTTGATGACGACGAGATGATCGTCGATGTCAAGGAAGAGAAATCCGCCGAAGGCAAAACCGCCCTGCTGGTTCATCTGGAGAACGGCGGAGCGGGCGGCTCTACCGCCGTCGTCGCCGACCCGGAACTGGGCCGCGTCTTCCGCAGCACCAACGCGATGATCGAATCGCTTGGCGACGGAATGATCAAGATTTCCAACTACAACATCGACGAATTGATGAACTACAACGAGGGCGGGCAGATGCCGGAGCCCACGGGCACCAGCGAGTACAGCCTCGACGAGCTGCTGACGATGGACGCCAGCCGCGAGATCATCAACCCCTGGCCGCCCGAAGGCGAATAAAGCAAGGGAAAGGCGCGGCACCGGGTTATGCTTGACGCATGAACTTCGATGCCGCGCCGCTGGCCGACTACCCGGCCCCCTACAGTCAGCTCTGCGCCACCCTGCAGGACACTACGACCGAGTGGCGCGCCGAACTGATGCGCGAGGAGCTGAGCCCAGAAGCCGTCACCTGGCGGCCGCGGCCCGGTGGACAAAGCATCGGCGCGATCATGCTGCACCTCATCGATGTGGAGGTGTTCTGGATCGAGGAGGCGGTTCTAGGCCGCACCCCTGATCCCGATGAGCAGAAGCTGCTGATGGTCGAGGAGACCAACGTCGATCAGGGAATCTGGCCCGAGCCGCCGGCGCAGCCGCTCTCCTGGTACTTCGCCCTTCACGACCGCATCCGCACCCGAACCCTTGCGTCGATCAAGGATTGGCCCGCCCCCGATGCAGATATCCGGCTTCCGGGCCGCGACCACCGCTATACGCCACGCTGGGTTCTGGGGCATGTCATCCAGCACGAGGCGTATCACGGCGGGCAGATCGTGCTGCTGACGGACCTGTGGGAGCGCATGCAGTCCAAGTAGGACCGCAGATTATGGGGGAGTTAAGCCATTGCTGCCTTTGGCAAACTTCCCTTCATGCTGCATCTCGCCCTGCTCACAGGCATGCTCGCTGTCCCCGCCGCGCCTCCGGTCCAAAGCTGGGAGCGCACCGTCATCCCCGGCATGACATTCCGGATGGATGTTCAGGAAGATCTGCCCCGCACAATCTACGGCCTGACCATCCAGCGCGGTGCTCCGATCTGGACTGAATCGCACATGGCGAACGGCGAGGTCTATGACGCCCGACCCGAGAAAGGCCGCGGATTCGTTTCCCAGATGGTCGAAGAATCCGGAGCCATCGGCGGCGTGAATGGCGACTTCTTCCAGTGGACGCCCGACCCAGGCGGACACCCGCGCGGGATGCATGTGCGCGCCGAAGAGCTGATGACCCTGCCCGATGAAGACGAGCAGTTCGGCTGGGGTCCGGGCGGCGTGGTGGTCGGCAAGGCAGCCTTCACCGCTTCGGCTCGGCTGAACGGCCAAGAGCTGAAGATCGGCGGCCTGAACCAGAGGGTCGAGCCCGGCCAGCTTGTTCTGCTGACCGATGAAGCCGGGCTTCCCTACAGCCGCGAGCCGATGACCTGCATTCTGGTCCGCGTCGGCCCCTACCGCCTCGAACCCGTGGACCACCTGGCGGGCACGGTGGTTTCCGTCGCCGAGAAGCAATCGCGCATCGGCGTGCCCCCGGGGCACATGATCCTCGCCGCCTCCGGCGACATGCTGAACGGAATGGCAAAGCCCGGCGATGTCGTGGAGGTCGATGTAGAGGTGACCGGATTTGACTGGAGTACGGTTGACAACGTGATGGGCGGCGGCCCGGTTCTCCTCCGCGAGGGCGCGAATGTGGTGGACCGCCCCGACGACGTGCGGCACCCACGGACTTCGGTCGGTGAGCGGGCCAATGGCGATCTCGTTTTCATGGTGGTGGATGGGCGGCAGTCGATGTCCGTCGGAGCGACGCTCAGCGAACTGGCCGACATCATGAAGGAGTGGGGCTGCGTCACGGCGTTCAATCTGGATGGCGGCGGCAGCTCGACCATGAACGCGCTCGGCCTCACTCTGAACCGCCCCAGCAGCGGCGGGGAGCGTCCGGTAGCGAATGCCGTGCTCTTCCGGGGCTACCCCGAACTCGGCCCGGCGCGAACTGTGGAGTTCGGCCTCCCTTCTGCCGTCAAGGTCGGCAGCGAGTTCCAGCCGCAGATCACCGTGGATGGCCAGCGCTGGCGCGTAGACGACCCTCGCATCATCTGGGCCTGCCAGGGCGCGGGATGGGTCGACCAGGGCGGCACCGTGAAGATTCATGCCGCCGGCAAAGGCACGCTGAGCGCGATGATCGGCGGCCGCACCTACAGGGTCGAGTTCGAAGCCGCCGAATAGCGGTAGAACTTCGAGGGTGAGCGGCGAAGAGATTCGGATCGCCTTCGGCGACATGGAGTGGGAATCTCCCGCGCCGGGCCTGCGGGTCAAGGCGCGGGAGCTGAACGGGCTCCGCGTGCGCTTGGTTGAATTCAGCGAAGGCTTTGTGGAGCCGGACTGGTGCCGCAAGGGGCACACCGGTTTTGTCCTTGAAGGAGTCATGGAGCTGGACGTGAATGGCCGCATCGCAACCCTGCGGGCCGGAGATGCCCTGCATATTCCCGAAGGCGAAGCCACCCGCCACCGCCACATCCGCAGCCTTCCCCGCGTGCTTCTCTTTCTGGTGGAGCCCCACTAAACGAAGAAAGCCCGAAAGGCAGAACCTCTCGGGCTAGATCGTCATGGCCAGGCTGCAGACTGGCCGCTACAAAACTTGTCTTACCAGCGGCCGCCGCGTCCGCCGCGATCGCGATCCCGACCGCCGCCTCCGCCGCCACCGTAGCCGCCGCCACCACCGCCGTTGCGGGGTCGATCTTCGCGCGGGCGAGCCTCGTTCACTCGAAGCGTTCGTCCATCCAGCTCCTGGCCGTTCATCGCGTCGATGGCAGCCTGCATCTGATCTTCCGGAACATCAACGAAGCCAAATCCTTTGCCTTCAAGGATTCGCACTCGCTGCGGGAGGAAATCACCAAATGCCTCGGTGAGCGAATCCTCGCTCGTGGCATAGTTCAGATTTCCGACATATAGGGTTTTCGTGCTCATTTCTCGTCTCACACCCTCATGGGTGCCCTTGCTCAGCGGACCGATTCGGAGACGAGACAGACGCAAGTCAAACGCAGTCGGTAGCGAAGCAAACTCTAATATAGCAGTTTTTAGTTCTCTTTGCTTCAAATCTTGCATTCGCACCCACAGAGAGTAGGGCTCGCTCGACGAGGAGCCTACGACTGTGAGGAGTTTTCGCCGAAGGTGAGAACGTTGCCGAAGGGGTCGATGAGGTCAAAATCGGTCATTCCGTACGGATATTCCTTCAGCTCATCCGCCGGCTCGATGCCCATCGAGAGCACGCGGTTGTAGTAGTCCTTAACGCCCTCCACAAAGATGTAGACCGAGGAGAGCTGCGCCGACTCCTTGTTGGCGTTCAGGTGGAACATCGCCTCGCCGAACTTCAGGCCGACGTAGAAGCAAGGGTCTCCGTACTGAAAAGTCTGCTCAAATCCCAGCTTATCAACATAGAAATCCAGGGCGGCCTCGATGTCATTCACGCCCAAAACGGTCGCGGCCCCGGTGCATTTCACGTCGCTCATATTATCGATGTTACTGCCCGGCGGCACCACGCGCTGCGCCGGGACAGATAAACTAGGATCTTCATGGTCTCCGTAAAGGACCTGCACCATAGCTTCGAAGGCCGCCCGGTCCTCAAGGGGATCAGCTTTGAAGTTGAAGCCGGCGAGATCATGGTCATCATGGGCAGTTCGGGCGGCGGCAAGACCACCCTGCTCAAGTGCATCGGAGGGCTGATCAGGCCGACCAAGGGGGAGGTACATGTCAACGGCATCGACATGGTGAAAGAGCCGGAGCGGGCGCTGAATGAGGTCAATCTGGTCTTTCAGTACGCGGCGCTCTTCGACTATCTGAATGTCCGCAAGAACATCCTCTTCGGGATCGAGCGCAAGCGCAAGCTGACCAACGCCGACCGAGACCGCATCGTCAAAGAAGGACTGGCCGAAGTGGGCCTAGGTGATGTGGAGGAGATGATGCCGGACGAGCTTTCCGGCGGCATGAGAAAGCGCGTCGGCCTGGCGCGCGCCCTCGCCGGCGAGCCCAAGGTGATCCTCTACGACGAGCCGACCAGCGGCCTCGATCCCGTCACCGCCTACAGCATCGACCAGCTCATCGTGGAGACGCGCGACCGGCACGACGTGACCAGCATCGTGGTGAGCCACGACATGACCTCCGTCTTCCGAGTGGCGGATAAGATCGCTTTCCTCCATCAAGGCGAGCTGCTCTTCCACGGCACACCAGAAGAGTTCCGAACCGCGAGCGAGGGGCCGATTCGCGAAATTATTGAGAAGTCCCGCGCCGAGCGTCTCGTAAACTAACGCTTGTCATGCTCGCGCTTTTATGCGGCGCTGTGCTTCTGGGCCAGCAAGGGGGACCGCTTTTCCGAGAGCACTTTCGCGGCTACACTGGCAGCAACGGCTGGGAAGAACTGGTCATGGCCATCGACGCGGCCTCGGTGCCGCAGATTCAGCAGCTTGTGCAGGCCAACCCTCCCGCTCTATCGACGCAAGTTCTAGACCTCACCGATCCGATTTTTCGCCTTGTCGAGGAAGGACTTAAGAAGCCGCGCCAACACCCTGCGTTTGATCCAGCAACCGGAGACCCCAGCCCCTTCGGCAGCGGCCTTAGGATGCTTGCCAGACTGGGATTAGTCCGTGTCCACAATCAGTTTGCCTACGGTCGGCATTCGGAAGCGGTGGGCACCATCCTGCAGCTCTATGACCTTGCCGAGGCTGCAGGAGAAGGCGGCATGAGCCTGAACATGCTGACTCAAATCGCCATTGAAGCCATAGCGAATGCGGCGGTGAATACACACCTCGAACGCATTCCCCTCGGCGAGATCGAAGCCATCGGCAAGCGGGCAGAGGGCTTGTTGAAGGAAAGCAGAGTAAAGCAGGCCCTCAAGATGGACATGATCGTCGGCAAGGCGCAGCTTCCGTTGGTTCTGCATGATGTCATCAAGGCGATCCAATCTGGGGATGCCAGCATCTACACCGATCCAGGCAACTACGATATGACGCCGGTCGTTAATGCGCTGAAGCAAAATCCCAGTTCAGCTGCGAGCCTCGCCCAAGCGGCACTGCCATATCTCTCGGCAGATGCGGAGGCGATCCAGCAACTCCTCCTTCACCCAGAATCCGAGTGGTATTCCCGAGCCGTTCAATTGGCCAATCAGAGCGGCAATGACCCGGGCCTGCTCCTGGCCGGCTATGTGGGCCCGCGCCTGATTCTGGTGGGTGTGATGCAGGCTGACCTCAAGGCCCGCACGCAGGCTCGACTGCTTCGAGTCCACGCGGCAATCCGCAAGTTTGATTGGGAACAAGGACGGCTCCCCGCAGACCTCGGGGAAACCGGACTTCCCCGTGAATTCCTTCTCGATCCACTCAACGGACGCCAGTTCGAATACCGCCGCCACTCTTTGGGCTATGACCTGTACAGCCGGGGCGTGGGAGAGCTTGGCAGGATTGATCTAAAGTACGCCCGCGACGCCGATCTCGACCCGCAGCGGAGGCCTCCTCAGTGATCGCCACCCTCGCCTTAGTTTTAGCCGCCCAACAGCCAACCTCCCATTTGAATCGGCTGTTTCCTGACCCTAACGGTCGCAACGCCTACGAAGACCTGATGCGAGCCGTGGACTTTTTGGACACTGCCGAAAACTGGGAGTTGCTGACTCAGATTCGAAGCAACCCGACCGGCCTTCCGCGGCTGGAGCTGCAGCAGAAGCTGGCCGCAAACAGCCAGCCCGCCCTTGCCTGGATCGAGCAATCCACTCGCAAGCCGATCAGCTATCCAGGCGATTTGGGCTTTGACACTCTCCTGCCGGAAATGCGATTCATCTTTCGGATGGACACGGTTCTGGAAGCGGTTATTGAAGCCCGGTTCGCAAGCGGCGATGTCTCTGGAGCTTATCGCTACTTGGAGGTGCTTTACCGCACGAGCCTCAAGATGTTCCACATGGGACCGCTTCTCTATGGCTTGGCCGGGCAGCGCATGGTTTCGACTGCTGGCCGCATCCTGGAGCGGCATGGCGTGATGCTCTCGGTCGGTCAATGGCGGTCGCTTTACGAGCTTGCGGGAGAGATCAAGTCAGAAAGGCTTGTCGCCGCTGCACTTGAATCAGAACTGGGCCTGGCTGTCGCATTCTTTGAGAACGCGCTGAATGATCCAGACTTCGCAAAAGAGGCGCTTCCAGAAGCTTCGGAAGAGTTGCTGGCGATTCTCCGTGATCCTGTGCGGCGGGACCGGCTGCTGTCGGAGGCAAAGTTCCGTACAAATCTGATTCTCGCGAAAGCCCGGGAAATGGAGAGCCTCCCGATCAAGCAGTGGCCTGCGGTCGCTCAAGAAGCGGACAACATCCTCAACAGCGCAGACCCCAGCATCAGAGATGTTTTGCAGTCCGTGCTCAGCCTGAGCGTCACCACCATGGCGCACATCGCAGGCGGGCTCAAAGTTCACGCCGAGTTGCTGGAGGCTTACGCTGGTGTCAACATTTACTGGTGGGAAAACCAGAAGTGGCCTGAAGCCATCAGTCACATCGGTGAGCCGGAGCTCTGGATGGATCCGATTACCGAGCGACCGTTTGAGTTCGCGGCAGCAGAGAGACAGTTCGTGGTTGAGGGACACACGCCCTTCGGCGGCTCCAACGTCCGGCTCAGCACCTTGCGCGCCCCTCAGACAGATGAGGGACCGAGTGACTTGCCCCCGGCAGGGGTAGCCTCGCAGAGCCGATGATCGATCGCTATTCCACGCCCGAAATGGCCGCCATCTGGAGCCGCCAGTCCAAGTACGACCGCTGGCTTGAGGCCGAAGTCGCCATCTGCGAAGCCTGGGCAAAAGCCGGGATCATTCCCGCCGACGACATGGAGGCGATCCGCACCAAGTCCGCCTTCACCCTGGAGCGGTGCGACGAACTGGAGCTGGAGACCCGACACGACCTGGTCGCCTTTGTCCGCAACCTCGAGGAGAGCGTCGGCCCCGCCGGACGCTGGATCCACTTCGGCGTCACCAGCTACGACGTGATCGACACGGCGCTCGGCATGATGCTTCGCGACACCTGCGACGTGCTGATGGAGAGCGGCAAGAAGCTGCAGGCAGAAATCGCCCGTCTGGCAAAAGAGCACGCCGACACCCCGATGATCGGCCGCACGCACGCCATTCACGCAGAGGCGATCACCTTCGGCTTCAAGCTCTCCTCTTGGCATGCGGAGATGGGGCGCAACCTGCAGCGGCTGGAAGCCTGCCGCAAGGATGTCGCGGTCGGAAAGATCAGCGGTGCGGTTGGCATCCACGCCCATGTCTCGCCCGAGATGGAGGCCGAGATTTGTGCAAGTCTGGGCCTGGAAGCTGATCCGGTCAGCACGCAGATTGTCAACCGAGATCGGCTCGCCTTCTTCTTCGGCCTCCTGGCGACCTGGGCTGGCGGGCTGGAGCGGATCGCCACCGAACTGCGCAACCTGCAGCGCACCGAAATTCTGGAAGTGCAGGAAGCCTTCGCAAAGGGCCAGACCGGCAGCAGCGCGATGCCGCACAAGCGCAACCCGTGGAATTCCGAAACCGTCTGCGGACTCGCCCGCATCGTCCGCGGCAATATGCACGCCGTCATGGAGTCCATCGCGACCTGGCATGAGCGCGACCTGACCAACTCTTCGCTGGAGCGCATCGTTCTGCCGGACACCTTCCACCTGGTCGACTTCATGCTCAACCGCCTCACGCGCATCCTGAGCGGACTGGTCGTGATGCCGGAGAACATGGAGGCGAACATGCGGAAGATGGGCGACCTCACCTTCAGTGAGCACATCATGGTCAAGCTGGTGGGCAAGGGCCTCGCCCGGGCCGACGCCTACAAGGTGGCGCAGCGAAACGCGGCCAAGGCGTGGGATGGAGAAGACTTCCAGACCGCCGTCCGCAACGACCCGGATGTCAAGGCAAACCTGAGCGAGGAAGAGCTGGAGGAGATCTTCAGCCTGGAGCACCACCTGCGGCACGCAAATTATTCGCTTTCCGCCTCAGGCATCAGCTAGAACGGACATCCTAATCGCTAAAATTAGGGGAGCGATGATCGCTTCCCTTCTTCTCTTTGCGGCCTGGCAGGCCAGCCTTGAACAGCCGGTGCAGTTCACGTCTTCGGGCGCCAGCGTAGCGGCGATCATCGAAGACCTTTCGGCGCAGACCGGCGTCGCGCTTTCTTCAACCGACGACGCCGAGAAGACGATCATGATCCTCCACACGGCAGATCGGCCGCTGAAGGAGGTCATGGATCGCATCGCGCAGGCTTCCTACTCCCGCTGGCAGGCCGACGGAGACGCGCAGAAGCTCGTGCCCGATGAGCCGCTGCGCCGCCGCCAGGAAGCTGCACTCATCGCAAAAAAAGTGCGGCAGCGCGATCTCATCGTCAGCGATATCAAGGAGACCATCGAATTGCTGAAGGAGTCTGAGGATGAAGAATCGAAAGCCAGCATCGCCGGCCTCGAAGCCTGGGTGAGCATCTACCAAGCGGTCGATACCCACATGCTGGCCAGCATGAAGGCCAACGAGCGCATCGTCTTCTCCTCCCGACCCACCCGCAGGCAGAAGCCGCTGCCCAACATCCAATCTGCCATCAGCTTCTTCAGCAAAGAAGTGAATACCGACTACGGCGACTATCCCGGCTACACCTACGAAGAGAACGGCGAAGACCTGAACCGGATGCGGGAGATCGCCGCGAAGTACATGTTCGACTTCGAATACCGAAAGGGAGAGGTGGCCAAGACCCTGCTTATCGCCCAGGCCGCCGAGTACAGCCCCACCAGCTTTCCGATCATGGAAGTGCAGCTCTACGACCGGCAGGGCCTGCTGCTCGGAAGCTTCTCACAAGGTGACTTTGCGGGAGACTACATCGTCGATATGGAACCCGACCCGAAGGCGGCGGCAGCGACGGAGAAGATCACCAAGCAGTTGGAGCAGATGATCGCAGCGAACAATCCGCCGCAGATGCCTGACTGGTGGACGGAGGTTGCGATGGAGGCTTCCCGCCACTACCGGGAACTAGAGAACGACACCGACATCCCGCAGACTCAGTTCTCGCCGGAGACGCTCGACCGCATCGCCCACCCGACTCAATACGATCCCATCGGCCTCCTCTTTGGCGAAGCGCTGGTCGAATTCGGCCGCCACACGGGACAGCCCATAGCCGCCGTTCTGCCCGAAAGCCAGGTGCTGTTCACAACAAAGCCGGACCCCTGGACCACGGTGTACGACTGGTTTTCCTATGCCGAAGGCTACTATCCCGGCTACAGCGGCGATTGGCTGATCGTTCAGCCATTCGAACCCTCGGTTTATCGAGACTCCATGGTCGACCGACAGGCTCTGGAAAAACTCATCGAGAGCCGGGATGAGTTCGGGAATCTCACCTACGACGCCATCGCAAAGTTTTCCTTGACGACATCCGCCGATGCGCTGTCCGGCCTGGCCATGTCTTTGGCGCAGATGGCCTTTTTCCACCGGCAGCATCTCGACTACACATGGGCGCAGGATGCCGACATGGGCTGGAATGTGCTTCGCTTCTATGGCAGCCTTTCCGCCGGGCAGCAGAACTCGCTCAAGCTTGGTCAATCCGTTCCGATCCAGGCCCTCGGCGCAGAAGCGCGGGCCATTCTCGAAACGATGATCTACGGATCAGATGCATCGATCAGCCGGGTTTCGGCTCCGGACAAACAGGAGTTCATCCGCGCCTACGGAGACTTCGCCTTCCACTACATGATCGGCGACATGATTCAGCACGGCGACTATCGGGATGAACCGACGGAAGCCGCTCCCAACGGGATCGAGCAGAACGGAAGCATCTCCGCGCAGTTGGTGAAGATTCCGGTGGTCGTTCCCGGCGAGTTGATCGGCACGGAGTTCGAGTGGGATGAAATGCAGACCCTGGAGGAATACGAGGCGGAGAGCGTCGAGCAGTATGCGCGTCCTTCCCTCTTTATGCGGCTTGGGGAACGGGAAGAGCTGCGCCTGACGATCAACGTGTCTCGGGCGGCTTCCCCGACCTACACGCTCCGATCAGAGCGAATCACCGATACCAAGGTCTATCACCTGACTCAGCTGCCGGAGAGCTACCAGAAGGCCCGCGAGCGGGCCATCGCCGATGTCGAGCGGGTGTTCCGCGCCATTAATTAGGTTCACCACGCGCTGATTACAATTGTCATTGAGGGACAACTGTCACTTTGTGCTGATTCTTGAAGCGGATTCGGCTACTCTGCGTAAGGAGTTCTAGTTATGCTGCTCGCATCTTTGGTGATTGCGGCCGCACCCTTCACGGTGCAGGCCAACCCAATGGCCGCCCAGGTCGATTACTCGAACAACGGCGCCAGCGCCGCTCAGATCGTCCGCGATCTGGCCGAGCTGACCGGGGCGCAGATCGAAGCCAGTGAGGCGATGGAGGCGGACCTTGTCGCCATCCATACGGCGAAACGTCCGCTGGCCGAGGCTATGGACGCCATCGCCCGAGTCGCCAGCGGAGCCTGGATTCAGCAGGGCGAACGCTATACCCTGACCCCCGATATCGCCAGGCGAAACCGCGAGCGAACGCAGCATGAAGAGAAGCGCATGAAGGCGCTGGCCGATTCCATTCAGCGGCTCCGCATGCTGCCCCGCGAGAACTACAAAGACGAAGAGGGCAACCAGATGGAGCCCACGGCTGCCAGCCTGGCCTGGGCTGATATCTTCAGTCGAATAAATGCCAATCAGGTCATGCTGCTGGAGTCAAACCAGCGCATGGTCTTCGCCTCTCGTCCCAACGCGATGCAACTCCCCCTCCCCAACATCACGGGGTCGGTGAATGCGCTGGTCGCAGAGCACAACCAGATGTACGGCGAGATGCCGGGCTTGGGCATGGAGGTTCTGCCGGACGAACTCTCCGAAGATCCAACCATGAACAAGATCATGCAGATCTCCCAGAAGTACGGAGGCATGCCGCAGGGCCGCGTGACGGAAGCTCCGGCCAAGGTCCTGCTGATCTTCGAGAACCAATCTCCCATGTGGGCCGGCATGATGAGCTACATCAATGTCGAGCTGGTTCTGTTCAATGCCCAGGGCAAGATCATCATGCAGGACAGCCAGCAGATCTACCCTGAGTCGGGCGAAGGCGGCTACTTTGGCTCCGTCGCGATTGCCGCCACAGCGGTGGACGTGGTCGGAACGCCGCCGAGGACAGAACCGCAGGAGACTCCCGAAGACAAGAAGCTGAAGGAGCTATACGCCAGCCTCGGCATCGATCCCGAGAATCCGGTGAAGCTGGAAATCCCCGAGCCCACCAAAGAGATCGCTCAGCTCTCCATGCGAAACCGCATGGGCATGATTTTCTTCCAGCAGCCCCGACCCTCTGATGAACTGTTGGCCATCGTCCGGCATCCCACCCAGTTCGACCCGATGGGCCTCACCGATGGCGCGTACTACGTCGCTTTCGGAAAGGCGCTAAACGTGCCCGTCGCGGCCTGCATTCCGGATGAAACGATCAATCTTGGCTACATGAATGAACCGACCGATTCGGGCTTCATCAGCATGGTTCATGGCCGCGAGGTTCCCATCGCGAAGACGAAGGAGTGGGTGGAGTTTTCGCCCGCCGATCCGCACAAGGCCCGGGAGCGATCCGACCGTGCCGCGCTGGAAAGGCTGATTGCCCAGTTCGAGCAGAAGGGCCGAGTCTCGCTGGATGAGCTGGCGGATTACGCCCTGGTCAACCGACCGATCTCCTACGACGTGGTGGCGGCTCCGGCCCGGACGATCCTCATGCCCTCCATCGAAGGCGGTGGACTTATGGGCTTGATGACCGGCGCGCTGAGCAACTGGAGCGTGCTGCGCTTCTACGGCAGCCTGGACCGCTCCAAGCGGCAGGCTCTGCGCCGGGGAGAAACGATCCTCTTTGCCAACCTGAGCCAGACCGAGAAGACGCACCTGTTCCCGCTCATCTACGGCACCGATGCCAACCTGTTCAACCCCGAACCCGCCGATGAACAGATGATCAAGAATGACTTCGGCCCCTTCATGTATCGCATGTTCATGCAGGGCGGGCTCAACGGCGGCAGCTACCTGGACGAGCCGACCGAAGCCGCCCCGAACGGCCTGGTCCCGCAGGGCCGCGTCGAGTCGATGATCAAGAATGACTACTGCCTCAAGCCGCTGGGCTCTGACGGCAAGCCGGTTCAGTTCATGGCGAACATGGGGCTGCAGGAGATGACCATGTATCAGACCATGCAGCAGATGATGGGCAACCTCGGCTCAGAAGCCAGCGACATCATGCCGCCGATCAGCGATGTGATGGTCGGCGAGCGGCTAGAGATGATGCTCACCATCCGGCCGACCCCGCAGGCCAGAGCCACTCATATCCTCAACGACGACTCGTTCACCGACACCAAAACCTATTCCCTCAACCAGCTTCCGGGAGGAGCGCAGGCTTCCTACGAAGCGGCTCAAAAGGAGATGTCCGTCTTCCAGAAACTGATGATGATGGGCTTCGGCAGCGGGCGCGAGGAAGGCACCCCGCCCCCGCCGTAAGCGTTCATTTCCAGCTTTGGTGTTAAAATGGCGGAGCGACGGTGAGCATTCGGATCGGCAGGCTGATCAGTGAAAAAGCTTTGATGAAACGGAGACGCAAGAATGAGACTGCGGACGCTCCGAGCGAAGAGCGGTCGGAAACGGCGGAGCTGATTCACCAGATCAAGACGCAGAACGAGCTGCTGAGGAGCCAGATCAGGTACCTCAGCAGCTGGCGCATCCGCATCGCTCACGGCCTGCTCTTCGGTCTGGGCAGCTTCCTGGGGGCGACGATCCTCGTCTCAATGGCCGCCTACGTCTTGAAGCCCCTGCTCTCGATTGAACTGTTCCGCCCGGCCATCGAACAGGTGATCCAAGACCTTGAGAGTCCGGGAATCCGTACCCCGTTGCCCCAGCCCAATGGCGGCAATGTGGCTCCACAGTACATGCCGGATCGCGACCCGGAAAGCCAGACGGCTAGGCCGGAGCCAGCCTCACCCGAGCCGCCCGAACGCGGCTGATCGCCTCATCATCCACCTCGCGCTCAAAGGCGCGGAAGCCTTCCAGCACAAAGCCATGCTTGCGGGCGAGCCGCTGAGTTTCCGCCACCTGCTCCGCCGAGACATCCTTGCCCAGCGTAAAGCTCTCTGCGCGATCCTCAAGGGCGAGCATGAAGGTCTCCGACATGCAGGCATAGGCGGTGCCGGGAGGAAATCCAAAGTTCAGGCCAAAGTCGGGCTTGCCGGGCACGCGAACGACGCCGCCTTCGATCACCAGCACGTCCGACCGCTCCTTGACCACCCGCACCGAAACATCGCGTGGGCGGGCGACATCGCAGACAATGGCTCCGCTCTTGAGATGGTGCGGCTGGATCACGGAGGTGTCTGAGCTGGTGACCGTCACGATGACATCGGCATTCTTGATCTCTTCGATGTCCACCGTCGCGCGGGCATTGGGCAGAGACGCGGCCAGCGCCGCCGTCCGCTGCTCGTCCCGGCCCACAACGATGGTCTCTTTGAATTCCGGCGACATGACCTGAGCGCAGGTCTTGCCGATCGAGCCGGTCGCTCCAACCACCGCCAGCACGGATTCGGCGCGGTTCAGCTCCAGCCGGTCGCAGGCGACCAGCGCGCCTTCGATCGCGGTCGCGACGGTGTAGCTGTTGCCCGTGGTGACCGCGATATTCGACCGCTTCTCCACCGTGATTCCGCCATCGCCGACGACCGAGGTGAACGCGCCCAGGCCGATAATCTCGCAGCCTTCCTGCTCGGCGATCTGCGCGCACTGCGTGATGCGGTCGTAAACGAATTCGAGCGGAAGCTTGCTGAAGAGCGGCGGCGTCAGCGGGAGGCCGATGAAGATGCCTTCGGTCTCGGCTCCAGTGATCGACTTGATGCCCTTCACTTCGCTGGCGACAATCGGCTTCTTGGCCTTGAGCACGCGCTCCAGGGCGAATTCGGGCAGGTAGCGAGCGACGGGGTACTTCCGAGCGACATCTCGCGCGGAGATCGGGTGGACGATGAAGGCGAATCGAGTCAAAAGGCGTCCTCGGAGAGCTTCAAGCAGTTTACCGGAGGGTCAGTTCCCAAACGGAATGACGTTGGGCCGCCAATCCAGTTCTTTCAATACGCCCAGATAGTCCTCGCGGGTGAGTTCTTCGGGACGCCTGCCCAGCAGCGCGACAATCACGCCCTCCATCACGTTGGTGGCGAATGTCTCGCCGCCCATGACAGGGGTCGTGGTGATCGCCTGTTTGGCCCCCGTCGAGGCCAGCCACTCAAGGTCGGCCTGCCGGAGCGTCTGCGTGATGATCGTCTTGCCCTCCATCCGGTCCGGCGCGTAGCGGCGGATGTAGTGCCAGTCGCCGCAGATCACGGTCGCCTCGGCAAACGCCTTCGGGTTGCTGGGCTTGCGCTCCTCCTGCTTGGCGCCCGTCGGATAGAACCACTGCAGCGGCAGCCGTGTGATCACCGGCAGAAAGGCCGTGCCGATCATCTGCACGCCGCGATAGGTGCGGATCGGAATCGGTACGCCCAGGCCAAACATCAGATCGCCGTAGACTACGTTCGGACAGAGCTCGCTGAGCGCCTGCGCCATACCGTAGCGGTCGACGGCGGACACGAGGAGCGTGCGCTCGTTCTTCCAGTCGATGATGCCGTCTTCCTGCAGACGGTAGATCGTCTCCCGCTCAAGCGTGTGCTTCAGCCCGCTGCCGTCCACAATGGGCGTCTCTTTGACTCCGGCGATCAGACCAAGAATCTCGCGGAAGGCGTACTTGCGCTCGCCCACCACGACCCAGATATCCGCCCCGCCCACGCCAAGCGCATCCACCTGACCATCCAATTCGTGGAAGAGGGCGCGGAACTTGGCGCGGTCGCCATCGGTGCCGCGCCGTTCTATCGAGAACTGCTCGCCCAGAATCTCCGTCTCGTGCCGCTTGTCGCGCTTGCTGGTGCCCAGGCTGACGCTGACGACGCGCTTCATCTAGTAGACCGCGATGGCTTCGATCTCGACATCCACGCCCTTGGGCAACCCTGCCACAGCGACGGTTGACCGCGCCGGTGGTTCGCCCGTGAAGAGCTTGGCGTAGATTTCATTCACCGTCGCAAAATGGTCCATCGAGCTGAGGAAGATGGTGGTCTTGACGATGTTGTCGGGAGTGAGACCCGCCGAATCGAGCATGGCGCGCATATTGGCGACCACCTGCTCGGTCTGCTCGGCAACAGAGCCATCCACGAGATCGCCCTCCGGCGTCAGCGGAATCTGTCCGCTCATAAAGAAGAATCGTCCTTCGGCCCGGACGGCCTGGCTGTAGGGGCCGATAGCGGCCGGTGCCCGCTCAGTGCGATGCGCCTCTCGATGCATGAAGTGAGATTACCTAGCGGGGTCCAGGCACAGGGGTCAGTCCGCGTTGGAAATACTTGCCGCCATCTCAAGGGAAAGCCGCGCTGCACGCACATCATGAACCCGCAGCATCTGCACGCCTTCCTGGGCGCACCAGTTCTGCGCGGCAAGCGTTCCGGCGAGGCGGTCTTCGATGGGGGCCGGGTTCTCCGGCGTTCCGGCCAGGCGACCGATGAAGCTCTTGCGGCTGAGGCCGACCAGAACCGGATAGCCCGACTGCACGAACGCGCCGACATGCTTGAGCAGGCTGAGGTTGTGCTGGATGTTCTTGCCGAACCCGATGCCCGGATCAATCCAGATGCGCTGGCGCGGGATGCCCGCCATCTCGCAGACGCTGGCCCGCTCCAGAAGAAACGCGCGGATGTCCTGCACCACGTTGCTGTAGGTGGGATTCGCCTGCATGGTGCGCGGCTCGCCCTGCATGTGCATCAGGCAGACCTCACAGCGAGCTTCGGCGCAGACTTCCAGCATTCCCGGAGCGCGCAGCGCGTTCACATCGTTGACCATCTGCGCCCCGGCGTCCAGAGCGGCTTGGGCGACTTCGGGCTTCATCGTATCGACGGAAACCTTCAGCCCCGCCTTGACCAGAGCCTCGATGACAGGCAGCACCCTTCCCTTCTCGTCCTCGGCGCTGACGGGGTCGGCTCCAGGGCGAGTGGATTCGCCGCCGACGTCGATCCAATCTGCGCCATCTTCGGCCATCTGCTCTCCGCGCCGAACGGCATCCTCAACCGCAAAGTGCTGCCCGCCGTCGCTGAAGCTGTCCGGCGTGACGTTGAGGATGCCCATCAGGAGCGGCGGCTTCATATCAGAACGAAGATGTCGTGCAGGATCTGCACGGCCTTGCGAAGCTCGCTTTCGGGAATCAGGCAGCTCACCGAGTAGTCGCTGTCGCTCACCTGGATCACCGGCACCTTGGCCTCGTGCATCGTCCGCAGAACCTTGGCGTAGAGCCCCGGCTGCTGCATCACGTCCTGTCCCACGACGGAGACCATGGTGCAGCCCTCATTGATCTCGATGTGCAGCAGCTTCGGCTGGCCGAGCGGGCTGAGCAGCGTCATCTGGGTTTCGGTTTCCGGCGACAGCTCATCGCCCACCTGCATCAGATAGATCGACTGCTGATCTCCGCCGAACGGAACGACAAGCCCGTCGAGAAGACCCAACAGAGTCGAAAAGTCTTCGCGGTCGATGGCGAATCCGATGCTCTCCGAGGTGTTGTTGACCATCGCCAGACCGATGCCGTGCTTGGCCAGCACTTGATAGATGTGCGACGCCAGCTCTACTCGATGCTGGGTCGCCACGGGCTTGAGGCTGATCTGGAAATAGACCATCTTGCCGGAGTGCGTCACGCCCGTCACATGGCGTCCGGGCAGGCTCTCCCGGGGCACCACCTCGGTCCCCCGCGCCTGGCTGAAGGTGTTCTTTACCCAGATCGGGATAGAGAACTTCATGCCGATCTCCGCCGCGCGGGGATGCAGCACCTTCGCGCCGAGATGCGCGATCTCGGCAACTTCGTCGTAGGTGACCTTCTCCAGCGTCGGAGCCTCGGGAACGAAGTCGGGGTCGGCGCTCTTGACGCCGTCCACGTCGGTGTAGATCTCGACGGCTTCCGCGCCAATCGCCGCGCCGACCGCTGCCGCGCTGGTGTCCGATCCGCCGCGTCCAAGCGTCGTCAGCTCGGCTCCCGGCAGACCGCCCTGCACCCACACGCCCTGAAAGCCGCAGACCACCGGAATCGCCCCGCGCCGAATCACTTCAAAAAGTCCGATGGGATTGACGCCCAGGATGCGCGCCGCGCCGTACCGGCCATCCGTGCGGATGCCTGCCTGCCCGCCGCGCATCGCCATCGCGCGATGACCAAGGGTCTTGAGGCTGTGGGCGAAGACGACCGACGAAAGAATCTCGCCGCAGGCCATCACCAAATCCAGTTCGCGCTCATCCGGCTCGACCGAGCTGTCGATGTCGCGCAGAAGCTGCACCAGAGTGTCGGTGGCATAAGGCTCGCCGCGCCGACCAATCGCGCTGACCACCACAACGGGCGTGAAGCCCTGCTCTTTGGCCGAGATGACCCGCAGCGCCGCCGCCATGCGCGCTTCGTGCGTTCGGACGCTGGTGCCGCCAAACTTGAGAACCTTGATCCTCAATCCAGCTCTCCCATCAACTTCTCTTCGATGCGGCTTTTGATCAGTTCAGATCCGCCCTGGTCGGTGACGATGAGCACGCGGTCGTGCATGTCGGAAACGTGGTCGATCACCGCTCCGGTGCCGATGGCCTCCGCGACGATGCGGGCGATCAGCCCGGCCTCGTCCCGCATGTTCACGGCATAGGCATACAGAATGCAGCGGCCGTCGGTGATCTGAAATTCGGTGGAGATCGCCGCCAGCGCTTCCTTGACCGCCTCGGCCTGATCTTCCTTGCAGACAAAGGAGATGCCTGTGGCGGTCAGCTTGAGAAAGTCGATGCTCACGGACTTCTGGGCGACGGCGTCCAGCAGCTCCAGAGCTTCTTCGGTCGAAGCCCCTTCACTCAGACCGGCATAGACCTGAGCGTAGCCGGGGCGGACCTCGACTTCGCTGATTCCTCGGGGTCGCTCAAACTCGGTCTCCACCGTTTCCGGCAGGTCCACGCCATCGCGGACCAACACCTTTGCCAGCGGCTGAGACTCGAGGTCTTCCTGTTCGGTATGGCTTGTCATTAGGGCAGGATCTCTTCGACGCGCTCCCAAACCTGGGCATCCAGCTCCAGGTCAGAGGCGGCGGCATTCTCTTCAATATGCTTGTTCTTGGTCGCGCCAACAATGACCGACGCGACGCCCGGCTGACGCAGGCACCAGGCGAGGGCGAGCTGGCTGACAGTGCAGCCATTCTCTTCCGCCAACTTGGCGAGCTGCTGGACGCGCTCCAGCGATTCGTCATCCATGTGGCTCATCCACTTGTTCGACTTCTCGTCAGCGCCGCGGGAGCCCTCCGGAGCCTCCGCGCCCGGCTTGTACTTTCCGGTCAGAACGCCCTGGGCGAGAGGCGAGAAGCAGACCTGGCTCATGCCGGTGATTTCGCAGGTCGGCAGCACCGCCTTCTCGATATAGCGGTCGAACATGTTGTAGAGCGGCTGGTTCGAGACCGGCGCGCAACAGTTCACCTGCTTGGAGAGATGATGCGCGTGCATGATCTGCTCGGCGGGCCACTCGCTGGTGCCCCAGTAGAGCACCTTGCCCTGGCGGATCAGGTCATCCATCGCCCGGACGCTCTCTTCGACCGGAGTGTGCTTGTCGAAGCGGTGAAACTGGAAGAGGTCGATGTAGTCCACCTCAAGCCGCTTCAGCGAGGCATTCACCGACTCGACAATGTGCTTGCGGCTGAGGCCCTGGTCGTTGGGGGCATCGCTCATCGGCCAGAAGCATTTGGTGGCGATGAAGAGGTCTTCTCGGCGCAGATCCTTGATCGCCTTCGCAAGCGCCTTCTCCGCCTCGCCTTTGTTGTAGATGTCGGCGGTGTCGAAGAAGTTGACGCCCAGGTCAAAGGCGCGGTGGACGATCTGGCTGGTCGTGTCGTCGTCGATGCTGCGGCCATGCGTCAGCCAGCCGCCGAGCGCGACCTCGCTGACCTTGACCCCAGATCGGCCGAGATGCCGATACTTCATGGCCGCGAGGTTACCTGTGGGTCATCAACGGCTCAGAGCGAAGATGAGACCTCCGCCCGCCTGCTCCAAATACTGAAGCCGTCCGCTCTGGATGGCATCGGCGACAAGGTAGCGCCACTTGAGATCGAGGTCCTTGCTCATCTCTTCCCGCTCGGCTTCGGTGTATGGCTCCGGCCGGCTTTCGCTCATCCCGATGGCATCCAGGAACCGCTGGGGAGATGAGCTGAGGCTCACATAGACGTGCGTGAAGTCGCGCTCCATCAAGGCATCTGCGTATTCCGACCCGTTGGAGACCGTCTCATACGGGATGTACATCGAGTGGCCGGGGTTCGCCCAGAAGTAGGGGATGTCCAGGTAGTAGCCGAACACAGTATCGTAGAGGGCGACCTTGGCCGACGGGCCGAGCTGATTGAGCCGCTCCGCGGCGCGCGAGAAGCCGACGGCCTGCCCCTCATAATCGGCCCGCTCAATCTTGCCCGTGACCACCTGAATCTGGGTGTCGAACTGCATGGTCTTGAGCACCCAAAGCGTGCATCCCGCCTGGACCAACGCAGCTCCGGCGACGACCCATCGCAGCCGCAAGTGCGGCCACGCCGAGGCCACCGCCGCCGCCAACGGAAGGACCATGATCGTCATGTAGCGGCTCTGCTGGCTTAAAAGGAACCATAAAAGCAGGCTCATGCCGGTCACGCCGAGAATCAGCTTCTCCCGCGTCTTGAGCCGCCCGCTGCAGGCGAGGATCAGGCCGCCCGCCAGCACCGCAAAGCCAAGCCCCCCAGTCGGAAAGCCGCCGCCCGTGGTCTGCGCGGGGTTGACAAAACGGCCGGGCTGAACCGCCAACCCAAGCACTGCATAACCCAAATCCTGCGGCTCGCTGCCGATGCCGAAAGTCTTCTGCTCCCGGGTGTAGATCATCGAGCGCCACTCATCCCAGTCGCGCCCGCCGAGGATTCCGTAAAAGAAGGGATAGACCGGGTTCCCGGTCATCACCGTGGACTTGGCGTACCAGGGGGCAGCGATGGCGACCGAAACCGCCGCAATCACCGCCAGCCGCTTGAAGCCGTCCTTCTGCTTTCGGATCAGCACAAATAGGCCGAGCACAAAGACGAGTCCCGCCAGCACCTGCAGCCCCGTATGCTTGGTGCCCAGGCAGAAGCCCAAACCCAAAGCCGACAGCCAGACCGTGCCGGGCAGCTTCTGCGCGGCTTTGGCCAGCATCGCCTCCACTGCATAGGCGATGCCGATGGTGGCGTAGATGCCGTGGACGCCGTCGATGTAGGCCGTTCCGCTTTCCCACACCATCACGGGAACACTCGAATAGAGCATGAGGGCAATGCCGCCCGCCGCCGCACCTGACCATCGCCGCGCCAGCCCGGCGATGAACATTCCGCCCAGGACAAACGCACACCAGCTAAACGCCTTCGCCCCGGCCTGGTCGCCCCACTTAAGGCCCCAGATGTAGAGGCTGTCGAAGGTGAACGGAAAGTTGCTGTGATGGATGCCCGGCACATAGGTGATCTGCCCCGCCTGCAGCCACAGCTTGGGAACCGCGAGGTGATAGGCAATGGTGTCCCAATCGAGCATCGTGCTGGGCGCGAGAACCGCCACGAGGCCGAAGAGCGCCATCAGAACAAAGACCGCGATGCCGCCGAGCATCCAGCCCTCCGGCTTCTTGAATCGAAAATCGGCGAGCGACTCCTTATGCCGGATCGCCATGAGCAGGGCGAACAGCGGCAGCAGAATCCATAGTCCGTACTTCAGTCCGCCGGGGATGAGGCCGACAAAGAGCGTCAGCAGGCCGAGCGAACCCAGGCCGATCATTCCCGACAAGCCCAGCCGTTCCAGCGGGTCGAGATCGGCGCTCCATCGCTGGATCATCGTCCAGCCCGCCAGCGTGCAGAGCACAGTGACGAGAATCGTGATGAGAACGCCGAGCATGGGCCGATTATACGGCGCGGAGGCGCAGGTAATCTGCCGCGCCGATGAGCAGGCATTTGCGGCTCTGGCGCCTATTTGTGGCGACCTCAGTGCAGCGTGAGCTGGAGTTCCGGGCGAACTTCATTGCGAAGCTGTTGCAGAACATGTCGTGGATCGTCTTCTTTCTGCTCATCATCCTGGTCATCTATTCCAAAACCGACTCGATTGCCGGCTGGGCCAGAGGAGATACGCTTGTGCTGCTCAGCACCGTGTTCCTCATGTCCGGCCTGACCAGTTCAACATTCTTTTCGCTGTACGAGATTCCCGAGCAGGTGCGGCGGGGAACGCTGGACTATGTGATCACCCGGCCGGTGGACAGCCAATTCTGGGTTTCGCTTCGCCGGTTTGAGTTCAGCCGAGCCGGGTCATTCCTTTCCGGGCTGATCCTGCTGGCGTACGCTTCCTCCACGCTGGACCGGAGCCCGACGCTGGTGGATTGGATGTTCTATCTCCTTTCCATCCTCTTTGCCTGCGCCATCTTCTATGGCTTCCTGCTCTTTTTGATGACGCTCGGCATCTACTTTGTGCGGGTGGAGAACCTTTGGGTGCTCTCGGAGACCGCCCTGGACATCTCCCGCTACCCCATCGACATCTACGCTGCCGGAGTGCAGCGCACCCTCACCTACTTCCTGCCTCTCGCTTTGATCGGCACGATTCCCGCCCGGCACCTTGTCACCGGGTCAAACCCGGCGATGCTGGGGGTCAGCGCGCTGTGGGCGGTCGGGCTCTTTATGGGCGCCCGTCTCTTCTGGCGCAAAAGCCTCCGCGCCTACACGAGCGCCAGCTCTTAGATTAAACAACTATGAAATAAAAACTTGAGCATGACTGGCATTTTCATTGTATATTGATTCGTAATGTTCCTGGAAACGCTTTTCTTGGCATTGGTGTCACCTGTAGCACTTGATACGGAGTGGATTACTATCGAAAGCCATGTAACCGAACCATCCTATGTCCACCGGCTCCTGATGCAAACGCCCAGCGGATACGGCGGAGTATCAGTTTTCTATAGCTATGACTGCGAGGTAGACGGTGATGCCAACCAACAACCGCCGGTATGGCCGTCCGCATATGCAACTCGCTCATCCTGGAATGAATATGAAAGTGAAACGTACCCATACGTAAGCAAATCTGAGCCTGGAGACTGGGATGTCTGGGCAAACTTCGACACGTTCTACGGTCATTGCTATATGGAATTGAGAGTAGATGAAGTTACCCAAGCCACTTACTACCGAACTAGAGACTCTCGAGTGAATATATTCTTCACAGATATATGGACTCCTACATCAGGAGGAGAAGAGGGAGGAGAAGGGAATGAAGGTGGTGAAGGTTAGAGTTTTCTTTGTAACCTCAGCAGCATTGACTGCCATGTCCGCGTTCTCCCAGAACGCGGACATAAGTGTTCTCATCAGCGCAGAACCAGTGGAAGAGGCCGCGCGCGTCGAATTGCTGACCTCGAAGGAAAAGCTAGAGGAATCAGCGGCTCGCCACAACTACTACATCGTTTCAGACCAGAAAGTATCATTTGCCGTCCATGAGTCAGCGATCCAACGCAAAGCGCTTGCCAACCGGCTTTGGTTTTTAGAGAAGCTGAAGCTACGACTCAAGCCGAACGGCCTTCAATCTCAACGAAATGGACGAACGGGAGAGAGGATTGGCCCTTGACTACCTGGGTGCTTCCTACCCCCCGCAAGTCGTGGATAGGCTAAAACAAAAGGGAGGCTGGGTGTTTTTGACTCCTGCAGTGCCGATGCTCACCGTGTCCGATGGAACGAAGCAGGTGCGCGTCCCCGCATCCAATCTGTTTTTCAATTCCGAGTCCGCTCAAGAATTTTGCAATGAGCAGGTGTTATCTGTACCTGGAGAAACCACTGCCACGATCTACGATTCTCCAGACAACTCTAAGCGCAGCATCCTCGAAAGCCTGAACTTCAAGTTCCTCTACCCGATCAACACGCTCAAGCGAAAACGGGAAATCGTAGAGTTTTCGATTGACAAGATCATCGAAGAACTCGAAGCGCAAAGTGAGGCTGTAACAAAGGCTTTTGAAGAGGCAATGGCCGCAGCCTACAAAAGCAGCCTCTCGGAAGTGCAGGCTCTCAGCAAAGGCGGAAGGGTCAGCGAAATGCCAGAGTCGTATCAGAAACAGATTGAAGGGTATCTGCGGGAAAGCTATGAAAGCTTGGGCTTTTCCAGCGAACAGGAGGCGATCACCTTCTACAGCAAAGCCCAATTCGCGCCTATGCGACTGGACAGCTACTTCTCCATCTTTGATCGCAAGCTTAATGAGCGGGGAGAGCCGGTCATCCGAAACAGTATTCGGCCGGCCTATCTGCACCGCTCTGGCTAGTTTGGTATGATTAGAATCCGAATCCGGAGCCGGAGCCGATGCTCTGGCCTCGGGTTCCGATTCCGAACGGTCCGCCGCCCGGCAGGGCCTTGATGCGGACGAAGAAGGCGATGGAGCGGCCCGAGCGGAAGCCGATGTTGTTCTCGATGATCTCCAGCACCGCCTCGGCGCAGTGCAGATCGTAGACGAACTGGAAGTGCGCCGCGTCGAACTGGCTGGTGTAGCCGTTGTAGTCCAGCATGAACGAGGTGGAGAGCCGGCCGAAGCGCAGGCCGCTGACCGAGATGTTGCCGCCCGCAAACTGTTCGCGGCGTCCGTCGTAGCGGGCCGAGGCGGTGATGTAGGTCTGCCCCCACCGCATCTGAAGGTCGGTGCGGATGGTGCTCCACAGCTCAGAAAACGTGTCGTACACCGCATTGGTCTGCAGCCGCACGTCGTCGTTCGGCGTGTAGGTGGCTCCCACGCTCACCTGCTGCCAGGGAGTGAGCCCCTTGTCGCCGAGCAGGATATCGTAGCCGGTGTAGGCGGTCACCGCAAGCTGGCGGCTGAGGCGGTGGGTGTAGTCCAGCGTCAGCGCATCGGCCTGCCCCGTGCGGTCGATGGAGAGCGGCGTAAATCCGACCGACTTGATGCGGCGGTAGTTGACGTTGATCGAAGACTGCTCGGCGAAGTTCCAGCTGAGCCGCGTGACGTAGGCGACGGCATACTGCGCCGTGTCGTCGCTGTAGAGCCCCTGGCGGAAGCGGGCATTCCAGGTGAGCTGAAGCGACTTGCTGAGGTCGTGGCGATCGCCGCTGCGGGCATCGAAGAAGACGCGGGTCACCGGCTCCTTCTTGGTGGGGTCAATCAATTCGCCGATGCTGCCTTCCACCTGCACCTTCGTATTGGGCGCGCGCTCGCCGAAGATCCGGTCGCTGTCGCTGGAGAGCGTGAACATCGGCGTCCGGTCGCTGGAGCCGAAGAAGCCGATGGTGTCGCCGACCGGAATGCTGCGCTGGTAGAGCAGGTCGGCGGTGACGGTCTTGAAATCCTTGGTCGCCTGGAACCGCACATCAATCCGCTCCGACTTGGTGGGAGTGCCCATGTTCGGCGTCGATTCGTTGATGTTGTAGTTCGCGTCGATGCGGGTGCGGAGCCGGGAGGCGCCGGTGCCGAACTCTCGGCTGTCGCTGAGCGAATACACCTGGCTGAGGCTGTTGAATGTGCCGCGGTCGCTGGAACTGCGAAAGGCCGACAGCCGCGTCGTGCCATTGCCCCAGGGCAGAACGTACTGCGAGCGCAGGTTCCACAGAGTCGCCTGCGGTGCCGTGAGATAGTCGTCGACCTGGAAGGTGCTGTTGATGGTGAGCTGGCCGCGTCCGATCCTCTGCTCCAAATCGGCGGCGTAGCGTTGGCTCGGCTGAGTGCCGAAGAGCCAGTAGCCCGAAATCCGACCGCGCGTGTCGGGGTCGAAGAAGAAGGCGTCCCCGCCCAGCCCGACGCCCAGCTTCTGCATCAGGTCCACGCGGACATCCATGTAGTTCTCACGCTTGAAGGGGACGCTGAATTTAGACTTGATGTAGTAGCCCTCGTCCGGGCTCTGCCCCACCTCGGGCAGATAGCGGTCTGCATCTTCGGTGAGCGGCACGACCAGGTACGGGATCGTCACCACGGTGTTGCCAAGAATCTTCACGCGCACATTCCGCAGCTTGGCTCGGCGTCCCGGAATGATGTCGGAGGCATCGATGACCAGTTCGTAGTGAGGGTCGTCGTATTCGCATGTCGTGATGGAGCCGTTGTGGATGTGAAAGCGGTCCGGCGTACCCTCGCCTTCCTGCGACCGGACATAGATATCGCCGCTGACCTTCTTCTCCAGCCAGTCGGGAGCGAGCCGTGCCGTTCCGTCATGATAAATGAAAGAATTATTGTCAAAGTTGATCTGAACCATCTCACCCGTGACATCTTCGGTCTCGCCGCGCAGGATCACGTTGCCCTCGACGACAAAGATGTTGGTGGCGGTGTCGCCGATCAGCTTGTCGGCCCACACTTCGTATCCTTTGTAGGTGAAGTGGACATTGCCCTCGCCGTAGTAGCGGACCCCTTCCTGGCGCATGATGTCCGCGTTGATCACCAGTTCCTGCGGCACCCGACCGCTGGGTGCGGGAAGCTGGCCGCCCTGTTCAGTCGGAGGCGTTGTCGGCGCGCCCACTCGAGCGGCCGCCTGCCGGGCGGCTTCGGCAACGCGGAAGCTGACTCCCACCTGAGCCCACGCAAAGCCGGGAATGAGGGCAAGGAGCAGAAGGAGGCGCTTCATTCGATGCGCCTCAGGGCAAACAGGCCAAGCACCGCATAGATGATCGTCGGCAGCCAGGCCGAGACAATCGGGCTCGCCCACTCATAACGACCGATGATCTGAGTGGAGATGATATGGACGTTAAAGTACAGCAATACCAGCCCAAAGCTGACCAAAACGCTTACAAACGGACCGCCGCGAGAGACGCGTACCGCGACCAAAGCCGAGGTGATCGCGAAGATCAGGCAGGAGGCGGGAATGCTGTACTTGACATAAAAGGCGATCTCAAGGAACCGGGTGTTGCCGCCCACCTTCTCCTGCTTTTGGATGGCATCCCAAAGGGCGGCGGCGGGCTCCTCTTCCGGAACCGGGTCGATCAGCATGTCGGTGACGCGCACCGGCTCGTTGATCACCATCTCGGCCTCGGTGGTGAAGCTGACCACCTGCTCCGCCCGCATCTGGTGGACGATGGGGCGGGTGAGCCTCCAGACTCCGTCCAGGTATTCGCCGACCGGAGCGGTCGCGATGCGCATTTCGTTGGGGCCGAGCCGCTCCATCACCCAGATATCGGTGAGGTCAAGGCCGTCATCCTCCCGCCGCTGAACCGCGCCGATGTTGACCACATACTGGTCAAGCTGAACCACGACGTTCGATTTGAACGCCGGGCGAAAGGCGATGTTGCCCAGCTCGTACTGCAGCCGACGGTGCTCCTGCAGCGAGGTCGGCACCACCTGCTCCACCAGATAGAAGTTGAGCAGGCTGACCAGCACGCCCAGGATGCCGACCGGAATGAGCAGCCGGCGCACGGGGATTCCCGCCGCGCGCATGGCGGTGATTTCACTCTCCCGCGAGAGGCGACCCATTGCCAGCGCCGAGGCCAATGCCATGCCGACCGGCAGCGTCATGACCAGGAAGCTGGGGGTCCGCAGCAGCACCATTTTGGCGATGGCGGTGCCCGGAATGTTGCGGATATCCAGGTTCTTGAAGATCGCCATCAGCTCGTTGGCGACAAAGAGAAGCGCGACGATGATCGTTCCGGCAATCAGCGGAACGATCATCTCCTTCATCACATAGCGGTCGAGCCGCTTCATGCCGCCTCGCTCCGCTGGAGCAGACCCAGCGACTTGATGAGTGCAAAGACCGCGACGGCGAGAATGCAGATGATGAGGATGATCCGCAGCGGGATGCTCACCGGCATCATCGCCACCGTCGGCAACCCGACCACGGCAAGCGTGCCGACCAGCCAGAAGCCAAGAATGGGAGCGACCCTGGTTCCGCCGAACCAACTCCCTCGGGCGTGATAAAGCAGGTACGGCTCGCGGCAGCGCATGCAGAACGGGCTTGCCGGGTTGTTTAGGGTTCCGCAGGAGAGGCACCGGATTTCTGTGGGAGCCGCCACATTGGTGTGCCGCCGCCACTCCGCCACCATCTTATGCTCGGCCGCATAGTAGTTCTGCGGCAACTTCTTAAGGGCCGCATCTGCGACCGCAAGGGCCTGGTGGATGTAGCCGCGCAGGTACAGCGTTTCGGCGAGCTTCAGCTGCGCCGAGGCATGGTCGGGTCGCTGGCGCAGCGCCTCGTAGGCGCGGTTCATCTCGTGCAGCTGAATCTGGGTCACCATGTGCGACCGGGCCGCCTTCCGCACGAAGGGATACGCGACCATCATCGCGACAATGGCGAGAAAGAAGACCGGGCCAAACCCGGGAATCGGCGGCGAGATCGTCGCGATGCCCAACCCGATGCCCACGCCCGCGGCAGGCAGGCCAAACCAGGGATCGATGTCCTGCGTAATCGACCACCCGATCATCGAGTACACCCAGATCGCCACCGGAATCACGACCAGGCAGGCCGCATAAGCCGAGAAGGGATCGGAGGATATGCGCTCAGCTAGAGTCGCGCTGGACATTCTCCTCCTCCGGCTTTTTGAAGGCGAATTTGGGTTCCGTCCTGGCCCGCAGCCGCTTGATGTTGGGGATGTGCTTCACCCAAATCAACAGGGCCAACAGCAGCGAGATGGACAGATAGATCCAGCTTCCGGCATAGCCGAATGCGTAGGCGAAGAACGGAAGCGAGGTCGCGGCCGCGATGCTGGCCAGGCTCACATAGCGCCAGGCGAGCATAAAAATGAGAAAGACCACCAGCACCCCGACCGCCACCAGCGGCGAAGCCCCCAGCAGCGCGCCCAGTCCGGTCGCAATTCCCTTTCCGCCCCGAAAGTTGAGGAACGGGCTGAAGACGTGGCCGAGGACGGCGGTCACGCCCAGAAGAATCTTGTGGTCCGCCGGCGCGAGGGCGGTGGCGTCTTTCAGCAACAGGTGTCCGAGAGCCGCCGGGATGACTCCCTTGAGCACATCCAAAAACAGCACAAAGACACCCGCCTTGCTCCCCAGAGCCCGGCTGACGTTGGTCGCGCCGATGTTGCCGCTGCCCACCTTGCGGATATCGATGCCGCGCGCACGGGCCAGGAGAAACCCAAAAGGAATCGCCCCAAGCAGGAAGCTCACAACGTAGACGGCAACGACAATCATAAGCGGATCGCTCGGGCGCGCACCTGCTCGAAGAGAGATCGGACGCGTTCCGTCTGACCTTCCAGCCGCTTAGCAAAGTGCTCGCCGGGTCCATCATTCATAACGATTGACAGAACTTCAAGTTTAGCCGGTTCGGTCGGAAGGACACGAGAGTCCTCACCCAGCAGCTCCAACTGAAGCCTAATGGCGAGAAAATGCTGCGCCGTCTCGGCCAAAAACTCCGCTTCCGTAGACTCGATCCACCCTTCTCCCGCCAGCAGCCGCAGCAGGGTGGGCACGTCCAGCGCATCAGGTTGCAGGTCCGGGTGAGCCAGCAATCCAAGGCCCACGATCCACTGGATGTCATCCAATCCGCCCGGTCCGAGCTTGAGATCCAAGCCGGGCTTTGCCAATTCCCTTTCAACCCGCTCCTTGATGTGGAAGAGCTGACCGCGCCAATCGGCATCCTCCCAGCGGGAAGGCACGCGGAGGCCGGCAAAGACCGAATCCTCCTGGGCGGCGCGCATGAAGCGGAGAGCCATGACCTCCCAGGGTTCGATGCGGCTCTGCGTGTAGGCGTCGAACTGGCTTCGGGTGAAGACGAGCGGCCCACTCTTGCCTTCCGGCCGCAGCCGCATATCCAATTCAAAAGGCCAGCCCTTCTGCCGCGCTTCCTTCAGCTCGGCGACAAATTGCCGGGCTTGAGACTCAGCCTCCTTCCGTTCGTCATCAACGGCGGCAAGAATCAGGTCTGCGTCGGAGTCCCAGCCCATCTCACGCCGCGCCAGGCTGCCGAGAAAGGCCATTTGAATGCCTGGATAGCCCGCAATCACCTGCCGCAGCGACTCGGCCACCTGGTCCGACCACGTCGGCCAGAAATCCTGCCCCTCGCTGAGCACCCAGCGCAGCGCGGCTCTCAGTCGACCTCGGCTCAGCGCCTTTGCCAGCGGTCCGATGCCCCGCGATGCCGCCTTGACGATGCGGCTGGAAGGAGCAAAGCCCTCCAGGACTTCCCCGCTCATCAGCTGCTCGGTCATCGTGACCGAGTTTCGCAGCGGCGTCACCAGCATTGGCGATGCCTCCAGCACCCGCCGCACCCGCGCGACGCTTGATTCGTTTTCCAGGAGTCCCTGGTAGAAGGCGGCGCTTGACTCAAGGGCATCGAACCACTCGCCTATCTCCTTTTCGTGGGGCGAGAGCGTGTGCAGGGCGCGCTCGCGAACCTGTTCGTCTTCCCCGCTCACCAGCGATGCCCCCAGCGCCTCGTAGGCCCGGCGGATGCCCGTCCGGTGCTTTTCGATAGCCTGAAGCAGATGCTCCGCGTCATCCAGACCCATCAGCCAAGCCAGGCGGTTGAAGGCGGCATCTTCCTGCGGCAGTTCGTGGACCTGCCGGTCGCCATCGATTTGAAGCAGGTGCTCCAGCCGACGGAAGAACTGAAGCCCTTCCCGCAGCACGGTCGCCTCCTCGGGATCGCAGTAGCCCAGCTCCTCCAATCGAGCCAGCGCGCCGAGCGTGGACGCCTGACGCAGCTGCTCGTCCTGGTGGCCCAGCAAAAGCTGGCGCAACTGAACCGAGAACTCGGCGTCGCGGATGCCGCCCACGCCCCGCTTGATGTCGAGATCGGAGCTGCTCTGCTCGGTGCGCGCCTTCATTTCGAGGATGCTCTCGATGGCCCATGCCCCCCGGCTCTTGCGGAAGGCGACGCGTTCGCGCAGCTTTTCCCAGCGCACCTCGATCTCCAGCGAAGCGCCCATCGGGCGGGAGCGGATGAGGGCCATGTGTTCCCAGGGCTCCGCGTACTTCTCCATGTAGCTCTCCAGTGCACGGAAGCGGCTGGCCAGCGCGCCGGAGCGGCCGAAGGGCCGCAGCCGCATATCGACCCGGTAGAGCCGCCCTCGCCCCATCTCGTCGGTCATGGCCCGGATCAGCTTCTCGCTCGCCCGCTGCGCCTCTCTTTCCAGCTTCTCGGAGGCGTCATCGTCGATGGCGAAGACGAGGTCGATATCGCTCGAATAGTTCAGCTCTCGCCCGCCCAGCTTGCCGAAACCGATCACGGTGATCGGGCACTCGTCTTCGATCCCCCGCTGAACGGCGTAGTCATTCCAGACGATTTCCAGGGCCAGGGTCACGACCGCATCGGCGGTGTCGCTGAGGGCGCGCCACACCACTTCCGGCGGCCAGATTCCGGTCAATTCGTTCGCTGCACACCGGAGCATCGACTTCTGCTTGAGGAATCGAAGGCGATCGAGGCGGTGGGCGTAGGAGTCGGCAGAGGCCAGCAGGCTCCGACCCCGCTGGGTGATGCTCTCGACCGACATCGGCCGCGCCAGTTCCGAAGGGTCGAGGATGAGGCTGGCCAACTCGGGGTTCTGAACCAGCACCTGGCCGATCTGGCTGCTGGCGCCCAAGAGCTGAATCAGAAGCTCGGCCATCTCCGGCTGCGCCAGCAGATGCTCGAGCCCGGATGCGGGGCTGGCCATCGCGGCAAGCAGCTTCTCCAGGTTGAGCATCGCCCGATCCGGATCGGCGCAACTCTCAAAGCACGCCTCGACCAGAGGAGCCGGGCTTCGGCCGCACAGCCGTTCGATGCGCTCCTGCGCTTTGGCCATCTGGTCGCCGTTCTCAAAGCGCGCCGTCATCGCTTCCTGCGCCTCCTCGCCCGCTCCTTCTCCGGTCCGACCTTCTTGAACCACGGACAGATATCCGTGATCGTGCACTCCTCGCACACCGGGATGGGGGCCTTGCAGGTGATGCGGCCGTGCTGGATCAGCAGAGCATGAAAGCGGAACGCATCCCGCTCCGGCACCAAATGCAGAAGCTGATCGTGCGCCTTGCGCTCGTCCGTCTCTTTGGGGAGGATCTCCAGCCGCTGACTCACCCGAAAGACGTGCGTATCAACCGGAATCGCGCCTCGGCCAAAGCTGAAGCAGAGCACGATGGAAGCCGTCTTTGGACCGACGCCCGGCAGGCTCTCCAGCCATGCGCGGGCTTCGCTGGTGGGCATTTCGCGCAGCGCTTCCAGCGAGTAGTCCCCGGTCCGCTCCTTTATTCCGCGCAGGCAATTCACGATGCTCTTCGACTTTTGATTGGCCAGGCCCGCCTTGCGAATGGTCTCGACAATTCCCTCCGGCCCGGCGCGATCAATATCCTCCCATTCCGGAAATTCGGTGCGGAGGCGGGTGAAGGCGGGAAAAGAATTGGCGTCTGCCGTGTGCTGGCTCAGGATGCATGAGACCAGCTCTTCCATCGGATCGAAGCGGGGGATATGCCGAACCCGGCCATACCGATCCTCAAGCCGATCAAGCATTGCGCCCAGATCGATGCGCGGCTTTCGGGGGGTGCGGGTGGGCATCAAGTAGTTTATACCGGCCTAAAGGAAGCACCCGCCGCGCAGGCGTCGTCTAATATGACTTGGCATGCCCAATAGAATCGCAATCATCATGGCAGGCGGATCGGGACAGAGATTCTGGCCCGCATCGACCTGGAGGAAGCCTAAACCCTTCCTCAACCTAGAGCCGGGCGGCCCCACCCTCTTGGAAATGGCAGTCGAGCGGGCCGGAGCGATTGCGGACAGCACCTGCATCGCGACCATGAAGCACCTGGTCGAGCCGTGCAAGACGACCGTGCCGGAGCTGGATGAGTCCTGCATCTTCACCGACCCCGCCAAAAGAAACACCGCCGGGGCCCTGATATGGTCCACCGCCGAGCTGATGGCAAAGGGCGGACAGGACGACCTCGTCGCCGTACTGACCGCCGACCACCTGATCCAGCCCCTGGAAGGATTTGTCGAGACCGCCCGCAAAGCGTTCGCTCTGGCCGAAGCCGGCTTTCTGGTGACCATCGGCATCAAGCCGGATCGTCCTGAGACGGGATTTGGCTACATCGAGCGCGGAGAGGCCGAAGGCGACGGCTGGCGGGTCGAGCGGTTCCGCGAGAAGCCCGACATGGCGACCGCCGAGGAGTACGTCAGCTCAGGCCGCTTCTCGTGGAATTCCGGCATGTTCTTCTGGTCCATCCCCACCTTCCGCTCCGAACTGGAAGCCGCCGCGCCGGAGATGGCGCAGATCATGGTGGAGATGGCGGCGATGCTCGCCACCGGCAACCGCGCCAAGGCTGAGCGCCGCTTCGAGGACCTGGAGAGCATCTCCATCGACTACGCGCTCATGGAGAAATCCGAACGCGTCGCGGTGGTTGAGTCCGAGTTTGAGTGGGACGACCTGGGAGCGTGGGATTCCCTGCCCCGCATCTCCGGCACCGATGAGGAGGGCAACACCGCTCAAGGGCCTTCGGTGATCCTCGACAGCCAGAACTGCATCGTGCGATCTGATGGAGACATGGAAGTCTGCCTGCTGGGCTGCGAAGATATGATTGTTGTCGCCGCCGGCGGAAAGGTGCTCGCCGCTCCCCGCAGCCGCGCCCAAGACGTCAAGCGACTGGCCGAGTTATTTGAGAAACGATCTCGCTGAGATCGCCGGTTGAATAGAGGAACGGGCGGATGCCGAAGGCTTCCGCCGCCTCGATATCCTTGGACCGATCCCCGATCATGAAGGAGCGGGATCGGTCTCCCGGAAAGCAGGTGAAGGCCGCCTCCAGCATCCCCGTCCCCGGCTTGCGGGCGTGGCAGTTCTCGTCGGGATGATGCGGGCAGTAGAAGATGGCGTCAATGGGCGCTTCGCCCAGCATCCATTCGCTGAGGGCCAGCAGGTCGCTTTCGGCATACAGCTCCCGGCCGATGCCTGACTGGTTGGTGACCACCACGACCCAGTACCCCATCGCCTTGAGGTTCTTGATCGCCTCCACCGCACCCGGGCTCCACTCGAAGTCTTCCAAGCGGTGGACGTAGCCCTTCTCGACGTTCAGGACACCGTCGCGGTCAAAGACGGCGATGGGGCGGGCGCGGCCTTCGCCCAAGGAAATCTGCCGCTCGCCGGGGCATCCACGGCGAATCCGCTCATTCATCGGCGAAAGCGCGGTCCACTTCTCCGCAAAGCATGTGGATGAGCATGATGTGGATCTCCTGCGCGCGGTAAGTGAGAGGGGTCGGGGCCTGAAGGCAGGCGTCGCAGATGGTGGCCAGGTGGCCGCCGGATTGGGCCGTCATGCCGATCACCTGCATCCCCAAATCTCGTGCTGCCTCTGCCGCCAGCAGAACGTTCTTGCTGTTGCCGGAGGTCGAGAAGGCAAAGAGGATATCGCCGGGGTTGCCGAAGGCGTGGACCTGCCGGGCAAAGACTTCATCGTAGCCGTAGTCGTTGGCGATAGCGGTGAAGGTCGCATTTCCCGCCGAGAGGGCGATGGCCGGAAGCCCGCGCCGCTCAGTCAGGAACCGACCGACCAACTCGCCGGCAAAGTGGAGGCCATCCGAAGCTGAGCCGCCATTGCCGCAGATCAGCACCTGCCCGCCCGTCTTGAGGCATTCGACCAGGATGCGGACCGCGTCCTGATACGCCGGAAGGAGCGACTCCATCTCGGCGACTGCCGCCTGGTGCCCAGCGATGTTTTCCCGAAAATGCTCTGCGGCGCTCATGGCCCTAAGCTAAGACTAGCTGATGCGCTCCTTGGCGCTCGGGTCCTTGTTCAGCACGATGCCCAGGATGTGGCCGCCCACCTGGCGGAGCATGGCGATGCTCTCTTCCATGAGGGTTTTGTTCGCCTTCTCCAGTTCGACGACGTAAAGAATGTTCTTGACCGACCGCGTCAGCTCGTGCGTATCGGCAGTCACGCTGGCCTGCGGCGCATCCACGATGACCACGTCGAACTTGGCGCGCAGCTCCTCCAGCAATCCCTGCATGGCAGGCGAGCCCAGCGCTTCGGTCGGGTTGGCCAGTGCGGAGCCTGCCGTGAGAAGGAAGAGGCCTTCGACCTCCGTCTCCACCAGCGCGCCATCGGTGCCCACCTTGCCCAGGAGGACATCGGTCAGTCCGTGCTCGGAAGAAGCCGAGAAAAGTCGATCCACCTTCGGGGATCGCAGGTTGCCGTCGACCAGCACCGTCCGCCGGCCGTCCAGCACCATCGCTACGGCCAGGTTTCCGGCGACGACCGTCTTGCCCTCGCCCTCCTTGGTGCTGCTCACCAGCAGGGCGTTGTCCCCCCGGCCGCGAAGACCCATCAGGACACCGGCGCGAAGCTGGCGATAGCTCTCGAAGGCCCTCGCCTTCTGCGGGTCGCGGATCAGCGGGTGGCGGGCTCGGGCGCGCTTGGGAACACGGGCCAAGACTTCGGCTCCGGCGATGCCCGCTGCTTCGACCGGATAGTTCACCCGGTCCAGGGCCAGGTCGCGGCCGATGGCCACCATCGCGCCGACCACGAGGCCGAGCACGAGGCCGAGAATGAGATTGATGACCCAGCGCGGGCTGGTCTGTTCGGCATCGCCCATCTGGCTGATGTTCTGCACCGGCTCCCGAATCTCGTTGTCCTTCAGGTGGAGTTTGTCGAGAAGGTCGCGCTTCAGGTCCAGCGTCTTCTGCGCCTCTTCGATATCTCGCTCCAGTTTCTGCTGCTCGCCCTGCGTCGTAATGACTTCGCTGACGTCGTTGGAGACGCTCGGGGTGATGGCTTCCAGCCGCCGCTCGACGGCGCGGGCCGCTTGGAGATCGGCGCGGGCATCGGCCACCTTCTGCTTCATCACGTCCAGCAGAGGGTTGGGCCGCTTCATCGTGCGGGCAATCGTTTTGGGAAGGCGTTCGATGCGCTGCCGCTGCGCCTCAATGCGGGCGTCCAGCTGCTTGATCACCGGGTTGCCGGGCTTGTAGCTGGCGAGGGCCGCCTGCTTTTCGGCCAGCAGCTCGTCCAGCAGTTGGCGGGCAGCTTCCAGTTGTTCGCGGTTCGGCTCTTCGAACTGCTCGGAAATCTCAGCGGGCGTGGAATCGAGCGAGGCTTCCAGCGAGTCGAGCCGCAGCTCGGCGCTGGCGACGTCGGCCTGGGCGTCGCGTAGCCTGCGCTCGGCCTCCTGTTCGGCCTGTATCCGCAGGGGGATCTCGATGGTCGGGCTGACCACCTGATTCTCCTTCTGGTAATCGATCAGCGCCTGCTCGGCCTTCTCGACGGCGTCCTCCGCCTCGGTCACATCGGACGAGACGACGCTGATGGCCGACCGCACCGGGTCCTGCAGCCGCTCGGCGATCTCCTCTTCGTAGACTTCGGGAAGCCAGCGGGCGATGGCGTTGGCATCCTCTTCCGACCGAGCGCGGATAGTCACCATGATCGCATTGCTGATGCCGATCTGCTCAATGGTGATGCGCGGGGCATCCTCCATCTGGTCGCGCCGAGGGATCGGAATGCCCGCTCGGTTGAGCGTTTCGACGTAGATGTCCTGCTGCTGCAGAATCTCCATGCCGGTCGGCACGTCGATGATGCCCTGCTGGTTGATGACGGCATCAAGAATGGGATCTCCGGAGACGCCGGTGTTTCCCTGGGTTCGGCCTTCCAGAAGAATGCGAACCTCCTTCTGCCAGACCGGCTTGCTGAAGAATGAGAAGGCTGCCGCCAGGGCGAGGAAGATCAGCGCGTTGACGATGATGATCCACTTGCGGCGGGCGAAGAGTTTGATGAGCTCGGCGAAGGTGAGATCGCTTGCCGTCATGCTGTACGAACTGGCCCCGGGCATCAGACGAAAATCCTCCGTCTGCCCTCGACCCACGACGCGGCAGCGATCCCTACTTCTGGCATGCCTTCTTTCGAGACGAACGCATGCGGTCAAACGTCGCTTTCTTGCGCACGATGTTTGAATGGCATGCAAGGTGCAGGCCATTCGGAGGAAAGCCTATGGTCGCCGCCCTGCTTTTGCTCGCCGCTTCGCAAGATTCCCAAACCCAGATTTATGTCTCGACTCTGGGAAGCGATGCCTATGACGGATCGCAGCGCCTGCCGGGCGCAGGCGGCGGCCCCAAAAAGACGCTGCAGGGAGCGAGAAACGAAGCGCGAGCCCGGCGGTCGAGGGGTGTGCAGGGCACCATCACGATCCTGGTGGAGCCGGGCCGCTACGAGATTCTGGACCCGCTGGTTTTGGGAAATGAAGATAGCCAAACCGCCTACCGGGCCAACGGCGAAGTCCTGCTGACCGGCGCGGTCAACCTGGGAGGCGAGCCGACTTCCGACTCAAGAGTTGCAAGTTCGGCCCGGGGCTCGGTCAAGGAGTACGACCTATCCGCCTACGCGTCCCGCCTGGGCGCCAAGGGCCATCGCACCTGGAATGAACGCATTGAGCAGGAGCCGCTCTCGGCCTTTGTCGTGAACAGCGGCGACCTGGAAACCGAAGCCCGCTGGCCCAACCAGAGGTGGGTGCGCGTGAAGCGATTGGCCCCCGAAAACCGCCTGGAGCATCCCAGCTTCTTCTCCGACCTCTCCGGGCTGAAGACGCCCGCCTCCTACAGCGATCTCTGGCTCGTCGGCGGCCTCCACCATGAGAAGTGGATGATGTACCACGAGCCCGTCGCCCGCCACAATCCGGCCAGCGGACGCATCGACATCAACCTGCCCGAGCCACACCACCAGGACGGCGGCCGCCAGGCCGATCTCGTTCCCGGCGAAGAAGGCCGATTCTTCCTCACCAACAGCCCGTATGAAATCGACCAGCCGGGCGAGTACTTCATCGACCGGGTCGGGAAAAAGCTTCTCTACTGGCCCCGGCAGGAAAATGCGGAGGTCGCCCTCTGCCCCGATTCGCTCATCCAGATCAAGGGGGCGAGCGGCATCAGCCTCGACGGATTCAAGATTCAGGGAGCCCAGCGAGACGGCATCCGCTGCGAAGATGCCTCCAATATAAGCCTTTCAGACCTCAACATATCCGCCTGCGGCTACTGGGGAGTGCGGGTGCTGGGCGGGCGCAGCGTGACGCTTTCGGATTCTCATCTCACCCAGATGGGCGAGGGGGGCGCCTTTCTGAATGGCGGGGACCGGCGCAACCTCACACCCTCCAGCCATTCCGTTGAAAACTGCGTGATTGAGGACTATGCCAAGCACATGTGGTTCTACCGCCCCGGCGTTCAATTGAAGGGCGTCGGCAATGCCGTGCGAAGCTCCACCATTCGCAATGCGCCCCATGCGGCCGTCATCTTCGACGGCAACGACAGCGTGATCGAGAAGTGCCTGATCGAACGGGTCTGCCTGGAGAGCAACGACGCCAGCGCGATCTACGGCTGGTACGACTTTGCCAGTTGGGGCACCAAGATTTCTCAGAACTGGATACGCGACACGCGCAATCCGCTCCCGGTGAGGTTCGAGGTCTTCGGCATCTATCTGGACGGCTCCCGCAGCGGCGTCTCCATCGACCGATGCCTGCTCACCGGGCTCGACTCGGCGGTGAATCTGGGCTCCGGCTTCGGCAACTCCATCACCAACTCGGTCATCGCCAATGCGAAGTTCGGAGTCAGCACCGACCTCTACACCGAGCCCGCCAGTTCCCTGGCTGAAGCCAAGGGGCAGCTTCCCATCGAATCGGGAGCGTATCGCAACCGCTACCCAGCGCTCAATGCGCTTCTTGCGGCAGGCGGCAGCTACGATCAGGTGCGGCAGCACGAGGTCAGCGGGAATACGATCATCAATACGGGAACGCCGCTTCAGGGGCCGAACATAGACAATGCCCGCTCGGTCCGCAATGAGGGTAACCGCACCCTGAACATGAGCGCCAGCCAGCTTCAATCGCTGCTTGCCGGATCAACGGTGCAGGGGGTCAGCCTGCAGTCAATTCTGGGGATTGATCCGTCTCAGATTGGGGCGCGTCGGTAGAGTTCATCACCCGCGGTTTGAGCGGTTTGCAGGGGTGTCCGGCGCATATGGTCCAGGCGGGCATATCCTTGGTCACCACCGATCGCGCTGCGATTACCGCGCCGTCGTCGATGTTGATTCCCGGCCCCACAAAGCACTCGCTGGCCACCCAGCAGTCTTCTCCGATGGCGATGGGTGCATAGGTCAGCGGCAGGCCATCCACGGTGTAATCGTGAGACCCCGTGCAGAGGAAGGTCCGCTGCGAGATCACCGATCGGTCGCCGATAGAGATCTGCGTGAAATTGTAGACATCAACATCGTTGCCGATGGTGACCCCCCGCCCCAGCCTGAGATGCCACGGCTGCAACACCTTGACCGAACCGAGCACATAACACTCATCCCCGATCTCGGCACCGAAAAACTTCAGCAGCAGAATGCGCCATCCATTCGCCAGCCGCTTGGGAGTCGGGCGGAAGAAGAGGAACCAGACGATCTCCCAAAGGCGCCGCTTGATCTTAATGTGAAGCGGCCAGGAAGACGGGGTTTTGAAGGTGTTCTCACGCACAGGCCGCCTCCGAACCCGGCAGCTCCCGCTGCAGAACATCCAGCAGCCGCTGCGCGGCGCGATCCACCGCAAACCAGTCTTCAAAACAGGTGCGGGCGCGGTCTGCGATGGCAGGGTCGCTGGCGCGGCTGAAGGCCGATACCATCTCCAGCACTCCCGCCTTGGTGTCGTCCGCAACATAGCCGCAGGCGGCATCAGCCACCTCCCGCCAGGTGTTCACCTTGTTCGAGATCAGCACCGGCTTTCCGCTGCGCAGCGCCTCGGCCACGATGACGCCGAAATTCTCCTGATGGCTGGGCAGAATCATCGCTCCGCAGGCATCCAGCGCGGCCTGCTTTTGCTCGCCGGACATGAATCCGAGCCAGCGCACCTTGTCCGTGACACCGAGCGACTCGGCCTGGCTCTTCAGCCCTCGCAGATAGTCGTTTTCCGAACCCGCTGCCGCCACGACCATGCCCGCTGGCCAGGCGGAATCGGCCATCGCCTCCAAGATCAGGTCAAAGCCTTTCTTCTCGTCAAAGCGGCTCATGTAGAGCAGGAACCGCAGCGGCAGATCATGTTTGCGCATCAGCTCCACCTGCGCCGCATCGGTCGAGGGTTCCCAGCTGCTGGAGATGCCGTACCCGACAATATCCTTCTTTACTTCCGCAATGCGATAAGCCTTTGATGCCGCCTGCAGCTCTTCTTCGGTCGTGAAGAGCAGGCCGCGGGAGCCGCCGACGGTCTTCCCTTCGATCAGCACCCAGTAGAGGCTCTTCTCGATCACCCGCTTCAGATTCCGCTTGAAGTAGGGGTCCATCATGCCGTGCGGCATCACCCAGTATGGGGTGCCTGCGGCGCGGGCAGCCTCTCCGGCGGCGCAGATAGGATGCTGCCAGATGCCGTTGAGAATCATGCCGTCAAAGCGGCCCAGGTTCTGCTTCATCCACTCCGGCAGTTCGGGGCACTTGCGCCAGCGGCCGGGCTGAAAGGCGAGGGCGTGGTGCTTCACACCGCCCTCGGCAAAGCTGGGATAGCTCTGCTCATCGGCGGAGAGCACCTCGACCTCGACGCCCAGCCGCGCCAGGGCGAGGCTCTGCTGGAGCACGCCTTCGGCGACGCCTCCATCCTTCGGATTGACCGATGCCGCGACCTGAAGAATCCTCATTGCATCACCTTCTGATAGTGTTCCAGCCACTGCGGCATCACGCATTCGGTGCGGAATCGAGCCAGGTTCTGCCTGCCCTTCTCGATCCAATCCTGCCGTTCCGTCATCGCCGCTTCGATCCTCTCGGCTGCCGTCTTCGGCTGGGCGGGATCGATCAGCACCGCGCCCTCCCCAGCCACCCAGCGCATCGGGTCTTTGTCGGTGGTCGCCACCAAGACTCCGGCGGATTGGGATTCCAGGATCGGCAATCCCAACCCTTCGTCAAGCGAGGGAAACAGCACCGCCTCAGCGTGTTCATAGAGCGCGGCCAGCCGTTCACGGGGGGGATTGACCTCTACCTGAATGTCGGCCTTGCGGGGTGATTCGGCGATGGCCTGCACCAGCGCCTCGTCGGGCTCGACTCCGGCCATCACCAGCTTCAGGTCCGCCTGCTTCATTTCGCCAAAGATGCGGACCGCGCCGGGGCGGTTCTTCTGCGGGTGGTTCGCTCCGACGTGGAGGACATACGGTTCGACATAGGGTCGGCTGTGCCCGCCCGCCGAAAAGTCTTGGTAGAACGTGTTCGGGATCACCTCGGTCACCCGCCCTTCGGTACCGACCAGCCGCTCTGCATCCTCCATGGTGGCGAGAGAGATGCAGGCGTAAGCCTTCGCCATTCCCAGCGACTTGAGAATCCAGGCCTGCAGCTTCCTGCCCGGCCCTCCAACCTGCCAGTAAGGCAACTCGCCCAGCGCCGCCCGCACGGCGAGCAGGTCGTGGATGGTGATCGTGTGCGGCACGTCCTGCAGATGCGCCAGATACGGAGCGTTCCCCTGATCGAGCACATGGACCAAATCCCACTTGCGCTTCTCCGCCCTCAGGCGGCGCGGAAAGAAAAGGAACTTATCCATATACGCCGCATACTTCTGCCCGATCACCCGGCGGGCGATGGCCGACATTGGAGTCGGTTGGGGGCAGATCACGCCGACTTCCAGGCCCAGCTTCTTCAGTTCGCTCTCCATGCGGCCGGCGTAGCCCAGCATGCTGTGCTGGCCGTCGGCGGCATAGTTGCCGACCAGCAAGACCCTCATGCCAATCCCCGAGCCTTGAGCGGAGCGTAGGGTCGGTTGTAGTCGTTCAGGTCCTTCTTGCACAGACTGTTCGCCGCGATGACGGCAAAGAGCGCGAATGCCCCGTAGAGCGGCGCATTCTGGAAGATGGAGACCGTGTTCTCCTGCAGCGTGCCCTCGCTGAATATCCAGGGCACATAGATGGTCAGCGCGCACGCCCAGATGTTCATGGCGAGGCGGTCCACGATGACCAGCTTGTAGATGCCGAAGAAGCAGAGTCCGAGCACGAAGGAGATGATGGCAACCCCCCACCACTTGAAGCTGACAAACGCATCGATGAAGGGGCCGAGCGTAATGCTCGTCACGAAGTCGGTGTCGTGCACCAGGCCGGGGGCGCGGTTGGCGATCCAGTTGGAGGTTCCGATGGGGTCCTTGTCCGGTTGAAAGACACGGGGGACGACCATCTCAAAGCCGCGCACAATCGTGTACCAGCCGGTCGTTCCGTCGGTCTCGGTCGAGCGCACCAGCGCGTCGCTGGAGATCATGACCGACAAGCGGTCCAGGGTCGGAATCGGCTCCCCGTAGTAGAACATCCGGTTCATCTCATAGTTCTGCGGTGGAGGAGCCTCCTTGTTGACATCCTGGTAGTCGCCCGGGTTCTCCAGCACGTCGACAAACAGCTCGTACGCCTGACCGGCGTTCTGGGTCAGCGTGCCGGAGCGCAGTTCGGAACGGGTCGCCAGCGAATACGGGAAGACGATGAACTGGAAGAACAGCGCGACGCATGCGCCCAGAACATAGTGATAGAACTTGAAGCGATAGCCAAAAGCAATGGCCGTGATGATGAAGATCAGGATGGCAAAGACCGCTTCGCGGCGCACCGAAAAGATGATGCCCATCATCAGGGGCACGGCCAGGGTCACCATGTTGAGCAGGCCGAAGCACTGCTTCTTCTCTGACTTCAAGACGATGTACGCCGTAGAGGCCGCCACCGCCAGCGGAGAGATGAATTCAAACTGGTTGAGGATGCCGAACAGGCGGCCGAACTGGGTGACGCCCAGGTAGCGCATCAGCATCAGCACCGTCACGCCGATGGCGATGATCTTCAGGCGGTCCAGCCTCAACTCAGGCTGAACCATCGACTTGATGTGCCGGGCCGGGCTGGCCCTCAGCAGCAGCGCCGCGGCCAGCAATCCCGCCATGCCGATGTTGTACATCAGCATTGTTGAGATCGGCTCCAAGAGCGGAAGGTCAGGCCGCTGCCCGTAAAGCGCCTTAGCGATCTGGGAGATCACGACATGCTGCAGGCCGAGCAGCGTCACGCTGAACCCGGTCACCGTGGCGACTCCGCCAAGCACGGCGATGGTGGTGGCCCAGAGGAGCACAAAGGTGACGACCAGCAGCGTGTAGGCAGGGTCGGTGCCGATGAGCAGCTGCATGCCCGCAAGGAGGGTGCAGACGAGCATCAGGCCCAATGCCCGCAAAACCCCGCTCGACTGAGCGGGTTGCTGAATCGCTGCGACCGCCATGCTCCAGGCTAAATAGTCGGCAGTTCAGCCGGCCATTTTGAGCCTAAGCCGCTTGTGTTTGAGCCTTTGTGAGAATCTCGACGATGCGGTCGCCGTACTGGCTCCACCCGCCGATCTGCTGCACCGACCTGAGCGCGGCTTCGCCCATCGCCCTTCGCCGGTCTGGATTCGACGCTAAAAGGTCGATCAGTTCGGCCAGACGCTCGGCGTCTCGCGCCGGGAAGACAAATCCGTTTTCGCCCTCATCGACGATCTCCGCCGCCCCCGCGTGGTCGGAGACGATGCACGGCACGCCGCAGGCCATCGCCTGCGCCACCACCATGCCGAACCCATCCTGTACGCTGGGCAGCACCAGTACATGGCTTGTGCTTATCTTATGAATAAGTTCGTCCTGAGGAACATGACCAATTCTTGACGCTTTGCCTTCGGGGTCATAGCGGTCAAAGATGCCCTTGGCTTCCGGCGATTCCACTCCCGCCAGCACCACCTCGACCTGTGAGCTGCGAAGCTTGGTCGCGGCTTCCAGCAGAGTCTGCACGCCCTTCTGGATGCCCAAGGCGCCCACAAACATGATGCGGAATGGCGACTCAGGCGGCTCGCCGGAGGGGTTGAAGCGGCTGAGATCAACCCCGAGCAGCGCCTTATGAACCTTCTCCGCAGGCACGCCTTCGGCGATGAAGCTCTGGCGAACAAACTCGGAGGGGACGAGAACTCCATCAGCCTCTTGATATTCCTGCGGCTCCTTCTCCAGCTTGCGCGGGTCGATGGGCTTGTAGGGGATATCCAGCCGTTCGTACTCGGCCTGCAGCAGGCGGTTCTGATAGACCAGGTGCGCCGCGCCGCGGTCGCAGAAGTGGAGGCCGCCCCGGCCTCGGGCGGCGCGGCCCACATGCAGTCCCGCACACGCCTGGGCGATGATCACACTGCAGTCGCCGAGGTGCTTCGCCGCAAAGCGGTCGATGCGCTCGTTGTTGACCCACTCGATCTCGCGGGTCGCCCAGCTATCGGCGAGTCCGGTGCGGAGCGAGGCCGCGTACAGGGTCTGCCAACCCGCAAAGTGGATCAGCTTCCCTTCCAGGCCATCGCCCTTCGTTTTCCAGGCGGGATAACCGGTGACGTAGTGGCCGAGCATCTGCCGCTGGTCAAGCTGTCGGGCAAGGTCGAAAAAGTGATACCGTGCCGTGCTGACCAGCCCTGCCTTCATGCCCCCGCCCGAAGCTCAAAAGGGAGATCGTTTCTCCGGGCGTCGTGGCCCAGATGCTGGAGCGCCTGAAGCACGCCGTCAAGATCTTCCTCGTAGCCCCACTCAGAAACACGCTCCATCGCGGCGCGCCCCATCTGGGCGCTCAGCCCGGGGTCGGCGCAGATCTTGGTAATGCACGATGCCAGAGCCTCAATATCGCCCACCTTGATCACCCAGCCAGTCTCGCCTTCGCGCACAAGGTCGTAGGCGGAGCCGACCTCATCTGACACGACGACGGGCATCTCTGCGTTCATGACCTCGTTCACCACCAGTCCCCACGGCTCCCGCGCCGAGGCGAGGACAAAGAGGTCGGAGGCGGCATAGATGAGCGGCAGCTCGGTCTGGTTCTGAAACCCGAGAAACCGTGTGTGCTCCGCCCAGCCCGATTCCATCCACCGCTCCAGGTCCGGGCGCAGTTCGCCATCTCCGGCGATCATCAGGTACGGCTTGCGGTTCTCCGGCGCTTCGGCGAATGCCAGTTCAAAAGCGGCCATCAGATCGGTCAGCTTCTTCCGGGCAGTGAGTTTGGAGGCGTAGAGGATTACCGGCCGTTCCAGCTCCATATCCAGCTTCAGCTTGAACTCGGCAGCCTTTGGCGCAGCTTCTTGGCACCGCTCCTGGAACCGCTTGTTGTCCACGGCATAGGGCACCAGGAACAGCTTCGAATCCGGCACCTGGAACGAGGTGTAGTACTGCTGGTTGGCCGAGCCGATACAGAGGAACGCATCCACCATGCCGAAGACGCGGCGGATCATCACCTCTTTCGCCTTGCGCTTGATGCCGTCGCCCAGCGCGCTCGCCCACTGCGATTCGGCCCGAACCATCACGTCCATGCCCAGCGACTTGGCCGCCGCGATGGCGCGGACGGAATTCTGGTGGGCGTAGCCGTGGCTCCACAGCACGTCGTAGCCTCCCTCCTTGAGAATCTTTTTGAAGTTCGGCACGAAGGGGCGCGGGTTGTCGATCTTGTCGCGGTTGCCGAGGGTCGGTAGGAACTGGTGCTTGTATCCCTCGAGCAGCGGCACGTCCCACTTCAGCTCGGTTCCGAACTCCTTGTCGTGATAAGACCGCACCGAAAAGTCGCTCATGAAGAGCGCGGTGAGGTCGATGTTCGAATTCTCAACGATGTGCTTGAGCAGCGGCGCCTGGTACTGGATCGGATGCGAGACGAGGTAGGCGACTTTGACGCTCATTTCGCCTCCTGCAGCCGTCCAACGGTGCCGTCGATCAGGTCAGATGCAAAGCTGAGCAGCTCTTCTTCGCTGGTGGCCGGCGACAGGGCGATCACCCTGAAGAATTGTCCTTGCTGAATTTTTCCGGTGGAGAGTTCTGCCTTCATAAAATCGCCCCAAAGCGGCTGGAAGCTGGAGTAGGTCTGCCCCGAAGGGCCTCGAAATGTAAAGAGTGAAAGCGTGCGGAAACCCTCCTTTTCCAGGTCCAGCAACACCGCTGGAGTCTTGCCGAGGGTCTTGGTTTCCAGCATGATCGAGCGGTCTTCGTTCAGCTTCCATCCTTGCGAAGTGAAGCAGGCGCGCTGGTCGTGGAAGCAGTCGGCATTGTCGCCCGCGATGACCACCGCGTCGAACTTGGAATCGCCCTTCTCGTAGTGGCGGGAGACGATGCCGAACGGCTTGAGCGCCTCGTACGTCTCCTCGTTCATCTTGTACGTCTGCTCAGGATTCTCCCGGCTTGGGATCATCTCGAAGCCGTCGAGCTCTTTGGGCACCTGCTGTTCCAGCCACTTCTCTGAGGGCGCTTCGTATCCGGTCAGGCCAGAGCGCAGGGAACTGAAGATTCCCAGTCCCCCTGCCAGAGCCGCGACGATTGCGAGCCTTCCTATCACTCTGCTGTGTTCTCCTTCTTTTTGCCCTCAAGTACCTTCGTCAGCTTCGCCAGAACGATGAAGCAGACAATCAATGCGATATAGCCGCTGAAGTCGTGAAACTCTGCCGCCGCCTCGGCCCCCTTGCTGTTGCCCACCAAGCCGATCATGGTGATCCGCAGGCCGTTGACCAGGATGCTGAGCGGGATGGCGGATAGGGTCAGGATGCTGTTGCCCCACCACTTGAGCTTGGAGACCAGCATGAAGAACACCACGGTCGCGCCGACCGCGATGGTTGTCTTCAGCCCGCTGCACGCCTCCGCAACTTCCAGCGAATAGTTGTCCAGATAGATCGCGGTCGCGTCCTGCCGCCAGGTATTGAGACCGGCCAGCTTGAACATCGCCTCGGCCGTATCCGTGGAGATGAGCTGCAGCTTGAAGGTGATGGTGTCGATGAATCGATCCAGCACGGGCAGCCCAAGCAGCAGGAATAGGATGGCCGGAGCCAGCCCGATCATCCACCGCCAGCCGGCCACAAACCACACCGAGCTGAGGAGCGCCCCGATGAACATGACGGACATGACAAAGGGCATCTCCGTCCGCGCGGCGATCGCCGTGACGTAGAGGATCGGAAGCAGAGCGATCAGCGCCCAGGAGCTTCCCTTGACCGGAATCTCGCGCAGCTTGGGCCAGCGAAGCCAGCCGATATACGCTGCCGCAAACGGGATCAGTAGTCCGTGTGAATAGTACGAATCGAAGTCGAGCCACAGCGATGGCAGGAGCTTGAAGAGGCCCTGGAAAAGGAAGCTGATGGCGAGAACGGCCACGAGCCCCGCCAGAAAATCTGGACGGCGCACGACCTGGAGCACGCGCTCCTGCCAGGCTGCCTTGGGTTCGGCAGACTGTTCTGCGACCGGCTTGCCGGTCACAGCGGCCTCGTTTCTCATGACCTCAACACCTCGCTCAATCTCTGGGCGCACTTTTCGGAAGAATGTTTTTCGACCAGCGCCTGTCTTGCTTTTTGGCCTCGGCAGGCAGAATCTTCAAGGTTCCCGGCGGCTTCCCGAAGAATCCGGGCAATCTCATCAGGGTCGCTTGGGGCCACCCAGCCGCAGCCGTCTTCCACAAGGGTGCGCGCCGTCTCGGTTCGCGGGTCGACCAGGCCGAGGACTGGCCGTCCTGCCGCCATGATCGAATAGAGCTTGCTCGGAACGCAGAGCCCCTCCATCCCCTTCTCCAGAGTGACGATTCCGATATCCGATCCGGCCAGCAGATGCGGATATTGGTCGGGATCGACAAACGGGCGGACTTCGGTCTTCTTGAGCCCCAGTTCAGCCACTCGCGCGGCGATGGCATCCTTCTTGTGGCCGCCGCCGACCAGGAGCATCCGCACTGGGTCGCCGGCGTCCTCCAGCAGCTTTGCCGCCTGCAGCAGCGGCTCGAAATCGTGATAGCGGCCGAAGTTGCCCGAGTACAGCACCAGCAGTTCGCGGTCATCCATCTCGTCGCGGAAGGGTCCGCCGCGCGGCATCGGCCGCACCGCTTCGTGGTCCTCGCCCACGGTGATGACATCCACCTGGCCATCGGGCAGGCCGTACTCGGCCATGAGATGATCCTTCATGCACCGCCCGATGGCAATGACGCGGTGGGCTCCGTGAAGCCATTTCCGCTGCGCTCGATGCAGCAGGCTGTGCTTCCAATTGCCCTTCGCGCTGACGCCGACTGCCGCCGCCCGGTCGGGCTCCAAGTCGTAGATGATGTAGGTGTAGGGCGTCCCCGTCCGCTTGCCGTACCGCTGAGCGGCCATCGGGAGAAACGGAGGCGCTGTGGTCACCAGCACGGCATCAAAGGGGCCGAGCCGCCGCAGTTCCTTCTCCACGGCAAATGTGAAGGCGAGGTCGGTCCTGAGCCGGTTGGAGAGATCGGACCGCTCACCCGCTTCGATGGGAATGCGGTGAATCTTGATGCCATCCCAGTCTTCGACCGGCTCCAGCCTGCGCCCCTCGCCCCGGTACGACCGGGCCGTGGTGATCGCGGTCACCTCAAAACCATGGGCATCCTGCAGCCGGCGAGCGAGATCGGAGAGCACCTTTCCGGTGCCGCCGAACTGGTCGGGATAGAAGAACTCGTTGAGCAGAGCCAGCCTCACTGAAGGCCACCCTGAATCATCTGCCACAGACGCGGAGCATGTTGGCCGCCCACCACGATGGCGGCAGCGATGGCGAGCAGAGCGACCGCCTTCAGTTCCAGAAGCAACAGGCCCCAGGATTCGCTCTGCACGATGCGCCGCCAGACCGTTTCATCGCCGACTTCGCGCACCGCTCCGGGCGGCAAAAGATAGATCCGGTTGTCCCAACCGGCCTCGACTCCGTGGCTCTTCGGCTCCGCATTCATTCAAGGTCCATCCCGGGCTCAGTACGCCCCTTTGCCGCCAATGACGGCTTTGGGGGTCATGAGCATGATCCGGAGATCGACCATGGGGCTCATTTCGCGGATGTAGCGGTGATCCAGCTCCATCCATTCTTCGAAAGTCAGGTCGCTTCGCCCCATCACCTGCCAGTAGCAGGTGAGGCCCGGTCTCACCGAAAGGCGCTGCAGCTCATACGACCCGTACTGCTCAACTTCAGCCGGAATCGGAGGCCGCGGGCCCACGATGCTCATGTCCCCCCTAAATACATTCCACAACTGGGGGAGTTCGTCCAGGCTATATTTTCGGAGAAATTTTCCGATCGGCGTAATGCGGGGGTCGCGGCGCATCTTGAAGATCGGCCCGTCCTTCTCATTCGCAGAGTTCAGGTTCTTCCGGCGGCTGTCGGCATCAACGCTCATCGAACGGAACTTGTAGAAGCGAAACACGCGTCCGCAGTGCCCCACGCGGTCGCTGATATAGAACACCGGACCGCGGCTGGTCAGCTTGACCGCGAGAGCCACCGCCAGCAGCACCGGAGAAAACAGAAGGAGCAGCAGACCCGAGAGGGCGACATCAAACAACCGCTTCCAAATCTCGTATCCCGCAACGCGCGGCTCGATATGGGAGCAGTCGGCAGATGCCAGACGGACTCCGTGATTTGCAGCCCCAAGACTCATATGCGCCCTGATCATCCTCTTTCCATATCAGGGAGCAATATTCATGCCAAAAACGGCCGCATGAGGCCCCTGCCGGGGCTATTCGACGGTAACTGATTTGGCCAGGTTCCGCGGCTGATCGATCTCGCAGCCAAGGCTCCTCGCCATGTAATAGGAGAGCAGCTGCAGCGGAATGGCCGAGAGGACCGCATTAAGATACGAGTTCGAAGTCTCCGGCACCTTGATGACGGTCTCCGCCACTCCATCCAGCGAGGTGTCGCCGGAAGTGGTCATAGCCATGATGTAGCCGCCCCGAGCCTGCACTTCGCGGATGTTGCTGATCAGCTTCTCGCGCACATCGCTGTCCGTCGCGCCGAAGATGGCCAAGATTCCGTCTTCGATCAACGCCAGCGGACCGTGCTTCATCTCGCCCGCAGGGCACTCCTGCGTCGGGATGTAGGCGATCTCCTTCAGCTTAAGCGCTCCCTCAAGGGCCACGCAGGCATCGGCGTTGCGGCCGAGAAAGAAGACGAGCTTCGTGTTCTTGAACTTCTCCGCCACTTCCTGCAGCTGGCCTTCCAGGGCAAGGACTTCCTGGGCGTGGTCGCCCAGCCGCCGCAGCTCCTGAACCACCTCGCCGACGCGGACGCCCGGCATCTCCCGAACCTGCGCGATGTGTAGCGCGAGCAGCATAAGAACGACCGTCTGAGCCGTGTAAGCCTTGGTGCTGGCCACCGAAATCTCCGGCCCGGCCTGGGTGAAGATGGTGCGGTCGCATTCGCGGGCGATGCTGGAGCCGACCACATTCACGATGCCGAGCGTGCGGATGCGGCGCTGCTTGCAGAGCCGAAGCGCGGCGAGCGAGTCGGCGGTTTCGCCCGACTGAGAGATGAAGACCGCCAGCGAGCGCGGCGAGAGCAGCGGGTCGCTGTAGCGGAATTCAGAAGAGTAGAAGACGTCGGTGGGAAGGCGCAGCATCTTCTCGAAGAGCTGCTTGCCCATGAGGCCGGCATGGTACGCGGTGCCGCAGGCGATGATGTTGATGCGGTCGATATCCTGCCACACCACTTCGCTGAAGAGGCCGTCCAGCTTCACCTTGCCGTCGGGAAGGATGCGTCCGGCCAGGCACTGGTGGATCACATCAGGCTGCTCGTGGATCTCCTTGAGCATGAAGTGCTCGTAGCCGCCCTTTTCGGCGGCATCCACACTCCAATCCACCTCCATCGGCTCCACCTTGTCTTCGCGCCCGTCGAGGTGGTGAATCTTTACGCTGTCGCGGCGCAGGGTGGCGACGCGGTCGCTCTCGAGAACGACAACCTTTCGGGTGTAGGGGAGAAGGGCCGGGATGTCGCTGGCCACCATGTTCTCGCCTTCGCCGAGGCCGATGATGAGAGGGCTCGCGTTGCGGGCGGCGACAAACTCGTCCGGCTGATCCGATGCGAGCACCACGAAGGCGAATGCGCCGCGCATCTTCTTGACCGCTCTCAGCACGGATTCGGTGAGGTTCGAATCCTTGGCGTATTCCTCGCCGATGACGTGGGCGGCGACCTCGGTATCGGTCTCCGACTGGAAGACGTGGCCCTGGCGGACCAGCTCTTCCTTCAGTTCGAGATAGTTCTCGATGATCCCGTTGTGGATGATCGCGATGCGCCCGTATTGGTCGAAGTGCGGGTGGGCGTTGAGATCGGTGGGTGCGCCGTGGGTGGCCCAGCGGGAATGCGCGATGGCCAGATGCGAACTGGGCGAAGCCTCTTCGAGCAGAGAGCCCAGGGCTGACAGCTTTCCGGCACGTTTGAGGATGCCGATGCGTTCATCCTTTTCGAGGAAGGCGACGCCTGCGCTGTCATAGCCGCGGTACTCAAGCCGCTTCAATTGATCAAAGACGACATCAACCCCGTTTCGCGGTCCGATATAACCTGCGATCCCGCACATGACGCCTAGTATTCCAGCACGAGACGAGAAAGAGCCCATAATGACCGGGAGAATGAGGCTCACGGCTGCGCTCCGGCTTTTGCGTCCCAAACAGTGGACCAAGAACCTCTTCGTCTTTGCGGCCCTCATTTTCACCCGCCAAGTCACAGAGCCTGCGGCCCTGAAAGCGGCCCTGCTCGCCTTCGCCGCCCTCTGCCTCATCAGCTCGGCGGTCTATGTCGTCAATGACCTGCTCGACGTGGAGAAAGACCGGCGGCATCCGGTCAAGAAGAAGCGCCCCATCGCCTCCGGCGAGGTGGGCAAAGGCGTGGCGGTGGCGCTCTCTTTGGCCTGCCTGACGGGCGGGCTGCTCATCGCCTCGCTGGTCAATATCTGGCTGCTGTATGGCGTGGGGGCTTACCTCGCGCTGCAGATCGCCTACTTTGCCGGGCTCAAGCGGATGCCGATCATCGACGTCTTCTCCATCGCCGCCGGATTCGTTCTGCGGGCGGGGCTGGGCGCGGTGGCGATTCAGGCGGGCATCTCCGGATGGCTGCTCTTCTGCACCCTGGTCTTGGCGCTCCTGATCGGCTTCGGCAAGCGGCGGAGTGAACTGCTGCTGATGGGGGAAAGCGTGAGCGAAACCAGACCCACGCTGCAGGGCTATACGCTGAACCTGCTTGATTCAGCGGTGGTCATGTGCGCCACTCTGGCGGCCCTGTCCTATGGCGTTTACGCGATCCAGAGCAACACCGCCACCACCCATCCCGCGCTGATCCTGACCACGCCCGTGGTCCTCTTCGGCGTCTTCCGCTATCTCTATCTCATCTTTGCCAAGGGCGAGGGCGGCGAGCCTGAGTCGATCGTGCTGGGGGATGTGCAGATGGTGGTGACCCTGGTCCTCTTCATCGCCACCGCGTACCTCGCGCTTTCGGGCATCGAACTTCCCTTCATCACGACCCATATTCAGAACTGATTGGCACGCAATCTGCCGATAATTGGCAACGAGGTTCATCCAGAGTGCGAGTCGCGGTTATCGGAACGGGTTATGTGGGTCTAGTGACAGGGGTGGTGCTGGCCGATCTTGGAAACGACGTCATCTGCGTCGATAAAGACAGAGAAAAGCTGAACATGATGCGGCAGGGCCGCTCTCCCATCTTTGAGCCTGGGCTGGAAGAGATGCTGCGCCGCACGCAGGACGACGGCTTCTTCATGGTCACCGATTCCATCGCCGATGCGGTGAGCGAGTCGGAAGTGGTCTTCATCGCCGTCGGAACGCCTCCGGGGCCAGACGGCTTCCCCGACCTCTCCGCCGTGGAGCAAGTCGCCGCCGAGATCGCCGAGAACATCAAGGAGTACACGATCATCGTCAACAAGTCGACCGTGCCGGTCGGTAGCGGCGACCGTGTGGAGGAGATCCTGCTCAGCAAGGGCGTGGACCCTTCGATGTTCGATGTGGTGAGCAACCCTGAGTTCCTTCGCGAAGGCTCTGCAATCCACGACACTTTGATGCCGGACCGCATCGTGATCGGCGCGAAGAAGCGCGACGCCGCCGTCAAACTGGTCGAGCTTTATGCGCCCCTGGAGCGGCCGATGCTCATCACGAGCCTCAACAGTGCGGAGCTGATCAAGTACGCCTCCAACAGCTTCCTCGCAATGAAGATCAGCTTCATCAACGCCATCTCCCGCCTGTGCGAGGAGTGCGGCGCGGATGTGGGAGACGTGGCCAAGGGCATGGGCAGCGACCAGCGCATCGGCCCTCAGTTCCTTCAGGCAGGCTTGGGCTGGGGCGGAAGCTGCTTCCCCAAGGATGTCCTCGGCCTGGAGAAGACCGCCGAGAAGTTCGGCTACGAATTTGAGATGCTCAAGGCCGCCCAGCAGGTGAATGAGGAGCAGACGCAGCATTTCCTCGGCCGCCTTGAAGAGCGGCTCGGCGGATTTGACGGAAAGACGATCAGCCTGCTCGGCCTCGCCTTCAAGCCGAATACCGACGATATCCGCGACGCAAAATCGCTGGAGATCATCGAGACGCTGCTCAAGAAGGGCGCGAAGGTCAAGGCGTTCGACCCCGCCGCAATGAGCCATATCCAGAAGCTCTATCCCGACGTCGAGATGGCCGGCGGCTCCTACGATGTGACCGACGGCGCGGATGCGCTGATCCTGGTCACCGAGTGGAATGAGTTCAAGCACCTCGATTTCCGGCGGCTGGGAGAAGGCATGAACCAGCGGATATTGTTCGATGGACGCCGTGTGTACAACCGCGATCGGGCGACGAAGGAAGGCTTTGAGTACTTCACGATCGGGGCCTGACCGGTTCATTCGAGTAAGCTGACGCCGGTGTCAGAGCCCCATCTTTCTCCCAGCGAAATCCGCGCGTGCCTGCCCCACTTCCTCGATGAAGTCCGGGCCGCGTCGCGGGTCGTCATCGGCACCCACCTGAACCCCGATGGCGACGCCCTCGGCTCTGCGCTCGCCGTCGCGCATGTGCTGGATCAGTTGGAGGTCGAATACGACGTTCTCTGCAACAACGCGGCCCCGGCCAACCTCAGCTTTCTGCCGGGCGTGAAGCGCATCAAGCAGAAGCCGAAGGAGACCGAGCACGACCTCGCGATCATCCTTGACCTGAACACGATGGATCGGCTTGGATCAGTGCAGGATTACTTTCTAGACGTACCGAGAACGATTCTTATCGACCATCACATCGCGCATGAAGAGCCGGGTGATCTTCGCATCGTCAGCACCCTTGCTCCAGCCACCGCGAGCATCCTCTGCGACCTTTTCGACAACAGCGATGTCGACCTGACACCAGACATCGCCTGCTGCCTGCTCACCGGAATCCTGACCGACACCGGCAACTTCCGCTTCCCCAACACCACGCCGCACGCCCTGCATCAGGCCGCGATGCTGCTGGAGAGGGGAGCCGACTTGGCCGGCATCAGCCGGGAGGTCTATATGACAAAGGCGCTTCCGGCGGTGCAGTTGCTCGGCTGGTCGCTGGACAACATGCACCTTGAACACAAAGGGCGGCTCGCCTGGACGATGGTTCCCTTCTCGGTCTTCGAGGGCTTCACGGCTCTGGACGAGCATACGGAAGGCATCGTGAACGAACTGCTCTCCATCCGCGGTGTCGATGTCGCCGCCTTTGCCCGTGAAACCGGGTCGGGCAAGTTCAAGGTCAGCCTCCGATCCCGCGGCGATCTGGACATGTCGCTGGTCGCGCGCGACTTTGGCGGCGGCGGACACAAGAATGCGGCCGGGCTGACGCTGGAAGGCGGCCCCCACGTCGTAGAACAGGATTTGATCCCCTCTCTCAAAAAATGCTTGGAATCCTCCTAGTCAACAAGCCGGTCGGGCTCACCAGCCACGACGTCGTTCAGCAGGTCCGCCGCAAGTTCGGCATTCGCCGCGTCGGTCATGCCGGAACGCTTGACCCCATCGCGGATGGCCTGCTGGTGCTCGCCATCGGCCCGGCCACGCGATTCCTCCAATACCTGCCGCTGGAGCCCAAGGAGTACGTCTCCCGCTTCACCTTCGGCGAAGCCACCGATACCTACGACACCGAAGGGGACGTGATCGAAGAGCATCCCGTTCCCGGTGATCTGGACGCGCAGATCGGCGAGGCGCTGGCGCAATTCAAGGGCGAAATTCAGCAGCTGCCCCCGATGTACAGCGCGGTGAAGAAGGCAGGCCAGCCGCTCTACAAGTACGCACGGGCCGGACAGGAGGTCCAGCGGGAGCCCCGCACCGTGTACATCGACGAATACGAACCGCTGGGCGGCGAAGGAGCGGACCGCTCCTTCCGCATCGTCTGCAGTGGAGGCACCTATGTGCGCTCGCTGGCCGATGATCTAGGCAAGGCCGTCGGATGCGGCGCGCATATGTCGGGCCTCACCCGCACCCAAGCGGGCCGCTTTCTCGTAGAAGATGCAGTGGGAATGGACGAGATCAGTCCGGAGCACATCCGCCCGCTGAGCGAATCTCTGCCGCCAATGCAGCTCATCGAGCTTTCCGAACGGCAGGTGCGGATGGTGCGGGAAGGCCGTCCGGTTCCGGCACCCGGCCAGATCAAGGGCCGCTTCGCGGGGCTGGTCGATGAAAACGGAAATGTCTTCAGCGTGGCGCGGGCAGGAGGCGGCCAGCTTCAGCCAGAATGCGTCATCCCCGAGGAGGCGATGCGTGATCAAGCTCTATCCTGAGCAGAATCGAAGACGGATCATCCTGCAGTTGGTCTGGTTCCTCCTGTGGGTGGGAGTGACGGGCGTCGCCCTCTACCTCACGCCCTCGTCTCACGGGCACGGCACACACACCCAACTCGGCTTTGCGGCCTGCCCCAGCGTGATGATCTTCGACCGCCCCTGCCCCGGCTGCGGGCTGACGACGAGCTTCACCAACATGGTGCATCTGCGCTTTGCCGATGCCTTCCGCGCCCACTGGCTGGGCCCGTTCATGTATCTCATCTTCACGGGGTCCGCCTGGGTTTGCCTGTGGGCGTTCATCAAGCGGATGTTCATCTACACCAACTCAAAGGCGTTCAACTGGACCATCTGTGTGCTTACGGGGATTTTCCTTCTCTACGGCTTCACCCGGTTTGGCTTGACCAAGCTGCACAGCCCCTTCTATGCCGGGGGCGAGAACGTGCAGGCTCGGGACTCGCACTAGCAGCTGGTCAGCGCGGGCACTCCGCCGGTGTGCCAAAAGAGCACGCGGCCTTTGATCTCTTTTGCTTCGGCCAAGTCGATGAGCGCCGAGAAGGCTTTGGCGGTGTAGACCGGATCGAGGCAGATGCCCTCCAGCCGCAACAGCCTCGTAAAGGCCGCTTCGCCCTTCTCCGAAGGCACCCCGTACCCCTCGCCGACCCAATCCAGCCGAAAGTCGAGATCCTTCGCCTGGAGATTCTTCTCCACCCCCAGCGCATCATCCAGCTCCCTGGAGAGGGCAGCAATCTCTTCGTCCAGCTCAGGTTCGGGGTCGCACGCCACGCCGATCACATGCGGGTTCCCGCCCGCAAACTGCCAGGTGAGGCCCGCCTGGGTGCTGCCGCTGCTGCTGGCCGTGACGATCCAATCGAAGGGCTGGTCGATCTCATCGGCGGCCTTCACAAAACTGTAGGCTCCCAGCAGCGACGACCCTCCGACCGGAAGCACATAGGGGCTGCGCCCCTGGTCGCTCAGCATCTGCGCCTCCTGCTCCACCCGCTCGGCCAGCACTTCCCAGATGTCATCTTCAATCAAGTTGATATGGCATCCGAATGTTTCGGATAGCTTCTTATTCCCGCCTTCGCCCAGGGCGCGATAGGCGGGCTTCCCGGCCGGACCATCGTAGGGGAGGTCCATCACGATGGCGCGGCACTCCACGCCAATCATGCGGCAGGCGGCCGCCGCCTGGCGCACAAAGTTAGATTGGCTGCTGCCCGAACACACCACCACATCCGCCCCGCTCTCCTGAATGTCGGGGATCAGATATTCCAGCTTTCGCCCTTTGTTGCCGCCGAGGGCGAATCCGGTGAGATCGTCGCGCTTGACCCACAGGTCGATCCCCAGCTCCGCCGACATCCTCTCCAATGGATGCAGGGGCGTCGGTCCGTAGAGAAGCGGGAATCGAGCCGGGGCAAACATGAGTCCAAATTTACCAAAGCGAGGCTCCGTGCGTCCTATGATAGGAAAGATGAAGCGCGGCATGAAGAAAGCACTGCTCTGGACTCTGGGCATCCTCGGCGTCCTCATCCTTGGCGTGGCCATCTGGCTCGGCCCGGTGATCAGCGACTTTGCAAAGGCGGGCTTCTTTGAAAAGCAGGCCGAGCGCACCTATGACGGAACGAAGATGGAGGATCTTAAGAACATCCATCAAGCGCTCATGCTCTACCACGAAAGCGAAGGCATCCTTCCCAGCGCCAGCGGCTGGATGGATGCGGCCTGGCGGCGACTCCAGACCGCCGACATGAGCGAGGACGAAGCCAAGAAGAAGCTGCAGGCCGAGGGCGTGGCTGAAGGCGAATATGGCTACGCCATGAACGAGGATGTGGCCGAAATGTACACGGGCGACATTGAGAACCCCGCCGAGACCCCGCTTGTCTTCGACAGCTCAAAGACCGGATGGAACGCCCATGGCAAACCCGGCGAGCTGGCCCCCGATCCTGAGCGTCCCGGCGGCAACAAGGCCGTCACTGTGGAAGGAAATGTCGTGGACTTGAAGGACTCCTCCCGGTAATCGGACCCTTGCCCTAGATATACTGCGCATACCCAGATGCGCTCCTGATTCAGCGCAGAATAGGAAAGCTCCATGTCCATTGCATCTGAATCTAAATCCCTCAATAAGCTTGAATTTTTACGCCTCATGATGCTCAGTCGTGAAGGCGACCGGAGAGAAGGAATCCTGCTCAGACAGAGCAAGGGCTGGTTCCAGGTCAGCGGCATGGGTCATGAAGCCGTTGGCGCCCTGGCACAGCTCCTGAAAGAGGACGACTACATCTACCCCTACTACCGCGACCGGGCCATGATGCTCGCCCGCGGCGTCTCGAACTACGACCTGGCTCTGGCCTACTTTGCCAAGCGGGAATCGAGTTCGGGCGGAAGGCAGATGCCGGGCCACTACAGCTCCAAGGCACACAACGTTGTCAGCGTCTGCACCCCCACCGGCGGCGGCCTGATCCCCGCCTGCGGCACGGCTTGGGCCGAGGTGCTGCGCGGCAAGGATTCGGTGGTCATCGCGACCGTCGGCGATGCCGCCAGCCGCCAGGGCGAGTTCTACGAAGCCGTGGCCTTCGCGGTGCAGGAGAAGCTCCCGGTCATCTTTGTGATCGAGGACAACAAGTACGGCATCTCTACGCCCACCGAAAAGTTTCTCGTCACCAACTTTGGCGGCGTCCTTTCTGAGGACCACCTGGTCAAGATCGACGCCCGCGAAGTGGACAACGTGATCAACGCGGGCAACGAAGCGATCTCCAAGGCCCGCCGTGGAGACGGCCCCACCATCCTGTGGTGCGACATCGACCGCCTCTCCAGCCACACCAGCTCCGACGACCACCGCGTCTACCGCAACCTCGATGACATCGAAGAGATGCAGAAGCGCGACCCCATCCTGCTCCTGAAGAACGAACTGGTCGAAGCCGGTCAGCTGACCGAAGAGCAGTTTGACCAGATGCAAGAAGACGTGGTCAAGCAGGTCGATGAGGATTATCGCCGCGCCGAGAAGGCCGAAGATCCGAAGGCCGAGGAAGTCGAGCTTTACTGCTGGGGCGAGCAGCGCGACGCGCAGCAGCCGCCCATCGGCACCGGCCCGATGACCATGGTCGAGGCGATCAACCGCACCTTCCACAAGGCGCTGGAGAGCGACCCCGAGATCATCTTCTTTGGCGAAGACATCGAAGACCCCAAGGGCGGCGTGTTCAAGCTGACCGAAGGGCTGAGCGATGCCTTCCCCAAGCAGGTCTTCAACTCGCCGCTGGCCGAGGCCACGATCATGGGCACCGCCGTCGGCATGGCCACTGCAGGCATGAAGCCGGTCTTCGAGCTGCAGTTTGTGGACTTCATGGCTCCGGGCTGGAACCAGATCCTGACCAACATCAGCACGCAGCGCTGGCGCACGTTCAACGACTGGCCGACGCCGATGGTGGTCTATGCTCCCTACGGCGCGTATCTGCCGGGCGGCTCGCTGTGGCACTCGCAGGCGAATGAAGCCTTTCTGGCCCATGTGCCGGGCGTGAAGCTGGCCATCCCCTCGACCCCCGAAGATGCCGCCGGCCTCTTCTGGACGGCGATCCAGGGCGACGACCCGCACTTCATCCTGATTCCCAAGCACATCTTCCGCAAGCGCGTGGAGGTTGAGAATGTCGAGCCGGTTCCCTTCGGCAAGGCGCGCATTGTCCGCGAGGGCAGCGACGCTACCATCGTCACCTGGGGCAATACCCTGGAGCTGGCGCAGGAAGCCGCCGACAAGCTCTCCGGCGAGGCGAGCATTGAGATCATTGATCTCCGCTCGCTGGTGCCGTGCGACTACGAAAGCATCGGCAAGTCGCTGGAGAAGACCGGAAGACTGATCGTGATTCAGGAAGACACCCGCACCTGCGGTTTCGGCCAGTGCGTGATCTCCGAAGTCACCAGCAACCCGGACTACTTCAACCTGCTCTTCGCCTCCCCGCAGCTCGTGAGCCGAGGCGACGTGCATATCGGCTACAACCCGATCTACGAATACGCGGCCCTGCCGGACACCGAAGAGGTGATCTCCGCAGTCCGCAAGACGCTGGAGTAGCCCAGTGGCAATTGATGGCGGACGTCTGATCGATTGGAGTCGGACGTCCGCCGACTATGCCCTGCACCGCCCCGGCCCTCCTCCCTCCTTCTTCTCCGCCCTCAAGCGGCGCGGCATAGGCCTGCCCGGGCAGGCGATTCTTGATCTGGGAACAGGCACCGGGGTTCTTGCCCGGCAATTTGCGCTGCAGGGTTCTCGAGTCAGTGGCATCGACATTGCCGCTGGACAGATCGAGCAGGCAAAGCGGCTGGCTGAAGAGCAGGGAGTCGAGATCGATTTTCGGGTGGGACCGGTCGAGGAGCTTCCCTTCCCTGATGCGTCGTTCGACGCCGTGACCGCCAACCAGTGCTTCCACTACTTTGACCATGCCCGGCTTCTGCCCGAGTTGCGGCGAGTGCTTCGCCAGGGTGGTCTCGTGAGTACTTCTCACTTCAGTTGGCTCCCGCTTGAGGATGAAATCGCGCGGGCCAGCGAAGAGCTGGTGCTGAAGTTCAATCCCGATTGGACCGCTCATAGCTGGAAAGGCGTCATCCCGGGCAAGCCCAAATGGGCCGAGCCGGATTGGGTGGTCGAGTCGATGTTCTGGTACGACGAGCCCATCCCCTTCACCCACGAAGCCTGGGTCGGCCGGATGCGTGCCTCCCGCGGGGTCGGAGCGACCCTGCCGCCGGATGAGGTCGCGGCTTTTTCGGAGGAGCTGGCCGCTCTGCTGGCCGAGCGCGTGCCCGACCCGTTCACGGTTCTCCATCGCATCGATGGGCATGTGCTGCGGTTTGCTTAAAACAGGAACGGTGACGGAACCTGGGCTGTTGCAAGTGGAAGCATGAGCCTATCTGCCAAAATCGAGCCTGTGAACGGGGAGTTGAAGGAGCTGCCGGGAGTCATCGTGAAGCCGATCAAGCGCTTCACGGATGATCGCGGCTGGCTGATGGAACTGTTTCGGAACGACGAGCTTCCCGACGGGTTCGATCCGGCGATGGGCTATATCAGCATGACCAAGCCCGGCGTGGCGCGCGGTCCGCATGAGCACGAGCACCAGACTGACGGTTTCGTTTTTCTGGATGGCGAGTACGAGGTCTACCTTTGGGAGAACCGCACCGGCCAAGGCGATGCCAAGATGACCCTGCAGGTGGGCCGAGAGAATCCCGCCGCGGTCTTCGTTCCCCCCGGAGTGGTGCACGCCTACCGGAACGTAGGCGAGAGCGACGCTTTTGTCCTCAACTTCCCCGACAAGCTGTACGCAGGTGAGGGCCGGAAGGAGCCGGTCGACGAGATTCGGCACGAAGATGAGGCCGATTCCCCGTTCCAACTGCCATGAAGCTGCTCGTCTGCGGCGGGGCCGGGTTCATCGGCTCCCACTTTGTCCGCATCGCCCTTGACCGCTTCCCCGAATCCCGCATCGTCGTCTACGACGCGCTGACCTACGCTGGAAACCTGGACAACCTCAAGGATCTGCCGGAGGGTCGCGTCCACTTTTATCCCGGCAAGATTCAGGATCGCGATACGGTGAACGAGCTTCTGGATGCGGAAGACATCACCCACATCGTCAACTTTGCCGCCGAGAGCCACAACGACCGCTCGATCCTGGACGCAGGCAGCTTTATCCAGACCGATGTCGCCGGGGTCTACACGCTTTTAGAAGCGGTAAAAGATTACGGCATCACCCGCTTTCTCCATGTCTCTACCGACGAGGTCTACGGGAGCATCGGCGAGGGCCAGTTCACTGAGGAGAGTCCCCTGCGGCCCAACACCCCCTACAGCGCCAGCAAGGCGGGCGGAGACATGCAGATTCGGGCGCACGTCAAGGCGTTCAATACACCCGCGCTCATCACCCGGGGCGGCAACACCTACGGGCCGTACCAGTACCCCGAGAAGCTCATTCCCTTCTTCGTCACCCGCCTGATCGACGGCAAGAAGGTTCCGGTCTATGGCGACGGCTCGCAGGTGCGCGAGTGGATTCACGCCGACGACCACGCCCGCGGCATCCTGCATGTCCTGGAAAAGGGCAGCGAGGGCGAGGCGTACAACATCGGCGACGAGAACGAGCGGCAGAACATGGAAGTCGTCCGGATTCTGCTGGAAGAGACCGGCCGCGACGAGTCGTTCATCAAGCACATCGAAGACCCCCGCAAGGGCGCGCACGACAAGCGCTACTCTATGACCTGCGAGAAGGCGCGGCGGCTCGGCTGGAAGCCTGAGCGGCCCTTCGAACAGAGCCTGCGCGAGACGGTGCGCTGGTATCAGGAGAACGAGTGGTGGTGGCGGCCGATCACCGAAGACCACAGCTACCAAGACTTTGTGAAGCAGTACTACGGGAGATTTCTGGGAGACGATCTATGAAGGCCCTCATCCTCGCCGGAGGCAAAGGCACCCGCCTGCGCCCCATCACCTTCAGCATGGCCAAGCAGCTCGTGCCCGTGGCGAACAAGCCGGTGGTCGAGTACGGCATCGAGGCCATCGCCGCCGCCGGAATCACTGAGTTCGGCATCATCATCGGCGATACCGGCGAAGAGGTGAAGGCCGCCGTCGGCGACGGGAGCCGATGGGGCATCAAGATCACCTACATCGAGCAGCCCGATCCGCTCGGCCTGGCTCATGCCGTGAAGACCGCCCAGCCCTTCCTCGGCGACGACGATTTCATCATGTATTTGGGCGACAACCTGCTCAAGTCGAGCATCAAGGGGCTGAAGGATGAATTCGAAGCCAACCGCCCCGCCTCGACGATTCTGCTGACTCCGGTGCCGAATCCGCAGGACTTCGGCGTGGCCGAGATGGAGGGCGAGACGGTGACCCGTCTCGTCGAAAAGCCGAAAGAGCCCCGCTCGAACCTCGCCCTGGTCGGCGTGTACCTTTTTGACAAGCGCATCCACGATTCCATCGCCCGCCTCAAGCCGAGCTGGCGCGGCGAGTACGAGATCACCGATGCCATCCAGGGTCTGCTGGATGACGGCCTTGAGGTCCGCAGCCACATCGTCGAGGGCTGGTGGAAAGACACCGGCACCGTCGAGGCGATGCTGGAGGCCAACCGCCTGATCCTTGAGGACATTCAGCCGCGCATTGATGGCGAAGTGGATGCGGCCAGCACCATCGAAGGCCGGGTGCAGATTGCGGGTGGAGCAAAGATCATCGGCAGCACGATCCGGGGTCCGGCGATCATCGGTGCGAACTGCATGATTGAGAATTCGTACATCGGCCCCTTCACGGCCATTGACAGCGGCACCCAGGTGATCGGGTCAGAGGTGGAGTATTCGATCGTGATGGCCGATGCCGTGATCGACAACTTCCCTCACCGCATCGAATCTTCGCTGATCGGCCGGGGAGTCGAAGCCAGCCAGTCGAACGCGGTGCCGCGTTCGGTGCGCTTGGTGATGGGCGACAACAGCTCGGTCTCTATTCCGAAACAGTAGCCGAAACCGCCGACATCGGCGCTTCGCCGCGAGCTTCTGCCGAGGTCGGCTCCTTGTGGATCAGGAAGCCGGCGAGCGCGGCCCACGCCATGAGCGTGATGACCACAAAAGCGCCAAAGGAGATCTTGGCCATCCGCTCCTGTGCGGCGCGGCTGATGGTGATGCCCCACCGGATGCAGAAGTTCCAGATGCCGTAGCACAGGTGGTACGAGGCTCCGGTGACGCCCAGGATGTAGACGAGCAGGATCAGAGGATTCTGCAGCTTCTCGTTCCAGGCCGCGTAGTGCACCACTTCGATGCCGTTGATCTTCGCGTTGATTGTCGTCTCCGTGACGTGATACGCCAGGAACGCAAAGACCAGGATTCCGCTGATGCGCTGGAAGAGGTAGTAGCGATTCTCCCGGTACTTGTAGGCCGAATCCGTGTAGTTCTCATTCATCCGCGAGGTGATGAAGAGGCCGTAGACCGAGTGGAAAAGCAGCGGCAGCCAGATCGCGACGATCTCAAGTCCGAGCAGAAAATGCTTGGGCATGCGCTCGAAGAAATCGGGAACGGCGTTGAACGCTTCCGGCCCGCCCAGGCTGAAGGTATTCAGCGTGATGTGCTGGACCATATAGAAGCCGACCGGGATGATTCCCGTAAGGGAATGGAGCTTGTGCCAGAAGAAGTTCTCGCGCATGGACGTAGCTGGCTTCCATCTTACCAGCAGGCTCCCTCCGCCATCCTGACCAGTTCCTTTCTGAGCGGGTTATCATTGGGCCGAGGAACTCACCACTATGGCAGGCATCATTGACGTCACCGCTCGCGAAATTCTGGACAGCCGGGGCAACCCCACCATCGAAGTCGATGTGATTCTTGAAGACGGTTCGGCCGGCCGCGCCGCCGTCCCCAGCGGAGCCAGCACCGGCCAGTTCGAGGCTGTGGAGCTGCGCGATGGCGATGCCGAACGGTATGGCGGTAAGGGCGTGCAGAAGGCGGTCGAGAACGTCAACGAAAAGATCGGCCCCGCCATTCTGGATATGGATGCCGAAGACCAGGTCGGGCTCGACGAATTCATGATCGATCTGGACGGCACCCACAACAAGGGCAACCTGGGCGCAAACGCGATCCTCGGCGTTTCGCTGGCCGCCGCGAAGGCTTCTGCCGAGAGCAGCGGACTGGCGCTCTTCCGCTATGTGGGCGGCGTCAACGCCAGCACCCTGCCCGTGCCGATGCTAAACATTCTCAACGGCGGCCAGCACGCCGACTCCAATGTGGACTTTCAGGAGTTCATGATTCTGCCGGTCGGATTCGACACTTTCAGCGAGGCCCTGCAGGCCGGATGCGAAGTTTTCCACACCCTCCGCAAGGTGCTCAAGAGCAACAGCCTGGCCACCGGCGTCGGCGATGAGGGCGGCTTCGCCCCGAACCTGGAGAGCCAGGAGCATGCCTTCGACTACATCCTGGAGGCGATCCAGCAGGCGGGCTACCAGCCGGGAACCCAAATCTGGCTCGGAATCGATGCCGCTTCAACTGAGTTTTACAAGGACGGCAAGTACGTCTACAAGTCCGGAGACCTTCGCGAGCGCTCTGGGGCGCAGCAGGTGGAGTATTTGGAAAACCTTGTGGAAAAGTATCCGATCCTCTCCATTGAGGACGGCTGCGCTGAGGACGACTGGGATTCCTGGATCGCGCTGAACAAGGCGGTCGGCGACCGGGTTCAGCTTGTGGGCGACGACCTCTTTGTCACCAACGTCGAGCGGCTGTCGCGCGGCATCGCCGACGACGCGGCCAACTCGATCCTGGTCAAGGTCAATCAGATCGGCACGCTTACGGAGACTCTCAATGCGGTCGCCATGGCGACCCGCAACTCCTACACCAGCGTGATGAGCCACCGCAGCGGCGAGACCGAAGACGCGACCATCGCCCACCTAGCCGTCGCCACCAACTGCGGCCAGATCAAGACCGGCGCCCCCAGCCGATCCGACCGAGTCGCCAAGTACAACGAACTCCTCCGCATCGAAGAGATGCTCGGCAGCGCCGGCCAGTACGCGGGCGCTACCGGCTTTGGCCGACTGGCTACTCGACTGGGCTGATCTGCCGCCCCACCAAACCGCTCCAAAGTCGCGGGGTCCCTTTCACGATGGGCCCCGCGAAGAGGGCCAAGACGGCCGCGATAGCAAACGCACCAACAATTGGCCAAAGCGAATCACTAGTCCAGGGAAACGGCTGCAAATCTGCAACGATATCGGCTAAAAAGCCTCGCTGTGCTTCGCTTACTGGCACCAAGTTGAAAGTGACACTTGTTCCAACCTCGTAAAAGGCATAAACACCCGCAGATTGGAGGGCGATCGCGGAGCCCTTCTCAAAACGCTCAAGCCCTTTAAATCTAAAAAGCCGATCGCTAGCCAGGACGAGCACGAGGCCAAAGGCCATCCAAACGAGATAGTGCGCCAGCAGCCATGCGGGATGATAGTTAAACGCATCCGCCTTTCTTGAGAGTGCGGGACCAATCAACGTAAGAGCGTCCATCCCATATGTAAAAGCCACCCAAATGCCAGAAAGCCAGGCGATGCCACGCAATATGCTGATCATCTTGTCTTCCTAAGCAAAGCGTCTGCCAACCGGCCAGCAGAAGCTGCTACGAGAATGCCGACAGCGGTTGGAACCAATGAGATGAGGTAAGGCACCACCTGCAGCGTTCTTTCGTTGTCGCCAAGGAACACTAAGGCACGCAGCGGAAGCCAGCAGTTTGTAAGGGCTAAGGCCGATCCTAGAATAATCAGAACAACCCTGAGAAGCTCCCGAGGCTCCTTAATCTCGTCTGTCAACTCGGGTTTAAAAATCTTTTCTGGAAAAGCCCACGCGAAGATTCCCAACCCGAGCGCAATCACAGGAATCGCCAGAGATAGGAATAGGTTGTGTGTCGTTGGATCAGGCATTCGATCCAAATCATTCAGGATCAGTGTGAGGTTGGGAAAGCCCAAAATGAGTTCCTGAATGCCCAGCAGCCACAAGAAGATCGCCGCCGCCCTGCCCGCCGCGACTGACGCCAATGATGCCTTCACAAAAGCATCTTACGGGAGAAGGCCGGGTTTGGTGACTGGATGGCAAAACAAAAGCGCCCCCCAAAGTGGGGAGCGCCGAGTTACTGGTCCAACAGTCAGTCAATCAGCAGATCGTAGCCGCTTCATTTGCCAGATGGCATGAGAGCTGATCTAAATGAAACATGTCGTTAGCCAAAACAAGCGCGACATAGTCGCGAATAGTAGTCTTCTCTCCAGAAAGTACGAACGACTTTAACCAGTCGTCGTCGCTGAGACATCTGAGGAATTCAACAGTCGTTGCCCGGCGCGACTCGAAGACTTCCGCTTCGTGGAAGACATTCTTGTCGAAGTAGTGATGCTCCTCCGCACGGTGGCCGGCATCAATCGATTCCACCGAAGAACCAGGCTGCAGGTGCGCCATTCGGACGCGGTCCAGCACGATCTGCTCCATATCCGCAAGGCTGGCAATCGCTTCGCGGGGGGTGAATCGGGCTTCGCCAATGCGGTCGTCAAGGCGATCGGTGGGATAGACACGGAGGATGCGTTCTACAACGCGAGGGCTAGAGGTGAGCGATGAGAGGATGCTCTCCTTCATGCCTTTCACTTTACACAGATTTCATGGCCCTTCGACCCATTTTCAGCAGATTTGCGAGAAGTTTTTCGGGCCTGAGCCCTCGCGCACTTCCGACAGCAATCGGCGTAGGGGATAGGTAACCTGACTCGACAGGAGAGAGTCCAGAAAGCCTATGGAACCAAAGCTCGTACAAGTCCCCGAATCGCTTCCCGAAAAGGTCTACAACACCGAGGGCGCGGGAATCAGCCGCGCGACCCACGACGCCCATCTCGGTCTCTGGAAAGGCTACGCCAACAAGACCAACGAGATCCGAAAGCTGCTTGCCGACATGGATATCGACCCGGCCAAGGGCAACCAGGTCTACAGCGAGATGCGCGCGCTCAAGGTCAACTACGCTTTTGCCTACGGCGGCTACATCAATCACAGCGTCTACTTCAACACGCTGGGCGGACAGGGCGGCGAGCCCACCGGCAACGTGGCCGACCTGATCAAGGACACGTTCGGTTCGGCCGAGCGCTGGATCGACGACTGGAAGACCACCGGCATGGCCGCACGCGGCTGGGTCTACCTCGGCTACGATCACGAAGAAGAGCGGGTCCACACCTACATCGGCGACAGCCAGGACACCTTCCCCGCCTGGAACAACACTCTGCTCCTCGCGATGGATGTGTATGAGCACGCCTACTTCCTCGACTTCCAGGCCGCCCGCGCCAAGTACATCGACGCCTACATGCAGTGCATCGATTGGGACGCGGTCAACGCACGACTTCCCCGCTGAATCCTCTACATAAACCAAAGAAAAGACAGCCCTCCGCTTAGGCGGCGGGCTGTCTGCGTTTTAGAGCTTCTTAAAAAGTGAGTGGGCCGGCGAGGTAAAGGTGCCGGCCCGGGAGTCCAGAGGATGGGTCTGTCAATTCTTTTCGATCTTAACCAAACGGTCAACCAGATACTTGGCCGACGGTTCGCTGATTAGAGTGGCCATGAAGCCGACATCGGTGTTGCCGATGCGCTTGGTGATCAGGGTGGTCGTCTCGTCCATCTGAAGGCCGAAGGGAGTCACGCTCATCAACCGCTTGATATGCCAGCGGGTGTTCACCTTTGCCCCGCCGGGGCTCTGGATGATGTCAAAGATGTTCTTGCTGGCCTTGTTCATATAGGTCAGATGCAGAGCTTCCCGCGCCGGGAGGCCCGGCAGATTCTCATCCACTTCGACCTTGACCGTCTCGGCCTTGATCAGCTCGTAGCCGATGGCATCCACACCCAGTCGATAGGTGGTGAACGGAACGCTGGAAGCGATCTCGTTCCAGTCATTCTTCAGCGTCGTTGCGGGCGTCGTCGCCAGGGCCATCGTGCAGATCACGGCGGTCAAGCTCATTGACATCCTCCTCTCGCATGGCGCGTGCCAAACGCGGAGAATGCCGCAAAAAAGAGCGAAAAACTATTCGATGTCGAGCGCGCGCTTGTAGGCTTCAACCACCGACCGCACACCCTCTTCGAGATCAAACCGGTCTTCAGCGCGGATGCGTCCGGCCTGCGCGACCGATTCCCGAGCCATCGGCGCATCCATCACCTGCGAAATCCGCTCGCCCAGCTCCGCGTCCGTATCGAAGAAGAAGCCGCTCTGCCCGTCCACGATCATCTCCGTGAAGCCCTCAAGCCGCCGCATCAGCACCGGCCTCGAATGCGCCATCGCCTCTGCCGCCAGCATGCTGAATCCGGCGCGGGTGCTGGGCACGAGCACCAGGCTGCTTTGGCCGATCAGCTGCCCTACATCCGCCCTGCCCCGATGCACTTCAATCCGATCTGGAAAGCGCGCTTCCAATCCCCCCAGCTCCGGAGGCTCGCCTTCGAACGGCGCGGCGATCAAGCGGACCTCCTGTCTTTCCTGCATCAGCGATTGCAGAGCGGTGAGCGCCGGCGCCCATCCCCGATCCTTCGTATTGCGCCCCGCCAGCAGGACCGTGAAGTCTGGCGGCATGGGGGCATCGCTGGAAGGGCTGTCGCCCAGACAGGGCGTGACGACGGTCAGGTTGAGAGCCTGCGCTTCGACCAGGGTCTGCAGCACCGCGCGTCCGCTGCACAGGCCAAGGCGGGCCGCATTCAGCCGGTCGATGACCGGGGCCTTCGTGACCTTGGGGGTGTCGTAGGCGGTGTAGACCCACGGAAAGCGGATATACAGTGCCTCCGCGCACGCCCAGGCGCAGCGATAGCCGAACGCGTGGACCAGATCAAAGCCGCGGACGGCGTCCTTGACCGCCCGGGAAGCCTTGCGGTCGACCATCCATCCGGTCTCTTTGGGAATCCAAGAACTGGCTTCGTCGATCACCGCTTCGATGCCGCGATGCCGCAGGCCGTAGCGGAGGTTTTCGGCGTAGGTCATCATGCCGCCGCGCTCCTGACGCAGCAGCATCAGCACGCGCAGCATCAGCGGGGGACAACCTGGGCGTCGAGAACGGTCTGGAGCACCTGATCCGCCGAGAGCCCTTCGATCTCGGTCTCCGGACGCAGGAGGATCCGGTGCCGCAGAATCGGCAGGGCCATCTCCTTCACATCATCGGGCGTCACAAAGTCGCGGCCGCGCATCGCCGCCGTCGTCTTGGCGCAGGCGAGCATTGCGATTCCGGCTCGGGGGGATGCGCCCACCAGGATGTCCGGCGAGTTGCGGGTGGCGGCCACCAGTTGATAGATGTAGTGGAAGATCTTGTCTTCCATCGCAATGCCGCGAATCTCTTCGTGGACGGCGCGCAGATCGTCGGCGGTCATCACCGGCTGGATGCCTGCCTCATCAAGGTTCTGGCTCTTGAAGCCCTGGTGATGCCGCATGATCACCTCGATCTCGTTTTCCGGCTCAGGGTAGGTCAGGAGCACCTTCAGCAGGAAGCGGTCCTGCTGGGCTTCTGGCAGAGGATAGGTGCCTTCAAACTCCAGCGGGTTCTGAGTCGCAAAAACCAGGAACGGAAAAGGGAGCAGAAGCCTTTCGCCATCGATGGTCACCTGCCGCTCCTGCATCGCCTCAAGCAGGGCGGATTGGGTTTTGGGCGGAGTGCGGTTGATTTCGTCCGCCAGCAGGATCGAGGTGAAGATCGGCCCTTTCCGCAGCGCGAACTCGGCGGTCTTGGGGCTGAAGACATTGGTTCCGACCACGTCGGTCGGCATGAGATCGGGCGTGAACTGCACGCGGTTGTGCTCCAGGCTCATCGCCTTGGCCAGCGCGCGGACCAGCAGGGTCTTGGCGAGGCCGGGAGCGCCCTCCAGCAGCACATGGCCATCGGAGAAGATGGCGGTCAACACCTGATCAACGACACGGCTCTGCCCGACGATCGCCTTCCCGACTTCTGCGCGGATCGCCGCTGCCGCATCTGCGGTTCTCATGGGCAGCATCGTACCTTCCTCACCCTTGAGGGAACCCGCTCACTCGGTACAATGTTTGGGCTCTTAGGAGCCTTGGGCGCAGCATGAAAATCCCCTCGTCTTGGAAGTTTATTCTGGGTGTCATCACCTTTCTTGCCGTCATCTGGTTTGGCTGGAAGGGATACGCCGCTGCGCGTCTGAGCCGCTTCGAATTCACGCCCATCGAGCCCGGCGAAGTCAATCTCATCGCCGTCACGCCCGGGCAGGGGTATCGCATCATCGTCTCCAACCGCATGGCCTCGCTTGCCGAAACCAACGGCGACACCATGAGCCGCGGCGATGATGACATCGGCGAGACCACCAACGCCAAGCGCCTGCCCATCCGCGAACTGCAGCAGTCCCTGGCGGGAGACGAAAAGGCGCTGGGCTATCTGGTGGAGCGGATCAACGATATCGATGAGAACAATTTCCCGCCCAACGCGAAGACCTGGAAGGCCGCCGACATCCGCAAGGCCCTGGATGGCGACCCAGAATTGGAGAAGCAACTGATCGCCGACCTCAATGCCAAGCTGGATGGCGATCCGCTGCCGAATGTCAACCCCTCCGCCCTGTCCAACGGAATCATCATCGAAGTCATGGTGCCCGTCGAGGTGAGCGTCGGCGGCAAGGTCACGACGCTGAACGCCCCGGTCCGCCAGCACTACGAATCCCGGCTGGCCGCTGCCTTCAACAAGCAGATGTCTGAGAAGTTCGTCAACTCGGACGAGGAGATCGTGAGCGCCTACCTGACCATCGCCCTGGAGCCGCGCAACAACCCCGAGTCTCGCGAGAACATCCGGCAGTCGCTGGAATCGCGCATCAATCCCGACCGCACCAACTCGCTCGGCACCAAGCCCGAGCGGGTGCTCAAGGCGGCGGAAGCCCTGATCAATGAGGACTATATGACCGGCGCGAGCGTCCGCACGGAGACCCTCCCCAACGGACGCACCCAGTCCCGCATCACCATCAATTTGACTGAAGAGGGCCGGATGCGCCTTTGGAAGTACAGCCACGATAATCCCGGCTTCCAACTGCTCTTCACCATGGACGGCTACGCCATCGCCGCCCCCCGGATTTCGACCGACCTCGCCGAGCGCTCCATCACCATGACCAAGGTGCCGGATGAGACGCTGGCGAAGGACGCCGTGGACCGCATCAACTCTCTTGGAGAAGGCTCATGAATAAGATCATCAGCGCAGCGCTCATCGCCGCCCTCATCGCGGCCGGATGCGGGAAGGGTGGCGAAGCCGCCGCAGAGAAGCCCGCAGACAAACCGGCTCAGGAGCAGCCCGCCGCCGAAGAGACCGCCAAGATTGAATCCGCCGCCGACCTTATCGACTTCAAGGTCGGCGACCAGTGGGTCTACTCCATGGACCAGCGGCTGGACACCAGCGAGGGCAGCGAGGAGTACGACCTCGAAATGACCATGAAGGTGCTGGATGTCCAAAAGACCGATGAAGGCGTCACGGCCATCCTCGAGACCACCTCGACCGATACCCAGACCGGGCAGATTATGGGCCGCGACGTATTGAGCTGGCAGCTCACCGAGAAGGGACTCTTCCAGACCGCCGTCGCCAACGGCGAGGAGACCTACAACCCGCCCCTGCCTCTGGTTCCGCTTCCCCTGTTGGATGGCGCAGTGGTCTCCCACACCGGAACCGGACCCCGCGAAGGCACCGACAAGGCCGGGCCATTCCAGGCCGAACTGGGCATGTCGGGCTGGCAGGAAGTGGACACCGATATGGGCCGCATGAAGGCGTACTCGATCAGCGGCTTCCGCCAATTCACTTTGAACAAGATTCCGGTCACCAGCGCGATCACCGTATGGGTGGCGCCTGGGCACGGAATAGTGCGCGCCCTCAGCGAAACGTCAATGCAGGACAGCCGCGTGACCGTGCTGCGAAGAATCAAGAGCCATACTGAAGCAAAAGGATCATAAAGAGCTATGCGAACGACCCTGATCTCAACCCTCGCGCTGGCCGCTCTGCTGGCCGCCGGATGCCGAAAGCCCGCCGAAGAGCCGGGCACGTCGAACACCTCCACGGGAGGAGGGACTTCGACCGAAACCCCGGTGATGCCCGATGCGCTCAAGCACGACGGCTTTGCCTACTACGGGCTTGGTCAAGACAAGATCCTTGAATACGAATTTGTGAGCATGGAGGGCGCCGCCGGTTCGCCGGGCACCAGCCGGGCCGATCTGGTCACCGCCGAAGACAACGTCGCCGTCTACTCGGTCGAGCGCAGCGGATCACTGATTCAGCTCGGCAGCGAGCGGGACGAGGTCCGACCGGACGGCGTGTACATGGTCGAGATGAGCATCGGCACCCTCAAGGAGCCTGTCCTCTCGATGCCCGCCGACGCAAAGGTCGGCTCCACCTGGCCCTCCAAGATGCAGGTCGAGGCAGCCACCGGCGCGACCACGATGGAGGTCACCAACACCGTGGAGAAGACCGAAAAGGTCACCACCCCCGCCGGCGAGTTCGACGCGATCCTGGTCGTCTCAACGGGCACTATGAGCCAGGGAGACAAGAAAGCAAAGATTTCTTCGAAGGTCTGGTATTCCAAAGACGTCGGAATAGTACAGCTCCGTCTCGAATCTGTCGATGCTGAAGGCAAGCCGATCAAGCAGCATATGGTTCTAACGGGCATGAAGGACAAGGAGAAATGATAGCCACGATCGCCCTGGCGACCGCCCTGCAGAATCCGCTCACGGCGGACTCATACTTTCCGCTGAACCCCGGCGACCGGTATGTCTATGAAGAGGACTATTCCGGCCGCAAGGACACCTTCGTCGACACCGTCGGCGATGCGGTGGTCTTCGGCGACACCACGGCCTATCCGGTGACGACGAAGCGCGGCTCCTCCTTCCAGGAATCGGTCTTCTATTCCAACGACAAGGATCGCACTCTGGTGGTGGCGTTCGACAAGGACAGCCCGCTGGCCAGCCCCTATACGATCCTCAAGGTCGGCGACGAGGGGCAGACCTGGAGCTACATCGGCGAAACCAATCTTTTTGACGAGACCGTCGATCTGGTGATCGAGGGCAAGTCGCGCCGCATCGGCAAGAAGAAGGTGATGGACGAAGAGGTGGAATGCCTCGAAGTCACGCTGACGGCCACCGTGGCCCCGGGAGACGTCACCAGCATCAAGACCACCCAGGTCGCCGTCTACGGGCTGGGCATCGGCCTGGTCGAGATGGCCTCCACCGAAGAAATGGGACGCCGAAAGTCGGTGCGCAAACGTACTCTCATTGCGTACCAGCGCAAGAAGACATAACTTGTGAAGCAGAAGCAGACCACCCCCGCAGTCCTCATCGTCGCCGGAATCATCGCCGGATTGGCAATCGCTGGCTGTCCGAAGACCGACCGGCCCGAGGAGTCTCCAGTGGGTGGAGTGGTCTATAAGTCGAGCGCCGAGCTTCTGCCGGAGGCGCTTCCCTACGAAGACGGCACCCTCATCTACGGCGGGACGCCGCTTGAAGTCCAGATTTCGCAGGAAGAGGGCGAGGGCGGAGAGACCGTGCTTGCCATCCACCAGGAGGGTCTGGAAGAGGCGCTGGAAACCGAGCGGTACATCGCGGATGAGCGCGGCTTCCGCTATGCAGGCGGAAAGGAAGAGAGCTTCGATCCCGCCATCCCGCTCATCAACGAGTATCCCTTCAGCTCTGCCTCCACCTGGACCTGGACCGGCGAGATGATCTATGCCGGACAGACCTTCCCGGCCAAGGCAGAAGTCTCCGCCGAGCCCGCAAAGCTCAATCTGTCTTCGGGCTCGTTCAATTCCGTTTTTGTAACGGTCAAGTTGCACATCGATGGCTCCAATCCGGAGCAGCCCAAGACGTTCAAGTTCTGGATTGCGCCGGGCGAAGGCGTGATCCGCCGTGAATTTACGGCCAGCTCGACTCGAGAGCCTGCGCCCAACCCCGCCCAATGAGCAGCTCGACAGCGGGCTGGACCAGTCCCCTGCAGCGCCGCCTGCCCAAGGCGGATGGCTGGCTTCTTGTCTCCGCCGCGCTTCTGCTGATTTTGGGCCTGGCGATGATCCACAGCATCGACGTGGCCAAGCCGAACGCCAACTTCCTGGGCCAGCAGCTCCGGTCGTTCGTGCTCGGCCTCGGCGTCATCTCGGTCTTCATCTGGACCCCGCCCGACTTTTGGCAGCGGAACGCGAAGTGGCTGTATGCCGCCAATATCGCGATGCTGATCATGGTGCTGCTCTTCGGCGACAGCCGGGGCGGCGCGACCCGCTGGATCGATATCGGCCCCATCCAGTTTCAGCCCTCCGAGCTGACGAAGCTCATCGTCACGATCACGCTGGCCACCCACCTCGCAGCCGTGCGGGAGAAGATCCGCAGCTTCGGCGTCTTCCTCAGCACCGGTCTTCACATCCTGCCGATCCTTGTTCTGCTCATCCTCCAGCCTCACCTAGGCAGCACCATCTGCGTCATTGCGATCTGGCTGGCCACATGCATGGTGGCGGGGGTTCCCTGGCGGTTCCTCGGCGGCACGGTGCTGGCCGTGGTGGCGGTCATGACCTTCGTCTTCTTCACGCCCCAGATCAAGGCCTTCGACTACGCCCGCGAGCGCATCATCTCCCAGTTCAACCCAGACAAGCAGGAGAACGGCTATCAGCAGCACCAGGCAGAGATCGCCATCGGCGTCGGCGGGCTCATCGGCACCGGCTATGCCAAGGGCCAGCAGAAGGAAGCCGGGTTCATTCCCGAGCAGCAGAATGACTTCATCGTGACCGTGATGGGCGAAGAGGGCGGCCTGTTCGGCATGTCCCTTCTGCTTGGCGCATTCCTCTTCTTCTTCTATCGAGTCTGGCTGGTTGGGTTCCAGGCATCGCAGCTCTACCACCGACTCATCGCCACCGGAATCCTGGCCGTGCTCGGGTTCCATACCCTCGTCAATCTGGGCATGAACCTCTCGATGACGCCCGTCGTGGGCCTGTGGCTTCCCTTCATTTCCCACGGAGGCACCGCCCTGTGGCTCTGCATGGCCTGCGTGGGCATCCTGACCGCGATCCGCCGAACCGGATGAAGCGTGATATAATCGACAAAGATTCGCCCATGGACGGGCTCAAAGAACGCATCGAGCGTCCCGCTCGCACAAGGAAGTCTGCGGTGGTGGAAGCGCCCCCGCATAAGCGGCTTGACCTGACCGGCATTGCATTGATCGGTCTGGGGTCGATCCTGTTTCTCACCCTGCTCCTCGGCAATGGCGGCTTGATCGGCGACGCGCTGGGCACCTTCTTCCGCACGCTTTTTGGCATCGCCTCCTGGCTCGTTCCCTTTGCCCTGATCGGCGGCGGCACCATCATCCTCACCGGCCGATCTCCGCAGCAGGTGGCCCGCGTCTCGTGGGGCGGCACGCTGATCCTCATGGCGATCCTCGCCGCCTTTGCCCAGACCATTCAGGGCGACTACTTCGATCCGGAAGCCGTCAGCAGCTCTGGCGGATACCTCGGCGCAGTCCTTGCCTGGGGACTGGAAAAGCTTCTCGGCGCGGCCAAGCCGATCGGCATCATTCTGCTGATCGTAGGCGGAATCATCGTGGCCGCCGACCAGCCGATGCGCGACCTGGCCTCGGCCCTCATCGCCCGCCTGCGCGGCCAGAAGCCGGCCCGCGAACTGCACAAGGAGATCAAGCGGACCGAAGCCAAGCCGAAGCGCAGCCTGGCCGTGGTGGAGGCAGAAGTCGAGGAAGAGGAGGAGACGCCGAAGCCGCTCTCCCGATCCACCCGGCGTCCGCTGCGCATCCGCGAGACGGAAGACCCCGAGCCGCAGCTCGACTTCAACCCTCCCCAGACCAGCGCCCGCGGCTACGAGCTTCCGCCGCTCAACCTGCTCGAAGAGCCCCCGCCGCGGCCCAAACGCACCGCCCAGGAAACTCAGCGCAACATCGAGACCCTGGAGGGCACGCTGGAGCAGTTCAACATCGACGCGAATGTCGTCGAGGTGGCGCACGGCCCGACCATCACCCGCTACGAAATTCAGCTCGGCCCCGGCGTCCGCGTGAGCCGCATCAAGGCGCTGGCCGACAACATCGCCATGAGCATGGCCGCCTCCGACATCCGTCTGGAAGCGCCGATCCCGGGCAAGGCCGCCATCGGCGTGGAAGTGCCGACGGCCAAGCGGGCCGTCATCACCCTGCGCGAGCTTTGCGAGAGCCTGGAGTTTCACGACCAGACCTCCAAGCTGACCCTTGCCCTCGGCAAAGATGTCTCAGGAGTCAACAAGTACACCGACCTCACCCGGATGCCCCACCTGCTGATCGGCGGCGCAACCAACAGCGGCAAGTCGATCTGCTTGGTCGGCATCATCATGTCGCTCATCCTCCGCATGACTCCCAAGGATCTGCGGCTGGTGATGATCGACCCCAAGCGCGTTGAGCTTTCCCTCTTCGAGGGCCTTCCCCATCTGATGTGCCCGGTGGTGAAGGATGTGAAGGAAGCCCCCGGCGTGCTCCGCGCCGTGTGGCGCGAGATGGACCGCCGCTACGATCAGTTCAGCGAGCGCGGTGTCCGCAATATCGAGGGCTGGAACTCCAAGGTGAGCGAAGAGGAGCGACTCCCCTTCATCGTCGTCATCATCGACGAGCTGGCCGACATGATGATGCAGTCGGCGGCGGAGGTCGAATCCTCCATCTGCCGCCTGGCGCAGCTCGCCCGGGCGACCGGCATCCACCTGATCATCGCCACGCAGCGGCCCAGCGTCGATGTCATCACCGGCACCATCAAGGCCAACATCGCCAGCCGCATCGCCTTCAGCGTCTCATCTCAGATCGACTCACGCACCATCCTAGACCAGGCGGGGGCGGACAAGCTGATCGGCCGCGGCGACATGCTCTTCCTGCCCATCGACGCCTCCAAGGCCGTCCGCATCCAGGGCGCCTACGTCGGCGAAGACGAGATCGAAAAGGTCTGCGACTTCTGGCGCGCCCAGGAGAAGCCGCACTATGTGCTCAACCCCGTACAGATCGCCATCGAGGAGCGCGAGGCCGAGCGGAAGCAGAAGGAAGACGACCTGGACCCGCTGTGGGAAGAGGCCGTGCGATTTGTGGTCGAGCGCCAGCAGGCCAGCACCTCGATGCTGCAGCGCAAGTTCTCCATCGGCTTCCAGCGCGCCTCGCGCATTCTGGACGAGATGGAAGAGCGGAACGTGGTCGGCCCCCGCGACGGACCGCGGCCCCGCGAAGTGCTGGTCGACCCCATGCAGCTGGAGACCATGTTCTCCTCCGGCGACCAATACATGAATCCCATGCCGGACGATGCTTGGATTGACGACGAAGACTAGCTAAACTAAAGGCAGTGCCGCATCCGGCTCAGCGCGCCCGTCACTCGTACTCGCAATCCATCACTGCCCTTACGGTGGTCATGGTGGCCTACTGCTTCTTGGCGACCGGGGGCGTGGCGATCCGATCGTACCAATATCTCCTCGTGGCCATCGCCTATGCCTGGCTGCTGGGCTTCTTTCTCTGCAGCGGGCCGTGGGACCGCCGCATCCAAAATGGTCTGCTCCTGACGGGCAGCTCGCTACTGCCGACCGTGGTCGTGCTGACCTTGTTCAGCTTCGGTGTCGCCGCCAACGGAATTACCTCCGGCATGGCGCTCGGCATCCCGGCTGCCCTCATCCACTTCTACTGCCGCATCCATCTGCGAAAGGAGCCCGAATTCTTCACCCAGGGCTCACTCGCTGTCGAATCGGCTGCCGACGCGGATGAGAACAAGATTTCAGTGACTACTTAGCCCGATCTGGAAAGCCGGGAGGCAGGATCAGCTTGTCCTCGGCCGTGGCCTTGGGAGCTTGGTATTTTTCGTCAACCGCCATGTAGTAGCTGCTCATCCACTTTTGAGGCACATCCTTCTCCACCTGGATTTCGTGGACGAACTCCTTCACCTTCTCTTCCTGCACGAGATAAAGGCGTTCTCCTAGCCGCGCTGGAACCAGGCGCTTCTCTACCGCCATGAACTCGTCAGCGCTGTCATCCTTCGCGGAAGTCAAGACCAGCACGTCCTTGTCCCACTTCCAGTTCCCTTTGCCCTCGGCATAGACTCCAATACAACCAGTGAACTGGTAGTCATAAGTGTGATCGGCCTTCAGGGTGAGATGCCGGTTTGAACCGGTCCCGTCGCCGTGATAAAACTTGCCCGCCAACTCCTTGGCTGGGATGAATCCCTCCTGCTTCTTGGCTCCAGTAACCGGTGGCGGCGGGTCCTTCTGCTGAGCGGCCATCGCCCCCGCCCAAATCATCCCGGCGGCCATCGCCACAATCGCAACCTTGGCTCCCTGTCTCATACTCCTTAGTCTACGGGAGGATTGGGATCGTTCAAAAGAGACCGACTGTGAAGCATTTTTTCCGAATAGAAGATGTTGCCTGGCACAGGCTTCCATTTTTCATCCGAGTCAGCAAGTACGCCGATAATCCCGTCACTTCGCAGCTCCTTCACAACTAACCCTCCCGAGTAAGTGGATGCGGGAATCAGCAAGTCGCCCGCATTGACTGAGCTCTCTGGAAACCCTTCCAGCACCCATTCGCTGTTCAGGCGGGAAGTGACGTATCCGATCGGGAGCTCCGCTTCCCGGGCTTTCCAAGAATCAAAGACCTCTGCCAGCCGCCCGTGGCGATACACCCGCTGAAGACCTGAAGCCTGCAGATCGGAGAACCGGAATTGACCTCGCTGAAACAGCCTTCGCTTTACGGAGAAATCGTTGAACTCAGCGACTCGAACTAGAAAAAGATGCTCGGCAACCATTATCGGAGCGAAGCGTAATACAACCTCTTCTCTCGGGAGAAGCCCCCTTGTTTCACCTGTCAAGACAAGCTGATCTCCGACAACCTGCCAGGTGCCTTCGAAGGCGCTACAGTTGCAAAATCCGTAGTTGTAGCGAAACGAGTGATCCACATTCAGTGTCATAGTCTCGCAAGCCACTGAGGGAGCTCCAGGACGAATCATTTCATAGGCGCCGACCACCTGCGATGCTGCGGAAGAAGCGTCCGTCAAACCTGCAGCAAGCATCACCAACCACGCGGCGCTCATCACCTCAAGATCCCTCTGTACTCGATAACATCTTCTCGGCGTAGACCACTTCCCCAAGGGTGGGAATCCAGCCATCTTCTGAAGGCATCACTTCGCAGATGACCTGGTCACCGTGAACCGAAAGAGCCCGCAATTGTCCGCCACTCTTCGCCTGGGTGCCAAGAAGATCGCCTACAGAAACAGAACCCGAAGGAACTCCCTCTACGACCCATCCCTTGCAGGACACCGCAGCCACCCGCCCGATGGGCAGCAAAGCTTCTCGTTTGAGCCATGAATCCGACAATGGCTTGATCGGATTGCTGGGATATGACCTCTGAAGTCCCATGTAGTTTTTCAAGAGCCCATTGACTCCCGCTTCCACCGCTCGTTTGTTGGCGCAGAACCGGGGAAAGTCGAAGTCCTTGACCAGATACAGCCGATCCGCCATGTGCGCTGGAACAAGTCGAAGAATCTCGCAGACTCGCTTGTCTTCCCAGGGATTCTCTCCGGTCAAAACGATCTCTTCCCCGTCCAGCGACCAGGTGCCTTGTAGTTTAAATCCCATACAGGAGTGATCCTGAAACACAAAGCTGTGATCACCGTGGAGCAGAAGCGATTCGATCAGACGTGACCCAATGCCCCCGGCCGTGCCTTCACCCAGCTTGTAGGTTCCCACGAGCTGACTGAGCGCGACTACGGTCGGTGAGGGCTCTGAGAATGTCGGAGTGCGATCTCCCTGAAGATTGACAGCCCCGGCACTCTGCATCCCAGCGCCAAGAGCCATCACCAGCCAGGCTAAAGCCATGCCTTTAGTTTGCCTCAAGAGTCTTGGCCAATCTCAGAAACTGATCCGCACCCCGCCAAGCCATAATTAAAATAGGAACGGTGGATCGCACACAGGTCAGATACAAAGCAACGCCGCTGCTCACCTGGTTGATTACGGTGCTGGCAATCCTTATGTGGGCGATCATCAGCACCGCCAACCCGCATGATTTTGAGTATCTGGCTCCGCCATTTGTGAAGCACTTTCTCGTTGGAGTCGCCGCCGGCTACTTGATCGCGGCACTGATGGCGCAGGGAGGACTCTGGCGGCGGATCAGACTCGGCTTCATGCTGGCCTCCGTGGCGCTTGGCCCCGCAGTGATGGCCGCCGGTTTCACCTTGACTGCCCGGATGGATTTCGATGAGGAGATCGGAGTGAACATGGCCTTCATGGGGCCGTTCTATCTCGCCCTGCCCTTCTTCATGGGTTTTCTGTGCCTGAAGCCCCTCAAGAGACTGCCTGAATTCGGCCACCCTGTTCACCCATATCCTCCTGCATCACCGGATGACCCGCCCGCGAGATAGACGGAGCCTGCTCCGAGTAGAATGAAGCGACGCTATGCCGAAGAGAGTCGAGACGCTTGTCCTGCACGACAGCTCCACCCCGGTCTTTGGTGACATCCAGAAGGGCGGAAGCGTGGTCGTGGCCAATTCCCGCACCCTGCTGGACCTGGTCAACGAAGCCCGCGCGCATGCCCTGTGGCCGCTGACCTTCGGCCTGGCCTGCTGCGCCATCGAAATGATGTCCACGGTCGCCTCGCGGTTCGACCTGGCCCGGTTCGGCTCCGAAGCGTTCCGCGCCACTCCCCGCCAGGCCGACGTGATGATCATCGCCGGACGCCTGAGCAAGAAGATGGCCCCGGTTCTGCGTCAGATCTACGATCAGATGCCCGAGCCCAAGTGGGTGATCTCGATGGGCGCATGCGCCTCTTCCGGCGGCGTCTACAACAACTACGCCATCGTGCAGGGCGCAGACCAGGTGGTTCCGGTCGACGTGTATGTCCCCGGCTGCCCGCCGTCTCCGGATGCGCTCATGTACGGCATCCTCAAGCTGCAGAGCAAGATCAAGCACCAGTCGATGCGCAGCACCAAGCAGCTCCGCATCCTTGAGCTGAAGTCTCGCCAGCTTGAAGAGGTGGAAGCGTGAGCTTCGAAGTCTTCAAGGACGTCGCCCGACCGATCATCTCCGGCTTCGGGATCACCGCCCGGCGGCTCGCCCGCGAAAAGGTGACGGTTCAGTATCCGCTGGAGCGGCGTGAACAGTTCCCACGCACCCGCTGGCGCCACGTTTTGACCCGCTATGACTCCGGTCTAGAGCGCTGCATCGGCTGCTCCCTGTGCGCCGGCGCCTGCCCGGCCCGCTGCATCTATGTCGGCGCGGCGGAAAACACCGACGAAGACCGCCGCTCACCCGGCGAGCGCTATGCCGAGCGGTACGAGATCAACATGCTCCGGTGCATCTTCTGTGGCTACTGCCAGGAAGCCTGCCCGACCGGCGCGATCGTGCTCCGCAAAGATTTCGAGCTGGCCAACTACGAGCGAGAAGACTTTCTCTACACCAAAGAGATGCTCCTCGAACCGGTCCGCAACTAGAAACCGCACCCTTTACGCCGTAGGCCGCTTTCTTTATGCGGCCTACAGATCGCCCCGCGTAGATTGGAACCATGAACGGTTTTGGAATCTATTTCGCGGGGTTCTTTCTGCTGACCATCGGCGTGGCAGGCGGCCTTCTGCTGGCCGGCGTGCCGGGTCCGTGGATCGGAGTAGCGGCCTTCATTCTCCTTGGCATCGGCGTGATGATGGGCATCACCAAGACCAAGATGAAGGACCCTCCGGCAGCGTAGTTTTGCGCCTCTTCTTAACCAGGGCGTGATAATCTGAAAGCATGCGTCGCATGGCGTTTGCTTTCGGATTGGCCCTCAGTGCCGGGGCCTTTGCACAGATCACCATTCCCAAGCCTCCGATCCCCAACATCAATCTGGGATCGCTGCGCGACCTTCTCTTTAAAGAGGAAGCACCGCTCACGTCCAGCATGAAGGACACGGTGGTCGGACTCACCTACATGGATGGCTACGAGCTTTCCGGTCAGATTACCCTGACCAACGACATGCGGAACGCCAAGGGCACCTGGACCCTCAAGCCCGGCCACTACACTGTCGATATCCAATCCTTCTGCGGACGGGGCTACTCCTACGGACCGACCCGCGGCATGGGCTATGTGGAGGGGCCTTGGAAGGGCCTGCGGAAGGATATCCTTCAGAACGTCGTCCGCCGCTACGCCCAGCAGACCGCCATCAGCCAGGAGGACACTCAGCTCCTCATCTGGTCGATCCTCGCCAAGACCAAGCCCAGCAAGATGCGCGGCCCCGCGAAGGCCGCCGCGGTAGCTCTGCTCAAACCGGAAGAGATCGCCAGCCTGGAAGCGAAGGCGCTCGACTTTCTGGAAGACCGCGTGATGCGCGATGTGCTCGGGCCGGTGGACCGCGCCATGCGTCCGCTGTACGAGGCCGAAAACAACATGCGCCGCGCCTTTTACGACGCCAATCGCCCGTTCCGGGATTTCGAAGCGCTCGCGATGCGCGAGGTGGAGGGCGGCAAAGAGCCGACCACCGACATCCCCCGGGGCCGATGGAACTACCACCCCAGCGGCTACATGATGCGGTACTTCCCCAAGGGCTATTCGTGCACCACGGTTGAAGTCGTCGTGCCGCACATTCCCAAAATCGACCGCGATGCGAAGGGCCGCATCGTCCGGCTGGAATGCCCTCCGGGCTGGATCAGCGAAGTCGAATACAACGATGAGCTGAGCCCAGTCAACTCCCCTGATGGCAGCGGCCGGGTCGCCTATCCCTTCAAGCTCATCCGCCTGATCGCCCCCGACAAGGAGAACCCGGGGCAGAACCTGATGCAGGAGTTCAAGGACACCGGCTGGTGCTTTGTTGAAAATCCTAAGGAAGAGAACATGCTTCTCGCCGCGCTTCGTCCGAAGCAGAGCGGCTGGTTTGAACGATGGCGCGACCGCGCCGAGCGGATTCAGGAGTACCGAGACCGCGCCGAAGAAGCCCAGCGACAGGCCGAGCGGATGGACCGCGTTCTGGGCGGCAACGCCAGCCCGGATGACTTCTTCGACACCGGCCACTACCGCGACGGTCTGGACGCCGCCACCAGCGGAAGCACCGGCGACCGTCTCGGCTGGATCGGCGAGCATCACATGCGGCAGAGCGAGGCGCTGATCTTCGCCACGGGCCGCATCGAATCCCTGGGTGAAGGCACCGAGATGGACCCGTCGGAAGGCGTCATGCTCCCGGCCAATCCCGGCAGCCAGACTCTGCTCGGCTCCCCCTCGGCCCACTGATGCGGCTCAGCCGACGCGGCCTGCTGCAGTCCGGCCTCGCCGCCGGAACCGCCTGGCTCACTCGCCCTCTGCTCACTGGAGCAGAGGGCGAGCCGCTGACCCTCGGCGTGCTCACCGATGTCCACTTTGCCGACGCCCCGACCCGCGGCTCCCGACACTACCGAGAATCTCTGGACAAGGTGAACGAGGCGGTGGCCCGCTTCTCTGCCGCCGGGGTTGATCGGATCATCGAACTCGGCGATCTCATTGACAACGCCGCGGATACGACGCCCGCCAAAGAGCTTGCCTTCCTGAGAAGCATCGCTCAGCCCTTCCACGCCGCCGGAAAGCCGCTGCATTGCGTGCTGGGCAACCACTGCCTCGGATCGCTGGACAAGACCGACTTTCTCGGCGCGATGAGCCAGCGGAGCGGGTTCTTCTCCTTCGATGCGAAGGGCTGGCATATCGTCATCCTCGACGCCTGCTATCGAATAGATGGAAAGGCGTACAGCGCGGGCAATTTCGATTGGACCGACACGCTGATCCCTCCGCACGAGCAGGAGTGGCTGAAGGCCGATCTTGAAGAGACGCAGCATCCCACGCTGGTCTTCGCGCACCAGCGGCTGGACGAGGCTCCCACGAGCCCGCACGCCGTCAAGTCGTGCGTGGAGGTGCGAAAGATCCTTTCGGATTCAGGAAAGGTCGCAGCCGTGCTTCAGGGCCACGCGCATGTGAATGATCTGCGGGAGATCGAGGGAGTGAGATACGCCACGCTGGCGGCGGTGGTGGAGGGGAGCGGTCTGGAAAACAGCGGCTACTCAGTGCTGCGCTGTCTTCCAGACGGCTCGATTCAGTTGGAGGGCTTCAGGCATCACCAGAAGCACCCCCTGGCGGTCGACTAGGCCGCCGACGGCTTGATGACCGAAGGAGGCGCGTTGTGCGCGGCCTCTTCCAGCATTTCCAGAGCCTTGGTCACGACCGGGTCGCTCTCTTCGGTGACGCGCTCGGTGACCCGTGCGTCCGGCTGAAGCGGGTTGGCCTCTAGGCGCATTCCCTTGGCGGTCACATAGTCGCTCACCGGGAACTGAAGGGAGAAGCCTTCCGGCAGCCGTGCGAAGGTCGAAGCGAGGACGGCGCCCGCAGAGCGGTCGCCCACCAGGATCGCGTCGGCATTGTCCTTAAGAGCCGCCGCGCAGATTTCGCTGGCGCTGGCCGAACCCCGGTTGATCAGGACGGCGATGCGGCCCTTGAAGGGAGTGGTTCCCTGCCGGGTGCGGGTCTTGGTCTTGTCTTTGGACCACTTCGCCAGCGCGGCCATGTCGTCCGCACCGGAGGAAGGATTGGCTTCGACGTACTGCTCATGCACGCGTCGGCTGACAAAGATGCCGTACTCGGTGTCGTTCGGCAGAAGCAGGCTCAGCAGGTGGTTGAGGTTGCTCACCGCACCGCCGCCATTGGAGCGGAGGTCGAGGATCAGGTGCTTCGCCTTGCCGTTGGCTTCCTTCAGCAAGCCTTCGATATTCTCGCGGCCGTATCCGGCCGAGAAGGTGAAGATGCGGAGGACGGCAGTGTCGTCGTTGACCCAGGTCAGGGTCTCTTTACGGACGGTCGAAAACTTCTTGATCTCGATCTCGACGGTGACTTCCTGGCCATCGCCCTTCTTGACCATGAGGGTCTTCTTCTGGCCCTCTTCGCCTTCGAGGTCGCCAGAAGCCTGCGGCTTGACGCCATTTACCACGGTGATGATGTCGCCCACCTTCAGTCCGGCCAGCGCCGCCGGGCTCTCGTCATAAATCCGGCGAACCACCAGGCCATCGGTGCCCGAGCTGACGGTAGCGCCGATGCCGATGGTGCTGGTCTGGTTGCGGCTGGACGCCGCGCGGGGGGTCAGCAGCCGAATGTGGCTGAAGCCGAACTCGCGCAGGGCGCGGTTGATGACTCCGGCAAAGGCGTTCACATCGCCGGCCTTGTCCAGGTCTTCCTTTCGGCCTTCGAGGAAGGTATCCCACTTCTTGAAATCGACGCCCGGAACAAAGGCGCGGCGGTCGATGATTTCCTTGATGCCACCAAGGACCTGCTCCTTCTGCTCGACGGTCATGTCTTGAGCCCAGGCAGTCAGGGAGGCAAGTGCGGCGACGCCAAGGAGCGTCAGACGCAAGAATGCAGTCCGCATAATAAAGCAGATACTGCCAAAAAGGCCGAAAGTTCACCCAGAAATTTCCACTTGGCGAGATTTGCCGCCCATCGGTGGCTAGTCGCGGTACGGATCGAAGGTTTCTTCGCCCGCCATCGCGACGCCGATGGGCGTCAGGGTGTGCAGGATATTGATGGTTCCGCCATGGTGCTCCAGCACCTCGGGGAGACGCTTGTAGCAGTGCGGAGACTCGTCCGTTCCTGCGCCGCGCAGCTCCACTCCGCGCTCCTTCACCCAGTGGAGCATCATCTCCGGTGTGATCTCTCCTCCCAGTCGGCGACCCTTCTTCACCCGGCCCGCCGCCTTGGTGCGGGACATGACCCGGCCCGCGCCATGCACGGTTGAGTAGAGTGACTCGCGGTTGGCATCCGATTCGACGCCTTCCAGAATCACGGAGATATCGCCCATCGAGCCGCCCACGAAGCCGCGCTGCCCAGGGAAAGCCGGAGTCGCGCCCTTGCGGACCACCACCAGTTCTTCCCCGCCATGCGTCTCGCGCCAGGCGTAGTTGTGGTTGTTGTGGACTTCGTCGAGCACCTTTGCCTGAAGCAGATGGCGCACGCGCTCGCACACCCAGTCGCGTCCGGCATAGGCATAGTCGCCCGCCACGCGCATGGCCTCCATGTAGTCATCGCCTAGCGGAGTGCCGAGCTTCAGCACCACGGGCTCAACGTACATTCCATCCGAACCGCCGCCTTCCTTGATGAAGTGGCTGGCGACGTGATGGCCGATGCCGCGTGATCCGAAATGGACACCCACCCAGACGCGATCCTGCTCATCGACAAAGAGATCCACATAGTGGTTTCCGCTGCCGACGGTGCCTAGCTGGTTCTCCGCCATCTGGCGCTTCTGCTTGAGCGGCGACAGCTTCCAGGCCGGATCCTTGAACAGATCGTGCTCGACGCGCTGGTTGTTGTTCTGACCGATGCCGAAGCTGATGTGGCGGACGATGTCGTCCATGATCGTCTTGATGTTCCGGCGGACTTCGTCGGCAGGCGCATCCAGCAGGATCGCCTTGTTGCCGCAGCCGATGTCATAGCCGACGCCCGAAGGGCTGACCGCATCCTTGTACGCGACCACTCCGCCGATCGGCATCGAGTAGCCCGGATGGTGGTCGGCCATAAGCGCCGCCGCCGCTGCGCTCTTGGCGCAGGTCTTGATCTGCTTGACCGCATCTTCGATCGGCTCGCCCCACACGGGCACACCATCGATCTTCTGCATCTTTCCGGTGTTCATTTCATCCATCCATATTCAGGAAGGCTTCAGACGCCGCCGCATCTGCAAAGGTTTCTACGGCCTAGATGTATGCTCACGTCCTATGAATGCCGGCGAAGAGATGCGCGCCTACTGCATGGCCAAGACAGAGGTGACGGAAGATCATCCCTGGGGGCACGATGTCTGGAAGGTGTACGGCAAGATTTTCGCCATCCTGGGCGACGAAGCCGCCTCGATCTCGTTGAAGAATCACCTCGAATCGCAGGCCGCGCTCTGCCAGGACCCGCTGATCTCCATTCCGCCCTATGTGGGGCACAAGGGCTGGATCTGCATCGACCTGACCGACCCCGAGGGCATCCCGCTGGCGAAGGAGTTCATCGACGTCTCCTACGAACTGGTCGTGCGGACGCTGCCGAAGAAGCACCAGCGGAGGATTCTGGGCGAATGACTCCCGGCGTCGATCAGTTCATCACCTTTCTCCGCACCGACGATCTGGCCGCGACCTGCCGCTTCTACGAAGACCTCCTCGGCCTGAAGCGCGTGCTGGATCAGGCGGGATGCGTCATCTTTCAGACGGCGGGAACCGCGTACGTCGGCTTCTGCGAGAGAGGCGACGTGCCGCAGCCACCGGAACGGATCGTGCTCACGCTGGTCACGGATGAGGTCGATGCCTGGCATGAGCGACTGGCCGCAGCCGGAGCATCAACCGACGGCGCGCCGCGCCTGAACAGCGACTACGGGATATACCATTTCTTCGCCGCCGACCCGAACGGCTACATGGTGGAAGTCCAGCGATTTGAAGACCCGCGCTGGGCGGCTCACTTGGCCGACTGAGTCGGCGGACAGCAGTCCGCCGCGGCTTCCACCGGAGCGGTTGAACTCAGGCTTGCCTTGCTGGTGGTGTTGGTCTCCAGCACCGCCTTGATGTTGTCGGCGGAGTTCAGGCCATCGTCGAACTTGACCATGAGCTGGTTCTCGACGATTTCGAACTCCTGCACGCCGGCGGTTTCATCCAGTACACGGCCGACATTGGCGATGCAGACGCCGCAGTCCATGCCCGCCATTTCGAAGGTGGCTTTCGTCATCTGCCCCGAAGCGGCTCCCACCGCCTCCGCCGGGTTCAATGGAGGAGATGCAGGCGGCTGGGAAGCCTCAACCCGTTCCGCACTGCACCCCCAAAGCACTCCTGTGACAACGGCAAAGCAGATCAAAGAAATGAGCTTCATCCCTAGACTCAACCCTTCCCTTAATCACCAACGCGGCTCATTGGTTCCAGAAACTCAGACCTTGTAGCCGTAATCCCGGCTGTGGGCATCCTCGATGAAGGCGGCCAGCAGGTCGATGCACGCCTGCAGGTCATCCTTGTGCACCGTCTCGTTGACCGTGTGGATGTAGCGGCAGGGGATGGAGAGGGTGAACGAGGGGATGCCGCCGTGCAGCCGCTGCACGCCGCCCGCATCGGTTCCGCCCGCCGGGAGCAGCTCGATCTGGTGCTTGATCTTCTTCTTCTCGGCCAGGTCGCGGAAGTGGTTGACCAGTCCGGGGTGGCAGATCAGAGAGCTGTCGAGGAACTTGATCGCCGCCCCATCGCCCAGGTGCGTCACCGCCATCTCGTCCGGCATTCCCGGGAAGTCGTTGGAGAGCGTCACATCGATGGCGATGCAGATGTCGGGCTCGATCGCCCAGCCCGCCGCCGCCGCTCCGCGCAGCCCGATCTCTTCCTGCACCGTCGCCACGCCGTAGACATCAACGCTGTGCTTCTTGGCCGCCTTCATCGCCTCGATCATCACAAAGACTGCGGCGCGGTCATCCATCGCCTTGCAGGTGAAGAGGTCGCCCATCTGCATGAATCCGCGATCCATAGTCACCATGTCGCCGATCTGAATCTTCTTCTTGGCGTCTTCTCCGCTCATGCCGAGATCGACAAAGTAGTCATCGGTCGTGAGCTGCTTGCCCTGCTCTGCCGGAGTGAGCATGTGCTTCGGCTTGGTGCTGGGCATCAGCACGCCGGAATGCTTCTTGCCGTCCCGCGAATGGACCAGCACCCGCTGTGCAGCCATCATGCGCGGATCCCAGCCGCCGACCGGATGGATGCGGAGAAATCCCTTGTCGGAAATGTGCTTGACCACAAAGCCGATCTCGTCCATGTGGGCAGCGATCATCAGCTTGCGGCGCGGCCCCTTGCCGGTCCCTTCCTTCAGAGCGATGAGGCTGCCCATGGCGTCTGCGCGCAGTTCGCAGGTGGGCTTCAGCTCTTTGGCGACGATGTCGCGGATCGCATCTTCCTGGCCCGGGACGCCCTGGGCTTCGGTGAGGGATTTCAGCAGGTCAACATTCATGCGGCGGGTTTTACCGCACGCCTAGGCAGCGCGGCCCACCCGGTCCGTCCAGAAGGTCACCTGGTTTCGGCCATTGCGCTTCGAAGCATAGAGCGCTTCGTCGGCCCGGTCGATCAAATCCTGCTTGTGGCGGATGTCCGGTCCGAGCGTGGCGCAGCCAAGGCTCACCGTGATCGGCCGCTTGGGCCAGATCGAATTCTCGATGGCCGAGCGGATGCGCTCGGCCACTTCCAATGCGCGCTCTTCGCCCGTGTCTCCCAGGACAATGACGAACTCTTCGCCGCCGTAGCGCGCCACCAGATCTTGCCCTCGCGTCGCCTGCCTCAGAATGACGCCGACCTGCTTGAGAACCTGGTCGCCCGCAGGATGGCCAAAGCCGTCGTTGTACAGCTTGAAGTGATCGACGTCCAGCAGGATCAGGCTCAGCTCCTTCTGGCTCTTTCTCGCCTCGGCAAAGCTCGCCGCAAGGTTCTGCTGGAATGCCTTGTGATTCTTGAGGCCGGTCAAGCCATCCGTCTCGGCGACGGCAGCCAGCCGCTGGTTCGCCTGCTCCAGCTCGGTCTGCTGGAACTGCAGCATGGCGTTCTTTTCGTTGATCTCACGCACCTGGGCTTCCAGCTTTTGCGCCACGCTCTTTCGCTCCGTGATCTCCTGGTAGAAGACGCTCATGCCCGTGGTGGTGGGATAGACGCGGAACTCAAACCACTTGTTGCGCGGCTTGTCCAGCATCTCGAATGTGGTGGCGGTGCCCGTCTTTTTGGCACGGCGCACGTTCCGCTCAAAGACGGTCTTTTTGATGCGCGGCTCGGCCTCCCAGATCGTCTGGCCGATCATGTCCTGCGGCCTGCGATCCAGATGAGCGGCTGCCGCAGAGTTGACATAAACGAACCGCCATTGGTCATCCACCGAGAAGAAGCAGTCCTTGATGCTCTCCAGCGTCTCATGCAGCTCGTGGTTCACCGCGGCGATCTGCTCTTCCGCCTGCTTGCGGCTGGAGATGTCGATGGCGGCCAGGATTCCGCCCAGCACGACGCCCGACTGGCCGCGCAGCGGATAGCTGACGCAGTAGAAGCTCTTGGAGCGGCCATCGGCAAAGGCTTCCTCCCACTCGAATTCGCACTCCTCTGCGTTGGAAAGCACCCGCTGAACACCCTCCTTCACGAGCGGACTCTGCGTGGGATCGGAGAACACTTTGTATAGGCTTTGATAGCACACATTGAACGGTTCCTCTTCAAAGAGGTCCGTCATGGCGTTGTTCCATTCCTGGATATTGCCTTCCTGATCGTAGGTAAGGCATCCGACAGGCAGGCCGCCAAAGAGCTGCTGGAACCGCAGAGATGCGAATTGGAAGAGGCTCGCCTGTCCACTCGCCTGTTCCAGCGCGTGGCTCAACTGTTCGGCCTTTCCTTCCAATTCAGAGCGCGCCGTCGTCAGTTCCGTGTTCGCAGTCTCAAGGTCGTGCTTGTCTTGGTCCGAGCGCCTCAAGAGCTGGCGGATCTTGAGATGCGCGGGGATAAAGATGATGAGCCCCAGAAGAACGACGACAAAGAGCAGCCGCTGCACAACGCCGCTTCGCACGGCTTTGAGGTGCTCCAGCCGGGCCACCGTTTCGCCCTCATGCTGATGCAGTATCCGGCCGGATTCGTTGTAGAAGCCTGTGCTCTCCGCATGAAGTTCGCGGAAGCCATCTGCCTCTCCAACCTGCGCAGGCAGGAGCAAGAGTTCCATTTGGCGAACCAGTTGATCGCCGTCAAGGAGCAGGCGATTGACATCGACCGATGCCGCCTCGCTCTGTCCGTCGCGGATGTCCCTGATCTTCTCCTGGTTCTGCCGGAAGGCCTCCAGATCGCTCGCCATGCTCTCGACCAGTTCGCCCTTCATGGACGCGTCGCTGTGCATGATCAAGCTGGATTGATGGGCCAGTTCTGCGGCCAGAGCGCGCTGCTCAGAAAGGCTTCCGATGAGCCGGACATCTTCGGCCAGGTGCTCATTGAGGGAAGATTCCCGGACCGACATCCAAGAGATGGTGACAAACAGGCCGCCCAAGACCGCAGCGAATGCCGCTGCGATCACCCGGAGCAATACCGCGCTCCGCGAAAGCCTGGATAGCCTGACCATCCCGATGCTAATTCTTGGAATCTTTAAGGTCGATAATCTGGGTCGAGAAAGCAAACCGGCAAAGATACGGGGATCGCTCAAGTGCGGGATCGGCTCTGCCAAGAATCTTGGTGGGGCGGAGCGGGAGATCCATTGGACTCTGGCGAATACATTGCATTGGTGGTGGGCAGGCGCAGTTCCCTGCTCGACATGGTCAAGACTTCCCTGCATGCCCACGGCTGTGGCTGGGTGCATGCAGACAGCCTTCGACAGGCGAAGGCAGAACGGACCGCCGAGCGAGCCGACCTGGCGATCCTCGATCTCGAATCAATCGACCTCTATGCCCTTTTGTTGCTGGAAGAACTGAAGGACCGCCCGGTAGCTCTCTTCGAAACGGTCTGGCCGCAAAGCACCCCGCTTTCGCCCAACATCACCACGCTCAGCCGTCCGGTCTCTGAACGCGAACTGCGCATCTGGTGCCGTGGACGCGCTGAAGTGCTGCGCCGCACGCTGTGCCGCATTGCTTCTTAACCGAGTGCGAACGTCCCGGTCCGTGCGGGCCAGCGGAACCCATTCCGACAGGTAACCTTTCCCTGTTCTATGGCTCACAAGGTGATCATCATTGGTTCCGGCCCCGCCGGATACACGGCCGCCCTCTACGCGGCACGCGCCGATCTCCATCCCGTCCTTTTCGCCGGCCCCGAGCCCGGCGGACAGTTGATGATCACCACCGACGTGGAGAACTATCCCGGCTTCCCGGAAGGAATCATGGGGCCGGAGATGATGGAGCTTTTCGAGAAGCAAGCCGCCCGGTTCGGCACGGATATCCATCGCGAAACGGTCACCAAGGTCGACTTCAGCCAGCGACCCTATAAGGTCTATGTCGGAGACACGGTCTATGAGGGCCTGACGGTCATCATCTCAACTGGAGCCACCGCCAAGTGGCTCGGTCTGGAGACGGAGAAGACATTCGGCGGCTTCGGCGTCAGCGCCTGCGCCACCTGCGACGGCTTCTTCTTCCGCGGAAAGGATGTCATCGTGGTCGGCGGCGGCGACACGGCTATGGAAGAGGCCAACTATCTCACCCGCCACGCCAACCGAGTCTACGTCGTCCATCGCCGCGACACCCTGCGGGCCAGCAAGATCATGCAGCAGCGCGCGCTGGACAACCCCAAGATCACCTTCCTGTGGAACAGCGCCATCGAGGAGATCGAGGGCGATATGGAGCCGGTGAAGAAGGTCACCGGTGTGCGGCTGAAGAACACCCATAACGGCGACGTGAGCGAGATGGCCATCGACGGCGTCTTCATCGCAATCGGCCACCAGCCGAACAGCCAGCTCTTTCAGGGCGTCCTTGATATGGATGAAACGGGCTACATCAAGGTGGAGCCTTTTTCGACACGAACCAAGCTTCCAGGCGTCTTTGCTTGCGGAGATGTCACCGACAATGTCTATCGTCAGGCCGTCACCGCAGCCGGAACCGGCTGCATGGCAGCGATCGATGCCGAACGGTTCTTGGAAGCCCAGGGAGACTAGCCCCCGCTTATGACCCTCAGCGCGTTTCTGCTCGGCCTCGCAGGCATCTCTACCGGCATCCGGTCCATCGATGGCCCCAGCCCGATTCCGGGCGCCACGCAACGCACCACCATCGAGACGCAGCTGGAGAGCCTCGACCGCCAAAGCATGCCGATGCTGGCGCGCACAAACATGTACAAGCTGGAGGAGCCAAAGACCTCCCCGCTGCAGGGCTGGACGTTCGAGTGGATCAGCACGGGCTACGGCGCGACCAGCAACCGGGACCAGATGTGGCTGCGCACCCGCGTGTTCAGCCAGGTGCGGAAGCAGAAGAATGATCCCACCCACTCCATCGCCCGCATGGTGATGCGTCTGTGGGACTTCAACTATTCACGGATGGGGAAAGACCACAACCCCAGCCACTACCTTCAGGTCGTCGACATCTATCTCTGCTTTGGCGGCGAAGCGGGCGGACAGCAGCTTGTGGCCCCCGATCCCGAGGCTCCAACGCAGACCGGCGCGCCCTCCAACGTCAACACGATCTACTTTTACGATTCCAACAGCTTCAACGATCCGCTTGAGATGGCTCGAGAAGTGGCCCACGAATACGGGCACGCCACCCTCAACCCGTTCGGCATCTACACCGAGCCGGAAGACTTTGCCGGCGGCGACATCGGCGAGAGGATCTACCTGAGCTGGATGCTGCGGGAGCTGAAGGCCAAGCGCCTCACCAGCGCGGACGTCATGGGAGCCAGCATCGAGCAGCTTGAGGGCTACGTTCAGAAGAACGTCCACCCGCTCGTGAAGGAGTTTGCCGCCGTCGGTCCGAAGGCGACCGGCCTCGACCAGCGGGACAAGGCCGGATACAACGCTCTTCTCGGAGCCGTGATGTACGCCGAACTGCTTCTGCCGCCCCAGCAGCTGCGCCGCGCGCTCGACTTCATAGACAACAACCGGGAAGAAGCGGCAAAGGAGATCTACAACGCCGCTTCTGAACTGCCGGAGCTGAAGGTGACCGTGCCCTCCTACCTCTCGGGAATGGCGATCTGGCTGCCCGTCGGCAAGGGCAAGCTCGCGGGCGGAAAGGCGCTGCAGACGGTGGGAGATTGGGTCAAGGTCCAGCCGCAATCGGAGACTCTGACCATCACTTATCCAGAATCTCCGTAAAACCTCACAAACCCTCTGAGGATTTGTCAGAAAGAATCCGATAACCCAAACTGAAGGCCCCGATCAGGCTCGTAAAACTGCCGGGGTTCTCAGGTGAAACGGTGTCGGATATTCTTTCTCAGGCTGAGATCGAAGCGCTTCTCAACTCGCTGAATGACAGCGACGAGGAGGGCGGAGAGAGCAAGAGCGCAGGACGGACTCCCGGAGAGGCAGCAGCCGATCTGGTCAGCACGCCTGCCGCCGCCAAGCCTGCCACCGGCAACTCGCTTTCCTACGAAGTCTACGATTTCCGCCGCCCGGACAAGTTCAGCAAAGAGCAGCTGCGGACGCTGCAGATGCTGCACGAAACCTACGCCCGCCTGGCCGGCACGGCGCTTTCCGCCTACCTCCGCTGCCCCATCAACATCGATCTGATCTCGCTGGAGCAGGTGCCCTATGAAGAGTATCTGCGCTCGATCAACAAGTCGGTCTTCTCCGTCATCTCCATCCCGCCGCTGAGTGGAGAGGCCGCGCTTGAAGTGGAATTTGAACTCGTCTTTGCCATGATCGACCGCCTGCTGGGCGGCCCGGGCAAGACGCTCGACCGCAACCGGCTCACCGAGATCGAACTGCCGCTGATGCGCTCGGTCACTGAGACGATGCTGCAGGCACTCAAGGCGGCCTGGGAGGGCGTCGTGGTTGTGAACCCCGCCATCGAGTCGGTCGAAACCAGCGCGCAGTTTGTGCAGATCGCCCCGCCCAGCGATATCGTCGTCAGCATCCTCTTCGAGGTGCGGATGGGCGACCTTCGCGGCGCGATGAGCCTCTGCATCCCCTACATGCTGCTCAAGCCGATCACGGCCAAGCTGAGCGCCCAGAAGTGGTTTGTGGCCTCCGCCACCCGCCGCCAGAGCGGCGCGAACCGCGCGGCGCTGCACAGCATGATCGAAGAGTCGCCGCTCGACTGTTCCATCCAGCTCGGGCGCACCAAGATTTCCGTCGATGACTTCCTCGGGCTCCGCGCCGGAGACGTTCTCCGCCTCGATCAGAAGTCCGAGAAGGACATCAAGATGCTGGTCGGCGGACAGGCCAAGTACGAGGGCCGCCCCGCTCTGAACGGGAACAAGCTCGCTTTCAACATCACACGAAAAAGGACCGAGAGTTAGAAATGGCATCAATCTCAAACGACAAGCTCAGCAAAGCGGTGGAACTGCAGAACCAGTTCTGGAACCGCATCATTGGAGCCTTTGCAGAAGCTGCCGGCACGGCCATGGAGGCCGAGAATGCCCAGCTTGAGCTGATCACCCCGGCGGAGATCGAGAGCGGCGGCGACAAGCGCCACCTGGTCATCACCTTCGCCTTTGCCGATCAGCCCGACCACCAGCAGGCGATCCTCATTGATGAGGAGAAGTTTGCAGAGCTGTACAACGTGATCGAGATGGATGATGCCTCCCTCGATCCCGAGTCGATCCTCTCGGAGCGGCGCAGCCAGCTTGAGAGCTTTGTGCAGGGCATATGCCTTGCTGTCGGCGATGCCCGGAAGGAGTTGCTCGCGGCGACCGGCCTCTCGATCCAGATCGGACAATTTCTGCCTCCCTCCAACTTCCAGGTCCACCAGGAAGTGTTGCGCTCCAGCGCAAACATCAACTGCGGCGGACGCTCGGTTGAGGTGGTCTGGCTCTTCGATCCGAAGACGCTTGAACTGATCTTCAACGAGGATAAAGAAGAGGAGGCGCCGCTTGAGCCCGTGATCGCCGAGCGGGCCGGAGCCTCCGGCAGCAGCCACTCCGACCACGGCCTTGATCTGCTCATGGACATCCCGCTGGAGATCAGCGTCGAGCTTGGCCGCATGCGGATGCTCGTGAAGGATGTCATCGAACTCGGCGCGGGATCGATCGTGGAGATCGACAAGGCCGCCGGCGAGCCGGTCGACGTGCTGGTGAATGGCCGCCCTGTCGCCCGCGGTGAAGTCGTGGTCATCGAAGACAACTTCGGCGTCCGCATCACCGAAATCCTCAACCCGAAGGAGCGCATCGCCCGACTGGGCGACGCCGCCTAGGAGCCCACAGACATGGAACAGTTGATCGCCCAGACGACTTTCGGCACCAAGCCCAGCACGCCCGCCCAGCCGCCCGCGCAGAGCGGATCGGCCGTGAGCGGCCTGCAGATGCTGCAGATGCTGATCGCCCTCGGCATTGTCGGCGTTCTGCTCAAGTTTGGAATTCCCAAGCTGATCGGCAAGTGGGGCAAGCGATTGAGCCCCGGCGCCGACAGCACCATCGACGTTCTCGAAACCGCCGCCTTTGGCGCGGGACAGGTTCAGGTGGTCAAGGTGCGGGGACGCACCCTCCTTCTCGGCATCACTGCCCAGAACGTGACCTGCCTGGCCGACCTGACCGAGCACGAAGACGCCCGGCAGCACGAAGAGCCCGCCTTCTTCGAGATGCTCGACGAAGCGAGCGATGAGCCTGCCTACGAGATCGAAGAGAGGCCGACCAAGGCCGTCATCGAGATGCCGGTCGAGGAAGAGGCCGTAATCGAAGAAGAGCCGGTTTCCGACTCCGCCGACACGATCAGCATTGAAGAGGCGCACCGCCTGCTGATGGCCGCCAAGAGCCGCAATCAGCAGAAGCCCGCGCCCCAGCCTGAAGAAGAGGAAGACCCCTTCGCCGTTCTCAAGCGGCTTGAGCGGCTCGCCCAGTAACCCTTTTTTCGAGAACCCAAATGTCAGCCCGCACTCTCATCGCAAAGCCAAACCTCAAGCGTTTTATGAGGTTCGCGCTCCTGCTGGTCATCGCCTGCCTTGCCGGCTTCGCGATGGCGCAGGCGCAGGGCGGCGGAAGCGTGCCGATCCCCTCGGTGAACATCGGGATCGGCGGAAGCGAAGACAAGGATCAGCTCAGCACTTCCCTGCAGATTCTGGCGCTCCTCACAGTGCTCAGCATCGCCCCGGCGATCCTGATCCTCACGACGGCCTTCACCCGAATCGTCATCGTGCTCGGCTTTGTGCGCTCGGCGCTCGGCACCCAGAACATTCCGCCGACGCAGGTGCTCATCGGCCTCAGCCTCTTTCTCACCTTCTATGTGATGAGCCCCACCTATGGGCAGATCTACGACAGCTCCATCAAGCCATTCATGGCCAAGGAGAATCCGATCTCGATGGACGAAGCGGTGAGCCGGGCCGAAGCCCCGCTCCGCGAGTTCATGCTCAAGAACACCTACGAAAGCGACCTGGCCCTCTTTGTGAACATGAAGGGCGAGACGCCGGAGACCGCCGATGAAGTCTCCCTGATGACCCTCATCCCGGCCTTCGTCATCAGCGAACTCAAAACCGCCTTCATCATCGGCTTCTACATCTTTGTGCCGTTCGTGATCATCGACCTGATCGTCGCCAGCATTCTGATGGGTATGGGCATGATGATGATGCCGCCTGTCGTCGTCTCATTGCCGGCGAAGCTGCTCGTCTTTGTCTTGGCGGACGGATGGTCGATATTGGTGAGGACACTCTTGGCGGGGTACTTCTAGCGATGGACCAGAGCACCGTCATGAACCTCGCCCGAGAGGCGCTTACCGTCGGCCTGCTGGTCTCGCTTCCGGTGCTTGCCGTCGCGCTCTTCACGGGTCTTGCGGTCAGCGTCTTTCAGGCGGTCACCCAGATTCAGGAGCTGACGCTCACCTATGTTCCCAAGCTCATCTGCGCCGTGCTGATTGTCCTGGCGATGGGCGGCTGGATGCTGGGGACCCTCGTCAAGTTCACCCACCTCTGCTTTGATCACGCGGCCCGCGCGGCGATGTAGTCATGGATTCCGCGTTTCTCTTTGCCGGGTTTATGGTCTTCATTCGGGCGAGCGCCATGCTGCTCAGCTCGCCGTTCTTCGGCAACCAGACCCCGGTGCAGATTCGCGTGCTCTTTGCGGCCCTCTTCTCCCTGGCTCTGACGCCGGTCCTGCAACCCTATGCCCCCGCTCCTCCCGACTCCCTGCTGGAGCTTGGCCTGATGGCGGGCTATGAGGCGGTGATCGGCGTGCTGATCGGCGGGTTCATGCAGGCGCTGGCTTCAGTCGCGCAGATGGCGGGCGCCTTCATCGACCTTCAGATGGGTCTCGGCGCGGCGCAGCTGTTCAGCCCGATCTCCGGCATGAGCGCGTCTCCGGTCGGCCAGTTCAAGTTCTTCCTCTCGCTGGTTCTGCTCTTCATGCTCAACGCGCATCACATGATGCTGAACGCCTTTGTGCAGAGCTGGCAGATGGACATCCCCATCGTGACCATCCAGAACGCCCATGCGACGATGGTGCCGCTGCTGTATCAGCTCTCGGTGGCCGCGCTGCAGATCGCGGCCCCCGTCGCGGCGGTCACGCTGGTCATCGACATCGCGGCCGGCCTGGTCAACAAGGCGGTCCCCCAGACCCAGCCATTCCTGCTTTCTCTGCCCGCCAAGATCGGACTGGGCATCGTCGCTCTGGCCCTCGGCCTCCCTGCCTTGACTCTCACCGTGCAGAAGAGTCTTGAATTCACGATGGACGCCATGTTCCGCGCTTTGGGAGGGAGCGCCTAAATGTCCGAGCAGCCAGCAGGCGAAAGGACCGAAGACGCGACGCCAAAGCGGCGCAAAGATGCGCGCCGTCGCGGGACAGTCGCCAAGTCCAACGACCTGAACAACGCGCTCGGCCTGCTGGCCGCCGCCATGCTGATGCCCTCGCTGTGCGAGGGCCTCTCGGAGCATCTGCTCTCTTCTTGGCAGGCCACCGACAACCGCCTGCCGATGGAGATCAGCTACCCCTCGCTGCTCAACTACACCCAGGCGATCCTCGTCCCCGCCCTCGCGGCGATCGCTCCGCTGATCCTGGTGATCATGGTGGTCGGCCTGGCCTCCAGCAGCGCGCAGGTCGGATTCGTCCTGAGCGGCGAACCGATGAAGCCCACCTTTGAGAAAATCAATCCGCTGGCCGGGTTCAAGCGCCTCTTCTCCGGCAAATCGCTCTTCGAGGGGCTGAAGGCATCGGCCAAGATGGCAGTCTTCGCCCTCATCGCCTACAACGTCATTTCAGCCCGATGGGATGAGCTGATCAGCCTGGCTCTCATCACTCCTGCGGAAGGAACAATGGTGGTAGGCAGCATCATCCACGCCATCGTTGTTCGGATGGGCGTCGTCTGGCTATTCATCGCCGGGTTCGACTATTTCTTCCAGCGCAAGCAGATCGACAAGCAGCTCCGCATGACGAAGGACGAGCTGAAGCGGGAGATGAAGGAGCAGGAAGGTTCGCCTGAGCTGAAGGCCGCCATCTACCAAAAGCGAAGGAAGCTCGCCCAAGGCGGCATGGCCAAGAAGCTGGCAGACGCCGACGTGCTGGTCACCAACCCGACCCACTTCGCCGTCGCGCTCAAATACGACCGCAGCTCCATGCACGCGCCGATGGTGCTGGCAAAGGGGCAGGACTACCTCGCCCTGAAGATGAGGGAGCTGGCCACCGGAATGGATATTCCCATCGTGGAGAACAAGCCGCTGGCTCGGGGCCTCTACAAGCAGTGCGAACCGGGCGACTTTGTGCCGCGCGATCTCTTCGGTCCAGTCGCCGAAGTCCTAGCCTACGTCTATAAGAGCGTCAACAAGGCCCGCCGCACCAGATAGAATCTGGGGTGATGAGAGCCGACCAAAGCGGGGCCGAAGCCTGGCGCAAGATGGTGCTGCGCAGCATGCCCTGGCCCGCCTGGCTTGGACCGGACGCGCCCCAAGGCGATGTGGTCATCAGCTCTCGCTTCCGCAGCGCGCGCAATCTGGCGGGCCACCGATTCCCTGGCCGCGCTTCCGGCTCTGAACTGCGGGATATCCAGACCCTGCTCATCGAAGCCTGCGCCCCCCTGACGCCCAAGCTCGACGTGAAGAAGACGATGAGCGATGCCGAACGGGATTATCTGCTGGGCAGCCGCCTCATCTCGCCGGAATACGAGTGGAACAGCCCCACCTCTTCCCTGCTCCTCGATCACGGACGGATGACCAGCATCATGATCAACGAAGAGGACCACATGCGGCTGCAGGCGCTGACCCCCGGCTTCTCGATTCAGGATGCGGAAGACACGGGCCTCAGCGTGCTTGAGCAGCTCGACTCGCGGATCGAATTCGCCCATGACGAGCGTTATGGCTGGCTCACCTCCAGCCCCGCCAATGCAGGCTCTGGTCGGCGGCGGTCAGCCCTCTTTCACCTCATCGCCCTGGCCCATACCAAGCGGCTCTCATCGGTCGTTAAGGCGCTTGCCGACATGGGCTTCTTTGTCCGGGGACTCTACGGCGAATCGAGCCGCGCCATTGGCGCCTTCTTCCAGGTCAGCGCCATCGAGGGGAGCCTTCCGGAGTTCCGCGGGGCGTGCGACTATGTGATCAAGGAGGAGCGGCGCGCCCGCCGCGAGATTCCCCGTTCCGAGATCCGCGACCGCATCAGCCAGGCCCGCGAGTTCACTTTGGCCTCCCGCGAGATCAGCATGGCGGATGCGCTGCGCATCCTCGCGTGGGTTCGCTGGGCGGCACAGGCGGGGGTCGCCTACGACAACCTGCCCCATCGCATGGTGGATGTGTGGACCGCCACTCTGGAGCTGCTCGGCACCACCGACGCCAAGCAGGCCGCCCGCCACCGGGCCGACTTCCTTAGAACTCGCCTTGAACAGCCGGTTTCTGAAACCGAAACACGGCCAAACACATAACAGAACTAGAGATGTCCGTCGTCTACTACCGCCCGCCCGAAGTGATGCACTGGTTTGAATCCAGCGCGCAGGCTTTCGAGCTTAAAAAGAAGGCCAAGCAGCGGGCCAAGACGCGGCAGGTGGATGAAGAAGCCAGCATCGCCGGGAGCCTGAAGGCGGCCGCCAGCGCGGCCATCGACTTTGGGCGCAGCACTCTCGGAGATATCACCTACCGCAAGTCGGAGGAGATCAGCTATGTGCTGCACGAAGACGCCTTCGAGACGGTCACCATCACCGGAAGCAAGAAGATTCCGTACAGCAGCATCCAGAGCCTGACCGCCGAGAAGGGCGACAAGCTGCGGGTGCAGCACGAAAAGGGTGTGACGATGATCCGTCCGCTCGCCTATCTCGTTTCTGGGGCTCTGCGTGCGCCGATTGGCTGGATGCGCAACGGGGTCGAGGTTCCTTATGCCATGCTTGCGCAGGAGCTTTCTGCGCGATGTGGTCAAGAGATCGAGCTGCCCTGATCGCCGCCACCTGGCGGCCGCCTCAACCGGAAGGTTGGGAGGCTCTTGTCAACCAGGAACTGGCCGAAGACATCGGCGCAGGCGACCTCACCGAACCCTGCCTTCCTGAAGACACGGTCTACGATTGGTACATCGAAGCCCAGGCCGATGGCATCGCCTGCGGAGTCGCGATTGCCGCCCACATCCTTGAGGCCGATGAGATTGCCGTTCACGACGGCGATGCAGTGAAAGACAAGACCCTGATGCTGGCCGGACGCGCCCCCGCCCGCTGGCTGCTCAAACGGGAGCGGACCGCTCTCAACTTTCTGATGCACCTGAGCGGCATCGCCACCCTCACCAATCGCTATGTCCAGGCGGTCGAAGGCACCTCCGCCCGGATTCTGGACACCCGCAAGACTCTGCCCGGCCTGCGGCGGCTGCAGAAGTATGCCGTCCGCTGCGGAGGCGGTCAGAACCATCGGTTTCGGCTCGACGACGGGCTGATGATCAAGGACAACCATATCCGCATGGCGGGCTCAATCACCTCCGCCGTCAGCGCCGCCCGCAAGACCGCCGGACACATGGCCAAGATCGAGGTCGAGTGCGAAACGATTAAGCAGGCGAAAGAGGCAGTCAATGCCGGAGCCGAGATCGTGATGCTGGACAACATGGCCCCCGAAAAGATGCGCGAGGCGGTCGAACTGCTGGGCAGCCGGGTCACGCTGGAGGCCAGCGGCGGCATCAACCTGGAGACGGTGCGGGCCGTGGCCGAAACCGGAGTCCACGCCATTTCGGTCGGCGCACTCACCCACTCCGCTCCCTCGCTGAGCATCCACATGGAGATTCGCCCGGATGAATCAGATTGAGATCGTAGAAGAGATCGACTCCACTCAATCTGAAATCGCCCGTCGGCTGCTGGCCGGGGATGACCTTCCCCTTGCATTGGCCGCTCGGTCGCAGACGGCGGGCCGAGGCCGCTTCAGCCGCGAGTGGATCAGCCCAGCGGGCTCTTCGCTCTCGCTCTCCATTCCCTTCCCGGCCCAATCAAGCCATCCCCGCCCCTGGCTGCTGGGCATGGCGGTGGCGGTGGCGGGTGCGACCGCAATCCACTGCCGCCTGCAGTGGCCCAATGACCTGATGATCGGTTCTAAGAAGGTGGGCGGCGTGTTGATCGAGATGCTTCCCAACGCCAAAGGGGAGACTATTCCCGTCGTGGGCATCGGCATCAATCTGGGTCAGGCCGAGTTTCCCGAGAGCATCAGCCACCGGGCCACCAGCCTCAGCCTCACCCGTGGGCGGACACCAGACTTTGAGGAAACCGCTGCGGAGATTCTCAAACGTCTTTCCGCTCTTCCTCCCATCCAAACCTGGACCGATCTGGCAACCATCTGGATGAATCTTGATGACACGCCCGGAAAGATTTATCGACTTCCGACCGGAGAAGAGGCAGCCGCTCTAGGCATCGGCCCTCGCGGTGAGCTAATCTGCGCGGTGGAGGGAGAGACAACTTCGGTCATGGCGGCCGAGGCTGTCTTTGGTTGAGGAAAGCATGAGCCGCATTGCTGTCGTGGGCAGCATCAATATGGACCTGGTGAGCCGGACGCCCAAGCTTCCGGCACCCGGAGAAACGATCATCGGGTCCGGGTTCAGTCACGCCCCGGGCGGGAAGGGTGCGAACCAGGCGGCAGCCGTTGGCCGACTCGGCGCAGAAGTTCACATGGTCGGCTGTGTGGGCGACGATTCCTTCGGTTCAGAGATGATCGCCAGCCTTCAGGCATCGGGGGTTCAGACGGATCTCGTCCAGCACCATCCCGGTCCGACTGGCATCGCCGCCATCTGGGTGGATGATGAGGGGCAGAACTCCATCATCGTCTCCCCCGGCGCAAACTCTCTGCTTGGTTCGGAGTACGTCAGGCAGTGCCTGGTATCGCTCAAGCCGGAATACGTTCTCGCCCAATGCGAGATTCCGCTGGAGGCGATACGGGCCGCCGGCAGCTTCGGCAAGTTCATCCTCAACCCCGCGCCGGCCGCCGACCTGCCCGATACGCTGCTTCGCAAGAGCTGGATGCTGATCCCAAATGAGATCGAAGCCCAGCAGATCACCGGGCTTGCGAACGGCTCGCTCTCCAAGCTGAGTGAGTTGGCCAAGAAGCTTCTTTCGATGGGCCCGGAGCATGTGGTCATCACGCTTGGAGGCCAGGGGTGCATGTGGGCCAGCCGCCACGGAGACCTGCTGCATGTGCCTGCTCTGGCAGTGCGTCCGGTGGATACGACGGGGGCCGGGGATGCCTTTGTGGGCGCCCTCAGCGCGGCGCTGGCAGACGGGAAGGAGATTCCCCAGGCGCTCCAGTGGGCCATCACGGCCGCTTCGCTCTCGACCACCCGGCACGGAGCCATGCCCTCACTGCCCACAAGGGCGGAATTGGAAGAGGCGCTGGGGTAAGGGGAATGGAGCGGGAAACGGGATTCGAACCCGCGACCTACTCGTTGGCAACGAGTCGCTCTACCTCTGAGCTATTCCCGCTCGCGGAGCCGGAAATATACCTCAATCCTGGACGCTCTAGGACCCAATTCGGCCCCCTCGCTGGTTCAATTCGCCCATACTGAGCAAGTGATCGATCCCTCCTCGATCTCAGCCCAAGTCGCAGACCTCGCCCGCGAGGCTGGTGAAATGGCTGTGCGGATGCAGGAAAAGGCCCATGTCGAAGTCAAGCCCGACGAATCGCTCGTCACCGACGCCGACCGGGCAGTCGAGGACTTCTACCGCGAGCGGCTGGCCAAGCTCACGCCCAATGCAGCCGTATGGGGCGAGGAAGGCGGATTCAGCGAGCCCGGCGAAGACGGCCTCTGGCTGATCGATCCCATCGACGGCACTTCGAACTACGTCTTCGGGGTTCCAAACTGGGGCACCACCGCCGCCCTCTATGTGGACGGCAAGATGCGGCTGGGCGTGATCGGCCTGCCCGAACAGAACGAGATTCTGGTGGCGGTTGATGGCCAGGGAGTCACGCTGAACGGCGAGCAGCTGCCCATGCTCAAGGGCGGAGAGATCAAGACTCACCAATTGGTGGGTTCGGGCAGCATGAAGATCTTTCATGCCATGGGCATCTATGCCAAGATGCGCCACTTAGGCTCCTTCGTTTCTGAGTTCGCGCTCTTTGCCCAAGGCAAGATTCGAGCGATGTCGGCATCTCATGTAGAGCTTTACGATGCTGCAGCCGGGATCATCATCGCACGGGAGCTTGGAGCCGAGATCATCCATTTGGATGGCGTCTGCTTTGACGAAAGCCAGTGGATCAAGCCGGAGAAGTGCCAGTCATTCGTGTTTCTCCCCCCTGGCCTGCGATCCGGCCAGTAGGGCCGCGTTCCTCACTTCATCCACCGAGGGGTTGTCGGCCGCATTGCGCGCCTCGTGGTGCCACATGATCTCGCCTTCGGTGCTGATCACAAAGACTCCCGGGAGTTGCCGCACATCTGCGGTCGGCCGCTTTTGCCGATACCCCTTCCTTGTCGCTTGAATGGCGCGCCGCGCCATCCGCAGTGAAAAGAGCTGCTTCATTGTGCCGCGGGCGACTTCATATCGTTCGTAAACCACACGGTTTGGGTCGCTGGCGAAGAGATGCGGCGACTCCATTTCTTCTCGAAAGAGTTGCGCGTCCTCCGGGTCATCCATGGTGACAAAAAGAACATTCAGGTCGGCGTTCTGCTTCATGTCTCCGACATGTTCGCGGCAGAACAGGCACCCCGAATGGCGCAGAAAGCTGAGCACCAGTGGCCGGTCCGCCCATAGCGTGCTCAGTCGGACATTCTCTCCGGTGCTCAGCGTCACCACTGCATCAGGCGCTTCGAGCATCAATCTCCTCCGTGGCGGCGGCGCAGCTCTTCTGAGAGCCGCTTCAGCTCATCGCTGCCCGCAACCGCCGACTTCTTGATTTCGTTGAGCGAGTCTCGCTCCTGGAGTCCTTCCAGCTTGCTGATGGCCGCCTTCACCTCCCGAGACTCGATGCTGCTGATCTTCTCCGCAACGGACACCCACCGATGCGCGGGAGCATCCATGCTGAGCAGAAGATCGGTGATGGTTTGTTCGGCTTCCTGATCTTCCAGACGCCCCAGCCATTCCAAAGGCTTGCCTGTTGGCGGCGTCTCTCCAAAGACCGCAACCAGCTTTCCCGCAACCGATTTCAGCAGCGGCGAGCGAAAGATGTCGGGGCGCGTGATCGCGGTCCACGCTTCGCCCCGGGTGCTCTCACTACCCAACGCCATGAATACGATGCGCTCGTCGCGCGTAAAGCGGTTGATGTTCAGCTTGGGTGCGGCCTGGACTCTATCGCCGGAAACCGATCGGGTCCGCATCGACCTTCGCGCCAGCTGAATCATCCGCTTGAAGGCCGCCACCTGAGCCTTGGGATCAGAGATGCCCGGCATTCGGCGGGCGACATTCTGTGCCTTGCGCTCCAGCTCGATCGGATTTCCAATGTGCGCCAGCGATTCCGCCGCCTTCGACCAAAACTCGTCGGTATGCACGGGGTGCTCCCGCTCGATGAGGTGCAGGTCAAAGTCGAAAGGATCGCCCGCATCCTCAATCGCCTTCAGCAGGTCGGCCGCGCGTCCCTGGTTCACAAGGGAGTCGGGGTCCTCGCCATCCGGCATGAGGGCGATCTGCACGGCCAGCCCGGCTTCCGCCACCATATGCGCGGCCCGCACGGCCGCCTTCTGCCCCGCCGAGTCGGCATCATAGAGAATCACGACCCGCTCGGCAAACCGCTTGAGGATGCGCACCTGGTCTTCCGTCAAAGCGGTGCCGAGATTGGCGACGGCATTGTGGATTCCAGCTCGGTAGCAGCCGATCACATCCATATAGCCTTCGCAGACAATGGCGGTGCCGGTTTCCTTGATCGTCTTCTTGGCCCGATCCATGGCGTATAGCAGACGGCTCTTTCGGTAGAGGGGCGTGTCGCTGCTGTTGATGTACTTCGGCTCTCCCTGGCCCAGAATCCGTCCGCCAAAGGCGACCACCTTGCCGTGCTCATCGCGGATGGGGAAGGTCAGGCGTCCCCAGAATCGGTCGTGGTATCCCCCCGCCACGTCCTGCCGCACCAGGAAGAGCTTCTCACAGACCTGCAGGGGATAGCCCTTCTTCTTGAGCAAGAGCGCCAGCTGCTGGTCGTTCGCTCCGCCGTAGCCCAGTCCCCAGGTTTCAATGGCTTCGGCGCTGAGCCCGCGCTTGTGGCAGTAGTCCTGCGGCAGCTTGTTGGCGGAGAACTGCTGGCGATAGAAGTCTTGCGCCGCTTGGGTCGCCTCTTCCCATAGCTTCCGCTCAGAGGCGGGTGCGCCCTGCCCGCGCTGAAGCTCCACCCCGGCCTGTTCGGCCAGCATCCGCATGGCTTCCGGGAACTCGACATGCTGGGTCTCCATGACCCAGGTGAAGATGTCGCCGGTCTTGCCGCACGACCAGCATTTGTAGATTCCCAGCTCGGGAGTAACAGAAAAAGAAGGGTTCCTGTCATCGTGAAATGGACAGAGACCCTTCCATGCTCGGCCCGCTTTCTTAAGGGCCACTTGCTGTCCGACGAGGTCAACTATATCAATGCGCTCTTTGATCAGGTTGACTTCGTCGGACACGTCTACATTATGTCTTGCCGGCTGCGACGACGATGCCCGTCACGCAGTGCTTGCCTTCCGGTCGAAGCTTGGAGAGTCGGAATGCGACTCGGTCGAGAACCAGATAGCGGACCACAACCTGGTCGCCATTGATTTCGTAGCCGTCCGGAGCGTTGTACTTCTTGATGATGTCGCTGAAGGTTGAAGCGAACTTGATGCCGCGCTTCGTGCGCACCCGGCTGTCGTGGACGCCGAGAGCTTCGATCTGAACGACTCGGTTGAACTTGTCGAGGATAAAGCCGTAGTGGCTGGAGCCTCGGTGATACACCCAGCGGGTGTAGGTCACGCGGGTGCCTGCACCACCGCCGCCGCCGCCCGGAGCTGCGCCGCCGCGACCTCCGTCGCCTCCCGGAGCCTCAGCCGACGGAGGAGCAGCCTGGCCGCCACCGCCGCCGCGTCCACCCGGAACCGGAGCCGGAGCTGCCTGGCCGAACGGAGTGCCGATGAAGCCCGGCATGGGCTGGTTCGGCAAAATCGGAATGGAAGATCGCTCCGGCGGGGGAGCAGCCGACGACGGAGCCGCAGCGCTGCCGCCGCCTCCGCCAGTGCCGCCGCCACCCGGTCCGCCGCGACCACCGTCGCCGCCGGCCTGCGGACCCGCACCACCAGCACCACCAATGGTGAGAGCCTGGATCTCGTCGGGCGATCCGTACATCGTTACGACCTTAAGGCCAGTGTCAAAGAGAGAGATGCCCACTAGGCTGTTCTCAGCCGAGCCCTTGCGTGGCTGGGGCGTGCTTCTCTGATCCTGCGCGTTCAATCCAGTGGCCACTAGGGTCATGGCCGCCAGCGCGCTGAGCATTTTAAATGATCTCATCAAGCAGCTTTCCTCGGACGATATTTCGCTTGCACCTAACCAGACGATTGGGACTCTCGGAAAGGTTACAGCACCGGGCGATCTTTCGTGACGTATGGTATACCAGAACAACCCCTTAGCGGGGGTTAACCAAGGTGCAACAACAAATGGCGGATCTTGCAATCACTGCGGACAAATTTGAAGCCGAGGTTCTCAACTCAGAAACCCCCGTGCTCGTCGACTTCTGGGCGACCTGGTGTCGTCCCTGCATCAACATCGGACCCCACATCGAGGCTCTGGCCAACGAGTATTCGGGCAAGGTGAAGGTGTTCAAGGTCGACGTCGACTCCGAGGGCGAACTGGCCACGAAGTTCGGCATCATGAGCATCCCCGCGCTCCTCATGTTCAAGGGTGGACAGGAGGTTGACCGAATGGTCGGCGCCGGATCGAAGGACCAGATTCAGTCCTTCGTCGAGAACAATATCTGACATTCAAAGAGGAATGCCCTTATTCGAGTGGTGCGCCCCCAGAAGCTGGCGGACCCCACGTGCGTTAAGCCAAGCCTCATAAAAAGCGCGAAAGTCGGGGTGGCCCAAAGTGGCGAGCGCGAG
>CBFGUV010000003.1:0-287808 GCA_965652385.1 uncultured Fimbriimonadaceae bacterium
GTTGCCGCCCGGCGCGATGCCGATGCCGCCCACCTGCGCCGCCAGCGCGTCGGAGATGTAGTCGCCGTTCAGGTTCAGGGTCGCCAGCACCGAGTACTCGGAGGGGCGGAGCAGAATCTGCTGGAGCATCGCGTCGGCGATGACGTCCTTGATGATGATGCCTGCGCCCGGCTTGCCCTCGGGGATCACATGCCACGGGCCGCCGTCCAGCGGGACCGCGCCGAAGTGCTTGGCCGCCGTCTCGTAGCCCCAATCGCGGAACGCGCCTTCGGTGAACTTCATGATGTTCCCCTTGTGGACCAGAGTCAGGCTGGGCAGGTTATTGTCGATCGCGTACTGCGTCGCGGAGATGACCAGCCGCTCGGTGCCTTCCTGGCTGACCGGCTTGATGCCAATGCCGCAGGTCTCCGGGAAGCGGATCTTGTCATACGCCTTCGGGAAGGCTTCCTTGAAGAGCTTCTTGAAGGTTTCGACCTCATCGCTGCCCTCCTGAAATTCGATGCCCGCGTAGATGTCTTCGCTGTTCTCGCGGAAGATCACCATGTCCACGTCGCCGGGCTCCTTGACCGGGCTCGGCACGCCGGTGAACCAGCGCACAGGACGCAGGCAGACGTACAGGTCAAGAATCTGCCGCAGGGCCACGTTGAGCGACCTGATGCCGCCGCCGACCGGCGTGGTCAGGGGGCCTTTGATGCCGACGAGATGATCGCGGAAGGCGTCCAGGGTCTCATCAGGCAGCCAGTTGCTGGTCTGGTTGAAGGCTTTCTCGCCTGCCAGCACCTCTTTCCACTCGACCTTGCGGTCGCCGCCGTAAGCCTTTTCAATCGCCGCATCGAAGACTCGAACCGAAGCCGCCCAGATGTCGGGGCCGATTCCGTCGCCCTCAATGAACGGAATGATGGGGTTGTTCGGGACATTCAGGCCCGAGGAAGTCATCGTGATCTTCTCTGACATCGTGGCCGCGAGATTACCCAGCACCCTAAGGGCCGAACCGGCCCCCAGGGTGGCGAGGGGCTACATCTTGCCCTGAGTCATGCTGAACCAGTTGCCGGAATCGTCGATCATGATCGCCTCGATTCCGTAGAACTTCTCTTCCGGAGGGCCGGTGAATTCCACGCCCTTTGCCTTCAGCTCTTCATAGGTGGCATGGCAGTCGTCCACATGGAAAACGCCGGCGCCCATCTTCCCCGCCTCGACGAGACTGCGGAGACTGGCGGCGCTGGCCTCGTCCATCGCCATTCCCGGCGCGACCAAAAAGAGGATGATCTGCAGATCCGGCTGATCAGGCGGCGAAACGGTCACCCAGCGGAAGCCGTTGCCCATATCGACATCCATCTTTTCTTCAAAGCCGAGCTTGTTGCAGTAGAAGTCTTTCGCGCTGTCCTGGTCCAGAACGAAGATCGGCGTGTGCGACATCTTTGTGATCATGCTGGCTGCATTGTAAGCCGCACGGCACCCGATTCCGCTTCTTCAATCTTGCTCTGATACTAGGCGCGCTGCCAGTCGGGCCAGGCTTCCAATTCGGCGGCCGGGAGCCGCCCGGCGATCACTTCCACCAGCCGATCCAGCCACTCTGCGGCGGGATGACCGTTCTGTTTGGCCAACTGCACAAAGTAGGGCGAGACAAAGCCGGAGTCGAAGTTCTTCTTCTTGATCAGAAACTTGAGCGCGGAAAGCGCTTCGGCGCGGTCGCGGCCACCGCCGCAGGCATAGTCCAGCAGCCACACTCCCAGGGCGAGCCGGGGAGGCGGGCTGTAGTCGAAGCGGTCTTTGCACAGGGTCATGCAGGCGCGTCCCTTCTCATGATCGCCCTGCTCGAATCGGATGCGCGCATAGAGCCACCAATGTACGCCCTTATCCTCCATCATCGTCGCGACCTCCATGTCCTGCGCGGCGGTCTCGTAGTGCGATTCGGCGTCGCCCACCTTCCGCTCCGCCATCAGGCGCAGCAGCGCAGCGCGGTTGTGGCGATAGGTGGGCTCGCTCGGTGCGGATTCCAGCGCGGCGGTGCAGTCGGCCAGGGCCTGTTCAAGGTGGGCGGGGTCTTCGCTCCAGCCGCGTTCGACCATCGTGCGCAGCAGTCGGCCCCGCTCGTTTCTCAGGTCGTGATCGTCGGTGGTCAGCTCCAGCTTGCGGCTGTATTCTTCGAGGAGGGCGAGGGCGTCCTCGGGTTTGGTGGGGATGCGGTTTTCCATCAAGCAGATTTCTGCGGTCTCAGTTCTGCGCCATACCGGCGCAGAAAGCAGCCAGGAATATAGCCCACCGACCAGGGGCGGTCGATGGCGAAGATGCGGCGCGACGACTCGCGAAACTCGCTCGGCGACTGGCCGATGCGATCCCGAAAGCGCGCAGAGAAGGTTCCGATGCTCTCGTAGCCGACTTCCAGACAGATGTCGGAGACGGAGCGGTCGCTCATCAGAAGCATTCGCTGCGCCCGCTCAAAGCGGAGCCGCTGCAGAAACTGGCCGGGGGTCTCGCCGAACTCTCGAGCAAACAGCCGGTGAAAGTGGAACGGGGAGAATCGGGCCAAATCAGCCGCCGTGGCCAGCGTAATCGACTGGTCACTGTGAGCCTCAATATAGTCTCGCGCGACCTTGAGCAGAGTCCGCGAATCCAGGGCTGGCGGCACGCCAAAAGATTACCTTTCGCGGGCCGGAGAGGCTTCAGAGATTTCATCCAGGATTTTTTCTGCAGAAAGTCAAAGTAGAGTGAACCGTGCCTGGCCCGCTTGGCTCTTTGACCCCAGGAGCGCAGATGTGACCAATCATCAAGCGGATGTTGAGCTGGCCCGCCGGATTGCGGCGGGCGATGAAGATGCAATGCGGGAGATTGTCGAGCGCCATCACGGCCCGATCTATCTGTTTCTGAGCCGGCTCTGTCGGCATCGAGAAGACGCGGAAGATCTCGTTCAGCAGACCTTCATCAAAGTGAGCCAGCAAGCCGCCAGCTTCCGGGGCAAATCCGGCATCAAGGCGTGGCTGTTCCGCATCGCCTTTCATGAGTTCACTCATTGGCGGCGCAGGGTTCAGCCGGTGCGCCTTCAGGCCGGAGACGAGCAGCAGGAAGAGTCCTTTGAGGGCCGGATCGTGGAGGCGCAAGCCCTTCGCGAGGCCCTCTCCCAGATGGACTCAAAGCACAGTTCCGCCCTCATCCTCCTGGAAGTCGACGGCTTTACGGTTCCAGAAATCGCTCACATCCAATCCGTCCCGGTCGGGACTGTCAAATCCCGCCTGCATCACGCCAGGCGAAAGCTGCGCTCGCTCATCGACAGCCAAGAAGAGGCAATCCGATATGAAGCACAAACATGCGAATCTTGAAGAAGAATGCCGACGCGGGCTCGAGGCGATGCGAGCTGAATCAGCTCCGCCGCCGCCCGTCGACGATCTCGTGCGTGAAATGCGCCTGGCCCAGCAGAAGAAGCCCGGAGCAAACCGCCGACTGGTGAAGGGCTTGGCCTGGATCACTCCGGCCGCCGCCGCCGGACTGGGCGCGCTCTTCCTGCTGCCCCAGCCCTCGCTGGCGTACTCGCCCGAGAAGACGCTGGAAGCCGCCCAGAACCTGGCGCGTCACGAACAGTCGTTCCTCACGGGCAAAGACGGCAAGCAGATGCTGGTCTACGAAGCCTTCGGGGAGGGAGACAAGTTCGTGGCGAAGACCCTGGATGGCAAGTCCACCCTGGAAGGCAACCTGCTGCTGACCTACAGCGAAGACGGCAACTATGTCCAGGTGGATCAATGCCAGACAGACCCCGACAATCAGTTGGAAGAGATCCTCAGCACCGAGGGCGCCACATCCATCAAGGTGAAGAAGGTCGTCAAGGACGGCAAGAAGGCGCTCGAATACAGCGTGGTTCTCGCCGAAGGCAAGGGCAAGGAGAAGACCATCGTCGTCGACGCCGCCACCCGCGCGCCGATCTATGCTGAGCTGAAGAGCCAGGAGAAGCCCACCCTGAGAGTGGCCTTCACCGGAAAAGCGCTGCACCAGGATCAGCTCCAACTGACCGCTCCTTCGGATGCGGTCGTCTACGATCTACGCAGGCAGCGGGAAGAGGTGACCAAGCTCCTCTCCGGCAAACCGCTCTACACCGACTCCGGCATCGGACTCTTCACCATCGTCGCGGACGAAAAGGGACGGATGGCTGCATTCATGAACTCGAATGACGGAGAGCCTGTCAAGTTCACCCGCGCTTGGATCAACGGAAAGGAAGCCAATCTGCTGAGCGAAGCCAAGCCCAAGCCGCCCACCAAGGTAGTGGAAGGCTTCTTCGAGCCGGCCCGCGTTACCGGAACCATCGGCGAGACCGTTGTTGAAGGCCGAGTCGTTGAGGAGAAGGTGGTCAAGGTCGAGAGCCTGGTCCAGAATTACGTCGTCACGGAAGGCGAGATTGACATCGTTTTGGTGCTGGAAATGGTGCGTCCGAACACCGTATTTCTGGTCTGGATGCAGCCCAAGGGCGGAGACGTTCCCAAGTTCGTCTCTCTCAAGCTTGAGCTGGCCGACGGCAGCACGGTGACGCTGGGCGATGTGCCCGTCATGCGGACTTCAAACATCGACTATCTTGTCGGCGGCGTGCCCAATTCCCTCAACATCGACTATCTGTTCTATCGTCAGACAGGACTAGAGAAGCTTGAGATCAGCCCCGTGATGGATAGCCGAACCGGCCTTCTCGAAATCGTGCCGGTGATCACTGAAAAGGACGGCACCTTTGAATGGATCGTCCAGGGCAAGGAGTCCGAGAAGCCTAAGAAGGCAAAGACCGTGAAGGGCACCGTCACCGAAAAGAAGAAGGCGGATGCCCCTGAATCCGAAGAGCTGGAGCTTGAACCGCTCTTCTAGCCTCTACTGATCCCAGAAACTTCCCTCGCCGGCCATCTGCTCTTGGTGGTCGGCGAGCTTTTTGTTCAGCTCCTCAACCTTGTCCGGGTTCGCAGAGGACAGGTCATACTGCTCGGATGGATCGACGGCGAGATTGAACAGCAGCGGCAGGCGATCACCAAAATACTTCGCTCCGGTCTGGCTGTACGTGCTCCGGTGCAGCTTGAAGGCACCGTCGCGGACCGCATAGAGATTCTGATTGAGGCCGTAATAGAAGTGCGGCTGGTCGGCTCTTGTCCTGCCTTTCAGAAGGATTCCCGCCAAAGAACGGCCATCGAGGGTGCGGTCGCTCGGGGGTTTCTGGCCCGTCAGGTCAAGCACGGTCGGCAGCACGTCCATCGTGCTGGCCATCTCCGAGCGCGGTCCTGGCTTGATGCGCCCCGGCCACCACGCGATTCCCGGCTCTCTTACGCCGCCCTCCCAGGTGCTTCCCTTTCCGTCGCGGAAGAGCCCGGCCGAGCCGCCCTCCTCTCCTTTGATGATCCACGGGCCGTTGTCGCTGGTGAAGAAGACCAGCGTGTCCTTCGCCTTGCCGCTGCGCCGCAGCTCATCCAGAATCTGCCCCACGCTCCAGTCGATCTCCTCGATCACATCTCCATAGAGGCCGCGCGGGGAGCGCCCGGCAAAAGCCGCGCCGGGAAAGAGCGGCACATGCGGCATGGCGTACGGCAGATAGAGGAAGAAGGGCTCTTCCCCGCCGCGCCGGATGAACGAAAGCGCCTTCTCGGTATAGAGCGCCGTCAAGCGAGACTGATTCGGGTTGACCGCAAGGGTCTTGTAGCCGGGAAAAGTCTCGGCGTCGCCGGAGTAGGGACCGCTCAGAAGCCGGAGTTGGGGATAGCCCTTTTCCGGCAGCATATCGTTGCTGTAAGGCAGGCCGATGAATTCATCGAAGCCGTGGGCAAGGGGCAGCCGGGCGGGGTCGTAGCCGTTCGTTTCATTGGGATAGCCCAGGTGCCATTTGCCGAAGATCGCCGTGCGGTACCCCTTGGCCTTGGCCGCTTCCGCGATGGTCAGCTCCTTGGGATGGATTCCCCGCGGGCTGTCTGGATTCAGAACCCAGCCCATCCCTGACCGTTTGGGATACCTGCCGGTCAGCAGCGAGTATCGGCTCGCGGTGCAGGCAGGCGAGGCCGAGTAAAACTGGGTGAAGACCGCCCCTTCCTTCGCCATTCGATCAATGTTCGGAGTGCGGATGATCGGGTGGCCGGTGTAGCCAAAGTCGCCGTACCCGGCATCATCGCAGAAGAGCACGACGATGTTCGGAGCGGCCGCGGCGATCCCGGCAGCGGCCAGGGCTAATCCGGCAAGAACGGCCCGCTTCATGGAAGCAGAGCATAGCGGAAACTAAGCGGCGCGGGCTTCGGCGACCTCTTTAAAGTGGATGGTGCGGTTGCGCCCTCTGTCCTTGGCGATGTAGAGGGCCTGATCGGCTTGATCGATCAACTCGTCGGCGGTGACATTTCCCACCCGGCTGGATATGCCAAAGCTCGCCGTGATCGCTCGCGGCGACCAAGGATGAGACTCCAGAGCTTGGCGAATCTTCTCGGCCATCGCCGTGGAGCGGGTTGGACCATGATCCTCCAGCACCACCAAAAACTCTTCGCCGCCATAACGGACACAGGGACAGGTCAGCGGCACATTCTCACGGACGATCTGTGCGAGCGTCTTGAGAACCTCGTCGCCCTCCTGGTGTCCATAAGTATCGTTGAGCCGCTTGAAGTGGTCGACGTCGAACATCACTACAGAAAGGCAGCGCTCTTCTGCAGTGGACTGTTCGATGAGCTGGCTGAAGGCTTCCTCAAAGTAGCGCCTATTGAGCAGTCCGGTCAAAGGATCAGTGGTGCTCAGGCGGCTCAGTTCCACGTTCGAATCGGCCAGTTTCTTGTTGGCTTCTTCCAGCTCAACCCTCAGCAGCTCCAGCTTCGCCCGCGCCTCGTGAGCCTGCACGGCATAGGCTTCAAACAGCTCCTGATTTCGCCGCTGCAGGGTCATGTCCTGCACGATGGAGAGGATGTTCTTTGCCGAACCATCTGGATTGCGATCAAAGACCGAGTCCCGGCTCCGCAGCCAGCGCTCGTCTCCCGTCGAAAGGATGACCCGATATTCGATCTCCCGGCTTGCGCCCTCGGGCAAACCCGACAGGCGCAGAGCATGCAGCTCCAGCGCCGACTGGTCTTCGGGATGAATCAGCCGGCCAAACTCGCTTCTCTTCGAGGCCGCAGCCATTTCCTCAAAGTGCGGGTGGCTGCTTCCGGCGGCATCGTTGATGTAGACCGTCCGTCCGGTATCGAAGTTATAGATGCAGACCAGGTCCGGTGAGAATCGGGCGATGCGCTCGATGAAGTAGCTCTGCTGCTCCCGCTCCCGCTCCATCCGCCGGGTGTCGGTGACATCGGTGTGGATGCTGATCGAGCGCAGGGGGCGCCCTTCGTCATCCCGCATCCAGATTCGGCCTCGGGAATGCACATGCCGCCATTCGCCATTGTCGTGGCGGATGCGGTACTCGACCTGGTAGTCCTCCACTTCGCCCGTGCGGTGCACGTCCATGATCGCCTGGACATCCAGCCAGTCTTCGGGATGAATCCGCTCCTGCCAGAACGCGTTGTTGTCGGCTATGCACCGGGCGGGCACGCCGACGATCTCAGTCCATTCTTCATTGATGAAGAGCCGTCCGGTCGGGATCGACCAATCGATCAAACCAATGTGGGCGCTCGAGAGGGCAAATTCAAGGCGCGCCTCCTTCTCGATCAGATTCGCCTGCCGCTCGCGGCGCTTGGTGATGTCCTGAATCGTGCCCACATATTGGGTGGAGCCGTCGGGCAGCTCCTGCAGTGATGCAGCGACGGAAGCCCAAAGCTCGGTCCCGTCAGGCCGCAGAAAGCGGTTCTCGACATGATAGGGAACGATTTCTCGGTTGCACCGCTCCCAGGTGTCCTTCACCCACTCTCGGTCGTCGGGATGCACTCCGTCCAGCCAGGCATGGCCAAGCAGTCCATCGCATTTCCTGCCGAGAATCTGCTGCGCCCGGCTATTGATATAAAGGCAATGACCATCTGGATCAGCGATGAAGATGCCAGCCTGAAGCGCCTCCAGCAAACCAATGCAATTCAAATTAAGCAATTCCATGCCCGAACCTTGTTAATGTTCGGCCTTTGGCGGACGCATTTTGAGCTTAAGCAAGCACTTATCGCAGCAGATGTCCTGCTGCCGCAGGAAGCCGAATAGATTTCCTCGGTTCAGCCGTCTGTAGAAGAGCCATGAAGCTCCGCGCGTCCCTCGCCTCCCTCTGCCTCGCCGCCCTGGCCGGAACCGCCAGCGCGGATCTCATCATCGGAGGTTCCCGGTCGGCCGGAATGGGCGGAGCCGGACTCGCGCTGCTGGACGATCCGGCAGGTCGTGGATACCGAAACCCGGCGATCTATGCGATGAAGCCGCAGCTCTTCCGCGTCTATTGGCCGCGGTTCGGCTACCAGGTGGACGGCATCGGTCTGGGAGACTACGGGCGCTTCTTCGACCTCTCGGCTGAGAACCCGCTGAATGCCGACGACCTGGGGCAGCTGGCCCGAACCTTCGGAGACGGGCGTGTGACCGTGGGCGGCACCGCCGATCTGGGAGTGCAGGTCGGAAACTTCGCCATCGACCTGAGCGGCCAGCTGGTGGCCAGCACGATTCCCAACGATCCGTTGAAGGACTGGGTGAATGCCGGCTCCGACCTCAACAACATCCCCGCCGACGCGCAGCTGGATGGCTACGGACTCGGCACGGGCGAACTGGGGGTCACATCGGCCCTCCGCCTACCGACCGGCGGCGAAGGCGATCTGGCGGTCGGTGCACGGGTCAAGCTGACCAAGGCGTACTACAGCCACCACCTGGCCAACGCATCCGACATCTCTTCCGGCAACAGTTCCGAAGGCGCTGAGATGAACGGCCGCAGCTTCCTGGAGGACGAGGGGCTTGGTCTTGACGCGGGCGCGTACTTCCGGCCCGGCAACAGCGGCCTCAGCTTTGCGCTTGTGGTCAACAATCTGATTCAGCCGACCTCCGGCTTTTCGGCCATCTCTCCCGACAACGGCGGAATCGTCCGAGTTCAGCCCTTCCCCACCACCATCGATGCAGGCGTGGCAATGCAGAAGGGCATCTTCCTGATCGCAGCGGATGTCATCGACATCACGGATGCCGCAGGACGACAGGAGATCAGACTCGGCGCTGAGCTGGGTTCCAGCCGCGTGGTCGCATTGCGGGCGGGCTACGCCACCAACTCCGGCTTTACGGTCGGAGCCGGTTTCGGCGGATTCAACGTCGCCTTCGGCGAGCGGATTCCGGTCGCGGCCAGCTTCGCGATTCGGTTCTAAGCCGCCGCCGACAGGCGATTGTGTAGACTGCCGCCATGAAGCGTGCACTGCTTGTGGCGGCTTTCGGCAGCCTCTGCTCGCTCTCCTTCGCCACCGTGACCTATTCGGTCTCCATGGCGGGAGATGACTCCCTCAGCATCCAGGTCGACATCCCCGTCAAGGGTGCGGAGACCTCTGTCCAGATTCCCAAGTGGGCGCCCGGCTCCTACCGCTACCAGGACTTTCAGGCCCGCATCAGCAACATGCAGGCCACCACCGGCTCGGGCCAGGCCGTGGAGATGAGCCATCCCGACGACAACACCTGGATCGCCAAGACCCAGGGTCTGGCCACCGTCCGTTTCAGCTACAACGTGCCGATCACCATCGACCGCATGATCGGCCACTACACCGGACCCTCCAGCTATGTCTATGTGATGGGCCGCAAAGAGGAGGACTGCCGCCTGCAGTTCACACTTCCGACTTCGTGGCGCGTCGCCCTCGGCCTGGAGCCCGACGGCAGCGATATGCGCTATGTCGCGCCGGACTACGACGTGCTGGCCGACAACCCGGTGACGCTCGGCATGTTCCGCTACGACGAGTACGAAGTCAACGGCATGCCGCACATGATCGTGTATCAGTCCGGCCCGTGGGCTTTCGTTGACCGTCCCAAGCTGGTCCAAATCTGCAAGGACATCTCAGAATCTCAGTCCGACTTCTGGGGCGGACTCCCGTTCAAGCGCTACATCTGGCACTTTCGCCTGACCGATTCAATGGATGGCGCAGGCGGTTTGGAGCACCTGAGCAGCACGGAGATCAGCCTGGCCATCGGCCTCGGCCCACGCGCCGTTTCGGTGCTGTCGCACGAACTCTTCCACGCGTGGAATGTCAAGCGCATTCGGTCCCTGCCGCTCGGCCCCTTCAACTATCAGGAACTGCCGCAGACCGGTGCGCTCTGGTGGCTGGAAGGCGTGACCGACTACTACGCCGACCTGTTGTTGACCCGCTACGGCATGTTCGATGACGAGTACATGTACAGCAACGTCGTCGGCAACATGACCACCACCCGCCGCAACGAGCAGCGGATGGAAGTGAGCCCCTATCAGGCCAGCTACCGCGTCCGCGACGCAGCCAACGGCCGCGGCAACAGCCAGGGCTTCGGCGTCAACTACTACAACACTGGCTGGGTTGCTGGCCTCTGCCTCGACCTGGAAATCCGCCGCCGCACGGGCGGAGCCCGGTCGCTGGACGACGTCTCCTACCTGCTGTGGGATATGTGCCAAGACGACAAGCCTGGCTTTGAAGAGGATGCCATCCGCAAGGCGCTCATCCGCGTCGGCGGCTCCGGCATGGGCGAGGTCTATGACAAGTGGATCATGCAGCCGGGCGAGCTTCCGGTAGAAGAGCAGCTGGCCAAGGTCGGCCTGGAGCTGGTGGAAGAGCCCGACGCCACCGTGACCACCGGCGCATCCTTCTTCCCCGGCGTGGACGATGAAGGCGCGCGCGTCACCCGCGTTTCCGGCCCCGCCGAAGGCAAGCTGGAGCGCGGCGACCTCGTGGTGCAGGCGGGCAGCTTCCGATTCACGGGACTCTCAACGAGGATGGAAGGCCAGAAGCTGGTCTCCGACTTCAATGAATCGCTCAAGGCCGGAGAAGCCGTGACCTTCCGAGTGGTTCGCAATGGCGAAACCATCGACGTGACGGTGACGCCGGAGCGATCCGAGGGCACGCGCACGGTCATCAAGCCGATGGCGGGCGACAACAGCATGCTGCAGGGTCTGCGGCGCGGCTGGCTCTACGGAAAGTAAGAGCCGAACAGAAAAGGGGCGAGGCAATTGCCTCGCCCCTTTTTTCGTTCAGGCCGCTTTTCCGCCCGACTCGCGGGCGATGCGCCGCTCGACAGCCCGGACGAAGAGGCTCGCCAGATGCGGGTCGAACTGGGTTCCGCGGTTCGAGCGGATCTCTTTGATCGCCTGCGTAAATTCCATTCCCTTTCGATAGGGACGGTCGGTGGTCATGGCGCTGAAGGCGTCCGCGACGGCGAGGATTCGGCCCAGCAGGGGAATCTCATCTTCCTTCAACCCGCAGGGGTAGCCGTGGCCATCCCATCGTTCGTGGTGATAGAGCACGCCATCGACGATCTCCTCCATCCCGGGAATCGCGCCGACGATGAGCGCGCCAAGGCGGGGATGCCGCTGCATGATCTCCATCTCTTCTGGAGAGAGCCGGCCCGGCTTGTGCAGGATTTCGTCCGGCACGCCGATCTTGCCCACGTCGTGCAGCAGGCCAGACATTCGGATGGTCCGGCAGGCTTCCTGCGAAAGGCCAAGCTCTTCCGCGATCCAAAGCGCGTACTCGGTCACGTCCTCCGAGTGGCGGCGCGTGTACTTGTCCTTGTTGTCGATGGAGGTCACCATCGCCTCCAGAATCGCAAAGGAGGCCTCGGTCTTCAGGGCGCGATTTTCGCGCTGCTGAGTCGAGGAGACTCCCAATCCGCGATCCGTGCCCTTCGCCTTGTAGAGGTTCTGGTCGGCGATGGTCAGCAATTCGTGGTGGCTCTGACTGTCGGTGGGGCTGGTGGCGATGCCGCCGCAAAGGGAGACGGGAATCGCGTGCTCGCTGCCCGGCACCGAGTAGGCGTCCTTGCTGGCGGCATCAAGCATGAGGGCCGCAGCCCGCTCGGCTTCTTCGGCATCGGTGTTCGGGAAGATGGCCAGAAACTCATCCCCTCCGTACCGGCCAAGGTGCGTGCCGGGAGGCATCGCTTCGGCTAGGGCAGCCGCAGCCGAACGCAGCACCTCGTCGCCCACCGGGTGGCCGTAGGTGTCGTTGAACAGCTTGAAGTTGTTCATGTCCATCATGAACACCGAGACCGGCTCGCCCGAAGCTGCGGAAGCCGCCAGGGTCTCGGTCAGACGCTCGTGGATGGCGCGGTGATTGAGCAGCCCCGTCATCGGGTCGCGGTCGGCGGCGTTGATCGCCTGCTCGAATCGCAGAGAGTGCATCATCGCCGTGCCGAGTTCGAGGGCGATGTTCTCCGAGAGCTGAATCTCCGCATTGTCGAACGCGCCGCCCCAGCGGATCATGCCCAGCATTCCCAGCGGCTTGTCGCCGAAGACAATCGGCGAACAGAGCAACATGCCCGGTTCGCCGATGTCTTCGGACCATGACTGAGCCAGAGGCAGAAGGTCGGAAATCTCAGAAAACTCGATGGCGGCCAGCCGCTTCTTCAGCGCCGTGCCGATGACGTCCTCTTCGCCGCAGTGGAGCGTCATGGATTCGGAGCAGTCATCATCGGTGCAGGTCCAGATGACGCAATGGTCCGCCTTTAGCGCCTTCCAGGCCGATCTGCAGGCCAGATCGATCACTTCGTGATAATCGAGAGAGGACGTGACTTCTTTGGTGAGCAGATAAAGCTCTTCGAGCTGGCTGGTCCGCAGCGCCACCTTCTCTTCGAGCCGCTCGGTGACGGAGCGAAGCTCCTCCATCAGCGTCTCGTTTTCGACCAGCTCATCCTGAAGCCGGTCGTTGAGCAGCTGATTCTCCTCAAGCTCATCCTTCAGCCGCTGGTTGAGTCCCTGGTTCTCGTCCAGCTCGGCAAAGAGCCTGCCTTGGAGCCCGGCATTCTCGTTGAGCATGATCACCTGCCGCACCAGGACGACCAGCATCATCACCGCGCTGGAGCCCAGTGTGAAGGGGCTAAGGCTTCCCTGAACGATGAGGTCCTTCGTCACCAGAAACCCTATGCCCACGCCGACAAAGAGGTACGGAGCCACCGTCTTCAGCGACGAACCCGCAGCCTTCATCGCCTCCATCGACTTTTGACGGGCGTGCAGGTACGTCTCCTCCGGATCGTTGGCCTGCAGCGCGGCCATCAGATAGAACATCGAGCCCATCGCCCAGAAGGAGTCTGTCCAGAACGAAGGCAGTGCGTGGAAGTACGAGTAGGTGGAAAAGGAGACGTCCGCGACGAACGTACTTGTGGCGCCCAGCGCGACAAACAGCATCTGCCGCCGAGCAAGCCGGGTCTCCTGAGCCATCATCAACGCCGATCCCGCCAGGTACAGGACCACCAGATCGCCCAGAGGATAGATGACGGCGTAGACCCGGTCGAGCGCGGAGAGATGGGTGAGCCGAGCGATTCCCGAAAGCAGGAAGCTCCACATGACCAGCCCCAGCCCAAGCGTGCCGAGCGCTCCGTCAACCAGAGTTCGCGACCGGCTGACCGCAGGAATCTTGGTGAGCAGCAGCACGGTCGCCCCGATGAGGAAGGGATAGCCCAGCGTATAGAAGGTGCTGGAGGCCATCCGCGCTATCTGCTCGGTCAGACCCGCAAATCGGAGGATCCACGAGAGGTCGCCCATGGACTGCATCGTCAGCGCCGCGGCCAGGCTCGCCCAAGCCGGACCAGCGTTGTCCTTGTCGCCCCAAAGCGCCTTGGCGCGCGCGCCGGCAAAAACGGCCGCGCAAACGTAGAAGCAGAAGTCGATGGGATAGAACCACAGACGGAATGTGGGCGAGGCCGAAAACGGCGAGGCGTTCAGGAGGAAGAACACCGCAAATGCGCCCAAGAACCATTTGTAGTATTTCTGTCCGAACGCTATGATCCGACTATTCACTCTCTCAGCCCTATGCACTCGACCTGGCATGGCAGCCGCACTCAATTCACTCAATCCCATCCCCTCAAGCAAGATTGTCGGCCCGGCACCCCCGGGCAATACACCATAGAGTTACCAGCTTGTTAAGAGAGGCCCGCTCAGGCTGGGACTGGTAAAATCGGGGGCGGATGAAACGACGAGATTTCCTGCAGATGGCCGGCGCCGCAGGCGCCAGCCTGGTGGTGGGCAAGGCCGCGGGAGAGAACCGGTCGCCCTTCCCCGAACCCAAGCAGCAGGGCCACACCGTGGCCGGCTTTGTCGCTCCCAAGCTTGATGTCGTCCGAGTCGGCGTCATTGGAGTCGGAGCCCGCGGACCAACCCACGTCAACAGCCTGCTCCAGATGGAGGGCACGGAGATCAAGGCGGTCTGCGACCTCTACGAAGACTGGGCCAACCGCGCCGCCAAGATGTGCACCGACAAGGGACGCCCCAAGCCGGATCTGTACACGCGGGGCGAGGAGGACTACCGCCGGATGCTGGAGCGGGACGACATCGACATCGTCATCATCGCGACTCCCTGGCAGTGGCACGTCCCCATGTGCGTTCATGCGATGGAGGCCGGAAAGCACGCCTTTGTCGAAGTCCCCGCCGCCTATACGGTGGATGGCTGCTGGGAGCTGGTCGACACCTCCGAGCGCACCCAGCGTCACTGCATGATGATGGAGAACGTCAACTACGGCCGCGAGGAGCTCATGGTCCTCAACATGTGCCGCTTGGGCGTCTTCGGCGAGCTTCTCCACGGCGAAGCTGCCTACATCCACGACCTGCGCGGTCAGATGCACGAAATCGAGCGCGGAACCGGCTCCTGGCGCACCATCCACTACACGCAGCGGAACGGAAACCTCTACCCCACCCACGGCCTCGGCCCGGTGGCGCAGTACATGAACATCAACCGCGGCGACCGGCTGGACTACATGTCTTCAGTCGGATGCAAGTCTCGCGTCCGTGAGTTGTATGCAGAAGAACAGTTTCCCGAAGGTCATCCGCGCCGCGAACTGGAGTTTGTCTGCGGAGACATCAATACCAGCATTGCCCGCACCGTCAATGGCAAGACGCTGATGATCCAGTGGGACGAGCAGCTTCCCCGCCCCTACACCCGGCACAACTTCATCCAGGGCACCCGCGGCGCATGGGCGGGCTTCCCCAACCGGTGCACCATCGAGGGCGTCAGCGAATCCACCCACTCTTGGGACGAAGGAAACGGCCTGGACAAATTCTTCGAGAAGTACGAGCACCCGCTCTACAAGAAGATCGGAGAACTCTCCCGCCAGGTCGGCGGCCACGGCGGCATGGACTTCACCATGATGTGGCGCATCGTCTACTGCCTGCGCAACGGACTCCCGCTTGACCAGGATGTCTACGATGCAGCCGTCTGGTCGGTCATCACCCCGCTCAGCGAGTGGTCGGTGGCGAACCGCGGTCAGAGCGTGGATGTGCCGGACTTCACCCGAGGCAAGTGGCGCACCATGACGCCGCTGCCCATCGTCAACGCAGACTAAGAAGCCAGAAGGGGGCTCCCGCCGGGAGCCCCCCTTCTCTTTTGGGCTAGATCTTCTTTTCGACCTTCTTGATCGTCACGTCGCTGGTTCCGCCTTCCGGCCCCTGCGTGTAGTGGACTTCGATCGGCTCATCGTACTGATTGCGCCCCCGGAAGATCGTCGTTGTGCCATTCACCTCTTTGCTGAAGCCGACCAGCTCTTTGCTGAAGTGGGCTTCGTAGTCTTCGAGGCTGACTTCGGTCTTCATCGTCAGCGTGGAGTGGATGTCGTCGCCGGAGCTGTCCGAGGTGAAGACGACCGTCTCGTCAAACACATCGCCTTCGCCCGTGTAGAACGGTACGTTCCACTCGCTCAGGTGCATCGTCTCCAGCGAGACCTTCTGTTCTGTCTTGTGTCCGTCTTCGTCGATGTTGATCACCGTGATGTCCGGAACGGTCATCACCGCATCTTCCGGCTCCGGCTCGACACTCTCCGGTTCGCTGGGCGCCGGGGGAGGGGTCGGAGCGTTCTCAGCCGCCTTGGGCGCGCACCCAACGGCAAGGACGGTGAGCAGCAGGACTGCAGCAAAAAAGCGAGGCATGGGCACAGTATAAGAGATAAGCAGCGCCCCCGACTGGCTCCATACTGAAGGTCATGAAGGCGATCGCCCAGATGCTCCGCGACGTGCGGAAGGGCAAGGATTTCCCGGCCATTTCCGCCCTCATCGGGCGCATGCGTGTGGAGGATGCGGAGGTTCAGCTGCCCGGCCAGCCGTACTCCATTCTCACCTACGTCGCCCACACCGCCTTCTGGCAGGATCTATGGCTCGCGCAGATTCGCGGAGAGAAGCGGCCGAGCATCATCGACGATTGGCGCGTGCCCGATCCCGAGGAATGGCCCGCAGTGCGGCAGCGGCTGTTCGACGGATTGGATGAAGCGATAGAAATCGCTGAAACAAGCCCGATGCCCCACAAGATGAAGTCAGAGGTGGACGCGCAGCAGGCGCTCTGCCGCATCGCCGTCCACCTCTCGTATCACGTCGGCCAGATCAAGACCCTCAAGCGGGGCGTGGCGGAAGCGAAGAAGGCTAGTCGTTCAGGATGAAGGTCACCTTCATGTTCACGCGATACTCCTTGACCTGCCCATCCTCCACTTTGACGGTCATCTCCTGAACCCACGCGCCGGTGACGCGCTTGATGGTCTTCTCCGCGCGGGCGATGCCCTTCTTCACGGCATCGTCAAAGCTGGCGTCTGAAGAAGAAGTGATCTCGATTACTTTCGCAACGGACATAGTCCCTTCTATGCCAAAAACCGGCAGGGCGTCCCGAGCAGGGTTTTGGAGCGTCACTGTAGAGTAAGGTCAAAATCATGCTGGTTCCGCTGATAGCAAGCATCGCCATGGGGCAATCTGGAATGAACAGCGTCCTCGTCTTCTCCAAGACCGCCGGGTACCGCCACGACTCCATCGAGAGCGGCGTCACCGCGATCAAGGAGCTGGGCGCCGCCAACAAATTCGCCGTCGACCACACCGAAGATAGTGCCGCCTTCAATGCGGAGAATCTTGAGAAATACCGCGTGGTGATCTTCCTGAACACCACCGGAGACATCCTCGACGACACCCAGCAGGAAGCGCTGGTCGGCTTCATGAAGAAGGGCCGGGGCTTCGTGGGAATCCACGCTGCCGCCGACACCGAATATGAGTGGCCCTGGTACGGCCAACTGGTCGGCGCATGGTTCGCTTCGCATCCGCGCATCCAGCAGGCGACGGTCGATGTGGTGGACCGAAAGCATCCTTCCACGAGCCACCTCGATGAGAAATGGGTCCGCACCGACGAGTGGTACGACTACAAGGCGCAGCCGGTGGCCGGAACCCGCGTCCTGTGCAAGCTGGACACCACCACCTACGAAGGCCATAAGATGGGCGAGAACCACCCCATCGCCTGGTGCCGAGACTTCGAGAGCGGCCGCACCTTCTACACGGGCGGCGGGCATACCAAGGAGAGCTACTCCGACCCCGACTTCCGCAAGCATCTGCTCGGCGGAATCCTCTGGGCAATGCGGAGGGTCTAGCCCTTCTTCCCGTAGACTTCAGCGGGATTGAACAGCCTCTCGCCTCCGGTGTGCTCCAGCTCGCCGGAGGCGTTTCCATTTCCGAAGCTCTTGACCGAGCGGAAGAAGCAGGAGCGCATCCCGGTGTGGCAGGCGGCTCCTCCCTGCTGATCCACCAGCAGAATCAGCGCATCCTGGTCGCAGTCCACCCGGATCTCCTTCACCTTCTGCACCGCGCCACTCGTGGCCCCCTTGTGCCATAGCTCCTGACGGCTTCGGCTGTAGTAGACCGCCTCTCCCAGTTCCAGGGTCCGGCGCAGAGCCTCTTCGTTCATGTAGGCCAGCATCAGCACTTCATTGGTTTCCGCATCCGCCGCGATGGCGGGGATCAGGCCGTTCTCGTCGAACTTCGGCATAAGGGTCATGCCGGATTCGACCTCTTCGCGGGTGCCGCGCGGAGAGAAGGGGGTGTCGCTCATGCCCCCTAGCTTACGGCTGAGATTGAGGGTGGATTGGGCCTGACCTTAATGTAGACTCGCCGCACTATGGGCTTCGATACAACGCTGACCCGCAAAGAGTTCATGGGCTCCGTCGCGGGCGGCCTTGTCCTTCCCTGGCTGCATTCAGCCTCTGCGGCGCTGCATGGACCGCAGCAGACCGGCTCGGCGCAGGCGGACATCACGACCGAAAACCTGGCGGCGATGGAGGTGCTGGCCGGGCTCAACTTCTCAGAAGAGGAGCGTGAGGCGTCTCTACGCGAAGTGCGCGGCTTCCGCAGACAGTACGAAAGCATCCGCAGGCTGGACATCAACTACAACACCCCGCCCGCCACGCGGTTCGTCGCCGACTTCTCTCCGCCGACACAGACCGAATACATTGAGCGCGTCGAATACCCCTGGACCCAGGTGCCGCTGCCGAATCCCGCCCGACCGGCAAGCGACGAAGACGTCGCCTTCATGACCGTTGAAGAGCTCGGCGGGCTGATCAAGAACAAGAAGATCTCCTCAACCGAACTCACGAACATCTATCTCAAACGGCTCAAGGAGTACGGGCCGAAGCTGCTCTGCGTGATCACACTGCTGGAAGAGCGGGCGCTGGCCGAAGCCAAAAAGACCGATGAAGAGATGGCCAAAGGCATCTATCGCGGCCCGCTTCACGGCATCCCCTACGGGATCAAAGACCTCTTCGCGGTGAAGGGCGCGCCGACCACCTGGGGCGCGGAGCCGTACGTCGATCAGGTCTTTGACTACGACGCCGAAGTCGTGAATCGGCTCCGCGAAGCCGGAGCGGTGCTCTGCGCCAAGCTCAGTCTGGGCGCACTCGCCATGAACGACCACTGGTTCAAGGGCCGCACCAAGAACCCCTGGAATCCCGCACAGGGCTCCAGCGGATCGTCGGCGGGCTCGGCCTCGGCGATGGCCGCCGGGCTGGTCGCCTTCACCATCGGCACCGAGACTCTGGGCAGCATCGTCTCGCCCTCCAATCGCTGCCGGGTCACCGGTCTGCGCCCCACTTTTGGCAAGGTGAACCTGTACGGCGCGATGCCGCTCTCGTGGACGATGGACAAGGCCGGTCCGATCTGCCGGACGGCGATGGACTGCAGCCTCGTGCTCGCCGCAATCGCTCCGCCGCAGATTCTCGGCGGCTACCAAGCCAACCGCTATACCGATATTCGACGCCTCAACCTGAACACCCTGCGGGTCGGAGTGCTGAAGGGTTCTGCAGATGGCGAGTGGACGGCGGTGCTGCGCGATATGGGTGTGCGTCCCGAGGAGGTCGAAATCACTCCACCGGGTGAAGGCTTGACGCTTGGGCTTTCCGTTGAAGCCGCCGCCTCGTTCGATACGATCACCCGAAGCGGCGACGTGAACACGATTCAAGAGTCGATGTGGCCCAACATTTTCCGCACGCATCGCTATGTACCGGCGGTGGAGTACGTTCAGTCGCTGCGAGCCAGGCGGCTGCACCAGGAACGGTTTGCCGAAGAGATGGCCGAGTACGACATCGTCCTCGCGCCGGATCGCGGCTCCCACCTTTTGCTGACCACCAACCTCACCGGCCACCCTCAGCTCTACCTTCCGATGTCCGGCACCAGCGGGCTCAGCCTGATCGGACAGCTGCACAGCGAAAGCGAACTCTGCACTCTCGGTTGGGAGCTGCAGAAGCGAGTAAAGCATCACACCAAGCGGCCGGACCTGAGCAAGCTGGATGCGGATGGATAACCAAATGGTGGTCAGCTAGTTGGCCGGACTTCATCCGGCCAAGCTCTATCGCCTGATCTGCCTATCGCAGGGCCTTCTCTTCGGCCTTGTGATGACCATGGCGACGCCCTTCAAGATCGAAGTGGCGGGGCTGACGGCTTTTCAGCTTGTGATTCTCGGCACGATCATGGAGATCACCATCTTCACATGCGAGGTGCCGACCGGTGTTGTGGCCGATGTGGTCAGCCGCCGGCTCAGCGTGATCATCGGCTGCATGCTCTTTGGCGTCGGCTTTGCCGTGATGGCCGCCGCCCCGATCTTTTGGGCGCAGGCGGTGGCGGCGGTGATCTGGGGTGTCGGCGAAACCTTCATCAGCGGCGCGCGGGAGGCGTGGGTCGCCGATGAGCTGACCCATGCCGAAGGCGAGTATATGGCCGCGGGCGATGTCTTCGTCTACGGAACCCAGGCAGGCTTCCTGGGCAGGTTTGTCGGCACTTGGGCGGCAGCCGCATTTGTCTTTTGGGGCCTCGCCGCGCCGATCTATGCCGGAGCCGTCGGCTTTGTCATCCTCGGCTTTTTCCTGATCCGCTACATGCCGGAGAAGGGCTTTGACCGCTCGGCGGAGCGGGTGCATAGCCTTGAGTCGATGCGGCGGACGCTGGCGGGCGGGTTCCACCTGATGCGCACCCGTGCCCTGCTCGCTTTTGCGCTGGGAACGACCTTTCTTGTCGGGTTGAGCAGCGAAGGTTTTGACCGTCTGTGGCAGAAGCTGGTCATCGACGAGTTCGGCCTGCCCAGCCTCGGCGCGCTGCCCGAAGCGACCTGGTGGGCGATCCTCAACTCGGCGGGCCTGCTCACCTCGGCATGGGCGGTCGGGTTCATCCGCAAGCGGGTCGATATGGAGAGCCAGTCTGCGGTCATCCGGGCTTCGTTCTGGATATTCGCACTGCTGGCAATCTTCCTGCTCCTCTTTGGTTTGAGCGGCAGCTTCTGGGTGGCGATTGTCGGCTTCCTCATCGTCCGCACGCTCCGCCGCAGCATCGAGCCGCTGAACACCGCCTGGCTTAATCTGAATGCCGAGAGCAAGGTGCGGGCAACCGTCCTCTCCTTCTCCGGCCAGGCGCACAGCATCGGCGAGATATTGGGCGGTCCGGGCATCGGCGCGATGGCCGAATTTGTCAGCGTGAGATCGTCGATGTTCCTCTCCTCCGCTCTGGCAAGTCCTGGTCCCCTGCTGGTCTGGAAGGCGCTGATGCGGCAAAAGAAAGATGAGCAGGAGCCTGCGGTAAGTTAGAGGTGTGAGGTTCTCTGGCTTCCTTGGTGCGGGGCTCGTCCTCTTCGCCTGCGGCTGTCAGCCGCAGGCAGAAGCCCCCGCGCCGCCCGCTCTTGAACCCGGCAGGGAAACGGCGGTCCAGCCGGAGCCAGGCACCGCGCCGGAGGGCATGGTCTGGATTCCCGGGGGCACCTTTCAGATGGGAAGCATAGACGGGCTCGTCGATGAACGGCCCGTTCACGAGGTGACCGTGGATGGTTTCTGGATGGATGAAACCGAGGTCACCAATGCCCAGTTCGCCGCGTTCGTCGAAGCCACCGGCTACAAGACCATCGCCGAGCGGCCTCTAAACCCCGACGACTTCCCCGGCGCCGACCCGAAGCTGCTGGTTCCCGGCGCGCTGGTCTTTGAGATGGATGGCGACAAGGGCGCGGGCTGGAAGTATCAGCCGACCGCCGATTGGCGGCACCCGCTCGGGCCAAACTCCACGATTGAAGGCAAGGAGGATCATCCGGTCGTCCAGGTCGCCTATGAGGATGCCCTCGCCTACGCCGAGTGGGCGGGCAAGTCGCTGCCGACAGAAGCCGAATGGGAGTTTGCCGCCCGCGGCGGTCACGAAGGCTGGGCGTACTCGTGGGGCAAACAGCTTCATCCCGAGGGTCGGCAGATGGCGAACATCTGGCAGGGTGTCTTCCCGGCTAAAAATGAGAACCGCGACGGCTTTCTCTACACCGCTCCGGTCAAGAGCTTCCCGCCCAACGACTACGGCCTCTACGACATCTCCGGCAACGTGTGGGAGTGGTGCCTAGACTGGTATCGCCCCGACGCCTACAAAGATGCTGACCCGAACAACCCAAAGGGACCGAAGGACAGCTTCAACCCCGATGAACCGAATGCGCCCGCCCGCGTGCTGCGCGGCGGCTCGTTTCTCTGCGCCGAGAACTATTGCCGCGGCTACCGCCCCAGCACTCGCATGAAAAGTTCTCCCGACACCGGACTGCTCCACTCCGGATTCCGCTGCATCAAGAGACCATGAAAAGACTCCTGATCCCCGCCCTCGCCTTTGTCGCAGCCGCCGCTCATGCCCAGAGCCAGCGGCCGAATATCATCTTCGTCTTCAGCGACGACCATGCGTCTCATGCGATCAGCGCGTACGGGTCGCGGATCAACCGCACACCCCATATCGACCAACTGGCCAGCGAGGGGATGCTCTTTGAAAACTGCTTTGTCACCAACTCGATCTGCGCGCCGAGCCGGGCGGTCATCCTCACCGGAAAGCACAGCCACATCAACGGGCACATCGACAACGGCAGGCAGTTCGACAACACTCAGCAGACCTTTCCCAAGCTTCTCCGGCAGGCGGGCTACCAGACCGCTCTGATCGGCAAGTGGCACCTGCAGAGCGAGCCGACCGGCTTCGACTACTGGGAGCATCTCATCGGCCAAGGGCCGTACTACAACCCGGTTTTCCGGTCCGCGAAGGGGGACACCCCGCACACCGGCTACACAACGACAATCATCACCGAGAAGGCCGTCAACTGGCTGGCGGAGCACGGAAAAGAGAAGCCCTTTATGCTCATGGTCCAGCACAAAGCGCCCCACCGCAACTGGGAGCCGGAGCCGAAATACATGGACCTCTTCGAGGGCCAGACCATCCCCGAGCCGCCCGACCTCTTCGACGATTGGTCCACCTACACCTCTTCGGCGGCAGAAAACGAGATGTCCATCGCGAGCCACTTCAACCGCCGCTACGACCTCAAGATCGGCGAAGCGCCGGATCGGCTGAACGCCGAGCAGCGCGCGATCTGGGAGCAGCACTACAGCCCGCGCAACGAGGCGTTTGACAGGATGAATCTTTCAGGCCGAGACCTGACCCGCTACTACTATCAGCGGTACATCAAGGATTACCTGCGCGTCGTGCAGTCGGTCGATGATTCGGTTGGCGCGATCATGGACTACCTGAAGCTGTCCGGCATGGACCGCAACACCATCGTCATCTACTCATCCGACCAAGGCTTCTATCTGGGCGATTACGGCTGGTACGACAAGCGGTGGATGTATGAGCCCTCGCTCCGCACTCCGCTCATCGTGAAGTGGCCCGGCGTCACCGAACCCGGGTCCCGCTCCGATGCGCTGGCCCAGAATCTCGACTTTGCCGAGACCTTCCTCGACATGGCCGGAGTCGGCATTCCCGATGACATGCAGGGGCTGAGCCTCCGGCCGATTCTGGAGGGCGACGACAACCCCGACTGGCGCTCCGCGATCTACTACCACTACTACGAGTATCCCCAGCCGCACCGGGTCGCGCCGCATCGCGGAGTCCGCACCGACCGCTTCAAGCTGATGGAGTTCTACACGAAGCAAGAGTGGGAGATGTACGACCTCCAGACCGATCCCCGCGAGAAGAACAACCTCTGGAATAAACCAGGGTACGAACAGATCCAGACCGACATGGTCCGCCTGCTCGCCGCCATGCGGCGCAAGTATCAGGACACCGGAGACTGATCGGCTTTCGCCAGCGACACGCCCATCATCACCCACGCGGTGATCAGCAGCACTCCGCCGATGGGCGTGATCGCTCCCAGCCACCGAATACCCGTCACCGCGAGCAGGTAGAGCGAGCCGGAGAAGACGAGGATGCCGAAGATCATCAGCAAGGCGTGCACACTCACCTTTCGGTTGAACACCTGCCCCAGCCCACCCGCTGCCAAGAGCCCAAGCGAAGCCAAAGCGTGATAGAGCTGTCCGGTCTTGAAGGTGTCCAAAGCCGACTCCGAAATCTGATCCCGAAGCGCATGTGCCCCAAAGGCTCCAAAAACAATCGCCAGCGCAAAGCTGATCGCACCGACCGCCGCCACAACGCGCGGGCTCATCAGGCCATCGCCTCCGCAATCATCTGGTGGAACTGATGCACGCCATTTTCCCGCTTCGCCGAGAACCGGCCTCGTTCGTAGTAGCGAGAGCGAAGTCCGCGCTGCACGGCCTCCACAACGGCCTCATCTTCCCGCTCCACGCGGTCAAGTTCAGCCCCGGCTCCTGAGCCAAGCTTCGACTCATCCCAGACAAAGGGGATGAAGGAAACCTTTGTCCGATCTGGAGCCAGCGGCCGCACAACATTGATGGAGAGACCCCAGGGGTAGAAGTTCAGCATGAGGTTCGGGAAGAGCCAGTAGTAGTAGGCGGCGATGTCGCGTCCGTAATCAGGAGAGGACTGGGGCAGATCGAACACCTCTTCCCCACCCGATGAGACGCCAAGCTGCAGGTTGCCGTAGTCGAACATCTCAACGGTGTAGTTGCTGTAGTCCAGCGTCTCGTTCAGGCTGGCGTGGATGTAGGGAATGTGGAAGCCTTCGAGATAGTTGTCAACGTAGAGCGCCCAGTGCGCCTTGACCATGTAATCCCGGGCCCGCTCCGGCGCGAAGACGAACTCTTCAATCGGCATCCAGCCGACGCGGCGCTCAATCTCCGCAAAGACCTGATCCAGGGGCGCGGCGGGGTTGGGGGAGACAAAGAGAAACTTGCGCCACTTCCCCCAAGGCACGGCGGCGAGGCTGTCCGATTCTGAGGGGAAATTCTCAACCTCATCGAACTCGGGCATGGAGCGGAACTTACCGTCGAGATCAAAGCGGCGTCCATGGTAGCGGCAGCGCAGAGAGTTCTGCCCGCCCGCCCCCTCGCACACCAGGGTGCCGCGGTGGGTGCAGACATTGCTGAGGCAGTGAACCTGGTCATCCCGGTCCCGCGTGAACATGAGCGGCTCATCCAAAACGCCCTCAAGCAGCGTGAACGGATGCGCCCAGTTGGGGGTCTTCAGATGGTCCGCATCCGTGACGTATTGCCACGACCGCGCGAAGATTTTTTCGCGGCTCTCGGCAAAAGCCTGCGGCCCCGTGTAGAAGTCAGACGGCAGCGTCCACGACCGGCCCGGAACATCAGCGATCTCATAGCGCGGCATTTTTGGATGCTACATCACCTAAAATAGAGAGTGGTGAGGTCTGGGCGAAAAGTTCTTCCGCTCCTGCTGTCGTTGAGCCTGCTGCTCGCGACAACCCTCCCGGCGTTCTGCGCCGGGCTGTGCGGCGCTAAGCTTTGCTGTCCCAAAGAGGAGAAGGTCACCTGCTGTCCGCTGGAAGAGCAGCCCGACTGCGATCAATGCAGCCGGCAGGCCCGCATCACCGGCGAGAAGGGTCCGCAGCACGCACCGTACCTGCCCGCGCTGGACTTCGCCTTTGCTATCCTTCCGACAATACCGGTCCTGCCGGTGCTTGATGCGCCGCTCCCGGTGATTCGCCTTGCCGCTGACTCGCTACCGCTTGGCGGGCGCGACCCCACTCCCACCGATCTTCCCCGTCCGCCTCCTTGCGTGTGATTTTCTTCGACCTTCGCAGAATCACACGACCAAAAACAAGGAGAAAAGAGATCAATAAGAACATCGCGCTCTGCGCTGTGCTAATGGCGTCGGCCATCGCCGCCGCTCAAGAGCAGGAGTCGCAGCCTCATTGCCCGCTGTGAGCCGCGGGCGGATATGCGGCCAGTTCGGCCGTACAGACAGACTGGCTCATCAACACCGTCTATGCCCCAAGCACGGTGACTACCGCCGAGACATTCATCTGGCGGCGCGTCAATCCGCGACTGCAGTTCGGCGTGGCTCACCTATGGCGGCAGAATGCCTTTCGCGTTCTGGCCGCATGGCAGCCGATTGTCGAAACCGAAAACGCCCCCGCTCTCAATCTGAGTGCAGGCGTGCAGGGGATCGGCACCGGCAACCCGGGCTATGCGGCGACGCTGGAGAAGAACTTCGCCCTGCGCGAAGGGCGGCTCAACGTGTACGGCGGTGTGGGATTCCGATCCAATGAGGATCATGCCCACTTCGTCGGCGGCGTCAAGTACAGCCCAAGCGGCCTGTGGAGCTTCGGCATCCAGGACGACGGCCACGCGGTCAACCCATTTGTGACCTACTCATGGGATCGCTGGCTGGCGGGCATCTATCTGATCGAATCGGAGCATCCGGCCCTCATGGTCGGGGCGCGATTCTGACCCTCGGCGTCGGGCGGAAGCGGTTCCGCCCGGCGCTGTCCTGACTTGCGGCAACCTGCGCCAAGTAACATAAGGGCAGATGGCGGAGGCTCCCCCGCAGGGTGCTCTTGATCCAGAGCAGAGCGAATCGGCCGCCTATCGCCGCGAACAGAAGCAGCGCCGCATCCTTACGGAGCGCCGCCGCCAGCAGTACGCCCTTGCCGCAGTCATCGGCGTCTTCTCCGGCCTGATCGCGGTTGTCTTTCAGTGGTCGATTTATGGCATCGAAACCGGCAGGACGATGCTCCTGGAGTTCGTCCGAACCACCCCTGTCCCCGACTACGTTGTCCTCCCCGTCCTCTGTGCCGCGCTCGGTTTGGGCGCGGGCTGGCTGACCACGCGCTTCGCGCCGGAGGCCGCGGGCAGCGGCATTCCCCACGTCAAAGCGGTTCTTCTTAGGCTGCGCCCGTTCCGCTGGCTTCGGGTGATCGGGGTAAAGCTCGTCGGCGGCCTGATGGCTCTGGGGGCCGGACTCTCGCTTGGTCGGGAAGGGCCAACCGTGCAGATGGGTGCAGCCGTTGCCGAGGGCCTCGCCCGCAAGCTGCACGTCTCCAAGCGGGCTGAATCTCAGCTGGTTTCGGCGGGGGCCGGAGCCGGACTCTCCGCCGCCTTCAACGCGCCGCTCTCCGGCTTCTTCTTCGTCATCGAAGAGCTTCAGCGGGAACTCTCCCCCCTCACCTACGGCACCGCCCTTGTGGCAAGCGTGGTGGGCAACGTGATCGCGCGGCTGATGACCGGCCAGCTTCCCAGCTTTGTTGTGGGAAGTCACCCAACCCCGCCCCTCTCGGCTCTGCCAGTCGCCCTCGTCATCGGCCTTGTCTGCGGCCTGATCGGACTGCTCTTTAATCGAGGGCTGATCGGCTCGCTGACCGTCTTCCAGAAGATTCCCAAGCTCAAGCCGAAGCATCGCCCCGCCCTGATGGGCCTCATCGGCGGCCTGATTCTCGTGTGGATGCCCCTTGCCGCCGGCGGCGGCCACCATGCGGCAGAGATGGTGATCTCGGGCGAATTCAACGGCATGCAGTTCCTGCCGTTCCTCTTCTGGCTCCTGGTGCTCAAGTTTCTCTTTACGGCCTTCAGCTATGGCTCCGGCGCGCCGGGCGGAATCTTTGCGCCGATGCTGGTCATCGGCGCGCTGGTCGGCCAGCTCTGCGGTCAGCTTTCGATTGCCGCTTTTCCGAGCATCGGCATCGAAGCCAGCGCGATGGCGATGATCGGCATGGCGGCGCTCTTCAGCGCCTCGGTCCGCGCGCCGCTGACGGGCGTCATCCTCATCATGGAGATGACGGCCAACTACGATCTTCTCCTCTTCCTGCTGCTCGCCTGCTTCACTGCTGCCGTCACCAGCGAAGCCCTGCGCGGCAAGCCGATCTACGAAGAGCTGCTCGCCCGCGACCTGCGGCGCGACCCGGATATCGAAATCCACGAAGACGAGCCGGTGCTGGAAGACTTGGTGGTGGAGCACGGCAGCCCGGTGGAGAGCCAGGCCCTCAAGGATGTCGGCCTGCCCACCGGATGCCTGATAGTCACGCTCAAGCGGCACGGCTCAGAAATCGTCCCCAGCGGCCAGACCGTTCTGCAGCGCGGCGACGAGGTGACGGTGGTGATTGCCGGAGCTGCGCTCAAGAAAATGGCGGAAATCGTCGATCAGTTCCGCTCCTCCCATTAGCGGTGTTGCCCCCGGCGTTGGCGTAACAGTAAATTAGGACCGTGCTTGCGCTGCTTTTTGGAACCGCCATGCTCACCGAAACCCAATCGACATCCGCCCAACAAGCCACTCTTACGACTCGCTGGTCTGAGGAGGCCGCCGTCGCCGACCCTCATCAGGAGTACCCCCGCCCCCAGCTCGTCCGCGACGAATGGATGAATCTGAACGGCATGTGGGAGTACGCCATCGTTCCCGCCAGCCAGGAGGAATGGAGCGGCGGCCAGGGCGACATCCGGGTTCCGTTCCCGGTGGAGAGCCACCTTTCCGGCGTGCAGAAGCGGGTCGCCAAAGAGGAATCCCTCTGGTACCGCCGCACCTTCGAAGTGCCGGAAGGCTGGAATCAGCGCATCCGCCTCAACTTCGGCGCGGTGGACTGGACCTGCTCCGTCTTCGTCAACGGACAGCGGGCCGGCAGCCATACGGGCGGCTATGATCCCTTTTCCTTCGACATCACGGATCACCTGAAGGCCGGCGAGAACACCATCACCATCCGCGTGTGGGATCCGACAGACCAGGGCTACCAGCCTGTCGGCAAGCAGCGGATGAACCCGGAGGGCATCTGGTACACGCCCGTCACCGGCATCTGGCAGACGGTGTGGCTTGAGCCGGTGCCGACCGAGCAGATCGTATCGAGCTACGCTGTCACCGAGACCAATGGCAACGTCCGCCTGATCGTGGAGAGCACGTCCGACGAAGTCGGTACGCTGATCAAGGGCTCGGTTTCCCTTCGCGGCAAGCATGTCATGGATTTCGAAGGCGACGCCTCGACGTCACTGGAGTTCCACGTTCCCGATGCCGAACTCTGGAGCCCCGAGCGCCCTTCCCTGTATGACGTTGACCTGAAGCTCGTGAGAAACGGCGAGGTCACCGACGAGGTCCGCACCTACTTCGGCATCCGCGAGTTTTCGCTGGAACACACGATCAACGGCCCCCACCTGGCCCTGAATGGAGAGCCGATCTTCATGTACGGCCCGCTGGACCAGGGCTGGTGGCCGGATGGACTCTACACCGCCCCCACCGACGAAGCCCTCCGCTACGACCTTGAGATCACCAAGCGCATGGGCTTCAACACGGTCCGCAAGCACGTCAAGACCGAGCCCGCCCGCTGGTATCGCCATTGCGACGAACTCGGTCTGATCGTCTGGCAGGACATGCCGAACGGCGACCGCAGTCCGCGCTGGGATATGAACTGGCGCGTCGAGAACCCGAATCCCGATGCCGATCGCTCGGAAGAGTCGGCCTCGAACTACCGAGTCGAGTGGAAGGCGATCATCGACAGCCTGCGCTGCTTCCCTTCCATCGGCATCTGGATTCCGTTCAATGAAGCCTGGGGGCAGTTCGAAACCAAGGACATCACCCAGTGGACCAAGGCGTACGATCCGAGCCGCCTGGTCAACCCCGCCAGCGGCGGCAACTTCACCACGGCCGGCGATGTTCTGGACATCCACGCCTACCCCGGGCCAAGCTCCCCCGACCCGCTCTCGGACCGCGCCATCGTCCTGGGTGAGTTCGGCGGACTCGGCCTGCCGATGGAAGGCCACCTGTGGCAGAAGGACCGCAACTGGGGCTACCAGAGCTACGAAGACCGTCAGAACCTGAAGCGGCGCTATGTCGAGCTGATCGATGCGCTCCACATCCTGCGCGGCAAGACCGGACTCAGCGCGGCGATCTACACGCAGACCACCGACGTGGAGGGCGAGGTCAACGGACTGATGACTTACGACCGCGCGATCATCAAGATGCCCATCGACGAAATCGCGCGCATCAATACGCGGCTCTACGGCAATCCCCCGGTCTTCAACTCCATCGCGGCGACCGCCGATGAAGCTCCGGCCAACTGGCGGTACACTGAGCAGGAGCCCCCGCTGGACTGGCATCAAGCCTCCTTCGATGACTCCGACTGGAAGTCGGGCCGCGGCGGCTTCGGAACCGAAGGGACGCCCGGCGCGCGCATCGGGACGGAGTGGAGCAGCAACAGCATCTGGGTGCGCCGCACCTTCCGCGCCGATGGCGAAGGCGATGTCTGGCTCAAGATCCACCACGACGAAGATGCCGTGATCTATCTGAACGGCGTCAAGGTGAAGGAGCTGGCCAGCTACACCTCCGACTACGTGTGGGTGAGGCTGGACGGCGTGAATCTGCGCGACGGCGACAACCTGCTGGCGATCTCGTGCAAGCAGACGCGCGGCGGACAGTACATCGACGCCGGAATCTATCAGCAGATCTCAGGCAGATAATGCCGGAGTCTCTGCGGAGCGACCTGGAGCGGCTATCGCCGCCGGAAGCCGCAAAGCGGCTGTTGGGCTGTCATCTGGTCTCGGGCCGGATGACAGCCCAGATTGTCGAGGTGGAGGCCTACAACGGCCCCGACGACCCCGGCAGCCATGCCTATCGCGGACGCACACCGCGCAATCGCGCCCTCTTTGGACCGCCCGGGCTTTGCTACGTCTACTTCTGCTATGGCACCCACTGGATGCTCAATGTCGCCTCCCAGCCGGACGGAGTGCCCGGCGCCCTGCTGATCCGCGCGGCCAAGCCGCTCACGGGGATTGAAGAGATGAAGGCGAATCGGCCAAAGGCCAGGCGGGAGTACGACCTGCTGAGCGGCCCCGGCAAGATCTGTGCCGCCTACGGCATCGATGCAGCGCACTACGGAATCGACCTGCTGGCTCCGCATAGTCCGCTGCGGATCGTGCCGCAGGAGCCGGTCGTCGAGGTGTTTGAAACGGTGAGGGTCGGCCTTGCGCCGGGAAAGGGGGATGAGATCCCGTGGCGGTTTATCGACTCAGCGTGCTGGGAATGGGCTTCGCCACCTCGGCAGAGGCCCCAACCGGCTTCGTCTTCTGCATGAGGATGTAGACCGTCCCGCCGATCGCCATCAGCAGAACCGATCCGACGATCCAAGGGTTGTGGATGCGGACAATCGAGCCGATGCCGAAAAGCCAGATGCAGCTGACGGAAATCCACTTGACGCGCGCCGAAATCCAGTGGTTCTCATCCCAATCCCTGAGAATCGAGCCAAACCACTTGTGATTCAGGAGCCAGGCTTCCAGCCTGGGGCTGCTGCGCTTGAAGCACCAGAGCGCGAGAATGATGAAGACCGTCCCGGGGAGGCCGGGAAGGATATAGCCCGCTATCCCTACGCCCGTGAAGGCGAGGCCGATCAAAAGGAAGATGATGCGGTGCGGAGCCACTCCGGCCTCCATTTTGGGCAGATTCCGAGCGGGTCCCTCCGACCAGCCTGATTTACCGTTGCCTATTCTGACGGCACAGCCAAGGTCGCTTCAGACTCGTCCTTTTTGTCGTCCATCAGGCGCAGCTCCTCGCGGGCGTCGATGGGGTCGCTGATGACTTCGTCGGACTGAATCTCACCGTCGCGAAAGCGGACGATGCGCCCGCAGTGCTGGGCGATGTCGTCTTCGTGGGTGACGATGATCACCGTTTTGCCCGAGCGGTTGAGGTCTTGGAAAAGGGCCATGATCTCCTCCGCCGTGCGGCTGTCCAGGTTGCCTGTCGGCTCGTCGCCCAGGACGATCACGGGATCGTTCACGATGGCGCGAGCGATGGCCACGCGCTGCTGCTGGCCGCCGGAAAGCTCATTCGGCCGGTGGTGCACGCGCTGGCCGAGGCCGACCCGCTCAAGCGCCGAGATCGCCTTCTCCTTGCGCGCTTTCGCTCCCGCGTACATCAGCGGAAGCTCGACGTTCTTGATCGCCGTCGTTCGCGGCAGCAGGTTGAAGGTCTGAAAGACGAAGCCGATATATTCGTTGCGGATCTCCGCAAGCTGGCTATCGCCCATCCGAGAGACCTCTTCGCCATTGAGAAAGTACTGCCCGGAATTGGGCCGGTCGAGGCAGCCGATCATGTTCATAAAGGTGGACTTGCCCGAACCGGACGGCCCCATGATCGCCACGAATTCGCCCTCGTAGATGGTCAGGTTGACGCCGCGCAGCGCGCGCACCAGCGTCTCGCCCATCACATAGGTTTTGGTCAGGTCCTCGACCTGAATGACCGCTTTCCGTCCTTCTGCTTCGCTCATTCGACCCGCTCTCCGGGCATCGGTCGGCCCGTGGCCAAGCGGAGTTGGACTTCGCTGATCAGAAGGTCGTACTGCGCCTGCACCTGGTTCACTTCCGCCGTGGTCAGCGTGACCTGAGCCGCGAGCACCTCAAGCAGCGTCCCCGCACCCAGCCGCATAGAATCGGAAGCGAAGCGGTAATTCTCCTGCGCCGCCTCCAGCGCAGCATTCGCCGCTTGGATGCGGATCAGATTCTGGGAGTACGCCTTGTAGGCCGACTCGATTTCGGCTTTAGCATTCAGCTCGGCTTGCCGCAGAGAGGCTTCGAAGGACTCTTTGTTGAACCGGGTCGCCTTGAGCTGTTCGTTGCTGCTTTTTCCGTCGTAGAGCGGCAACGCGGCCTGGAGGATGAGCCCCCCTCGGTCAAAAACATCTTCAGAGAAAGACCGCGTAAAGCTGGCGTCGAGCGAATACTGGATGCGCGTGGCGAGCCGGGCGGCGTCCACCCGCACCTCCTGCGCCCGAAGACCCTGGCGATTGGCTTCAAGATCGGCGCGATTCTCCAGCCCTTCCTGCAGGGCTTGATCCAGCGTGTAGTCGAGCGAGGTCAGCGGACCAAGCTCAGGCTCGACCAGTTCCGGCAGCTCATCCTGATCGATACCGATGACCGCCTTCAAGCTGGCCTCCGCATTGGCCACCTGGTTGTTGGCCGACTGGTACGAAACCTGGGCGTTCAGAAAATCGGCTCGGGCCTGGGAGACATCCTTCCGCGGCAGATCGCCGATGGTGGGGTCGGACCGGAACTCCGTCGCTTTGAGGATCTCTTCGGCCCGCTTCACCTGATCCTCCTGCACCTTCAGCAGTTCCTGTGCGCGAAGAGCCTCGTAGAAATTCGAGTGGACGCTGAAGAGCGTCTCCCGCAGAGTCTGCAGGGCGCTCAGCTCCGCCTGTTCTTCGGAGAATGCGGCCTGCCGCTGGCTGTAGCGCCGCTCACCGCTGTCGAGCAGCCGCCAGTTGGCGTTCAGTTCTGCCGAGGTGGTGGAGCTGCGGGTGAAGCCTTGAAAGAGGCCCGTGTGCTGCTCCAGCCGGTTCTCATCAATGACGAGCCGGGGCGTCACGGTGGGCAGGAAGGCGGCCTCTGTCACCCGGGTTGAAGCCTCTGCCGAAAGATAGTTGAAATAGGCGGCCCGCACCGTGCCGTTGTTCTGGCGGGCGATCATGAGCGCCTTTTCCAACGTGAGCTTCTGCGGCTCCTGTTCTTGCCCGGCAACCCCCATTGCCGCACAGGCGGCCAACATGGCCAGCCCGAAACCCCTCACCCTAACGCAATAAAACATGACTGACGATCCATCTATACCTAGTCGGCTTGTCCCGGGTTGCCCGGCCCGTGCCCTGGGGCCTATCGGAGGCGGCAGGGTAAAAAACGCGCATGTCCGCGGCGCCCGGAATGACTTTAGCCGAAATTGAGAATGTGCTGGCCGACCAGGCCGACAGTCTTCTCAACCACACCTGCCAGACGATTGACAAAGGCCGTCTTCATCTCCCTGGCCCGACTTTTGTCGACGACATCTTCACCATCACCGACCGAAACAGCCAGACCCTGCGCAGCCTGAACGACCTGAACAAGCATGGGCGCCTGGCCAATACGGGCTACCTGAGCATCCTTCCGGTCGATCAGGGCATCGAGCACAGCGCCGGCGCGAGCTTTGCGAAGAACCCGGATTACTTCGATCCCGAGAATATCGTCAAGCTGGCCATTGAGGGCGGATGCAACGCTGTCGCCTCGACCCTGGGCGTGCTGGGGGCCTGCAGCCGCAAGTACGCGCACAAGATTCCCTTCATCGTCAAGGTGAACCACAACGAGTTGATGACCTACCCGAACAAATTCGACCAGATCATGTTCGCGCAGGTTCAGCAGGCGTGGGATATGGGCGCGGTCGCCATCGGCGCGACAATCTACTTTGGCAGCGATGAGTCGGGCCGCCAGCTTGTCGAAGTGAGCGAAGCCTTCCAGCTTGCGCACGAGCTGGGCATGGGCACCATCCTGTGGTGCTACCTCCGCAACAACGAGTTCAAGCAGGACAAGGATTACCACCTTGCTGCCGACCTCACCGGCCAGGCCAACCACCTGGGCGTGACCATCGAGGCCGACATCATCAAGCAGAAGATGCCCGAATGCAACGCCGGATTCAAGGCGCTCAACAGCGGCGGCAGCTCCTACGGCAAGCTGGATGAGCGGATCTACACCGAACTGACCAGCGACCATCCCATCGACCTGACCCGCTACCAGGTGGCGAACTGCTACATGGGCCGGGCCGGACTGATCAACTCGGGCGGCGCTTCAGGCTCCAACGACCTGCAGGACGCTGTGGTGACCGCCGTGATCAACAAGCGGGCGGGCGGCATGGGCCTGATCTCCGGCCGCAAAGCCTTCCAGAAGTCGATGGATGAAGGCGTCAAGCTCCTCAATGCCATCCAGGATGTCTATCTGCTCGACGACATCACCGTCGCGTAGTTACCGTGTCGGGTTTTGGAGACACTAAATATCTCCAAAACCTGACGACTTACTTTATTTTCAAATCCCCTCGGTTTGAATATTTCGTTACTCGACCATCTTCAAAAACAACTCTTGAAAGGCCAAAGTACATCCAGGTTTCCCGGCCAACTTTTTCATAGGCGGTAGGAGTTCCCATAACTGCTATCACTTCAGCTTCAGTTGCGCCGACATAGAAAGCGCTTGAGATGCTATCTGACGATGTAAGAGCAACTTTCAAATCCCCTTGATTTCTATACTGAGTTACAACGTCATCCTCTAAAACTACACGAGAACGCCCAAAGTAAAGCCATGTCTGGCTACCAATAACTGATCGCTCCGTCGGCGTGCCCATTACGCTGATAAGTTCTTTTGTCGAAGAGCCGACAGTAAATGCTTTCAACGTATAATCCAAAGCAACTTCTTCAACCACCCTCAAATTACCAGCGTTTCTATATTCATGCACGTTTCCCCGCAACAAGATGACTCGTGACTGCTTGTAACCGAGCCAGGTTTCATCACCAATTTCGTCCCTTGTATCAGGCACACCCATTACTGCTAAGACTTCAGATTCGTTAGAACCAACTGAAAAACTTTCAACTTTATTATCTATTCTTTTCTTGACGAGGCTATTATCCACATCAGAATACATCTGCGCTTCACTACTATGGGTGGGCGAATTGGAGCCATGCTCTGACAACCCACCTGAAGAAACGCTAATATCTGCTAAAGGCGCACTCTCGTCTGACTTAGTATCTTCTCCAATATCATCTACATAAGCCTTAATTCGAGTGCCCGCTTCCTCCTCTCTACTTACGGCCACCCCATCATGGTCGGTTGCTTCAGAAAGCTGACCAGGGGCAACTTTCCCCGCATATCCAAATTCTCTGTTGAAAGCTATCAAACCCACTCCAACAAAAAGAACCGTTGAAACTACCAAGCGGAAGCAAGACACCACAAATTCAGCCCTACGCAAGTTTTGCCCAGGCTCACTCTTCACAACTTCAACATCTACTATAGGCTTCAACTTGTGCCTCTATAAACCAAGCCACCAGGGATTAGAAACAGGAGCAATATGGGGATGCCAAACTTGAACTCCCCCATGCCAGGAGCAAGTGCCACTTCGACTTGCAGAGTAACTGTATGTGCCGTCCTCACATATAGCCGTTGGACGATTCTGTCTAACATCAACCAAGCCGTCCCGCATATCTGACACAAGGCTCACAGCCCCTATAGTAAGCAATGCGGAGGCAACATTCATTTTAGATATTCTCTGCATCGGATCAAAGCTAAAGAATGATACGAGCACAGATACAACTGCCACAAAGACAAACAAGACCCACGTGTTGGGCATCAGAAACCCAATCAAACCGCACCCTAGAGCCCAGCAAGCGGTTTCTTGAATGTGCTTGTTTCGCCAAGGCGACTGAGCCCTTGCAGTCATCCCACAAAGTATACGGTTTTTTGAGTCAACCAGGCTAACTTAGACTTACTTGACGCGGATGAAGGTGACGTCCTTGCCTTCCGGGTTCTTCACGATCATTTTGTCGTTCCCGTCCCACTTGACGTCCTTGAACTGATTCTTCTCGTTCGACTCGTGGAGAAGGGCGGACTTCTGCTTTTCCAGGCTGCCGGTCATCACCTTCTCGTACTGCTCCGGCAGGCCGGAGGTCTCGAGCTTCACATCGGTGAGGGTCAGGTCCAGCACCGTCTCTTCGTAGGTGTAGGTGCCGTCCATGACGACGGTGAAATCGAACTTGCCGTCGCTCTCCGGCACCGTTCCGGTGGAGGTCATCTTGAGCACCAGGCTCTTGTCCGCATTGAACGTGGCGGTGACCTCCGTGCTGTTCATCCCCTCGATCGCCTCTCCGGATGGATTGTCGAGCTTCCAGGTGCCGACAATCTTCGGCTGGCCACAGCCGGCCAGACCGACGAAGAGCAGAGCGAGGGGAAACAGCGCGCGGGTCATGCCTACTCTATTCGCGTAAACGTCGCGGTGGTTCCGTTGCCGTTCTTGGCCGTGAACTTATCGGGACCCTGCCACTCGATCGGCATCGGCGGCTCGCTGTTGATGTTGTCGATCATCTCCTGCTTCTGGGCATCGACCAGGCCCTGCGCCTGCGGCGGCAGGTTCTCCATGCCCTTGATCGTCAGGTCCGCATCCTGGGCCGTGAATCGCAGCGAGGTGACTTCGTCTTTGGTTTCCACGGCATAGGTGCCGTTGATCACGGAATCGATGTCCAGACTCGACTGACCGCCGGGCAGCGGAGCCTTTGCGTGGATCGTCATGGTGGCGTTGCCGCCCGCCTCAAACTTCATCTGCACATCGGCAGAGCCTCCCTGAAGAGCGGCTTCGTCCATGCCGGTCACCTGCCAGGTTCCCACCACATTTGGGCCGGTCGAGCAGCCGAATAGAAGGAACAGGCCAGCCAGCGGAATCAGTGCGAATCGACGCATACACCATTATGGACGGCGCTCCGGCCAGCACCGTGCGCGGTCCAGGGGCTAAAAAGGCTCGCAGGTACACTTCAACCGTGCCTCAGAGGGTGCTGCGAAGTCCACTGGATGAACCGCGCTTCGGACCGATTTCGAACGGTCCCGTCGCGCCCGCACCGCAGGTCACAGAGGGCATTGTCAAGGCGATTGCCGACATGCCGGAACCCAAGGAACAGCCCATGGCAAACGATAGCTTTGATGCAGATGTAATTGTGATCGGCGCCGGTCCTGGCGGCTATGTGGCGGCCATCCGCGCCGCTCAGCTGGGAGCCAGCGTCACCGTGGTAGAGAAGGAATATCTGGGCGGCACCTGCCTCAACTGGGGCTGCATCCCGAGCAAGGCCATGATCGCCAGCGCCGAGGCCCTGGACTTTGTGAAGCACGCGGGCGACTTTGGCGTCGAGGTGAAGGGCGATGTCTCCTTCGATATGGAGAAGATGGCCGCCCGCCGCGACAAGATCATCACCACCCAGCGCGGCGGCATCGGCATGCTGTTCAAAAAGAACAAGATCAACCATGTGGAGGGCTTCGCCAAGTTCGTCGACAAGAACACCATCGAGGTCGAGAAGGACGGCAAGAAGCAGAAGCTGCGCGGCAAGAACTTCATCCTGGCCATGGGCTCCAGCGTCATCTACCTCCCCATCGAAGGGCTGAAGGGCGGCAAGGACGAAGGCGTCTGGACCTCCGACGATGCCGTGAGCTGCAAGGAAGCCCCGAAGCGGATGCTCATCCTGGGCGGCGGCGCGGTCGGCATGGAGTTCGGCTATGTCTTCAACACGCTTGGTTCTGAAGTCACCGTCGTCGAAATGATGGAGAATGTCGTCCCCTTCATGGATGACGACATCGGCAAGGAGCTGGGCCGCCTCATGGGCCGCCAGGGCATGAATGTGAAGACCGGCAGCACGCTCGACAAGGTCGAGAAGGTCAAGGGCGGCTGGAAATGCTACATCGGCGGCGCGAAGAAGGAAGAGATCGAAGTCGATGTGATCCTGCTCGGCGTGGGACGCAAGGCCAACACCGACGGCATGGAGCTTGAGAAGGTCGGCGTGAAGCTGCACCGCCGCGGCGTGGAAGTCGTGGACGACACGCTCCGCACCCACGTGGACAACATCTACGCCATCGGCGACGTCACGGGCCGCATTCAGCTCGCCCATGTGGCCAGCCACGAAGGCACCGTGGTCGCCGCCAACATCGTGAAAGGCGCCAACCGAAAGGTGGACTACAAGGCCGTGCCGAACTGCGTCTACACGGTTCCGGAAGCCGCTTCGGTCGGACTCACCGAAGCGCAGGCCAAGGCGCAGGGCTACGATGTCACGGTCGGCAAGTTCAACTTCCGCCCGCTCGGCAAGGCGATGGCCTCCGGCCACCAGGACGGCTTTGTGAAGGTTGTCTGCGAGAAGAAGTACGGCGAAGTGCTCGGCGTCCATATGCTCGGCGCGCACGTCACCGACATGATCCACGAGGGCGTGGTCGCCATCAAGCTGGAAGCCACCCTTGACTATATGGTGGACACCATCCACGCTCACCCGACGATGTCGGAAGCCGTGCTCGAAGCGTTCGAAGACGCCCACGGCATGGCCATCCACAAGTAGGAATCACCAGTCCACGGGCTGGGGCGCAAAGGCTTCGACCTTGACCGTCTCAGCCCAGTGGGCCAGTGCAGGCAGCTCCTCCTGCACCTCGATCCCCGAATCGGCCAGCAGCGTCTGCATCAGCAGAAACACCTTTGCATCTGCGATCTGATACGGTTCGTGATGCACCTGCCCGCTCAGGAGCCTCCCTCGACGCAGCGCGTACAGCAGATACCGTTCAAAAAGGAAGAACTCCAGCGACCCCGGTTCGGCCAGCCGAGTCTCCGGCTCCTCCTTGACGATCACCGAACACTTCCCTCGTCGGCGGCTGGTGCGGGGACGCTCGCTGCCGTAGCTGCGATAGACATCCTCCCGCCGAGCATCCATCTTGCTGTAGAAGTAAGGCAGGCCGTACCAGCTTCGCGCGCCGATCACCGCCGCCATGCTCGCTGCATCCAGGCTGAAAAACCACACTCCCGGATTCCGACCCCGGCAGGTGACGTAGGTGCGGACATTAGTCTCGCAGAACTTGAGGTTGGGCAGGCGCGGATGCTTCAACTCGTCGATGATGAAGGGCACGAGGCCGACATACGCCTGCCCCTCAAAGACATCCACTTCCAACCCCTCCGGCAGAAGCCGCTGAATTGCATCCGGATTGACGGGCCAGTGAAGGAAGGTCAGCATCGACCACACCTGCTTGGTCACCACGGGAAGATCCGGGCGTTCCCGGAGCGCAAGCTGCTGATCGAGCAGAGCGCTCATTCGATTTCGGGATGCCGCAGGTCGAGGCCGCAGGACTGCCCGCCAAAGAAGAGCTTGGAGATCAGCCCCCGATTGCGGGCCACGAGCCAATAACCCGCCGAGAGAATCCAGATGAACGGCGGCAGGGCAAGCAGCTTGGCGAATGCGCCCCACCCCGTCTCTTGAAAGAGGAAGAGGACGCCCCGTGCGCCGCCCAGCTCTCGGCCATCTTCGGTGACCACATACATCTCCCGCTGGCATCGCCGGCGAAGGTCTTCCGTCATCGGAGGAGAGGGACAGCTCTGGTACTGGCAGACATGGAAGAGGTTCTCCTTGTCCCTTTGGTGGAGATACTTTGCGCTTCGGTAGCAGAAGCCGCACTCCCCGTCCCAGATCATCCAGTGCCGGCGTGGCATCTCATCTCCATTCTACGATGCGAGCAGCCGGGCCAGGCTCTGCGTCCTAGTCGAAACCTCGCGGAGGTGCGCTTCCCGCAGGCGGAGGGCCTCTTCTTGCGAGACCGGGCTGAGCGTCACGGCCTGGCCAGGTCGAAGCTGAGCCAGCCGGGGACAGTCTGCGCTGATGACGACGCCGATCTTGGGGTAGCCGCCGGTGGTCGGCCCATCCGGACCGTGGACCAGCAGCTCGCCGCCCGGCGTGATCTGGATCGCTCCCAGGATGCTCGGCTCGCTCTCCTTCTGCAGCCTCGAGCCTCCACCGTATCCGGAAAGCCGCAGGCCCACTCGATTGGAATGGGGCTCCACCACAAGGTTGGATTCTTCGCCTGCTTCTTGGTCAATAGGAACGTATCTAAGCGGCCCGCTATCAAGGGATTCAGGGAGCTGGTCGAGCCGGGCTGACTCAAGGTGAGTCCCTTCGGAGGCCAGCACCTTGCCTTCATAACTCAACTGCCCCGGCGCAGCCAGATAGACCCTCATCCCCCGGCGGCGGAGCGAAACCTGAAGATGGCTGCCCGCCTCCAGGGCAAGCCTTCCCTGTCCTCGAGTCTCCATTCCGTCGATCTGGACCTGGCACTCCGCGCCCGCCAGGGCGATGGTGCCTGCCTCTTCACACTCGGCAGTCAAGAAGGGCGCGTCGCCGAAGGCGGTGGTGGCGATCTCCAGAGCGGGTGATCCCAACTCGTTACCGCAAAGCCCGTTGGCGTAGCTCAGGGACACCTGATCGAATGCGCCCCCTGGCGGAACGCCGTAGCGCCTGCGTCCGGTGTGGGGCCTGCCCTGAAGCTCGGCGATGCCCAGCAATTGGTGGATGCGCAGCTTCAACTGCCCACCTCATAGCCCGCATCCTCAAGGGCCGATCTCACCGTTCGGATGACATCGACGCAGCCCTCGGCATCGCCGTGGACACAGATGGAATCGACGCTCTCCGCCAACTCCACCACCTGCTCTCTGATCTCCTTGGGATCGGTGAGCATGGCGTCTCCCTGTGATCGCGGCATCAGCTTGCGGGTGCCCAGGATATAGCGGCGGTCGCCGAAGCCTTCCTTGATAAGCTTCACTCCCGTCGCCGCCGCCACCCGCTCGTGCGTGGTTCCTGCGGTTCCTAGAAGCGGGCACTGGTGAATCGCCAGCAGAGCGGTCAGCAATCCGGCATGAGGGCCGGGAATCTGAGTCTGGTGATAGAACGCGCCGTGCGGCTTGATGTACTTGAAGAGCCCCTCCATCGGTGAAAGCTGATCGGTGAGGCTGCGGTAGAGGGCGTGGGCTTTGTCATAGTCGGCCAGTTCCCAATCCAAGCGCCCCATGTTCTCTCGGTCCGGATAGCCGGGGTGCGCGCCGACCACCACTCCAGCGCGGCGGCAGCGCTTGATCGCCTCCATCGTGATCTCCGGCGAACCGCAGTGCGCTCCGCACCCGACATTCGCACTGGTCGCATATTGGAGCAGCTCTTGGTCGAAGGCCATGCCCTCGCCGATATCGACGTTGATGCCGACCCGCTTCATAGGCGGCGGCCCTCCAGTTCGGCAAATCGCTCCTCAGAAATCGGCTCCAGCCGCACCCGGTCCCCCGCTTCAATCGGGAACCAGTCCTCCTCCACATCCACCAGGGTCAGCGGAGTCCGGCCGATGAGATTCCAGCCGCCGGGCCGCTCCTGCGGGTAGATGCAGGCTTGCGCCTCGGCGATGGCGACGGAGCCCTGCGGCACGCGCGCCCTCGGCTTCTCCCTTCTCGGCAGGCCGCGCAGCTCATCAGGCAGCGGGCCGAGATACGGAAAGCCGGGGCTGAAGCCGATGGCCAGGCACTCCAGCTCAGTCTCCGCCAATCGCTCCACCAGTTGGGAAGCAGAGAGCGACAGCCTTTCGGCGCACTCCTCAAGGTCTTCTCCCATCGCCGCGCAGAATGGGATGCGGTGCTCTTTTGCCGAGAGCGGTTTATCGCTCGCCTGCTCGATGAGGCCCAGGGCCGCTTCGGTAGAAAACCGCTCCGGGCTCACATAGAGGGCGACCGTCCCGAAGCAGGCAGTGGCCTCCACCAGCCCGTCCAAATTCGCCCCGTTCAGCCGACGCGCGGCATCGGCGGCGCGGCTTCCCAGCCCGCGCAGCAGAAATGCCTCGTCGCCCATCGGTTCAAAACGCATGCGAAGGTATAGAATACGCCAACTGTCATGAGCGGCGAGGAAGTGAAGATCGCAGTAGTGCGGGAGGATGACGCCTATCTCCCGGAATACGAAACGTTGGGCGCAGCCGGAATGGATGTCCGGATCATCGAGGATGCCGAGCTGCAGCCGATGGAGAGGGCCCTGATCCGCACCGGATTGAAGATCGCCGTGCCCATCGGATACGAGGCTCAAATCCGCCCCCGCTCGGGCATGGCGCTCAAGAAAGGCATCGCCATGGCGAACACGCCGGGCACTATCGACAGCGATTACCGAGGCGAAGTCAAGCTAATTGTGATCAATTTCAGCAAAGATGTCGTCAAACTGTCCAAGGGCGAGAGGGTGGCCCAAATGGTGATCGCCCCGGTAGTCCGCGCGGTATGGGAAGAAACCGATTCCCTGCCCGACACAAGCAGAGGAGAGGGAGGCTTTGGCAGCACAGGAACCGCCTAAAGAGTTAGTTTGTCCGCAGTGTTTTGAGTTCAACGCGGCGGGGTCGCCGTTCTGTCAGGAGTGCGGAGCGCCGCTCTCCAACGCGCCCGCCGCAGAAGGCAGCGACCAAGCGGTCTACAAGGACCTGGCGCAGGCCAACCTGCTGCGGATGCGCGGCCAGCACAAGCAGGCGGGCGAGGCGTGCCTCTCCATCCTGAAGCGGTACCCAAACAACGCGACGGCTCATGCCCTGCTGGGGGACATCTACGCCGAAACCAACGATCTGGAGCAGGCGATCCAGTGGTACGAACTGGCCCTGGACCTGCACGAGGATGAGGGTGTCCGCACCAAGCTCGCCAAAGTCCAGGAGCAGAAGGATTCCGCCGAACAGCAGGCGAGCGTCACCGAGTTGGGCCTGCCGGAAAAGCAGCCGAAGACCGGGCTCTACGCCGGGTTGATGATCCTGGCCATCGTCGTCATCGGCGGCGCCGCCTTCTTTGCCGGCCGGCAGGTCAGCAATGGGGGCGACAGCCGCAATCCTACGCTCACCAGCAATCCCGTCTCCCTCAACCCAGACCAGCAGGAACCCGCGACGGACGGCAACGGCCAGACGGCGGCGGGAGTGCTGCTCGCCGAGCAGGATCGGGAGATGACCGAATCGCTCCGCAGCGCAAGCATTCTCGGACAGAACATCCTGTACGTCTTCGCCGTGCCGCGAGGCCCGGCGGCCAACATCACGGCCCATCATGCCTCGGGCCTCTCGCTGCAGCAGACCGCCGCTCAGGCGGCAGTGGATGGCCTCGCGGCCTTCCCGAACTGCGTCTATGTCACGGTCCGCGTGGTTTCGAATGGACAGATCGCCTTTGTGGCGGATGTGCTGAGAAGCCGCACCCAGCAGATGCAGATGCCTTCCGCTGGCGAAGCCGTGACCGAAGAGGCGGCGGCGGGCATTCTGGAGAGCGTGTGGCCCCCAGAAACGACCGCGCCCCCGGCCGTCCCGGATACCAGCGGAACGACAGGGGGCGAGCAGGCCACCACGGGCTCGACCGATCTCAACGGAGATCAGGCCGGGCCGCCGATCACGACCACAGAAGGTCGCGGCGGAGAATGATCGTCTCGTCGCGATCCGGGCCGATGCTCAGGATCGCGGCGGGAGTCTTCGTATTGTCTTCGATGAACTCAACATAGCGCTGCGCCTCAATCGGAAGATCTTCCTTCCGGCGGACGTCGCTGATCGGGCCTTCCCAGCCCGGCAGGGTCTCATAGACCGGCTTCGCCTTCGCCCACTCCGTGCTGGAAAGGGGCATGCCTTTCAGCCGCTTGCCGTCCACTTCGTATGCGACGGAAGCCTTCACCTCGCTCAGGCCGTTCAGCACGTCGATGCGCGTCACCACCAGGCCGCTCAGTGAGTTGATGCGGCAGGAGGAGCGGAGCGCGGCCAGGTCGAGCCATCCGCAGCGGCGGGGCCTTCCGGTCGTGGTGCCGAACTCGTGTCCCTGCGTGCGGATTGTGTCGCCGATCTCGTCAAGCAGTTCCGTCGGGAACGGCCCCTCGCCCACGCGGGTCGAGTACGCCTTGCAGACGCCCAACACGTTCTGGATCGCCCGCGGTCCGACGCCGGTGCCGAGGCACGCGCCGCCCGCCACCGGGTGGCTGCTGGTCACATAGGGATAGGTGCCGTGGTCCAGGTCGAGGAATGCGCCCTGCGCGCCCTCAAAAAGAACCTGCTTGCCGCCCTCGACCGCCTCCTGGAGAACCGTCTCGGTGTCGGTGACAAAGGGAGCGAGCTTCTCGGCGTAGCCGCAGAACTCGGTGTACAGTTCGCCGAAGGACATCGGCTCCCCGCCCAGCAGCTCGATCAGCCGGTTCTTGAATTCCAGAACATGCTGCAGCCGATCGCGAAAGGCGTCCGGATCGACGAACTCGCTCATGCGGATGCCGATGCGCTGCACCTTGTCCGTGTACATCGGGCCGATGCCGCGCGAGGTGGTGCCGATCTTGTTGTCGCCCCGCGCCGACTCCTCAAGCTGATCCAGCACCCGGTGATACGGCATCACGATGTGCGCCGCCGGGCTGATCATCAGCGTGCCGAGTTCCGACTTCTGCTTTTTGGTGGTCTCCAGCTCTTCGATAAGGCTGCGCGGACAGATGGCCATTCCCCCGCCCAGAATGGCGGTCACATTCGGGTGAAGGATTCCGGCGGGAAGCAGATGAAACTTGTACGTCTGCCCTCCGGTGATGACGGTATGTCCGGCATTGTTGCCGCCGCTATAGCGGACAACGACGTCCGATTCGCTGCCCAGGACATCGACCATCTTGCCCTTGGCTTCATCGCCCCATTGGGCGCCTACGATTACCAGCGTTGACATTCTTGTTGTCTCCCGGCTCGACCTTCCGGCACGAAAAAAGCCGGCGGATCGATCCTGTCGAGGATCCGCCGGCTTTGCAAGACCGTTTGCCTTATCTCGACGAGCCCATTATAGCAACGGTTCTCTGCCCCGGAGATAAGAGTGGGACCTGGCTGGGCTGCTAGGGCAGCTGGTGCCCCATCTTGTCCTTCTTGGTCTTCAGGTACCGCTCGTTGTATTCGTTCGGCTCAACGACCAGGGGGACATGCTCGACGATCTCCAGACCGTGACCATGCAATCCGGCGATCTTGGCGGGGTTGTTGGTCAGCAGGCGCATCTTCTGGATTCCCAGGTCGCGCAGGACCTGCGCGCCCAGACCGTAGTCGCGAAGGTCGGCCTTGAAGCCGAGCGCCTGATTCGCCTCGACGGTATCCATGCCGCCATCCTGCAGCTCATAGGCGCGCAGCTTGTTCAGGATGCCGATGCCCCGGCCCTCCTGCGAAATGTACAGCACACAGCCCCGGCCTTCCTTTTCGATTTGGGTCAGCGCGGCCGCAAGCTGGTCCCCGCAGTCGCAGCGCAGCGAGCCGATGATGTCACCGGTGAGGCAGGAAGAGTGGGTGCGGACCAGCACCGGTTCATCGGTGGTGATATCGCCCTTCACGATGGCCAGGTAAGGCTCGTGATCCACTTCGGTCTCGTAGCCGTAAATCTCGAAATTGCCGTACTTGGTGGGCAGGCTGATCGGCCCGGCCACGCGGCGCACCAGCTTTTCGTGCTGGCGGCGGTAGGCGATCAGGTCGGCGATGGTGATGATCTTCAGCCCGTGCTTTTCGGCATAGGGGATCAGCCCGTCCATGCGCAGCATCTCGCCGTCGTCGCCCACGATCTCAACGCCGACCGCAACCGGTTTCATTCCGGCGAGGCGGCACAGATCGACCGAGGCTTCGGTATGTCCCGCGCGGCGCAGGACGCCGCCTTCTTCGGCCCGCAGAGAGAGCATGTGGCCCGGCCGCATCAGGTCGGTCGGCTTGGCCTTGTCATCGCAGAAGACCTCGACGGTCCTGGCGCGGTCGGAGGCGGAGACGCCGGTGGTGGTGCCGTGGACCGCATCCACCGTCTCGCCCATGGCGGTGCCTCGGCGCGCGGTGTTCTGCTTGGTCATCATCGGCACGCCCAGCTCTTCCAGCCGCTCGGGGGTGGTGGAGATGAAGGGAACGCCCCGGCCATACATGATCATAAAGTTCATGTCGTGGGGGGTGATCTTCTCTCCGGCCATGATGAGGTCGCCCTCGTTTTCACGGTCGGGATCGTCGACCACGATGAGCATCTGACCCGCCTGGATCAGCTCAATCGCTTCCGGAATCGATGCAAAGGGCATGGCTCAAGGCCATTCTACGCGGGCGCGGGCGCGTTCATCTGGGAACCGCTGCGCCTATTGGCCCCCTGCGCCTGAGTCCGGGAAAAAACCGCAGGGGCCTTTGCTCACGGCCACGCTCAAAGGCCGGAATGCGTCCCGTATAATAGCAAAGGCCCCTGCCGCTGTCTGACGGCTTCGCGAGGCCTCAGGAGCGGCGATGACGAAATTCATTTTTGTAACAGGTGGCGTTGTAAGCTCGATCGGCAAAGGCATCACCGCCGCGAGCCTTGGCCGACTCCTCCGCAGCCGCGGCTACACCGTGGCCCCCATGAAGCTCGACCCCTACATCAACGTAGACGCGGGCACCATGAACCCTTATCAGCACGGCGAAGTCTTCGTGACCGACGACGGCACCGAGACCGACCTCGACCTGGGGCACTACGAGCGATTCATCGACGTGAGCTGCTCGGCAGGCAGCAGCATCACCACCGGCAAGGTCTACCAGCGGGTCATCGAAGCCGAGCGGCGCGGCGACTACCTCGGCGCGACCGTCCAGGTCATCCCGCACATCACCAACGCCATAAAGGACGCCATCGTCAGCGCCTCCAAGGAGCAGGAGGCTGAGATCGTGCTGGCCGAGATCGGCGGCACCGTGGGCGACATCGAATCGCTTCCCTTCCTTGAGGCGATCCGCCAGGTCCGCAAGGACTTCGGCAAAGAGAACACCCTCTTCATCCACGTCACCTTCGTCCCGCAGGTCGGACCCTGGGGCGAAATCAAGACCAAGCCGACCCAGCACAGCGTCATCAACCTGCGCGAGATCGGCATCACGCCTGACGTCCTCATCTGCCGCACCGAATCGGAGATGCCGGACGACGTGAAGGAGAAGATCAGCCTCTTCTGCGACGTGCCGAAGGAAGCGGTTATCGAGAGCCGCACCGCCAATACGATCTACGAAGTCCCCCTCATGTACGAAGAGGCCGGACTCGGCCGCCTCGCCTGCGACCGCCTGGGCCTGGAAGATCGCCCCTGCGAACTGGACGAGTGGAAGGCGCTGGTCGGCAAAATCAAAGAGCCGAAGAGCGAGTGCACCGTCGCGGTCATCGGCAAATACACCTCTAACGGCGACGCCTACAAATCCATCGGCGAAGCCCTGGTTCACGCGGGAATCTCGAACGACTGCAAGGTCAACATCAAGTGGATCGAGAGCGACATTTTTGAGACCAAGCAGACGCCCGAAGAGATTCTGGCGGGCATGGATGGCGTGATCATCGCCCCCGGCTTTGGTGAGCGCGGCGTGGAGGGCAAGATCGAAGCCCTGCGCTATGTCCGCGAGAACGGCATCCCGTTCCTCGGCATCTGCCTCGGCCTCCAGATGGCGGTGATCGAGTTCGCCCGCAACATCTGCAATCTCAAGGGAGCCAGCAGCGAGGAATTCGGCACCGAGAGCGCCTACCCAGTGATCCACACGATGCCGGATCAGCTGGGCATCAAGGAGCTGGGCGGCACGATGCGCCTGGGCGCCTACCCCTGCAACCTCACCGTCGGCACCGTGGCGCATGAATTGTACGGCTCCACCCGCATCGACGAGCGGCACCGCCACCGGTACGAGGTGAACAACGACTTCCGCGAGCTGCTCATCGAGAACGGCATGGTGGTCAGCGGCGTTTCGCCCGACTACCGGCTGGTCGAGATGGTCGAGCTTCCGAGCCATCCGTTCTACGTGGCGACGCAGGCGCATCCAGAATTCAAGTCGCGGCCCAATCGTCCGCATCCGCTGTTCACCGGACTGGTGCAGGCGGCGCTAAAAAAAAATCGGACGACGGACAAGGCTAGCGTTCAGTAGCTAGGCGGCCGCCAACTCGCTCTCATAGATGCGCCGCCGGGTGCGCAGCACGTCGACGCATCCGAGCAGGAGCGTCAGCAGCACCGGCCCGGTCATCAGCCCAATCGGCCCCATCGCGATCACACCGCCCAATAGGGCAAAGAAGATCGCGATGGTCGGCAGGCTGGTCCGCGCGCCGATGACGAACGGACGCAGCACAAAATCCACCTGAGACACGATCACCAGGCCGAAGACAAAGACTCCCACCGCCTTCCATGTCTCTCCGCTGAGGACCAGGATGATGGTTATCGGGACGTAGCCGACCGGAGGCCCGAGCAGTGGAATGAGACAGGCCACAAGCGTCACCAACCCCCACACCGCCCAGCCATCAACCCCCGCAATGGAGTAGCTGAGCGTCGCAAGCCCCGCCTGGATGAAGGCCACCAGCACGACTCCCACAAAGACGGAGAAGATCGTCCGCCGCATCCGCTCGAGAATCCCCACGGTCTCTTCCCGAGGAAGAGGCACGAGGTCGCACACCGGATCGAGCAGGCGGTGGCCATCGCGCAGCATGAAGAACATGGTGATCAGCGCAATGACAAAGGTGAGGATCGTTTCGATCAGCTTGCGGGCCGCGGTCGTGGCGGGTCCCTGAATCTGACCCTGCAGCTCTTCACGATGCTCTTCGAACCAATTCTCCAGGGAGAACTCTTTGATGCCGATGTCGTTGAGAATCGGCTGGACCCGCTTGTCGGCTTCAGCCATGAGGTCCGTGATATTGGTGGGGTGATTGCCGCCATTCGCGGCGGTCGCCTCGGTGAAGTAGTTGTAGATCTTGATTCCGGCAACGGTTCCGAAGCCCACCAGCGGGCCGATGATGACCAGCATCGTCAGGATCGTCACCGTCGTGGCGGCAAACCAGGGGCGGGTTTTATTGGCGATGCGCTTGTAGATGGGATAGAGCAACACGCTCAGCACGCCCGCCCACATCAGCGCGCTCATAAAAGGGAGCATCAGGATGATCGCCCCCACCAGAACCGCGCCCAGGATCAGCCACAAGATGGGCCGACTCGTCTCATCAAATCGCACCATTGCCGTCCGCTCTACTCTACTTGACCGTCCTCTACGTCTGTACGCCCGTCCAGGGTGCGGTAAATCTCGCGGGCCAGTTCCTTAGCCCTTTCGGTGTCTGCCCCGCCCAGTTTTCCGGAGATCACCGCTTGAGCCAAAGCTTCCTTGATCTTGCCGATCTCCGGCCCTTCGGCCAGTCCGAGCAACGAGCTGATTTCAGTGCCGGAAAGCGGGCTTGCGAAGCGAGTCGCGAAGCCTTCTTCCCTTGCGGCAGCAGCAAAGATGGTCTCCACTCTCTCCGCATCTTCCGCCTTCCAGCCGGGCCGGGTGAGGGCGAACTGCACGATCCGTTCGGCCAGCTTGGACAGGTCATGGATGAGACGGCGCATATCCACGAGAGTCATTTCTGGCTTGACATGCTTTTCGCCTTCAAGGATCAGTCGCACATCCCGCGAGAAATCGCCGGAGAACTTCATCTCCTTGAGAGCCTGCCCCGCCTTCGTCGGGCCGTACGGCAGCAGCAGCGCGGCCATCCGCGAAAGGGAGTCTGGTTCGCAGGCGCCCAGACGCTCCAAAACCTCATTGCCGATGCCCGGAAACACCTTCTCCATCAAGCCCAGGTCGATGAGATCAGCCACACCCTGACGGGCTCCATCTGCCGAGATGATCTTGAGCAGCTCATCTTGAATCCGCTCGCGGCTGATGATCTCCAGGCGATAAGCCATCTCACGGATCGCCTCCGGCAACCCCTCCGCGTATTCCATCTCAAACCGCTGCCGAAACCGCACCGCCCGCAGCATCCGCAGCGGATCGTCATAGAAGGTCATATCCGGAGCGACCGGAGTCCGCAGAATCCGCTTTTTGAGATCAAAGAGCCCCTGGCCCAGCCGATCTTCAATCTCCCCGGTCCAAGGGTTGAGCAGAAGCGTGTTGATGGTGAAGTCGCGCCGGTAGAGGTCTTCAGTGACGGTTGCGGGTTCGGTATTCGGCTTGCGGGAATCGTCGCTGTAGGACTCCCGCCTCGCCGTGACCAGTTCAACATCCAGGTCGCCGAAGCGGACCATTGCGGTTCCGAAGCGGGGATAGACCGCCGGCTCCGTCTTTGCCGCGCCGATTTGATGAAGGTGATGGGCAGCTCTTAGGGCATCGCCCTGCACGACCAGATCGATATCGTGGCCCAGCGGCTGGCCCAGCAGCTTGTCGCGGACGCATCCGCCGACAAGCCACACCTTGCCTTCCCATTCGGTGCCGGAGAAGGCCTGAGCGATCCGCTGCTGAATCTCCACTTGCCAGAGATTATGCAGCGGACCGCCGACGGCAGCTACTCAAGCGGGTCGATGGCGAGCACTTGCTCGATCTTGGCGATCTCCAGCAGCTTCTCTGCGTCGGCTTCGCCGAAGACCACCTTGAGGCCCTTGTCCTGCTCAGCCAGCTTGAATCCGGCTTTCTTGAGTGCTTCCAGGAGTTCGGGAGTGATTTCGTCCACACGGATCATCAGCTCCAACTTGCCGGTTTTGTCATTCAGCTTCTTGGAGATTTTGTCTGCGGGGGAGCTGTTGCCCATCCTCATTAAGCCGATATCGAAGCCACCGCCTCCGGCGCTCTTCACTGAAGCAGGTCGTGACCCCGCAAAGGTGTTGCCTCGCTGGAAGCTGCCGAAGACGCCTTCATGACTCACGCCATCGGTCATATCCACCGGAACCTCAACCGTCCGCTGCTTGCCGCCGATGTTCACGACCCGCTTCTCGACCGCCACGAAGGAGGTCTGCGAAGTCATGATGCCGTAGGCGAGACCCAACTGAGCGATCTGCTCATTGAAGGCCTTGGTCTGCTCCGGATCAGCGCCATAGGCTTGGCGGGCGATGTCCGCCACCTGCTGGCGCGCCCAAAGGACCGGCAGCGCTGAGCTATCCTGCCCCCGCGCCGGAAGCGTGACATCCATCGTCTTGGACCAAGCCTGGCCGCCCAGCTTGCCGCTGAGCACCAGCTTTGCCCGCCCCGGCCGCTCATAGCGGCCAAAGATGACCACCGGCTTGGACCCGAATACATCCGGCGTGAATTCCGGAGTGATCTTGGAGAGCCCGCCCTCCGTCTTGATGCTGATGTCGGTCAGCACCGGGTTCCGCATCCGCTTGATGAAGCGTTCGACCGCCGGGTCGGCGCTCTCGGCGAGGGTGACGATCTCGGCATCGCCGCGTCCTTCCAGACTCATCGACTCGATGAGGTACCGGTTCACGCCGTTGCCGATGCCGAAGGTGAACATGCGGGCCTGGCCGTTTCGCGCCTGGACCTCTTTCAGCACTTCCGTCTCGTTGCCGATGAAGCCGTCGGTGTTGAAGACGACGATCTTGAGCCGGCCGCTCTCCGGTGCATCCTTGTAGGCCATCCGCACAGCGGGCAGCATCATCGTGCCGCCATTGGCTTCCAGCCCATCCAGATAGTTGGTCGCTTCGCGGACGGCCTCGCCATCGGCCATCTGCGGGGAGGCCCACAGTTGGCGCGGCTGATCAGAGAAGGAGATGACGTTGAAGGTGTCCTGCCGGTTGAGCTGCTGAATCATCTTCTTTGCCAGCTCGCGCGATTTGTCCAGCGGGAAGCCGCGCTGGCTGCCGCTCTGGTCCATCACAAAGGTGACCTCTTTGGGCCGGATCACATCCTGCGCGGGCTGCTTGGGCGGCATGAAGACCACGCAGAAGGTGCCCCCGGTGCCCTGCGGGTCGCCCTGGGCATAGAAGCCCGTCTGCACTCCATCGCCCGAAGGCCGCCAGCGGCAGATGAAGTCGCGGTTCGGAATCTCGTCCCGGCGGCTCAGGCTGACGGTCGCGCCGTTGGTCTGCCGATCCACCCGCACCGCGTGAAGAACGCTCTCCACGGTCTGCAGCGGACCATCCGACTTGATGGCCAGGCTCAGCTCGATGCCTGCGCCAGACCGGGTGCCTTCCGGCGCCACGGGCGGGCTGATCTTGTCCGGGTCTTCCACACCGCCCGGAATGAACCGCGGCCCGACCACCATCGGGAAGCTGAATTCAAACAGGCCGTCCTCATAGTCGAGCACCTCGACGTAGCTGATCTCAACCTCGATCTTCGCCCCCGGCATCACATTTGCCAGCGACTGCGTAAAGATGTTGGGCCGTTCTTGGTCGAGGAGACTTGCGGTCTGTCCTGCAGCCTTGGCCGCTTCATAGATGCGCCGGGCCTCTTCCCTGCGCTTGATCTCGCCCTCGATGATGCGGTCGCCGATGCGGATGCGCATGCGGTCAACCGCCGCCTTCTCCGACATCGGGAAGGTGTAGATCGCCTCAATTGGCGTGGTGCTGGGGTTGGTGAAGGTCTGGACCAGCGTCACGCGCGCCGCCATGCCTGTGGCTTCTGCGCGCACCGAAGTCTTTTCCAACGGCATCACCGCCTGCGGCTGGCCCTCTTTATCAAGAATCGAAATCTGTCCCGGCGTCGAACCGGATGGCCCGCCTGCCTGCAGCAGCGCAAAGGCCAGTAGTGCATTCGTGAGCATCACATCTCCCTCTTTGAAGGTTCCGACGCTTCGGCCCCGCTGGGACTACGCCTATTTGGTCCCGGTCTCCAGCTTGACGCCCCGCCCCCCGAAAAGGTTTAATACCGACTCCTCGTGGGGCTATAGCTCAGTTGGGAGAGCGCTTCCATGGCATGGAAGAGGTCAGGGGTTCGAATCCCCTTAGCTCCACCAAACCCCACCCGTTCAGGTTCAAAATCGCTCTCTCCCACCTGACCTATCGCCCCTTGATTCCTCCGGCACAAGGAAAAAACAGTGCCAAAACTCACGATTGACCAATTCCGCGAGGATTCTGGGAAAACACTCAATGAGGCCGTAGAGTCGTACTTCCTGCACAAGAGAGCAGCGGGACATTCGCCCTCATCCATCAAGCAGTACAAGTGGGCTCTGCGTGGCCTGACCGACTGGCTTGAGGCACATAAAATAGCCTCGCCAGCCGATATCAGGCCGGACCATCTACGACTGTATATGGAGACCGTGAAACAGCGAGGGCTCGCCTCTTCAACCGTTTTCAGCCACTTCAAATGCATCCATGCCTGGCTGACCTTCCTGCACTCGGAGGAAGAGATCCCCACCAACCCGATCCAGAAGGTAACGGCACCTAAAGTGATCAAGAGGATTCATCCAGCCTTGACACAAGATGAGCTAAGAAGGCTGGACACTCATCTTGCTGGAAAGTCTGTCTTCAAGATTCGAGACCGAGCAATCTTCCTTCTGATGCTGGACACATGCCTTAGGAGGTTTGAAGTAGCCGATATAAGAAACCGTGATATACGGGATGACGGCACGATCCTGGTTCTTGGCAAAGGCGGCAAGGAGCGCATCGTCAAGATGGGACCTCATACGCTTGCGGCAGTCCGCAAATGGATGCGCGTCCGAGGAGGCAAGCCTGACGACTGGCTGTGGGTCGGCAAGCATGGTCCTTTGACCAAATGGGGCTTGACCATTCGGTTCGAGCAGATCAGCAGACAGACGGGCATTCACCTACACGCTCACAAGATACGCAGGACCGGAGCTCTCCTCATGTACCGATCAGGGATGTCACTCTTCACGCTTCAGACAATCTTAGGCCACGCTTCGCCTGAGACAACCCGGATTTACTTGGACATCCGGGAAGAAGACATTTGCCGCGAACATGATATGCATAGTCCGGTGGAGTCCTTGAAACGGCAAAGAGGATCAATGCCAAAAAACCGCCAGAGTATGTGATGGGAATCTGACGAGCCTCCCCATCACATACTTAACGGCAATTAGCCGTGGTCAGTTCTCGTCAGGGCTGACCTTATCATTTGGTTGAACCCATCTGATTGGGTGGTGGCCTGGTATGGCTGGCTCAGAAACAGCAGCAGATCAGCTCAAAACAGAGCGGAATTGAGCAAAGTATTGCTGCTCCAGATAGGGGGTGGGTTCCAATAATGACCCCGGGGTCGTTTTCCTGCGGTAGTTCCTGCACCGAGGCGGAGCAGGAGTCCTCAAGACGGGGTGTCTGGACCTAGCGGTCCAGCCTGGAAAACGAGCCCTCTCATAAAGTCCGATTATCGGTCCGCTTCGCAAGCACTTCGTGCTTCAACGATAATCGTGGTTTATGAAGGTCTCGAATCTCTTGAGACCGGACCTTGTTCGACCTGTGTGATTCCAGGCGCTTCGAGCCTGAAACGGGGTGAGGCATCGACCTCGCTTGGAGACACACATGAACGAACAGATCAATTCCATCACTCAGAAGGCTCTCAGCGACCTGGCTTCCTCCCTCGCAGAAGGCAGAAGCCACAGACTGGAATGCTTTTTGAAGGCGATGGCGACATTCCACCGCTACAGCTGGCAGAACACCCTTCTCATCTTCTCCCAGAAGCCGGAAGCCACGCACGTTGCGGGATTCAGGGCCTGGAAGAAGCTGGGCAGATGGGTGAGGAGCGGAGAACGCGGAATATCGATCCTCGCTCCCTTAATGTTCAAAGCCAAAGACGAGAAGGGGGATGAGGAGCAGATTCTGGGATACAAGGCGGTCCGCGTCTTTGATATCTCGCAGACCGATGGCCGGCCACTGCCCGACCTTGGAAAGGTGAGGGGTCAGCCGGGAAACCACATCGGCCGACTCATGACATTCGCAAAGAAGGAGGGCATCACCATCGAGTGCGTCGAAGATCTCGGCGGAGCCGATGGCGCCTCTGCCGGAGGAGCCATCAAGCTCCTTAGAGGACTTCCACCCGGAGAGATGTTCGCCGTCCTTGCACACGAACTCGCGCACGAGCTTCTCCATCAGGGAGAGGACTTTGACCGTGGAACGGAGGAGCTGGAGGCAGAGGCCGTTTCGTTTGTCCTCTGCAGCGCGATCGGTCTTGAAACTCTGGAGAGGAGTTCTGATTACATCGCGCTCTATCGAGGCGACGAAAAGGCGCTGGTCGAATCCTTCACGAGAATCCAGTCAGCCTGCAGCCGGATGCTTCCGGTCGTGATGGACCGGACGCAAAGGAGGGCGATGCAGAGAGGCCTCTTTTCAGGCTTCGGGCACGGATGATCTGGGCTGTCACGGCTCATCGGGAGATACTGAGTAGATCAGCATCTCCCGTGATGCCCTTTCTTCAAAAGGGACGCCTACATCCCGCCCATCCGCAAGCCCGGTCGAGATGGACTATGGACAGAATCTACAAACCCTGATGCCAGAAGCAGTTCAACTCATGACCGCGTTGACGGAGGTCATAAATCTTGTCCTTGATTCTGTCGCTCTCACGGTCATACCGCGCATAGCTGATGTCCTTGTTGTCATAGTGCCAGTCCAGCTCCGCCCTCTCCTCCGCCGCCTCAAGAATCATTCCTTCGATTGTGTAACAGGATGTGACTGACTCGTATGGCTTCGCCTGGGCGCAGGATCCGATCACTCCGTAAAGGATGATTCCGGCTCCAAAGAGAATTGATCCCCACACGACAACTCTCTGGACGGTCTTGATTTTTATGACGATTACGTCACTCACTGATCCTTCTCCAAGTCACTGAGAGATTTGGGTTAGCTGAGGAAGTCAGGGTGAGTTCGGACGGGCTCGCGAAGCTGCACTTCCACGACTCGAATTGGCCGTTGTGCAGGGTGATGATTAGCTTGTCACCCTCCAGTTCGTACCATCCTCTAACGGGCTCTGACAAATAGATGATTCGGTTCCTATGACGGCGCACCTCCGGACGTACTCCATCCTTCTGCTGCTGTTCGGAGACAGGCGCAAAGCCAGAAGTGAACCTTCCGTCAAATTCAAAAAGGAGCCTTGCTGTGAATCCGCCCCGTTCCCCCTCCCAGGCTCCCACCAAGCTGTATATCTTCGGCCTTGGCTCGTTACTCGTCACCCGAATAATAAGGCTGGGAAGGAAGAGTATGAGAGCAATCCCTCCAAATAGGGCAGTGAGAAAAGCCAACTCAGTACGCCATGTCCGGGTTGGTCGGGAATCTATCGTCATACTCACAACAGACTAATGACTATAACTTATAGTCATTTATCAGTGCAAGTCTTGGTGCCTTGGGTAAAGAAGGCCGCAAATCGCTCAACACGAAGGAGCACGACCTGCTCTTGGCGACACTTCGAGACGCACGGGAAGCGGTCGGACTCTCACAACGGGAAGTCAGTCGTCGCCTTGGATTCCAGGAATCGGTCTACGGTGCGATTGAGCGGGGAGAGCGCTCGCTCGACGTAGTTGAATTTGTCTTAGTTGCCCGGGCTCTGGACCGTGAGCCAGTTGAGCTCTTTGGACGGTTTCTCAACGCCGAGAAATCCAATCCCGCATAGGTTGAAACCAAGTAGCCATGATAGTCCCGATCTGTAGACCCGATCGGAACCCAGCCGAATACTGAGACGTTGAATCTATAGAGATCATTTCCACTCACCAGTAGAAATGGCCCTTTGGAGGCCGAATCACGCGCGGTCGCGGTGATGTTGTCCGAGGGCAGACCTCTCTTCAAGGTTGGACACCACGAAGAAACTTCAGAATCGGCCACTACTTGTTCAAATTCATTTTGGTGTTTTTGAACCGAATCCATATCGTCCTGGCTAGACATCATTGCATGGTGTCTGGGCCCTAGATATTTATTCGGTTTCTACACCATAAAATGAGAAAACAGAGAACATATAACTCGCAAGAGAGATTTGGTCGTTTTTGCATCACCAGCATTTCTGGAGGTGCCCAATGAGCTGGACTTACAAAGTCTTTGACTTCGATGATGTCGAACGTCTCCCCGCTCCGCGGTACATAGTAGACAAGCTCATCACAGAGAAGTCAATCACCCTTCTCTACGGACCACCGAACGTCGGAAAGTCGCTCGTGGCGCTTGACCTCACCCTAGATGTCATTCGAGGCAGTTGTCAATTCGCCGATCAATATAAGGTCTGTACGCCGCGCAATGTCATCTACTTCTTCGCGGAAGGTGCGGAGGGCTTAGGCAAGCGTCTTCGCGCCATGTGGAAACAAAAGACGCATAACGCGACACAAACAGACTGGGCGGAAGCCAAAGGACGATTTAAGGCCGTCAATGGCGTACCGATCTTCGGGTCAAGGACATTCTGTGAGGAATGGCAAGGCTTCCTAGGGAGCCGTCCTGAGCTTGCGACGAGAGTCGAGGGTGCACTAATCATCATCGATACCTTGAGCTATACGCTGGCGGACAGAAGCGAATCGGTTTCCAACGATATGGCAGCCCTTCTCGAGAAAGTTCGATATGTGATCGACAAGCACAATTGCAGCGTCCTTTTGATTCATCACGGCAATAAACAGGAGAACAGAGGGATGAACAATGTCCGTGGCTCCACTGTTCTCCCGGCGATTGTCGAGATGGCATTCAGTCTAAAGCGTAACAAGAATGTTTATTACATGACACAAGAAAAGGCTCGTGATTCTGCATACGAGACTGGCATCGCTTATCAACTAGCGCTATCGGATCCGAATGAGCCGAACAATGGTGTGTATCTTAAGTGGTTAAAGGAGGGCGAGATACCACGCTCGAAGGCTACTGCGTCTATACCTCCAGTTGTAAAGGCGATGAATCAACACAACATTGATTCTGAGGACTCTGCCAAAACTGCAAGTGAGATCGCGGCGCTGGAAGAAGTGACGAATGCACGATCAACTGTCTCTGGTCAATTGAAGAGACTGGCTGAGCAAAAATTGGTGCAGACGAAGAACAATGACAGGGGCTACGCGGTCTACTGGGTTCCGGCGAAGGATGGTGCTGCGTCCACTGCTGATGATCCATCTTCTCCCAGAGAAAATGCGAATGTCCAATCTCCGCCACAGGTACAGGAGGAAGCACCAAAGAACCCGTTCGATGATTAGTACTGCTGGCTAAGTGCTGCCTTGGTGTCGTGTCGGTTGTCTGTTGTCTGCCCCTAAAGGGGGCAGGACAAACCGACACTCGACACCAAGGCCACGAGTCACCCCTGTAAGCAAGAGCACGCTAAGCCGCTTGGGGTGCCAACTATAAGCTCCTATTAGTTCTGGGAAAGAGGATTAAACTCTAACAGGTATTCAACCGACTAAGGCGCGCTAGGCTGATACGTGACACCGAAGATCGTGTCACTCAAGCACCTTCGAAAATCCTGGTTGTCAGAAAACTGCTTGAAAGACTCCGTGTCATCGGGCATCCAAGCTTCTTGATTGCTAGGGAACAGGCTTTGTTGAGATCACTTCATAGACCCAGTTCCCTTCAAGTCATCGAGGAACTCGGACGCATCGCCTCCAGACGTGACCAGCAGGTAGTCGCGGGCTCGAGTGCAGGCAACGTAGAGCAGATGCCGTTCGGTTTCGTACACAGCCCTCAAATCGGAGTCTTCTCCAGCGTCTTCAAGTCTGGATTGCAGAGGAATGATGTCGTCGTCACAAGCCATGACCGCTACGGCTCGGAACTCAAGACCCTTCGCGAGATGCATGGTCGACACGGCAATCGCTCCGGGTTCGGCAGGAGAGTCGGCATCCAGCTCTTGATAGCTCAGTCCAGCTTTTTTAACAACTTTAGTCGCTCGGATAAGCTGGAGAGTGTCTCGCACGATGATGCAGGTCTCCTCCGGGGCGATGCCTAAGCCGGACATTCCAAGTACCCCTCGCCAGCGTAAGCGATCACTCAACAACCTCGCGTCCACTCGCTTCCGCCCTGGCTCCGATGGCATCGAGCTCAATATCCAGCCACGCCATCTCTTCCTTGCGTTCCGTGGTGCTCGAATACACCACGGATCAGTGCCGCATTGAAAGTGAGATCAACGAGCTATTTCAGCAGCTTCGGGCAATCGACTCTATGGTAACGCTCATGCGCCGCGAGGATCGGATTACGCTGCGCCGACTCAGCTCAGAGTAATCACGGAGGGGATGGTGGTACTGCTGTGTCGCCACCCCTTTACGCTCCTAAACGGTCCCTGCGTCGCCAGCCCTGCGTCGCACTTCGGTAAGAGCCTGAAGAATCTGATCCAGCTCTTCTCCTGGGAACAGGTCGTCGGCGCCTGTTGGGCTGATGTCGACGAAGGGTGACTCGTAGAGGCGGTGGCCATCGAGGACACCATGGTCAGCCAAGTGATCAATGATGAGCTCAACAAACTCTATCTGAGTGCCGCTCAGACTCTGTTCGTTGATGGCCTGACTCAATGCACTCTGTGCCGCTTGTCGGTCAAGGCCAACCAGCAACCGCACGAATAGCCCGAGGTTCTCTTGCTTGGCCTGGATGAGGAGGTCGGGGGCATTTGACGCAGGCTCTCGTAAGAGGCTTTCCAGCTCATCCAGATCGGCCGAGGTCAGAGGCTCGTTCATTCGGAGCTTGATGACGGCTGGAGAGTCAAGGTGCTCCCTGAGAAAAGCCCTCGCTTTCTCCTTGAACCGCTCAAAGCTGGCCCCGCCGCGAAAGGCCGGCAGTTCGATCAACTCCTCTTCTCCCAGCTCATCCTCAAAGTCTGTGTAGACGGGGCTTCCCTTCGGATGCTGGACGATCGTTACCAGGCCACGAAGGCGCAACCGGAGCTGCTCCAGCATCGGTACTGTCACGTCCTGCCACCATTCCTCTGCCTGTGCGGCCTTGATCAGTTCGATGTGCTTGCTGATCATCGGGATCGATTTGTGTTCTTCGAGCACAGAACAGATGCCCTGCACCTGTTCACTTAACCGTTTGAATGAGGAGGCCGAAGTGAGAATCGCAAGCTGCAACCTCAAAACAAGCAGGTCAAACCTCTTCGACTCGACAGGCTCTCTTGGCGTCTCAGCGGGCAACCCAGCGATGCTGGTTTGCAGGTTGAGATAATCCTCATCCGAAAGGTTAGTCCAGCGACTGGCGTCTTGGAACCTCTCAACCAAACGGCGTTTTGTTCGGACAATGAAGTTGTCAGTGTTCATCGCACCAACTTCGGCATGCAGAAGCTCACGGATTGATGTCAGGACATCACTGTCTGTTTCAGGCTCATCCCCGTACTGAGCGCTGACTTCTTTCACGACCGTTGTCCCATCGCTCTCCAACAGGGCACTCATCACACGCAGACGAGCAACAAAGAGGTGCTTGCTGAGGGATGCGCCTACTGAGCCGTCCGTGGAAGGCAGATCTTGGCTGAAGAACTCCAGGTTGCTGAGATAGTCGAAAATGTAGAAGAATTCTTTGTCTTTGCCAGGCCCAAAAAGATCAGGGCACAAGCGGGTTCCACGGCCAACCATCTGCCAGAACTTGGTCTTTGAATGGACTTGTTTGAAGAAGACCAGATTGACAACTTCCGGTATGTCAATACCAGTGTCCAACATATCGACAGAAATGGCTATATGGGGGCTTTTAGAAGGATCGCTGAAACTGTCGATCAAACTCTGTGCGTAATCGTTCCGATAGTCGATGACGCGGGCAAAATGGCCCTTCTCCTTGGGGTAGTTGGCATCGAACCGCTCGGCAATGAACATGGCATGCTCATGGTTCTTGGCGAAGATGATCGTCTTACCCAGCCTGTCCCCGCCATCAAACTTCTGTCCGCGCTCCATCACATGCTTCAGAACCTTGTCAACGGTGCTCTTGTTGAACAGCCACTTGTTGACCGCCTCTGGCTCGATTCGGCCGGCGGCCAAAACGTCTTCTGAGCGCTCCTTCCAGTCGGTTAGCTCGAACTGCTCCTTCTCCTCTTCCGAGAGATTGGCGTAAGTGATGCCTTCCCGTGGCAGCTTCAGTGGCACGCTGACGGAACGAGCGGGGACAAGGTAGCCATCCGCGACAGCCTCATCCAGCGAATAGGCATCGGTCGGTACCCCATCTTCCAGATCGAATAGACCGTATGTGTTTCGATCAACCTCATCCTTCGGTGTAGCGGTCAAGCCGACGAGGTAGCTGTCGAAGTAGTCAAAGATGGCCTTGTACTTGAGGAAGACCGAGCGGTGGGCTTCGTCAATGATGACAAGATCAAAGTGGCCCGGCCCGAAGCGGCGCTTCTCGCCCTTTGTTTCGTCAATCAGTCCGATCATCGTCGGATAGGTCGAGACGTAGATTCGCCCTTCCGCATTCTTTTCGGTCACCAAGTTTACCGGTGCGCTTTCGGGCAAAAACCTCTTGAACGCATTGACCGTTTGGTTCACAAGAGCCGTTCTATCGGCAAGGAACAGCACTCGGCGGACCCAGTTGGATCGCATCATCATGTCGGCCAGTGCGATGACTGTCCTTGTCTTCCCTGCTCCTGTCGCCATAACGAGAAGAGCTTTTCGTTGCCGGTCCTTCTCGAACGACTCGGCAATCCGCCGGATCGCCCTTGTCTGGTAGTGTCTTTCGACAATCTTAGAACTGATGTCTGCCGCGGCCAAGCTACGGCGTGACTTGCGGCGCTGGATCAGAAGTTGGAGTTCGTCCTTGGTGTAGAAGCCCTGGATGGCTCTTGGGGGATACATCGAATCATCCCAGATCCAGTGGTCGTATCCGTTTGTGTAGAAGATGATCGGCCGACGACCAAACTCCTTCTCAAGGCAGCCGGCATACAGCTTGGCCTGCTGCTGTCCTTTTCGAGAGTCGTGGCGAGTGCATTTGGCTTCGATCAACGCAAGGGGCTTTCCGTCGTCACCCCACAGCACATAGTCAACATAGCCCTTCTCCTTGCTGTTGGGCATGCCGACCACTTCGTACTCGCGATTCTCATCGGTGATGTTCCAGCCCGCCTCTTTCAGCAGAAGGTCAATAAAGAGATCGCGGGTTTCGGCTTCTGAGTAGTTGTGGGTATCCGGCGTTGCTTCGTTGGTTGCTTTGATCGCCGCGACTTCGGCACGGAGCTTCTTCAGCTCCTCATCCAGATTCTCCTTCTCAGCCAGAACGGAAAGGAGCCGTTCTCGCTCAGCATCCAGCTTTTTGTTCGCTTCCTGAAGCTGTTCATACGACTGCTTGGTGACCGTCTTAGTGACAGGCAGCTTGCTTGGATCAAAGGTGAGGCCGGGCTCTGGCTTCTCACCTTTAGCATAGGTGCGGGCGAGCCAGTAACAGACATGAAACAGCTCCCGAACCGCCGCCGTCGCATCCCCAACACTGATCTGTTTGTGGCTATGGACGGCGTGATTACCGAGGTTCTTGATCGCTCGGCATTTCTGGAAGACGGCTTGGCCAACAAGCTGCTGAAAGCTCGGCTCATGGATCAAGGCGTTGAGGTCGTTTCGGTATGGGAGTTGAAGCGATGAGTCAGCCCGATATGCCCAGGTGATGGCCAGTTCTAGTGTTCGACGGGCATAGAACGCAGCAGCACGAGGATCGGAATTCGCCAATGCCTCCGATCGGTGCGCAGGCTGATGGATTTCATTGAACTCTGACTTGAGATAGTCGAATTGCCCCACTTGGTCCTCCTTGCTACTACTTCTGCTACCCCTTAGCCCAGGTATGTCTGTTCACCGTCATACGGATTTGATACATACGCTGCGAGACCGGCCAGGGCTATAGAAACGGCAATCACGTCCTTCACCTCAAGGTTTCGAATAGCATTTGCGGGAGTACCACCGTGTCGAATCCCTGGGTAGTCAGATGCAAAGCCATACATTTTCTTTAGAGAGTCCTTGACGCCTAAGTGGGGCCACGTGCCAACCTCGTCAGCAATTGCTCCCATCGTGTTTGCGGTGACCCCAGGGCAAGCATGTCCCAGCGCTTCCAACAGATTGACTTGCTTCTGAATACATGTCTTTAACCTTGCTTCGCTTCGATCCGTTCGCAAGTCTCGCAGGGCCGTTTCAAACTCACCAAGAAGCTGCTGCAAGTGAGCGCTTGTGCTTGCAACTGTCCGCAAGGCACTCACGTGTTTCGCGAAGAGGCCAGGAAGAGTCGGGCAAAGATGACAGGGTTGTCGCAACTCATAGCGAAGGCTAAAGTGGACCAAGAACTCATCAAGCAGTTGAAAATAGTAGTTTGCAACTGGATCTCCCCCTAGGTCATCCAAGACTTCATGGACGCTCTCAAGGAAGCCAACCAGGGCAAGTTCATTTTGAATCTGACTTGGCCGGATTCTTCTAAAAGCTCTCATAGCCTGGGCCGGGTTATCCGTGATATCAGCAACTTCCTGGACGCTTTTGGGAGCTACAAGCACAGGATTCAGTGCTCGAAACAGCTCGCAGTAGATATCAGGATGGACTTCGGCAAACTCTTTCGCCAACCTCGTCCACACATACTCACGCATGTCCCTCCATACCGGCAACAACTCCCCTTTCACTTACCACCTCCTAGCAATCTATGCTGTGTAGCTCTTGAGAAATTATCAAGCATCACCATATGGGATTCGCATATGCGTCTTGTCACCTCCCATAAGGCAATCATTTCTTCGTATTCAATTTGAGCCGCCATTGGTGGAACGGGGATCAGGAATTCTTCGATTTCCTTTTTCGTAATCGCCTCTCTGGTGGCCCCGCTTCCAGCCACCCTCAACAATCTACGCTTGGTAGACGGCAGCAGAAGCAGGTTCTCTAAGTAAATCGGTGACAACTGTTCATTACACCTGATGATGCTCACATGCTGGTTAACTCGAGCTGGCAGGACATCAGTCGGAGCCCGACAGACTCTTGCAACGCTTGCACCCGTGATATTTAAGAGAACATCGTTTGCCTCAACCGTCACACTTCGCATCTTTAGCGCTTGTTGATCATCAATGAACGCAAGGCCCTTCCTCACAAAGGCACCATCGTGAACATTCATGCTACGTATAAGTGCAGTTCCACTGGGCACATAGGCTGATTCTCCGCCTCTTGGTGTTGATCCACTACCAATCTTGTTTGTCAAAGATTTAAGGGGCCGATGCTCCCACTTGTCCTCTTTCGATGCAGGATCACCGAATGTCTCGATGAATAGGGAGTGAGGAACCTTCCAGAGATTATCGAGCGATTCGCAGCGTTTGGCGCGGAGTTCCTCAACCTGATCCAGGATCGCCGCAATTCGCCGTTGCTCGTTAATAGGCGGGAGCGGGAACTTCAGCGATTGAAGTTTAGGCTTGTTTAGTGTCAGCCCTTTGGCTGCGCGATCCTGCCCTTGTCTATAGTCGATCTGTTGAAGTGCCCAATACAGATATTCTGGAATGAGAGATTCTGGCTTCAGGATAGGTAGCGCAGCAATGGCTTCATTCGTGCACATCGGCTTGTGTACGATTCCAACCCTTCCTAGTGATAGCTTAAAGCTGAGCAGAACAGTACCGGGTTCGACTACCTTGCACCTGCATTTCTTCACTGCAGTATCAGTAATCTTCTCCTTGGTGGCACTCAAATACTTGCCCTGACTCATATCAGAGATCGAGAGCCACGGAACTCCGCCCCCCCAGTATTCACTCTGCTTGCGGGAAGGTGTTCGTCCGATTTCGACTCGACACACTTCCCCAAGACTCACCGAAGGCCAGCTCACAGCTGCCCCTCATATGCCTGACCAATCAATGGCAGTACATGACTCACGTCATCAGCATTCCGAATCCTGACTTCCAGATCCCCAGTCCCCCAGTGGCCGATGGACCGGACATCCCGCATGCCATCCTTGATCTCAACCAAATCCGGATTGAGATGCAGGAAGAGGAGGAGTTCATCCCGCTTAGCAACGATTGTGGCGAAGTTGCGGGTTCGTTTGTAGGCGAAGTAGAGCTTGGTTGGCTTCTCAGAGACATCCTCGCCCTGGCTCATGATCGCATGCTTCAGCTTCTCGAAGAGCGCTTGAGTAGCCGGGCTGGCCTCCTCTAAAACCTGCGTGATCGGCTTGTCTGTGGCAGAAGACCTTGAAGAAGCGACCGTAACGCTGGGCACGACGGCGGTCTCAGTCGAAGTGATACGCTCCAGAAGAAGCTGAGTCTCTCCAAATCGCCGATACCGGACAAGGTCAATGTTGTTCGGCATCAGTTCGTAGGCCCCCAAGTCATCCCGCGTGAAGTCGGTGGCGATGCAGATGAGCCGAGTTGAGCTGTGATCTATTGAGTCGGCAGCATCCTGCCCCAGCCTCTCGAAGACGATCTTCCAGAACTCTGCCTTATGACTTCGAAGCCAGGCCATGTAGGACATGCCCTGGTTGATCACCGTCTTGCTCTTGTCAAGCTTATACTCAATCACGACCGGAAAGCCGTTCTCATCAATCCCCAGCGTATCAATCCGCCCACCCTGGCCGGTCGAGAACTCCGTGGCCACAAACTTCACCCCAAGAAGGGCCTCAAGGTTCGATTCAAAGAAGCTCTGAACTTCACTCTCAAGTCGATATGCCGAAGGAGGACACTCACGGGCCTTGCCGCTCTCAATCGAAAAGAGTCGAAGCTCGCTCATATGGATGGATCCCTAAAGAACTCGCGTGCAAGCCGCCTATGCTCAGTGATTCGACCGTATGGGTAGTCGATTTCTTCAGAATGCGCTTCACAATAATCGAGATAGCGCGTAAGCAGTTGTTTCAGTGAGCGAAACCAGACTGGCTTCACACGATTTGACCAGTACCGCATTAGCGAGCCCGACCATGGCTTTTCCGGATAGACTCTCGCTGACTCATGGACATATATTCCAAAAGGTCCAGTATTACGCTCACCGTGATAGGCATTTACGACCGGCGGCCCAATCAGCATTCTTGAAGCCAAGTCCATTTGGCTGGCCATAGTATTGCAGGCCGAGGCAGTGAGGTTTACACCCTCGAACACTGGTCCATAAGCTATTGAGGCACGGGCTAAGAACACTTTTCGCATATCACTACCTGCCCGGACATTTGCCAAGTGAACTCTCTCATAGATTCCTACAACCAAATCCCGAATTCTATGGATATCATCTGCTACAACAAAGAGGCCATCATTCATCGGATACAGTCCAAGGTCTTCCTGATTACTATCGATTGCAGCAGATTGAATCTTGAGGATGAAGTTGATGGCTGATGGCACTGACCTAACGAGCATCGGTCCAGTCCCCATAACGTCGATCCAGGCAACGTATCTGGGTTGAGTTTTAATGTGCCTTGTGTCAACCGTAGGAGCTGTTGGCTGTTTCGCCACAGCAATCAAAGGCGGGTCTTTCGGCATCACAGCATCGCCTCCAGTTCCTTCATTCCTTTCTGAATCTCCTCTTCCAGCTTCCACAGTTCAGCGAGAATCTCTTTGGGGTCGCGGTGTTCTATCTCTTCGTACTTGATCTCCTTGTACCGGTTGAGGCTCAGATCGTAGCCGTTCTCCGCGATCTCTGACTTCGAAACACAGAAGCTCTGGGCAGTACGCGGCCGCTCCAGCTCTTTGCCATCACGATCATCCCAGCGCATAAGGATGTCGGGGAGGTTGTTCTTCTCATGATTCTCCTCGTTGAACATGGCATCCGGACCAAGCTCACTGTCTGGCAGGAGTGGCTTTCGCTTGTCATCCAGGCTCCACCCATCGGCCCTCACGTCATAGAACCAGACATGATCCGTGCCGCCTGAGTTGGTCTTCTGGAAGAAGAGGATGGCGGTCGAGACTCCGGCATACGGCTTGAAAGCGCCACTCGGGAGACTCACAACTGAATCAAGCTTGTGCTTCTCAACGAGCAACTCACGAAGCTCTTTGTGAGCCTTGCTGCTGCCAAAGAGAACTCCGTCCGGAACGATCACCGCCGCCCGTCCACCCGGCTTGAGGATTCGCACGAAGAGAGCCAGAAAGAGAAGCTCAGTCTTCTTGGTCTTGACGATCTTGAGCAGGTCCTTGGCGACATTCTCGTAGTCGAGCGAGCCGGCGAAGGGAGGATTGGCAAGAACGAGGGAGTAGCGATCGGCATCGGCGCTGTGCTCATCGGCCAGGGAGTCCTGATAGCTCACATCCGGATTCTCGACACCGTGCAGAAGCATGTTCATGTTTCCGATCCGCAGCATGGTGTTGTCGAAGTCGAACCCATGAAACATGCTGTTGTGAAAGTGCTGCCGGAGCTTGTCATCACGGAGAGCTTCGGGATGGTTGGCACGAAGATACTCCCCGACAGCCACAAGGAAGCCGCACGTTCCGCAGGCTGGGTCACAGATGACATCTTCTGGTGTCGGCTGGGTCAGCTCAACCATGAGCTCGATAATGTGACGAGGAGTTCGGAATTGTCCGTTCTGCCCCGCCGTGGCAATCTTGCTGAGCATGTACTCGTATAGGTCGCCTTTGGTATCCCGATCTTCCAGCGGGATCTTGTCCACCATGTCCACGACCCGAGCAATGAGTGACTTCGGGATGGTGAACCGGGCATCTGCCATGTACTTGGAGAACGTGCCACCATCGCCGCCGAGCTGCTGGAGGAACGGGAAGACATGCTGGCTGATCACCTCATACATCTCTTCAGGAGCCATGTTCTTGAAGTTTTGCCAGCGCAGGTCCTGGTAGCTCCTTCCTTTGCCATCGTCGCCTTCGGGATAGAACTGGTGTTCGAGGGCTCCGCCAAACCGCTCCGCCTTGTTCTCGGCCAGCGTTTGGAGCTCATCAAGCCGCCTCAAAAAGAGGAGGTAGGTGATCTGTTCAATGACCTCAAGCGGGTTGGAAATCCCCCCTGACCAGAACGAATCCCATAGCCGATCAATCTGGTTCCGCAAATCCCCGGTGAGCATGTGTCAGGCCAGTCTACACTGGGCCGGAGTCAAGATTGAACTCTGCGTTTATGTCGGAACGGACTGATTTAGGCCCCTGGCACGTGAGGTGGAGAAACTCAATGCCAGAAGCGACCTTCTCGCTGGCACCGTGGAGTTCTCCGAATGAATAGTGTTCGCATTGACCGACGCAACCTCACGCTCACGGTAAGCAACGTTTATCACTGGTGATCGTGAAGGGATTGATTGCCACAACTTGACATAAGTTCACACTAGCTGCTACTATTGACCAGTTCCGGAAGGCAAGTAAAGGCTATATGCCAGGTTGAAGGAAGTTTGATAAGTCCTGATCTGATGGCATGGAAGAGGTCAGGGGTTCGAATCCCCTTAGCTCCACCAAACCCCACCCCGTTCAGGTTCTGGACTTCTGCTGTTGCTCGACGCGCTTTCCTCTGTGGAAACTGCCCCACCGCGTCGCCTTCGCAGTAGTATCTAAACAGCAGGCGAGATGCGGACAGGATTGCAGACACTAGCAGTTGCGGCGTTGGCGGTCGCGATCACCGGATGCGGCGGAGGTGCGGGCGGCAACGCGACCACTCCGACCGGAGGCGGCTCTGCTCCAATCCTCACTCAGAAAGACTTTGACGCCATCCGTGAGATCGGGCGCAAGGCAGTTGAGGAGGATGGGATTGTCGGAATCTCCATTGCTGTATCCAGGAATGGGCAGACGGTATTTGCCGAGGGCTTTGGTCATGCGGATGTAGAGCGGACCGTTCCGGTCGATGAGGACACCATCTTCGACATCGCCTCGGCAGGCAAGCAGTTCACGGCGGTGGCGATCCTAAAGCTGGCGGAACAGGGAAAGATTGATCTTGACCAGCGCGTGCGGGAGTTTGTGCCGGAATTGCCGGAGCACTTCCCCAACGCCACGATCCGAGAGCTGCTCTCGATGACCTCCGGTTTCGTAAGCGGCGACCTGAATGAGCAGGAGCCTCCCGAAGACTACAAGCGCAAACGCTACGGTCTGGAGCTTCTCACGGATCTTGGTCTCCAGACCGGCAAGGCAAAATTCCGGCCGGCCGAGACGTTCGTGTATGCCAATGCTGGCTATCTCGTGCTGGGAATTGTGGTGGAGGCGGCGAGCGGCAAGAGATACGACCAATACATCCGCGAGGAGCTGCTGGCTCCGAACGGAATGGGAGAGATCACGGTGTGCGAGCGTGCGGAGGGAGACCCGATGGCGCAGGGAATCCAGCGCCGGGAGAGCGACTATTCCGAAGTCGATTTCATCGACATGACCGCGTACAGCGGTCAGGGTTCGATCTGCGCCAGCGTCGTTGATCTGCTCAAGTGGTCTCAAGCGCTGAACAGCGGAAAACTGATCTCTCAGAACTCACTGAAAGCGATGCGGACCGGCGCAACCGTGCGCGGTGATGAGGCCAGCGCGGAGATGCCTTATGGCTATGCGCAGCGGCTAAGCCAGTTCTTTGGACACCGAAAGGTCGGCCACACGGGCACCTTCGATGGCGGCTCGGCGGCCCTTTACATCTATCCGGAAGACGGCTTGGAGATCGCCGTAATTTCAAACACCTACGGCAGCGGCACACCCCACGCCCTCAAGCATGAGCAGGCGGTCGCGCGCCATCTGCTCAAGGTAGAGCTGCCCGATATCGAGAAGATGGTTCAGCCGCTGACCGAGCAGCAGAAGCAGGCCGTGGCGGGCGAATACACAACGGGCAGCAACACTTTCACCGCTTCATTCGATGGCGACACGCTCGTCGCAGTCAGCAATGGGAAGGAGCAGGAGCGGCTGGTGCATGTCGGCGGTCTAGAGTTCCGCCGCGCGGACCGGCCGGAGATTATCGAGCGGTTCCTGATGGACGGCGACAAGTGCGGCTGGTGGATCTACGATGTCAGCGGCAGCTATATGGAAGTCCTGCGGCGGGTCGAAGGCAAATCGTAGAGCTATCTGAAATTTGCACCAAACGCACGACACGTCTTGCGGCTGAGATTGGAATATCATGAGACATGCTGAGCGGTCTCTCCCTACTTGCCCTCTCCATTGCCGCTGTCGGGCCGGCAATCAACCAAAGCCCTGAGCTGACGGCGCTCAACGGAGAATGGATCTATGTGGAAGACCGCACGGAGGGTCGGCCTCTGGAGCAGCAGGGACCGCCGATGAGCTCCAAGTTCTCGCTGCGCGCTGAGGAGGATGCGGTCATTCTGGTGAGCGGACATGGCTCGGGAAACACCAATGTGCGCGTCCGGCTAGACGGCTCTCTCACAGAAATCCCCGGCACCACCGAAGGCGCGGTCGCCCGATACCGCGGCGGATGGAAGGATGGCGCCTTCACCTATGAAACCGACTTCATCCGCGCGGCAGGTCAAGAGCCGCAAGGGCTGATTCGGAAAGAATTCCGACCGACGGAAGACGGGCTGCTGGTCCGCGTGGAGATCGGGTCGCCCGTGATGATGGAGTCGGTCGGCCTCTACCGCCACGCCGAAGACATTCCGATGCCCGCTCCCGCCAAAGCCACCATCGGCGACATGGATTGGCTGGTCGGCGCTTGGAAGGGCTCACGAGGAACGGGCGGAACGACCTCCATTGAAGAGCGATGGAGCCCGGCGCTGGGCGGCGCGATGCTCGCCGTGTCACGCACCGTCTCCCGCGATCGGATGTCGGCCTTCGAATACCTGCGCATCGTCGAGCGCGATGGCGGGCTGGTGTACATCGCCCAGCCCAACGGAGGCACTGCCACCGAGTTTGTGCTGAGCGAGTTGGGAGAAAAGCGCGCCGTCTTCGATAATCCGCGGCACGACTACCCCAAGCGGATCGTATACGAGCTGTCGGCCGAAGGCGTCCTGACCGCCACCATCGGCTTTTCGGTAGGCGGCACTCCACGGCGCTTCGAATTCAAGCGAGAGGGACAATGAAAGAGATTGCCGCAGGGCTGATCGCAGCGGGTGCCATCGGCACCACTTGGGTCAGCATAGATAGCCAGGACATCAAGCCGCCCTTCAAGAACTCGGTCGCATCCACCGATTTCGACTACATCAAGGCCGACGACCCCGACGCCTTTGAGTCGATTCGCTTTGTGGGCCGGGAGAGGACTGAGATGCCGGACAAGCGGAACGATGAGCTGATGTCTGACAACACCTTTGTCTTCGAGGCGAAGTTCCGTGATGGCAAGCTGATCCCCATCTGGGCGCACAACTCCTTCGGCGACGTACAGACCGCCCAGCGATACGCGACGATGGTCACCGGCCCGCTCGGAAAGCTGCCCGAACCCATGCGCAAGATCCTCACCCGCGTGGTCATCCACAAGGGCAACGAAACCGCATTCGCCGAGGACGGAGGGCACTTCTTTGTGCTCTACTCCGAGAACATGGAGACGCGGGTCAAGAACCACGATCTTGAAGAGACCGTGTTCCACGAATCGGTCCACGCCACCCTGGACCAGAAGCACGCGAAGACCGAAGCTTGGCTCTCCGCGCAGAAGGCCGATGGCGCATTCATCACCGAGTACGGCGCGAACAATGCCGGCAAAGAAGACATGGCCGAATCGGCCCTCTTCGCCTACACGATGCTGAAGTATCCGGGGCGGCTCCCGGCCGAGGTCGAGGATTGGGTTCGCAAGAACACCCCCAACCGTCTGGCCTTTTTCAAGAAGATCTTTGCCGAGATGGAGAAGAAGCCGGGCAACCCTGAGCGGTAAAGTCGGGCCGTGCTGGCTGTCTCCCTTCTCGCTGTCCTTTCCGCTCAGCAGAGCCCCTTTGCCGGGGCCGACTGGCTGACCATCCCGCAGACCGCCTCGCCCATCGAGAGTGCGGATTGGGTGTGGGTTCAGCTGCCGGGGCAGGCCGCGCCGACGGCCCAGAATGCCTCGGTCGGTACGGTGCGATTCTCGCGTCAGTGGCGTTTGGATGAAGCTCCGACACAGGCCACGATCTGGTTCACGGCCGACAACAGCAGCCGGGTCAGGGTCAACGGCCATGCCGTCGGCAGCTCAGAGCGATGGGAAGAGATCGTTTCGGCGGAAGTCGCCCAGCACCTGAAGAGGGGCGACAACCTTATCGAGATCGAAGCCACCAACGGTCAGGGCACCGGTGCGACCAATCCCGGCGGTCTGATCTTTGCCGCGCAGGCTGCCTTTGCCGATGGCCGCCTAGAAACTCTCCACAGCAACGAGAGCTGGCAGAGCCCAGACGGGCGGGTGGTGCGGCTGGGCGACTACTCCTCGCCCCCCTGGAACAAGGGCGGAACCGAGGTGCCGCCTCCCGTCTTCGAAGGAAGTTTCGCGGCATCCAAACAGGTGAAGAAGGCGGTCGCCCGCGTCGTCGGGCTGGGCCACTTCGATCTGGTCATCAATGGAGAGCGGCAGGGCGAGGGGCTGCTCAACCAGCCGTGGTCGCAGTTCGATAAGACCATCTACTGGCACGAATTCGATGTCACTCAATCCGTCAAGCGGGGAGAGAACAAGGTCGAGGCGCTGATGGGCAACAGCTTCTACCGCGTCGCCCAGACCCCCGGCCGCTTCGCCAAGGGAGACGCCATGCCGGACTTCAGCAAGGGCGCGCCTTACCTCTTCTGCATGGCCCTGGAGATCACCTACTCCGACGGCACCAAAGCGAAAATCCTCACCAATAAAGACTGGCGGTGGAAGAAGAGCCCCTTCACCTACAGCCACGTCTACGGCGGCGAAGATTATGATGCCCGCATCGTCCGCCAGATGCAGACGCTACACCCGGTCGCCATCGCCCCGGCTCCGCAGGCCGAACTCCTCCCCATCACCTGGCCGGCCTTTCGCGAGGTCGAGGCATTCACGCCGACGCGGGTCTTTGAATACAAGCCCGGAGTCTGGACGTACGTTTTTCCGCAGAACGCCATGGCCACGATCCGGCTTCGAGTGCGTGGAGCGACGGGGCAGCGGATCGAGCTGACTCCTTCCGAAGTCATGTCGCCCGAGGGCGAAGTGCAGCAGCTCAACCTATGGGGCGGCCACTCCTACGCCAGCTACACCCTGGCGGGTGGCGGAGCCGAAGAGCATGAGTGGCGCTTCTTCTACCACGGATTCCAATTTGTCCAGATGAAGGGCGGAGTTCCGGCGGGCCAGCCAAACCCCGATGGTCTTCCGGTGGTCGAGTCGCTGGAACTGGTCCACGTCCGCACCGACAACCCGGAGACCGGCCAATTCACCACGAACAAAGAGCTTCTCAATCAGACCCACAGCCTGATCGATTGGGCCATGCGCTCGAACATGGGCTACTCGCTCACCGACTGTCCGCACCGCGAAAAGCTGGGCTGGCTGGAATGCAGTCATCTGCTCTTCCGCAGCTTCGCCTATCGCTACGACACGCAGGATTGGTTCCACAAGATTGCGCGCGACATGCGCGATATCCAGCTTCCGGATGGCCGCATCACCACCGTCGCGCCGGACTACCTGATGCTGCCGACCACGAGCCCGTACAAGTTCACCATCGAGTGGGGAGCGGCGGGGGTTCTGCTGCCGTGGCAGGCTTACGAGTGGTACGGCGACAAGCGATTCCTCACCGAGAACTACGCGATGATGAAGGGCTATGTCGACTGGATCGCGGCCAACGCAAAGGACGGCATCGGCCCCGCCGGGCTGGGCGACTGGTACGACTACGGCCATGGTCAGCCTCCCGGACCGAGCCGCTTCACCCCCACCGATGAGACCGCCACCGCAATGTGGGCGATGTGCGCCCAGGCCATGGCCCGCGCCGCTGCCGTGCTCGGCAAGACCGAAGACGCGGACAGATACACCGCCATGCACGGCGAGATCCGCACCTCGTTCCAGCGGCACTTCTACAATCCGCAGACCAAGATCGTGAAGAACAACGGCAGCTGCCAGACCGCCAACGCGATGGCGCTCTACGCCGACCTGCTTCTCTACGAGGACCGCGAAGCCGCCCTCAACGCGATCATCGCCGACCTGGAATCCCGCGACTACCAGCAGACTTCCGGCGACGTTGGCCACCTCTTCCTCATCCGCGCCCTCGCCGAGGGCGGCCGCTCCGATGTGCTGCACAAGGTGTATGGCCGCACGGGGCTCGGCTCCTACGGCGGCATCATCGCCAAGGGCCTGACCACCCTCCCCGAAACCTGGGACGCCATCACCGTCGGCAGCAACTCCCTCAACCACTGCATGCTCGGCCACGCAATGGAGTGGCTCTACGGCTACGTCCTCGGCATCCGCCAAGCGCCCGGGTTTGTGGGGTGGGATTTCATTGTCATTGCCCCGGAGATCGGCGGACTGACTTCTGCGGCAGGCAAGACGATGACGCCTAAAGGCGAAGTCGCCGTGAAATGGTGGCGCAACGGAGATCGGTTCACGGCAGAAGTGACCGTGCCCAAGGGGGCAGTGAGCGAGTTCGTCATCCCGGTTCCGTGCGAGCAGTTCACCGTGGACGGTGAGACGATGACCGGGAGAGAGGGTCTGTTCGGTCGGCGGACGGTGAGTTTGTCGGCGGGGCGGTATTGGATCAAGGTGAATTCTCAAGACTAACGCGATGCGCAACAGGCGCCGATGCGTCACCTAACTGATGGTTCCGGCACTCCTCGCCCTTTCGGTCACACAGTTGCCGCAGGCAATTCCAGGTCTGGGCAAAGTCGAGCCCTTTGATCTGCCGCCGGGAGCCTTTCGACAAGAAGATGGCGGGCCGCTTCTGTTCACTGTGTCCAACTCCGGTGACAGGGTTTACCAATTCTCCAATGGCCGTCCAACCGAACTGAGAACCTGGCCGACGGACCGGCCCTATGTTTGGCAGACCCGTATTGGTGCCAGTTACGACACCGCCGATAAGCGAGCGCGCATCGACTGGCAGGGCATGCCCTCTCGCCGCCAGTCTTCCACCTCTCTTTGGCTGAATCTGTCCGACAATATGGCAGGGCTCTGGGATGACTCCACTCCAATCTTCTGGCGCAGTGGAAGCGGAGAAAACGGCATCACGGCATCCGCCTTGTGCTGGCTGGACGTGGAAGGCGAGCCGACGGGCGGGATCGCATTCTTCAACCGAAAGAACACCTACTTCGTCGGCATCAACCCCGAAGAAGGTTTCTTGGCAGTGCGTGATTATGAAAAAAATGTGCCCGGCAAGCTCCATATCTTCTCTCTCAACCGCGACTACCGTCTTTCGAAGGAGCTGCCGTTGACAAAGGAGATGAAGCGGTTGGATGCGCTGGGTGGCGCGCAGGCTTCCCGAGTCTATAGAACCATCTCCGCAAACTGGCGGTGGGCAGTGGATGAGGGAACGGCGGAAGTTGATCTCAAGACCGGCAAGAGAACACCCATTCCAAAGCCCTCTAACACCAGCCGATATCTCTTCTACCTAGGCAATGACCTCTTTTTCATTCAAGAGATCGACGTGCTGGATAAAGATGGAGCCCCAGCGACCAACTCCATGGGAGATCGCATCAAGATGCAGGAGCTTTGGATGTATGTGCGCGAGGAGCAGAAGATCACGCTTATCGGAGGATACGAGGTTCTAGGTTCCAGTCCAAACGGAAGGTACGTGGTCATCCGGCCCTCCCATCCTGATCACCGAACAAACTACGCCCTGCTTGTGACCCGCCCTAATCTGCCTACGGACTGATCTTTGTCATGTGGAACTTCTGGTCTCCGGCATCAAGCAGGTAGGCGTTCGGGCCTTGGGGAACCAGCTTCACCCGCATGGTGCCTCCGGTAGGGCTTGCGCTGCCGCCAGGGCCGGTAACGGTGGGGGGCTGCATCTCGAGCACATCCCCCTTCAAACTATAGGAGCCGGAAGCCTGGCCGGAGCCGCCCGCGCCGATCAGAGTGCCCGTGTACTGGCCATTTGAACCGAACTCGACCTGCATATTGGTCGCTCCCATCACCAGGTTCCAGCGGCCCGAAAGGTCGGGCGAGCTGCCTTTGCAGCCGAACAGCAACAGTACGCCAAACAACGCGAAGGGAGCGATTTTCACCCGGATATTCTGGCCAATTCTGCGCCTCTCTGCCTAGATGTTAAGATGCGTGAGCGGGGTATTCTGAAATTCTTCTGGCGCGTGAGCGCCAAATTCGGCGGGAGGTTCAAAAGAAAAATGACTGTGCGCTCAGCTCTGCAAAACTCGAACTCCGCCGTCCACCCTGCCTGACCCTTTGGTTTAAGGCTTCCCTACTTCAGCGCCGGAGTTCGTCCGGTCGTTTGCGGGGCTTTGCCCTGCCTGAACCTTGGGAACCCCAGGCATTGAAGAACACACTCTCGAACAAACTGAATCAAGAACTCGCGCACCTCAGCGCCGACCAGATCGAAAGCCTGATCAAGCAGGCGCAGCACATGAAGCAGCGTTCCGGCAAGAAGGGCGGCACCCTGGACGAATGGGTGCGCCGCGCCCTGAGCCGCGCCGAACGCCAGATCCGCAAAGCCACCGACCGGCAGGAAGGCATCGTCGCGAGCGTGGTCGCCCGCGACGTTCTGCTGGAAGTGGGCGACGAACTCGTTCACACCCCGCTCGGCGGCGTACAGGTGGTGGTCGGCGACCGGGTGACGGTCGGGCTGCTGGATGGCGAGCTCACCATCCTCGAAGTCCACGAACGCCGCACCAAGCTCTCCCGCCCCGACGTGAACAACGCCAACCAGGAGCAGCTCATCGTGGCGAATGTCGATGTCGTGGTGATCGTGGTCTCCGTGGTCAGCCCGCCCCTGCACCCGCGGCTGATCGACCGCTACCTGGTCGCCATCCAGAACGGCGGAGCGGAAGCCGCGCTCTGCGTGAACAAGATCGACCTGCTGCAAGACCGATCCGAACTCGAAAAGCTGGAGCCCTACCGCCGGCTCGGCATCCCCACCTTCGAATGCTCCACGCTGCAGGGGCGGGGGATTCAGGAAGTGCGGAGTCACTTGGCCGGGCGAGTCGTCGCCTTCGTCGGACACTCCGGAGTCGGCAAATCTTCCCTGGCGAACGCCATCACCCCGGAGCTTGGCCTCAAGACCGGCGGCATCAGCGAAGGCTGCGGCCGAGGCACCCACACCACCACGACCAGCTCCCTGCACCGCCTCGAAGACGGCACCACCCTCATCGACACCCCCGGCATCCGCAGCTTCGGCCTATGGGATTCCGGCCAAGAAGAAATCACCGCCTCATTCCACGAGTTCGCCCAATACACCTGCCGATTCCGAAACTGCCGCCACCTCACCGAGCCCGACTGCGGAGTCATCAAAGCCGTCGAACAAGGCGAAATCTCGCAGGAACGCTACGACACCTACTGCCGGATGCTAGAGGAGGCAAATTGATTTGGTGTAGACATTTGTCTGTGTATAATAAAGCCTCGCCGTAATGGCATGGAGTTGTTTATGAGCTACCAGTTGAACCTGTTTCAGCACGAACCGCACTTGCAGTTTGTCGTCAAGCATCACCAGGCGAAAACCCTGCATGACGACTTTCGCCTGGAAGTATTCGGGGCCTTGGCCTCATGGGTGCTCCCCACACACCCAAGCCTAGACCCCACCGACAGCCTGCGGGCATGGCGCACGCCCGATCACAAGATCAAGTGGATGCTTTCCGAGCGCTGCATCCCTGAAGGGCAGATCGGCACAGGCCCCATGCTCGTTTGGGATAAGGGGCTGTATCGTCCCATTGCTCCCGGCGATGAGACAGATGATGTGAAGGCTGCGGTTGGCATTTTGCGCGGAGAGCTTGACGTTGAACTCTCGGGCGAACGCTTGTCAGGACGATTCCGTCTGCGTCGTGCGGGCCGGGATTGGAAGCTGAGCAAGCTGCCGGATGAGCATGTACGAATCGGACACTGGTGGGATGACCGATCCATCTTGACTGGGCGCACGCTGAGCCAAATCTGAAATCGTGAGCTGGATTCTATGGCTTGCTTGGCGGGGGTTCTATTGCTCTCGCGATGTCTCCACTCCTCAAATTGTTGTCCGGGACAAGAAAGTGCTCGACCTGAATCCTGCGGCCTCAGACCACGGAATTCAGGTTGGCATGACTCAATCTGAAGCCCGGAACATCTTGCCAGGCTGTCTCATCCAGCCTTGGCACCCGGATCAGTTTAAAGATGCCCAGGAGAATTGGCTGAAACTCTGCCTGCCGTATACCGGCCGCATCCAGCCCCTCGACGATCATATCGCCGCACTCGATTTAGGCCAGCACCCGGTTCCATACGATATCGCAGTTGCCCTCATTGATGAGTTGATGGCCGCTGTCAAACTTCCATTGAGATATGGAGCTGGCCCAACCAAATGGGTGTCGCGGTTGGCATCAGAACATTTCGAGTTGGTGCGCTCTGTGGCTGATCCGCCTGCCTTCGTTGCTCCTTACCCCATCGAAGAGCTGGCGCCTGTCTCGGCAGCGTCAAAATCCCGCCTCAAAGATTTCGGTTACCACACCATTGGTACAGCCGCTCATATCCCGTTCTCAGTCCTGCAGCAGCAGTTTCAGGCGGAGGCTCTAACCGTCCGCAATGCCTGCCTTGGAGGGGGGCTTGATCCCGTTCAGCCTCTCTATCCGCGAGGAGTGCTGCACGAGTCTATTCGCTTTGAGGGGGAGGTTGAAAACGCCGAGGTTATCAATGATGCCTTGAGGAGGCTCGCGAGTTTGTTGGGAGAAAGACTTTCTGGCCAGCAAGCGGGTCAGATTGATCTCGTACTGGATTTTGAAGAATCGCGTTCTTTTACAATCAATCGTCGGCTTCCCCGTCCAATCGCGGCTACTTACGGCATCTACTCGATTCTGCGCATCCTTGTCGAACCTGCGTTGAAGCAATCAACCGCCCCTATCGCCGGAATTCAGTGCCGCTTGGCCGATTTAACTCCGGCTGGATATCGACAGAAACAGCTCTTCACTACCGAATCAAAGATCGCATCAGAATTTGCCACTCGAAGTGTGCGAATGGCCTTGGGGAATGACTCTGTTGTGCTGGGGAGGCACATCAAGCAATCAAGGCGAGCCCTTGTCCTGCAGGAGTGGAAGAATGCCACCGGATGGCGCTGAGCTTCTTGCTCATTGGCGCGAAGCAGGCGAGTGGTGGTGTGGCGCGCCTGAGCGAGAAGTCCACCGCTGGCTGGATAAAAAGGGGGTTCTTCGCGAGGAGATTCAGCCCTATCACCGAAAATCTGCAGGCGGCTCCAGCTCAGTGCGAGTGCGCCGGGTCAGAGACGAAAAAGTGAGCCTCGCATGCGGGATGGCAGTCCCAGACAACTATGGCAATGCGAAAGCCCAGGCCAAGAAAGGCGTGCTCCTCCACGCCATGAGCGGATGCGCCTTTGGCCGCAGCACGATGATCGCGGCTGAAATCCCGGCGATGGCGGCCGAGCAGGGCTACCACTCTGCACTCCTCGCAGATCCCTTCGCCTTGACTGGCGCCTACGAGTTTCAGAAAACAGCCGGAATCGTCGGAATCAAGCCTCTCATCGGAGCAACGATAGAGATGGAAGAAGGCGGAGAGCTCGTGCTGATTGCCAAAGATGCCGAGGGATACCGCACTCTTTCCCGCCTTATTACCGAATGTCATCTGTCAGAGCCGCGAGGTTATCCGCTATGCAATCCTGCTCGCCTCGCAAAGCACACCAAAGGGTTGATCTGCCTGACTGGCGGAAACAACGGGCCCCTGGATCGCATGCTGATGCGTCGAGAGTGGCATGCGGCTGAAGATCTGCTGAAGAATCTCATCCGCATTTATAATTCAAGAGTCTATGTGCAGGTGGAGAGATCCTTTCTTCCGTGGAGCATCTCGGTAGAAAAGAGACTCCTTGAGCTCTGTGAACGGCACAAGGTCACTCCGGTGGCTGGTGGTCCAGTGCTGCATCAGCACCCAGAGCATTTCCCTGCCCAAGACGTTCTGACCTGCATCCATACGCTGTGTCTCATTGAGGAGATTGATGGCCGCAAACCCCGACGTGATTCCACTCAAGCAAACCCACATCTCCCTCCTCGCAGGGAACTTAATGCAGAACGCCACCTCCGATCTGCCCAAAGCCTGAGAAAGATCTACGCGGATCAGTCACAGCTGATAGAAAATGCCGAGCAGATAGCAGAGCAGTGCGAAGACTGGGTGCTTCCTGGCCGCATCAATCCTCCACAATTCTGCAAAGACGAAGGCTCTCTGCTGACTCGGCTAGTGGAGGCGGGCGCACATCTGCGCTACCCAAGACAATCCCCAAAACTGCGCGCCAGACTCAAAATAGAACTTGATCGAATCATTCGATTGGGCTACTCAAGGCACTTTCTGATTGCCTGGGATATGTGTAATTGGGCTCAAGAACAAGGCATCCTGCATAGCGGACGAGGTTCCGTTGTTGATTCGCGGGTCGCTTATTGTCTTGGTTTAAGCCGTATTGATGCTGACAAATTCAAGCTTCATTTCGACCGCTTTCTGCCCGCAGATGGGAGCAAGCGCCCTGACATAGATATTGACTTTGAGGCGGCAAGGCGGGAGGACGTCAGACAGTATCTTGTCCGCAAATACGGGGACGAACATGTGGCGACCGTAGCCGCAATTGGAACATACGGATCTCGAGGCATAGTCCGCGAAGCTGGGAAAGTATTGGGAATACCCATAGAGAGCATCAGCTATCTAACCAAAAGGCTGCATGGGAGCGTGACACCAGAGCGCTTAGAAACGGCCCTTGACGCGCGCCCCGAGCTGCGCGACAGTCAGATTCCCCGAGAAAAGTTTCACTGGATTTTCAAGCTGTCAGAACAGTTGATGGACCTTCCCCGCAGCCTGAGGGCTCATTCATCTGGCGTGATCGTCTCTGAGGTCCCGATTGCAGATGTTGTTCCGGTCGTCCACTCAGGGGTGGAGGGAGTAAAGATCATCCAGTGGGATAAGCGAAGCGCCAAACACTGTTTTGATAAGTTTGATGTGCTCTGTCTGCGGGGCAACGATGTTCTGGGTGGCGCGGTCCGCAATGCCGATCACCAATTCAATGTCACTGACCTCCCTCTAGATGATCCTGAGACTTACCGAGCCATGCGGGCCGGCGAATTGATTGGAATACCCCAATCGGCCTCTCCCGCCATGCGGCAGGCTCATATCCGCATCGGCACGAGTGACCTGAAAGAAGCGGGCATTGTCCAAGCCGGCATTCGCCCTGGAGTGGGGGGAGCCGTCAAGCTGAATGAATACATCGCTCGGCGACAAGGAAAGCGATTCAACTTGGTGCATCCGAAGATGGAGCGAATCCTAGGGCCGACCCTGGGAATTGTAGTGTTTCAAGAACAGATTGACCAACTCCTTCAAACATTTGGTGGATACAGCGGAGATGACGCAGAGAGGATTCGAGAAGGAATTCACAAGGACAGGCATGATTTCGCCAGCAAGATCAAAGATGACGTGGTATCCAAGATCATTGAGAAGGGGTTCAATCGCCTGGTTGCTGAAGAGGTTTATACGCTCGTCTCGGGATTCAAAGGCTATGGATTTGCCGAAGGACACGCGCTCTCTTTTGCCGAAGTTTCTATCCGCTCAATATGGTGTCAGCAGAACTACCCGGCACCCTATTTTGCCGCTCTCCTTGATGCCCAACCCGCAGGCTACTATGGCCCGGCAACGATTGCAAACGAAGCTCGCGGTCGTGGAGTGAAGGTTCTGCCTCCCTGCGTGAATAGAAGCGGTCTGAAATATACGGTGGAGGACGTCAAGTCTGATGAAGACCCGATCCTCACCTTCCCCCAGGGCGGAATCCGCGTATCGCTTGAACAGATCAGCGGCATCAGCAAAGAGATTGCCCGCAGAATCATAGAATGCCAACCTTTTGGTTCCTTTTTTGATTTCGTAGCCCGTGTGCGCCCGGCTCGTGATGAATTGGAGCAGATCATAAACTGTGGAGCTTGTGATGACATGACATCCAATCGTCGGTCTCTGCTCTGGGCCATGGAAAGCGCGATGAGCTACGCCGATACAGTGAAGAGCAGGCCAGACACCCTGCCCCTTACATACCCCGAACCCCAACTGCCGACTGTTGCTGACTTCACGGAGACCGAGAAGGCAATCGCTGAGCGGCGAATTCTCGGACTTGATGTAAAGCGTCATCTTATGGGCTTTGAAAGAGACCGCATCTCAGCGCGAGGCGGTTTGACTTCAGCGGAAGCCTCACGCTACCTTGGAAGCGAGAAAATCTTCGTCGTTGGCAATCCCATCCGCCTTCGCTTCCCTCCCACTCAGAGCGGTCGACGCGTCATGTTCTTCGACTTGGAGGATGAGACTGGCCTGCTCAATGTCACCTGCTTTGATGATGTCTATCAGCGCGATGGGCACAAGGTGATCTGCAATCCCTACATCACGGTTTGGGGGCAAACGCAGAATCGCGACGGACACATTGCCTTCATGGCCAAAACGATACACCCCTATACGCCGGAGCATGTGAAGCAGGGAGAGATCGTGGATCCCCTTCCACTGGTGACTGCCGATTTCCTAGTCAGCTGATTTCACCAACCCATCCGGCGTCTCGCAGAGGGCGTCGGCTCCGGCTTCGGTGAGTTCTTTGCGGGTGCCGTAGCCGTAGAGGACGCCGAGGGAGTGCAGGCCATTGGCCTTCGCGCCAAGCACGTCGTGCTTGCGATCGCCGATCATGGTGGCGGTGGTGGGGGCGATATTTTCCTGTTCAACCAGGTGTCCCAGGAGGTCTGCTTTATTGGAGCGCGTCCCGTCGAGTTCGCTGCCGTAGATGCCTTTGAAATGCGGCGACAGCCCAAAGTGGTCCAGGATTCGGGAGGCGTAGGTCAGCGGCTTTGAGGTGGCGACGTAGAGGCTGCACCCTTGAACGGCAAGCTCGGCCAGCGCCTCGGGAATGCCTGCGTACACCTCGTTCTCGTAGAGACCGACATCGGCGAAGCGCTCTCGATACAGGGCCACCGCTTGCGCCACATCCTCGGCATCATCCCTGCCCAGCAGCTTTGGAAAAGAGTCAGGCAGAGGCGGGCCGATGCACCAGGTGAGGGTCTCCAGTTCGGGCACGGCGCATCCCATCTTTTCCAGCGCGTAGGCGATGCAGCGGGTGATGCCGGGCTTGGGGTCGGTCAGGGTTCCGTCGAGATCGAAGATGACATGCGCCGACCGAATCACGGCCAGAGTATTACCGAAACTCGGCCGATGTCACTTCCGCCCGGAAGAACTCACCCTCCGACTCGAACCGATCCGAGCCAAAGAACCAACCCACCCTCACGTGGCTGGGCATTGTATAGCCGCCGAATGCCCTCTCCTCTTCGACCACACCACCAAAAGGTTGGTCCCTATATGACTCTCCGCCAAAGTCGCTCCATCTCTCCAGCGAAACAGACTCCAACCGCCCACTCTCTGCGATCCCGAACTCGACGTCCATCCCTTTTACATGTGCGCGATTCTCGTTCCAAGGGGATTCGCAAAGCATCGAGGGCAGCCAGATCGACTCTGCCGCCAGCCGCCCCTTCGCCGACCGGGTGACATCTCCTCCAGTGGCCGACATCACCGGAATCAGCCCCAGCAGCTTCCACTTCATCTCTCCCGCTCCATCCAGCAGGCGGTCATAGCCGCTGATCGGCAGTCCGCCCATCCGGGCGGTGGCGCGCCAGATCATTTCGTGATTGATCGTGATCACCTGCTCCGCGCGGAAAGGAGCCCAATTCTTCAGCTTGATCTCCCCCTCCATCCGCAGCCGCACCGCGCGCGCCAGCACAGTGCCTTCCGCAATCGCGTGGCTCAGATACCGCTGCGCATCTGCGGACAGCGAAGCAATCCGATCTGCCGTAAAAATTTCGCGCCCGGGCTCCACCGATTCCCACAGGCGATCCAGGTCACCCATGCCTGCTAGTATAGGGTCCCCGGGCAGCAGACCCGCGCCCTCCACATGCTCGGGCTGGATCGCATCGAAACCGGATGCAACCTGGACACCCACGCCTCGAAGCGATCCACCGAACTGCTGATCTAGTAGCGGAAGATTGCCGCCGCCGGTGCTTCGGAGAGCATCATCTCTGGATCAAGGGTGCAGACTTCGCCGCTCTTGAGCAGGGTCGCGATGGCCGCTTCATTGACCTTCTCGCCATCCTTCCCCGTCGGCGGGGTGCCATCCATCGAAATCAGCAGGGTTTCGACCCGCCCCGCCTCGGCGGCATCATTGATCTCGCTGATGATCGAGGAGGCGACGCCTTTCGCATTCAGTTCGCGGAAGCGCTCTAGCGTCTCCTTTTCTCGCTTGTCGAACTTCGGCGCGATCTTCTCCCAGGCTTCCCGGTGAAGCTCCTCTATCGGCCGATGCTCCTGGTTGCCGTGGATCTCGGCTTCGATCAGCTCTGCGGACTGGTTGGCTTCTCGATAGATCGGCAGAAGATAGTCCACGCCTGCCAAAACCACCGGACCCGGCACGTTGTTGAAGACCGGATGCAGGCCCTTGTCCACCATATCGAAGTAGCGCTTCAGATTCACCTTGTGCTCCTCCATGCCCGTCTTGTCGCCCGTGCCGTGGAACATGGCCGCCCGACCCGCGCCGCTGGGATTGTTGCCGGCTCTGGTGTGCCATTGCAGCTGCTTCTGGTTGTCGTCGGCAAAAAGGGCCTCGGCCATGCTGGTGGGCACACCCTGCAGCCGGACTTCATACAGGCTGAAGCGGTTGGCATCATACAGCTTCACTTCGTCTTCGCTGAGCGCGAGAATGTAGAAGCGTCCGTTGCGGCTGAGCAGAGGCATCAGCGGAAGAATGTGAAACCGCTTGTTGACAGACTGCATCTCGGGGGCATCGATGGGCAGCCGATAGATCTTGGTCATGCCCGGCGCGATGAAGAGCGCGAGCCCCTCTTCCTGATTCGTCCAGAACTCCTGATCTTCACGGAGCTTGTCGGCTTCTGCCAGGAGTTCGTCGATCTCTCGCTGGTCCCGGCCCTGCTGCGAAAGCTCTTCTCGCACGGACTTCAGCAGGTTCTTCAGCCGGATGGGATCCTGAGCGGTCTCGCTGCCCTTGCGGTGGGTGGGCATATAGATTGAAATGGCCGGCTCGTGCGCTTGGCCGACCAGCTCTTCCACTTCCTTTCGAGTTGGCACATCGGGATGACGCATGCCCTTTCCTACGCCGGGCGCGTCCTTGGTCTGTGCCCTATTTCTGACCGCAGCAGCCGTCCGAATCCGTGCGGAAGCCGGGCACCATCTGCATCGGGCGGTTCTGGAAATCGACGCCGATCATGTCGTCGAGCAGGATGTACACCTCCCAGGAGTGGCCATCGGGGTCGGTGACCCATATCTTGTCCTGCTTGGCGTAGCAGCACTCGACCTCCTCTTCGGCGAAAGTGGTCAAACCGGCCTCGACCATGCGGGTCTTGATCAGGTCCAGCCTGTCTGCCGATTCCAGCAGAATGCCCAGATGGTCCAGGCTTCCCTTCCCTGCAGCTTCACCCTGAGTGAGAGCCAGCTTGAGGGGAGGCTCAGCCACATCGAAGTTGGCGTAATCGGGCTGCACCTTATGCGGCGGCTGGCCGAAGAAGGCTTCGTAGAATCGGATTGAAGCCTCCAGGTCGCGCACGATCAGCGAGAGGTGCATCTTGACCATCAGGCTTCTATCCTACTCTCGTTGGGCGCTTCGTGAGACGCGCTGATCTTGAGCCCCGCCACGCCGCACAGAATCAAAGCGATGCAGAGGAGCCGGGCGAGCGATGCCGATTCTCCGAAGAGGATGATTCCGGCGATCGCCGTGCCGGACATGCCGATTCCCGTCCAGATGGCAAAGGCGGTGCCGATAGGCAGGGAGCGCACGGAGAACGCCAGCAGAATGACGCTTGCCGCCATGAAGATGACGGTGCTGACCGAAGGCCAAAGTCGAGTGAAGCCCTCAGAATTCTTGAGGCAGACCGCCCAGACGATTTCGAGAAGGCCCGCGATGAGGAGGAGTGTCCAGTTCATTTTGCTTTCAGGAGTTGAGAGGGGCCGTCCCCTGAAAGGCGAAAGAAGAGCCGGGTCGTCCCGACTCTTCTCAAGCTACCTGAACCGATATCGAAGGCCTAGGGTTTGGTGGCGACAAATTCCTTCCAAAGCTCCGCCGGCTCTTTGCCGGTCAGCTCTTTGAACACCGGCATCGGGTCTTCCCGCTTCCGCATGGCGCGGTCGAGGGCGGGAACCAGGCCCATGTTGTACTTGCGCGACGTCCAGGCCAGGAAGTACGCGGTGGTCCGGTAAGAGTTGTCGTAGTTGTTGCGCTCGGGGTCGATGCGCGGCCGGGGCGCTTCCGGCTCATACCGCCACCAGCGGATGTAGTCGGCGATGCCCTCTACCAGCCAGCCCGGTTTGGTGCGGCTGTTGGGGTACTGCTGGATGACGTGGGTCATCTCGTGGATCACCACACCAAGGTCATCCGGATGCTCGGTGATCCACTTTCCGCTGATCGTGATGTCGCCGCCACTGGCCCATGCCGGGGCGCTGATCTCCTTCTTGATGATGAGGCGTATCTGGTCAGGCGCCTTGTAGTCTTCGGTCGCCAGCAGGGTGGTCACGGTGCTGAACCACTTCTCCACCAGCGCCTTGGCCGCATTGCCCCAGGCCTCTCCTTCGGGAAAGTCGGTCGCATCCACCACGACGGGCGGACACTCGATCGGCTTGGCCAGCGGATAGACGTAGCGGTCCAGGTCATCGGACTGCGGCGAGCCGATCAGGCTGGCGGCAAGCAGAAGCAGGGCGGATGAAGGCATGATTCCAAGATAGCACGGCAAAAACGAAAACGGCCCCCCAACCTTCATGGGCGGGGAGGCCGCGACGCAAATTTCTCCGTGACTAGCGGAATCGCCAGATGACGGTGCCGAAGTTGTTCAGCGCCTTGGCGGAGTAGATCTTGCAGTGGCCGTCGGCAAAGATGACCGGCGTCATGCCGTTGTTCTTTCCGTCCGAGCCATAGCGGGCATAGACCGGCTTGAGCGCGCCCGGGCTCAGGCTGGGCGAGTTCGGATAGTTGGCATCGTTCGCATCATCGACCAGATCGCGGTCGCTGATCATCGGCAGGCCCTTGTAGTAGTCGCCGTCGGGCGAATTCATGCCGTTGTACGGGTTGAACACATAGCCTCGGTGCTTCGAGGTGGTGTCGCCTGCAGGGCCGTTCGGCGTCACGGTGAAGAGGCCGACTCGGGCGACTTCCTCAGCGGCGCTGAAGTTGGCAGCGGAGGGGAAGCCCTCGGTTCCCGGAGGGGCGTTGCCCGGAACGGCGGTCGTGTTCGGATCGACGCCCGTGGCATCGTTGTAGCCGATGCTCTGCGTGCGGCGGGTTGCCCAGTTCTTGGCGGCCTCGCCATCAGCGTCAACCGCGACCAGCATCTGCTCGTTCTTGATGTACGGCATCAAGCCCTGCGGCCAGATGATGGGATCGACGGTGCCGGTGCTTTCGCGCATCGAGGCAGGGATGAAGTAGTCGTCGTAATCGGCCGCATACATCATCACCGAGATCGAGAGCTGCCGCATCTGGGCGAGCGCTTTGGTCTTCTTCGCGGCGAGCTTCGCCTGCGCAAAGACCGGGAAGAGGATGGCCGCCAGAATCGCAATGATCGCGATGACAACCAGCAGTTCAATAAGGGTGAAAGCCTTCTTTCTCATTTCTTAATCCAGTCCAGAGACGGCAGGCGCATCGTCGCCTGCCGTCAGGATTGACGTGCAACGTTCTTAAAGATTACTTCGAAGCGATAGATCGTTCGAAAATTATTCGGCAGGCACCAGGCGGATCACCTTGTCCGGCTGATTCAACACGATATAGAGGTGTCCCTCCGGCCCGGTCACCACGTCGCGAACGCGGCCCATGCCGTGCACCAGCTCTTCACGCTCGGTCATTTTTCCGTTGACCACGCGGATGCGGTCCACGTTGTTGCCGGCGAGACCGCCCGCCATCAGGTCGCCCTGCCACCGCGGGAAGGCCGTGCCCTTCATGGTCGAAAGCCCGCAGGCGCCAATGGACGGAAGCCAGCGGAAGACCGGCTGGGTCACGTCGAGGCCATCCTTCGGCCACGGCGTGCGGTACGGCGAATCGTTGTAGTTGATGCTCCAGGCGACCACGGGCCAGCCGTAGTTCGCGCCCTTCTTGATCAGGTTCACTTCGTCGCCGCCGCGCGGACCGTGCTCGGTCACAAAGACATTGCCCTTGAGGTCGATGGTCAGGCCCTGCTGATTGCGATGGCCGTATGTCCAGATCGCCGCGATGTGCCCCTTCTCCTTGTCGGAGGCCGAGTTGAACGGATTGTCCGCCGGGATGGTGCCGTCCTCGTTGGTGCGGTACGTCTTGCCGACGGGACTGCTCAGGCTCTGGGCGGGCATGTTCTGCCCGCGCTCGCCGATGGTGAAGTAGATGTGGCCCTTGCCATCGAACTCGATCCGCGAACCGAAGTGGACTCCAGCGGTGAAGTAATCCTTCTGGTCCGCCTGGAAGATCGTCTGCTGGCCTATCCAAGCTGCGTCATTGCCGGTCCAGCGGAGCTTGCCGCGCACGATCTTGGTCATGCCCGCCCGCGCATTGTCTTCCGCAGGATCGGTGAAGGAGAGGTAGACCCAGCCGTTGGCCGCGTAGTCCGGATGGACCGCGACATCCATCAGGCCGCCCTGTCCCATATGCCGCACTTCCGGCAGGCCGGTCACTTCACCGACCACCTTCCCATCCTGGGCAACCTTCATGCTTCCCGGCCGGTTGGTGATGAGCATTCGGCCATCCGGCAGCCAATCCAGCGCCCACGGAATCTCGAGTTCCTGATCCTGGTCCACCGCCGTCTCGATGCGATAGCGGTGATGGTCGGAGCTGTAGACGCCATCCACGGCCTTCGGCGATCCGTTCCGCTGCCGCAGAGCGCGGGCCTGCAGCTCGCGGATATGCACGACGAGCGCCCAAATCTGCTCGTCGGTCATGGTCGATCCGTATTCCGGCATCGCCGCATCCGGCACGCCGTTCTTGATCGCATCAAAGAAGTGGCGGTCGTGATCCTGCTTGAACAGTTCCTCGGTCAGCAGAGTCTGGGTTCCGGCTCCGCCGCCCTGTCCATCTTCCCCGTGGCAGTTGCCGCAGTTCTGGATGTAGAGCTGGGTGACGTTCACCGCCCGCTGGGCATCGACAAACTCGGCAATGCCCTTCTCCGGAGCATCCGGTTGGGCAGCTTTCGGAGCAGCCGGACGCACCGCCATGGCGATGGTGACCGACGCAAGGGCCGATGCGGTCAAGACGGGAAGCCACTTAAACATATCGGCCAATTTACCTGCGCCGCACCGGCAATGAGCCCCTGACTATCCAGCCAGCCGCTCCGCCGCCTTCTTGGCCAGCTCGGCTTCCGCCCGATCCGTGGAGTGGATATTCATCTGGAAGTTGCCCAGCTTGCCCTTCAACCGATCATCCCTGCCCTTGGTCTTTTCGAGCATCTCCAGCACGCCCCGCCGCACCTCCACTTGGCTGCAGCCGAGCATGGCCCGAATCAGGCGAATCGGATGATTCGTGTCCAGCTCGTCGCGGGGAGAGGTGATCAACGTCATCAGTTCGGCAGGAGCCGACTTGAGCCACTCCGCGGTTTCGCGCGGAGACTGCTCGGCGACATGCAGCGCAAACCAATGGAACGCCTCATCCGAGGCTGAAGCCGATGCCAGCAGTTTGGGGTCGAAGAGCTTGTTGTTCTGCAGATCGCTCTTGTTGAAACCCGCCACCGAGGCGATGTCGCGAAGGTTGTTCACATACTGCCCGGTGGTCACACCGGGCGAGATGACTTTGTTGATCTCGTCAAGAGACGCCTTGTTGGTGTAGATCCAGGTGCGCGCCTGATCCCAGGGACCGCGAAAGAGGCTCTTTTCCGCCATCTTCGCCAGGTCGGTGATCGTCTCGTCGGCGGGCATATACGGGTAGTACTTCACGCCCGGCGCGGGCTCTTTGAGATTCATGGAAAGGCAGTGCGTACGACCGGTCGCCGTGGGCACCTGCAGCATTTCAATGCCGACACCCGCCTGCACGAACATCATCCGCAGCTGGATCGGCTGGTAATTGGTCATCGCCTGGTATCCGGGAGTGCCCGGAATCCACATCGTGCCGGAAGGAAAGTACATTTCCGAGCCGCAGTTCGGCCAATCCATATCCGGGATGCCCGGCACCTGAAGGGCGTTCATGCTCTCACCCTGACCCGCCATGCCGTCGATGTATCGCATCACATCTGCCGGCTTGTAGCCGGCACCCAGATAGGCATCGCTCAGCTTGGGGGCCGGAAACAGGCGCGTGGCGTCGCGCAGGTAGTTCGCCGTGCTGCCGACCGGGAAGCCCTCCTGAAAATAGTTGACCATCGGGTCAAGCCGCGGCAGCGGGACGTACCCCAGCCCGGCAAGCTCGGCATTTTCCGGCGTGAACTGGATGCCGCCGATGGCGTTCTTCAGATCGTCCGGCTTGTCGTCCGGAGTGAATGTTGACCGGATAAGGGGATCGGCGGCCGGAACCCGAATCGAGCCCATGGCCTGGAAGCCAAGGCGTTCCTTTACCTCCGTCGGCTCTGCTTCGCCTGCCGTGTAGATGCGGCGGACCAGCTCGTAGTGGATATTGATGCGCTGCTCCTGCATCCCATACTCCCGAGTGGTCCAGCCGCCTGGCTGAAGGTTCTCGTTTGGATTCACCTCCTGAGAACGGGTGGTCCGCAGTATGTTTTGGATGGCCTCTCGGCCTTTCTGAAGCCCTTTGAAAAGCTCAGGGCCGATCTCTTCCGCCACCCCTTCCACCTGACTCTTGAGAAAGATTTGATCCAGGGCGGCCTCATTGTCTTTCGCGTCTGGCGCCTTGATCAGTTCAGGAACAAGCGTAAAGGCCCGCGCGGGAGATTCCGGTCGAGTCCGGACGGTCTTGACCAACACCTTCTCGTCGTCCACGATGCGGGTGGTGGACTCCACATAGTATTCAACCCGCGTCGCCACGAGGTTGCCGCTGGCATCGGGGTGATTCTCCCGAACCTCTTCGAGCACAGGAGAACGGCTGGTGCTGAGGATCGACTTATCCGGCTGAACGGGCTGCCGACCACCCTGCATAACGAGCACTGCAGAAACCATACAAAGTGAAGCAATCATTGATTTAGCCCTCGCTAATCCCTTATTAACTTACAGCATGATTACCGACCGGATCACATTTCCGGTCTCCATCTCGTGGAAAGCATCCTCGACGTCTTCCAGGCTGATCTTGCGAGTGACCATCTGGTCAAGCTGAAGCTGCCCCTTGAGATAGAGGTCCGCCAGCAGCGGGAAATCGTGCGAGGGCAGCGCGTCGCCGCAGTGGCAGACATTGAGCCCCGCCTTGTTCCAATAGACGCCGGTGGCGAAGTCGCCCAGATTCAGATTCACCGCATCGTTCTCCGCCGGAAAGCCGATGGTCGTCGCCCGCCCGCCATAGGCGAGCATCTTGATCGCCTGCTCCGTGCAGGCGGGGATTCCGGTGGCTTCGTAGGCGAACTCCACTCCGCCGTCCCAGCCGTCGTCGGTGATCTTCCGCACCTCAGCGACCGGATCGACTTCCGCCGCGTTGACGGTATGCGTCGCGCCGAAGTCCTTTGCCCACTGCAGCTTCACCGGGTTCACATCCACGCCGATAATCTGCCGCGCATTCTGCAGCTTGGCTCCCTGAATCACGCTCAGGCCGACGCCGCCGCACCCGATCACCGCCACCCGCGAACCGGGAAAGACGGGCGTGGTGTTCATCGCTGCGCCAACGCCCGTGATCACGCCGCAGGCCAGCAGACACGCCTTGTCGAGCGGCATCGCCTCCGGCATCTTGATGGCCGCCTTGCTATGGACCACGGTATGCGTGGCAAAGGTGCCGCAGCGCAGCACCTGCGAACAGAGCGCGCCGTCGCTCTTCCGCTTGATCCGCTGCCCAGGCCGCAGCGCCATATAACACCGGCGCGGGTCGCCTCGGCGGCAGGCCGGGCACTGTTCGCACGGGGCGCGGTAGGCCAGCACCACCGGGTCGCCCTTCTTGAGATGGGTGACGCCCTCGCCGACCTCCTCGACATAGCCCGCTCCTTCGTGCCCCAGCACGATCGGGAACGCCATGCCGCTGCCGTTCAGGTTCTTCACCGTGAGGTCGGTGTGGCAGACGCCGCTGGCGACCAGCTTGACCAGCACCTCGTTCGGACCTGGAGAATCAACGACAATATCGCGCACCACTGCGGGCTCACCCGGCGCTTCCAAAATCGAGGCACGGCCTTCGTAGGACATGCTTTTCAGCGTAGCAGACTCGCCCTGTTTTGTGGGTTAAAGAGAATCGGGTATGCCCCTGGTCGTTGAAGTTCTTCACTCCGAAAGCCGTCCGGCAATTTCACAGCTTCGGCCCCTTCTCGAAGGTCTACGCTGAATACAAACGGCATCTAGAAAGCCTCAAAGACAGGCTCTCCGACCACGTCTACGAGCTGTCAAAGCCCTCGGGCATGGAGAACGGGCTGATCGTGCGCGTGGATCATGACCGCAGCCGCCGAGTGCTCAAGCTGACCCTCCGCTGCGGCGATATGCGGATGGGCTACTACAACCTGGAGCTGACGTATCTGGACGCTCATATCCTGCCGAAGCACAACCGCACCCTCGCGAAGATCGCCCGGAGCACCGTCACCCAAAAGCAGCATGACTGCGACTTCGGCTATCAGGAAATCGACCTGAGTAACGACGGGCGCATTCAGCACCGAATGATCTTCTTGAACCGCTGGCAAAAACTGGATGCCAACCGCGCCTCCCGCTGGTTTGAAATCGACTGCCGAGAACTGCGCTGGCGCAGGGTGCCGCGCCGGACCCGTCGGCTGCCGCCGATGCAGGACCGATATCCCAACGGGCCAAGCCTTTAGCCAAAAAACCGGAACCAACCCGCCACACGCTCCCTTATGAAAACCATGAACGCGAAAATGCTGGTGCTGGCCGGGGCAACGGGCCTTGCCATGATGGCCGTCGCTCAGAACAAGACGGTCGTCGCCGCCAAGCCGGAAGAAGTGAAGCCGGTCAAAGTCGGCGCGATGGCCCCGAATGCCGACATCGTGAACCTGATGGGCCAGAAAACCACGGTCCACGAAGCTCTGGGCGGAAAGAAGACGGTCATGATCTTCTACCGAGGGGGATGGTGCCCCTACTGCAACCGTCACCTCGCCGACATCGCCAAGATCGAAGGCGACCTGAAGGCGATGGGCTACCAGATTATCGCGCTCAGCATGGATTTGCCCGCCGAGCTGAAGAAGACCACCGAGAAGGAGAAGCTCGCCTACCAGCTCTATTCCGACTCCAAGGCCAACGCCTCCAAAGCCTTTGGCCTCGCGTTCAAGGTGGACGATGAACTGGTGAAGACCTACAAGGAGAAGTACGGCATCGACATCGAAGCCGCCTCCGGCGAAACCCACCACGTCCTTCCCGCTCCGGCCCTCTACATCATCGACCAGAACAAGAAGATCCAGTACGAGCACTTCAATCCCGACTACCGGGTGCGCCTCAAGGCGGACGAAGTCCTAGAAGCCGCGAAGAAGATCGCCGCGAATTAGCTCCCCATCCACCCAACCCAAGAGAAAGGCGGTCCCAAGCGGCTGCCTTTTCTCGTTTGTAAAGCGTCTGACAATTGTCCCGCTGGCTCAAAGACGCGTCATGGCCGGAACGTAAGGAAATATATACTTATGCTCGGATTGCTGCTTATGAGCCTGCACCTGGATGATCAAGTCACCATCGTCGACAGGCTTCCCTCGGCCCCTGCCAACACCCAGTACGTCGGAAACCGCGCTCCCCTCGCGCCCAGCCCTTTCGCCAAGCTTCCGGTCGGAGCGGTCAAGCCGGATGGCTGGCTGCGCACCCAGCTTGAGCTTCAGCGCGATGGATTCAGCGGGCAGCTCGACGAGATCAGCCAGTTTCTGGACGACTCCAACAACGCCTGGCTGACCGGAGAGTCGGCGGGCCGCGCTGGCTGGGAAGAGCTTCCCTACTGGCTCAAGGGACAGATTTCGCTCGGGTATCTGCTCGATGACAAGGAGATTATCGCCCAGTCCAAGAAATGGGTGGAGGGCGCTCTGAAGAGTTCCCGCGAGGACGGCTGGTTCGGCCCGGAATCAAATCTGGTCACCCGCCACGGCACACCCGACCTCTGGCCGAACATGATCATGCAGAACGTTCTGCAGACCTACTACGAGGCCACCGGCGACAAGCGCGTGCTGGACGTGATGACCAAGTACGCCCACTGGCTGCTCAAGCTTCCGGATGAGCAGATGCTGGACCCTGACCACTACTGGCACTACCACCGCGAAGGCGACCAGCTCGCCTCCGTCGTCTGGCTCTACGGCCACACGGGCGACCCCGAGCTGCTCAAGCTGGCCGACAGGCTGCACGCCAACGGCGCCCCATGGGTTGCCGGAGTGCAGAACGTGCACGGCGTCAACTTCGCCCAAGCCTTCCGCGAGCCCGCCACCTATTCCCTCTTCAGCGGCAATCGCGGCGACGTCGCGGCCACCGAGCAGAACCTAAAGGAATTCACCGACAAGTGGGGCCAGATGCCCGGCGGCATGTATGGCGCAGACGAGAACGCCCGCGAGGGCTTCACCGACCCGCGCCAGGCCGCAGAGACCTGCGCCGTGGTCGAGATGATGCTCTCGCACGAGATGCTTCTCCGCATGACCGGCGACCCGACCTGGGCCGACCGAGCGGAAGATGTCGCCTTCAACTGGATGCCGCCGACCATGACGCCGGACCTGAAGGGCCTGCGCTATCTGTTCGGGGCAAACATGGCCGTCTCCGACGCCCGCAACCACAATCCGGGCATCCAGAACGGTGGACCGATGTTCTTGATGGACCCGAATGACCACCGCTGCTGCCAGCACAACGTCAGCCACGGCTGGCCGTACTTTGCCGAGCATCTTTGGATGGCGACCGCAGGGGATGGCTTGGCGGCGGTCATCTATTCGCCCAGCACCGTGACCGCCAAGGTCGCGGGCGGAAAGACGGTCACCATCAAGGAAGAGACCGACTACCCCTTCAGCGAATCCATCACCTTCCGCATCATGGAAGGCGGCGGCAAATTCCCGCTTTCGCTCCGCATGCCGGGCTGGGCGCGCGCCGCATTCATTGAAATCAATGGCGAAACGATCGATGACATCGAGCCGCAGGCCGGACAGTTCATCCGCATCGACCGCGACTGGAAGAAGGGCGACGTGGTCGTCATGCGCATGCCCATGCGGGTGCAGACCATTGGCTGGAGCCAGCGCCCCAACACCACCAGCGTCTACTACGGTCCCCTCGCCTACTCGCTGAAGATCGGCGAAAAATATGTGCGGCACGGCGGAACCGATGAGTGGCCCGCCTACGAGATTCATCCGACCACCGATTGGAACTACGGCCTGGTCGAGAATCCCCGGTTCGAGATCCACACCAAGGAGATCACTCCGGGCGAACAGCCCTGGACCCCGGACAACGTCCCCGTGTGGCTGACCACCCGCGCCCGCAAGATTCCGAACTGGAAGCTCGACTACAACGGGCTCGTTTCGCCGCTGCAGGCATCGCCCGCCAAAACGGACGAAGAGATCGAGGAAGTGCAGCTCATTCCGATGGGCGCAGCCCGGCTGCGCATCACGGTCTTCCCGACCGTCACCACCGGAGCCCGCGGCCACGAGTGGGAGCCCCCCATGCAGCCCGCCGATCCGCTGCCGACCCGCGTCTCGCACTGCTACAGCGGCGACACGCCCAACGCGCTGAGCGACCAGCTCATCCCGACCTCATCCAACGATCACCTGGTTCCCCGACTCACCTGGTGGAACCATAAGGGCACGGAAGAGTGGGTGGAGTACTACTTCGACCAGCCGCGCTCCTTCAGCCGGGTCGAGGTGTACTGGTTCGACGACAGCGCCAGTGGCGGATGCAACCTGCCTGCCTCCTGGAAGGCGCAGGTCTGGAAGGATGGCGCTTGGCAGGACGTCGAGACCCGCCAGCCTTACGGCACTGAGGCGGACAAGTTCAACGTCACGGAGTTCAAGCCCGAAACCACCACGCGCATCCGCATAGTGGTCCAGCTTCAAGAAGACTGGTCCGGCGGCATCCTCGAGTGGCGCGCTAGCTAGGTCGCACCGGCCCTGATTTCCCTCATCGCAGGGAAATCAGGGCTTGGGCAGATAGACCTCGTGCTTCAGGGTCGCCATCTTCTTTTCTCCCTCGTGCATCCAGGTGACGGTCAACTCTTGATCTGAATCAAGCATGTGCCGAAGCGTCATGTATGTCTTGACCGGATCACCGGCTAAGTCGAGATCGTTCACCCTTAGCAGCACATCATTGGGCTTCAGACCGGCCTTCTCAGCAGCAGAGCCGACCACGAGATTTGCCACCACTATCCTGCCTTCGCTGATGCGTGGCCGCCAGCCGTAGCCAGAGTAGACGCCCAGACCCATCTTGTCCGTGTCCCTGAGATAAACCTTGTTCGCCGCCCAGTCGAAGGTGATGACGCCCTCGCCGAAAAAGCGATTGCCGACAATAGGGTCATCCTGTCCCACAAAAGTGACAATGGTCGCCGGAGCTTGATGGTCGCCCAACGCTGATTTATCAAACCAACCGATCACAGTTCCTGACCCCACCGTGCCGAAGAGCGCCTGCGAATCGGTGCCGATCCGGCGGATATGCGGGAATTTCGGGTTTCCGTCGGGCGCGATGGCCTGCAGATACATGCTGGGCAGGTCAAGCCCTCCGCTGTTGCCTGTATCGAGCATCACTGACGTGATCGTCAGCTTTCCAACGCTCATCCGAATATAAGGGGTGCCCGATGCAGAGGGTTGGAACGCAACCGGCTTGTCGTCGGGCTTTTTAAGACTGTCGATCTGATTGCTGAATCTCAGCCGCGCCTTGCCGTAGTCCACCTGGAACTTAGCGTGGCGCATGAGATTCGCGCCGATCACGGCCTGGACGCCCATCGCCTTGATTTCTGGGACATCAAGGTCGGAAACCACGGCGGCAATCTTGCTGAAGGTGGCTCCGCCCAGCTTTACCCGGTCGAGCATAACCACGGGCTGCTGCACCGAGTTTCCCGCCACATCGGTCACGCTGACATAGCCGATCGGCTTCAGGTTCAGCTGCTTCATCAGGGATGTTGGGATGATGCACGGCGCGCCTGTGTCAAACATTGCCGTCACCTTGGCGCTGCCGATCTCCACCCCGATCACCACTTCGTCCGCCGTCCGACTGAAGGCGATATCCTCGTTGAAAACGGTCGGACTGACCGCGCCAGACTGCAGCGCCTCCAGCGGATTGAACGGCTGCTGAGCGGTGGCCGCAAGAACCCATAAAAGCGAAAGCATCGCCCAGTCTACGCTGGGCGATGCTTTGCGGTTCCCTACGGATTGCGCCGGATCGTGCGGACGCCGAAGACTCCGCCAGCAAAGTTGCTCGGATGCGCTTCGAAGCGGATCGTCACCTTCTCCTTGCCTGCGGTCAGCGACTCCGGAATCTGGTAAGTCACATCCATGAACTCATTCGGCTTCTTGCCGGTGAGCTGTTCGGTGGCGATCTTCTCGCCATCCACCAGAATGTCGAAGGTGCGGCCGCCGCTGTCGCTGCCCCAGTAGGTGCAGATCAGGTCGACGGGAACGCTGCCATCCACCTTCATCTCGAATGAGAACCAGCCGCCGTTGGTGGCATGGCGATACTTGCGGCCGAAGGCGTCGCCGGTGCCGGTGTTGCGCCCCTCCAGGTTGTGGTCGCGCTCCGGCTGCATTTCGCCGATGTGGAGCACGTCCAGACTGTTCCGCTCCAGCGCCGCCTTCCGCTCTTCTTGGGCGCGGTATTCGGCTTCGTAGGCCTCCCACTGCTCCTCGGTGAATAGATCCCAATACACCGCCTGTCGCCGCTCCTGAAGTTCATAGAAAGGCACCAGCTTGAACTGTTCGGGCCTGCCCGCGCGGGTCGTGAAGCTGAGCGGTCGTCCCGCCACCGGCTCCAGCCAATCCTCGGGGTTCCGGCTCTCGGTCACCAGCACGGGAGTGATGCCCATCGGCCGATCCTCCGGCCCGAGATCGCCCGCCAGAACGATGGGGCCGTACATGATTGCAGTACGGTTCGGGTTGTCGGGCATCGGGTCTAAGTGCAGGTTCATCGGCAGCGTCAAGGCCACGATGTCCCCGTCTCTCCACTCCCGGCGAAGGCTGAGATAGCCGTCCGCATCCACCTCCGCAGAGAGGGCAGAGCCGTTCACCGTCACCCCTGGGTTTCCTGCCAGCCAGTACGGCTTGCGAATCTTCAGCTCAAAGGTTGTCGGCTGGTCAAGCCGCAGGCTCAGCTTCACCGCTTCGCTCTCCGGAAATTCGGTCTCCAGCCGCAAGTTCAGTCCCTTCTCCACCCAGCTCAGCTCGCTCGGAATGAAGAGGTTGACGTAGAGTCGGCTGTCGTCGTGAAAATAGATGCTGTCCGGGTACTTCGTGTGGTTCTCCATGCCGCTGCCGTGGCAGCAGGAGAAGTCGTGCGTGCGGTCGCCGAACCGCTTCACGGTGCCCGTCGCCAGCGGCATGTAGTAGGTGACCATCCCCGTCTCTTGGCTCTGCGAGGCGAGGATGTGGTTGTACAGTCCCCGCTCGTAATAGTCCATCAGCTCGGCATTCGGCTCCCACTCAAAGAGGTGGCGGGTCAGCTTGAGCTGGTTGTAGGTTTTGCAGGTTTCGGCGGTGTTGGTCGAGAGCCGCTCGCTCAGCACATCCGGCGGACCGAAGTACTCGCGATCGGTGAAACCGCCAATGGCGTAGGCATGGTGATGCACAACCCGATCCCAGAAGAACTCGGACATGGTCTTGTACCGATCCTCTTGGGTGATCTCGTAAAGTCGGGCCGCGCCCAGCACCTTGGGAATCTGCGTGTTGCCGTGCAGGCCGCGCAAGCGGTCCTGCTCATTCGCCAGCGGGTCCATCACGGTGTGGTGATAGAACTTCTCTGAGAGCGTCAGATACTGCTCTTCTCCGGTGAGATCGTACAGATCAGCGAGCACCTCGTTCATGCCGCCGTATTCGCAGTTGAGCATTCTCTGCCACTGATCATCAGTAAGATTTTTGGTGACATCCACCGCCCAGTTGCCCAGCTTCTTCGCCACCACCAGCGCGCGGGCATTGCCGCAGAGCTGAAAGGCGTGAATGAGGCCATCAAAGAGCTTGTGCTGCGTGTACCACGGCACCCAGATTCCGTTGAGGTCGAAGCCCTGCGACCGGATTTCGCCCGCCCGGATTTCCGCCCACAGGCGGTCACCTTCCGGAAAGCCCGCCACATAGCCATCCGTCCGTTGCGCCTGGCACTCGGCCAGTTCGTCGACAATGTAATCGACCTTCTGTTTGAACCGCTCATCGCCCGTCGCCTTGTACTGCTGACTAACGGCCACAAGGTAGTGGCCCAGCGAATGGCCGGAGATCGTCATCTGCTCCCAGCCGCCGTACTCTTCGCCCTTCGGCTCCAGGCCCGCGTTCTCTCGGAAGCGGTGCAGCAGGCGGTCCGGCTCCAGCCACAGCAGATAATCGGCCGTGCGCTCCCGCGCATCCAGAAACGGGCTCGGCAGCAGCTTGACGTCAGAGAGGGAGAAGGGTTCTACGGTCTTCACATCGCCTCCGTGCGAGGCCAGCGCTGCCGCGCCTGCGGCGAGCACAGGCAGAAGGGCGGATAGGCGATAACCATTCACACAGCAATACTACAGCTATTGGGCGATGGCCGTCACGCCGTACGCTGCCGGAGCGCGCTTGACCGACTTGAATCCCGCTTCCTGCAGCCGCCCCATCACGCCGGGATAGATGCGCTTGCCCAGTCCGCTGGTCGGGTCGCCGATGTAGTGGAAGAGGATTCCGTCTCGCTTCATCACCCGCCGCAGTTCTGCATAGAACGCGAGCGAATAAAGCTCTCCCGCCAGCGACATTGTCGGAGGGTCGTGGATCACGCCGGAAAACTCCGCCGAGGGCAGCTGCGGAACCACCTTGAATGAATCGCCCATCAGCTGCTCGATGCGGTCGGACTCGAACACCGCCCGCGACCAGGGGTTCATCCGCATCAGCTCCACTCCAGCGGGATCAAGCTCGATGGTGACCACGCGCTTCGACTTGCGGGCGGCTTCAATTGCCGTGTATCCGAGTCCGGTCGCGGTATCGAGCACGGCCCCTCGAACCGGACCAAGCGCCTTCATCTTCTCCCGCGTATCCGCCACCGGGTCGGTGTCCTTGATGCGGTGCATCGGAAAGCCGGAGACCAGGGCCGTCGGCGCGGTCTTGGTCGCGGCCAGAACGCGCATCCAGCCGGTCTTTTCGCTGAAGACCTGAGCCACCCGCATCTCTCCGCCCTCGATGAGAAAGACCTTATGCCCCGATTGGGCGGCCTCCTCGATCTGCGCCCAGGTGAGGCCCGCGGCACCCTCTGCGGTCAGCGGGATCGCCTCCTGCGTACGGCCGAGGTCGAGCGAGCTTCTGATCTCCGTCCGCTCTTGGGCGCGGCCCTCCAGCAGCCTCTTTGCCCACTTGGCCGAAAGCACGGGAAGCATCATTGGTCCGAGTCTATCCCGTCGCATCCCGCGCCGGGTTTGGGGTACGAAGCGTTCATGCGCTGGTTGACGCTATTGTGCGCGGCATTTGCCCTTTTTGCCATCGGCTGCAACAAAGGAGGCGGCACCGCCTCGGGTAGCAGCGGAACCGGAGGCGGAGACTCGCTCAAGATCGCGGTCATCCCCAAGGGCACCACCCACGTTTTCTGGAAATCCGTGGAAGCCGGAGCCAAGCGCGCGGGCGATGAGTTGGGCGTAGAGGTCATCTGGAAGGGTCCGCTGAAGGAAGACGACCGCGAAGCGCAGATCAAGGTGGTCGAAGACTTCATCACCACCCAAGTGGACGGCATCGTCCTCGCTCCGCTGGACGACACCGCCCTGGTCCCCTATGTAAAGGACGCGCAGAGCCAGGACATCCCGGTCGTCATCTTCGACTCCGCGCTCAACCATGACGACATCGTCAGCTTTGTGGCCACCGACAACTACCAGGCGGGCCGGATGGCCGGCGAGAAGATGGTGGAACTGCTGGGAGGCAGCGGCAAGGTGATCGTCCTGCGATATGTGGAGGGCTCGAACAGCACCGCCCAGCGCGAAGAGGGCTTCATTGATGCGGTCAAAGAGGCCGGAATCGAAGTGCTGAGCGACACTCAATACGGCGGCGCAACCACCGAAGAGGCGCAGACCGTTGCCGAGAACCTGATCGCCCGATTCAAGAAAGGCGACACTCCCGATTTCACCGGCGTCTACGCTCCGAACGAGTCCTCCACCTTCGGCATGCTGCGCGCGCTGCAGAATGCAGGGATCGCGGGCAAGGTCAAGTTTGTCGGATTCGATTCTTCCGAGCCTCTGGTAAGTGCGGTTGAGGCGGGCGAGATCAACGCTCTGGTCGTTCAGAACCCGGAGATGATGGGCTACCTCGCGGTGAAGACCCTGGTCGCCAAGCTGCGGGGTGAGAGCCTGGAGAAGCGCGTGGATACCGGCGCGGCCGTGGTCGATGCGGAGAACCTGAAGACCGAAGAGATTCAGAAGCTGGTCAACCCCGGCTAGTCAGGGAATGAAGAACGCTCTCCAGGTGGTCGGGCTGGTCGGCGCATGGCTGGCCCTGTTCGTGCTTTTCAGCATCCTCGCCCCGGAGAGCTTCCCCACCCTCCGCAATGTCGAGACCCTGATGCGGCAGCTCGTCATTGTCGGCTTTGCCAGCGTCGGCATGACCTACATCATCGCGCGGGGTGCCATCGACCTTTCGGTGGGATCGGTCGTTGCACTGGTGACCGTCGTCATCGCATTGGCCCTCCAGAAGGGGATGCCCCCAATTCCGGCGGCGCTCATTGGCATCGCCGCGGGCGGAGTGTGCGGGCTGGTGAATGGCACGTTGACCTCCTCCCTGCGGGTCGGCTCCTTTATCGTGACGCTCGCCTCGATGCTCGTCTTTCGCGGCATCGCCAAGGGGCTGGCCGATGAGAAGACCGTCGTCGCGCCGGAGAACTTCCTGAGCAACTTGACCAAGGCGCTGGGCGATGGCGAGCGATGGATGCTGCTGCCCCGGGGAGCCTGGCTGCTCATTCTGGTCGCCGCCCTGGCCAGTTGGGCGATGCAGCACACCGTCTTCGGCCGCAAGGTGATCGCCACCGGTTCGAATGAAGAGGCGGCCCGCCTGGTCGGAATCAGTCCGGGCCGCATGACGCTGTCGGTGTTTCTGATCGGAGGGCTCGCCGCCGGGCTGGCGGGGCTGCTTCAGTTCTCACGCCTTGCCATCGGCGATCCCACGGTCGCAGGCGGGCTTGAGCTGAATGTCATCGCCGCCGTCGTCATCGGCGGAGCCAGTCTGACGGGCGGGACGGGCTCTATTGTCGGCAGCCTGCTGGGCGCGCTCATCATGGTGACCATCAGCAGCGGCAGCAGTCAGGTCGGCCTGCCGAACTGGATTCAGGAGATCGTCACCGGCGCGATCATCGTCGGCGCGGTGGGCATCGACCGCTGGCGCGCGCACCGCCGAGGACTGAAAGAGTGAGGATCGACGCCCACCAGCATTTCTGGAAGTACAACGACGCCGAATTCGGCTGGATCAACGACGCCATGTCGGTGATGCGGCGCGACTACTTCCCCTCCGATCTTGCCCCAGAGCTGGACCGATTTGGCTTTGCGGGAAGCATTGCGGTGCAGGCCCTGCAGAACGAAGATGAGAACCGCTTTCTGCTCGACCAGTCGCCGCTTGGTGTGGTCGGCTGGGTTGATCTGTGCGCCGAGAGCGTCGGAGACCGCCTCGACTACTGGTGCGGATTCCGGGGCTTCTGCGGTGTCCGCCACGTCGTCCAGAGCGAGCCCTCCGGCTTCCTCGCCCGCAGCGACTTCCGGCGGGGCGTCGGCATGCTGGCCGAGCGCGGCCTGACCTACGACATCCTGATCTACCACCACCAGCTAGAAGAGGCCATCGACTTCGCCCGCGCCTTTCCGAATCAGCCCTTCGTGGTGGACCACGGGGCAAAGCCGGACATCCGCTCCGGCGCTTATGAGAAGTGGGCGATGGACATGGGGGCAATGGCGGAAATGGAGAACGTCAGCTGCAAGATTTCCGGCCTCGCATTTGAAGACGACTGGTCCACATGGTCGACCGACACCCTGCGCCCGTATGTTGATCATCTGCTGAAGTGCTTCGGTCCGCAGCGGCTGATGATCGGATCAGACTGGCCAGTCTGTTTGGCTGCCGGGTCTTACGAGCAGGTGATGGGCGCGCTGATTGATCTGCTGAGCGAACTCAGTACCAGCGAACAGGAAGCGATTCTCGGCGGCACCGCCGCCCGCTTCTACGGCATCGAGCCCGAAGCGCGGTAGCAGTCTTCCACCAGCGCCATCGTCTCGTGCGCGTCGTGAATCTCGCTCTCGGGCCGTTCGCCTGAATCGGCCCACCGCATCATCTGCGACATGGTGCCGCGGAAGGCATGGGGGAACCAGCTGCCTTCAAAGGCGACCTCTGCCCATCCATCTCCTCGATTCAGACGAAGCCAGTCCGATTCACCATCTGGATAGTTCATGTTGAGCCCCATCTGGAACTTCAAGCACCCTTCCGTTCCCTCGATGCGGAAGTAGCTCTCCTGTTCATCCGGCCCCCACTTGTGGCCGTGATAGGTGGTCACCGTGGCTCCCAGCCAATCGCCGTAGTCAAGAACGATGGAAGAGCGGCTCGAGTGCAGGTCGGGCGAAGACGGATGCTTGATAGTCTTGGCCTGCACTCCGGCCGGCTCACCGAGCAGGCAGCGGATGAGGTCGAGATAGTGGATGGAGTGGTAGACGATCTCCATGCGCGGCGACTTCGCCAGGAAATCCCAATCCTGCCACGGCATATAGACGCAGACCCGGCAATCGACTTGGAGGACTTCACCGATGGCCTTCTCGGCCAGCAGGCGTCTCGCTTCCAGCACATAAGGCGCAAAGCGAAGCTGAAAATTGACGGCCGCCCGCAGGTTCCGCTCTTCGCATATCCTCAGAATCTCATCCGCATCCGCCAGGGTCTCACCCATCGGCTTCTGCAGCAGCACGAAGCTGCCTTGGGGCAGCTGGCGCAGCGTCTCGGCATGTCTTGAAGCGGGCAGGGCGACATCAAAGATCGCCTCCGGCTGACGCGCAATCAACTCGTCGAGCGATTCGCAGACATAAACGCCGTATTCCCCGGCCAGCGACTCTGCGGCTTCCCGATTGAGATCATAAACGCAATCGACTTCGTATCCCGCCATCCGGTAGGCGGGCCAGTGGGCGTGTTTGACGACCGCACCCGCTCCGATGGCGGCGATGGGCCTAACCTGATGGTGGGGCATCATGGCTTCTTGATTTCTTGGCCATCGACACTACCCCAAATCCGACCTGGAGGAGGCTGCTGCATCTCGAGCGTAATGTCATCGGGGTCGAGGAAGTAGACCGTGTAGCCGCCCTTGTTCACTCCGGCTTCGATGGCGATGGGTTCGGGTGCGCGGAAGCGCACGCCTGCCGCCGCAAGCCGTTCGTATTCCGAATAAATATCCTCCACGACGAAGCATAGGTGCGGCGCGCCCGGTCGGTTGGTTGAGACATCCGTCTTCTCTCCCCGAGGATGAATGTACTCCACCAATTCGAGATGATGATTGGAGGGGCCGACGAAGGCGCCAGGTATCCGCAGCATCGCCACTTTGAGGTGCGCGTCGGCAAAGCCGACCAGCCGCGACGTGTACTCATTCTGCTGCACCTGCTGGTGGACAATCTCCATGCCGAGCAGGCCAGAGTAGAAGGCCAGCGACGCATCCATATCGCTGACGGTAAAGCTGGTGTGCCAGATTCCGCTGAAGCTCGTCTTCATCGCATCAACTGTCCTCCGCAGACCGGGATCACCTGGCCGGTGATGAAGCTCGACTCGTCGCTCGCCAAAAAGACGGCGGCATCCGCCACCTCGTCCGGGCTGGCCATGCGGTTCATTGGCGCGAGTGCGGCCGCTCTCTCCAAAAGCTCTTCTGCCGGGACGCCCATGATTTCAGATCGGTGCTGCGCGATGCCCCGCGTCATTTCCGTATCCACGACTCCCGGCGCGATGGCGTTGACCCGAATCCCCCGTTCGGCATAGACCAGCGCCGCCGACCGCGTAATGCTCACCAGCGCCGCCTTCGACGCCCCGTAATCCGCCTGATCCCGCTTGGGCAAAAACGCCGAAACCGAAGCGATATTCACCACCGCTCCCCCTTCCTTCATCAGCCCCGCGCAGTCCTGGATCAGCTGCGCCGCCCCAAAGACATTCACCGCGAATGTCTCCTGCCACTCCTGCCACTCCAGTTCGGCCATCGGCTTGGTGCGGCAGATCCCCGCGCTATTGACGAGGATATTCAGGCTTCCATACTGTTCGGAGACCTGCTCACACAGTTCGCCCAAGTGGAAGGGATTGCCGAGATTGCAGACCAGGGGGGTGCCGTTGACCGCTTCCGCCATCGCCTGCGCCTGAGCTTCATTGCGGTCTACGACCAAGACGGAGGCTCCCTCCCGGGCAAAGGCTTTGCAGATGGCCGCTCCAATTCCGGAAGCGCCGCCCGTGACCAGAGCCACCCTGTCCTGCAGCCGCCCCTTCATCGACTACTCCACGGTTCCGTGGATGGCATGGACGATCCGCGGAACGCTCGGCAGGGAGAAGGCTTCCAGGTTCTGCGCGAAGGGCAGCGGCGCATCTTCAGCGCAGACGCGCGCAATGGGCGCATCGAGTTCGTCGAAAAGCCCCTCTTGAATCTGCGCCACCAGGTCGGCTCCCACACCGCATCGGGCGTGAGCCTCATGCACCACAACCACTCGGTGCGTTTTTCGCAGCGAGCCGCCGATGACGGCGTAATCGAGCGGGTTGAGGGTGCGGAGATCCACCACCTCGACCGAAATCTCATCCGCCAGCTGCTCCGCCGCCTCCAGCGCCAGGTGGGTGGCATACGAGTAGGTGAAGACCGAAACATCGCTTCCCTCCCGCACCACGCGCGCCCGGTTCAGGTCATCCGACAGGTCCAAGTCCACTTCGCCCTTCATGCCATAGAGCTGCTTGTGCTCGACAAAGAGGACCGGGTTGGGGTCCTTGATCGCCGCGCGCAGCAGCGAATAGGCTTCCTGCGGCGTGCTCGGGCAGACCACCTTGAGGCCGGGGATATGCAGAAAGAGTGCTTCCAGCATCTGCGAGTGCTGCGCCGCCGCTCCTTTGTATCCGCCGCCCTGCGTGCGGATGACCAGCGGAATGTTCACCGTTCCGCCCGACATCGCTGTGGTCTTGGCCAATTGGTTAAGGAGCTGGTCCATCGCCACCAGGCTGAAGTCGAAGAACATCAGCTCCACGATCGGCTTCAGCCCGCGCATCGCGGCCCCCAGAGCCATGCCGACAAAGGCCGACTCTGAAATCGGAGTATCCATCACCCGCTTCGGACCGAACTGCTCCAGCAGTCCCTGACTGACGCGGAACATGCCGCCGTGGTGCGCGATATCTTCTCCGAACATCACGACCGAAGCATCCGCCTCCATCTCCGCCGCAATCGCTGCGCGAACGGCATCGCCATAGCCCATCTCGGCCATCAGACAAACACCTCCGCCATCGTGGATTGACCATGTGGTTGAGGGCTCTGCAGCGCAAACTCCACCGCTTCCCTCACCGCCATCGCCGCCTCATCTTCCAGGGCGACCAGTTCATCGTCCTTCACCTTGTGCGAGCGCAGAACATCGGCAAACCGAAGGATCGGCGACTTGGCGCGCCAGGCATCCACCTCGGCGCGGGTGCGGTAGCTCAATCCCGGGTCGAGCTGATAGTGGCCGCAGGTGCGATAGGTCATCGCTTCAATCAGCGTCGGGCCATGCCCGGAGCGCGCCCGCTCCATCGCCTCGTGCACCGTGTCGTACACCTCCAGCACATCGTTGCCGTCAATGCGAAGTCCCGGCATTCCGTACGCTTCGGCCCGCTTGTAGATTTCCCGCTCGGCCGAGCTGCGCGAGAGCGGAGTCATTTCGGCGTACAGATTGTTTTCGCAGAGAAAAACGATGGGCAGAGACCAGAGGCCCGCCAGATTCAGACTCTCGTGGACCGCTCCCTGGTTGATCGCGCCATCGCCAAAGACCGTCGCCGCCGCCGCGCCGTCGCCCTGGACCCAACTGGCAAAGGCCGCCCCGAGCGCAGAAGGCACCCCTCCGCCAACGATTCCGTTCGAGCCGAGCACCCCGTTCTCAAGGTCAAAGATGTGCATCTTCCCGCCCCGGCCTCGGCAAAAGCCATCTTCCCGGCCGAGAATCTCCGCCATCACGCGCTTCAGGTCAGAGCCTTTGGCGAGGATGTAGCCATGGCCACGGTAGGTGACGGTGATCGCGTCGCGGCGATCCATGGCAAGGCAGGCTCCGGCTGGCAGGGCCTCCTGCCCTTCGGCAAGATGCAGGGAGCCGCGCAGCTGACCGTCGGTTGAGAGCTGGGTCAGCGCCTCCTCAAAGCGGCGCATCAGCACCATCTGTCGGTAGAGCCCCTTCAGCTGATCCAGGTCCAGCTTTTGCGAGGGCTTCTCTCCAGTTGGCATGGAGGGAAATTACCTGAGAATCATCGCCTGCGACCGCTTCTCCGCCGCGCGAATTCCTGAAGGTCGGCAACGCGGTCGGTCTCGTCGAGAATCTCCCCGGTCAGCTCTTCCAGTACATCTTCCAGGGTCACGACTCCGGCCACTCCGCCGTACTCGTCCAGAACGAGGTGCAGGTGCTGGCGGCTCTCCTGGAAGGAGCGAAGAAGCTGACTCGCCGAAACGCTCGTCGGCACCGCGATCACATCGCGGAGCAGGCTCTTCACCTGCCGATGGCCGCGGCCATCCACCAGTTCGCCCAGAAGCTCGCTCTTGAGCCCGACGCCCAGCACGTCATCCTGCGACTCCCCGATGATGATCAGGCGGGAGTGTTGCGACCGCGCCAGCAGCTCTCGGCACTCTTCGATCGTGCATTCGCCGTCCAGCGTGGAGACGCTGACACGCGGGGTCATGATGTCATGCGCGGTCTTCGACTTGAGCCCGAAGACACGCTGAATCAGGTCCGCCTCGGCCTCGCCGATTTCGCCCGCCGCCATGCTGTCGCGGGCCAGAATCTGAATCTCCTGCTCGTCGACCGCCATCGGATTCGCCCCCTTCTGCATCGGCTTGGTGATGGCTTCGATCAAGATGATGACCGGGCTCAGCACCACGGTGATCACATACACGGGCCGGGCCGCTCCCACCGCGATCTGAGATGAATAGCGCTCGCCCAGGGTCTTCGGGATGATCTCTGCGCAAACGATGACGAGAAACGTGAGGACACCGGAAATCACCGCCACCCATGCCTCGCCGTACAGGCTGTGCGCCATGCTGCCGACAGCGATGCTGCCGACGATGTTGAAGATGTTGTTGAGGATGACGATGGCGGCGATCGGGCGCGCCAGGCTCTCCTTGATGCCCACCAGCACAATCGCGCTCTTCACACCCTCTTCCGCCAGCTTCTTCACCCGCGCAATCGGAACGCTGAAGAGCGCCGCTTCGGTGCTGCTGCAGAGGGCCGAGCCGATCAGCACGACCAGAACGGTCAGGATCAGTTCTATCATGCCCGGCTACCTATAGGGAGCAATGCGGGCGGGTGACTTGGAGGTTCCAATGAATCGCTCATCGTGCTGCTAGTGATTTATGACGTAGATCAGAGCCAAAGAGATGACCGCTATGATGACCCATTGCCCGAACCCGGCGGCGACCGGCTTGATTCCCGCCGCCTTTAGGTCGCGCACGCTGGTCTGAAGGCCGACGCCCGCCATGCCCACGGCCATCAGGAAGGTGACCACCTTCCCGGCTTGCGAGAACAGCTCATCGGGCAGGCCAAGCTGAGTGCGGAAGGTGCTGACCACCGCGAAGATGAGAAACATGACCAGAAACCAAGGCACCAGCGGCACCTTCGCATCGCCCGTATGCTCGCCCGTCTTTCGCAGGTAAGCGCCCAGCCCGAATACGATGGGGGCCAGCAGCGCGATGCGGGCCAGCTTTACCGCTGCGGCGAGCTTGACCACTTCCCCGCCCTCGGCGACCGAAAAGCCGGAAGCTGCCGCGATCACCTGCGCTGTCTCGTGCAGGCTGCCGCCCGCCCAGAGCGCAAAGTTGACGCCGGTCATCTGCACCGCGGAGGCGATCAGCGGATAGACAAAGATGCCGACCGTTCCCCAGAGAGTGATCACGCCCAGCGAGGTTGCCACCTCGCTGTCATCAGCCTCCACGACCGAGTTCGCGGCGACGATAGCGGAAGCACCGCACACCGCCGTACCAACCGAGAGCACCAACGATCCCTTGCGGGTCAGGCCAAACCACTCGGCCAGCTTCCATCCCGCTAAAAGCGAAACGCCCACGGTGACCACGAGAGCCAGGAGCGGATAGACGCCGATCTGCTGCAGGTCGCCGAGGATGAGCCTCAGCCCAAGGCCTGCCACCGCCCACCGAAGCACCGGACGCTGCGCGACCCGGATGCCGGGCTTAAGCGAATCGGGCAGGCGGAAAACCGAAGCGAAGAGGATGCCGAGGAGGATCACGACCAGCAGCGCGCTGAAGCGCAGCGTGTCGTGAACAAACGGCACCTTGTCCAGCCACATGGCCAAAGCAGCCAGCGCAATGCAGACGGCCAGCCCGGGCGCCGCCTCGATGATCTGCTTTTTCAAGGTCAGCGCGAAGTGTAGCTCAGCTCTTTGCGAACCTTGCGGTAAAGGCCATCGCCCTCGGGGACGAAGACGTGGCACCACTCCAGCTCTTCGCCGTACACATGGATCGTGATGGTCGGCGTCTGCTGAGCATTCTCGATGGTGTGGTATTCGAAGGGCGGGATGAGCGCTCCGGCTTCTCCGACCCCCGCGAAGACCTCCTTCACCCGGTCGAATCGGACCAGGCCATCTTCGGTTTCGCCCCTGTGATCATAGGAGACCACCTTGATGCGGCCCCGGTAGACGCACTCCACGCACCACTGACCGGCATGGTCGTGGATCGGGGTTCCCTGGTCCACATCCCACACCATCGCGATCACCGAGTACCGGCCCTGGGGGTCCAGGTGCAGCAGGTGCCGCGCATAGTGGTCTTTGGCCGGATGAATGCAGTCGGGCGGCAGAAAGTCATTGGAGGAATGGAACGCATCCTCCAAGATCTGCTTGACCTTGTCGCATCGGCCATGAACGCAGTCCACATCGACTGCCTCATCAAGCTGGGCGATCAGCTTTTTGAGTTCGGGGCATTCCGTACGGGCGGAAAGCATGGCTCTATTTTACAGAACCTCGTCCAGTGCCTGCGTCAACTGCCGGGCCTCTTCGGGCGTGTTGTAGTGAACCGCGCTCAGCCGAACCACTCCCGGCTCGGGGTCGATGTTCATCGCGGTGCATAGGCGATGCGAATACATGTGACCGTGGCGGATGCCGATTCCCCGCTTGCAGACCGCGTTGGAGACCTCATCCGAAGGCTTGGATTTATGCAGGAAACTGATGGTCGGATGCCGATCCGGCGCGGGCCGGTCGCCGCCAAGGATTCTAATATCCGGGTTCGAGCGCAGATAATCCAGCACAACTCCAGAGAAGGCGTCTTCGTACGGCTTGAACTGCGCGTAGGCGGAGGTGACGGTATCTCGGCTGATCATTCCCTCGCCGCGCTCATGTCCGGCGGCAAGGGCAAGGTAATCCTGCAGCGCCAGCAGTCCGGCGCAGCCTTCGTAGTTCTGGCAGCCCAGCTCAAACTTGCGCGGAATCTCCTCATAAGGAATGAAGAAGTGGTTCGGCCCCCGCAGCGATCCCCACGCTTCGTTGGTGCCGAACATCGCCGCCATGTGCGGCCCATAAACCTTGTAGAGCGAGTAGACGTAAAAGTCGGCTCCGTACTCCTTCACATCAATCGCCCCGTGGCTGGCATAGGCGACGCCATCCACCACGGATCGGGCTCCGGCCGAGCGGACCAGATCGCAGATCTCCTTCACCGGCAGCGTGCCGCCCAACAGGTTTGAGGTTTGCGGGAAAGCGACAACCTTGGTCCGGTCGGTCAGCAGCGACTTCAGCTCTTCCAGCGAAGACTCTCCAGTCTCCGGGTCTACGCCCCAGAATTTGACGGTGAAGCCATCCTGCTCCAGCAGCGCCCAGGGGCCGATGTTGGCCTCGTGGTTCGCCTCCGAAACGATCACTTCGTCGCCCGGCTCCATCGCCCGGCGGAAGCAGGAGGCGAGCATGTGGGTGAGGGCGGTTGTCGATGGCCCCAGCGCGACCTCGCCGATGCCCTCGGCATTCATGAAAACCTTGAGAAAGGCGTGGGCATCCTGAAAGACGCGGGTCGCCTCCTGGCTGCAGGCATAGCTCGCCCCCGTCTGCACATACGAGCCCTGCATGAAGCCCGAAATCGCATCGATGACGCACTGCGGCACCTGCGATCCGCCCGCGTTCTCCAGAAAGACGAAGTCAGAAGACAGCGCCGGAAACTGCGACCGCAGAACCTCCTGCGCCACTCTCCCGATCTGAGCCATGGACATGGCTCAATATGGCACAGCTACTCGCCCTGAGCCAGGGAAAAGCCGCGCTCTCCGTCGAAAGTGCAAAGGTGCTCGGTCTTGATGAAATCGATGCCCAAATCAGCCACGCCCTGAAGGATCGCAATGATCTCCCGGTGAGTGATTGCACGACCGTCGGCCCGCTCATACCGACAGCGCCAGTGGTCGGAGCAGAAGGTCTCTGGCATTCCGCCCGGCCAAACCTTGACACCCCGGTTCGTGATGACCGTCATCTCGATTTCGCCCACCGTCACCCGTCGCATTTGGGCGGCCAAGTCATCCGGTGATCCTCCATACCAATGTACAAAGACGTCGATGCCGACTGTCTCCTTCTTCGCCGGAGGGCGCGGAGTCAGCTTGGGAATGGTGAAGCAGGCATCAATCGACTTGTCGTATTCGATGGCCTTGAGCACTTCCGGCTTCTGGCCAAGCCGCTCAATCACTGCTTCGGTGAATTCTTCGGTGTTGACCCGCTTCTTGGAAATCGTCTCGTCATAGATGTCGCCCGTGTGGATGCCGTCTTCGATGGTCTTGAGCCAGGCGTTGTGGATCACCTCGGCGGGCTCGACCTGACCGATGTGAACCAGCATCTGGAGCGCTCCGAGCAGGAGGCCGCTGGGGTTGGCGATGCCCTTTCCGGCGATGTCCGGCGCGCTGCCGTGAATCGCCTCGAACATCGCGATCTTCTCACCGATGTTCGCCGAGCCGCCTAGCCCGACCGAACCGGTGATCTCCGCCGCCACATCGCTGATGATGTCGCCGTAGAGGTTCGGAGTCACGATGACATCGAAGTGCTCCGGCCGATCCGCCAGGCGAGCCGTGCCGATGTCGATGATCATGTGCTCCTTCTCGATCTTCGGATACTCCTCGCCGACCTCTCGGAACACCTTATGAAACTCGCCGTCGGTGAGCTTCATGATGTTGTCCTTGCTCAGGCAAGTGACCTTGCTGCGGTTGTTCTTCACCGCGTACTCGAAGGCATAACGGATAATCTTCTCCGAGCCGGGGCGGGAGATCAGCTTGAGGCATTGGAAGACTTCGTCCGTCTGCCGATGCTCAATGCCCGCATACAGATCCTCTTCGTTCTCGCGGACGATGATGACGTCCATCCCTGGATTCTTGGTTTCGACAAACGGGTGGTAGGAGACGCAGGGCCGGACATTGGCAAAGAGGCCGAGCGTCTTGCGGATGGTCACGTTGAGGCTCTTGAAGCCGCCGCCTTGCGGCGTGGTGATCGGCGCCTTGAGAAACACCTTGGTGCGGCGCAGGCTGTCCCACGAAGCGGGCTCGATTCCCGATGTAAAGCCGCGCTCATAGACGGCCTTGCCGATCTCGATCTCTTCGATATCAAGTTGAGCCCCGCCTGCGTCAAGGATGCGCAGCGTCGCCGCCATGATTTCCGGACCGATTCCGTCGCCGTGAGCCACCGTAATGGGAATTCGTGCCATGCCTGTCTTAAATGCTGGCACACGCCACGGTCTTCCTTAGCCATCAGCCCCGTCTAGACAGGCTTTATAAGGCAAACCGGGAGCAACGGGCTAAGAAGCGGATCATTTACGCGGGATGCTGGAAACAGAGCACATACCCATCCCGATCCTTCAGCCAAAGCTGCCGCATTCCGTAGGCAACCGTTTTCGGCTCGTCAGCCTCGACTCCATGAGCGGTGAGGTGCGCGTATAGCGCATCGAGATCATTGCAGCCAAAGAAGAGGGAGGTATCGGCGTGGGCGGCGATTCGCGTCGGGTCTTCGCGCTCGGGGCGGCGGTCGCTTTCATATGCCGTATTCAGCATCAGCTCCGCTCCATCCGGATGCTTCAGCCAGCCCCAATCAAACTGGTCGCCCGTACGGGGTTCTGAGGTGCTGTGGACTTCGAACCCCAGCACGTCTCGATAGAACGCCACGGCTTCCGGCATGTCAAATACCTGCACCAGAACGGTGATCCCCTCAACTTTCGGCATCATGGCAGCGGCTCGACTATAAGGATACGTCCGATTGCGGAGGAAACCTCCCGCTTTTCTCCTGCGTCTGCTAAGACATGGTGCTGGCTACCCTGCTTTGTCTGCTGACGGCGCAGAATCCCGCTGCGCCAGACCGCCTCACTCCCGCCAACTTTGAGCAGATCAAGGAGTATGTCTCGCTCCGCGAGAACGACCTGAACTTCCAGAAGATCGACTGGAAGACCACGCTCTACGATGCGGTGGCGGAAGCCCAGAAGGTCGACAAGCCGATCTTGATGTGGCTGTACTTCGGCGACCCGCGCGGCGGCTGTTGACAGAATGGCGCCAAGACCAGGCAGTTTGTCTGGACTCGCCCCGAAATCGTGGACTACGCCCGCGAACACTTTGTGCCCCTCGCCGCCAACGATGTGGACTACAAGGAGCACAAGGACACCCACGTTTTTGAGCACCAGCTTCTGAGCCGGATGTTCGGCGGGATGAGCAATATCCAGCAGGGCATCTACATGGTCACGTCCTCCGGGCAGTTCCTGGGCCGGGCGAACCTGGGCTGGCCTGATCCCGATCCGGTCGCAGCCCTCGCCGCCCTCAAGGAGAGCGTCGCCAAATATGAAGGGCTCTCGAAGGGCCTCCGCCTCCAAAGCAAGCGGCTCAACCCCGCCACCGACAAGCTCAAGTTTGAACAGGAACAGTTCACCCGGCCAAAGGGGCTGCTCGACCTGCGCGCCATCTCTCGCGGCTACACCTACGAAGGCATGACCACCTTCGACGAGCGGCACCCGATCTACTACGGCCTCGACCGGCTTTGGTACAAGTCGAGCGAATACATGGCTTGGATTCCGGCGAGCCGTCAGGTGGGTGCGAAGGTCAATGTGACGGGAGTCCTCAAAGACCGCATCGTCCTCCGCAGCCATCAGCACAAGGCTTCCATGGCTTGGTGGGAGGAGCACATCAAGAAATCGAGCATGACCTCCACGATCACCAAGATCGAAGGCAGCGTCATCAGCATCCGCATCGACGCCCACTACGAGATGAAGGCCGACAGCCAGTGGAACAAAGGCGCGTACACCGGCGACCTCCTCGGCTACGCCGACTTCGACACCGCCAAGAACGAATTCACGAAGTTCGAGATGGTGATGTACGGCCTGCACGACATGGGCACCTACCTGGACAACGCCCGCGCCGGAAGCCTGGAACAGATGGTCGGCGCATACATCTCTCTGAATCCGCAGGGCGGCGACGCCGACAACATGATGATCCCTTCCGAATGGAAGTACGGCTACGGCCTGGACTGGTGCCGCAGGCCGTAGCTACAGGCGGGGATCGATCGGTTCGCTCTCCAGCGCCAGCACGCCGAAGACGCACTCGTGCACCCGCCGCAGCGGTTCCTTGCGGATGAACCGCTTGAGCGATTCGATGCCCAGCGCAAACTCGCGGCTAGCGAGGCTCCGCTTCGCCCCCACCGACCGCTTCCGCAGACGGGAAAGGTTCTCCGGCCTGTCGTAGCTGGGGCCATAGATGATCCGCAGATACTCCCGACCCCGCACCTTGAGCGCGGGCTGCGTGACACGTCCATCCTTCTCGCGGGCGAGAAACTGGTAGGGCTTGACCACCATTCCCTCTCGTCCGGCTTCCGTCATCTCCAACCACCACGCCGAAGCCTCGGCCACCTCGGCCTCCGACTCCAGATCGACGACACGGTAGGGCGTCCGCAGAAGAATCTCTTCGTCCTCGCGGCAGATCTTCGCCAGCGTCTCCATGTGCCACTCGTTGGATTGATCGAGATGCACCCGGTCTTCGGTAGCGAGCAGGTGGAACGGTGCGAGCTTGTAATCCTCCAGCCGATTCACCGACCAGCAGTACTGGCGGTACGCCTTGCGGAACCGTGCGCTCTCCTCGGCCCGGCGTTCAAAGGCTGCGGTCACCACGTCGATGCCCTCGACCTGCCCCGCCTGAGCCAGAGCCTCCGTCAACGCCTGAGCGTTGGCCTCGCTGGCGGCAGCGACGGCGGCGTACTGGTTCCGCAGCAGCGACTGCGCCTTCGCCGACCAAGGCATCAGCTCCAGGTCGATGAGCGCCCAATTTGTGCTGAACTCATCCCAGAACCCGCTGCGGGTCATTGCGCCGATGACGCGGGTGAGCAGGGCCTGCTCGGTCGCCTTGTCCTCAAAGAACGGCCGTCCGGTGCGGGTGACGATCACCCCGCAGCCCTCGTCCTCCACGCCGAAGCGATCCCGCGCTGCCGCCTCATCGCGGCAGACCACCGCCAGCGCGCGGGAGCCCATATGCTTCTCCTCGCACACCACGCGCTGCTGGCCGGAGTTGCGGTAGTAGTCGAAGGCCTGGTCGGGATGCTCCAGAAAGTTCTCCAGCACCGAGGCCCGGACCGGAGACATCGTCGGCGGCAGGTGGATCAGCCACTTTGGGTTCGCCGCGAAGCGGCTCATCACTTCCAGAGCCGCCGCCGCATTCTCCTCGCGGATCATCACCAGCCCGGCCAGTTCGGTATCGATCCGCCGCTTGCCGATCACATCCTCGATCTCCAGCAAGTCATCCTGCGCCTGCTGGGCGGTCAGAGTAGGCGCAGAATCGGCGAGCGGGCGGTTGTACTCCGCGTACTCGCGCTGCGCCGGAACGTAAACCAGCTCCCGCTCCGGGTAGCGCAGCGCGGTCAGCCGATGCCCGAAGACGCAGCCGGTGTCGATATTGATCGTCCCGTTGAGCCACTCCGGCTCCGGCACGGGCGTGTGGCCGTAGACCACCATTGCCGAGCCGCGATAGTCGAGCGCCCAGTTCATGCGGACGGGCAGGCCGAATTCGTCGACCTCTCCCGTCGTCTCTCCGTACAGCCCAAACTCGCGCACGGCTCCGGAAGCGCGGCCCTGCATCTCCTCCTTCATTCCCGCATGAGCCACGACCAGCCTTCCGCCATCAAGGACGGCATGGCTGACCAAACGGTCAAGAAAATCGCGCACCTTCTCCAGAAACTCAGGCGGCTCGTTCTTGAGCTGTTCGGCGGTCTTGTCAAGGCCATGCGTGAGCTGGACATTCTTGCCGGAGAGCATCCGCACCAACTTTACATCGTGGTTGCCAGGGACGCAGAGAGCGTGGCCGTCCTCCACCATTCGGATGACCAGCCGCAGAACCTCGGGAGATTTCGGCCCGCGGTCGGTCAGGTCGCCGACAAAGACGACCTTGCGTCCTTCCGGCCCGACAATCTCATCCCCAACACTCCAGCCCAGCTTCCCGAGCAGTTCGACCAGTTCGTCATAGCAGCCGTGCAGGTCGCCGATGATGTCGAACGGCCCCGTCATCTCCCGCTTGTCCGGCCAGAGCTTGGTGCGGACAATCTGCAGCTCCTCAGCCTCTTCGGGAGTCCGCATTTCGATCTGAAAACGGAAGCCCTCCTTCGGCAGGCTTCGGAGCCCCGAGCGGAGCATCCGCACCTGACGCCGCGTGACGTGCGGGCCGAAGTTGCGGTCTGGCCGCGCCTCGTTGCGCTGGTGGCACAGCGACTCCGGCAGGTTGAGGATGATCGCCGCCGTCTGCACATGGTATTCCCGCGCGATCTTGATGAGCGTCTGGCGATGCGTCCGCTCTAGGTTGGTCGCATCTACGACCGTCAGCCGCCCCCGCTTCAGCCGCAGCCGGATGATCTCGTGGAGCAGCTCGAAGGCATCGTTGGTCGCCGACTGGTCGTTCTCATCGTCCGCCAGAATCCAGCGGCAGTAGTCCGAAGAAACGATCTCCGACGGCAGGAAGTGCTTCTTGGCAAAGGTGGACTTTCCCGACCCTGACGCGCCGATCAGCACGACCAGGCTCAGCTCCGGAATCTCAAAGGTGCGGCTCATCGGATGAACACCGCCATCTGGCTCGACGCGCCGAACTCGGGATGCTCCTCGCCGATGCCCTTGATCTCAGCGCGGTAGCCGTTTCTCTCGCACACCTGATCCACCCACTGCTTGAACTCCTCTCTGGTCCATTCGAAGCGATGGTCGTCGTGCCGCATCCCGGTCATGCCTTCGGCTTCGTAGACCGCGTTGTATTCGCGGTTCGGCGTGGTCACGCAGACCCGCTTCGGCTTGGCCCGCTCAAACAGCACGCGCTCAAAAGCGGTGAGCCGCGCCGGATCAAGGTGCTCGATCACTTCGACCACCGCCGCGAAATCGAACCCTTCCAGACGGGCGTCGTGGTACAGCAGGGAGCCGTGGATGATCTCCAGCTTCCGCTTGGAATGGCTGGGCAGACGCTCCGCAAAATCCAGCAGCCGCTCCACCAGCCGCCAGCTCACCTCGACGCCGACCACCTTGTCGATGGAAGCTTGCTTGACCAGCCAACGCACCAGGCGGCCGTTGCCGCAGCCCAGGTCGAGCACCGACTTGGCGCCCGCCGCCTGAATCTCCTCCCGCACCGCATCATGTCGGACCAGATGAAGCCGCTTCGGCTTTTCCTCCACCGGTTCGGTGGGAGTCTCTTCCGGGGTCTCTTCGATTCCGTCGTTGAGCTGATCCAAAGCCATCTGGATCAGGCTCTGCCGCCGGCGCAGGTAGCGCTGAATGATTGCGCTCTGCAGCGGATGGTCCTTCAGCCAGCCCTCTGCCTTCCGCAGCAGCTTCTCCACCTCATCGCGATCAAAGTAGTAGTGCTTCCGCGAATCCATCACGGGGACCAGCAGGTAGATCTGGTTGAGCAGGTCGCACAGCCGCCCCTCTCCGCGCAGGGTCACATCAAAGTAGGTGCTCTCTCCCCACTCCGGAAACTGCGGGTCGAGCGGCAGCGTCTTCACCTCCACCTCCCAGCCCAACGGTTCGAAGAGGCCGCGCACAAATCCTTCGCTGGTCGCGCTCACCACCGGAAGCCGCGCTTCCAGCGGAATGATCGACTGCGCCAGTTCTGGCCGCTCCTTGCTCCGCCCGCCGATGGCCGTGCCCAGCATCTTGGTCATGGCGGTGGCCAGCATCGACCCCGCCACATAGGGGCGGTCATTGACATAGCTCTCGATGGCCGCCTGGTTCTGGCTGCGGGAGCGCGTCAATCCGACCGCATCGATGTTCAAGACCAGCGCCGCCGTGCATCGCTCCTCGGTGACCTCGGGATAAAACAGCCAGGCATTGCCAAAAGTGAATTGCGCCTCGTGCGTCCGCTGCGGGTTTTTGTGCAGCAGGAAGCCGAGGTCGGTGGCTGGCTTATGAGTGGTCGAGATCAGCAGCATGGCGGTCTATCCAAGGCCTTGTATTCTAGCTTCTCGCAAAGACCGCCCAGTAATATTTGTGAGTGGAGTTGACGGAGGTCGCGATCCGGCCCGCACGAGGCCCGGCTGACATGGAGGCGGCAAGGCAGCTCTTTCTGGCCTACGAAGCCGCCATCGGCGTCAGCCTCTGCTTTCAGAACTTCGAAGAGGAATTGGCCTCCCTCCCCGGAAAGTACGCTCCGCCGCACGGCGAGCTATTGCTGGCGCGGTCTGCCGCCGGAGAGGCCATCGGATGCGTCGCCCTGCGGCCGATGGAGCATGAAGGCCGCTGCGAGATGAAGCGACTCTACGCTGCTCCCTATACCCGCGGCATCGGCCTCGGCCGAGCCCTGGTTGCAGCGATCATCCAGGAGGCTCGGCGTCTGGGATACCGTGAGATCTGCCTCGACACCCTCCAGTCCATGGTTCAGGCGATCGCGCTGTACGAAAAGGAAGGGTTCCGGCCGATAGAACCTTACTACGACACTCCGATGGCCGGAACCCTTTTCTTGGCTCGGCGGCTATAGCGCCTTCTTGTACAGTTCGGCGGTCATGACCAGCCGCTTCGCCAGCTTGTCCACGATGCCCGCCGTCCGCTCGTCCTTCAGGCTGCCGTCATCGCTGTAAGCTTCCAGGGCTCCGCTTAGTGCGGCCTGATTCGGGATGGCGATGGCTTGAACCTCCGCCATGATCTGCCGCAGGTGGATCAATCCTCGGATGCCCCCGAGCCTGCCGCCGGAAGCCGAGATCAGCGCGACCGGCTTGTCCAGCCATTCGTTCTTCACTCCCCGATCCGGGTTGTTGCGGCTTGCCCAGTCGATGAAGTTCTTGAGCAGCGGGGTGATGGAGCTGTTGTATTCAGGGCTGGCAACCACCACCGCATCAGCCTGGGCCATCGCCTCCTTCAGTAGCCGGACGTTGTCGGGGTAGCCCTGCTGTTGCTCGTCGTCCTGATTGAAGAGGGGCAGCGGATGCGCGCGAAAGTCGAACTGCGAAACTTCGGCGCCCTGCTCCTTCAGCCGCTCCAGCGCATAACCCAGAAACCGCTCATTAATCGAGCCTTTGCGGGTGCTCCCGCAAAGGCCCAGAACCTTGATGGACATTGTCCTTCAGTCTACGCGAAGAAGGCTAGTCGCAGCGCCAATACCAAGTGTCGTCGTACGGCGTGCCCGTTCCCGTCGATTCACCCGACTTGTAGCCTTCGTACGAGACGTACTGGTTGTCGAACTGGCCCGCCCCGGTGGTGAACTTGGCGTGGCCATCCACAAAGATGACGGTGCCACCGATATCGCTCCATTGGCGATAGTAGTTGTAGGGGGCCGGGCAGTCGTAGCCGTAGCGAGTGCAGTCGGTGTCGATCTTGCTGTCGAAGAAGGGCATCATCTCCAGCCGCATCACCCGCGACTCCGCCGGATACTCGATCTGCGTTTCGGTGACCCGCTGGGTGTAGGTCATCGGATTGTTGTTCTGCGATGACTCGCCTTCTACAATGGTGTACATGCACCGCGTGAAGCGGTAGCTGCTGCCGTACGCATCCCAATAGCTCTCCGCTCCCGGCACATCAACCGAGGTGTAGGGTCCGCCGGTGTCGAGCGGACTCTTGAAGATCGTCTCGCTCTTGGCATAGGGGTACAGCAGAACCTCGACGCCCTTGTGGCCATCCTCCCAGCCCGGGGGAACGCTGTTGTAGGCGTAAAAGATGGGCATGACATCGTCGTAGTCCACCAGATACATCTTGGTGGCCATGCCGATCTGGCGGCCGTTGCTGACGCAGGCCGTATTCTTCGCCGCCTGCTTGGCGCGGGCGAAGACTGGGAAAAGGATGGCGGCCAGAATCGCGATGATCGCGATGACCACCAGCAGTTCGATGAGTGTGAATGCTCGCTTCATGAGTGACCTTTTAAAAGCCAAAAAGCGCTGCCCAGCGATTGCTGAACAGCGCCTTTGCTCATGAGCATAGTTGAGGCGCTAGTGTCGCAATCCCTACGCCGGCATAACCCGGATCAGGTTCAAGGGGACATCTGGGCCTTCACCCAGCAATCTCAGCCGCTTTCGGCGCCCCCTGCGGACAACCTCTCTAACTAGTTGTTATTCTACGCTGCTTTCGCAGCTTGCGCTCCAGAAGAGCCTAGGGACAGGCGAAGTCTTCCGAGTCGCCCGTGGCCGTGCCGGGAACGCCGTGCAGGTCGTTGTACGGGTTGGTCGGAGTGTTGGTGGCTGCTTCCAGTTCGCCCTCAGTCTTGAGGAGCGGGGTCTGCCAGGAGTAGTACGCCACACCCGGTCGGGTCGAGGTGGCCGGAGTCAGCTGCCCGTTGTTCGGCAGGCCGTTCCACTTGTAGAACTTGGTGTGCGAGTCGGCGAAGTTGATGACCACGCCCTCCTTGTGCCGGGGCATGCCCATGAAGTTGGAGTAGCTCAGACCAGTCGCGGCCAGGCTCTTGATGTAGGCATCAAAGAACATGATCGTTCCGGCCACATCGGGGAGCTGGGTCTGGGAGTAGACGGTCGAGTACTTTCGCAGAGCCGGAACCGGTGCGGAGCAGAGGTTCTCGCCGAAGAGGCCAAGGTTGGGCGCATAGGATGCGAACTCGACGCCGTTCTGCGGGATGGTCAGGTTGATCTCGTTCAGCTTGGCCTTCCAGTTCTGCTTCAGCGTGTCGGAGGGGCTGATGAAGATCTCCTTGTTCTTCATGTACGGCTGGTTGGCGTCATAGATCGAGTAGATGACGGGCCGGGGATCAGCGCCCTGCGGAGCGGTGAAGTACGCGCTCATCGGGAAGACGTCGTCATAGTCCGCCGAGTACATGATCGACGCCGTGGCGATCTGCTTCATGTTGCTGATGGACTGAGTCTTCTTCGCGGCATCCTTGGCCTGGGCGAAGACGGGGAAAAGGATGGCGGCCAGGATCGCGATGATCGCGATGACGACAAGAAGTTCGATAAGCGTAAAGGCAGTTCTCTTCATGCTGAATCTCCGTGCACAGGCATCTTTGCTTGACACGCAGTCAATCAAGTTCGCGGATATACCCTAATACGGGCACGCCGAGAAATGCTCTCAGCGAGAAACCGCGAACAAAATCTAGGGTGCATTTTTCAGGCCAATCGTTCGGCGATTTTGCGAGAATGTGAAAGGGGCATAATCACGGATGCCGGGAACCCGTGGATCATGAAGATTGGCGTCCAGCTATTCACCCTTCGCAGCCTGCTTGAAGACGACCTCTGGGGCACGCTGGAAAAGCTCGCCGAGATGGGCTATCGCAATGTGGAGCTGGCCGGGCTCTACGACATCTCCGCCGAAACCTGGCGCGACAAGCTCAACGGCTTCGGGATGCAGGCGGTCGCGGCGCATGTGGGGCTAGATGGTCTTGAGGGCGGATTCGATCAGACTGTCGCCGACGCCAAGACCCTCGGGCTCCGCTGGGTGGTCCTGCCCTGGGTCGGAGAGGCCGACTACGTCTCCGGCTGGTCCGCGCTCGGACAGCGGCTCAACGAGATCGGACTCCGGCTGGGCGACCACGACCTGGAATTCGCCTATCACAACCACAGCTTCGAGCTGATCCAAGCGCAGGGCAAGCTCGGCCTCGATCACATCTGGGATTCATCCAGCGGCGTAAATGTGCAGGCAGAACTTGATGTTTATTGGCTTCAGCACGGAGATGTCGAGCCCGACTCCTACATCCTGAAGCTCGCCAGCCGCGTTCCGCTCATCCACGCAAAGGATATGGCTGAGGGCGAGGACCGCACCTACACCGAAGTCGGTCAAGGCATTCTGGAGTGGGAGGACATTCTCGAAGCCTGCCGCATCGCCGGAGTCGAATACGCCATCGTCGAGCACGACGATCCGCAGATCGATCCTCTGGAGTCGGTCCGCATCAGCCGCGAGTTTCTGCGCGATCAGGGTTTGGAAGACTAGAGCAGGCTTCGGAAGTAGGCGATGGTCTCGCGGAGGCCTTCTTCCACGCTGGTCTGCGGCTCGTAGCCCAGAATCTCCCGCGCCCTCGTCAGATCCGGGCGGCGTTGCTTCGGGTCGTCGGGCATCGCATCCACATAGATGATCTCGCTGGTCGAATCGGTGAGGCGGATCACCAGTTCGGCGAACTCCTTCACCGTCATCTCGTGCTCGCTGCCGATGTTCACCGGGTCGGTGAAGCCGCTGTCGGCCAGCTTCAGGATGCCCGTCACCGTGTCCTGGCAATAGCCGAAGCTGCGGGTCTGGCTGCCGTCGCCGTGCAGGGTGAGCGGCTCGCCGCCCAGGGCCTGCATCACAAAGGTGGGCACCACGCGTCCGTCATCATGCCGCATCCGTGGGCCGAAGGTGTTGAAGAAGCGCACGATCCGCACATCCACGCCCTTGCCCCGCTCGAATGCCTTGGTCATCGCCTCGCCAAACCGCTTCGCCTCGTCATACACCGACCGGTGGCCGATGGGATTGACGTTGCCGCGATAGGTTTCCGGCTGCGGCGAAACCGCCGGGTCGCCATAGACCTCGCTGGTGGAGGCAAAAAAGAAGCTCGCGCCCGTCTCCGCCGCCAGGTCGAGGCAGCGGCGGGTGCCGACCGAGTTCACATCCATCACCTCCAGGGCCAGCGGATCAAAGTCCTTCGGGCTCGCCGGGCTGGCGAAGTGGAAGATGAAGTCCGGCTTTTCCTTGACCGGCAGCTCCACCGAAACGTCGGCGTGAATCCGCACCAGGTCGGGATTCTCCCCCTGGTGGGCAAGGTTGCTCCAGCTTCCGGTCAGTTCGTTGTCGACCGCCGTGACGCGATCCCCCCGAGCAAGCAGTCGGTCAGTCAGGTGAGATCCCAGGAAGCCCGCGGCTCCCGTCACAACGCAATGGCGGCCCATCCCCCTAATTGTGGGCCAGCGCGGCACCGTTCCTCACCCGGCATAATCAACCTATGGACATCCGGCTCATCTGCTTCGACCTCGGCGGTGTGCTCATCGACATCTGCCACAACTGGAGCGAAGCGGTGGAAGTCGCGGGAGTCACCTCCACCAACACCTCTCCGGGCATCCTCATCGACTGCCCCTCCATAACCCCTTACCAGGGCGGAGAGATCACGATTGAGGAGTACCTGGGCGACCTCGCCTCATACCTGGGGTTGGCCAGCCCGATGCGCGCGCTCACGGTCCACAACTCCATCCTCAAAGAGGAGCACGAGGGCGTCGCCGATCTTATCTGCGAGCTGAATGAGAAGGGATTCGTCACCGCCTGCCTGAGCAACACCAACGCGCCCCACTGGAAGGAGATGAACGAATCCGGCCGCTTCCCCGGCTTCGAGCAGCTGCAGCACAAAGTCGCCTCGCATGAGGTGGGCCTCAACAAGCCGGACCTCACCATCTTCCGCCGGTTCGAAGAGCTGACCGGATACAAGCCCGAGCAGATCGCCTTTTTTGACGACCACGGCTACAACGTAGAGGGAGCCCAGAAGGCAGGCTGGCATGCCGCCCAGGTGAACAACCAGGGCGACACGGCGCAGCAGATGCGGGTTCAGCTAGCCGCCTGGGGCGTCCTCAGCTGACCGCACAAAACCGTTGGCCGTCGCGTCGGCTTCAACCACAGACTTGACGGCCAGATCGATGTCCGCGCTGATGTACTGCCGCAGCGGAGCCTGAATCTGCGCCACCTGCTCCGGCAGAATCGTCTGCGGTGTGCGCACGGTCGCCCTCACCGCCCATCGTCCCCGGGCCCGCTCGGCGTGGACCGAAAGCAGCTCCGCGCCCGGCTGAATGCTCCCAAGCTGATTCCACAGCGCATCGGTCAGACGGGCCTTCATCTGCTGCTGCTCGGGAGTGAGCTGCTCGACTTCCGGCTCCGGCTGATACAGATACTGCTTGGCGCTGGCATCCACGGTCAGCACGGTCCGCACCTTCAATTCGTAGGGCGTGTCGCAGGCTTCTATAACCCGCTCCTGCATGGCGGCGACATCCTGCGGAACAAGCGCGATCGGCGCATTCACCACCGCCGTGATCTCTCTTCCCTCCGCGCGGGCCGGAAGGTTGACCTCTTCCAGTTCCGCCCCCGGCAGACCCTCCAGATAAGAAGTGATCGCGTCGCGCACTTTTCTCTGCAGTTCGGCGCGCTGCTGCGACTGCGTGCGCTGCTGGTTCTCATCTTGGGTCAAGAAGACCGGGCCCGTCGCACTTCGGTCGCTGGAGATGACCGACCGCACGATGAGATCGACGCGCTGATCCACGTCGGCCCTCAGTTCACTCTCCATCCGCATGACCAGTTCTTCATCGATGGTCCGTGGCGTCAGCACCGTGGCGATCACCTGCAGGCGGCTGCCCACCCACTCGTAGCTGGGAGAGCCGTCTAGCCGCGCACCCGGCGTCAGTTCGGCCAGATCGCTGAGGTTGGACAGCAATTCGTTGCGAAGCTGCTCTTCCTGAAGGGTCTTCACAAGGGACTGCACGAAGTACCAGCTCATGCCGACCAGCAGGACCGCGCTCCAGCCGTACTGCCGGAAGAACGCCTTGAAGCCCGCCTCTTCCCGCTTGGCCGCGAGGCCGTGGACGGTGAAGACGCCCGCCGCCGCCAATTCAATCGCGAGGAAGTTTGCCAGGAACAGCAGAAACGCGCCGCCCCCCAGCCGATACTCGCCCGCCGCAAAACAGATGCCCGAAGAAGCGAGCGGCGGCACCAGGGCCGTCGAAATCGCGACGCCCGGCAGGGCGGCCCCCATCTTCTCGCTGACCAGCGCATATGCGCCCGCAAGCCCGCTGGCCAGGGCGATCAGGATGTCGTAGATGGTCGGTTCGGTGCGTGACAGCACCTCCTGCGGCAGACCCTGAATTGGCGACACCGCACCCACCAGCATCGAGAAGACCAGCACGGTCACCACGCCCGTGGCCTCGGCGAAAGCCGATTCGAAGATCAACTTGCGACTGCCGGTGATCAGGCCCATGGCGATGCCGAAGATCGGCCCCATGAGCGGGGCGACCAGCATCGCGCCGATGACGACCGCGGTCGAATCGATGAGCAGGCCAAACGCTGCGATGGCCGCGGATAGGAGCAGCAGGGTGTAGAAGGGCAGCCCTGGGTGGCTCATATCGGCGACGCTCTTGCGGACTTCCGATCGGCGTTCGATCGGCAGGTGCAGCGCCTGGAGAAGTTTCATCCTATGCTGACTACGCTACCCGAGCGGCTTGGCCGTCAGGTGGTTCCAAAAAGCTGGCTTCATATGAGAAGACTTTCCTGCCGCAAAGGATTTCAGAAAGTCCACCTTCGCCTGAAGAATCTTGTCGGTTTTCAGCCAGGGCCGAATGATCTCCCAGCTTTCCGGCACGAACATGGTTGCCCATACTTCGGCCTTGTCTTCTTCCAGCGCGGCCGTCGAGTAGGCGTTGATGAAGCCGGGAGCCGGATGGTTGAAATCCCACACATTGCCCGACTGCATCCTGGCCCCGCCAGAGCCGTACTTCCAATCCGGTGGATTGAGCGCTGCCCACTTGGGGTCTTTGTAATAGGCGGAGCCGTTCCACTGCTCTTCCAGCATGTGATAGAACTCGTGGTGGACCACATGGCGCGCGTAGCGGTCGCTCTTCCCGGCCAGCGCGTGGATGTCCAGATACAGCGTCTCGTTCACATAGTCCGGCACCGCCTTGCGGACCTGCCCGCCGATATCCAGTCCAGCGCAGAAGACCACCGCCTTCAGCCCGCTCTCCTTGATGAAGTCGTAGGGGTACTTGGCGAACTCCTCGGCGAAGACGTCCAGGTAGAACGCGGAGTGCTTGAATTCCGACTCATAAACCCGCCGCATTCCCTGCTCCCACACGGGCTTCGGCACGCTCTCGAGGTCGAAGGTGAAGCGGATTCCGTACTGCAGCGCAAGCGGCTCCAGGGTCGCATCAAGGGCAAAGACGCCTCCTTCGGAAAGCGGCGTGTCTTGGGCGAGGATTCCTGCCGAAACCGCCGCGAATGCGGCGAGGGCAGCGAAGCGAAACTTCATGGCTCTCCCAAAGGATACGGCGAAGCGTGGGCAATTGGCACTCGCATTTGCAATGGACTGGGATTGGGCAGCGTAGGGTGACTATAATAGGAGCCGTAGTTTTCAAGAAAAATTGAAACTACGGAGCAGAGCATGGGAATCACCCCGGAACGCATCGTCGGTAATGACCTGATCGATATCTATCGAAAGGTCGACGAGGGCAAGCGGCTCTCGGCGGAAGACGGACTGCGCCTTTTCCAGACTCCCAACCTCACCGCCGTGGGCTACATGGCGAACCTGGTGCGAGAGCGGCTGCACGGAAAGCGAACCTACTACGTCCGCAACCAGCACATCAACTACACCAACATCTGCAACAAGTTCTGCAAGTTCTGCTCCTTCTATGCAAAGAAGGGCGGCCCCGATCCGTACGAGATGTCGATCGAAGAGGTGCGCCGCCGTCTGGAGTGGCACAAGGATGTCGAGATCACCGAAGTCCACATGGTGGGCGGCATCAACCCGCGGCTTCCCTATCAATACTACATGGACCTCTGCTCTGTGGTGAAGGAGGTTCTGCCCGGCACCCACGTCAAGGCCTTCACCGCCATCGAGATCGAGCAGATCGCGAAGGTCGGCAAGGTCAGCATCGAGCAGGCCCTTCGCGACCTGATGGATGCGGGTCTCGACTCGCTCCCGGGCGGCGGCATCGAAGTTTTGTCGGACCGAGTCCACCGCGAGTTGTTCAACCGCAAGCTCGACGGCGAAGAGTGGAAGGAGGTCGCCCGCAGCGCCAGCCGGCTCGGCCTGCGCCAGTACGCGACCATGCTCTACGGCCACATCGAAACCGACCTGGAGCGCGTGGAGCACCTGGTGCAGCTGCGCGACCTGCAGGATGAAACAAAGAATCTCTTCTGCTTCACCCCGCTTAGCTTCCACCCGGAGAACACCGACATTTCCGACGTCAAGCCGCTCACGGGCTATGTCGACCTGCGGAACATCGCCGTCAGTCGCCTGATGCTGGACAACTTCGAGCACATCAAGAGCTTCTGGATCATGAACACCCCTGAGGTCACGCAGGCTGCGCTTTGGTACGGCGCAGACGACTGCGACGGGCTGGTCCACGAGTACGAGATCACCTACAAGGAAGGCGATTTCGGCAACAAGAAGCAGGTTCTCACCTACGACAACATGTGCTACATGATCCGAGAGGCGGGCCGCGACCCCATCGAGCGGGATTCGCTCTACAATGAGATCAAGCGGGAAGAGCAGCCCATGCCCAAGCGCAGGCTGACGCCCCTGGCCGTGGCCAACTAACGAACTCAACCCGCCGGAAACGCGTTCCGTAAGGAGAGGCACGGATGGCGACAACCGACAAGGTGCTCTGGGCAATAGCCGGCGCAGCATTCGCTGTGTTCGCCTTCCCCTTTGTCGAATGCCAGCGAAAGAGCGCATCCATCCATGGGCCGACGGTTACGGGCAACCTGCACTACTTCAGCCCGTTTCAAGCGAGAGGGCTCTCTAAGGGCCCGGGGGACCAGGTCCGCCTTCTTCTCAACGATGGGACGGCCACCTATGACCCCAAGCAGGAACAGGCCACTCGCGAATGGACGCTGCCCAGCACAAGTGCGCTTTGGGCAACCTCGGACAGCGGCATAGCACTCGTTCAGATTGATGGGAGGATCGTGGTCCGCGACCGGCAAGGTCAAGAGCTCAGCCGCATCACCTATCAACCCGATCAGACGCCCGTTTTTCGCACGCTTTCGCCGAACGGCAAGTACTACGGGTTGGTCTATCCCGACCAGAGTTACGTCATCCATCTATCGGAAACTTCTGAAAGGGTTTCGGCGGGAACGATGGAGGGCGCATGGCTCAACATCGCCAACGATGGCACCCACATTGTCGCCTCCAGAGGCGGCACTATCCTTCGCCCGGATGGCACCAGCTTTCAACTCAAATCCAACCTCGCGTCAACCAATCAGCTTTCGGATGACGGCCGCTACGCTCTCTGCGTTTTGGACAGGCGGGTTTCGGTGATTCGAATCAGCGATGAGAAGGAAGTCTTTTCGCACTCGTTGGAAAAGAAGGTTCTTGGCGTCATCACGAAGGGCAATCGGGCCTTTGCCTACACGGAACGAGATATTCCCGGCTTCTTTTACGACCCGCCGCAGTTCTACGGAATTCTCATTGATCTCGAGAATCACCGACGCAAGGGCAGCGAGGTGAAGACGGACGGATATGGAGTCTATCGCCCCGCCTTCTCTGAAGATGCCAAGTGGCTGTTCCTTTTCGACTCTCCGGGCAGCCGCTGTTTCCTCTTCAGTGCGGATACTGGGAGGCACTTCCAAACCCAAACCTTCGACCTCACCGGTGACCGGCCCAGTCTGTTAGGAACCCCCGCCGCCGTTTACATGACCCAAGGTCACGACATCGCCGAATTCAAGCTTCCGTCAAGGAACCAGTAGGATGTTGAGAGACCGGACCAACGCGATTCTCTGGGGCATCTCTGCCGTCGCCATCGCCGCAATTGCTTGGCCCATCCACGAATGCCGAAGAGACAGCGCATACACGCGCGGACCCAAGCTCAGCCCTCTGCGGACATATAAGTCGAAACATTCGATAGCCGGCATCGCAGAGGGTCGGAAGGGCCAAATACTGCTCTTTCACTCATCCGGGATGGAGATCGTCAACCCTGTCACCGGAAAGAAGGAGGGGGAATGGACGGTGCCGGTGCCGATCAGCTGGCGCATATCAAACGGCGACATACACGCCGTGGTTGTGGATCACCGCGTAATCCTGGTGAACGCGGAAGGAAAGGAGGTGGGGCGATATGTCCGGAAGAAGCCGATCTGGAATGTCCGCTTCTCACCCGACGGCAAGCTCTTTTTGCTTAATCATGCCAATACGACTGAGGTTTTTGAAGCTGCGAGTGGAAAGTTGGTGAAAAAAGAATCCGGCTCGGCAATGGCTGAAGGGTTGACAAACGACGGCCGCCTGCTCGACCAAAGCTTGGGCTTCACAATCGGCGATACTCAGTTCCGCGAGGACGTGTTCCAGACCATGGATGGACAAGCAGTGGTTGGTTGGACGGGCGAGGAGCTCCAAGCTGTCAGTTCAGATAACCCTCGACAGGTGCTCGCTTCCCACCCGGTTAATTGGATTACGACAATGGCAGAAGGAGGAGGCGTTGTGGTTGTAGCCGTGCCGTCAAAGTGGGATTTCTTTGGGCCGGCTCATGAAGGCTTTGCCTACGATATCAAGAAGAAGAAGCTGCTTGGCACGCTCAAGTGGGGGCGTGAGCAGGTGTCTTCCCTGAAAGTTTCAAGAGATGGCGAAGCGGTGATTGTCAGCACCTACGATGGAAGCTTCTTGTTCGATACTGCCACCGGACAGATGCTGGCCGATTTCAGCCCCGATGTCACGGTGCGGCCCAATCTAGCGCTGATCACCGACAACCTGGCCTTTTGTGCGGAAGGAAACAGATTGTTTATCTATCCCCGGTGGGAATAGACCGGAGTTTCGGCGGGTTGATGACGTCTTTGCCTCGTCTGATTGATGCCAGCGGCCTGAAATCGGGGAGTGAGAGAAATACGCCGGGGGCTTCCGGGGCAAAAGAATTGATATCGATGACCCCGATGCCGACGCCCGGCACCACGAAGAACTGCGGTTCCGCAAATGTGCCGCCGGGCAATACATAGTGCGATTGCGAACCCGCAGCCACCATCGTTTTGCCCGCTATAAACACATCCGCAATGCCGGTTGAAAATCCCCGTATCAGCCGCCCCGCCCCGTGAAGAACAACCGGCTTGAGCTCGTTCTTGGCCGGTTCGTACAGGCTCACATAACTGCTGTCGCCCCAATAGATTCGGCTCCCACCCAGCGTGACGACATTCCCTTCTGGCGGCGCGGCAAAAACCTGCTTCCAGGCCGCGAGATCGACCACCCCGAAGCCTCCGTCGGCGATGATAGCCAGATGCTGACCCCCAAGCATCATTCCCTGGAGGCCGTATTGGTAGGGGCCAAGACCTTCAAGTTCTATGGAGCGGCCAATCGATGGTACGCCTCCTTCCTCAACAGTCACCTCGAAGAGAAAAGTGTGACTTGAATGTTCTCCCGCTGCCTCAACGTTGTCCCATGAGAATATCCAGAACGCTTTCGACCCGACGACAAGCCCGCCGTGCGACCTGAGTTTCAACGCGTAGGCGTTGTCGTATTTTTCCGGCATGTCCGGCTGATGCAGCCTCGAAACCGGCATGACCGAGACCGAGCGCTCGGTCTCGGTGCATTGAATGGTCTGATGCACTCCGGTGAGTTCAAAGCCACCGATCTTGACCTTCTTCTGAAACTGAAGCGGCGCCGACTCATAGTTGTCTTTTACCGAAACATGCGTCTTCCCATCGACCACCACGGTCAGCTGATAGGGATTGTTGTGCTGGTCGAATGAGATCTGCGCCGTCACCGACAGCATCGCCCCCAAGAGAAACGCAATCACACCTGTCGGACGCCCCGGCATCAACCGCCGTTACCAGTAGCAGCCGCCCTCAACCTTGGCCCGGTTCTCGGGGAGTTCTGCCGGAAGGGGATCGATCCAGAATTCGTTGGCGAATCTCTCTTCGATTTCGTCCCCGCGCCATCTTTTGCCCATGATTCCGAAGAAGATCTGCGTCGCTCCGCCGGTGTGGATGGCCCGGCGGCCCATCTCTTTCACCCGGGTGCATAGCGGAAGCGAATAGCCGCCCGCCCCGATGAGGGCGGTGTCGAAGTCCAGGCTGCGCAGTTTCTCGGTCAAGCGGTCTAGTGCGGCGAACCAGTCGGCATCGCGCGGTTCGACCAGTGCGGCGGAAAAGGGTGCCTGAACGACGCTAAGTTCAATGCCCTCCGGCCAGATGGGATGCCGGGACCAGACATCCTGAATCCTCGGCCACTGCTGTTCGATGGACTGCTTGAAGGGGGAGACCACCACCACACGGCGTCCCTGCAGCTCCATCGTCCAAGGGCGTTCATCCTTGTAGGGCTCCAGCATCGAGAACTCCGCCTGCTGAACTTGCGGAGCCCACTTCTCGATGGATTCCTGCTCGCCCGTGCTGAACCAGACCGCAAGGCCATCCATCCCGCTCAGCGACTCGGAGAAGACCTCGCAGAACCGGGAGAAGGTCTCGGCCGTGGGCGGGAAGACGCCCACATTCGCATAAAGGCGATCCCGCAGGTCGGCCCACACCTTCTCTCGCGTCGGGTCGTCGGCGCGCATGTAAGTGAGGAGCGCTTCGGCCTCAAGGCTGCCGATCTTGCCCGCCGCCAGCGGTCCGCCCTCTCTGAGCCTCCGACGCAGCCATTCATGCGAGTCGGACGCCGAAAGCACGCGGCCTTCATTGGCGCGGTACAGCGCGGCCTTGCGCCGCTTTTGGTAGCCGTAGTAGAACGGGGTGACTAGCTTTCGCAGGCCGAGCGCATCGACCACCTTGATCAGCTGATACTTCATCCCCTTGTATTGCTAATAGTCGGTTTCCCCCGGCCTTTCAAAACCTCTGCCCAGCCATTTCCCAGCAAAACCTCACGGCTCCGCCGAAACCCGCCCGACGCCCGGCCCGTTGAGAATGAAAGATGGACCGCACCGACAAGCTGTTATGGCTGCTGGCGGGGGCGGCGGCTTGTCTGACGGTCGCAGCGATGGCTGCTTCAGAACAGCCCCGCAAAGGTCCCCTTCCGTCAAGTCGCAGCGAACCCAGAGTGCGCTCAAATCTGAACATACAAGCGGTGGCCGAGCGCAGCGATAGCAGCGCTCATCTTCAACGAACGGGGCATTCAAACCCTCGACCCAACCACCCAACAGACCGCCAGTATCTGGAAGCCAAAGTCCGAGGTGCGCCGTTGGCACACATCCTCAAACGGGGTGAACCTGGCCATAGTCGGCGACGCCGCCATCGTTTTGGATTCAGAGGGCAGAGAGCTGAGCCGCTCGTCATTCGAGGCCGCTCAAGCTCCGTTTTCTGCGGCCCTTTCAGAAGATGGCAGCCACTACGCGCTCATCCTGGAAGACCAAAGCTACACGGTGCGGGTATCCGCCACATCAAAGGAGATCATCCGCGGCCATTGCGCGTCGGTGAGCCTTGAGGTCGGCAACAACGGAACCGTGCTTCTCGGCTTCGGCGAAGGCTACCAAGCGCCACGCCGCGAGAAGCGTGCCGTCGATTACAGGGAGATCGATCAAGAGATGCGTCTCTCGACCGACGGCCGTTACATCCTCACGAAGAAGCCCAGCGAACTCGTGATCACCGACGTTGAGACCAACGCAGTCGTACACGCCATGCCGGTGAAGGACCTGCGGATGGTGGAGAGCCATGAAAACCTGGTCTATCTGCACCGCGACTCGCAGCCCGGCATTGTCTTTGACCTCTCAGACATGAAGGTCAAATCCACCATCCCCTCGTTTGGAGAAGAGACATCCGCCGCTTTCCCAGAGAACGGCGGGAGCGTTCTCATCTATTCAGAGGACAAGCAAGCCGCCCTGTGGGATACAGAGTCCGCCCGTCTGATAGGCAGGTTCAAGCCTGATCTTCCGGTAGAGCTGAAGCCCCTTGTGACCAAAACGCACATCATCTTTGCCTCGCGGGAAAAGGTGCAGGCAATGCCGATCCCAACCAAACGCTAAACTGAATCTCATGGCTGTCGGGCTTCCGCCGCGCAACTATCTCATCGAGGAGTACACCCGCACCATCTGCCCGCACTGCTGGGAAGAGGGGCCGCGGCGAGCGGATGAGCCGGACACCTTCATCGACGGGATGCTCGTCGCCCACGACGGAGCGATCTGGCTCCGCCGGTGGTGCCCCAAGCACGGCGAAACCGAAAGCCTCTACGAAGAGAACGCCGAACTCTGGCGCGCCCGGCGCGGATGGTCCACGCCGACGCTGACCATCACCCCCGACCGCCCCGACAACAGCCGAGGATTCCCCGAGGGCTACCGCGACGGCCTTCCCATCGGGCACGGGCAGCACACCTGCATCCTGCTGCTCAACGCGACCGAGCATTGCAACCTCTCCTGCCCCACCTGCTACGCCAGCGCGCTCGATCCGGCCTCGCCCGCCGACAAGCCCGAGCGTCCTACGCTGGATGAGATCGAACGCACCGTGGACACCATGATCGCCCGCGAGAACGGACGGCTGGGTGTGCTGATGCTCTCCGGCGGAGAGCCGACCGTCCGCCGCGACTTGGGCGACATGCTCTGCCGTCTGGCCGAAAAGCCGATCACCCGCATCCTGCTCAACACCAACGGTCGCCGCATCGCCCGCGACGACAAGCTGGTCTCCCTGCTCAGCGAGCTGAAAGACCGGGTGGAGGTCTATCTCCAGTTCGACGGCCTCGACCCCGCCACCCACATCGCCATGCGCGGAGAGGACCTGCTCGAGGAGAAGCTGCAGGTACTCGACCGCCTGGGGCAGGCCGAAGTTGTCTCCACGGTGGTCATGGCCGCGCAGCTCGGCGTGAATGACCACGAGTTGGGAGCCGTCTTCGAGAAGGCCCTCCACACCCCCTACTGCCAGGGGCTGGCGATCCAGCCGGTCTTCGGCTCGGGCCGCACCATCCCCATTGACGGCCAAAAACGCCTCACCCCGACGGGTGTGCTGCAGCGGCTGGAGCAGCAGGCGAAGGGCCAGGCCAAGGCCAGCGACTTCATCCCGCTTCCCTGCTCGCACCGCGACTGCTGCGACATCGGCTACTACATCCAGGACCGCAAGGGGAATTGGCGCTCCCTCTCCGATCTTGTGGGCCGCGACACGCTCAAGGACTGGATCCACCTCGCCGCCAACACGATCAGTTTCGAGTCCGTCTCCGACACGGTGAAGAGCATGGTCAAGGAGGGCGTGCTGCAGCGGCTCTTCTCGGAACAGCAGGCTCCCTCTTCCCTCAAGGTCGCCGCCGATCTCTTCAAGCTCTGCGCCTGCATCCCCGGCCTGCACGAAGCCATCGCGGCGATCAAGGATTCCCGCAGCCAGCAGCGCGACCTGCGGCGGCTCGCCTCGCGCACCTTCCGCGTCACGGTCAAGATGTTCATGGATGCCCACACCTTTCACGAGCACCGCATCCGCCAGTGCTGCGTGCATGTCGGCACCTTTGAAGAAGACCCGCGCCGCTACTCCTTCTGCTGGCGATGGCTCTTTGCCGATTCGCACGACTTCCCCGAGCGCGCGCTGAAGCCGCTGCCGATGGCGAAATGAATCCGTGGGGCCTGGCCTTCACCGTCGCCGCCTATCTCGTGGGCGCAGCCGTCTACTTTTGGGCGTCGCGCCGCACGGGGCTGGAGCGCTCGACCACTCTCTTCCTGATGATGGTCGGCCTCACCGCCGGCGCGATCGGGGCGAAGGCCGCTCAGATCGTGGTGGACCAGGGCGGACCAGCGGCCATCTTCATGCCCGGCGGACGCGCCATCTTCGCCGGAATCCTGATCGGCTGGCTGGCGGTGGAGGTGGCCAAGCGCTCGATCCGCCTGACCATCCCCACGGGAGACGCCTTTGCGCTGGCCCTGGCATCGGGCGAAGTGATCGGACGCGTGGGTTGCCACTTCCATGAGTGCTGCTTCGGCCGGGTCTGCGAGGCCGCATGGGCGGTGCATCAGCATGGGGCCGACCGCTATCCGGTCCAACTGCTCTCCGGCGCGGTGGCGGCGATGATCTTCGGGATCCTGCTCTGGCTGCGCGGACGGCTTGAGCAGCCCGGGCTGCTGTTCTCCGCCTATCTGGTCATCTGGGCCACCGCCCGATTCGGCCTCGAGTTTCTGCGCGAACCGCAGGGGCAGCTCGGCCCGCTGACGCTCATGCAATGGGTCTGCATCGAAACCGCGGTGGTCGGCGTAATCCTCCTCGGGGTGCGGGTGAAGAAGGCGAGGCGGAAGAAGGCGGCGGTGCAGGCATGAAGCGGGTCCGCACCCGATGGTCTACACTCGGCTTGGCCGAGAGCGGAGAGAGGACTTGATGGCAGGACCGCACGCGAATCCCCCGGACCAGGTCTACTGCCCCAACTGCGGGTCGCCCGACTTCATCCCGAAGACCCGGTGTCCCAACTGCGGCTATACCCCTCCCCATCCGGCGATGCAGATCACCACGGTGCTCGCCTTCACGGTCCTCGGCATTCCCGGTTTGTGTCTGGGCGGGTGCGCCCTGCTGTTCGGATTGGGCGGAACCGGAGAGCTGGCTTTGGCGGGTCTGGGCGGCATCACACTCTTCATCACTCTGCTCGTCCTCATGATCCGGCAGCACCGCCGCCGTGACTGACACGCCTTCTGCATCGTCTGTATAAAATGGAGGGAGCGTTCCTTCATCATGAGTTGCGCATCTGGTGCCACCACCCAGACCGCCTGCCAATCGTGCGGGTTTGTCCGTGATGCCAACTCCCGCTGTCCCAACTGCGGACGCCGCCCGGTCTCCCGAGCCGAGTTGATCGCCGCCACCACCGCCTTCATCTGCATCGGCGTCCCCTGCCTTCTGCTGGGGCCTCCCCTATGGCTGGCCGCGCGCGAGTCGGGCGAGATTCTGATCGGGATTCTCGGGGTCGGAGGCGGGCTCTTCTGGCTCATGGCCGCCGCCCTCAGCCGCACGGAGTGAAGCGATGGCCGAGATGCTTCCCGAGAATGGAATTTGCCCCAAGTGCGCTCAAGAGCTGCTTTCCAACAGCAGCACCTGCCCAAACTGCGGTCATCGCCTCCCGTCTCAAATGGATCGCGGTCTCGTCTCCACCCTGTGCACTCTGTTGGCGATTCCCCTTTTTTGTGGCGGTGGTGTTTCGCTTATATTGGGGATGTTCGTTTCAGCTGGCTACATCTATGTGATTCTTGGTATTGTCGGCATCCTGATTTCCGTGGCGCTTCTGCCTATGATCGCTTCTGGATCTGGGAACAACGAGTAGCCGCCGCGCTATCCTCAAGACGGGTATCCCTATGAGCGAAGCGGCGGAGAAGAGTTCGGGAGAAAAGCTGGAAGGCGTGGCCTTCACCTTCTGCAAATGCGCCACCGTAGCGCTCATCTTTGGCCGGTACGCGTTGCCCGCCGCCGCCCTGCTTTCTGCCGCCCTCTACATCGCCGCTCATGCGAAGGGGAAGCGCGATACCCGGTGCGTCATCGGCCCGCCCCTGGCGGTCGCGTCGTTCTGGGTGGTCATCACGGGAATGTGGGTGTGGCTCACCTATTTCCCGCCCGAGTTCTGGCCGTTCCGCTAGCCTATTTTTTCGGCTTTTTTCGACCGCTGGTCCCGCCCGAGCGGACCAAGATTGTGCCGCCCCCAGACTCTCTATTAGAAGCGATGGTGACAGTGGCTAAAAACCAGAAGCTCCCTGAAATCGAACCTGACTGACCGCCATAAAGCAAAAAGTTCCGCGAGTTGCCCGGAGCGGGAACCAGGCGCTGCACAAGGGTGTTGCAAAGGTCAGACAGGTACACTCGTTGGGCATGTTCTTCCGAAAGAATCAGCCGCAGCGAGAGCGGTTCGAAAGGCTGACGGAAGACATCTTCCCCTCCCTTCTCGGCACGGCGCTCAGACTGACGCGCCAGCAGGATGAAGCGGAAGATCTCACTCAAGAAGCCATCATCCGCGCCTACGAAGCCTTCGACCGTTTCGACGGCAAGAACTTCAAGGCATGGATGCTGAAGATCCTCACGAATCTGTACATCAACAGGTACCGGAGGAAGAAGCGCAGAGGCGTACAGGCTTCGCTTGAAGACGAAGCCATTGCCGAGCCGATGGCTCCGGCAGAAGAGGCGCCCGACCGCACCCTGTTCGACAACATATTGGGCGCCGAAATCGAGCAGGCGCTCGAAAAGGTGCCGGAAGTGTTCCGGCTGGCGGTGATCTTGAGCGACATCGAAGGACTCTCCTACGAGGAGATCGCGGAGATCACCGAAGCGCCGATCGGAACGGTCCGATCCCGCATTGCGCGGGGACGGGCTCATCTGAGAAAAGAACTGGAGCAATACGCGATCGAAATGGGTTACTTGAGACAGGAGAATACAAGTGAGTGATCGCTTGGAACAGGCGAACTGCCTCGCCGACAACGAATTGACGACCGAGGAAAAGGCCGAAGTCGTCGCCCTGCTGAAGCAGGACTCCTCCGCTCATGCGGAGTACGAGTGGGCGGTCGTCCTGAAGGATCAGCTCCGCTCCAAGTGCGTTCAGCCCAAGAGCGAAGACTGCTGGAGCCGCGTGACCGCCCAGCTCGACGCCATCGACCGCACCAAAAAGGCCGAGCGATTTGTCGGACGCTACTCCTGGGGTCTGGCCGGACTCTTTGTGATCGCCGTGGCCTCCGCCGCCGTGGTCAACCGCGTCAATGGAGGCGAGGAAGTCTCCACCCGCACCATCGCCGGACTCGTAAATGGCATGGCCCCCATCACCCGCCCCGCTTCCGCACCGGAAGCGCAGCAGGAGCTGCAGAACCGCATGGGCGCGGTGCCCGTGGATGTGGACCGCCTGGAAGTGGTCGGCTACAACTACGGCAAGATGCTCGGCCGCGACGCCGCCACCTTCGCCTTTGTCGACCGCACCGGTTCGCTTGAGCTGATGATGATCGACGGAAAGATCACCATCGAATCGATGGATGGCAACAAGACCGGCATCTACTCGCACGGGTACATGAACAACGTGCCCTGCCTGGTGTGGAACGAGAAGGGCTACGGCTTTATGCTGAGCGGTCGGCGCAGTTCGCTTGAACTGGTCGATGCTGCGGATCAGCTCCGCGGCGTGCGCTAGAGCGCGTACATCGCCCGGACCGTATTGATCATCATGCCTTCGATTTCATCCTCGGCCTTCATGCCGGGGATGAACTTCATCACCGACAGCCCCGCCACCCATCCCCGAGCGGCTTCGGGCACCACCGTGCCAAGGAAGGTCAGCGCCGCCTTCCGCACGTCGATATGCTCCGACATCAATCCGGCAAAGAGCATCATCTCCATGTGCTGAACCTTCAGCGTGGCCCCGGCGGCGGAAAAGAGCTGCAGTCCGTACTCATCCGGCTGGTTCAGCGCGGCGGCGGCCGCCTTGGGTGATTCGCGGCAGATGGTTGAGGAGACGAGCAGAGCCGCCTCAGGATCGCCCGCCGGAGAAAACAGCAGTTCTATCGAGAACAGATTCCTTCTCTTCTGCGCCTCCGAAGGCAGCGCGCCGACCCGATGAAGGTCGCGCAGGTTCCGCACGAAGTAGCCCGGAATCAGCGGCTCCGCCAGCTTCTTGTTGATGTCGGCCAGGCTCGCGCCGTCGGTGTAGGTCCAGATCCGCGCCTGATCCCACGGCCCCCGCGAGAGGGAATCCGCCGTGAGCTGCGCCAGTTCTCTCAGCACCGGGTCCGGGTTGGCGTAGGGCATGTACTTGACGCCGGAACGGGGCTCCAGCTTGCCCATCTCCAGGCACATCGTCCGCACCGTTGCCGGAACCGGGTCCTGCGGGGCAAGCGAAGCCAAGAGGTCTTCTTCAAAGCGGTACTGCACGTCCAGGCGACCGACCGACATCATCCATTGAAAGTCGCCGTCGTCGGGCATGAAGATCGTTCCCGCAGGAAGGTTCACTTCGATGCTGTCGAGGTAATCCTTGAAGCTGGATCTCACTCCCGGCAGGGTCCCCAGCTCATTCATATCCGCGCCCTCCAGCGCCAACTCCCAAGCAGAGAAATTGCGGAAGGCTTGACGGAATTCTCCGGCCTGCGTCTCGGGAACGCCGAGATCGGCGGCCCGCACCAGGTCGTCAAATCGGCGCGACGGTGATGGCAGTTCTGAAATGCGATCGCTGAAGGTCGATCCGGCGGAAGAATACGAAGGCCGTCCGAAGCCCAGCCCCAGCCGAACATCGTTCTTGCCGACAAAGGTGATCGCGGGGTCATAGCGGCCCGGTTCATCCTCTCCCGCGATCAGACTCTGGGGAGGAACCGCCCCATTCGGGCAGAAATACTCTCGTTCGCCGATGGGCAGCTCAACCGGCACCCGCATCAAGCCGCATTCCATTGAGAAGCTCGATGCCTCCTCCCTCCATTCCCCGCCCCCGCTCTGCGTGGCGTGGATCACCTCGGCCAGCAGACTGAGCCGATGCCGCTGATGGCCAAAGTCGAGCAGGCGAGGCTGGCCTTCTCCCGCCAATCCAGGGGAACGGGTCTGAACCTCCTTCGCGGACGCCGCCAAAGTGGCCTGCATCATCTTTTGGAAGGAGGCATTCGCCGCTTCGACGGCGGCAGGCGAGTGCGGCGTGTCCGGCTGAAACTTATCGGCCGCCTCGGCGATCTCCTGCACGAACTCAACCCGCCGCGCATTGAGAGACTCCAGTTCCAGCGGCTCCAGCAGATAGCGGAGCTTGGGCAGATTCGGCTCGAAGCCGCAGTTCACCGCGACCGACTGCGCCGTCTGGCTGGTCTCCGACACCAACTCATGCGTCCGGGTCAGCTTTATGGTGAGCCGATGACGGACGCCGTCCGCCTGGTAGGCGGCGATGTCCTTGTTGAGCAGCACTCCGCTCAGGTTCGGGTCGGCATCTGCGGCAAAGCCGAATCCGATCACAGCCGCTGCAGCCAGGGCAACCATAAGCCTAATTTAGCCTGAAACCGATTCCGGCGGCAGAAACTGAGAAGACTGGCACTTGCGAGAGGGAAAGTTTGTTTGCCTAAACGAGATGCGTTCGGCAGGAAGAAATTGGAGATGGCAGGGGCGACAGGATTCGAACCCGCGACCTGCGGTTTTGGAGACCGCTGCTCTACCAACTGAGCTACACCCCTGCGGGAGTCGGGAGAATACCTCAGCCCCGCAGTCTGCCAGGGTCCCGTCGAAGCAGAGGCATATCCCCTCTATAGGCCAAAATGGACTCATGTTCCTGCGCAGGTTTGCCTGGCTGACAGCAGCGGTGCTGGTCGTGGCCGGATGCCAAAAGGGCGGCGACGACATCGGCGGCGTGCCCCGAGAAGGCGGCACCCCCGCCATCGTGTCCCTCTCTCCCAGCACTTCAGAGCTTGTCGGCAAGCTGAGCTTCCAGAACATGCTATCGGGCCGCACCGCCGAGGATGACTTCCCGCAGTCGGTGCAGGCTGCGCCCATCGTGATGCAGGGCACCACGCCGGACTACGAAAAGATCGCCAGCATCAAACCGGATCTGATCGTCTACGATGCCTCTCTCTTCTCGGAAGACGAGATCAAGAAGGTTGAAGAACTGGGCGCAGATACGCTTCCCTTCGATGCCACCAACTTGGATGAGTTCATCGACTACTGCTATCGCCTGGCCGGTCGAGTCGGCGGCGAAAGCACAATGTCTGAGTACGTCGATGAAATCTACAACGCCGCCGAAGCGGCCAAAGGCATCGCGCCCGAAACCAAGCCCCGCGTCGCCCTGCTGATGGGCAGCGACGGCCGCTACATGGTGGCCGGAAAGAACGGCTTTCTCGCCCACCTCGCCACGCTGTGCGGAGGCGAAGTGATCGGACCGGATGGCACCGTCTTTGCCGACATGAGCATCGAGAGCCTGGTCGCCGCCGACCCGCAGCTGATCATCACCAACGGCAGCGCACAGGCGATTCTGAACGATCCCCGCTTCGCCAACACCTTCGCCGTGAAGAACAAGCAGGTGGCCAATATCGACGGCGATGTCCTGCTCCGAGCGGGCGGACGCGTGGAAAAGCTGATCGGAGCGCTCAGTTCCCTGATCAACACCACGGGCGGGAGAATCGCCCAGTGAGCAGAGAGCCAGTGGCCGAAATAGGTGTCTTTGGTGGATCGGGCTTCTACAGCCTTCTTGAAAATGTGACCGAGGTCAAGGTCGATACGCCGTACGGCCCGCCCAGCGACAGCATCATGCTCGCCGAGGTCGGCGGCCGCCGCGTGGCCTTCCTTCCCCGCCACGGCCGCAACCACACCATTCCCCCGCACAAGATCAACTACCGCGCCAATGTCTGGGCCTTCCATCGCCTCGGCGTGAAGGCCGTGATCAGCCCCTGTGCTGTGGGATCGCTGCAGAAGGAGATCGAGCCGGGCCACTTTGTGGTCGCCGACCAGTTCGTCGACCGCACCAAGGGGCGCGACGACACCTTCTACGATGGACCGATCACCGCCCACGTCTCCCCCGCCGATATGTACGACAAGACGCTGAGAAAGCTGGCGGTCGAGGTTTCGCGCGAAAATGGGATCACCTGCCACGACGGAGGCACTGTGGTCGTCATCCAAGGCCCTCGCTTCAGCAGCAAGGCCGAAAGCATCTGGTTCACCCAGATGGGCTGGCAGATCATCAATATGACCCAGTACCCAGAGGGGTACCTGTGTCACGAGTTGGGCATGGCGGTCGTCAATATTTCATTAGTGACCGACTACGATTCAGGCGTCGTGGCGGACACAAGCGCAGTAACCGCTCATGACGTGCTTGAAGTTTTCAAAAGCAATGCAGAAAACGCCCGCAAGGTCGTGCTTGACCTTATCGAGCGCATTCCCCAAGATCTCAGCAGCCTCGGCAGCCGCGACATGCTCCAGTTCACGCGGGGCGATGGCCATGCCGCTTCTGAGTTCGACATCAGACACTTCGACTAAAATAGGAAATCTATGCTGGCCGCGCTGACCCTTCTCGCAGCCGCCGCAATCGCTCCGCTTGCCGCTCCCCAGGAGTCGCAGGCGGATCCGATGCGCGTGCGTGTCTTCATCTTTTCCCGCAGCGCGGTCGCCCAGGTTGAATCAACCGGGTTTGTCCGCGAACGAGCCGGAAACATTCTTCCGGCGGAAGTCGGCGAAATCGAGAACACCCTCAAGAGCGTTCAAGAGGAAGCCCGCAAGACGCTCGGAAAGGAGATTCAGTTCGAGCTTCTGGAAGATCGGGACACCGTCTACCGCATGGTGGAAGGCCCGCTTCCCACCCGCTCCAGCAGCGTCATCTCCATCGGCCAGCGGCCGGAGAACCCGACCTGGGACGAAGACCTGCTCTACCGAGCCCTGGCTCCCTACGTCAACGGCGAAGTCTCCGACCGAGAGCGGGCGACGCTCTACGGCCCCTATTCCGGCATTCTGGCCATTCATGCCGTGCCGCTTCAGGGCGAGCCGGATTGGACCGTGAACGGCATGCCGCTGCGGATGCTGCCCTACCGCCCGGTGGACGCGCTTCCGGGACAGGGGCTCGCCAACCAGATCATCGGGTTCCTCAACGAGAAGGCCGGTCTCGGCATGACGCCGATGCCCGCCCCCGCCCCGACCGCCATCCCGACGACAGGCGGGGTCAAGGCCGAGCGCGTGGGCGAGGTGCTGACCATTGATGCGCCCAGTTCGGTCCGCGGCTCCGCCACGATCTGGCAGAAGGGCTCCGGCCCCGCGCCGGGAGCCATGCGGCTCGCCTTTCGCTACAATGCCTGGCGGGCTTGGTCGGTCGATCTTCTGGATGCCCAAGGCGTTCAGATCGGCGCAGTCTATCTGGGCTACCTGCCGCAGACTCCGGTGGAGATGGAGGCGGGCTTCCCCATCTACACTCTCGGATTCGAACCCTCCGACGCCCGGCACGAGGTGCTGATCGACCTTTCCGCCTTCCCGCAGGCCGGCCAGATCGCCTCTGTCCGCCTGACCACGGACGGCCCGTTCAGCCGATTGGTCGGCGTCACCGGCACCACCGGCCCGCTCCACATCGACCGATTTGAGATGCTCCCCTCGGTCCCTTCGGGAGCGCAGACGTTCGCCCTTGCCGCCCCCAAGCCGGAGCGGTTCACCTGGCCCGGCGAGCAGTCCAATGGCGCCGCCATCGAGCAGCTCAAGCGCATCTTCGACCAGGGCTCGACCACCGAACGGCTCTCGGCGCTCTACAAGCTGCAGACCCTCAAGCTGCCCGGCAGCGAGGAGCACATCCTGGGGCGGCTGCGCAGCGGCTTTTATCTGGAAGCGGCCCTCGGCGCAAAGGCGCTGAACAACCAGGAGCAGGTGGCGGCCCGACAGGGCCTGTCGCTCACGCTTCTGCGCGGCCCCTTTGACTTCAACCGCATGTTCGCGGCGGCGGAACTGCGAAACTCGAGCAACAGCGGCATCCTCCCCGCCGCGTCGGCGATGATGCTTTCAGAGAACTGGCGACCCCGCGTGGCGGCGGCTGAGCTGACCATGCTCACCAAGGCTCCCGAATCGGGGCTGCTCGTGACGGCGATGATGGACGACCCCAACCCGTGCGTCCGCACGGCCATCGTGAAGAGCGCGGATCTGAGCAACGACGGCCTCGCCCGACGCATCCTCTTCGCGGCGGTCAACGACACCAGCCTGTGGGTGCGCGCCACCGCCTATGCGCGGATGCTGGAGTGCCCCATCCCCGAGCTGTTCCAAGAGGCTCTGCGCGGCGTGCGTGATACCTCTCCGTTCGTCAAGGCAAATCTTCTGCGCGCCATGACCGACAATCCGAAGCCGGCCTACCGGGAGTCGATCCCGTGGGGCGTGCTCGACGAGGACGCCTCCGTGCGGTCGCAGGCGCTCCGCGCGCTGGCCGTGCAGGAAGGTGCGGTGACGCTTGAAGAGATCGAGCCCGCCTACGCGGACTCCAGCGAAGCGGTCCAACTGGCCCTTATCGACCTGGCCGTCGCCAAGAGCTTGACGCTTCCCGCCGAGGTCTTGACCCGGCTCAAGTCCAGCTCCCATGCTTCTGTGCGCGATGCCGCGCAGAAGCTGGGGGGCTCCCTTTGACTCGGATTCCCGGGACAACCAACAGTTCCGCTGCAAATTGCAGCTTCAATCGGTATAGATTAGAGAGCGGTGCCGCTTCATGCAGGACGTAGCCAAAACTTCCCTCTACTTCGCGGGCTGTGTAGCCGTCATTGGCTCCATCGCCTTCGGCAACCTCACCCGCACTCAGATTGAGATCGGGCCGAATGCCGAACGGACCAAGCCGATCGTCAGCAGCCGGACGCTCGTGGCCTCCAACACGCCGGGCACGGCCCTGTCGGAGTCCGAGTACTTCTATGTGCTGACCCAGCTTCTGGACGCGCGATTCGTCGATCCCATCACCGACCGCGATGCCCTGGCTCAGGGCGCGGTGCGGGCGATGATCGGTCGCCTGAAGGACCCGGACAGCATCTTTCTCGGCAAAGAGGAGCTGGCCGCTCTCCAGGCCCGCCAGCGCGGGCAGTACGCGGGAATCGGCGCCGAGCTGTACCTGAAGTACGACATGGAGCAGCTGAACAGGCTCACCGAAGACGGGGAGAACATCGACCCGATGTTCCTTTTCCCCAGCGTAATCGTCCAGTCGGTCATGCCGGGCAGCCCGGCGGCCAACCTCGGCCTTGAAAGCGGCGACCGCATCATGGCGATCGACGATCACTGGGCGCTCTCCTACGAAGATTTTCAGGAGCTGAGAGACATGCAGGAGGAGTCCCTGGAAGGCGACGGCTCCACCGCCGACGTCATCAAGCTGAGGGAAGAGCTGACCGGCCGCATCGACACCAGCCTCACCGCGTCCAAGGTCTACGAGCGGCTTCTCCTGGGCGAAGACGTCACCCATCAGATCAAGTGGCAGCGCGGCGGCGAGGTGAAGGAAGGCCAGATCACCACCAAAAAGATCACGGTCGAGCCTGTCAGCGGCGCCGAGAACCTGATCCAGCTCAAGCTTTTCCGCAGCGCAGCCGAAGCGCTGCAGCCGCGCATCGCCGGCTCCGGCCCCTTCACCATCGACCTCCGCAATTCCGGCGACGGAGACCAGCAGGAATTGGAGAAGGTGATGGGTCTGCTCGGAGCGAAGGGCGTCTTCGGCACCATCGACTCCCCGCGAATGAAGGAGCCCAGAAAGCTCACCACTCCCGGCGGAAAGATCAATCCCGCAAGCCTGACGCTGATCGTGGATGAGAGCACCTCCGGCACCGCCGAGATGCTCGCCCGCGCCCTCGCGGCCCAGGGCGCAAAGCTGGAAGGCTCCACAACCGCCGACGATCTCGCCTGGAAGGAGATCCACGAACTGCCGGATGGCAGCGGCTATGCCCTCGCTGTCGGCCGATTTGTCGCCCCCGCCAAGGAGATCGCGCAGTGAAGACCTTTCTGAGAATCAGCCTCTTCGCCTTCCTGCTGATGGCCGGCTTCATGATCGGCTTCGCCTGGCCCGATCTCAGCCAGATGCGCGCGCCCTCGGGCGAAGCGCTCTCCGCCCTTGTCGGCGGAAAAGAGGCGGCCAAGACGCCCACCGAAGTCTTTGAGGAGAACTACCGCATCATCCTGGCCAACTCGCGCAAAGAGATCGATGCCTCAGACCTGAAGAACGCCGCCATGCAGGGCCTCTTCGCCTCGCTGGGCGACCCCTACACCTCCTTCCTGGAGCCCATTGAAGCCGAGAACTTCTCGCTGGAGACAGCGGGCAACTTCGAAGGCATCGGAGCCCGGCTGACCGACGACCCGCTCGGTGCAAAGATCGTCAATGTCTTCTCCTCCAGCCCGGCCGAAGCCGCCGGCGTCAAGCTCGGCGACACGATCATCGGCGTAGACGGCGAGGACGTCTCCGGCCTTTCGGTCGATCAGATTGTCCAGATGATCCGCGGCAAGGAGAACACCATTGTCCGGCTCAAGCTCATCCGCCAGGATGGCAACCAGCCCACCGAACTCCGCGTCCGCCGCCAGAAGATCGTTCTGCCGACCGCCGAGGGCAAGCGCCTGGAAGGCACGAATATCGGCTACATCAATGTGACCACCTTTGCGGAGAACACGCCGCAGCAGTTCGACGACGCCCTCAAGGAAGCCTTGGCCGACGACACGGAAGGCTTGGTGATCGATCTTCGCGGCAACCCGGGCGGCCTCCTCGATACCGCTCAATCCATGCTGAGCCGCTTCATCGACAACAAGATCATGCTCCGCACCAGGGGCCGCGACGAAGCCGAAGAGGTGCTGCGGACCCGGAACGGCGAGAGCTTCCGCCTCAACATCCCCATCGCCATCCTCGTGAACAGTGATTCCGCCAGCGCCTCGGAAATCTTCGCGGGCGTCATGCAGGAGTACGACCTGGCCAGCCTCGTGGGCGAACACACCTACGGCAAAGCCTCGGTGCAGGATGTGATTCCGCTGCGCGACCTCTCGACCGCAAAGGTCACCATCGCCCGGTACTACCTGCCCAGCGGCCGCGACATCTCGCGCCGCGTGGATGAGGAAGGCCGGTACATCTCCGGCGGCCTGAAGCCCGACGTGGAATCCGAGCTGCGGATCGACGAAAACACGCTGATCGGAGACCCGGTCAACGACAGCCAGCTCGCCGATGCCATCAAGCATATCAAGAAGCGGCTTGCCGATTCAAAGAGCGGCTAAGTCTCCCTCCCAAGAAACTAGCAAGGCCCCTCGCGACAATGATCGCGAGGAGCCTCTTCCTTTATCCGTGCAGAGAACTTATCGAGTCTTGGGATCGGTCAGAGTTCGGAGGCCGTCGCCCACAAAGTTGAGCGCAAAAATGGTCAGGCTGAGAATCAAGCAGGGCCACAAAAGCTGGATGGGATGCGACGCCATGTTGTCGCGGGCGCTGTTGATCATGTTGCCCCAGCTTGGTTCGGGCGCCTGGATGCCGATGCCGAGGAAGCTGAGCGAGCTTTCCGCCAAGATGATCGCCGCCAGATCGACCATCGAAACGGCCAGCACAATGCCCCACAGATGCGGCAGAACGTGCTTCAGCACGATATAGGTCGGCTTGGCTCCAAGCGCCTGCGCCGCGGTGACGTACTCCCGATCCTTCAGGCTTGCCACCTGAGCCCGCACGAGACGCGCCATAGAAGGCCACGCCGTGACCGCCAGAGCCAGGATGACCGGGCCGACGCCCGCCTCCCACACGCCGATGATGAGGATCGCCAGCAACAGGTCCGGAAAGGCGAACATGGTGTCGGTGAAGCGCAGCACCGGCCCCCGAAGCCACTTCGGCGCAAAGACGCCGAGGATGCCCATCGTCAAGCCCAAGAACACGGCGAGAATCTGAACGCTGAAGCCGATCAGGAGCGACATCTTCGCGCCATGCGCCAGCCGGGCGAAGATATCCCGCCCCGCCTGGTCGGTGCCCAGCCAGAACTCGCCCGAAGCGGGCTGGAACGGCATGCCCTGCAGTTCCTGGTAGGAGTGGCGCAGGTTCGGCCCGACAAAGGCGAAGACCATCAGGACAAGCAGATAGACCGCGCTCGCCCAAAAGACAAAGCCGAGGCCGCGCTTGCGCGATAGGAAGCCAAGATTGCGCCGCTTCATACCTGCGCCTCCCGGATGCGCGGATCCATGAACGGCTGAACCAGGTCAACAATCAGGTTGGCGAGGATGAAGAGGAAGCCGGTGAGCATGACGCAGGCCAGCACCACGGGCGTGTCGTTCTGCTGAATCGCGTCGATCGCCGTGTAGCCCATGCCCGGCATGATGAAGATCGTCTCGACGATGAACGAGCCGGTCAGCAGAAAGCCGAAGCTGGTGCCCATCGCGGTCACCACCGGAAGCACCGCATTGCGGAGCGCATGCCGGATGTAGAGCCGCCACTTGGGCACGCCTTTGGCCTGCGCGAGCTTGATGAATTCCTGCCCCAGAACGTCGATCATGCTCGCCCGGGTCAGGCGGGTGAGCGTCGCGGTGGGCCTCGCCGCCATGACGACCACGGGAATGGCTAGATAAGTCCAGAGCGGCCCCTGCAGCGGCGTCTCCCACGACGTCGGCAGGAAGTCCGAGCGAACCGCCAGGAACAGCACCAGCAGCGGAGCAAGCACAAAATTGGGCAGGGTGACGCCCATCGTGCTGAAGGCCAGGATGGCCTGGTCGAGCCAGTTGTTCCGATTGATCGACGCAAGGGTCCCCAAAACCAGCCCCAAGAAGGTGGCCAGCAGGATGGAGGGGATCGCCAGCATCAGCGTCATCTGCAGGGCGTTGCCCAGAATCTTCCGCACCGGCTCCTGGGCTCCGTAGTAGGAGGTGCCGAAATCGCCCTGGACCGCGTTGCCGACATATTCGACGTAGCGGACCGGCCAGGGGCGATCCAGGCCCATCTCATGCCGGATGCGCTCGATCTGCTGAACGGTGGCCTTTTCGCCCGCCTTTACAAGGGCCGCGTCGCCCGGGGCCACCTCGTCGATGAGAAAGGTGACCAAAGACAGAAAAATGAGGCTGATGATTCCATAGAACAGCCTCAGGGCGATATGGCGAAAGAGTTTGGAAGACGAAGCGCTAGCCACTGCGAACGGTGACAGACGTTACCTGATCCCAGTGCTGGATTTGCTTCACCACATTCATCCCTTCCGTGACCTTGCCAAAGAAGGTGTAGCTTCCCTTGAGAAACCGGCTCGGGCTAAGCAGAACGAAGAACTGGCTGTCGCCGGCATTCTTCTCGTCCTGCGGGTGCGAAAGCCCCACCGTGCCCTCTTCCGGCTCGATTCCGGTCTCTTCAAACGGAATCTTTGCGCCGGTGCCGCCGGTGCCGAGCTTGGCATCGTCGCGGGCCAGGGTCTTCGAGAGGGGGTCGCCGAACTGGACCAAAAACGGCTTGGGTTCGCGCACGACCCGATGGAAGCGCTGTCCATCGTAGAACTTGCGCTCGGCGAGGGTCTTGATGTGGTTCACCGCCTGCGGCGCCTTATCCTGATAAAGCTCAATGACAACCCGGCCCCGCCCCGCAACTTCCATAACGAGAGAGGGGTTGGCTGCCTTGGCTTCTCCCAAGACCATTGCTGCGGCCAGAGTGGAAAATATCATCTGCTTCCATCCCCTTTGACGCCTTTCCGAGTCAAAGGTGACAAAGGGCTAGTCCTCTAGGACCCGACCGTACCCATCGTACTTCACTCCGCCCGTGAGGATGTAGATGGCATCAATGAGCGGCCATAGGTAGCCGACACCGCAGGTCATGATGGTGACGAGGATCTGAAGCACGCCGTGCGCCGCATAGCCGAGGTAGAAGCGGCCGATGCCGGGGATGAAGTTGAGAAGCCCCGCCGTGATGCGGCTCTTGTCGCTTCGGGGCAGCGCAGCTTCCAGTTCCCGCCACTGACGGCGCGCCCGCAGGGTGGTGTCCCGCTCCAATCCGGCATGGCCGCGCGCCATTGCTGTGGCGGATGAAGAAGAAGCCGGGCTTGCGGGGACGGCGGGAGGGCGCGGCGGCGGCACCGCCGAACCAAAACCATCGCTGCTGGAAAGAATCCGCCGAAGCTCGGCGATCTCCTGAGCCTGCTTCCACTCAGACATGCCGTCCCGCCAGACGTGGGTGTCCATATCGATCACCCGGTCTTCGATCAGGTCGGATAGCTGCTGGTACGTCAGCGGGCCAAGCTCCCCGTATTGACCGACGTAGTACCAGACTGCTTTGTCTTCGGATTGCGCCATAAAGCAGGTCGGCGAATAGCCTTAAAGGAATTCGGTTTATTCTAGCGAGAGGATGCAGAGTTCCGTCAATGGCCCGGTGAAAGGCCCACCGGGAGAGTATCTTGACAGGAGCCTATGTCCGTTCGAGTTCGCTATGCGCCCAGCCCCACCGGCAGCCCCCATGTAGGAAACATCCGCACGGCGCTGTTCAACCACCTCTTTGCCAAGCGGCACGGCGGAGTCCATATCGTGCGCATCGAAGACACGGATCGCACCCGGCTCGTGGAGGGTGTGGAGGACGAGATTCTCGAATCTCTGGTGTATGTGGGCGTCGAGTGGCAGGAGGGCCCCAACAAGGGCGGGCCAACTGCGCCCTACCGCCAGTCCGAGCGAAAGGAAGCGGGCATCTACCAGCCCACCATCGACCAGCTTCTGGAGAGCGGCGCAGCCTACTGGGCCTTCGACACACCGGAAGAGCTGGAAGAGATGCGTGAATTCCAGCGCATCAACAAGAAGCCGACGGGCTACTTCGGCGGCCTATGGCGCGACGCCACAGACGCTCAGGTCGAGCAGGCAAAGGCCGACGGCAAGCCCGGCGTCATCCGCCTCCGCATCCCGCGCAATGAAATGATCGTGGTCAGGGACGCCATCCGCGGACGCGTCGAGATCGATTCGAACACCGTCGACGATCCGGTCCTCATCAAGGCCGATGGCATGCCCACCTACCACTTTGCCGCGATGGTGGACGACCATCTGATGGAGATCACCCACGTCTTCCGCGGTGAAGAGTGGATCAGCAGCGCGCCGAAGCATGTGACTCTCTTCAAGGCCCTGGGCTGGCAGCATCCGGAGTTTGTCCATGTCCCGGTCATCAAGGGCAAGGACGGCAGCAAGCTGAGCAAGCGGCACGGCGACACTGCCTGCCTCGACTTCCGCCGCGCCGGCTTCCTGAGCGAGGCCCTCGCCAACTTCATCGCCCTCATCGGATGGGCTCCCGGCGGGGACCGCGAGATCATGACCATGGACGAGATGGCCGAAGCCTTCGACATCAAAGGCATCCAGCCCTCGCCGGGCATCTTCGATCTGGACAAGCTGACCTGGATGAACGCGAACTACATCCGCGCCATGTCGCCCCAAGCCCTCTTCTCGATGACCCGCGACTACTCATCCTGCGCGGAGAACCAGAACTACTGGGCCGAGAAGGAGCCGGAGAAGGAAGCCGCGCTGAAGCTGTTCCAGGCCAAGGCGGACCAAGAGCCCGAACTCACCCAGATCGCCGTCGCCCTGGAGCAGGAGCGAGTGACCTCCCTCCCCGACCTGTGCGCCGCCTGCGACTTCTTCTTTGTGGAGGAGGTCGAGTTCGATGAGAAGGCCCTCAAGAAGTGGGCCGGCCAAGAGCACACCGGACCGATGTTCGACAGCTTCATCGCCTCCATCGCCGCTGCCGATGAAGTGAATGTCGAATTCTTGGAGAAGATGATCCGCGACTATGCGGAGAGCAACGGCTTCGAAAAGCTCGGCCCCGTCGTCCACCCCACCCGAGTCGCCATGACCGGAAAAATGGTCGGCCCCGGCCTCTGGGAACTGATGGACGCCCTCGGCAAAGAGCGGATGCTCAAGCGCTTTGCCCGAGCCAAGGAGGTCCTCAAGTGAATCTCTGCCCCATCCTCCGCCCGAATGATCCAGCCTTCCAGCGCTGGCAGAATCGCCGTCCGAGCTTTGACGCGGGGATCACCGCGACCGTTGCGCAGATCATTGATGATGTGCAGAAGCGCGGGGCTGAGGCGGTGCTGGAGGCCGTGCGGCAGCACGATGCGCCCAGCGCGACCAGCCTCTTTGTCAGCGAGAGAGAACTGGAAGAAGCCAGCGTCTCGGAAGAGCACCACTCCGCGATCAAGGAGGCCATCGAGCGGGTCACCGACTTCCACGAAGTGCAGCTCGGCGTCATCACGAATGACTGGGAAGAGCTGTCGTTCGGCTGGGGATGGCGCACCGCGGCCACCGAGCGGCCCGGGACGGAAGAAGACCGCCAGGTGCCCGACTCCATCGAGTTCGGCAAATTCAAGTTCAAGGTGCCTGCCAATGCGGTGCCGATTCCGGAGACCGTCGAGTCGGGGATGCTCGGCCAGCGGCTGCTGCCCATGAGCCGGGTGGGAATCTATGTCCCCGGCGGAAAGGCGAGCTACCCCAGCAGCGTCATCATGAACGCCGTTCCGGCGAAAGTGGCGCGGGTCGAGGAGATCGTGATCGCCACCCCGCCCAGCCCGAATGGAAGCATTTCATCTGCGGTTCTGGTGGCGGCCCGAGAGCTGGGCATCACCACGATCCTCAAGGCAGGCGGAGCCCAGGCGATCGCCGCGATGGCGCTCGGCATCGACGGCCTGCCCCGCGTCGACAAGATTGCCGGACCGGGCAGCAAGTGGGTCAACGAAGCCAAGCGGCAGCTATGGGGATCTGTCGGGCTGGACGCCTACGCCGGTCCGAGCGAAGTCTGCGTGCTCGCCGACGCCGATGCCGACCCGAAATTTGCCGCCGCCGACCTGCTCACGCAGATTGAGCACGCCGAAGACAACTGCGCCATGCTCGTCTGCTTCAGCGAAGAGCAGGCCGAGGAGATTCTCAAGCAGGCCGCCGAGCAGATTGCCTTCGGCGAGCGGCGGGACACGCTGCGCAAGGCGCTTGCCGACGAGAGCTGCGCCGTAGTGGTCAAGGACTACGAAGAAGCGGCAGCGGTGATCAACGCGTTTGCCCCCGAGCATCTGGCCATCCACAGCGGCAAGGCCGAAGAGATCGTCACCCTCATCCGCAATGCGGGATGCATCGGGCTGGGCTCGTACACCGCACAGAGTGCAGGCGATTTCGCCTCAGGCCCCTCGCACACCCTGCCCACCGCCGGAGCCGCACGCTTTGCCGGTCCGGTCAATGTGCAGGACTTCCTGCGATTCCAGAGCCTGACGCAGCTTGAAAAAGGCGACCTCAAAACCCTGCAGCCGATCATCGCCGCTTTCGGCGAGATGGAGGGCTTCCCCACTCACGCCAAGGGCGCCTCTCTTCGGCTAGATTAAGAATGTTAAAGCGGTTAAACTCCGCTGCGTGGAACGGATTGGCTTTGTGGGACTGGGCGTCATGGGCGGCCCCATGGCGGGACATCTCCTGGATGCGGGAGCCGACCTCACGGTCTGGAATCGCACCCGCGACAAAGAGCAGCCCGTGCTTGATCGAGGGGCAAAGTCGGCCAAGGACCTTGTTCAGCTGGGCCGAGACTGCTCGCTCATCTTCATCTGCGTCAGCCGCACCGAAGACGTTCAGGCCTGCCTCGATCAGTTGACGAAGGAAGCCGCTCCGGGCACCCTCTTCGTCGATCACTCCACCATCTCTCCCGTCGCGGCGAAGGAGATGCACGCGCAGCTTGCCGAAAAGGGGATGGCCTTCATCGACGCTCCGATCACGGGCGGCTCGATGGGCGCGCAGGCGGGGACGCTCACCATATTCTGCGGCGGAACCCAAAGCGACTTCGACCGCGCCGCGCCGTGGATGGACGCCTACGCCAAACGCGCTGAGCTGGTCGGCGAAGGCGGCGCGGGCCAGATGATGAAGATGGCCAACCAGATCGCCGTCGGCGGTGCGCTGCTCGGACTCTGCGAGTCGCTGGCCTTCGCCGAAAAGGCCGGGCTCGATGTGAGCCTCACCCGAGACATGCTCTCCGGCGGAGCCGCCGGGTCTTGGGCGTTCGAGAATTACGGACCGAAGATCCTCAATCAAGACTGGTCACCCGGCTTCTCCATCGAGAACCAGCGCAAGGACTTCGGCTACTGCGGCGAAGCGGCCAAGGACATCGACGCGATGATTCCCGCCACCGAGCTGGCCGATGAGCTGCTCAAGCGGCTGGATGACGCAGGCCACGGCGACTGGACCACCGCCGCCCTCTACGAAGTCTATTTAGGCCGCAAGAAAGGCTGATGAGCGACGCGGCCGTTCTGAAAGGCATCACCAAAACCTTTGGGGCGGTCACGGCTCTCGATTCGGTCGACTTCACGGCCCGCTACGGCCAGATTCAGGCGCTGGTCGGAGAAAACGGCGCGGGCAAGACCACCGTAATGCGGGTGCTGTATGGCGCACTCCAGCCGGATGCGGGAACGGTTGAGGTGGATGGCAGAGAAGTCCGCTTTCACCGCGCGGCGGATGGGATCAACGCCGGAATCGGCATGGTCAGCCAGCACTACGCGATCATCCCCGAACTGACCTGCCTGGAGAATCTGATGCTCGGCGCGGAGCCGGGATGGGCGATTTCAGTCCGAAAGGCAGAGCTTCGAGCGAAGGAGTTGGCCGACCAGATGGGTTTTCGGTTCGACTGGCACCGCCCAGCGGCCGGGCTCAGCCCCGGCGATGCCCAGAAGCTGGAAATCCTCAGGCTGCTCTGGCGCAATTCCAAGATCATGATCTTGGACGAGCCGACCGCCATGCTCTCGCCGCAGGATGCTGATGCTCTCTACCGCAGCCTGCGAAAGTTGGCCGAGGAGGGCGCATGCGTGATTGTGGTGACGCACCGGATCGCGGAAGTTCTCAGCCACTGCGAGCGGGTCACCGTCCTGCGTGGCGGCCGGCTCCAGGCAGAACTGCCCGTGGCCGAAACCAACGCCGCTCAGCTTGCTGAACTGATCGTGGGTCGCGCAGTGGATGATCCGCAGATCACCCCCTTCGAGCCCGGTGAGCCCGTGCTGGAGCTTTCCGGATTTACGGTGCTGGGGGATCGGAAAGAGGAGGCCGTCAAGCAGGCCAACCTCACGCTCCGGGCCGGAGAAGTGCTGGGGCTGGCGGGCGTGGATGGCAGCGGTCAGCGTGAGCTGTTTCAAGCCATCCTCGGCATCCGGGCCTATGCAGGCAATCTGACGATTTACGGCGAGGACGCCAAGCGGCAGACCACGGCGGAGAGGATCAAGCGCGGCCTGCGGATGATCCACGAGGACCGCCACACCGAGGCCGTCATCGAAGCCTGGAGCCTTGAGGCCAACGCCGCGCTCGGACTGCAGCGGCTCGACTTCCTCACCAAAGGCAGCCAGATCGACCGCACCAAGCGCCGGGAATTCGCACAGGCTTGCGCCGACAGATTCCACACCAAGCATGAGAGCCTGGGGCAGCCGATGGGAGGACTCTCGGGCGGGAACCAGCAGCGATTCGTCGCCGCCCGCGCCCTGATCTCTTCCCCGCGCCTGATCCTCGCCTTTCAGCCCGCCCGCGGGCTCGACATCGCCGCCAGCCGCAGCGTCTACCAAGCTATCCGCGAGGAGTGCCGCAAAGGCGCCGCCGCGCTGATCGTCAGCTTCGACCTGGACGAACTGCTTGAGGAATGCGACCGCGTCGCCGCGATCTGCGGCGGTCAGATCAACCTGCCCCCGGCAGGCAGAGAGCGCGACCGGGCGGCCATCGGCGCGCTGATGGTGGGGGCGACGGCGTGAAGAATCACCTCTCCTGGCGGCTGGTCGCGCTGACCCTGGGCGCATTCGCTCTGGTCTGGCTCGCCCTGATGGTCGCCACCAGCACCAAAGACAGCACGCCGCTTGAGGCCCTCGCCCGCATGTTCAGCGGAAGCCTCGGCACCCGCGTCGGCCTGGCCAACACCCTTCGCGAATTCACGCCGCTCCTGCTGACCGGTACCGCCGTCTACATCGCCCTGCGGGCGGGACTCTTCAACATCGGGGCGGACGGTCAGTTCATCGTGGGCGGCGCGGCGGGAGTGTGGGCGGCGCTCGCCTTTCCCAACGCCTTCGGCATCCTCGCCGCGCTGGTGCTGGGGGCATTGGCGGGAGCGGCGTGGGCTTGGCCAGCGGCCTGGATCAAGGCGCACCGGGGCGGCCATGAGGTCATCACCACCATCATGCTCAACAACATCGCGTACCTGGTGACGCTGATGCTGGCGAATGGACCGCTCAAGGACCCCGACAAGCAGAGCCCCACCACCGCCTTCATCGCCGATTCGGCCAAGATTCCGCCGTTGGTCGAGGCCGGGCGGTCTTCCCTCAGCTGGGCGCTGCCGCTGGGCATCATCGTCGCGCTCGGCCTGTGGCAGTGGCTTTCTCGCACGGTGGGCGGATACGAGGTCAAGGCGGTCGGCGAAGGCCCGAAGGCCGCGGAGGCCGCCGGAGTCAAGATCAAGTCGGTGATGACCCGGGCGATGCTGGCCAGCGGCGGTACTGCCGGACTTGCCGGTGCCCTCCAGGTTCTGGCCAGCTCTCATCGGTTCTATAAGGGCTTCTCACCCGGCTACGGCTTCGACGCGCTGGGAGTGGCCCTGCTTGCCGGGCCGAGCCCCGGGGCCTTGGTGCCGAGCGCATTCCTTTTCGCCGTCATCTCGCAGGGGGCGAAGGCGGTCTCCTTCCTCGGCATTCCCCGGGGACTGAGCGGGATTCTGCTCGGCCTGCTCATCATCGTTTTTGCCGCTTGGCGCAGCTATCGGAGGCCCGCCCGTGGGTGATCTGGGGCTGATTCTGATCAGCATGGTCAAGCTGGGCGCACCGCTTGTGCTGGCCGCGCTGGGCGGACTGCTCAGCGAGCGATCCGGCATCATCAATATCGCGCTGGAAGGCAAGATGCTCGGGGCGGCATGCCTCTCGGCAGTGGTCGGGCTGCAGACGCAGAACCCCGCCCTCGCGCTCGCCGCCGGGCTGGCCGCCGCCATCGTGCTGAGCCTGCTCCACTGGATGCTGACCCAGCTCTTCCGCATGGATCACATCATCAGCGGCATGGGCATCAACGCCCTTTCGCTGGGCAGCACCAACTTCATCGGCCAGATTTGGATCGACCAGAACACCAGCGCGAAGGTGGGCGGAATCCCGGTGCAGGCGTTCTGGTTTGCCGCGCTGGGCTCGGCCATCGGCATATGGCTGATGCTCAAGCGCACCCAGCCGGGGCTCCGTCTGCTGGCGGTCGGCAACGACCCCGACAAATCCCGCCAGATGGGCGTGAATCCTCTGCGGGTGCGGGCTTGGGCTCTGGTCGGCACGGGCCTGCTGGCGGGTTTGGCGGGCGTGCTGATCGCCTTCAACGCAGGCGGCTACCAGGACAACATGACGGCCGGACGAGGCTACATCGCTCTGGCCGCGCTCATCCTCGGCGGGTGGAGGCCGATCCCCGCGATGGTCGGATGCCTGCTCTTCGCCTTCTTCGAAGCCCTCCAGATCAACCTCCAGGGCAGGCCGCTTTTCGGGGTTGAAATCCCCAATGAGATGTTCCAGGCGATGCCGTACCTGGTGACTTTGCTCGCCCTTGCCGGATTCCTGGGCAATAATAAAGCTCCCTCCGGTCTCGGAAAGCTCTAGAACCGTCATGCTTCTCGCTGCTGCCGCCGCCCTCGCTTCGTTTGACCCTGTCGCGAACCTCTTTCAGCTCGCTGAGGAATCTCATGCCCGGCTGAACCGCACGACCGCGACCGTCACCAGCCACACCGGCGACCCCGCCAAACCGTATTCCATCAGCTTCAAGGTGTGGTACGAGCGGCCCGGCAAGCTCCGCGCAACGGTGCTGAACAACAAATCGAACCTGCGCGATGTGATCGCCGACGGCGACAAGCTGATCGTCTGGGATCGCCGGTCGAACCAGTACCAATCCACCGACCGCCCCGCAGAAGTCTCCGTGAGGGTCGCCGCCCAGACTCAGGAGGCGGTCATCGAGAATGCCGTCTTCGACCTCTTTGAACCCGGCGGCATCCAAGAGCAGCTGTCAACGATGCGCAAAGGCCGCAGCTGGAGTTGGAAGCGGACCGCCAGCGGCTTCGCCCTCACCTCCGGCACCGGCGGCACGTATCAGATCGACCTTGAGGCCAACACCATGCGGGTGACCAGCCTGCTGGTGAAGACCGACGGCGCCTACACCAAGACCACTTTCCAGTACGGTGCCGAACCGAAGGCCGCCGACTATCAGGTCGCCAAGAACGCCTACGAGGTGAAGCACCTGGACCCGCTCATGCTGCCGCCGCGCTACGCGTCTGCTCAGGCGCAGCGGGTGGCCGAAAAGATGTTCCGCGCCTACGACAGCCTCGACTGGTTTGCGGTCGATATCAAAGAGCAGGACCGGAGCACGCGGGTGCTGGCCTCAAAGAAACAGGTCCGGCAGATCGACGCAGACGCCGACTGGACCTACGACGGCTCCACCCTGATGATGATCGACAAGGACAAGAAGCGGTGGTGCAAGACGGAAGCGCGGCCCAACCAGGTCGTCCAAGCGGTGGCCGCAACCAGTACTCGCTTTGAGCCCTTCGCCCGCCTGCTGCTGCAGGGCCAGAACCCGCTGCGCGTGATGCTGGGCCGACAGAGCACCGTGCGGCTGGTGGGAAGCGCGACCATCGACGGCGCATCCTGCGACATTCTGGAAGCCGACACCCGGGTCGCCACAATCTCGCTGGTCGTCCGCAAGAACGATGGCCGGGTGCAGAGCATGTCGACCATCACCAAATCGGCCGATGGTCAGGGTCTTGCCGGAGCCACGCGGACCTTCAAGTACCTGCCGCGAACCACCGTCACCTCGAAAAATGCCTTCAAGGTCTCCGCTCCAAATGGATGGCGCCAGCTCTCCTTGGAAGAGCTGGCGCCCGAAGCGTTGGAAGCCGGCTAGAGCCTAGTTTCCGTCGCGCTTTGCGGTCTTGGCCCAGGAAAGCGCTTCCTGAACCGCCTTGTCCGGCTCGGCGAACCGAGGAATCTCGGCGATCGCATCCGGGGTGAGGCCGTTGCCTTCCAGCCGCAGTCCCTTGATGGTCACATAGTCTGTGACCGGGTACTGAATCCAGAAGCCGTGCGCGTTCTGCAGCGGCATCATCATCGAAGCGAGGACCGCTCCGGCAGACTTGGTGCCGATGAGGCGCGCGCCGCGATAGTCGCGGAGGGCGGCGGCCGCCATCTCAGAGGCGCTGCCCGTGGCTCCGCTGATGAGAACCGCGATGTTGCCCTTAAACGGACCGTCTTCGTAGCGCATGGCGCGGACCTTGACGTCGGTCGAATCAGCGGCTTCGGTCAAGCTGGCCGGACCGTGGCCGTGCTCCTTCTCGTACTGCGCGATGGTCTGTCGGCTGATGAAGGTGCCGAGAGGCTCATTGTCGCGGTCGAGGAAGAAGCCCATCAGGTGCTGAAGGTGAAGGACGCGGCCGCCGCCATTCTGGCGGAGGTCGAGAATCATGGTCTTGGCATCTTTTGCCTCAGCCATGATCTTGTTCACCGTCTCCGGGTCGTATCCCTGGTCGAAGGTCGGGATGCTGATGAGAGCCGTCTCCGGGTTCACCCAGGTCAGGGTCTCGGGGATGCGCGTGCTGTACTCGTCGCGCACCACATCAAAGGAGAGGATCTTGCCGGCGCGGTCGATCTTGATGGAGCTCTTGTCTCCAATCTCGCCGGAGAGATCGGTCACGGATCGGACCTGCTTGCCGTCGGATTCAAAGACCAGGTCGCCGGGGTGCAGGCCCGCCTTTTCGGCCGGACTGCCCGGGAAGACGAAGACCACGCGGAGGCCCTTCTCTTCCTGCTCGATGCGGATTCCGATTCCGCCGCGCTTCTGCGTCATCCGCTGTTCGCCAAATGAGGGCGGGAACAGGGTGATGTGGCTGAAGCCAAACTTGTTGAGGGCCGTGTTCACGATGCCGACGAACACTTCGGGAGTGTCGGCATTCTTGAGGGCGTCTTCCTGTTCGGAAATAAAGTTGGGCCAGGTGCTGAAATCAACCCCCGGAACAAACGCGCTTCGGGTCAGCACGCGCTCCATCGAGTTGAGGACATCCTGCTTCTGCTCAGGGGTCAGCTTCACCCGGTCCGGAGACTGGGCGAATGCCGGGGCCGCTGCAAGGACGAGCATCGACGCGGCCAACATCGACTTCAGGTTTATAGATGGGAGAAGTTTCATGGGCACAGTTCCACCGAGAGTTGGTGTCTATTCTATTACAGTTAGACGGTCGGATGGTTCCCGGGTTTAACGAGGGCCCGGGAGCCCGCTACAAAATCCGCTGCGCGATCTCGAAGTAGATGATGAGGCCGGTGGCGTCGACGAAGGTCGAAATAAACGGCGCGCTCATCACCGCCGGGTCGAGCCCGATCTTCTTGGCGACAATCGGCAGAATGCTGCCCACCGTCGCCGCCCAGATGACGATGCACGGCAGCGCGATGCCCACCACATAGCTCAGGTTCAGCCCGCTTTCCCAGCCGAAAGGCACCTTGAGAAAAGCCCGGCTAAAGCCGAGAAAACCAAGCGTCGCGCCGACCATGATGGCCGTGGTCAGCTCCTTGCCCAAGACCTTGAGCACGTCCCCCGACCGCACCTCGCCCAGCGCCAGGGCGCGGGTGATGGTGGTGGTGACCTGCGAGCCCGCGTTGCCGCCCGCGCCGATCAGCAGCGGGACGAAGAGCATCAGCGCGGGAATCTCGATGTTCGACGAAGCCTGGCCGTAGTGCCGCAGCACCGCACCGGTGATGGTCTCCGCCACGAAGAGAGCCAGAAGCCAGGGCACCCTTCTCTTATAGAGCTGAAAGACCGTAAGCGAGGTGTACGACTCGGCTTCACCCGAAACCGCACCCAGGGCCAGCACCTGCTCGGTTTCTGCCTCCCGCAGAATCTCCTGCGCGTCGTCGCCGGTGAAGACGCCCAGCATGTGCCCGCGGTCGTCGATGACGGGCAGAGCGTAGAAGCCGTAGCGGGCCATCTTTCGGGCGGCATCTTCATCGTCGTCTGTGGCGTGGCACAGGACGGCATCCTCCGTCATGATCTCCTTCGCCTTTACCCACGGCTGAGAGCGGAGGGCTTTGCGGAGGCTGAAGACGCCGAGCAGATGCCGCCGTTCATCTAAGACATAAACGTCGTTGACGGTTTCGTACTTGTCTTCAGGGGCGCGGCGCAGGTCGGCGAGCATTTCCGAGACGGTCTGCTCCGGCCCCACCTCGAAGAAGTGCTCCGTCATGAGCCGGCCCACGGTCCCCCGTGGGTACGCCATGAGGCGGCGGATTTCTGCGGTGTCTTCCTGAGGGATGAGCGAGAGAAGCGTTTCGAATCGCTCTGGCTCCAGTTCCTCGCTCAGCTCGATGGCATCGTCCATCGGCAGGAGGTCGAGGTAGTTGGCCAGCTGCTCGTCCGGCATCTGGCGCATCACGACCCGCGCGGTCTGGGTCGGGACTTCGATCAGCACCTCGGCGGCCTGCATCGGGTCGAGCTTGCTCAGGGCCGCCGCGCTCTCGTCGGCGGGCATCCGCTGGATTTCGTCGGCAAGATCTTCCGGTCGGGCGTTGTGGAGATGGATGGGCAGAACGTGGCCCGCGGCACGCGCCAGGTGCCGCAGCTGTTCGCCCAGGTTCTCCATCAGCCGCATAGGATGGTTCTACTCCAGGCCGAATCATACCGAGGCACCACCGGTATCATCAGCCCGATGCTGGAGCGGCTCCGTGCTCATCTCCGCGATTCCGCACTTATCACTCCTCAAGACCGCGTTGTCGTCGGCCTGAGCGGAGGTGCGGATTCCGTCTGTCTGGTTCACCTGCTGCACCGCGCCGGGATCGATGTCGCCGCTGCACATCTCCATCACGGCCAGCGGACCGAAGGCGACGACGAGATGGACAAGTGCCAGGCTTTTGCCGAGAGTCTGGGCATCGGGTTCATTGCGGGCCGGGCCGACGTGCCGCAGATGGCCGAAGAGTTGGGCATCGGCATCGAAGAGGCGGGCCGTCGGGCGCGCTACTCGTTCTTCCGCCAAGCCCTGCACCAGGCCGAGGCCAGCCTTGTCGCGACTGCCCACACGCAGGATGACCACGCCGAAACGGTCCTGCTCAACCTGACGCGGGGCACCGGAACGGCCGGGCTGGCCGGTATTCCCGAGCGGCGCGACGGCATCATTCGTCCGCTTCTTCCCTTCACCCGCGCCGAAACCCGCGCCTACTGCGAAGAACGCGGCCTATGGTTCCACGACGACCCCGGCAACACCGACCTCTCCTTCTCCCGCGTGCGGATGCGCCTGCGCGTCATCCCCGAACTGGAAAAGATCAATCCCGAGGTGCGCGAGTCCATCGCCCGGCTCGCCGACATCGCCGGGCGCGAAGACCGCTTTCTGAACGGAATGGCCGCCGCGGCCTTAGAGCATGCCGAGGAGCCCCTCAATGGCCCCCTGCGATTCTTGACCCTGGATTCTGAAGCCCGCTTTCATGCCGATCACCTGCGCGCGCTGCCCGAGGCGCTCATGCGCCGCGCCATCCGGCTTGCGGTAGCCACACTCGGCAGCACGCTCACCTATCAGCAGACCGACATCGTCGCCGAAAGCCTGGCCGAGCGCGGTACCGGGTCGGTGACTACCGAGGAACGCGGCGTCCAGGTCTCGTGGACCGAAGACCGGCTCGACACCGCTCTTGCCCAATCCGTCGAACCTTTCCGCTCGAATCTGGTCGTGCCCGGCGAGACTGAGAGCCCGATCTTCGGCTGGGTGATCACTGTCCACCCGGACGAAGCCCCCGCCGAGTGGCCGAGCGGCCCCTCACTGGAAGCGTGGGTGGATGGCGCAAAGCTGAAGGGCGACCTCCACCTCCGCACCGCCCAGACCGGCGACAAGATGCAGCCGCTCGGCATGGAGGGGTCGCGCCTGCTCAGCGACATTCTCGGCGAAATGAAGCTCACCCGTCTGGCCCGGCGCCAGCTGCCCATCATCTGCGATCTGATAGGCCCAGTCTGGATTCCCGGAGGGCCCATCGCGCAGCGTGTGCGGCTGGATGGGGAGTCTAAGCAAGCAGTAAGGCTTGCGTTTGGCCCTATTTCAACCGAAAACGGTCATAATGGGGCGGAACGGTAGAGGCCGCTGAAGCGTAGGCTTCATTGAAGAGCCGCTCAGCTCCCCCTAAGGTGACAGATTGAATAAAGGCGCCCGGTTTATCATCATTGCTTCAATCGGAGTGATTCTCCTGCTCCTGATCCTGCCCTCCATGGGCAAATCAGGCTCGGTGCCCTTCTTCGGCAGCCAGCAGACCGTGCAGCTGAAGATCAGCGAATATGAGACCCGGCTGGCCAACGGCGACGTCAAGACCGCCGACTGGCAGAATTCAACCATCACCGGCGAACTGGGCGACGGACGAAACTACGAAGTCACCGCCTACTCTGCCGAATCGGAAATCGGCGCAGAACTCAAGAAGAAGATCGATGGCGCTGGCGTCGTCCTCGACAACAAGAAGGCCCCCACCTGGCAGGCCATGCTCCCGCTGCTCATCATGGGCGTCCTGCCCATCCTGGTGCTGGCAGCGCTCTTCTTCTTCTTTATGCGCTCCGCGCAGGCCGGCGGCAATCAGGCCATGAGCTTCGGCCGCAGCAAGGCGCGCCGCGCGGGCGAAGTCACCCCCAAAGTCACCTTTGATGACGTCGCCGGAATCGACGAAGCGAAGGAAGAGCTTTTCGAGATCGTCGACTTCCTGAAGAACACCAAGAAGTATGTGGCCCTCGGCGCGAAGATTCCGAAGGGCATCCTGCTCACCGGCCCTCCGGGAGTCGGCAAAACGCACCTGGCGCGCGCGATCGCGGGCGAGGCGGGCGTTCCCTTCTTCCACATCAGCGGCTCCGACTTTGTCGAGATGTTTGTCGGCGTGGGCGCGGCCCGTGTTCGCGACCTCTTTGAGACCGCCAAGGCGCACAAGCCCTGCCTCGTCTTCATGGACGAAATCGACGCCGTCGGCCGCCAGCGCGGCGCGGGTCTCGGCGGAGGCCACGACGAGCGCGAACAGACTTTGAACCAGCTTCTGGTTGAGATGGACGGCTTCGATGCCAACACCGGCGTCATCATGATCGCCGCCACCAACCGCCCCGATGTCCTCGACCCGGCGCTGCTGCGCCCCGGCCGATTCGACCGGCGCATCGTTGTGGACCCGCCCGATGTCGGCGGACGCAAAAAGATTCTTGACATCCACTCAAAGGGCAAGCCGATTGACCCGGCGGTCGACATGGGCGTCATCGCCAAGCGGACCCCCGGCTTCACCGGCGCCGACCTGGCAAACTCGCTCAACGAAGCCGCCCTTCTCGCCGCCCGCCGCAACAAGGCGCGCATCGAGATGGAGGACATCGAGGAGTCGCTCGACCGCGTGATGGCCGGTCCTCAGCGCAAGAGCCGCGTGATGGATTCTGAAGAGCGGCGCATCATCGCCTACCATGAAGCGGGCCACGCGATCGTCGGCGAGCTTCTGGAGCATGCCGACCCGGTCCACAAGATCACGGTGCTGCCGCGCGGAATGTCGCTGGGCTCCACCTGGTCCCTGCCCGACAAGGACACTTATCTGGTTTCTGAGAACGAGCTGGTGGACGACATCGTCCAGCTTCTCGGCGGACGCGTCGCGGAAGAGCTGGTCTTCCAGCAGGTCACAACCGGCGCGGCCAACGACCTTCAGCGCGTGGCGCGCATCGCCCGCGCGATGGTCACCGAGTACGGCATGAGCACCAAGCTCGGCACCCTGGCCATCGGCCGGAACCATCGCAACCCGTTCCTGGGCCGCGATTATGCCGAAGAGCGCGACTACTCGGAAGACGTCGCCCGCATGATCGACGAAGAGGTGCGATCCATCGTTGAGACCTGCCGACAGCGGGCCGAGACGATCCTCACCGAAAACCGCGAAAAGCTCGACATTGTTTCTGAAGCCCTGCTCGAACGGGAAACGCTTGACCGCGAAGAATTCCTCGCCCTGCTCGCAGGCAAGGAGCTTCCGCCGCTCAAGAAGGAAGAACAGTCCGGCACGCCGACTGCGGCCGACAAGCACAAGTCAGAGAAGAAGGATTCCCCCGCAACCCCGAACACCCGTCTGGAGCCGGGCACTGCTTGAAGAGCACGTTAAGCGGCGAGGCTCTTTGGTAGAATTGGGCAACTATTGTGGACTCTGATACGATGCAGAGCCTCTACGACCAAGGCTTCTCTCTGAGATGCGATGGTCGGTACGCCGAGGCCAAAGAGATCTTTCAGCGCATCCTTCAGCAAAACCCTAACTACGTTGACGCCAAGTGGCAGTATGCGCTTGTCCTTGGCTTCGAGGGCCAGTTTGAAGAGTCGCTGCGCATTCTGCAGGAGGTGGTCAACACCTCCCCGCAGCACACCAATGCCCGCTACGATCTGGCGATGACCATGATGATGCTGGGCATGGACGAAGAGGCCTGCAGCCACTTCCACGAAGTGCTGCGGCAAGACCCCAGCCACGAAAAGGCCAAGCAGCAGATCATCTACTGCTAAACCGCCATGAAGCAGGCCGCCGCGCGTCGTCCTTTACTGCTGGCGGTGGCCATCCTCGCCCTGCTGTCGGCGATTCCCCTTTACAAGGCCCTCTTGATGGGCCATGCCATTGGTCCATTTGATCAGATCCGGCAGATGGCTCCCTGGAACGAGCCCGCGCCAGAAGCTGGTTGGGACGTGCTTCAGGCTGACGGCGTGCTGCAGTTCTGGTTCTGGCGCGGGTTGGTGCTGGAAGGCTGGGCCAGCGGCGATCTGCCGTTCTGGAATCCCTACCAATTGGCGGGCACTCCGCTTTTGGCCAACTCCCAGTCGGGAGCCCTGTATCCACCGCACGTCCTTTTTGGGCTGCTGCATCTGCCGACCAAGCTGGCGATCACGCTTCTGGCGTGGCTGCACCTGATCCTGGCCGGGTTGGGCGTCTACTTTCTCTCCCTCCGCCTGAAGGCGCCGCATATAGGCGCCCTGGTTGCCGGAGGGGCGGTCAGCCTCTCTCCCTTCCTGCTCAGCTGGCTCCCGCTGGCCAGCGTGCCCACCACCGTGGCCTGGATTCCCTGGTGCGTGGTGATGGCGATGGCCGTCGGCGATCCGGAGCTGAAGCGATGGGGCAAACCTGCGGCGGGCCTGGCTTTCTGCGCGGGAATGATGATCCTGGCCGGGCATCTACAGTTCGCCTTCTACGGCCTCATGGCCGCGTTTCTGGCGGGAATCATCACCGCCGTCCCCCGCTGGCCGCGTGTGGCGGGGCTGGTCGGAGCCTTTGCCGTGGGCGCGATGCTCGCCGCGCCGCAGCTGATGCCGGTGATGCAGTTCAGCAAATTCAGCCACCGTCAGGGCACCGCCACCGCCGAAGGCTATTCCGCCTACGCCGCCGGAGGACTGGCCCCCTTTGAAGCAATGGGCGTTGCCTTTCCGCAGTTGATGGGCGAGCCGGGAGGCACCCTTCAGATTGAGGAAACCCAGGTCCCTTCGTATTGGCCGATGTTTGCCCGGCGCGGAGCGGCCTACGCCGAGGGCGCACTTGCCATCGGTCCGGTGTTGCTGGCCCTGCTCTTCCTCGCCCGCCGCCGGGATTGGACGCGGGAGCGGATCGCGGTCGCCGTGGTGGGAGGCATCGGTCTGCTGCTCGCCTTCGGCACTCCGCTGAATATGCTCTTCTACTTCGGCGTGCCGGGCTGGTCGGCCACCGGGAGCCCGAGCCGCGCCATCTGTTTGTTTGTTCTGCTGACCGCCGCGCTGGCCGCCTCGTTCTGGCCGCAGCCGGATGCGGAAGATGCGCCTCCCACAAAGCGGGCCGGGATCGCTCTGGGCGTCGCCTTCCTCATCAGCATCATCTTTGCCGGAGCCGGAACCGGGGGCCTCAAGCCGTGGTTTGAAGGTCTGCCCGAGCCCTCGATGCTCGCCGCCAAGCAGTTCATGGCCGCCATGCCAATGGTGCTGGCGATTGCGGTTCTGGGGGGACTGGCGATCTATCTGCTGCACACCAAGAAGCCGCGCTATGCCGCCGCCTCCGCTCTTGCCGCCGCGCTGGCGTTGGGCGGCTGGAGCCTCATCCCAACCGCACCCAAGACCTTCGAGAAGCAGACGCCGGAGCCCGGCATCCGACGCGCCTACGTCAACGAACCGTGGAGCCTCTTCTCCGCCGCTCCGGCTCTGATGCCCCCCAATACCGCCGGTTCCCAGCGGCTCTACGATATCGCCGGCTACGACTCCCTGCTCCACCGCGACACCGTGGCCCTGATCAAGGAGATCGACGGTCGTGACGCCGCCCCCGAAGCCAACGGCAACATCATGTACATCAAGCCCGGCTTCGACCCGCAGAAGCTCGCGGAGGCGGGCGTATCGGAAGTCTGGAGCCGCCAGCCCCTCGACGGCCCGGAAGCCTCAGCGGTCGTCGACGGCATCTACCAATATCCCCTGCCCACCCAGGGGCGGGCATACACCGAGAGCGGCCCCGCCGCTTTCGTCTATGACAGCCTCTCCCGCCAAACGCTCACCGCCACGGGACCCGGAACGCTGACCATCAAGGACCGCTTCATGCCCGGATGGACCGCGCGCGTGAACGGCAATCCCACCGAAATCACCGCCGACGGCCCGTGGCGGCAGATTGAACTTCCCGAGGGCGAAGCCACCATTGAACTCCGCTACGAGCCGCCGGGGCTGAAGCTCGGGCTTGGACTTGCCGCCTTCGGCCTGCTGATCTGCGGCGTCATGCTGAGTTTTGGCCGTCGAGCCGAAATCAAACCCAGCGAACCCTCCGAACCTTTTGTACAATAGGGTCAATCTATGGCTACGCAAGACCCCGTCAGGCTGCCGGAACTAGAGCCGCTGACCAGCGACCGCTCGGGGGGCGGCAGATGGAAGACCGTCATCTACAACAACGACTACACGCCGATTGATGACGTCCTTCTCATCCTCATCGCCGCCACTGGGTGCAGTCAGCGCGAAGCCGAAATCGAAGTCTGGGAAGCCCACCATTTCGGCAAGGCCGATGTCCATTTCGCCGACCGCGAAGAATGCGCCGCCGCCGCGCAGGTGATCTCCACCATCGGCGTCAAAACCGACGTTCTCCCCGAGTGGGAAGACGACTGGCCGAGCGAGAACTAGCTCTTCGGCTCCGGCTCCAGCGCGTACTTCAGCACCTGCTTCGCATCCTTCACAAAGTGCGCGGTGAGCTGCTCCCGAATGTTGTCGGGCACATCCTCCATGTAGTCCTTCTCGTTCTCCTGCGGGAGAATGACGGTGTTGACGCCCGCCCGGTGCGCCGCCAGGATCTTCTCCTTGACGCCGCCGATGGCGGTCACCTGTCCGGTGAGGGTCATTTCGCCCGTCATCGCCGTGCGCGGGTTCATCTTGCGCCCAGTGAAGAGCGAGACCAGGGCGGTCATCATGGTGATGCCGGCGCTCGGACCATCCTTCGGCACCGCGCCGGCAGGCACATGGATGTGGACCTCGTTGTCTTCAAAAGACTTCGCATCGATCTTCAGCCGCTTTGAGTTGGCCTTGACGTAGCTGTAGGCCGCGGTGACCGACTCCTTCATCACGTTGCCCAATTGCCCCGTGATGGTCAGGCCGCGTTTGCCCGGCATCTGCACCGCTTCGATGAAGAGCACATCGCCGCCCACCGGAGTCCACGCCAATCCGACCGAGAGGCCAGGCACCAACTGGCGCTCGGCGACCATATCGTGCAGATAACGGGGCGCGCCCAAGGCGGTCTGCACAAACCGCTTGGTGACGGTCTGCTTGCGCTTGCTGCCTTCGGCGAATTTCAGCGTCGCCTTCCGCACGACGCCGCCGATCTCGCGGTTGAGGTTCCGGACGCCCGCTTCCCGCGTGTAGTGGCGGATCAGATGCAGCAGGGCCTCGTCTTTGAATTCGATCTTCTTCTCGGTCAGACCGTGCTCCTCGATCTGCTTCGGAACGAGGTGCCGCTTCGAAATCTCCAGCTTCTCCTGCTCCGTGTAGCCGCCCAGTTCGATGATCTCCATTCGGTCGCGCAGCGGCGGTGGAATGGTGTCGAGCCGGTTGGCCGTGGTGATGAAGAGCACGTTCGACAGGTCGAAGGGCGTGTCGAGATAGTGGTCGCGAAAGGCGTTGTTCTGCTCCGGGTCGAGGACTTCAAGCAGAGCCGAAGCCGGGTCGCCCCGGAAATCCTGGCCCAGCTTGTCGATCTCGTCGAGCACAAAGACCGGGTTGTTGCTCTCCGCCCGCCGCAGGCCCAGAATGATCTGCCCCGGCAGCGCGCCGATGTAGGTGCGCCGGTGGCCGCGGATCTCGGCTTCATCCCTCATGCCGCCCAGCGAAATGCGGACAAAGTTGCGTCCCATCGCCCGCCCAATGCTCTTGCCCAGCGACGTCTTGCCGACGCCCGGAGGGCCGTAGAAGCAGAGGATCGGCTGGCGCATCGGTCCGCCCTTCTTCACCTTGCGGACGGCCAGAAACTCGATGATGCGGTCCTTGATCTTGTCGAGTCCGTAGTGGTCCTCGTCCAGAATCCGCCGCGCTTCCTTCAGGTCAAGGTGGTCTTCGGTCGATTCGCTCCACGGGAGGGCGACCATCGTCTCGACGTAGGTGCGGGCAACCGTGTATTCGGGCGAGCCCGGGCTGATGCGCTGCAGGCGGCCGAACTCGCGTTGGACAACCTTGAGCGCGTCTTCCGGCAGGTCGGCCTCGTCGATCTTCTCGCGCAGCTCCTCCAGGTCCTGCGCCGAATCGTCCTCTTCACCCAGCTCGCGCTGGATCGCCTTGAGCTGTTCGCGCAGATAGTAGTCGCGCTGCGACTTGCTCAGCTCGGCGCTCACCTCATCCTGAACCTTGGTGGTCAGCTCAAGGATGCGGACTTCGCGGCCGAGCATCTGCAGCAGCTTCTTCATCCGCTGGTGCAGGTCGAGCGTCTCGAGGATCTCCTGCTTCTGCTGCACCGAGAGCGGCATGTGCGCAGCGACCAAGTCGGTCATCACGTTCGCTTCCTGCACCGAGGCGGTCAGCGAGCGCAGCTCTTCCGGCAGATTGGGAGCCAGGCGGACAGCCTGGTCGAAAAGCGATGAAATAGAGCGGCGGAGAGCTTCGATCTCCTCTTCCTGCTCCGCCGGGATCTCCGGCTCAGGCAGAACTTCGATCTTCGCCTTGAGATACGGCTGAGTCTGGGTGACCTCGGTGATCTTGAAGCGGGAGGTGCCCTGGACGATCATCCGGACCGCATCCGGGGCCTTCATCAGGGTTCGCACGATGACGGCGCAACCGTAGCCATAGATGTCGTCTATGGTCGGCTCGTCGATGCTGGGCTCCTTCTGGGTCACCACGCCGATGACGCGATGCGACTCCGCGATGCTGTCATCGATCAGGCGCACACTCGATTCGCGGCCGACGCTCAGCGGAGCGATCAGCATGGGATAGACGACCGAGTCGCGAAGGGGCAGCAGGCTCAGTTCAGAAGGAACATCGGGGTCCTTGATGTCCTCTTCCGTCAACTCAAGCGTGGGCTCCAGCTCTTCGGTTTCTGGAGATTCTTCAACGGGGAGATCGATATCTGACATTAGATGGTGCGGATGATGATTGTCTTCTCTATAGTTACGGTGACGGGGCGCTCTTCCGTTTTGGGCAGGACGATATAGAGCATTCCGTTCCGCATCTGGGTGCGGGCGTTGGCCACATCGATGGGAGTCTCCGGCAGAAAGACCTCGCGGGCAAACTCGCCGTATTCGATCTCAAGCAGATGGGCCGCGCAGCGGTCTTCGGCCTGAATCAGGTCTTCGACGCGCTCGCCCCTTACGATAAGCGAGTGGCGGTCGGGACTGTAGCTCAGGGCGATCTTGTCGCGCCTGATGCCCGCCAATTCCAGCCGGATCACAAAGAAATGCGCCGCTTCGAGCATGTCCATGCGCGGCGTCCAACCCCTCTGTCGAGCGGGCATCGGCGCCGAGGACAACTGATCGGTTGAAGGCCATCCAAAATCGTGGCCCAGCAAGGCGGCCCAATCGGGGGGCTCTTTCTCAGGCATTTAGTTTCATTCTACACATCCAAGGCCTTGAACGTTTGATGCAGCAACAAGGGGCCTGGGAGCAGCGTGTCAGTCCTGAGATTCTTTTGCCTCGCTGGGGTTGCCGCCGCTCAGAAGCACCGCCTTGCGTCCCACTTCTTTCCGGACGGCATCCGAGGTCTGGAGCGGCGGCATTTTGGACTGATCCAGTTCGCCGGGACGGGAGATCACGACCAGCAGAATCCGCGTGGGAGGCTCGCCCTTGACATAGGGCTTGGCCGGAGCGTAGGAGTGCGGCAGGCGGGCATCGAAGCAGATGGCATCCCCCTGCTCGATGACGCACTCCTCGCCATTGATGGTCATGAGGGCCGCGCCCTGGAGGCAGTAGAGAAACTCCTCGCCGTAATGCTGATCCACCCACGAGGGCTGGTACAGCTCCATGATTCCGTGGGTGGAGTGCCCCTCGGGAAGGTGGCTGCTGAAGATTGCGGTGAAGAACGGCTGAAGGCCGAGGCCGCCCAGGCGCATCCGCTCCTCGTCCTCATCCACATGGACGAGGTCATCCTGCGGCGTCACTCGGCTGTACTTGCCCTTGGGGATGCTCACCAGCCAGCGGTCGGCGCCGCGATGAAGGCCGAAGTGTTCGGTGGACTCCTTCGGCTTGACCAACTGGTCGGTGAAGAGCCGCAGCACGGGACGGACTTTGCGTATGGTACTGTCGCGGCAGGGGAAGCCCTTTTCGATCCGCATAAGGGTGTATCGTGAAATTCCGGTCACCTCTGACAGCTCCTTGATCGAGAGTCCAAGCTCTCGGCGGCGGCTGCGGAACCGGCGGCCGATGATGGCGTAGTCCCAATCGGGGCGCGAAGCCTTCCCAGACATGCCTCCAGTGTATGCAAATCCCCTCTCTAATTCAACTTTTTCGCCCTAGATGTTGAATTAACTCGCACGATGATGGGCGGGCCACCGTCAGCCTTTTTGCACCCTTTGTATAGTGAAAACCTATTCTGGACCGGCCTCGGGCCCGGCCAGATTCGGAGCCATTCCATCATGAAACGGGCCTTTACCCTCATCGAACTCCTGGTCGTCATCGCGATCATAGCCATACTAGCCGCCATCCTCTTCCCGGTCTTTGCCCAGGCGAAGGCTGCCGCCAAGAAGACCGCCTGCCTGGTGCAGGCCAAGCAGATGGGCACCGCCGCGCACATCTACTTGACGGACTACGACGACAACTATCCGATCAACTCATACAATTCGCCTTCGGGCTTCACCTACAGCAACACGCACTACTGGTATTTCGGGCTGACCTTCCAGGACGCATCGCTGGCCAAGCTTCTTCCGCAGGACGGAATCCTGTATCCGTACATGAAGAACAAGGACATCCAGAACTGTCCTGAGTCGGGCGACATCAAGCCCTCTTCCGGTGGAGCCCCCTTCACCATCGACCCGAGCGAAGCGGCCCTGGGCTACGACAAGAACCGTCTGCTCGTCTACAGCCAGACCACTCCCGCCGGCGCGTACGGCCCGATCCGCAGCGCGACCTCTTGGGACAACGTCTCCCAGTCGGTTCTGCTCGCCGACAGCGCCTTCTCCAACCGAAGCAGCTCATTCAACGGGCTGAACATGCCCCGCAACTGCAACACCGGCGCAGCGAACAGCGCGAGCAGCTCCAACATCCACGGACGCCATGCCAACCAGCAGGCGAACATCGTGATGCAGGACACCCACGCGAAGAGCATGAAGGTGAACACGCTGGGCAACGCCACCCTGGAAGCCGCTGATGTCGGAATCCTCCTCGGCCCCCGCGCGCCGTCGCCGGCCGATCCGGGCGCGAACTACTACTTCGTTCCCGACAAGTCAGTCGACGCTCCCTGCAACTAGCCAGACCCGGCGTGCCTCCCCATGGCAGGCACGCCTCTTTGATTCCTTATGAACAGATTCGCCGCATTTCTTCTCTCCACACTCGCCGCATTGATGGTGGCCGGATGCTCTTCGTCAGGTTCAGAGCACAGCCATGACGAGGTTCCGCCCTCGGTGCAGGCGTCGACGCCCGCCGAACTGGCCCAGACTCTGGCCGCCGAGTTTCAGCAGGTGCCGGAAGGCGACCGGGAAGGCTGGATCGCCGAACGGCGGCTCTCCATCGACCAGCTCGGCCTCTCGACCGATCCGCAGGTCAAGTCGATCTACGACCAAACCTTTGCGCCCTACATTCATCAGTAAGCCAATGACAAGATTCCTTACCTTCTGCCTCGCCTTTGCCGGATGCCTCGCCGTGGTGGCAGCCCAGTCGCCCGACCCGAAACCCGTCCTCGCCGCCATCAGCTCGGCCCGAGCGGAGGGACAGGCCAAGCAGACTCCGCCCGAAGAACTCAACGCCCAGATCGCCGAGATCGCCAAGAAGGCGGTCGAAGGGGTTTTCGTCGACCAGATAAGCGGCGATCACACGCGGGACTGGGCCAGCATCTTCAGCCAGGCGGGTCGTCTGGAAGAGGCCGCCGAGCTGCTCAACAAGGCTTATCTGCAGAGCGCCTCCCAGGCGATGAACGATCAGCTGCAGCTGATCCATCTCTACGGTCGGCTGGGGCAGCACGACAAGATTCTCGAGCTGATCCAGTACATCATCTCGCCGCACGGAGCCAGTTGGGTCGGACACCTCAGCATGACCGTCTACGGGGCATTCCAGCAGAAGGTCGAGACCGACCCCGAGCTGGTGATCCGCGCCCTTGACCTGGTTCTGGCCAACCTCAACATGAAGGACCCGGTCTCAGCGGCGGACAAGAAGTGGATGCCCATCGCCTACGCCTCGATCTCCGCGCAGAAGTACGAAGTGATGTACATCAGCGGCAAAGAAGCAGAGGCCATCGAGGGCCTTAAGAAGCTGCGCGCCGAGGTGCTGCCGTATACCGAGGCCAAAGACGCCTTCGGCAATCCCCCCACCCACTCCATCGACACACTGCTCAAGAAGTACGAGATGACCGACAACTCCGCACCGAAGGTCGTCTACGACCGGGTGATCGGCGAGTTTAAGGGGCTCGACTCCCTGCGCGGTCGGGTTGTGATGCTCGACTTCTTCGCCCACTGGTGCGGCCCCTGCATCGCCTCCTTCCCCACCCTCCGCAAGCTGCTGGCCGACTATGGCGACCAGGGATTCTCAATCGTCGGACTCACCGGCTACTATGGCTACTACGGTGCCGAGGAGGGGATCTCGGAGGAGGCCGAGTATCAGAAGATGCTGGGCTTCAAGGAGCAGCGGCAGATGGAGTGGCCGATCGCCTTCGACAAGACCCGCGCCAACACCATCGCCTACGGCGTGAGCGGCATCCCGCACATGGTCATCATCGACCGCAAGGGCAACATCCGCCGCATCGAAGTCGGCTTCTCGCCTCAGAAGGAAGCGGCTTTGCGAAAGCTGCTGGAAGAGCTTCTGGCCGAGCCTGCCTAAGAGATTGGTTCGGTCTGGCTTCGAAAGCCAGACCGAACGCTGGGTTATACCGGCGGGAAATAAGCCTGGATGTGCTTGGCAAAAGCAATCTGCCACATGATCGAGTCGTGGCCGCTGACATACGCATCCAGCTCAGCCGTCGCCCCCGCGCCCTGCGTGATCTCCAGCGCTGACTGGGTTCCGCGCATGAAGGCTTCCAGAGTTCCGGCGCAGAAATAGAACCTGGGCAGGCCGCCCTTTTCAGCGGTTTTCTTCATGTCTTCCCGGGAGAAGGCAGCAACCGAGTACGGCATCGCCGCTCCAAAGGCCTCCGGCCGATCAACGGCGGCCGTGAAGGCGAAGGCTCCTCCGTTGGAGAATCCCGTCACCGCTCGATCAGCTCGCTTGCCCGAGACCTTAAACTCGTCTTCGACCCAAGGCATCACTTCATCAACCACGAACTTCAGGTGCAGCCCGTACCGGTCGGCATCCGCCGCCTTGAGGTATTCGCTGGCGCGCATATCCAGCTTGCTGTCGTACTCCTCTCCCGGCTTGCCGCGATAGCCGCCGTTGTGCACGCCCACCAGGGCGACAGGGCGGCACTTGCCTTCTGCAATGAGCGCATCCAATATCTCAGCGTGAGCCCTGGTTCCCTGACCATCGGCTTGATAGATCACCGGAATGCCCGGCTGAGCGTTGGGCGGAAGATACACCTCGATTTTGCGGGTCTCGCCCAGAGCCTCGCTTTCAATGTCGTGGAGGGTGTAGGTGCCCTTCAGTTCGCTCTGCCGAATCGGCTTCTCGGGAGCTTGGGGACCGAAGAAGTGTTGGAGCGTGATCCGCACTCCCGGCTTGAAGCCTCCGGGCAGAAAGCTGTAGCCAAAAAATGCCTTGTCCCAGCCCTCCATGCGGGCCTGCGCGATCCACACATCAGAGTTGGGCAGCCGCTTCATCGGCGTCTCCAGACCGTTGATGAGGGCAACCTCGCTCTCCGACGAACGGCAGATGAATGTAATCAGATCGCTCTCGGCAAAAACCGCCTCAGACTTGTCGCCCAGCTGGTGAATGTACCGGTCTGTATCCACCGGAGGATCGACCGCCTGATACGGCTTGACCCAGCCCGTCTGCGCGAACAAAAACAATGATGCAATAGCAAGAAAAGGCATGGGACTCCGTATCGCTTCGCAAGATCGGCAAGTTCCCATTTTTCGCGGAAGCTAGGTCTTGTAAAAGTGCTGATCATCCTTGGTATTCGCCCAATCCCCGCCCCACTTCCAGCCGTGCTTTTTGAAGATTTTGGTGATCGCGCTGTCGCGGGTGATTGCGCCTTTGGCTGACGGGTCGTACTTTGTCATTCCTTTCCCGTTTGCGCCCAGGAATGGGTTCTGGTAGGGGTTGATGTCGATGGCCCGCCCATGGGCGTGCATGGAAAGCACCTTCCCCGAAGTGCCTGGCCCTTGGGTGCGGCGGTAGTTGAAACCGCTGGTGTTGTTGTCCAGCACCGACGCGTCATCATCCCAATCGTACGCGCTGATCGGCACCATCTTCTCAATCGGAAATTCCGCCTCCAGAATCTCCGCAAAGATCTGCTTCACTTCTGGCGCCAAGTCACGATGCACCACCAGTTGACCCCGGTGAATCAAGTCATCGAAGCCAAGGTACTCAACCTCAAGTACCCGCATCTGCGCTACCACATCCGCCGGGAACCGATCCCCGCCCAGCGCCTCCTCGGCCGACATTTGGCTGTCGATCACGATCTCCGGCTGGGGCGGTTTTTCGTCCTCAATCTCGATAACAAGGGGAGTTGCGGGAGGCGCTTCAGGCGTCACTGGCTTCTCACCGCACCCTGCGATCCCCAAGACCAAACCAAGGCATCCGGCCTTAACCAGATGGTGTAGCTGAAAGGAATCTCTCATAGCGAGCCTTCAACCCTCCCTCCTGCGGCGCAATTCTCAGGGCATCTTGATACTGCCGTTGCGCGGCGTTTCGGTCACCTTTAACCTCTGCGATAAAGTCGGCATAGTCGGCCGCCACTTCCCAATCAAACCGCAGATCAAGCGACCAGGAGAACAGCTCTTCCGCCCTCGCCAAGTCATCTCCCGACTTCACCAGCAAGCGAGCCAGTCCCGCGCACGCGGAGGCCTCTTCCGCATCAAACGCCAGCGCCTTTTCATAGTGGAAACGAGCGGCCTCCCTGTCTCCCAGAAAACGATGGGCATACCGGGCATAGTCGCCACTGACCCCACCATTAGGATGAATCGCTATCGCGCGCTCATAAAAAGTCTGCGCTTCTGCGGCACGACCGAGCCGAAAGGCGAGCAGATTCCCCAACGAAACCAGTGCAACGGGGCAGCTGTCATCCAGCGCAATCGCTTTCTTCAGCATCTCCTCGGCTTCTGCCAGCCGCCCTTCCCGGGCCAGCCAGTTGCCGCAGCGAGTGCAGATCGAAGCATTGGGCTCAATCTCCGTCGCCCGGCGATAGAGCAGATCAATGAGTTCGCTATCCTGGCCCAAGCTGGCCTGATACTCTGCCTGCTGAGCCAAGGCTTCCGCCGAGTCGGAAAGCTGGTGTACCGCCCGCCGATACAAAGCCCTGCGATCAGGACCGAAGGCGGCCGACGCCTCCGCTAGCAGATCGCGCCAGACCTGCCATTCGTTCCCTTGAACGCGCTCCACGCGAGAAGCTTACACCGCGCCCTTGGCCAGGGCGGTGAAGCTGTCGGTGGGAGTGGCGCGGAACTTGACGTTTTCGTTGTTCCGCTCGGCGTAGCTGCGCTGCCATTCGTTGGTGAAGAGCACGACGGCTGCGCCATCGTTGTCGGTCAGGCGGTAAGCGCTCTCGCCCCAGTAGATCTTGTCCAAGACCTCGTCCGGAGCCTCGACCCAGGTGATGATCTCGTAGGGCAGCGGCTCGATCTGCGTCTTGACGCTGTACTCCATCTCCAGGCGATGCTGGACCACCTCAAACTGCAGCCGTCCAACCGCGCCGAGGATCGGCTCGCGCCGTGCGCTTCGCTTGTCCCAAAAGAGCTGGATCAGCCCCTCTTGACACAGCTGCACGATGCCCTTTTCAAAGTGCTTCAGCCGCGACACATCCAGGTTGACCAAGCGCGAGAAGACTTCCGGCACGAACTCCGGAACCTCGTCGAATTGAATCGCCGGATCGGTGGTGATGGTATCGCCCAGCAGAAACGCGCCGGGGTTGGTCAGGCCGATAATGTCGCCCGGATAGGCGGTCTCGACCGTCTTCCGCTCCTGGGCAAAGAGCTGCTGCGGGCGGGTGAGCCGCAGTTCCTTGGCCGACCGCTTGTTCAGCGCTTCCATGTCCTTGCTGAACTCGCCCGTCACCACGCGCAGAAAGGCGATGCGGTCGCGGTGCGCCGGGTTCATATTCGCCTGAATCTTGAAGACAAAGCCGCTGAAATTCGCCCCACCCGTCCCCGTTTCGTCGATGCGGGCCTCGGGAGTCGGGGCCATCTGAATGAAGGAATCCAGGAACGGGCTCACGCCGAAGTTGGTGAGGGCAGAACCGAAGAAGACCGGGGTTAGTTCGCCCGCCAGAACCTTCTCCAGATCAAGCTCCTCGCCTGCGACTGAGAGCAGATCAAGGTCCTCCATCAGCTTGTTGTAGAGCGCGTCTCCCACAACCGCCTTCAGTTCGGGGTCGTCGAGCGAAAGCGTCTGTGCGCCCGCTCGCGTGGAGCCGTGCGCCACCTTTTCGTACAGGTGGACCGTGCGGCTCTGCCGGTCGCAGATGCCCTTGAAGTCGACTCCCTGACCGATGGGCCAGTTCACCGGCACACTTTGGATGCCGAGGCTCTCTTCCAGGTCGGCCAGAATTTCCAGCGGCCCCGGCCCCTCGTGGTCGAGCTTGTTGACGAAGGTGAAGATGGGAAGCCCGCGCTGGCGGCAGACCGCGAAGAGCTTGCGCGTCTGCGATTCGACGCCCTTGGCGTTGTCGATCAGCATGACCGCCGAGTCGGCGGCAATCAGGGTGCGGTAGGTATCCGCGCTGAAGTCGTCGTGGCCGGGGGTGTCGAGCAGGTTCAGCACATGGTCGCGGTACTCGAACTGCAGAACGGTCGAGGTGATCGAGATGCCGCGCTGCTTCTCCAGTTCCATCCAGTCGGAAGTCGCCCGCCGCTGGTTCTTGCGCGCCTTGACCGATCCGGCAAGCTGAATCGCGCCGCCGTAAAGCAGGAGCTTTTCGGTCAGCGTCGTCTTGCCGGCGTCCGGGTGCGAAATGATCGCAAAGGTCCGGCGGCGCTTGGCCTCATTCAGAATGGTCTCAGCGGACATGGGAAGGGGCTGAACTCCAATGGAGTTCAGCCCCAAAGTATACGCGGCGCAGAGCCTGGGCTCCGGGTCAGCGCTTGGTTGGATCGGCCGATCCGTTGAACCAGCCGTTATCCAGCGTTCCGTCTCCGTTCTTGTCGTCCAGCCGGGCGCGGTTCATCACCACCACCTGACCATCCACCAGCAGAACATGAGTGCGGTTCACCAGCCACTCCGCCGGAGTGGACCGGCAGCCCATCGGGCCGCTTCCGCATCCGTCGCCATCGCCATAGAAGCCGCTCGGGCGAGTGGTTCCTCTCGCGCTGGGCAGCGGGGGATCAACCGTGTAGACGCCGCCCGCCAGCGAACCGTCGTCCCCGCGGACTCCCTGAGTGTCCGCAATCATCACCGTCTCACCGGGAGCGGAAATCTCGGACGGCTTTGCGGTGAAGGGCAGCAGGCCGGACTCCGCATCTACCCGCGAGTTGCCGAGATACTGGAAGTTGTAGCCATAACCGCCCCATGTGAGGTTCTGGTCATGCGCCCACTTACGGTTGATCATGTCCTCGGGCGACAGCGGATTGGTGTAGATATGCGCGCCAGATGCGTACTGAAGCGTGTAGTCCGGCCAGCGCGTGCGGGGGTTTGCGGTCGGCAGACTGGACATCATCGGATATCCGCCGTTGTCAGTGGCATAAAGCTCAATCGCCTTATGCATCTCCGGCAGATTGGCCATCGAAACGGCAGCCTTGTCCGGCTGATTCGCCGCCGTCAGGGTCGTGACTGCCGCCACCGCAATCGCGGCGCAGGCTAGGGTATCTCGCATGCCTTTCATGTCCGTTTCGCTAGGCTACTCCCTTCGCTGAAACGGCATTAGGGAGCCAGGCGAAAGCCCGCCACCACCGCCCGGTGATCGCTGGGCCAGGGATCGACGGCGATATCGGTCACCGCCCCCTTCTCCGCCACGATCTCCGCTGAGCGGACGGTCAGGCCCGGGCCGCGGAAGTAGACGAAGTCGATCCGGTCCATCACGTCATCCTGCTCGAAGTTGCCCACCGGATAGCCCGGCGACCAGGTGAAGCCCGGCTTGCGGATGTTGCTCGGGTGGATCACGCGGTAGCTGTCTTTGAAGCCCGCCTCCTCCACCGCTTTGCTCACCGGCCACGGCATGACCAAGCCGAACGTGCGGTTCTTGGTCGCATCGATCCAGTCCAGATGCGAGGGGGCGTTGAAGTCCCCGGTGAAGACCACGGCATCGCCCGGCTTGGTGCGCTGCGCCATGTCGGCGAGCATCGCCTTCACCTGCGGCACTCGGCCCGATTTGGTCTCTACATCCACGACCGCCTGCACCGTCTTCGCATTCCCATCGCGGACCTCGTAGGGGCCGTAGGGGTAGGCGGTCAAGTGGCAGTTGTAGGCAAAGACCCGACGGCCATCGGACAGCTCGATCTCGGCACCGCCCCAAGAAGCGCCTTCGACATTCCAGTCCGCGACGATCTTATGCTTGGTCACCAGGCTCGCTTTGCTGCTTACGTTCCAGCCGAGTCCGTCGCCGATGGTGTCGAGGCTGCGGCCCGGTTCCTGAATGCCGACGATGTCGGCGCGAGCGGCTTCAATAGCCTTTACGGTTTGAGAGATGGGCTGATGGCGCGTGCCACCCACCCAGATGTTGAAAGTCATGACGCGAAATTCGCTTGCCTGCGAAATCGCCAGAGCGGCAATCAAAAGGGTCACTGCAGTTCACCTTCCTTATTCACCGCCTGACCTTACCGGGCCGGGGATGCGGATTACGGTCCCTTAACCTCCGAAGACTCCACCGTGAGTCTTCCGCCGCGCACGGTCGCACCGACCACGATGCCCGCGCTGATCAGAACCAGGTTCTTGATGATGTACTGGCCTTCCAGGGTCGGAGCAATCGGAGGCTGAGTGAATGCCTCGCCGGGATAGAAGAAGAGCGGCATCAGCGTGCCCGGCATCTGCAGAAACAGCAGAAAGAGCGTCAGGCGCAGCAGGCGTCCAGTGATCAGGCCGAGCCCGATGAGGCACTCCCACGCTGCCAGCACGGGCAGGCTGACGCTGGGCTGCACCACATTGAACGTCATGTCGGCGATGGTGCGCCCGGCCAACTCCTGCGCCGGGCTCATGTCGGGAAAGAACTTGAGCACCCCAAACCAAAAGAAGACGATGCCCAGGCTGACGCGGAGGAGGAGGATGCCATTGCGGGCCATCCAATCGACGATGACCGGGTCCACCCGATCAAAGAATTGGTAGATGCGGCTCACACCATCTGGTTCTACGGGACGAGCAAAGCCTGGGCAGGACCGATGCGGCCTCAGTCGCAGCCGATTTCCCAAAGATGTCCGTCGGGATCTTCGAAGTAGCCGTAGTAGCCATAGTCATAGGCTTCCGGCGCTTTGGAGATCACGGCACCGGCGGCCTCCGCCTTCCCGAGAATCTCACCCACCTGTTCCCGGTTCTCGGTGAGGTGGCTCAGGATGAAGGCCGAACCCTCGCCCATCCCCCGCTTGCGCGGAAACTTGGCCAATTCCTCCCGCGAGTAGAGCACGAGCGTGAATCCATTCTCTAGGCTGATCGAGACATGGTCTTCGCCGTGCCGGATGCAGTCGTCCGAGGAGTCGAGCATGGCCTGATAGAAGGCGAGCGCCCGGGGAATGTCGTCAACGGCGATGGATACAAAGTCAATCTTAGGCTTCATTCTTCAACTCCCGGGATCGGCCCCGTGTGGTGCTGTCGGAATCGGTCCATAAAGGGCTCCGATTCGCGGTCCAAAAGCTTGTCGAGCATGAACTCAGTGTGGGTGAGCCAGCCGGCGCGGACCAGCGAGATGTCCGAATCCAACAACCGCGAGTGCGCGATGCGCAGACGCACTCCGCCCCCCTCTTCCCGCAGCTCAAACCGCACGATAGACGTCCTCTCCTCCTCGCTGGGCTGCCAGGTGTATTCCAGAACGTGCGGCGGATCGTTGATCAGCACTTCGCCGGTGATCGTGAACGGACTCTGATAAGGCGAAGACTCGTTCTGCTCGATGCGGACCGGCGCTCCAACAGCCCCGATGGTGCCTCGCCCCAGCCAGGTCTCCATCAAGTCCGGTTCGGTGATGTACCGCCAGACCCGATCAATCGGGCCGGGCAGGTCGCGGTCGAGGATGACGGTTTGCGTGACTTGGGTCATGGGTTCTCCTTGTTCAATTCTCTTTCCAGCACATCCAGGCGCGCACTCCAGAAAGACCGCACCTGATCGAGCCACATCTGCACTTCGTCCAGCGAATCCTGCCGCAGGCGATAGATGCGCCGCTGCGCATCCACCTCCACTTCCACCACGCCCGATTCGCGCAGAACGCGCAGATGCTGCGAGACTGCCGGGCCGCTGATCTCGAACTGCTCGCTGATCTCGCCGACCGTCTTCTGTCCTTCCGCCAACAGCTCCACGATCCGGCGTCGTGAAGGCACCGCGAGGACTTCAAAGATGGGCAGTGCGCTCATGCCAGCGACGCCTCCATCCGGTCGAGCCACAGGTTCCAGGCGGCCTTGGCTTCCCGCACCTCATCCAGAGACGGACTCCAGCCATCCCAGCCGTTGATGAAGATCAGCTCGGTGTTGCAGTCTCCGATCGGGTTGAGGATCATCTCGATGAATTCGTTGTTCACGGTGGCATGTGGATCATGAGCCGCATCCGGAGCGGCGGCGGTAAAGCTCATGCGAACATGCTTGCGTGGATCGAGCGCCAAGTACTGTCCAGAGTGGTCATAGACCGACGCCCCGTGACGCAGCCGAAAGTGGTAGCGGCCACCCACCCTGACATCCGCCTCCACAATCTCTCCCAGCCATTTCGCCATCAGGTCAGGCTCGGTCCAAGCCGCATAGATTCCCGCCGCGGATGTCTTTACTGTTCGCCTCAGCTCAACCGCGTATTCGGAATCCACTCGCCAAATTATATGCGCTGCCACTTAATTAAGTCAATGCTTAATCTGCTTGTCAACCAGCAAACTCCGGCGACACTTTTCTTCATCCCATCAGTCACAATCTGTAGCAACGCACTGCCATCGCGGCAATAAACGGAAAGATATATGAACCGAATAGCTACTGTCCTGCCCCTCGCCGGTGTACTCCTCGCCGCCCCCCTGGTCCCTCAGAATGAGGCCGTCGACTATGACTCGTTCAAATCGATGGTGGAGAACATGGGCTACACCACCAAGGAGCTTGGAACGGACGCCGCCAAGAAGTTCGAATTCACCATCACCCGTGATGGCTTCAACATTCCGATGGCCGGTGAGATCAGCCCGAGCAAGAACTATGCATGGCTGACGGTCAGCTTCGGCCCTGCCGACGGCGATGCCGCCTCCTACAAGGAGATGCTCAAGGCCAATGCCCGCACCCAGCCCGTGAACTTCTACATCACGAGCAAGGACATCCTGATGATGGGCATCGCCATCGACAATCGCGGCATCGAGCCCGCCAGCCTGCGCCGCACCATCGACAAGCTCGCGGGCGATGTCGTCAGCACCGCTGATATCTGGGGCGACGACTAGCCTTTCGAAAAATTGCGTCGCCGTCCTTCTGCGTTCTGTAGAATGGCGGCGATGCTGTCTTCCCTGCTCCTCTCGGCCATGATCTCGGCCTCCGGAAGCCTTGCTCCCGTCCATCTGCGATGCGAGGCCCTGGTCGATCCTATCGGCATCGGCACCCCCTCCCCAACCCTCAGCTGGAAGCTCGAAGCGGTCAATAAAAACGACCGCAATCTCTCCCAGACCGCCTACCGGATTCAGGTGGGCCGAGCGCCCGGCAAGGGAGACCTCTGGGATACGGGCCGGGTCGAGTCGGACGCCACCTACGGCATCCAATACGCGGGCGAACCGCTCAAGTCCGGCCAGCCCTGCTGGTGGCGGGTGCAGGTGTGGGATCAGGCTGGCGTGGCTTCAGGCTGGAGCAAGCCAGCGACTTGGTCGGTCGGCCTGCTCAATCCTTCGGACTGGCAGGCCGAGTGGATCGGCTACGACGCGCCCGCTCAGGTGGAGCAGCGTCAGGATTCCTTCTACGGAGCCTCATGGATATGGGACCAGGGCGGAGAAAAGAACATCACCGCCACCCGCACCTTCACGGTGGAGCCAGGGTTTGAAGAAGCCGCGATCTGGATCACCGCCGACGATCAGTTCTCGCTCTCCGTCAACGGACGCACCGCCGGACAGAGCGACGGTCAGGCTGATGCCTGGAAGCGCCCGGTCAAGGTCGATCTAAGCCAGTTCCTCCGCGAAGGAGAAAACACCTTTACGGTCACCGCCGTCGATTACGGCAGTTCGGCCGGCCTGCTGGCCCGGGCTTCCATCACCTATCCCGGCGGACGCGAAGTGGAGATCGTCACCGACGAATCTTGGCAGATCGGCGGCCGGGTTGCCGGAGTGATCGGCAAGTACGGCATCGGTCCGTGGAACCGGGTGCAGCGCACGCTGATTCTCCCGCCACCGCGTCAGCTTCGCCATGAGTTTGAAGTTGAAAAGCCAATCCGCCGCGCCGTCATCTACGGCTCTGCGCTCGGCCTGCTGGAGCTGCGGCTCAACGGCGAAGCCGTCAGCGACGAACTCTTCATGCCCGGCTGGAGCGACTACAACACCCGCGTCTATGTCCGCGCCTACGATGTGACCGAGGCCCTGCGATCGGGCCGCAACGCGGTGGGCGTGCTGCTGGGCGATGGCTGGTATTCCGGCTATCTGGGCTACAGCGGCACCCGCGACCACTACGGCGCAAATATCCGCGCCTTGGTGCAGCTTGAGATCGAATACCAAGACGGCACCAAGCAGATCGTGGCCAGCAGCCCCGACTGGAAGGCCGCAACCGGCCCGACCCAAGAGGCCGACTTCCTGATGGGCGAAACCTACGATGCCCGTCTTGAGACCAGCGGCTGGGATGAGCCCGGCTACGATGCGGAGGGTTGGAGCAGGCCCGATACCGGAGCGGAGATCGATCCCCTGATCGAACCCTTCCCCGGGCAGCCGGTCGTCGCCTACGACGAACTGAAGCCGAAGAGCATCAACGAAGTCGCCCCCGATGTCTATGTGCTCGACCTTGGGCAGAACCTCGCCGGATTTGCCCGCCTCCGCATCCGCGGCAAGGCGGGGCAGAAGATCGTGCTGCGCTTCGCCGAGCGGTTAAACCCCGACGGAACGGTCTACACGACCAACCTGCGCGGAGCGCGCACCATAGACACCTACATCTGCAAGGGAGAGGGCGTCGAAGAGTGGCAGCCCAAGTTCACCTTCCACGGATTCCAGTACATCGAAGTCACCGGTCTGGGGCATAAGCCGAGCCCGGACGAGGTGGTCGGCATCGCCATCAGCAGCGACACCCCGACCGTCGGCACTTTCGAGACCAGCGACCCGATGATCAACCAGCTGGTGAGCAACGCCTGGTGGACGCAGCGGATGAACTTCATCGACATCCCCACCGACTGCCCCCAGCGCGACGAGCGGCTGGGCTGGACCGGCGACGCCCAGGCTTATATCCGCACCGCCACCTACTTCAGCGATGTGCAGCCCTTCTTCACCAAATGGCTGGTCGCCCTGGATGATTCGCAGCGGCCAGACGGCCAGTACCCGATGGTCGCCCCCCTGAAAGTCGCCGACAACGACGGCGGCCCCGCCTGGGATGCGGCGGGCGTCATCTGCCCGTGGGTCACGTACGACATGTACGGCGACCGCGAGCTGCTGGCCCGCCACTACCCCAACATGAAGCGGTTCGTCGATTTCTACGTCAACCGCTCCAAGCCGAACCTGCTGCCCCCGGACAGCTACCACTGCTTCGGCGACTGGCTGAACATCGAGGACAACACCCCGGCGGATGTCATCTACATGGCGTACTTTGCCGGTTCGGCCAAGATCCTCAGCGAAGCCGCTCGCGAACTCGGCCACGAGGAGGATGCCCGCAAGTACGGCGGGCTCTACGAGCGTGTGAAGGATGCCTTTCAGGAGCACTATGTGGCCGAAGATGGCGTCGTTGCGGGCGACTCACAGTGCGGCTACATCCTCGCGCTCGGATTCGACCTTCTGGACGACCCGCAGCGCGAGATGGGCGAGCAGCACCTGATCCGCAACATCGAAGAGCGGAACTGGCACCTCAGCACCGGCTTCGTGGGAACGCGGGACATCATGCACGTCCTCAGCAAGATCGGCCGCAACGATGTCGCCTTCCGCCTTCTGCACAACACCACCTTCCCCAGTTGGGGATTCACCATCGTCAACGGCGCGACCAGCATCTGGGAGCGGTGGGATGGCTGGACGCCCGAGAAGGGCTTCCAGACCCCGGGCATGAACTCCTTCGCCCACTACGCCTTCGGCGCGGTGGTCGGCTGGATGTTCCAGCAGCCGGCGGGCATCACCAACACCGAGCCCGGCTTCGAGCGCATCCGCGTCGCCCCTCAAATCGACCCCAACCTCGACTGGCTGAAGTCCTCCTACGATTCGGTGCGCGGAGAGGTGGTTTCCGAGTGGTCGGTGAAGGGAGACCGGTTAACGTTGCGGGTCGTGATTCCGCCCAACGCCCAGGCCGAGATCGTCGTTCCGGGTGCAAACGTGAAGTCCAAGTCGGGGCTCACGCCCCTGGCCGACGGCAGCTATCGCGTCGGCAGCGGCGAGTACCTATTCGAAGCGGACTACTCTCCGAGCAGATCGTAGATAGGTAGCCAGCATGGAAGGTCTCGCGGGACACAACCTTCCCCTCTTCTTCGGCCTGGTCGGAGCGGTGGTGGTCATCTCTGCGCTCCTCTCGGGATTCATCGAGAAGAGCAACTTCCCGCAGGTCGGCGTCTTTCTCGCGCTGGGTGCGATCTTCGGACCGTACGGGTTCGGCCTGCTGGATGTGGGGCTCGATTCTTCGATGCTCCACATGGTCGCCACGCTGAGCCTTGGGCTGGTGCTCTTCACCGATGCGCTGGTCATCGACATTCAGGAGGTGAGGAAGCACGCCGGCTTGGCCGCGCTGATTCTGGGGCCGGGGACGCTGATCGCCGCCGGGCTGATCACCTATGCCGGAATGCGCCTGCTGGACCTGCCCCTGCCGCTGGCCGCGATCCTGGCGGCGCCGCTTGCCTCGACCGATCCGGTCATCCTGCGCGGACTGCTCAAGAGGCACGATCTCCCTTCCGCCGCCCGCCAGGCGCTTCGGCTGGAAAGCGGGCTGAACGACGTCGTGCTATTGCCGATCATCCTCGTCGCGATGGCCTTCGCCGCTCCATCAGCGCATGGCGAATCGATCAACACCGGCAAGCTCTTGATGCAGATGCTCGTCATCGGCCCGGGGGCGGGTGCCCTTGTCGCCTGGGTGGCCATCACCCTGCTGGAGCAGATGCGCCGCCGCGTGGGCGTGCGCCGCGACTACGAATCGCTCTACTCCATCGGCATCGCCCTGGCCTCTTTCGCCGCCGCCGAATCGCTGCACGGCAGCGGCTTCCTGGCTGTCTTCGCGGCGGGCCTCACCATCTCTTCGCTCGACACCGAACTCTGCGACTGCTTCCGCGAGTACGGCGAGACGACGGCGGAGATCATGCTGCTCTTCACCTTTGTCCTGCTGGGCGCGTCGCTCATCTGGACGGGCATGGGGGCGGTCACGGTGGCGATTGCTGCCTTCGTGGTGCTCGCCCTCTTGGCGCGGCCGGTGACCCTGGCCCTCGCCCTCTGGAAGACCAAGACCGACAGCACCTCGAAGCGGCTGATCGTCTGGTTCGGTCCCCGCGGCTTGAGCACGCTCCTGCTGATCCTGGTGCCCATCTTCGGCGGCGCACCGGGCACCGAGCCGCTTTTCCATGTGGCCACGGTGGTGGTTCTGGTCTCGGTGGCGCTTCACGGCGGGTCGATCATGGCCTTCGGAAAGCGGGCGGATCGCCGGGCCGCCGACGCTCAGCCTGTCGCCGACCCGGCGGAAGTGCTGACGATGCCGGAGCACCTGACCCCGGCAGAGATTGCCTCCCTGCTCGGTCAGGGAGTTCCCGCCTGGCTGGCCGATGTGCGGCAGGAGACCGACTACATCGACTCTGAAGTGGTGATCAAGGACTCCGCCCGACTCCATCCCCAATTCGCCCGGCGCGATGCGGAGCGGAACGGAATCTCCAAGGGCAGCCGCGTCGCCGTCTTCTGCGCATGCCCGGACGATGCGACCGCCGAGCGGGTGACCGAAGAGCTGCGCAGCGCAGGCTGGACCGGAGCCTTCACCGTGCGCGGCGGATGGGACGCTCTGATTGCGGCGGGATTCGAGACTTCACCGAAGCCTTCTTGACACTTAACTACATTTGTAATCATACTGAGAGGCAGACCCATGCTGACCTCTCTCGCGCTCGCACTTGCCTTCGGCCAGCGGCCGCAGACCCCGATCACGCTGGAAGTCCAGAACGACACGCTGCCGAACGTGATGTCGCAGATCAGCGAGCGCACCGGCGTTCCGATCAAGGTCATCGGCGGCCCGGAGCGCGATTGGGTCTGCGTGAGCTTCAAGGAGCGTTCCGCCGAGAGCATCCTCGATTCCCTCGCGGTCATCTGCCGGGCGGAGTGGGAGCAGATCGAAGGGGAGATAGTCTTCCGCTCTCCCTGGCCTCCCAAGGATTCTCTGCAGCCCAAGCGCCAAGCGGACATTGCGGCCTGGCTGAAGAAGCACCCCGCACCATCCACGCTTTCAGGGGAAGCGGCCAAGAAGCTGATCTTCGATATCCGCAGCCTGAGCCGGCAGCCCAATGGGCTGCAGAGTGCCCATCCCCTGCTCCAGCAGACGCCCCTCCCACGCGCCCACCTGCGGCTGATCCACGCCATCGGTTCCGATCGGCTGAGCCAGATACCCGAGCAGGAAGCGCGAACCTTCCTCCTTGAAGCGGAAAACCGAGCCGAACGGTTCCCCGCTTCCGCCAGGCAGATTCTCAATGACTTCACTGCCGAGCGCAGGCTTTACGGCGATGCCATCTCATCCCTCGGCCTGAGCGGAGACGAGTTGGGCGGCTACGATTGGCGGCCCGCTTACGCCTACTACCTCGACCCGGAAGCGGATGAGCGGCTGTGGTGCATCACGGTCAGAAACACCGGACACTATCTGTACTCGACCTTTCGCGGATTCGGGGGCCGAGACCGCTTCTACGAAAAGGTCACCGATGAACTCGAGATTCCGCTGGATGGGCTCGAACCTGAAAACCAGATCACCAATGCCGGAGTGAAGGGAGTGTTCAATGCCCCGCAGATCTGGGCGCAGGAACCGGGCGAGCGGCTGGACGAAATGAGCCGCATGGACGAGCAGGAGATGCTCACCAGCCGGATGCACGAGGTCTACCGCCAGTGGGCCGAGGAGACAAAGACCGACATCGCCGCGCTCATCCCCGATGGCGCCTATATCCGCGCAACCTACGGCCGCACCTCATACAACCTGGCCATCGTGATCGACCAGTCGTTCTTCGGAGTGGATTATCGGCTTCGGGATGGCGTCTCCCTTTTCACCAGCCTTGATCTGGATGCCACCCGCAAGGCCCGCATTCCGCGCAAGGAGGCGGCCGCCTTCGCACGGCATCTCGCCGAATCCGAGGACACCACACTCGAATCCGCCGCCAGTCTCGCCGTTGCCTGCCAGTGGACAGAATCCTATCGCAACGCGCTGGAGTTCATCAAATCTGACCTGTGGAACCGCGAGATTTCCTTCACCGAAGACGCTCCCCTCCTGCGCCTCTACGGGCGGCTGACCGAGTCCCAGCAGAAGGTGGCCAAGGGGGACGGACTCCTGCTCACCTACGGCACGCTGAGCCGAAGCCAGAAGGAGGATGTCGAAGAGATGCTTCAGCTCGATGGAGCCGGCCTCGACATCCGGCGGGCGCTGCCCGACCTTGACGCAAACACTGAGTACGAGCGCGACTTCTTTGCGCTGATCGCACCGAACCTGCCCGCCCAGATCAGCGCGGCCACACCCGTGCTGATCCGAATGAACGACCTTCAGAAGTTTTTTGCCATCCGGTATGCCGATGGCGAGCCTTTTGTGGGCGAGGTGACGGCAAAGGATGTCGCTTACTTCAAGGTCTACGCCCCCGAAAGCTGGAGCCGGGTGGATCGCTACTTTGCCGGGAATCAATCCTTCCTGCAGGCCGCGCTCGACTTCGGCCCGGCGGGCCGCTTTGCCCGCACCGCCCGCTCCCGCACACCGCAGAGTGAACCGGTCCCGATGGAGCAGATGCCGCCAGCCTTCCAAGAAGACTTCCGGCGGCATCTGGACCAATATCGGCGAGCCAAGGGCGACGGCTAGTCGGCCAGAGCGGCCTGCACAAAGTCGCGCACATCGTCGTGAAACTTCTTGCGCGAGCCCTTTTCCGTGTACATCATGTGCCCGGCCGGATAGTAGGTGTAGGAGATCTGCTTTCGCGACTCTTCATCCAGCCCCATCTGGTTGACCATGTAGATCGTCCCGTAGAACGGGCAGGCTACGTCGTAGTAGCCACAGGCATACAGCACGCGGAAGTGCGGGTTGCGGGCGATGACCCGGCGCAGGTCGGAGGCGGTTTCGGCATAGCTTCCCTCCGGCTCGCTCCAAGGCCGCACGCTGCCGTAGGTGAGATACGGCATGTCGGTCTTCACGTTCAGAACTTCGGTCAGGTAGTGATTCACCGAGGCGACATAGGGGGGCGTGATGGCGTCATCGCTCGGGTCGCCGCTGCCGCGGTCGCCCTCCTTCTGCTCCTCTTTGCCGGTGATCCGGCCATCCAGGCGACCGATCATCAATCCCTCATCGCGCAGCAGCTCGCGGAAGAACGCGAACTCCGGCACCCGAAGATTCGAGCCCAGGCAGTACTCCTTGCTCACGCCGAGATACTCCGACATCTTGCCCGCGACGCGATCCTTCTCCGCCGCGCTGAGGCTGTCGCCTTTGTGCAGCGCGACCACATACTCGTTCTGCACCCAATCGGTGACCTCTTTGACCAGCGCCTCGACCGAGCGGAATCGGGAGCCGAGCTTTTTGTGGTACCAGGCGCAGGCGGAGAGGGTCGGGAAGAACGAGGCGTACTTCACATTGTTGCCCCTCGCGCCATCCAGGGTGAGATAGCTGTTGGTGCCCGAGATGCTGATGAAGCCATTCACGGCAATCCCCGCATCAAAAAGGCTGGCGCTCAGGCCAGAGCCGCGGATGCCGCCATAGCTCTCCCCCGCGATGAAGATGGGCGAAGACCAGCGGCCATGCTCCTTGAGAAACTCGCGCACAAAGTTGGTGAAGGCGCTGATATCCGGCCGCACGCCGAAGTAGCGGCTGGCCAGATCCTGCCGCGCGATGCGGCTGTATCCCGTGCCCGGCGCATCCACGCAGACCACATCGGTGAAGTCGAGCCAGGTGTCGGGGTTCGGGACGGCGGCATAGGGCGGCTTCGGCAACGAACCGTCATCGGGCATGGAAGCCATCATCGGGCCAAGCGAACCCATGTGCAGCCACAGGGTCGAGCTGCCCGGGCCGCCGTTGAAGGCGAAAGTGATGGGGCGTCGCCCCGGGTCCGCGCCCTCCTTCGTGTAGGCCACATAGAACATGCGGCACTCCACCTCGCCGGTGGAGCTGCGCAGAGGAATCTGGGCGGCGGTGGCCGTGTAGCCAAGCTGTCCGCTCGGCAGATTGATGGTTTTGCGGGTGGTGGATGGGGCGATTTCAAAGAAATCGGTTGCGGGCTGGGCAAAGGCCGATGACAGAGCCAGCAGCAGCCCGGACATCAGAAGGGGTCTCAGCATGCCGCTCAGGTTACCAAAGGCCAGCCATGCTTCCCTTTGGTCATATTATTTCTATGTTTCTCGAAATATCGCAGTATGATCAGCTTTATAGAAATGGACTCTCCCTCTCTTCCCATTGCCATCATTGGAGCAGGACCGGTCGGACTGGCTGCCGCAGCGCATCTTGTTGAGAAAGGCGAGCGGCCGCTGCTGATCGAGGCGGGCATCAGCGCCGGAGCCAGCGTGCGAAGCTGGGGCCATGTCTCGCTGTTCTCCCCTTGGCGCTACTGCATTGATCAGGCCGCAGCGCGCCTGCTTGAGTGGAACGGCTGGACTTCCCCCGACCCCGAAGAATTTCCGACTGGAAGAGAGCTTTATGATGCCTATCTCGGACCGCTTTCCCGCGTGCCGGAGATCGCTGCTGGACTACATACGCAATGCACCGTGACCAGCATCACTCGCCACGGGTTCGACAAGCAGAAGACAATAGGCCGCGCCGATGCCCCATTCGCGATCACCACGCAGAACGCAGAAGGCAAGAGCCAGGTTATTCTCGCCCGCGCCGTGATCGATGCCTCCGGCACCTACACCACCCCCAATTCTCTGGGGTGCAGCGGCGTGCCCTCCATCGGTGAAGCCCAGGCCGACTCGCGCATCCTTCACCGAATCCCCGATGCGACGGGTGCAGACCGCGGTCGGATGGCCGGGCGAAGAATTGCGGTCGTCGGCGCCGGCCACTCCGCCTTCAACGCCCTGCTCAATCTCGCGGAAGCAGGAGAATCCAAAGTTGTATGGGCTGTGCGAAGAGGCTCGCTGGATGGAATCTTTGGCGGCGAGACCGCCGATGAGCTTCCCGCCCGCGGCGCCCTCGGCAGCCGGGTGCGGCGGCTGATTGAAGAGGAGCGCATTTCGGTAGAAACCGCATTTCGCATTGTGGAGGTCGTCAGCGACGATGACCACGTTTCGCTCATCGCTGAAGATGGGAGATGGCTGGAGGTTGATGAAGTGGTCTGCCTGACCGGATACCGTCCCAACCTGTCGATGATCTCAGAACTTCAGCTGGACCTCCACCCATCGGTGGAAAGCCCGAAGCCGCTGGCCGAGATGATCGACCCCAACTATCATAGCTGCGGCACCGTCGCTCCCCACGGTGCAGTCGAGCTGGCGCAGCCGGAAAAGGACTTCTACATCGTCGGAATGAAGAGCTACGGAAGGGCGCCGACCTTCCTGATGCTGACCGGCTACGAGCAGGTGCGATCCATCGCTTGCGAATTGACCGGAGATCACGAAGGAGCCCGCCGGGTGGAATTGGTGCTGCCGGAGACCGGTGTCTGCTCGGGAGATGGATGCTGCGCGCCGCCGGCAACGGTGAGGAAATCCACGCTTAAAGTGGTTTAGAGTGAGATCCCGGCTGGGCGGGGCCGCCGGTACGGCCACCGCCAGCGCTGCATTTCTAACTCTCAGCGTGGACGGCAGGTTACTAAAAACCCGCCTCCTCCCAGATGCCAGACCAGCAGCCGTGAATCGCCGAGAGCGGGGCGCATCGAGAACCTCCGCGTCCCTTTAGAACTCGGACGCAAAATGCAGCGCGATTCGTGCGATTCAGAAATCGAAAGTAAGGAACTTCCCTGCGCCCGGCATCGAATTAGGGACTGGAGAGATGGCGCAAATCCAACTGCAGCCCTTCCAATACTATTTCCGCACTCTGCGAGAAGTGCGCGGAGACCAGTTTGGCGTCATCCTCTCGGAATCGCCTCCCGACCAGATCCATCCCCTGCACGAACACATCAATCCCGGTCTGATGATCGCCTTGCGGGGCGACTACATGGAGGGCTACCGGGGCGATGAAACCTTGATGGAGTCCCTGATGGTGCGGTATCGCCCCCGCGAGCAGGAGCATTACCATGAGGTCGGTCCTCACGGATCGCTGGGCCTCCATATCGAGTTCGGCGACAACTGGCTTGAGCCGTACGGCCTTGATGAAGCCTGGCTCGACGACTATCGATACTGCCACCGCACGGAGGCGCAGAAGCGAAGCATCCGCCTGCTGATTCGAGGACTCGACCCACGCGTGCCCATCGATGAGGTGGAGGACCTCGCCTTCGGGGTGGTCGAGCAGTTCGCCCCTGACGCACCTATGGGCGAACCGGCTTGGGTCTCGGCGGCGATAGCCTTCATCCACGATTCGTTTGCAGACCGGCTCTCCCTGCGGCGGATCGCCCGTGAGGTCGGGATCAGTCCGATGCACCTGGCCCGAACCTTTCGCCAGGGCACGGGCCGGACGGTGACCGAGTACATCCGCGATGTCCGCCTGACCGCCGCCTCCCGGCTCGTGCTGAAGCAGGGGGCTTCCCTCGGAGAAGCCGCCGCCCAGACCGGGTTCTGCGACCAGGCTTATCTCAGCCGCTGCTTCCGGCAGGAGTTCTCCGCCCCGCCCCGGCAGCTGCTGGCCAACTAGAGTCCGTTCACAAAGTCCGCCAGGTGCTTGTCGAAGAGCGCGGGTTGATCATCCATGATGAAGATGCCGCTTTCGGCCACATCGACAACCTTCACGTCGATCTCCTTCTCCTTCGCCTGGTGCCAGGGTGCGGAAAGAATCATCGCCGCCCGCTCTTCTGAGCCGAAGAACACGGCCAACTGAGCCTTCCAGGTGGTGACATTCGAGCCAGATGCTTCAAGGGCTTCCCGGTAGGACTCACCAATTTCGGAGAGGGTGCGAGGTTTCTGGCTGATCACCAGCAGGGGCGTCTTGAGCCGGGCGAGATCATCTCCCACATCCCGGGTCATGTACTCCAGCAGATAGCGCACCTGGATCGGGATCGAATTGGCCAGTTGTTCCTTGTGCAGCCTTTCTGCATGTTCGCCGTTGCGTGAAAAGAGCGCCGCCGCAATCTGGCCTCCCTTGAAGCCCTCCTCCGACATGCCGGCATACATGGGGCGGTACTGATCCAGCACGATCTCGGCACGCTCGGGCCCTTTCGCGGTCTTCATCGGATTGCTGGGCGACTGCAGCACCCAGGCGTAGCTGCCCGCCGCCACGACCACGGCCCTGAATAGTGAAGGTTCTTTGATCGCCGCATAGACCGCATAGTTGTCAGACATAAGGTGATGCCCCAGGATGACCGGGCGGTCCATCATCTCCTTCTTCGCCAAGCCGATCACGGCGTCGATCACCGCCTGCGACCAAGTGTAGTCGGCATAGTTGGGCTCTTCCGGCTTGGCGGGAGAGGGAGTGCCGTCATAGCCCGGCACGGTGACCGCGTACATGGTGTATCGGTCCTTGTTCCGCTGCATGAAGGGCTCCCAGCTTTTCCAGCCGAACGGAGCGCCCGGAAGGATGATCATATCAATCGGGCCGGAGCCGACCTTCTCGACATGCCCCAGCGTCCCGAGCGGAGCCGTTTCTGCCCCGGCAGGCAGCGATAAAGAATCTTGAGAAAGAAGCGCTAGCGCGTAAAAGGATGCGGCCGCAAACATATCAAAGCACCAAGAACAGTCTGCTCTTGGCACCTGCGGCAAGGCTTGGAGAATCGCACCAAAGCGGCGCTACAGACCCGAGAAGCACACAAACGCCATGAACGATATGGCGATGAGGTTGATGAAGAGCGTCCAAAGGATGCTCTTGCTGAACTGCTTCCCGATGTGCTCCATGATGGAGATGGCCAGAAGCACTGGGGGCAGGAGAGTCACAAAACCGTTGGGCTGAAGAAAGGCGATGTCGCGCACGCCGTAGAGATAAGCCACCCCGATGGCCACCGCCCAGGCGGCATTCAGCACACACACGCTATAGATCACCCAGTTCATGGCGATCATTGAGGGAGTTCTCTCTGAGATTCGTTCCGCTCTCATTTAGCTGACCTCCCTTCTTATAACGTTGAAAATCCTCCAAAACGTCATACTCCATTCGATGCGCTCTCCCGTTGAAGTTGCCAGGCTGATGGCCGCCTATTCCGTTAGCCCCGAGGCGCAGGAGAGCCAGACCGAGTTCCGCACCCGCATCGCTGCGGCATGGGGAATCCAGCCTGGCGACCGCATACTTGAGATCGGCTGCGGGCAGGGGGACATGACGGCGGTGCTGGCCGAAGTGGTGGGTGAGAGCGGGCATATTCTCGCAGTTGATGCCGCTGAACCGAACTACGGTGCGCCTGTCACTCTCGGCGACTCCACCAAACACCTTGCCGAAGGCCCGCTGGGCGGCCGCATCAAGTTCCGCCTGGAGCATGACCTGGCTTCCGCCAGCTTTGAGCCAGATTCCTTCGACGCGGTGGTGATGGCGCACTGCACCTGGTACTTCGATTCCATTGATCGACTGCGCGACACCTTTCAGCGACTCCGCCCCTGGGCGAAGCGGCTTCTGCTTTCGGAATGGAATCTCGAACCTCGATCTCTCGACCAGATGGGACACTGGCTTGCGGTCTTCATCCAGGGCCAGATTGAGGCTCACCGAGAAGCCAGCCAAGCGAACGTGAGAACTCCCTACGCTCGGGCCGTCCTGCTTGATCTGCTCTCCGCAACCGGGTGGCAGGTCGCCTCGCAAGAGCTGATCGACGCCTCCGCCCTCGACGATGGCAAGTGGGAGGTCGACGCGTGCTTCTCGGCGGCCGACCTGCTGGACGAAATCAAGATGCCTTCGCGGCTGACAGATCTCCTGCGATCACAAGTCAGCATTCTTAATGAGGTCACGGACAAAAACCTCCTGCGCGCCCTCGACAGCTACGCGATCACCGCGAATCGGCAAGAGCCGTCCTAGCCGTCTTTTTGCCGGCCTTCGTGATTTTCCGGGCGGTTCCTGATCTCCTCTGCCCTTTCTTTCCTCTCTTCCGTTCGCGGCCGGAAGTCATCGCTGAGGCTCTCATCCGTCCGCTTCTTTTTGTCCTCGGTCCGTTCTTTTGGCGGGTGGTTGTGTTCTTTCATATCAACTCCATCTCCCATCGTGACGGCCAGGGAGGAAAGGAACCGTAGAGGCAGCGGCCGGCTTCATAAACATCGCGCAAAGCAGTCCAATCAATCAATCTCGCGCGGGGACAAAGGAACGGTGGCCGGACCCTGGAGGACCTCGCCATTCGGCGAAAAGCGGCTGCCATGGCAGGGACAATCCCAGCTACCTTCCGCTTCGTTCCATGCCACCTGGCATCCCATATGCGGGCAGATCGCGCTGACGCAATGAAGGTGCCCCGCCGGGTCGCGATAGGCGGCCACCCGGTCCTGCCGACCCGCCACTATGCGGGCATCTCCCGGCTCGATCTGACCGGCAGTCAGCGTCTCTCCTGGCGTCAATGTGTCTTTGGCGATCTGCTTGGCCACATTCCAATTCTCAGAAACCATCTCCGGTACCATTTCGGCAGTGAGCCGACCCGGGTCGTAGAGGTCAGCCCAGGGGTGCTCCTCATCACTGATCTGAGCGGCAAGAATTTCGGCGGCCACCCAGCCCGTAGTCATGCCCCAACCGCCAAACCCGATCGCGACGAATATCCGCTCTCGGTGCGGAGACCGACCGATGCAGGGTCGATCATCCGGCGTCCAATTGTCCTGCGTCGACCACCGGGCGACCACCTCGTCCACTTCAAACTTCGACCGCACCCAGCCCTCCAGCTCGGCATAGCAATAGGGGGAACGAGGCTCCTGCCCCACCTTGTGATGCTCCCCGCCCGCGATGAGAATCGACTCACCGTTCCGCATCGCGGGCCGGGTCGACCTCATGTTTTCTTGGCCGTGGGTGATGAACATGCCCTTCGGCACCGGCTCTCGGAGCCTCACCGCCATGGCATAGGAGCGATACGGAGCAAGCTTCGCAACGAAAAAGCCGGAGTCATGGATCGGATAGCAGGTCGCCACCACGACCTGCCGCGCGTGTGCCATGCCGTCGGAAAAGTGCAGAGCGCAGTCCTCGTCGCGCTCCTCAATCTTCTCTATGCGCGAGTCCTCGTAGATTTCAACGCCGCTGTCGCGGCATTCCTTGAGCAGGGCCAGAAGCAGCCTCCGCGGATGGAAATGTGCCTGATCGGGGAAAAGCACCTGGACCGCTCCGCCATGCCGAGGGTGGGGGCTATGGACGACCTCATGCGGAATGTCCAGCTCGCTCAACGCATCCGCCTCCTTCTGCGCATCCTCTTCGGCTTTATCCCCGCAAAAAACCACGCCCGACGTTTCGCTGGTCATGTCGCAGTCGATGAGGTTCCGCGCCGCCGCATCTCGGAGGTCGGCAAGGCCCTGCTGGTTGGCTTCGTAATAGGCCCGCGCCTTTTCCGCTCCCAGGCTCTTGATGAGATGGTGATAGATCATGCCGTGCTGGCTGGTCAGCTTTCCCGTGGTGTAGCCCGTGACGTCTTCCAGCACCCGGCGGCCTTCGATCAATGCCACCCGGCGACCCTGGCCCCGCAGGCGGTGGGCGACAAGGACGCCGACGATCCCGCCGCCGACAATGGCAACTTCAAATCTGGAGCCATCTGCCAGGCGCGGATAAGAGGTGCGTTCGGAGGTCTGCACCCACAGAGAAGGTCCGCCGTGAAGGGCGGTTTGGTCAGCCATACCTCCTTCCACGCCAGAGAGCGGCGACCGGCTACTTTAAGAGCTGCCGCGCCACGTCTTTCCCCACCCAGCGTTCGGCCTTGTCGTCCGATTCGGCCAAGTGCTGCGCGATCGCTTCGATCTCCGGCCGAAGGGCGGGCCGCTTCTTGGCGATGCCGCGCATGGCCCAGCTCACGGCCTTCTTGACGAAGTTCCGCCCATCGGATGCCGCCTCTTCGATGAGGGGCAGGCAGGCGGCGAAGGAGGCATCCTCCGCCTTCTTCACATGCAGGGCGACGCTGGCGATGAGCGCGAAGGCGGCACGCTTCTGAAACTCGCCCTCTTCCTTTGCCCACTGGTGCACCTTGTCAAAGGCGTGGGGAGTGCGGTCGAAGAGGTGAAAGCAGGCCGTATCGGTGATCGCCCAATCGTCGAAGTCGGCGCACCATCGGTCCATCTGCTCGGGCGTCACCAGCTTCGGGTCATCGACAAAGACCGCCAGCATCCGCGCTTCGTAGTATTCGGCTTCCCATAGCGCCAGGGCGAGTTCGTGGTCTCGACCGAGGGTTTTGGCGTGCTTCCGCAGTTCTCCGACCGGGATGCCGAAGGCATGGTCAGAAGGGATCGCATACCGCGCCATCCCCTCCTTCACCTTCTCATCGGCATTGGCGCGCAGCCAATCGACCACCGCTTGAACCCGATCCTGCATCGGCCAGATTATGATGCGATCCGGTTTTTTCAGATTTAGACTACATGTGTAGTATTGCTGATATACTACATGTGTAGTCTAACGAGGAAATCATGGCGCCACGCGGTCTTGAACTCGAAGTCATGCGGTTCGTTTCCGAACACGCTCCCATCTCCGTGAGGGACACGGCGGAGCAGTTCGGAGACGAGCGGGGCCTGGCCCGCACCACGATCTTGACGATCATGGAGCGGCTGCGCAAGAAGGGCTTTCTGCAGCGCGAGCCGGTCGAAGGCATCTACCTCTACTCCCCCGCCGTGGAGGAGAACAACCTGATGAAGGGCATCGTGGAGGAGTTTGTCGAGAAGACGCTCGGCGGCTCGCTCGCTCCCTTCGTCGCCTATCTGTCGGACGCAAAGAACCTCGACCCGAAAGAGCTGGCCGACCTGAACGCCCTGGTCGAAGATCTGCAGAAGTCGGAGGAAGAATGAAAGACCTGCTTCAGCAGGGCCTCTGGGTCGGCATCTGGCAGGGCAGCCTGCTGATCCTTCTCGTCTGGGGAGTCACCAAGCTGGTGCAGATGCCCGCCCGGCTGGCCTACGTGCTGTGGTGGCTGGCATCGCTCAAGCTCATCCTCAGCATCGCCCTCCCCGGCGCGATCTCCCTCCCGGTTCTGCCGCCCTCAACCGAGGCGATCTCTGCGCCGATCAGCGTTCCGGCGGAAGCGCCTTCCCCCGAAGCCCTGCCCGCATCATCGGCTTCCGTCGCACCGGCCGCAGCCGCGCCCTTCGATTGGGTGCAGGCGCTTCTTGTGATTTGGGCGCTGGGCGTCGTGGCGCAGATCGGGCTCTTTGTGCGCGGCTGGCTTCGCTTCAATCGGATGAAGAAGAACGCCGCAGACCTTACCGACTCGTTGCTGGGCGGAGTGATGCGCCGGATTGCGGCGGAGATGGGCCTCGCCCGCGCGCCCGGCCTCTACATGTCGCCGGAGGTGAAGTCGCCGCTCGTCTTCGGTCCGCTGCGTCCGGCGGTGATTGTGCCCAAGGATTTCGAAGAGCTTGCCGAGGATGAGATCCATCTTGCCCTGGCGCATGAGCTGGCCCACATCCGGCGCAACGACCTGCTGATGGGCGTGGTGCCGACCCTGGCCCGAGCCCTCTTCTTCTTTCTGCCGCCCGCCTGGTTTGCCTACCGCGAGTGGGAAACCCAGCGCGAAGCGGCCTGCGACCTTGAAGCCATTGAGCACACCGGAGCCAAGGCGTCGCGCTACGGCGGTCTGCTCATCAAGCTTGTTTCCAGCGATTCAACCGGCGCAGTCACCGCCGCTCTCGGCGCGACCGCCAGCTTCCACACCCTGAAAAGGAGACTTTCCCTCATGAAGAACATCGAGATGCACCCCCGAGGCGTTCGGCTCGGAGCGGTTTCTGTCATCGTCGCCGCCGCAGCCTGCCTCACCTGGTCGGTCGAGGCAAAGGCTCCGCAGGCGGCCCAGAATCTCCTGTCGAACTCCAGTCTGGAAACGGATGCGAGCGGCTGGGTGCAGGGCAACGCCATTCCCGGCGTCACCTATGCCCGCAGCAGCACCGAATCCCACACCGGCCAGGGCAGCCTGATGATCAGCAAGAGCGAGAACCGCTACTTTCCCATCGCCCAGTGGTCGCAGAAAATCGCCTACAACGGCACCGCCCAGTTCCTCACCGTCAGCGCCTGGGTCAAGGCGAGCGGAATGACCAAAGCCACCCTCGACGTTCAATTCACCCCCGGAACCGCGCCCCCGAGCGACGCCAGCCATGAGTGGGTCGCCTACATCGGGGCCGAGAACGCAGGCGACCCGCCGGCGGACCACGGCTGGAAGGAGTACAAGGGCACCGTCGTGATCCCGAAGGGCACCGGAGAGATCACCATCGCCCTCCAGGTCTACGGGCCGGGCACAATCTGGTTCGACGACATCTCCGCCAGCTATGCCATCGCCGACGCACCGCGCACCGTCGATCCGGAAGAATCTGCCAGCTTCACCGGCAAGAACCTGGTCTCGAATGGCGACTTCGAGCTGGGCGGAAACCCTCCGGCCCGCTGGGCATCTGCCACCCTTCCTCCCAACACCAGCATTCAGGAGTCGGTCATCGAGATCGACCGAAGCGTCTTCAAGAGCGGCCGCTCGTCGCTCAAGCTGAGCAAGACCCAGGATCGCTACTTCCCGGTCAAGATGATCCGCCAGCCCATCGATATCGCCGGCAAGAGCAAGGTGAAGGTCTCCGCATGGGTCCGCGCCTACGACACGTCGAAGGTCACCATCGCCGTCATCCTCGCTGGCTCAGGGGGAGAAGAGTCAACCGAATGGGGCGCGTATATCGGCTCGAACGGCAACGGCTCGCCCAATGCCACCCATGACTGGAAGAAGTACGAGCAGATCATCTCCATCCCGCCCGGAACCACCGGCGCATCGGTCGCGATCCAAATCTACGGCCCCGGCACCACCTGGATCGACGACCTGGAGGTTCAGGCGCAGTGATCGCCTCCATCCTCGCCGCCACCCTCATTAGCCAGACCCCGGCCGAGATCTCCAACCAGGAGGTCTTCGCCGGGGACGACAAGGACAAGCGCTACTTCCTCATCGGCCCCATCAAGAAGACCGAGAAGGCACCGCTGCTGCTGGTGATGCCCGGCGGGGATGGATCGGCTGACTTCAACCCCTTCGTCTCGCGCATCCCGAGCGCCCTGCCCAATGAATTTGTGCTGGCTCAGCTCATCGCGCCCAAGTGGAGCGAGGAGCAGTTCAGCCGCATCGTCTGGCCCACTTCGAAGAATTCGTGGACGGGCATGAAGTTCTCCACCGATGACTTTGTGGCGGCGGTCGTCAAGGATGTCTCCTCCCGCCACTCCATCGACCCCGCCCGCGTCTACGCCCTCTGCTGGTCCTCTTCCGGTCCGGCGGTGTGGACGATCTCCCTATCGGCCAAATCGCCGCTGAAGGGCGCCTTTGTGGCGATGTCGATCTTCAATGAGGGTCTGGTGCCGGAGAGGGCGGCGGCAAAGGGCAAGCGGTTCTACATTCTCCACTCGCCGGAAGACTTCATCCCCATCTCACAGGCCGAAGCGGCCCGTGATCGGGTGAAGGCATTGGGAGGGACGGTCGAGTACCAGACCTACGCCGGAGGCCACGGCTGGCACGGCGACGTCTTCGGCATGATCCGCACCGGGGTTGACTGGCTGGAACGCAGGGAGTAGAAGCCTACTCCCTGGTGAGTCCATAGGTTCTGGCCAGCAAAATGAGCGCCCCCAGGACGCAGAGGGTCCCGAGGAATATGAAGGCGGTCGAGACCGCCCCGGTGGTCATGGCGCTGAAGATGAAGGAGAACAGCGCAACCAGCAACAGCGCCACTTTTCGGCGTGGCGGACGTAAAACGGATTCCCAGTCTAGGCGAACCATTGCGACAAAGCGTCGGCTCCGAACCGACTCTCCACATTATTTGCGAATCAGGCTCACCCGCTCATAAAAAATCCATAAAGATTGGCCGGAGGGCGTGGAAAACGGGGGCAGACAAGCATGCCTGGGAGGAAACGTGGGATGGTGCGCGATACTGGATTTGAACCTGTGACCCCTTCGGTATGACGACGGCAGAATGAACCTGAATGGACGAACTTCAGTCTACGAGCGTCTCTCTTCAGGTCTCTCCCGGTACACTGACCAAGGGAGAACTGAAGAGAGACTTAGGGATGACTTAGCCGCGGCCTTCTCTGAATTTCAGTTTATCCGTCAGCACACACCTGTGCCGACTCAGATTCCTTCATATGATTCTAAAGCATCAGAAGCAAGCTGAGCAATCCATGCCTCGCTGTCCGTTTCCAACCTCTGCAAAAGTTCCACGTATTTGACATCCTTTATTGCTTTAAACTGAGCAACTACTGCCGCGAAATACCTGTCGGAACTCTCGTCAGACTCAGACAATTCAACCACCTTCTCGAAATTCAATCCATCTAAATTGACCAAAGCGCATGTTCGTGCCAGCCAATAGTTTGCGGTTCTCGATATGCCCTTCCTCTTATCAAAAGCTAACCTCAAGTAATAAGGCGCATTAGAATCCGGATCAGTATTTCTCATCGCATACTCGCTGACCACATAAACAGCCCTTGATCTATCGCCTGTGCTAGCGCTATCTAGTTTCTGGTTGCAATACAAAACACCCTTTTCACCCATGTACACGATTTGCATCAACTCCTCCGACGGTATCGGCTGACTTTTTGCTCTGGTGAACAAATCATCTAATCGCCGTCCTTCCTCCGGGCTAGTTGTCAGCCTTGTTTTTACATCTCTAACAATGTTTTTGCCATCTGAGTCATATCTGACATTTATAAATACAAAGCAAATTGAAAGAGCTACTGCAACAAGGATAACTGCAATAAGGATAACTCTTTTATTCATTCCCACACCGGCCTTGTCTTCTTTGGATCACCTTATATTCCTTAGGGGGTATAGGCCTCGCCCCGGACATCTGCTTGGTGACCCCGACCGCCACTCGCTCGATTCTCATCTAGCAGATTTCCCCTGGATCATTCAGACAAAGAATCGTGCTCATCAGCTTCCCTTCTCCAAGCGGGTTGTCATCGGATCACCCTCGCTCAATGCCCTGGGGCCAGCTCCATTGTATATAACTTCATAGAGGTTCAGCGGTGGCTGGGCAACTGGTGAACCATGGGCAGGACGACAGATGGGTCCGGAAGGGGGAGAAAAGTGGGATGGTGCGCGATACTGGATTTGAACCAGTGACCCCTTCGGTGTGAACGAAGTGCTCTACCGCTGAGCTAATCGCGCGCGGACCGATATGATACCAAAATCCGCCCGACCCCGCGGCGGGCCTACTCGTACTCTTTGATCTCCGCCCAGAACTCATCGACCGACGACCGGAGCCCGTGGACGACGTAGATGGGCGAGCCGTTCAGCGAGGGCACCGCGTACGGGGAGCGCACCTGTCCGATCTGCTCCGCCCGGGAGAACCGCGCCAGCATGGAGGGAGAGGGGCGGATGAGGATGGCGCAGTGTCCATCCCAGCCTTCGTGCCCCCACAGCCAGTAGTTGTTGTGGCCGGAAAGGATCGGCACCGGAGCGTCCGGCCAAAAGTGCTCCAGCGCGGCGGCTTCGCCGTAGGTGGGCGCAATCACCGCGCAGCCCTTCAAATCGCCAGGGTCCAATTGCGAGACCACCCGCTTCACCTCGCCCGCCAGTTCCGGCCATCCGAACATATCGGCAAAGCCCTGGAGTTTCGACTTCGGCCCTTCTTCTTCGGAAGGCACCTCGACTCCCAGAGTCGAGATGACCCGCTCCAACACTGGAGCCGGGAGCATCGGCAGGCTCAGCGGCACCAGCACGACGCCGCCCATGACCATCAGGCCAGTCAGGACCGGACGGGTCCAGCCCCACCCTTTTGCATCGCCCAGACGCTCGACGTAGACCGCCGCCGGAGCCAGCAACATCACAAAGGCAGGCGCCATGTAGTTGGGCCGCGCCTTGCCCGCGATCACGACCAGCGCAAAGACAAAGAGAAAGGCCACCGCCATGCCCCGAAACGGCTTGAGGTCCTTCTGCCAGAGCAGCGCGCCCAGCCCGAGGAGCCAGAGCGGCAGCGCCAGCGGATTCATCACCACCGACTGCACGGCCAGCATCATTCCGCGATGCTGCGGCACCAGCTTGTGGTCGTAGGCGTTCCGCAGAAACTCGAAGGATGCCCACCCATTTTCGTATTGCCACCAAAAATGCGGCGCGGCCACGCCCAGGGCGATGAGAACCGCCAGCCAGGGCCACGGCGTCTTGAGCTGCTTCCGCTGGTCGGTCAGCAGCAGGCCGAGCCCCAAGCCGCCGATCAGCCAGAACCCGCTCAGTTTGTTCAGGATCGCCGCCCCCAGCACCACGCCAAGAATCAGCCAAAGCCCGCCGTTCGGCTTCTTCAGCAGGCAGGCATAGAGATAGGCGGCCAGGGGCCAGATCAGGAGATCCAGCGAGTTCATGGAGTACATGTGCCCCACCACCAGATACACCGGAGTAAGGGCAAAAGCGATGGCCGTCAGCCCCTGCGCGTAGACGCCGCCCCCGATCCGCCGCGCCGCCAGAGCGGCAAAGACCGAGCCCAGCGAAGCTGCGATCACGCCCGGAAGCCGGACCACCCACAAATCGGAGCCCAGCCAATCGACAAAGAGCCGCAGCACGCCGATAGATAAGGGAGGATGGTCGACGTAGCCCCACGCCATATGCTTGGCGCAGGCGAGATAGTAAAGCTCGTCGCGGAAAAAGCCGTACTGCTCTAGGCAGACGCCGTGCAGGGCCGCGATCAGGATCGGCACGCCGAGATAGATCAGCGCGTGGCTCCAACCCCATGCCTCGGCCTTGGACTTCGGCCGGGCCCCACGCATCGCCGCAGTCGCCACTTCAGTAAGACCATACCGGTGAAGGTGCCGGATAGGTTCTATACTATTTTTCGCTGTTGGCCTTTCCGCCCAGCACTCCGATCCGCATGACAAGTCCCGAAGCAGAAGCAAGGGCCGAGAGCCGCAGACGCCGCAAGAATCAGGTGAAGCAGGCTCGGGTTGTCCGCTACCTGAAGGACTTCGCCAAGCCCTCCTATCACTGGCACAGCTTTCGGGACGACCTCAAGGCAGCCCGGCACGCCCTGGCAAACCGGGAACTGGACGAGCTGCGGGACGACCCCATCGCCCTGGCGAAGGCCTTTCGCGGACGCATGTTCGCATGCTATGTGCTGGCCGGCCCCTTCGGCGCGATCGGCCTGATCGCGGGCACGGCGATTCAGTACATCTGGAAGAACCCGTACTTCGGCTACCTCTCCACGGTGATCATCAACAACATCATCATCACCGTGGTCTTCCAGATCATCTGGGCGGTGGCGCACAAGCGGCTCTATGCGGAAGAGGTGGAGAGCCGGAGCGAATGGTTCCAGAGCCTTCAGCGTGACCTGCTGCCGGTGCAGCTGCGGGCCTTCAAGTACGCGCTGCTGGTCATGGTGTTCGTGGTGCCCTTCATCATCGGCACCATCAAGCTGGTCGAGATCATTTCGGTCAAGGCCGCGCTGGCCATTCCCTTCGCCCCGCTCGGCGCGGCCCTTGAGCTGGCCGTGCAGAACGTGACCCTGGTTCGGTTGATCGGCGACCTCTTCGACCGCCATTCAAAGGTTCTGGCCGAGCGGCACAAGAACGCCTAAAGCTCTTCCAGCCGATCCGCGATGCGCTTCACCGCATCGGGCCGGGCATGCTTCAGGGCGTTCGCCCGCATCTTCTCCCGGTCATCAGGAGAGTCGACAAACTCGGCGAGCAGTTTCGCCGCCCCTTCGACGGTCTCCGCCCGCCGGCCGATGCCTTCGGCTTCGATAAACTCACCATTGCCCTCCTCCTGCCCGGGGATCAGGAACGGCTCGGCGACGATGAAGGGCAGGCCCGCCGCCAGCGCTTCGAACGTGGTGAGTCCGCCCGGTTTGGCGAGGATCACATCGGAGGTCCGCATCAGCTCCGCCATCTGGGGCTGGGAGACGTGTCCGAAAACCTGAATCGAGGGCGACTCCTTTGCGGCGGCCTCCGCCACGCGCTGAGCCGCGTCAGAACGGCCGCAGACGACCCGCAGATCGGCCTCGACGCCCAAGCGCTTGATTTCGGCCAGCAGCGGCCCCAGCGGCCCGGCTCCGATGCCGCCCGCCGTGATCAGCGCGCGCACCCGTCCGTCCTCGCTCGGTTCATGCGGCGCGCCAAACATCGGGTCGATCGGGATGCCCGTAACGTCGATATGCCCTTCTGAGGCGGGATACCGCTCGATCAGCTTTTCCTTCGACCATTCGCTCGGCACAAAGAAGTGGTCCGGATTGCCGCGCAGCCACATGCGATGCGGGTAGAGGTCGGTCACCACAATGCCCATCCTCATCCCCGGCGCCACGGGGCGCAGACGGTCGAGCCGGGGCTGCACCAGCGAGTGCGTGCACAGCACCCAGCGCGGCTGCGTCTCCTCCAGCAGGGGCTTGATCCGCTTGACGAAGTGGGTGTCCAGCATCGTCTGGAAGCCGTAGGTGAATCCGCGGTTGTCGGATCGCTTGTACAGCGTCCCCCACATCTCGGGCTTCCGGCGCACCAGGGTTTCGTAGCCGCCTCGGTACCACTTCTGAAAGCCCTTGGTCACCCAGTCGAGCGCATCCACATGCTCGGCCCGCCAGCCGCGGCTCTTCAGTTCGCCTTCCAGAGCCCGCCCGGCGCTTAGATGGCCGTTGCCGGTGCTGGCCGAGAGGATCAGGGCGTCAAGCTTCGGCTGCCTCATCCTTCTTCCTCTGCTTGATGATCTTGGGCCATACGCGCACTCGGTGCATCCGCTGCAGCAGCACCAATCCGGAGTCTATCGCGATGGCGGTCGCCATGGGGATGATCGCCAGCGGCTCCCGCAGGATGATCGCCATAACAAGGAGCGGCAGGTTCAATACGATCAGGATTCCGTGCAGCAGTTCGCCCACACGCGTCCCGTGCTCGAACCGCTCCAGCGCCGCCCTTCCCTTGCCTCCCAGGTAGTCGATGGTCTCGCCCGCCCGCTTCTGTTCGGCGGTGAGCCGCGTGGTCTCGACGTACCACTTGACGAAGTTCTGAAAGCCCTCGAAGCCCCACTTGGTGTACGCCTCTTCCGACTCCTTTTCCCGGGGATAGAACCAGCCCAGCCCGGAGAGCGGCCCTTCGAAGCTCAGGGCGGTGTCGGGGGGCGCAGGCTCAGCATCGACCCAATGCACCAGCAGGCGGCTCTTGTAGAGGTCCAGCGTGAAGAAGAGCATGTGGATGCCCATCATGCCGATGGACCAGAGCCACAGCCATATCTGCTCCCGCCCGGCAAAGGCGTAGATGGCCGGAATGTAGAACGCGGCCCTGAGAAGCTGGGCAATGAGAAAATATCGGGTGGTGCCGCGCAGTTCGTCGATCTGCGCCTGCGTCAGGGTCATGGCCTCCTGGCTGCGGGTGGCCGGAATCATCGGCTCGCAGGTGAGGCTTGTGATGGCGCGGTAAAAGCGCCTAATCCCCAGCATCTCCAGCAGACGCGCGAGCATGAAGAAAGCTTATCCCAGGCCCGGAATCGTGCTCGAGATTTCCCAGTCCAGCTTCGGCGTCTCTGCGATCCGAGACTGGAGCTGCTCCCAAGTCAGAAGCTCGAGCTTGCCGTTGAAGTGCTCCACCAGGCAGGTAGCGTGCTCCACCCAGTCGCCGCAGTTGGCATAGATGATGCCATCGGGCCGCTGGATGAGGGCGGGGCGGTGGATATGCCCGCAGATCACTCCGGCATGGTGGGTTGACCAGGCATGTTCGGCCAGCTTCTCCTCATAGCTGGTCATCTTGTTGATCGCCTTCTTCAGCTTCGCCTTGAGCTGTCCGATCGGCTTGGGGCTGCGTCCCAGCTTCACCCGGATCCGGTTTTTCCAGTTGGCGATGCCGGTGGTGAATTCGTACAGCCAGGCTCCGGCCAGGGCGAGCAGCTGAGATTTGACGGTCTTGTCAAAAAGATCGCCGTGCGTCACATAGAAGGATCGGCCGTCGGCGAGGGTGTGCTCGAACGAGTTCTCGAATTGGATATTGCCCAGCTCGGCCCCGTTCACCTTCCGCAGAAAAGCGTCGTGGTTGCCCGGCGTGTAGCGCACGATGCAGCCGCGCTTCGACTTGCCGAGAATGGTGCGGATGACGTTGGTATGCTCCTGCCGCCATTTGCCCTTCTTGACCGCCACCCACAGATCGATGATGTCGCCGACAAGGTAGAGATTCTCGCAGTCGAACGACCGGAGAAACTGCTCGAACTCCTCAGCCTTGCATCCAGCGGAGCCCAAGTGGATATCGGAGACGAAGACGCTGCGAAAGGACAGCGGAGGAATAGGCATAAGAAGTATGCGAGAGGTACGCCTATTATAGACGTTCGGATGCAGGTCCCCCGATTCAGGCTAGTCGGATTGCCGGGACCCGCGAGATTCGCGCCGCCAGGCTGCAAAGTTGGATGATCCCGTCCGATTATTACCTTGGTTCATGCAATATCAGCGCCTTGGCGATTGGCTTGTCCAGCAGGGCCTCATCACGCAGCAGCAGCTTGAAGAGGCGATCAGCAGTCAGAGCAGCCGTTCTCAGCGGCTGGGCCAGGTCATCGTCGACCTCGGCTTTGCCACTGAGGAGCAGATCACATCCTGCCTCTCTTCGCAGTATGAGATCCCTCTGGCCGACCTCGAAAAGCTGCGCTGCCAAAAGGAGGCGCTCGCGATGATGCCGCCGACCTTTGCGCTGGCCCGGAGCGTGCTGCCCTACAAGGTCACCGACTTTGAGCTGCACTGCGTGATCTCCGACCCGCTCGATATCCCGGCCACCGACGAGATCGCCCGCTCTGCGGGCAAGCGGATGGTGCTGAGCCTCGCTCCGCCCACCGAAGTCTGGAACGCCATCATCAAGGCGTACAAGCTGCCGAAGTCGGCGATGAAGACCGGAGAATCCACCGCTCCGAAGCGCGAGCCCAAGCTCGCCGATGACCGCGACCGCCGGGAGCTGCTGTTCCAGCTGCGCAACACATCCACCGACCCATCCCTCTGGGAGAAGTTTGCCGGAGGCGCCCAGTGAGGACCATCGCCATCACCAGCGGAAAGGGCGGAGTCGGAAAATCGACCATCGCTGCCAACCTGGCCCTCGCTCTGGCCGAGCAGGGCAAGCGGGTCGTCCTCTTTGACGCCGACCTGCAACTGGCCAATCTCGACGTGATCATGGGCATCGAGTCCGAATTCACTCTGCAGCATGTGGTGGCGGAAAAGAAGACGCTGCGCGAAGTGCTGGTGGAAGGCCCTCTAGGCGTCCGCGTTGCCAGCGGCGGCTCTGCCGTCTCGATCCTGATGCACGCCGGACCCAAACGCATGGGCCGATTCATCTCACAGCTCACCGAGCTTGAGCGGGACACCGATTTCATCATCTTCGATACCGGCGCGGGCATCGACAACAAAGTCATGACCTTTCTGCGGATCGCCCAGGAAGTCATCATCGTTGCCACGCCCGATCCGACCAGCGTCACCGACGCCTATGCCACCGCCAAGGTCGCCCTGAAGCGCGACTCAAAGGTCAACCTCAAGGTCCTGGTGAACATGGTCTCCCATGTCCGAGAAGGCCAGGCGGTCTACACCGCCCTTGAGTCGATTGCGTGGTCGTTTCTCAAGGCAGAACTGAGCTATATGGGTTGCGTCCGGACCGATTTCAGTGCTGCGGCTGCGGTTCGCAAGCGCAAGCCATTCCTGGTTTCGGCACCGGACTGCAGCGCTGCAGACGACATCCGCGCCATTGCAAAACACCTCATCAGCGAAGGCATGGTCCGGCAGCCATTGCAGCGTGTGGCGTAAGCTCCAGCTTGGATGACTGAGCGGCGCGACTACGTCGTTGTGGGCAGCGGACTTGCAGGCCTCACCTTTGCCCTGCACGCAGCCGAGCACGGGCGCGTCTGCGTCCTGACAAAGAACGTCATCACCGAGTCGAACACCAACTACGCCCAGGGCGGCATCGCTGCTGCCGTGGGCGAGACCGACTCATGGGAGCTGCACGAGCAGGACACCCTCACCGCCGGAGCGGGCATCTGCGACCGAGAGGCCGTCCGCTTTCTGGTGCAGCAGGCCCCGGCCTCCATCGCCTGGCTGCAGAGCCTGGGCGCGCGCTTCGATCTGAACGAGGTGAAGAAGCTGGACCTTGGCCGGGAAGGCGGCCACAGCATGAAGCGCATCGTCCACTACGGCGACCGCACGGGCTGGGAAGTGGAGCGCGCCGTCACCGAGGCGGTCCGACGCCACCCGAACATCGACGTTTTTGAAAACGCTTTCGCCGTCCGCCTGGTGATCCACGAAGGGCGGTGCTGCGGAGTCGAAGCTTCCCTGGCCGACATCGGCGTTCGGCATTTTCTGGGCCGCGCCGTTCTGCTCGCCACCGGCGGCTGCGGCAAGATCTACGCCCACACCACCAACCCCCGCATCGCCACCGCCGATGGCATCGGCCTGGCGGATGAGGCCGGGGCGCGGATTGAGAACATGGAATTTATGCAGTTCCACCCCACCACGCTCAGCCACCCGCAGATGGGCGGGTTCCTGATCACCGAAGCGATCCGGGGCGTGGGCGGAATTCTGCGGAACCACAACGGCCGCCGCTTTATGTACGACTACGACGAGCGGCTGGAGCTGGCCCCGCGCGATGTGGTCGCCCGCGCCATCGAGCGAGAGCTGACGCGCCTCGACACCTGGTGCGTCTATCTGGACACCACGCATCTGGAGCCGGAAAAGCTGGAGCACGAATTCCCGATGATCTGGCAAAAGCTCCGCACCGTCGGCATCGAGATGGAGAAGGACTGGATTCCTGTGGTGCCTGCCCAGCATTACTCATGCGGCGGCATCCGCACCGACCTGGAGGGCCGCACCAACATTCCCGGCCTCTACGCATCCGGCGAAGTCTCCTGCACCGGCGTGCACGGCGCAAACCGCCTCGCCAGCAACAGCCTGTTGGAGGCGATGGTCTTCTCCGAATCAGCCGCCAAAGCGGCGCAGAGTGAGCCGGAGATTCCCGACCTCGATCCCGCTTGCGCCGACATCTCCTGCGCGCCGGAGAACGAGGCGATCCGCATCCGCCACGCCCTGCAGAGGTTGATGAGCCACAAGGCCGGCATCTTCCGGACGACCAGCGGACTCAAGGAAGCCCAGGCGGCCATCGCCACGCTGGAAGATGATTACCGAAGCCACAAGAATTCCTCCTTCTCGGTCTACTCCTTTGAAGCAAAGAGCCTGCTGACCGCCGCCCGCCTTGTGGTGAATCAGGCGCTGGCTCGGCGGGAGAATGTGGGCCTGCACTACAACATCGACTTGGAAAGCGGCGCTTCGGTGTAGCGCGGATGCTTCCCGGCGGGCGGGATCGCCGGCCAGTTTTCCGGCCACTCCAGCACCGCTTCGCACAGCCCTGCACGCGAGGCGACAAAGCGCACCCGCTGCATGTCGTTCTCAGGCACGGTCTCGATGTTGCCTAGGTTTGACAGCGGCCGCAGAGCCAGGGGTTTGGCCGACCAGAAGAGCAGATCGCTGGCCCCAGGCTTTGAGGCATTCCACGAAAGCACCAAGCGGCCATCGCGCTGCTGCAGAAAGACGCGTTCGCTGCCCAAGACTCGAAGCGGGGAGAGAGCCGACCAATCCGGGAAAGAGCCGGGCCGATGAAAGATGCCCCGCAGCAGGCCCGACCACGCCACGACCATCGGCGCGGCGCGATGCTCCAGACCGATGCGCTGCATGTACTTGCCCCGGCTCAGCTCGGCCATGAGGCCGGACCAGAGCAGGCAGCCATCCAACACCCGCGCGTCCTCGCCCGAGAGCCAGCACGAGAGCGCCGCCAATGAATCGGCCCGGGTCAAAGCGGTTCTCTGTTCGCCCCACAATCCACCAGCCAGCCAATCCCTGCGCCAGAGCAGCGAGGAGAGGGCGGGGTTCTCCGCCGACTTGCGCCCGGTAAGGGCAAGGTTCAGCGCATGGGCGGCCAGCAGATCGGTGCCGATTCCGGCCGCATCGTAAGGCTGCTTCTGTCCGGCGATCGGGACATCGGAGAGCGGAGCGACATTGAAGTAGTTCTGCGAATACTGCCCCGCTTCAATGAGGCCGCTCTCGCGGGCTTGAGCCGAATACAGGGGCCAGCCGTGCAGAGCGGTCGCGATGAACTCTCCGGGTGAACCTTGAGCGGCCAGCTCGGGTTCCAGCCCCAGGAAAACCGGGCGACCGACGGGCGGCTTTGCACACGGAAAATTGACGGTGAGGCGCTCGGTCTGCGTGTACCACAGCGGTCCATCCGCCACGTCCGCCTGCGCATCAACAATCGGGGATTCGAAGCGCAGCTCGTACCCCGCCTCCTTCGCCCAAACAAGCGAGGGCGGCACCCAGACGCCCGGCCTATCAAAAACCCATTCCGCCTGCACGCGGGCTCCTTGCCGCTGCATTCGGAAGCTGACCAGCTGCGGAGGCTGGCCGGTGAAGACGGGGAGGTTTCGGCTGACATCGGCGACGAGACGGCCAAGCTCTTCCGGATTCTCGCCGCTGAACGGCTGGATGCCGCGCGGCGCGCAGATGCGGACCCAGCCCGGCGAGCCGCTGGTGGTGAGCGTCCAGTCGCCCGTGCTGCCGCGGCAGGTCAGCTCCTGCGGGTCTCCGGTGAAGTTGAAGAAGACCGGCGGTTGCCGATCCATGAACGTGACCACCGCCCAACTCACCGGCGGAGTGGGAATGCCCGGCCCAAAGGTGCCCTCGTTGAAGGAGAGCAGCGGGTTCTGCAGCGAACTGAGGCGCAGTTCAATGGGATTGACAAAGTGCAGCTCGAAGCCCGGCTTTCTGAGATCGACCCGCAGGAAGTCGACGCCTTCGAGCCCGATCACCTGATACTCGGCGACCCGGTCATTGATGCTGATCGGCTTGAGCTGCTGAATCGGCGACGAAAACCGGAACGTATCTGAGGGCGAATCGGCGACCCTGAATCCGGCCAAGTCGAACCGGAAGCCCGGAATGGGAGGCGTCTCCGCATAGCCGAAGCGACCAAAGGACTGGGCGTGAGCCGCCGCTCCCAGCAGAAGGCTAGAAGCGAGTGCCCAGAATTTCAATGCCGAGCCGATTGGTGCGAAGGCTGTAGCTGATGCCGATTTCCCGATAGCCGAGGCGATAGCCAAGGATATACGTTTGGTCCATGAAGGAATCGCCATCGAACTGATCGAAATAGTAGCTGTAGTAGAAGCGCCACAGCGGCGAAATCTGATAGTTGAGGCTGGCATTCGCATTCAGGCGTTCCAGATCGAGGGTCTTGGCTATAAAGCCGGAGAGGGACCAGCGGCCGGTGTTGAAGTACGCCTCTGAGGTGATGCGGTGCTGGCCGAGCAGTTCGCTGTTGAATCCGTCGTTGACGTACTCGTAGGTGTTCTGCCAAACGAGGCCCGAGCCTAGATTCATCGAAAGGTTGACCGTGCCGAAGTGCGAGAGGCCCGTGTTGACGTTGTGGCCGGAAAGGTGGTTGACCCGGTAGCTGGCCGAAAGGCTGGTGTTCTGATTGATCCGCACCGAGCGGCCCACTATGCGGGCCTGAAGACCGACGCCCTGCTGGTAGCGATTGAACGAGTCGCTGCGGATTCGGCTGGCCGACCCGGTGACGCCCAGATAGAGGTTGCCCGCATCGCCCAGCTTGATCGGATCCTTCTCCGCGATCAGCAGATAGTTCTGCGACTGGAAGTCCGGACCGGTAAGAGAGCCTGAATGCGAGGCATTCAGATTCATCTGGAAGCCGTCAAAGAGGCGGCTCATGTTGACGTTGCCGACCATGCTCTTGTGGGCCGGAAAGTCGAGCTGTGCCGTCAGGGTGGTTTCGGGGTTGATCTGCCAGTATTGGCGGGCCCCGATGCTCCAGTCATCGCGCGCGATGCCGGAGACGGTCAAGCCGCCCTCAGCCTCGTCGCCCCGATTCCATTTCAATTCATAGTCGAGATAGGTGCCGCCCGTCGCGCCTGCACCCGCGCCAAATCGGTTGCCGTATCGCAGCCGCAGCAGGCTCGTCTCGCCCGGCTTGAGGGAAAGGTAATACGGGTAGTTGATGGCCAGCTGGTTGTTCGAGACATTGATCATCTGCTCGGTGATGAGCGGAGATGAGTTGTAGACCGAAACCGCGAAGAGCGGCACCCGCTGGATGGTGACGCCGGTGACCTTGACGGCAGCGCGCTGGAATTGAATCTCCCGGGTCGGGAAGGCCACGGCCTTCTTTGCTTCGACGGTCGAAAGCGAATCATCCAGCCCCTGGAAGTTCAGGACGCGGTAATCGAACTGCCCTTCATGCGGCTTGATGCCGCCGCTGGTGATATCGACCACGGTGACGCGCGGCCGCGTCTCCCGCTCGATGCCGATGAGGAAGCCCGCCTGCGACGATTTCATCACATCGACGTCGATCTCGGCCACACCGGAACCGGTGCGGCGATTCAGGCGGAGGTAAAGCTGATTAAAGTTGTAGACCGTCTTGCCCATCGTCAGCTTCGCATTTCGCGCCCGGACCTCGTAGGTGGGCACGCGGAGCTGAAGGTCATCCGCCTCGATGGTGATCTCGCGGTACCGCAGGAACACCTGCTGGCCCTGACCGGTCGCCTCGATGATGCGGTCCTGCATGCTGTACTGCAGGTAGTCAGGGGCGGTGACTTCGATGTATTCCTTGGCCGAGCTGAGGAGGGACCGGTCGCTGACCAGCTCAAGCTCAAGGGTGGCATTTGCGTTGAACCGCAGAACACTGACGCGGATCTTGCAGATGCCCGCGATGCTTCCGGCGATCAGCGTGGCCCGGGCGTAGCCATTCTCGGTGGTGACGACGTTCTCGCGGAAGGTGCCCAGTTGGGCTTCAAACACGACTTGAGTGCCATCGGGCACGAGGTCTCCGCTGCGGTCGCGGACTTCGGCGGTGATAGTGATGGGCTGTCGGCCATTGGCTTCGGCAATGGTCGGGAAGGCGCTGAGCATTACTGAGCCATCCGCGGCGTACGCGGGAATGACCACCGCAACCAGGGCGGCGAGGAGAACTCCCAATCTCAGCAGCATTCGATTCATGAGCCCGTAAAGTAGGACGGGTCCAGACCTTGATCTTTCTCGGTCTGGACCCGCGGTTTTCATATCCGCTTAGCGGATGACAGTGACCGGAACCAGCTTACGGACGCGCTCGCCCGTCGGGGTTTCAGCCAGGATCTCGATGTTGTAGGTGCCGGGAGCCACGGCGCGGTTCGCGCTGTCGCGCAACTGCCACGTCACGTTGTTCTCACCAGCGGAGTCTGCTCGGCCTCGAGTGACCGTGTAGACCTCTTTGCCGCTGCCGGAGAGCACGCGCACCGTAACCAGAGCGTCCGCCGAGAGGGCGTAGCTGATGGTTACCGGAGCGTTGTTGTCTCGGCCCGGTCGGGTGACGATCACGTTGCCGATGACCGGTCGGACGGAACCGCCCGGCTCGACGCTGATCGTCAGTTCGCGGCTGCCGGCCTGCGGCATGGCGAACGTGTAGCCCGATACGGAGCGCATGTCGCGAGTCTCGCCCGTTGCCGGGTCGGAGATGCGCAGGCGCAGGTTGCGCGGCAGGCTAGTCAGGTTGGGCCAAGTCACCGTCACGTCGCCCGGCTGGTCGGCATCCACGCGGATGCTCCACTCGGACTTGCCGCTTCGGCTATTGATGGCCTGAGCCATTCGAGTCGGCTCGCCGCCCATCTCGCCAGCAATGCTGAGCGCGATGGCAGAACCCTGGGGCATCGGCGGAGGCTCGGGCAGCTGAAGCTGCGAAGCCTTGCGCGAATCGGCGACAAAGCCGATGTAGTTGCTCGTGTCCTGTCCGACGTTGTTTCGGGCAGAGATCTGGAGCCGCCACTGCTTGTCGGTCTGCGGCCAGGTGTTGTCTTCGTCGATGGTTCGACCGGAGTTCGGCAGGCCCGGCGTGAAGACCGGCGGCCAGCTGATTCGAATCGGGTTGAACGTGTTGACGTAGATCCAGTAGCCGACGTGCGGCTCAAGCGGCGAGTTGGTGCTGGTGGTGAACTTGTAGGAGCCGCCGCCCGGGAGGGCTGCATTTCGCTCGAAGTACGCCAGCGCCGAGGAGACGAATCCGTTGGCAACGAGTTCGGTCCAGGTGAACGAGTTGGCCGGGTTGTCATCAACAACCGCGACGAGGTCGCTCAGAGGCACCGGATAGTTGTACGGATTTCCGATGAGGTTCCAGCCGCGCTTGATCGTGGTGAGCAGTCCGCCAGGGCCTGCGTCGTCGATCGAAGAGTCGGCGCCATTCAGGTCGACCACGCCCTTGTTTCCATTGGCGAGAATCCAGTAGCCGACGCCGCGCTCCGGCGAAGACACCGGCGCATAGGTCAAGGTTTCCGGATCCCAGCGGTAGGCGACATAGTCGATGCCGGCCTGCATGCCAAGGATGGTGTTGAACGAGGTGTCGTTGAAGTTGTACGGGAAGGTGAGAAGGTTTGCGCCGTCGCCGATCTCCATTCGAGGAGTGGCGGCGATCTTGATCGTGCCCGTGATGACCTTCACTGGACCAGGGGTCGGCGAAACGGTGATCGTGTAGGACAGGTTGCCGAAGGTCTCTCCGTCCGACTGAACCTGCCACTGCGTGTTGGCAATGGCGTTCGGTGCGATCGAACCGATGTTCTTCGTGGCGTTCTCACCCGGAACCAGCGAAAGGCCGTCCGGAAGATTGATCGTCAGTGCGACATTGCTGAGAGCGACTTCCCGGTCGATGCGCGCGTACTGGTTGTCCACATAGGCGCGGATCGTGAAGGGATTCGGGTTCAGGCCGTCCTGACCAAACTCGTCGGCAGCGATGAGGCGCGGGGCGTCGGCAATGATCGCATAAGGATCGTTGTAGTCGCCTGCACTCCAGGGGCTGCGAATGTAGTGGACCACGTCGCGGCTGCCGCCCGGAGCGACAGAAACCGTCGGGAAGCGCTGAACAAAGGTGGTCTCGTTCAGCAGAATGTCGGCCTCTTCTGCCGTGCCGGTCGGATCGCCTGCCACATGAAGGCGGACGTTGGTGCCGGCCGTGAGTCCTTCAATCGGGCCGCGCTGGTTGCCGATGAGAATCAGGTCAGCAGCGGTGGCATCGGTGAAGGCCGGAGCAGGCACGTTCTCCACGCGCATGCCATAAGCTTCCGTCTGGCCGAACATAAAGTCGACGTAGTTCGGGAACTTCGGGTTGGTGGAAGCGTAGCGCCGCTCGTTGCGGACCGGCTTGGTCGTCGGAAGCACCGTGAAGCCAATGTAGCCTTCCGGCGTAAGCTTGACGTTGCTGTTGAGTCCACCGAGCAGCGAGTTGGCTTGGTTGGCGCCCGTCTGCGAGTCGGTCTGACCCTGTCCGGTGCGCATGCCTGCATAGCAACAGAACAGAAGTCCGAGGGCCTGGTTTTCAGCCTGGAGATTGCGGAGGCGCCATCGCATTCGAACTGCGTCCGCGATGAGCCTCATTTCATATTCGACTTCGACGTCCGCATCCGACCAGATGGCCCGCAGATAGCGCTGGCTTGCGCCAACGAATGCCACGCTGAGCCCCTGATCGCCGAAAAGCGCGGAACCGTCCGGCTCATTGGAATTCTTCAGGATGCGGGCGAAGACATAGTCTCCGGCGGCATCATTCGGCATGCCGACGGTGAGGGCAAGGAAATCATCAAAACTCGACTGGACAGAACCTACGCCGCCGATCTGGAAGCCGAGTCGGCCAGCGGCATCAAGCGTGCGTGCGGTGGAGTAGCAAGGCTGAATTGTGCCGCCTCCGTAAGTCACCGTGCCGGAAACGCCGAGCACAGCCCGCATGAGGCTGTTGGAAACCTCGATGGTGCTGTAGCCAGAATACGGCTGAGTGTTGTCGGGATCGATACACTCAAAATTCCAGCCTTGTGCAAGCGACGCCCCCGACAGGCATAACCCTGCGGCAACGATTGCAGATTTATAGATATTTATCTTCATTGCGGCTTCCCTATTCTCCGGTGTCGCCAGAGGCGGGCAAGCCTCCTGAGAAGCTTGCCCGCCTTATTTTTCTGCGGCTAGTTCAGCGCCTCCAGGGGAGGTGCCGGAGGAACTGCAGTTCGGCGGAACCTGCGGACTGAGCTATAGATATAGCGCTTGCCCGTCGAGTCCTGGACCGGACCTGGATCGTCCTCGATGTTCTTCACGCCAACTCTCCAGTAGACAACCTGCGATGTCGGGAAGTACAGGGAGGTGTCGATCGTGGGCGAGCTGACCGTCGAGCCGCTCGGCGTTACTAGATCGACGAACGGATCGACGGTAATCGTTCGGTCCGACGGGAAACTAGGCTCGCTGGAGAACTGAACCGCGTACTCGAGCTGGACGCTGGCCACCGCTCCTCGAACCGAGGAGAACTGGAACGCGATCGGAGTCGTCACGATCTGGTCGTTGGCCGGGTTCTGGAGGGTCGGGCGATTCAGAGGAGTCGCCTGTCCCGGAACGGCCACTCGGGAGGACATGAAGTAGCAGTACTCGTTGGTCGAGCCTGTGCCACCGGTCGTGTTCGTTCCCGTCGTGTTGGAGCCGGTGGTGTTGGTACCAGTCGTGTTGGTGCCGGTGGTGTTGGTGCCGGTGGTGTTGGTGCCGGTCGTGTTGGTGCCAGTCGTATTGCTGCCCGTGGTGCCGCCGCCAGTCGTTCCGCTGCCCGGGAGGGACAGGGCGCTGACGCGGTAGACAAGCTCCACCGAGTAGTTGTATGGAATGCCTGCGTTGAGCAGAACCGGGGTGCCGGTGCCGGTGGGCGGAGTCGCATTGTCGCAGTTCTGCCCGCCGATCACGCCGCCGAAGTCGTACCAAGGCAGACCCGTGCCCGGAGCATTGGCGCCCTGAGCATCATCAATGACACTCGACGAGCCGCCGCTGGTGACAGCAACCGGAGCAGCCGAGCTATCGTTGCGCCATACCTGATACCAGAACGGACCTTCGTTGTTGCCGCGCAGGAACGCATCGCGAACCCAGCTGACCTTGACGCCCGGAACATCGTTCGCCTGGATCATCGGCTCAGCCTTCAGCTCATGAACGAGCTGCGTGCTGCTGGCGCGGTCGCCGCCCAGCAGGAAGCCGAGGATGACAACCAGGATGAGGAGCGTCACCAGGCCGGAATTGTTTCCGCCCGAGCGGCGCTTGGCCGGAGCCACATTGCCGTTGGCATCCCAGTCAGCCTTCGGCACCGGAACATCGAAGATCACGCGGATCTTGTCGCCCGGGCGCACGCCCTTGAAAATCTGCTTCGGCGAAAGGATCGCCGAGTCGAAATCGACATCGGTGACAGTCGCGCTGGCAACCTGCTCGCGTCCGCGAACCACAACGACTTCCATGCCGGTCTTGAAGCCGGACTGGGTGCCTCGGTTGACAAGAACACGGCCTTCGGTCACATTGAGGACAGTGCCGGTCGGCAGCTGTCGTCGGCTGATCTCCTGAACGCTGCGGAAAGCACCGTCCTCGAGCGCCTCATTATAGAGGACCTCGTTGGAGACATCGGCGGCGCGATAGCCGGATCGTGCTCCAACGGATGCGCCGTTCACGATCAGGCCGGAGGCGACATCGCGCACCACGACGCGCATGATCACCTGGGCGTACCGCTGATTGCCGTCCTCAACGACACGGTAGTTGTAGATTTCGCCCGTCACAACGGTGGTGGCCAGAAGGTTCTGGCCGAGCCGGACCAAGCCGGTGTTGCTCAGCTGCTGCGGGTCGTAACCCAGCTCGCGAACTGCGCGCATCGTTGTGTCGAGCGGAAGCACGTCAACCGTGCCCAGCTTGGCCGTCTCGGCCACAAAGGCCTCGGCCGCGCGTCGTCCAATGGTTGAGTCGCCGTTCCCGCTGATGTCTTGAAACTCGGTCACTGCCCAGACGGGCAATTCTTCAAGCTGCGCATTTGCCTTTGACGGCAAACCAAGACTCACAATCGAGAAGAGAGCAGCGACGAGAAGCGTCCATGCGCTTCTTCTCTGCGAAAATCCCTTAACGTTCACTCTGTAGCGTCCTCCACGTTCCCTTGCAAAGATCTGCAATCGGGCCAAACCGAACCGTGCGCCAGGCACCCCGATGCAGGTCAGGCCGCATGTTAGCCAATCCAGGCCAACCGGCGCAATCTTACCTCGCCATTTTGCGTATTTCCTGCCTCTATTTGCAGGCGGCGCACTTTTGGTTCAGGAGCGGAGCCCTTTTAGGCTCCACCGATGCGCGGTTTGCAGGATGTCCCTGAAGACGCGCTCAGGCTCATCATCGGTTCGGATGATTTCTTCAGCAAACGTTTCTTTAACCTGAGAAGGAAGCTGAATTGCGATCAGGCGCTCCGCCTCCGCCCCGCTGCCCAGGCGTTCTGCGAGCCTTCTCTTCTGCTCTTCCGGACGGCAGGTGACGCACCAGATTGCGTCAAATTCGCTCATGATTGCGGACTCGATCAGCAGAGGAACCTCGATGACGACCGCATTGGATTCCCGTATTTTCTGCAGAACGCAGGGGTGGATGATCGAGTTGATTGCGATTCGCACTGCGGAATCGTCGGCAAGCCTCCGCCGCAGCGCATCCCTATCCAGTGGCTGATCCAGGCCCGCCGCCTCCGCAATGCGCCGCGCATTGTCCGCGCTCTCCAGGCACTCCCGTGCCATCGCATCTGCCGAAGCCACTTGGATGCCGCACAGGCGCAGTCCTTCCAGCACCGTGCTTTTGCCCTGGGCGATTCCTCCGGTCAGCGCGATCTTCATCAGGCAGCATCTAGATGATACAAAAGGCGGAGCCGCCCAGTGTGGAGCGGCTCCGCCTATTCCTTATATATTGTCGAGCCGGACTACTCCGCAGAGTTCTCTGCGGTCTCCTTCGGCTTCTCCTCTGCGGCATCGGCCTTTGCCTCTGCCGGAGCCTCGCCCGGATCGCCCTCTTCCTCGTCGTTGCGCAGGAAGCCCTTGAGCATTCCCAGTCGCTCGCCGATGGTGGCGCCGCCGGTCGGCGTGCGGCCCTGGCTGGAGGACTGATCGAAGTCGCTGTCTTCCGGTCGCTTGCGTCGGCGTCGTCGAACCGCACCGATGCCGCCGCCCACGCCGCGCATGTCGTCGTAGCGATGGCCGCCGCCCGGTCGGGCGTCTTCGCGCAGACTCAGCACCATGCGGCGCTCATCCGGGCGAAGGTCGATGATGGTCGGCTCGATGTCCTGGCCGATCTCCAGCTCGTCGCTCGGCTTCTTGAGCCGCTTGTCGGAGCACTCGGAGAGGGGCAGGAACGCTTCGGCCTGCTCGGGCAGTCGGACAAAGACGCCGCTCTGAACCATGCGGCCGACCTTGACCTGAATCTTCTGGCCTGCCTTGTAGTTCTCGCGGATGAGGTTCCAAGGATCCGGCAGCACCTGGCGCAGGCCAAGGCTGATGCGTCCGGAGCCCTCGTCGAGCCGCAGGACCAGAACCTTGATCTCCTCGCCTTCCTTCAGCACTTCGCGCGGATGGTCGATGCGCATCCAGCTCATTTCGCTGATGTGCAGCAGTCCGTCCAGGCCGCCGAGGTCGACGAATGCGCCGTAGTCGGTCAGGCGGCGAACCGTGCCCTCAAGAATGTCTCCCGGATTGACCTTGGAGAACAGCTCGGACTTCAGCTCGTCGCGCCGCTCGTCTTCCGCAACGCGGTTCGAGAGGACGACCTTCTTCCGCTCCTTGTCGATCTCGATGATCTTGACCGGGAGGGTCTGGCCGACATATCGCTCGATGTTGCGGAGCTTGCCGCTGCCGACGTGGGTCGCCGGAACGAAGCCGCGCACACCGATGTCCACAACGAGGCCGCCCTTGACTCGGTCCACGACCTGAGCCTGGAACAGCACGCCGTCGTCGAAGGCGTCCAGCACGTTCTGCCAGGCGACGTCGAAGTCGGCCCGCTTCTTGGAAACGATCGGGTTGCCTTCGGCGCTGTTCGTCTTGAGGACGATGACGTCGAAGGAGTCACCGACGTTGACGGCGCCAACGGCCGTCTCGAGCAGGGCTTCAGAAAGCTCTCGAAGCGGAATCACGCCTTCCGCTTTGGTTCCAAGATCGACAAAGACTCGGTCCTTTTCAACCTGGATGACCTTCGCCAGTACGCGGTCACCGCGGTTCAGCTTGCCGGAGCCGACTTCATTGGAGTCCTCAGACTCCATGCTTGCCAGCGCCGCCTCGAACAGCTTTTCATCCTCCGTTTTCGATCCGTCGTTCTCCGCAGTTGCGGCGGCGGCAGGAGTTTCCTGAGTAGGTTCGGGCGTCGGGCTTGGCTCGGCGGCAGCTTCTTCCTGCACGGTTTCAGCACTAGGCGCGACGTCCGATTCAACGGGGGCCTGTGAGGCTTCGACAGTCTCTACCGTCGAGTCCTGGCCCTCAGTTTCGGGCGTCTTGAGATCGTCATTCATTGTCAACGCAATCCTCTGGCCGCCGACATTAGGCGGCAGACAGTCGTCCCATTTTAACCTATTCGAATAAGCGATATGGCCCTGATGCGGACCTGGGGGACCAGTAAGCGTTTATTCTCACGCCAATTCACCGTGTAGACTGCCCGCGCACATGCGCGCGGTGGTTGATGTCGGTTCAAATTCTGTCCTTCTTCTTATTGCAGAAAAAGAGGCAGGTCAGTGGAAAACTATCGCCGAAACCACTGCGGTTACGGGGCTTGGCATAGGCGTTAAGCAGTACGGACACCTTCGGCCCGAGTCCATTGAGCGGACTCTTGCCGCATTAAAGTCTGCCTTTCAGACCGCGAAAGAGCATGGCTGTACCGACATCACCGCGGCAGGCACGATGGCCCTGCGGATCGCGGAGAACGCGGGCGATTTCATCCATCTCGCCGAGCAGCAGGGGACGCCGCTCACCATCCTTTCGGGAGACCAGGAGGCAGAACTGGGATTTTTGGCAGTGGCCGATGATCCCGCCTTCAGCGCAGAAGACCGAATCTCCATCATCGACCCGGGCGGAAACTCCACTGAACTGGTGACCGCCGTCCGCACCGAGCAGGGCTGGGACAAGACCTTTGCCCGCAGCTTCCCCATCGGCGCTCTTGCACTGCGGGACGATCTCTGGAAGACCTCCCCCATCGGCCCGCGCGAGATGCTGGCGGCGGTCGGGATGATCGACGACATTATCGGCATGCACTACATGCCCCGCGAGTGCGGCCGCGCCGTCGTGCTCGGCGCGACCGGCACCAACCTGGTCACCATGCGCGAAGGCATGACCGAGTGGCAGCCGGAGCGGGTGCATGGGCAGGTTCTGGACTACGAAGAGGTGAGCAAGGAGATGGCGCGCCTCTCGGAAATGACCGACGAGGCGCGCGGAAAGATCGTCGGCTTGGAGCCGGGGCGCGAATTCACCATCCATGCCGGAGCCCTGATCCTTGAGCGATTCCTGCAGGCGATTCATGCGCTGGAAGTCACCGTGAGCGTGCGCGGCTGGCGTCATGCCCTGCTGGAGCGCGGCGCAGAGGCGATTCCCGCCTAGCAGGCAGCCATGAAGGACCGCGAGCAGATCAAGCTGACCCTCTTTGCCGCTGCGGCTCTGCTTGTGATTGGCCTGATCGGCTGGAATTATCTGCGGGTTCAAGAGCCCGAGGAACTCGTCATCACTCAGCCGAAACCTGAGCTGGAGCCAGCACCGCTCCAAGAAGAGCCTGTGGAGGAGACCAAGCCGCTCCCGACCAAGAAGATTTCGCTCATCTCCTCTCCGCGAGAAGATTTGATGACCCTCCCTGGCATGACCGACCAGATCGCCGACGAGATCATCGCCCTCCGCAACGGCGTCTACGTTCTGAACAACGACGAACTGCTCGCCATTCCCGGCATGAACCGGGAGAAGCTGGATCAGATGATCCCCTACATCATCCCATGATTCTTCAGCGCTTTAAAGAGGAGTCGCGAAGCCTCCCGGCCAACCCGTTCTTCGCCAAGCTTGAGCCGCATCTGCCCGTGGCAGGGCGAGCGCTGGATCTCGGGGCGGGATGGGGTCAGGGCAGCGCATGGCTTGCAGAACGCGGATGGGCCGTCGATGCGGTCGAGATCGATCCCGAAATGGTGGACGCCCTTCGTTTGATTCCAGGCGTTTCCGTCCACGAAGGCGACATGGCCGACTTCCCCGAAGGCGAGTACCAGCTCGTGGTCGGCGTCTTCAGCCTCTTCTTTCTTCCGCCCGATTCCCTTCGCACCGCCTGGAGCCGCATCGAAAAATGCCTTCAGCCCGGCGGAATCTTTGGCGGTCAGCTGCTCGGGCCGCATGATGACTGGGTGAAGCAGGAGATCGCCTACGGCCTTCAGCGGGCGGAGATTGAGGAGCTGTTGCAGAGGTTCAAGGTTCTTGAGTGGCAGGAAGTGGACCGCGAAGGCAAGACCGTGTGGGGAGAGGCCAAGCATTGGCACATCCACCACCTCATCGCTCAGCGGACCTGAACGCGGTAAGCCAGCCAATCGGGCGCGGGGCGGTCCAATTGAATCGGCACAAATGACAACCCGTTCTCCGTCATCTGCTGCTCGACCCGTTCATGCTCCTTCTGCTTGGTGACGAGCACAAAGGGCGGCTGCTGTCGGTCAAATTCTTCCGACCCGGCAATCATGCCTCCCGGCTGCCGCATGTAGAAGAAGATCGACGGGCGGCTGCGTTCGGCAAACTCAAAGGAGATATCCGTCTTCGATTCCGTGCGGCCGACCGGATAGGCGATGATCGGTTCCGGCAAGCTCCGCACCTGCTTCACCACCCGGTGCAGTCCGGCGTTCCTTTGATCCTCTGCGATCAGGATGCCGTTGGCCAGAACCGCCGCGAAGATGGCCCAAGTGACGGCGGGTATCAAAATCCGCGTCAGCGCTACATCGCTCCGAGAGCCGATGCGGATGCCCATGAGAATCGCCAGCGGTGCTGCCGCCGGAAGGATGTAGTGCGGCAGCTTGCTGCCGCTGATGGAGAAGAAGACGAAGATCACGCCGAACCAAATCCACAGGTAGCCGATGAGCGGATGATCGTCCTCCCGCCGAAAGAGCCCGGCCTTCACCGCCGGGATAAAAGGCAGCAGAAAGGCGAGCAGCAGCACCAGCGGATAGAAGATGGGAATGGTCCAGAACGGAGTCTGATGCGCCTCGTCGCCGCCGCGGAAACGGCCGATGTTCTGCTTGATCAGAAACTCCTGAACAAAGAGGTCGCCATTGGCCAGGTAGGCGGGCACATACCAGAGCGCGATCACCGCCAGCCCGGCGAGAATCGGGCCGATCCAATTCCCCTTGAACCCGCCGCGCAACTGAGGCAGACGCCAGTAGGCGATGCCGATGATCAGGAGGAAGAAGACGCCCGCAACCGGCCCCTTCGCCAGCACCGCAAAACCGAGCGCAATCGCCGCTCCCCATCGGCGGCGCGGTTCGCCATTGATCGACCGCCAAAACTCGGTGAAGAGGACGACCATGAAGAGGGCGAGGATGGCGTCGGTGGTCATCAGCCGCCCCATCGCGATCACCAGCAGCGAGGTCCCGTAGACGAAGCCGGTGACCAGCCCCGGCATATCCCCCCGCTCCCGGCGCACGAATGAGATCAACACCCATACGGTCAGCAGAGTCGCCAGCACCGAGGGCAGGCGCGGCCCGACCATTTCGCCGAAGGCCAGCACCGACGGCACCGAGAGCCAGTACAGCAGGATCGGCTTCTCGAACCAGGGCGCGCCCATGTAGTACGGCGTGATGAAATCGCTCCGCCAGATCATCTCCCGGGTGACCGCTCCGTAGAAGCCCTCGTCCAGGTCGTACAGGCCCGTCGCCCAGAAGCCGAGCAGAGGCAGCGCGCAAAGGAGCAGACAGACCAGGGTCCGCCTTCCGAAATCGCTCTGCAGCCAGCTCCTCATGCGCGGTGCGAGTCTATCACCCGCAGGTACATTCCGCTAAGCATGAAAAAGGCTCTGATTGTTTGGGGCGGCTGGGATGGCCACGAGCCGGATAAAGTCGCCGACCTGTTCGAAGAAATGCTCGGTGCAGAAGGATTCGAGGTCCAGAAGGAGAACAGCCTCGATCCGCTGACCGACGCTGAACTGATGAACGGCCTGAGCCTCTTCGTGCCGGTCTGGACCATGGGCGAGATCACCTACGAGCAGGCGATGGGCGCATGCCGGGCCGTCAGCGAGCATGGCGTCGGCATCGCCGGCAGCCACGGAGGCATGTGCGACGCCTTCCGCGGCTCCACCGAGTGGCAGTTCATGACGGGAGGCCAATGGGTGGCGCATCCCGGCGACGACGGAGTCACTTATCACATCGAAATGAACCCGAACGAGCCCCACGAAATCACTGACCGAATCGCGGACTTCAAGGTCACCAGCGAGCAGTACTACCTCCATGTCGATCCGGGCGTGAAGGTGCTCGCCACCTGCCGCTTCCCCGCCGCCGGAGTCGACGGCCCCCACACCGAAAACCCCTGCGATATGCCGACGATCTGGACGAAGATGTTCGGCAAGGGTCGGGTCTTCTACACCGCCCTCGGCCACAAGCGCGAAGTGCTGGAAATCCCCGAATCCAAAGAGATCACCCGCCGCGGCCTCCTCTGGGCAGCGAAGTAACAATCCCTGTCCCCCTCACTTTTCGCACCGCGACAAGTGAGGGGGATACAGGGGGAGAACTTCCGACCGATTCCGCAACATTTCTGCCGCTCACGAGAGCATCATATGCCTAGAAGCCAAAGAAACGATGACTCAAATCGCTGGGGCAGGCTGCAGGAAGTGCGCGACCTACGACGAAACCTGTCCGATTCAGAGCGGCTTTTGTGGTCTCATTTGCGGAGAAGTCAGCTAGGGTTCAGCTTCAGACGACAAGTGCCCTTCGAGCCTTACATCCTCGACTTCTATTGCGCTGAGGCGAACCTTGCCGTTGAAGTTGATGGAGAACAGCACCAGCCACAACGAGATTCCGTTCGCGACTCTATCCTTTTTGAAACGCATGGGATCCACGTCATCCGAATCCCATCGCGGGATCTCTTTAGTGACAAATCGCGGCAATCATGGCTTGATCATCTTTCGGCAGAATTGCGGCGTTTGATCGGCTCAGAAGACTAAACGGAACTTCTCCCCCTGCATCCCCCTCACTTGTCCTGACGGAAAAGTGAGGGGGACATGGATAGCCCATCCTAAAGTCATAACACTCCGCTTAGGTAGCCTGACGGCTATACATGAGCCTGCTCCAGGTGATTCCTCTCGGCGGTTCCGGCGAAATCGGTAAGAACTGCACCGTGGTCAAGCAGGGCGATGACATCATCGTCATCGACTGCGGCATCTCCTTCCCCACGGAACTTCAGTACGGCGTAGATGTCATCATCCCCGACTTCACCTATCTGCTTGAGCACAAGGATCAGGTTCGGGGCATCTTTCTCACCCACGCCCACGAGGACCATGTCGGGGCGCTTTCGTACCTGCTTCCCGATCTGGATGTGCCGATCTACTGCACCCCCTTCACCGAGGCGATGTTGCGGAGCAAGCTGGAAGAGCGGCGGCGCGGATTGATCCCGAAGATCAATCGAATGCAGCCGGGAGACAAGGTTCAGGTCGGCTCCTTCACCGTCGAGCCCGTGCTGGTCACCCACTCGATCCCCGAGACGTGCGCCATGGCGATCAAGACCGAGTACGGCCACATCCTCTTTACCGCAGACTTCAAGTTCGATCCCAACCCGGTCGATGGCCGCAAGACCAACCTGAAGCGGCTGGCCGAGTTGGGCGAAGAGGGAGTGCTGTTGCTGGTAAGCGACAGCACGAACGTGGATCGCCCCGGCTGGGGGCCGAGCGAAAGCGAGGTTCTGCCGAGTCTGAAGGAAGTCTTCGAGGACGCCGCCGGGCGAGTGCTCATCACGATGTTCTCCAGCAGCATCCACCGGATGCAGCAGGTCATCGAGGCCGCCCACTCCTGCGGACGGCGTGTCGCCGTTGGCGGACGCCGCATGGAGGCGACCATGAGCCTCAGCCGAAGCCTGGGCATGCTGACCGCGCCCAAGGACACGCTGATTGCGCTTGAAGAGATCGGCGACCTCCCCGCCAACCGCCAGGTGATCATCGTCACCGGCAGCCAGGGCGAGCCGATGGCAGCGCTCAGCCAGATGGCCCGCGGCGAGTATCAGCGGCTGAAGGTGCAGGAAGGCGACACGATCCTCTATTCCGCCCGCCCGATCCCCGGCAACGAAGGAGCAATCTGGCGCACGGTCAACAACTTGATCCGCCGCAAGGCCAAGGTCATCATCGACTCCAACACGCCCATTCACGTCTCCGGCCACGCCTACATGGAGGAGATCAAGATGATGCTCGCCCTGACCAAGCCGTTCTATGTGGCTCCGGTGCACGGCGAACCGCGCCACCAGCAGTTCTTCCAAGAGATGCTGATGCAGATGGGCCACGCGGCGCACCGCGTCTTTGTGCTGGAGAACGGCGACACGCTCAACATGGACCAGGAGAAGGCGTGGATCGGCGAGCAGATCCAGGCCGGCGAAGTGATGATCGACCAGCACGGCCAGACCCCGGTCACGCCGGTCGCCCTTCAGGAGCGTCAGCAGATGGCGCGGGAGGGCCTGGTGGTGGTCACAACCCAGTGGAGCAAAAAGTCGCGCTCCTTCCAGGGCCGACCCCGCCTTCAGTTCCACGGCTTCGCCGCCGCCGATCACCTTCTGGAAGACATCGAGGAGGAGATCATTCAGCTTATCTCTTCTCCCCGAGCGAAGCTCGATACGCTGGAGAATGCAGAAGACACCCTCTGCGAAGCCGCCCGAAGGGCGGTTCAGCGCATCAGCCGCCAGCGATCATTGATTGTCGCTGAAGTTCTGCCGGTCTAGCCCCTGCAAGAAATACCTGCCCCAATTTCGCCGGAAGTGCGGAATAAGGCAGGTATGAATGGACGCTGGGCGGCAGGGCTGGCTGCCTTTTTCTCAGTCGGATCTCTGGCATGGCTTCCCTACGGAGCCAAGGCTGGCCAGACCATGATCGGTCAGAGCACGGCCACGGGCATTGCGGGAGACATGAATTCTCGCGCCGGGGCGAACGGGGTTGCTGCCGGTCAGCGGGCCGTCGGCGTCCTATCGGGCAGCCGAGGCTTTCAACCCATCAACGACGACTCGCAGGGATCAGGGGCGCCGCAGGCTCCCGCTCAGCCCCGCGTCGTCGATCCTCGAGAGATCGCTGCACGGCTGGCCGATCCTTCCCGCCTCGCTGAAATTCAGGGTCAGGAATTTGGATTGACCGGCACCGTTCAGCGGCTGATGGATCTCGACGGAAGCCTAGTCGTCCTGGTGAAGCCTCACCAGATCACCGGCCTCTCTCCGAATATGGTGCTCATGGTGAAGATGGCCGCCTCCGACAAGGATTCGGTCAGCGTGGGGCAGCAGGTGATGCTCACCGGTCGGCTGGTCTCCAGCAAGCTGAACGATGACGGCGTCGTCGAGATGCTCGCCTTCGATCAGGGCCAGATCATGCGGACGCGCGATGTGCCGCAGGCTCCTTCAACCCCGCCGCAGCCGACGGACCCGATGCAGGGCTGGCAGCTTGTCGGCTTCGCGCACATGGATAAGGGCGGCACCGGCGTTTTTGTCCGTGATGGATCGGTGATCTATCTGCACCCGGGTGAACAGCTCGAAGATGGACTGATGCTGACGGCGGTCAGCGCGGATGGCGTTGAGCTGAGTGCAGACGGTAAGAAGTTTGAACTCTATGCTGGATGAGCGGCAGAGTTCACTGCCGCTCATCCATTAGAGCCTGACCGCTAGCGTCGCGGTCGGAATCGGGCGTTGACGTCGTCATCGCCCTTGTTTCGCTTCGGGAAGTCCTCCGGCACGTCCAGATCGATGTCCTTGTCGGCTCGATCCTGGCGCGGAGCATCCTCGTCCTGATTTCGTCCGCGGCCACGGCCGCCGCGATCGCGGTCACCGTCTCGGTCGCGATCCCGATCTCGGTCGCGGTCGTTGTCTCGGCTTCCGCGCTCTTCGTCAGAGTCGCGTCCGCCTCGATAGTCGTCATCCCGGCCTCTGCCGCGTCCACCGCGGTCTCCGCCTCGATCACGGTCTCCGTCCCGTCCGCGTCCTCGACCGCCACGGTCGCGGTCTCCGCCGCGTCCCCGGCCTCGGTCGCGATCACGGTCGCCTCGGTCCTCCCAATCTCGGCCGGTGCTCGGCGGAGGCGGGTTGGTGCCGTTCAGGCCCGGGTGATCCGGATTCAGGCCGATGGCGCTCAGGTTGACCCGACCCATGTTGTCGATCTCCTTAACGCGGACATTGATCTTGTCGCCCACGCTGACCACGTCGTCCGGTCGTCGGATTCGGGTTTCGATCAGCTCGTCGGTCGGAACCATCCCGTCCCGTCCGCCCGGCATGGAGACCATCGCGCCGCGGCCCATCAGTCGGGTCACGGTGCCGGTGAATTCGAGGCCGACCTCGATCTCCACCGTCAGCTCCTTGATCATGCTGACGGCCTTGGCTGCATCGTCGCCGTTCTGGGCTGCGATGAGGATCGTGCCGTCCTGCTGGACATCGATGTCGGTGTTGGACTGCTCGGTGATCTTGCGGATCATCGCGCCGCCGGGGCCGATGATTGCGCCGATGCGCTCCGGATTGATCATCACTCGCGTGATGCGCGGGGCGCTCGCCGCCATCTCGCCTCGCGGAGAGGCGATCTCGGCTTCGATCACGTCGAGAATCTGCATTCGGGCGTCCTTCGCCTGAGCGAGGGCGTCCGCCAGCACCTTCTCGGGGATTCCGGCAAGCTTGGTGTCGAGCTGCAGGGCAGTGATGCCGTCGCGGGTGCCCGCCACCTTGAAGTCCATGTCGCCGGTGAAGTCCTCAACGCCCTGGATGTCGGTCAGGATCTTGAAGATCTTGCCGTCGGACATGAGGCCCATCGCGATGCCCGCGACGGGAGCCTTGATCGGCACACCCGCATCCATCAGGGCGAGGGTCGAACCGCAGACGGACGCCATCGAAGTGGAGCCGTTCGATTCGAGCACGTCGCTCACGAGGTGCATGGTGTAGGGGAAATCGGGGTCGTCCAGGGGAGCGACGGAACGCAGGGCGCGCTCGGCAAGAGCGCCGTGGCCGATCTCTCGGCGGCCCGCGCCGCGCAGCATTCGAACTTCGCCGACCGAATACGGCGGGAAGTTGTAGAAGTGCATGTAGCGCTTGTCCTCTTCTTCCTCGTCGAGGGTGTCCATCATCTGGGCATCCTTCGGCATTCCGAGGGTGAGGACCGTCATGACCTGGGTCTGGCCGCGGGTGAAGAGGCCGCTGCCGTGGACTCGCGGAAGGAGTCCGGCAACCGCTTCGAGCGGTCGGATTTCGGTGGTCTTTCGACCGTCCGGGCGCTTGTCGTCTTCGATGATCGACTTGCGGATGGTCTCCTTGATCGCGTAGTCGACGGCAGCCGGAACCATCTTGCGGGCGGCTTCGTCTTCGATCTTCTCGGAGTACTTCTCCACGAGTTCGCGCATCAGCTCATCGCTGGCGTCTTCGCGGGTCGCCTTGTCGGGGTCAAAGATGTTGGCGGCGATCTTCTTCGCCTCCTTCTTCTTGATCTCGGCGATCAGCTTTTCGTCCGGATTCGAGGTGATCGGCTCGCGCTTGGCCTTGCCGGCCTTCTTGGCGAAGGCTTCGAATTCCTTGCAGATCTGCTGGATCGTCTCGTGGGCGAGCTGCAGCGCTTCGACCATCAGCTCTTCGGTGACTTCGCTCGCTCCGGCCTCCACCATCGAGATCGCGCCCTTGTGGCCCGCGACGACGAGGTCGAGCGAGGACTCCTTCAGCTGCTCATTCGAGGGGAAGAGGACGAATTCGTCATCGATGTATCCCACGCGGACACCGGCAACCGGGCCATCGAACGGAATATCGGAGACGGCCAGCGCAGCGCCGGCGGCGTTGATCGCGAGGACGTCGGGGGGACAATTCTTGTCCACCGAAAAGGCCATGGTGATGACCTGGACGTCGTTGCGCATCCCTTTCGGGAAGAGGGGTCGAATCGGTCGGTCGATGAGTCGGCTCGTCAGGATCGCCTTCTCAGAAGGACGACCTCCCCGCTTCATGAATCCGCCGGGAATCTTGCCGATCGCGTACTTTCTTTCCTCAAAGTCGCAGACCAGGGGAAGAAAATCGATGCCCTCTCGGGCGGTTTTTGACATGGTGGCCGTGCCGAGGATGACGGTTTCGTCCATCCCGAGGAGGACGGAGCCTCCTGCTTGCTTCGCGACACGACCAGTTTCAATGCTGAGGGTCTTGCCCCCAACCTCAAAGGTATGGGTGTGAATCATTCAGCCTCCTGCTAGTGAGAATGCTAGCGGGGCCTTACTTCTCGGATACCAAGCTTCTGGATAAGTTCGCGATACTTGACAATATCTTTTTCCCGAAGAAATGCTTCCAGCCGTCGGCGCTTGCCGACGAGCTTCAGAAGGCCCATCCGAGAGTGGAAGTCCTTCTTGTTCTTCTTCAGGTGCTCCGTGATCTGCTGGATGCGTGCCTGCATGATCGCGATCTGCACTTCCGGAGATCCCGTATCTGAATCAGAGAGATGATTCTCCTGAATCATTTGTGTCTTAAGAGCCTTATCCAAGGGCATTTGTTTAGCAAAGCCTCCGCTCCAAATCCCGCCTATAGCGAGTTTGGGGTTCTGGCTTCTCCCTGCCGCTCTACGCAGGCTCCCGTAAGAGACTCCGTACAACGGCACGCAGACATGCCCGAACCAGGATGGATAATAGCTGACTGAGAGGGTCAGCGTCAAGAGTCCTGGGCTGATGTAAGATATTGGCCCTATGAGATTCACGGTTCTCGGCGCCGGAAGCTGGGGCACGGCTCTCACGCTGATTTTGGCACGCCGAGGGCACGAAGTCCGCCTCCTGGGCCGCGATGATGAAGGGATGGGCAGCCTCCGTCTCTGCCGTGAAAACCTGCGCTATCTGCCGGGCTTTGTCATGCCTGAGACCGCCAGCTTCGGCCTGATCGACGAGGAGAAGGCCGAAGGCGATGCTGTGGTGGTCGCGGTTCCTTCCGGTGCCGTGCAGAGCATCCTTCCCAAGCTGGAAGGAGCGCAGCGCGTGGTCATCGCCAGCAAGGGGCTGGATGCCACCGGCCGCACCCTCAGCAGCATCGTCGCCGCCGCCCATCCCTCCTGCAAGGTGGCCGTCCTGAGCGGACCGAATCTCTCCACCGAACTCGCCCAGGGCATCCCCACCGCTTCTGTCGCGGCCAGCACCTGCGAAGAGACCGCCATGATGGTCCGCGAAGCCTTCATGGGGCCGAGCCTCCGCATCTACATCACCGACGACGTGCGCGGCGTCGAGCTGGCGGGAGCCCTCAAGAATGTCATGGCGCTCGGCGCGGGCATGTCGGACGGTCTCGGCTTCGGCGACAACACCAAGGCCGCCCTCCTCGCCCGAGGGCTGAGCGAGATCGCCCGTCTGGGCGTGGCGATGGGTGCGCGGCTGGAGACCTTTCTCGGCATCGCCGGGGTCGGCGATCTCTTCGCCACCGCCTCCAGCAGCCTCAGCCGCAACTACCGGGCGGGGCGCGGACTGGGCGAAGGGCGAAAGCTGGCCGATGTGCTGAACGATCTAGGCCAGGTCGCTGAGGGCGTCACCACCTGCGACGCCGCTCTCCAACTGGCGGAAGAGCTGGACATCGAAGTGAGGATCACCGAAAGCATCTCCCGCGTCATCCACGGAGAGTTGACCGCCCGCGAAGCGGTCTCCCGACTCATGGAGCGCGCCACCCTTCATGAGGGGCTCGGCTACACATTTGGCGGCGGGAACAAAGAGTGACCCCCACCCTCCTCTCGCTCGGAGCCAACCTCAACCCGACGCCAGAACGGTTTGCCGAAGCCCTTGATCGCCTGGGCGAACTGGGGCGGATTTCGGCGGTGAGCGGGATGTACGAAACCGCACCAATGTATCTGGAAGACCAGCCGGTCTTCATCAACCTCTCGGCCATCCTTGAAACCGAGCGCGGCCCCATCTGCCTGATCCAATCGATCAAGCGCATCGAGCAGGAGATCGGCCGCACTCCCCGAGAGCGCAACGGTCCGCGCGAGATCGATATCGACATCGTCGCCTACGGATCGCTCATCCTGCGCTCGCAGGGACAGCGGGCTTTAGAGCTTCCCCACCCGCGCACGCCGGAGCGGCGATTCGTGCTGGAACCGAGCCACGAAATCGCGCCTTTTTGGAACCTGCCCGGACTCGGCGACATAAAATCACTTTTAGAGAGTCCTGAAGTTCAGGCTCAAGAGGTCAAACGGATCGCAGATGCCCCTATTTCGCTATGAAGCCACAGATGCAAGCGGACGCCTGCGGGATGGCGTGCTTGATGCGCTGACGCAGAACGAACTGGTCCAGCGGCTTTCCAGCAGCGGATTGCGGGTCCATCGAGTCGAGTTGGCCGGAGGAGCGTCACCGCCTGCGGCAGCCCCTCCGCCGATGACGCAGACCCCGTACAGCCAGCCCACCCCGGTCCGGTCCGCATCGGCTCCATCTCCGCCCAAGTCAGCCGGAGCCACCTACCGCCCCCCGCGCCGGCGGACTCTGCCGATGTGGAACAAGGGGCTCGCCCTCTTCTTTGTCCAGCTATCCAATCTTCTCCGATCGGGCATCTCCATCACCGAGGCGCTGGAGTCATTTGCCCGCCGCCAGTCGGGAGGGCAGATGAAGAAGGTGTCGGAGGAGCTGGCCCGCGCCACCGCCTCGGGCACCCCTTTCAGCGACGCCATGGAGAGCTACCCCGACATCTTTCAGCCGGGAGCAGTGGGGGCGATCCGGGCCGGAGAGAAGGGCGGCTATCTTCAGGAAGCCTGCCACACGCTCTCTGAGCAGACAAAGAGCACCTGGAAGCTCGCGCTCTTCTTTTGGCCGATGCGCGGCGTCATCATCGCCGTGACCGTCACTTTCCTCATCGCCTTTGTCGGAATCGGCACCATCCGAGGCGGACTCATCACGATCAACACCGGAGAAGCCTCCGGTCCGGCAATGACGGAAGGAGCATTGCAGGTGCTCCAGGGGCCCACGGGCATCTTCTTCGGCATCCTGTTCCTCATCATCTTTGGGACGGAGATCTACTTCTGGACCACACATAGCCGTCCGCTGCGCCATAAGCTGGCGCGGGTACTGCCCTTCATCGGTCGCCGGACGCGCGGCGAGTGCCTCTCCATCTTCACCTGGCACCTCAGCAGCCTCGCCAAGGCGGGAATCAGTCCCTGGCAGTCCTTCAATCTGGCCGCTGATGCCGTGCCGAACATGGACTTCTCCAAGCGGCTCAAGGATTCGGTCCGTCATCCGGGCGACCAGGCTTCCCTGTCGCTGATGCTCTACCAGAGCGGCATGATTCCGCAGGAATACGCGGCGATGATCGAGACCGGCGAGATGACCGGCACCGCGCCGCAGGCCCTCGACGACACCTCCAAGATGACCATCGAGGATTCGCAGTACGCCGAGCGCAATCTGAAGGTCCGGGCCGGGTGCTGGGCGCTGCTTCTAATGTTCGGCGGGGGCATGATCGCCTTTCTGCTGATGTACAACGGCTATATCCGCAGCGCATTTGAGATTCTCGACCCCTTCAAATAGCCGGAATGAATCAGAATCGTAGAGAGAGGTGAGCGATGCCGATCTTTGAGTTTAAAGCCGTAACCCCGGAAGGCCAGACGATCACTGGCGTGGAGCACGGCGCCTCAATCGAGAGCGTCGCCCAGGTTCTGCAGCAGCGCGGGCTCCAGGTTCAGTCCCTCTCCGCGGCTTCCGACGACCTCCCCACCCCCGAGCAGAGCCGCAGCGCCGCCTCGGCTTCGAACCGTCCGCCCCGCGCCAAGGGCGCGATCCCCGGAGCCGACGAGCGCAGCTTTTTCGAACAGCATTTCGCCGCGCCGCTGGTCGGCGGCGTGCCGCTGGTCAACCTCGATTTCTTCTTTCGGCAGATGAGCGCGCTGCTCAATGCGGGCATCAACCCTTCCGCCGCCTGCGAAACCCTGGCCAAGCAGACCCAGAATCCCAAGCTCCGGGTGATCCTGCTCGAATGCGCCGACCTCTCCTCCGAGGGCCTTCCCTTCAGCGCAGGACTTGAGCGCTACCCCGAAGTCTTTTCGCCGATGATGATCAGCATGGTGAAGGTGGCCGAAGAGGGCGGCTTCCTTTCCCGCCAGTGCCAGCTCATCAGCGAATACCTGGCCCACGAGGTAGAAATCCGCACACTCATCCGCCGCGAGACCTTTTATCCCAAGGCGGTTCTTGCCTCGTCCATCTTCATCATCCTGCTCACCAACGGCATCATCGCCAGCATGGGCAAGCAGGGCGGCATCTCGTCGCCGCTGACCACCGTCACGACCTGGTTCTGCCTCGCTCCGCTGATCATCGGCATCTTCCTCTTTGTCAAGGTCGGACTGCCGCAGCCGCACATCCAGCATCGGTGGCAGCGGTTCCTGCTTTCTCTCCCCTGGTTCAAGGATATGATCCGCGGATTCGCGATGGTCAAGTTTGCGCGGGCCTTTGCCGCGCTCTATCGCAGCGGCGTCCCCCTGCCCAAGGCGATGAAGCTCTCCGCCGACGCCTGCGGAAACGTGGTGGTGCGCGACCAGATCTACCCGGCGGTCCAGCCCATCGAAGGCGGTTCCAGCGTCACGGAGTCAATGGCCCGCACCGGAGCCTTCCCGCCCGTCGTCCTTGACATGGTGAGGACCGGAGAGATGACCGGAAACATGGACGACATGCTCGACAAGTGCGCCGAGTACTTTGAAGACGAGGGCAAGACCAAGGCGAAGCAGGCTGCCATCTCCTTCGGCGTGCTCGTTTTTCTCGCCGTGGGCATCTATGTCGCCTATGTGGTCATCACGTTCTACATGAAGTACTTCGGCGGGATCACCGGCGGCATCTAAGAGCCCAAGCCATAGCGGTTGCGCCAATACAGGCGCCACTCAGCCAGCTTTTCGGCCAGCCTATCCTTGGGCACTCGACCTGGCCGTTTATCCGGCTCATGATGAAACACCGCCAGCAAGTCCGCCGCCTTTGTCATTAGTCTTTGGTCTGCCACGTCCAGAAGCCGGATAGTCGGGACAACGTTCTCCTCTTCAAGCCGCTTAACTTGGTCGAGAAGCACCCGCTTGACTTCTGGCTTGCGAGCATCCGTCGCCAGGGAGACCATATTGATGCGATCAACGGAGAACCGATCCGGGGTGCTGACGAACGGCAGTTTGTCGGCAAAGCGAAGGTCGATGTTCTTATTCAAGAGATAGTTTTGGACCTCTCCCGCTGAGTCAGATTTGATCAGAGCGTCAAGATAAGCTGCCTGAACCCCATCGAACTCCCAGTGCACGAGCCAAGTCAGAATCGGCAGGCGCTGCTTCAAATCGAGGGTCATCGCGTAGTCATAGAGCCAGCCAGCATCTCCTTCAAGCTGGCGGATATGACCCAGCTTAGAGACGGACTCGCCATCCATCCATTCGCGCGGCGCGGGCATGGAGCTGAAAAGCCACTGATTAAGGGCGCCTTCGGCGCGGCCCAGAATCGTCGCCAAAGTGCGAAACTCGGAGGAGAAGGAGTCGGAGGCGTCGATGAATCCTCCGCTCTCCGAAGGGCAGCCCCAAGCTGGACAAAAGAACGACCCAGAACGGCTGATTCTGAGGGATGTGCCCAGCAATAAACCGCTGTTGCCCGCAGACGGGCAGCCCGCAAGCAGATATCTTTGGCCAGCAACCAACCGGTCACGCGGGTCGCGAAATGCGGAGACAATCTCCATCCTGCGGATTGCGCTGCCGTCCGCGGCCAGCACATCGGCCCCCTGAACAAGAACCTGAACAATGCGCTCTTGTCCAGTCTGCACATCCGTTCCGGTCAAAGAAACAAGCTCGGCATCCCACACACCGCGCACCGCAAGGAGGTCCCTGTCAGCATCTGCGGCTGGAATCGACAAGCCCATATTCCCGGTGAAGAGAAGCTTTTCGACTTCACCGAGTCCGGTGCAGGGGGTGGCCAGAACCAAACCAAGAAGCACGCTGGTCATGCGATTCCGACCTTCAGTATGGCGAAGGATTCGTGATTTGGTTCAAAGTCTGCATTGGCTGTGGAGAATCATTACGAGGTCTTGGGGGTGCGGCGGAAGGCGACGGCGGCCGAAATCCGCGCCGCGTACCGCAGCCGGGCGCGGGAGTCTCATCCGGACGTCTCCGATGCTCCCGACGCCGCCGAGCGATTCCACGCCGTGCGCGAAGCCTACGATGTGCTAAGCGACCCCATCCGCCGGGAGCAGTACGACGCCCTGCTGACCTACCAGGATCTGCTCGACAAGCGGAAGGCCGAGGCGCCGCCGCCGCCCACCGCCGAGACCAAGCACTACTTTCAGCCCGACCCGCCGCGCGAACCCAAGCCGCAGGAGCGGCTCACCGCCGCCCAGCTTGCGCCTGAGGTGCTGAAGCTTTCGGCCATGCATCGGCAGGGCAAGTTTTCCGAAGCCAAGACCCTCGCCAAGTCGATCCTCTCCCGCAACCCCACCATCGCCCTGGCCTACGCGGTGCTGGGCGATGCCGCGCGGCACGAAGGCGAACTGAGCGAAGCCGCCAAGCAGTACGCCCTCGCCGCACAGTACGATCCGCGCGGCGAACACTTCCAGCGGCTGCACGAGCAGATGCTGGACGAAGTGCAGCGCCGCCAGCGCAAGGCGACCATCGACCGCCCCGACGACATCAAGTCCGGCCCCCTGGGGGTGGCCTTCTTTGTCGGTGTCTCGGCGGTCACCTATCTCATCTTTTCGCAGGAGCCGCAGGTCTTTGCCGGGCTCGGCGGCATCTCGACCTGGACTCTGGGATTGATCGGAATGCTGGTGCTGATGGGCCTCGCCATCGGCATGAGCCTCGCCCTGAGCGAAGTGATCGACACCTTCTCTTCCAGCCAGCCCGCCATTGCGGGCCGCCCGCCCGCCGCGCTCATCTACACTGCGATATCCCTGGTGAGCTTCTGGGCGGCGCTGCTGATCTATCTGGTCACCGGCGGTCTCCGGCAGTCGTACAGCCCTTCCCTCACCCGGTGGATGGTAGGCGTTGCGGTGGCGGTGGCCTTTCTGGCGACGGCCTGCCTCGTCAAGTCGCCGCTGATGGCGACGCAGACGCTGATCTGGGGCGGAAATGTCGCGGTGATCGGCGCGCTTTTGGGCTGGATGGTTTCCGACCTGTTTCGGCGTCGGTCCTATCCCTCTGCCTGATCGGGAGCCTCGGTAAACTCGTTCGGCTATGCCGAAGCGCTATTACATCACCACACCGATTTACTATGTGAATTCGGTGCCGCATATTGGCACCGCCTTGACCACCTTCGCCTCCGACGTGACCAAGCGCTATCGGCAGATGCGCGGCGAGGCGGTCTGGTTCCTGACGGGCACGGACGAGAACGGACTCAAGGTGATGGAGTCCGCTCAGAACCAGGGCCGCGATCCGATGGAATTCGTCGATGAGATCAGCGAGAAGTTCCGCGAGATCTGGACCGGCATGGGCATCCAGTACGACGACTTCATCCGCACCACCGAGCCCCGCCACAAGGAGGCGGCTCAGGCATTCTTCCGCGGGCTGCGCGAGAATGGCTACATTTACCAGGACAAGTACTCCGGCTGGTACGACGTATCCACCGAGACTTGGTACAAGGAGGACGAGCTGGTCGAGGGCAAGTCGCCGGACGGCAACGAGGTCCGCTGGGTGGAGGAGGAGAACTGGTTCTTCAAGCTCTCCGCCTTTCAGGATCGCATCCTCTCGCACATCGAGGCCAACCCCACCTTCATCCTGCCCGAGTCGCGCAAGAACGAGGTTGTCAGCTTCATCAAGCAGGGTCTCCGCGATGTCTGCATCAGCCGCAACAACCCCGGCTGGGGCATCCCGGTGCCGGATGACGAAGGCAAGGTCATCTACGTCTGGTTCGATGCGCTGATCAACTACGTCGCCGCGACGGGCTGGCCCGAGGGCGACTGGCAGGATTTCTGGCCGGCGGAGGTCGAGTGGATGGGCAAGGACATCCTCACCCGCTTCCACGCCACTCTGTGGCCCGCGATGCTGATGGGCATGGATCTGCCCCTGCCCAAGCACCTGGTCGGCCACGGCTGGATGCTGATGGGCGGCGACAAGATCAGCAAGTCGAAGGGCAACGTCATCGCCCCGCTCGATCTGGCCCGCGACTATGCCGAGCGCTCCGGCGCGAGCGAGCCGCTCGCCATCGATGCGGTGCGGCACTACATGGGCGCGACCATGCCCTTTGAGAACGATTCCACCTTTACGATAGAGGACTTCGACCAGCGGTGCAACGCCGACCTGGCCAATGACCTGGGCAACGCGCTCAACCGGTCGCTGAGCATGGCGCACAAGTTTGTGGATGGCGTCGTCCCCGACGTCGAACCCGAGCCGGAGGCGGTGGAGGCCATCGCCAAGGCGATGGTGGCCTACGACAAGGCGATGGGCGACTTCCGCCTGGATCACGCCACGCAGGCCGCCTTTGAGGTGCCCCGGTTCCTGAACAAGTACATCGACACCCGCGCCCCCTGGGCTCTGGCCAAGAACAATGACCCGGCACTCGGCGCGGTCATCCGCTCAATGCTGCTCTGTCTGCGCGCCGCCGAGGGATTGATCCGGCCCACCATGCCGAACGCAGCCGATGCCATCGCCGCGCAGCTCGGACTCGATCCGCTCACCGACTGGAACCACATCGGCATGCTGGACAGCCTGCCGGGAGGCACCAAGCTGAGCCAGCCGCAGCCGATGTATCCGCGCCTGGACCTGAAGAAGCAGGAGCAGCCCGCAAAGGCCAAGCCGGAGCCCAAAGCCGAGAAGCCGAAAAAAGACAAGCCTAAATTCGAGGTGCCGAGCGAGATAGAAATCACCGACTTTATGAAGGTGAACCTGCGGATTGCGCGCGTTCTCGAGGCCGAACCGGTGGCGGACAGCAAAAAGCTGATGAAGCTGCAGGTGAAAATCGGCACGGAACAGCGGCAAATCCTAGCAGGGGTCAAGGGCAAGTACGAACCGATGGACCTCATCGGCCGCCAGGTGATCGTCGTGGCCAACCTCAAGCCCGCCAAGCTGATGGGCATGGAGAGCCAGGGCATGATCCTCGCCGCCGATGATGAGGACGGCTCCGCAATCCTGCTTCAGCCGGAAAGCGAGGCCCCCGAAGGCTCATCGGTGCATTAGGCGTACCTGCCCCGTCTCTGGAATAGCTTATGGGTGACCGCGACGACCTGGATTTCGTCACGTCTTCGATGCGCGATGGGTTCTGGCGGCTTAGTGCCGCCGGAACCATCCTCAGCGCCAATCCCACGCTTGCCGCGTGGGTGGAGCGGACGACCGAAGAAATGACCGGCGAGCCTGCCGACGACTTCATTCAGCTCGCCTCGGGCACCCTGCTTCAGGAGGGCGAGATGGAGGGCACCATCGCCGGGCGAAAGATCGTCGTCCGCAGCCGCCCCTCCGATGAGGGCTGGATTCAGATCGTCATGCCCGAGCGCCGCTCGGCCCCGACGCCCAAGCCGGTCGCCAGCGCGAACGCCGACCGCCCCCTGCCCGACCAGGACGCCTTCTTCCAGCTGCTGGAAGAAGCCGAAAGCATCGCCCACCGGCTTCCCTTCAGCGTACTGCTGATCCAGAGCGAAACCTCCGGCGAGGCCGACGAAAAGTTCGGCCGCCAGATCCGTACCCAGCTCCGCACCTCCGACGTGGTGGCGCGGATTGACGAGGGCGGCTACGCTGCAATCCTGCGCGGCACACCCAAGGCAGCCGCCCTTGAAGCCGCTCAGCGTCTCAGCCGAGCGCTGGTGGGAGCCGGCCCGTTCCAGTTCGGCATCTCGCACAGCGTCGATGGCATCGACGACATCATCGCCCGCGCTCAGGACAGCCTCGCGACTCCGTAGTGCCGGATGAAGTTCTTCACTGGTTCTCATTCAAACGAAGTCAGTGAAGATGACCGCGAGTCCTTTGCAGCGATAGAGGCCTACGAAGATCACCTTGTCTCTCTGAGCGGGCGAGTGCCGGACCATGTTCTGGACCTGGCCCGGATGGACGGAATTGATGACGGACTGATCGTGTCGGTCAATCACACGCGGAAGACAAGGCGTATGATGCTGACGCTATTCTGCGGCCACTCACAGATGGGCTACTTCAACCTGACTTTCGACTACGAAGAGGCCGAGATCAGCGAAGAGGATGCCCGCACCCTGGCGATGCTCGCGCATCTGACCGGAATGCCACCGAAGAAGAACTGCGATCTCATAGCCCACGAAATTGATTTGCTGGCTGATGACCGCCTTGAGCACCGCTTTCTGTTCCACATCGTCATGGAAGGCAAGTGGCCTGAGTTCGCTGTACGGTGCCGCAACCTCACTTGGAAGAAGTCGCCCGTTGACGATGGATTTCCGTTCATCGCCGACCGCTATCCCGGCGGCCCCGTCTAGAAAGCCGCTTCCAAGTGACGCAGCTCGTCGCCCTGGATCGCGATGACGTCAAACCTAACCTGAGCTTCATACTGTTCGGTCTGGTGCAGATAGAGTTCCGCCGCCGCCCGAATCCGCGCCGTTTTGCGATCATCGACCGACCACTCCGGAGCGAAATTCTGCCGAAACTTCACCTCCACGAAAACGAGGGTGTCGCCATCCAGCGCGACGATGTCGATCTCGCCGCCGCCCGCCTTGAACCGCCGCGTGACCACGGTCCAGCCGAGCGAAAGCAGGTGGTTCACCGCTCGGTCTTCGGCCTGCATTCCTAGCTGTCGAGGCTCAGGCATGGCTGCATCAGCATCGTCCGGACGGGGTCGAAGGTGAGCCGGTGGATCGCGCAGGGACCGTGCCGCTTGATCGCCTCCAGGTGGACCGGCGCGGCGTAGCCCACATGGGAGTCGAATCCGTACTCGGGATACTGCGGCGCCATCTCTCGCATGATGCGGTCGCGGGTTGTCTTGGCGAGAATCGATGCCGCCGCGATGGCCGCGATCGAGCCATCCCCCTTGATGAGGCACTCGCACGGAATGTCCTCAATCGGCGGCAGAATGTGGCCATCCATCAGCACCCGCTCAGGCCGAATCTTGAGCGAATAGACCGCCCGCGCCACGCCCACGAGCGATGCCTGAAGGATGTTGATCTCGTCGATCTCCGTGTGCTCCACGCAGACCACGGCCCAGCAGGCTTCCGCCTGAATCCGCACCGCCTGCGCTTCCCGCTGTTCGCGGGTCAGCTTCTTCGAATCGTCAAGCCCTGCCGCATCAAAGCCATCGGGAAGGATCACCGCCGCGCAGACCACCGGCCCCGCCAAAGCGCCCCGTCCCGCCTCATCGCACCCGGCGGCGCCGGGGGTGAGATCTAAAAGGCGGCCCATAGACTCTCTGGCATGGTTTCGGTTTGAAGTATCATCTTCGATTACGCGGCGGATGTAGCTCAGGGGTTAGAGCGCCTGACTGTGGCTCAGGAGGTCGCGGGTTCAATTCCCGTCTTCCGCCCCATATTCTCCTATCAAAACTTCTGTTTGACTAGGTAGTCCTCGATCTTCTTGATCTCGCCCGGCTGTACATGCTTGGCCGATTTCTCCAGCATCTTTGAGTACCAGGCGGCTTCCTCAGGCTGAACCGGGTGCCCGATGTTCATCTTCTTTTCGCCTTCGGGGCGCATCGAGTTGACGATCATCTCTCCCTTCTCGTTGAGGACGGCCATGAACGGAAGCCCGGCGCTTTCGCCGCCCCACTTCTTCATGTAGTCCATCCCGCCCGGGTTCTCGTCGGCCTTGTGCGCTTCGGTCTCCAGCACGGTCAGATGCCGCACGACAAAGTTCTTGTCATAGAAGGGCTTGTATTCCGGCAGAGCCATGAAGGCATCGTGCCGCTTGCACCACCCGCACCAGGAAGCGTGGAAGACGACATAGACATTCTTGTCCTTCTCCTTCGCCTCCTTCACCGCAGAATCGATCAACTGCTTGGCCGGGGGAGCCGGGTCTTGAACCGGAGATTGCACCGCCATCAGCGCCGCAAGCGCGAGAGTCATCATGGGCTTATTATAGTCAGGCTATCCCCGCCCAAAACGTACGCCTCTGAAAATGAAAAGTCCGGCGATGCCGGACTTCCTCTTACCTCTTTGGTTCGTAAAGCTATTCGTCGCCCAGTTGATCTGCGCTGCTGCCGCCGGCCTGGCCTGCGGCTTTGCGGGCGGCGTCTTTGGCGGCCTGGTTCACGCCACCGCCGCCTCCACCCTGAAGGCTCTCGGTTCCGGTGACCGGGGCGATGCCGCCCGCTCCGCCGGTGTGGATCTGCACGCTGTTGCCGCCGCCGGTGTTGCCCTGGGGCTGAGCGGCCGGGGGTGCGCTGGGGTTGGCCTGGGCGGTTTCCGGCGCATCGGTCGCCCCGCCTGCTCCGCCCGCCGCCTCATCGACCGCCGGCTCAGAGCTGCAGCCGATGGCGATGGCCAGAGAAGCCGCTGCGAGAAAATGCCAAACCTTCATCCCCTCCACTTTAGCGCACACTGGCGGCAAGCGGACAATTCAGATGAAAATGCTAAAAAATTAGCACCACCCCTTGACAACCCGGCCCTTGCTGCTAAAAAATTAGCACTGAGGAAATACCGATGAAACCCCTCAGCAAAAGAGAAACCCAGATCGTGGAGGCGCTGTACCGGATCGGCTCCGGCTCAGTGGCCGACGTGATCGAAGAGATGGAGTCCCCTCCCTCCTATTCTGCGGTGCGTGCCCAGCTCCGCATACTGGAGGAGAAGGGCCAGGTGCAGCACCGGGAGGAGGGCGGCAAGTACGTCTATCAACCCACAACTCCCCAGGCCGAAGCCGGACAGGGAATGCTCAGCCGAGTGCTGGAGACTTTCTTTGACGGATCGCCCAGCCGCCTGATGGCCGCGCTGGTTTCAGAAAAGGAAGCCGACCTTTCTGACCAAGAGTTGGCCGAACTCAAGGCCCTGATCGACGAAGCCGCGGAGCGGCGGCAATGAGCCTCTACTCGCTCGGCTCGTTCTTCTTTTCCTGGCTGATCGCGGCGCTGATCATCAGCGTTGCCGCCCTGTTCGCGGTCTCGCTGATGAAGCGGACCGCCGCCCGATCCCGCCGCGCCGTGCTGACCGCCGGCCTCATCGCGTGCTGGCTCGTCGGCATCAGCACCGCCACCGTCAGCCTTCTGCCCGAAACAAAGCAGGAGCCCATCGCCCGCGCCGCGCGGTCCATCCAGCCCGAGGCTCTTGTGACCGCCCAGATTGAGCGGCAGGTCTCCCGGGAACCGCGCCACATCGCCGTCAGCACTTCCCCTTTGAGTCAAATCGACTATCGTCCGCTGCTGATCAGTCTTCTGCTCATAGGCCAGGCATTGCTCTTGGCGAGGCTGGGGCTTGCGGCGTATAACCTGCGCCGCCTCACCCGCGCCGGAATCCCGGTCGAGCCGCGCGGTCCGGTCTCGAGCCGCGCCCGAGTTCGTCGAGTGGATGATGCCCGGGGCGTGTCGGTGGTTGAAGGCCTCTTCTCCGCCTCCATCCTGCTCCCCCGCTCCAGCCAGGACTGGACCGACGAGCAATGGCAGGCCGTGATGCTCCACGAATCGGCCCATGTCCAGCGGCGAGACGGGTGGATGCTGGTGCTTGCGGAGAGCCTCAAGGCGATCCTGTGGCCCTGCCTCACCCTCTGGCTTCTCGAATCCCGCCTGCGGGAGGAGATGGAGTTGGCGGCGGACGAGTACGTAGTGGATCAGGGATTCCATTCCCCGGACTACGCGCGGATTCTTCTGGCTCAGGCGCAGGATACAAGGGGCATGTCTCCCCTGTCCTGCGGCCTCAGCAGTCCGAGTGGGCTCAAAAAGCGCCTGGCCTCCCTCCTGAGCGGCGCAAGCCGCCCCGAGCGGCCCTTGCTCAGAGCCGCCGCGATTGCCGGACTCCTTGGCATCGCAGGACTGAGCGTTGCCGGAGTACTGGGGAGCAAGTCGTTCCAGAACGCAGCCGTCGCAACTTCAACAAGCAGGGATGTTGTCGACGGCGAAGCGATCCCCGCTACCCCCGAAAACAACTTCACGGGCCGCTTCGCAGATGGAAGGACGGTGGAGGTTGTGCAGCTGTCAGCCTATCGGGACGGCAAGTGGATCTACTGGAAACCCAACGGCGAGAAGATTGCGGGACCGCCCGCCCTGCCTGCCACCCCGCGGCCCGGCAAACCCACTACGTCGAGCAATCGCGAAGCATGGTTGCGGGTCTATGAAGACTCGACACTGGTTCTGCTGAAGACACCCGTAAAGCCGGGCGAGATGATCGGGCTCGGCCTGGGAAGCGGTCCGCACACCAGCGGGTCTCCGTCTGAGATCGGCTTCATGGGGGCCATTGTCGGCGAAGGGGCTCCCGAAGGCTATCACTACAGCCAGGTTCTGGTCCAGCCCAGCGCAGACGGCACAAAGGTCAACTTCACCGCCAGCCTCGGCGTCGGCCCCAGCCGACCGCTGACCACCCTAGACCCCCACGGCAAACGCCGCGTGGAGGGCGTAAAGCTCGACTCGCTCAGCCTCAACTTCCGACTTGCATCCAAGGAGGATCTGGAGAAGCTGAGAGCGGCCGGCAATGAGATCGACTCAAAGGCCGACTTTGCCGTCGTGATGCCCCGCCGGCCCGGGGGCTGGAGCCTCTCGGTGCGGCACGAAACTCCCGGTGCAACCGCCCCCCGAATGATCCACATCCATCCGATGTCCGATGGCGACTACTGGCTCTTCGAGGGTGATCTCAATAAGACACAGCCCATGACCATCGTCGCCCAGGAGCACTACGAGACAGAGATTCTCGGGCTCTCTTATCACCTGCCGAAGTAATACGAGTAGGGGTCGTGAAAATGGCCCCTATGTGTTGACTGTTGTCTACTTATCGCGGGTACCCTCGTAGGGACATGTCCTCGGACAAGATCGTCGTCGTCGGTGCCCGCGAGAACAATCTCAAGAACATCAGCATTGAGATTCCCCGTGACAAGTTGGTCGTAATCACCGGGCTCAGCGGGAGCGGCAAGTCGAGCCTCGCCTTCGATACGATCTATGCCGAAGGTCAGCGGCGGTACGTCGAGTCGCTCAGCGCCTACGCCCGTCAGTTCCTGGGACAGATGGACAAGCCGGACGTGGACCACGTCGAGGGCCTCTCCCCCGCCATCTCCATCGACCAGAAGACCGCCAGCCGCAACCCCCGCTCCACCGTCGGCACCGTCACCGAGATTTACGACTACATGCGCGTGCTGTATGCCCGCGCCGGAATCCCCTACGTCCCCGGCACCGACATTCCGCTTGAAAAGCAGTCGGTTGACCAGATGGTGGACGCCGTGCAGAAGCTGCCGGAAGGCACCAAGATGCAGATCCTCGGCCCCATCGTGCGCGGACGGAAGGGCGAGTACAAAAAGGAGTTGCAGGAGATCGAGAAGGAGGGCTTCGTCCGCGTCCGGGTGGACGGCGAAATGTACGAAGTCACCGACGACATCCCGATGGACCGCTACAAGCAACACACCATCGAAGTGGTCGTCGACCGCCTCGTGATGAAGGAGGGTCTCGGCAGACGCCTCGCCGACTCCGCTGAGAGTGCGCTTAAGCTGGGCAAGGGAATTATGGTCCTCGCCTTCCAGTTGCCGGAAGGGCATTCGGTGGATGAGCTTCCCTTCCGTGTGACCGACGAGTCGCGCGAGAAGGATTGGAAGGACGCGATCTTCAGCGAGCACTACATGTCGGTGGAGCACAGCTTCTCCATGCCGGAGCTGGAACCGCGGATGTTCAGCTTCAACTCGCCCTACGGCGCGTGCCCCGACTGCACCGGGCTCGGCACCAAGACCGAATTCGACCCCGAGCGGATCATGCCGGACATGAATCTGCCGCTCAACGACGGCGCGATTCTTCCCTTTGTCTACAAGAGCGGCGAGACCAAGGAGTGGTGGCCGGAGGTGCTGATCGGCGTCGGCAAAGACCAGGGCTTCGACGCGACCGCTCCGGCCCGCAAGCTGACGCCGGAGCAGATGGACATCATCTGGAACGGACTTGACCATCCGGTTGAAGTCACCATGAAGTACAGCCGCACTACCCGCACCTTCAAGGCGCGGTGGGATGGCGTCATCAACATCCTCCGCAAGAAGTTTGAAGCGACCGAAAGCGAGTGGGTCAAGCAGGATCTCGACCAGTACATGACCACCCGCCCCTGCCCCGCCTGCGGAGGCAAGCGGCTCAAGCCGGAATCGCTCTGCGTCCGCATCGCCGGGATGGATATCGCGCAGGTCACCGCGCTCTCGGTCGAGAACTGCCTGGAGTTCTTCCGCGGCGTCAACGACAAGCTGAACGACCGGCAGCGAGCCATCGGTGAACGGGCGATCAAGGAGATTCTGGAACGGCTGCAGTTCCTGAACGACGTCGGACTCGGCTACCTGAACCTCTCCCGCGCGGCCAACACCCTGGCGGGCGGCGAGGCGCAGCGCATCCGGCTGGCCACGCAGATCGGCAGCGGTCTGATGGGCTGTCTCTACGTCCTCGACGAGCCCTCCATCGGCCTCCACCAAAGGGATAACCACAAACTGATTCAGACGCTGGTCCGCATGCGCGACCTGGGCAACACCGTCATCGTGGTGGAGCACGACGAAGACACCATGCGCGCCGCCGACTGGCTGATCGACCTCGGTCCGGCCGCCGGCGAGCACGGCGGGCTCGTCGTCAACGAGGGCCCGCTGGATGTCTTCCTGGCGAACGACTCGCCCACCAGCCGGTACCTCAACGGCACCGAGCAGATCGAAGTCCCCAAGGAGCGGCGGAAGCCCAAGACCCCGCTGCCCGTGACCTCGCCGAACGGCAAAAAGAAGAAGTAGCCGTGCCGAAGTCGCTCGACGAAGCCCTGGTCATCGGAATCTCCTCCCGCGCCCTCTTCGACTTTGAAGAGGAGAACAAGATCTTTGAGGACGACAGCCTGAGCCCCGAGGAGCGCGAGCAGAAGTACATGGCCCTGCAGCACGAGCGGCTGCATCACCCCGCCCATCCCGGCGTCGGATTCCATCTCTGCCAGAAGCTGCTGCAGTTCAACGAGGAGGGCCAGCACCGCACCGAGATCGTCATCCTCAGCCGGAACGACCCCATCAGCGGCAGCCGCGCCTTCCAGAGCGCGAAGCACCACGGCCTGAACATCACGCGCGGCGCATTCACCACCGGCGAGGACCCCTGGGGCTACCTCAAGCCGTTCCGCGTCTCGCTCTTCCTTTCGGCCAACCCCTTCGATGTGCGCAGCGCGCTGGAGCAGAGCATTCCCGCCGCCAATGTCAGCCCGCGCAAGACGATGGAGGATCCGCATCCCCGCGAACTACGCATCGCCTTCGACGGCGACTCGGTCCTCTTCAGCGACGAAGCCGAGCGCAAGTACAAGGAGCGGAATCTGCTGGCCGACTTCATGGAGCACGAGTCGGCGCACGTCGAGCGCCCTCTGCCTGCCGGTCCGCTGCAGCCATTCCTCATGCGCCTGCACGAGCTGCGCTCCGGCCTGCCCGCCGACTTCCCGATCCGCATCAAGACCGCCCTGGTCACCGCCCGCGGCGCCCCGGCCCACGAACGCGCCCTCAACACCCTGCGAAGCTGGGATGTCCGCCTCAACCACGCCATCTTCCTGGATGGTTTGCCTAAGACCGAATTCCTCCAGTCATTCCACCCCGACTTCTTCTTTGACGACCAGCTAGGGCACATCACTCCAGCGGCCGAGCATCTCAGCGCGGGTCACGTTCCGTACGGCGTGGCAAATGAGCCGGCGATTGACGTGAAATGACCACCGATCTCGCCTACGAAGAGTGGCTTGAGTGGACCGCGGAGATTTCGAAGTCTCCGCGATTGATTGACTTGTTCAGGAGTCCCTCAGAGGAGGAGAATTGGCCGGAAGTCTCTGATGAGGCCAACGTTCGCCATATGACCGCTTTCTTCTCCATGCCTGTTTTTGAGAAGTACGGGGAGAAGAGTGTCTCGGAAATGCTGTGGCATCTGCCCACCGCAGACGGCCCGATGTACTCCGTCGCTCAGGCGGAGATCGGATGGGAGATGCGGAGAGAGGCGGTCAAAGCCATCGGATCACTTTACGAACGTCTTGCCTTGCCGCTCATCGGCAATATCTTTGGCAAGCAGAACAAGAGCAAGCTGGGCGTGGCTCTCTTCATGTTCTGGGACAACACCTGCTTATTTCCTGCCTCCCTGGCAGATGAAGACCGAAGCAAGATGATTGATCTCATCTTCGATGTATTGGAAGCCCAACTCGCGCTGCCTAGCTGGGCGTGCCAAGAAGCTGCTCTTCACGGCCTCAATCACTTTCGCCCCGGCTTTGAAGAGCGCATTGATGAGATCGGCCGTGTTTATCTGGAGTCGAAGTCCGATCTGCCGCCCAGTCTGCGCTCGTATGCCATTGATGCGATAAAGGGGTGCGTCCTCTAGATGCGACCCGACCCGTTCTTCGAGCGCGCCGAAATCCGTCAAGACGAGCTTCAGGAGGACCGATTTCCCCTCACCGTCCCCGCTGTCCAGCAGCTTGAATCGATCCGATTCCACCCGGCCATCACGCTCTTCACCGGGGAGAACGGGTCGGGCAAATCGACCATCATCGAGGCGTTTGCAGTCGCCGCCGGCTTCCCGCCCACCGGCGGCACGAAGTCCTTCAATACCGGAGAAAACCGACCCGATGAAGCCTTGCTCGGCGACGCGCTCACCCTTGTCCGTCGGCCCGGCCGCGAGGTCGGAGGCTTCTTTCTGCGCTCCGAGTCCATGTTCAACCTGGCGAGCTACCTGGCTGAAGTCGAGGACGGATTCGGCTCCCACTACGGCGGAAACCTGCATCTGGTCTCTCATGGGGAGTCATTCTTTCAGGTCTTCAACACCCGCTTCCGCAACGCCTACGACCACCTCTTCATCCTCGACGAAATCGAATCCGCACTCTCCCCGCAGCGGCAGCTCCAATTCCTCATCATGATGGATGAGTACATCAAGCGGAACTGTCAGTTCATCATCTCAACCCACTCTCCTATCCTCATGAGCCACCCGCTCTCCCGCCTCTACTGGCTCGATCAAGACGGAATCGAAGAGCGCGACTGGCGCGAAACCGAACACTACCGGGTTTATCACGGCTTCGTGAACCAGCCCGAAAAGATGCTAGGCATCCTGTTTGAGCAGGACTAGCTTAGCGAGGCAAAGCTAGAGGGAAGATGATTCTTGCTCCCCCTCTCCCTAGAGGGAGAGGGCAGGGTGAGGGGTTCCTTAGCCTTTGCGAGTCCTCTCCATAAGATAAGAAGTCATTGCGCGGGCTCTGCCCGCCCCCCTTCGACCCTTCGGGCCACTTCCCTCGCAGGCGGGGGAAGATTTGCGTGACTACAAGCCCGGAGTCAACAGAAAAACACGGTCCGGGCTGTTGGTGTGGACCAGGATTTGGCCGGCATCATTCACTTCATCGAGGATGGAAGTGACCTCCTTCAGTTCTGGGATATCCGGCTCGGCAGCAACACCGCCTCGAAACACAACGATCCGCCAATCCCGCGATCCGGCAATGAGGCGATTGTTGTTGATCTTCAGGGTCGTAAACGATGTTCCCGGGGCGAGCAACGTGAACTCTCCCTTCGACCACATGTAGGCCCGGCGTTCGTACTTCTCGCTGTCGACAATGCCGTATCCGACCAGATCGCCAGCGTCGTTCCCATCCTCGATCACAAAGCTCTTGCAGCCGTCCGGCAGAAGCGTCTTCCGCGAGGTGCCCTCAATGACCACCGCCTGACGTCCCAGCCGAGAAAAGCCCTGACCGAGGCTGTCGTAGTGATTCACAAAGAGTCGGCCCTGCTCATCGACAAAGACCAGGTCGTCTTGCTTCTGCGGCACCCGCCGCTCGCCGTTCTCGCTCCACCGAACATAGGCTGCCGGGGCGCTGTTCCAGATGCCCCCTTTCTTGTCGATAAACCAGGCCAACCCCGGCTCGGCAGAGAGCGTCGTCCGTTCCCAGCGGCCCCCCGTGCGGCGCCAAAGGCATGGAAGCGAGCCCCCATCCTCCGAGACAAAGCCGATCACATCATCGCCGCGGCCGGAGTGAATCTGGGCATAGGCGTATTCCCCTTCCGGCATCGGGAGAGAAATCGGCTCTTTGCCCTTCGCGTACGCCACAATCTTCTCCGGAAAAGTCTCCCCGTGAACGCCCCTGCTATCGGCCCAACTGCAGATCACCGTGCCGTCTTCCAGCAGCACGTTTCTCGAAAGGACATCTGCCCCCGCAGGCGGAGCGAACTCCGTCACGGTGTAGGCCGCTGAAGCCAGCGCAGCGAAAGCCAGGGCGGACAGCATGTCGGAGCTAGCGCAGGATTTCGCCCGTCTCGGCGTGGATGATGATGCTGTCGATGGGATTGGCTGCCTTGCCTCCCCGCCCATCATCAATCATCACCGATCGCGAGACCACCCAGCAGTAGGGGAGCGGTCCGTCGTGCCCCTTCACTCGGATGTACTGGGGATTTGCATGGACCGCGATTTCCCCTCTCGGAGCGGCCTGCGCCTCCCAAATCTTCTTGGCGGATGCCAGCGCCTCAGCTTCCGTCACCACGAGGGTGGGTGCATCCACTTCTGCATTCGGGCGATATTCGTAAGAAAGAACGCCGCCGGTGTAGCGGTTGTAGGAGATGGCCACGCGTCCGCCAAAGCCGTGGGTCGAGTGCCCCGAGGCCGTCTGCTCGGCCCGGTAGTAGACCTCGACCAACTCAGGGGTCCAAGCCTCTTCCGGCTTCACGGCCTCGGCCCATTTGGTCTTCAACTGCATCTTGTTGAGCGTCTTGGCCGCATGGGCCTTCAGCTCATCGGGGGTGGAGACCAGCGGCTTCTCCGCCTTCTGCCGAGAGGCCTTGCTCATATCGTGGAGAGAGCGCACGCCACCTTCTTCATCCAGAGTGCAGGCCAATTCGCCGTAGGTGATGGACTTGCCCGCGGCCGATTCGGTCGGGATGCCGTTGGTGTCGGTGACCTTCATTCCCAGCTTGTGGGCAAGGGAAATGCAGGGAGATTCATCCGGCGCAATAGCGGCAGGCTTGGGCGGCTGGCTCTGCGACTTGAACCCCGCGAATCCGATGGCCGCACCCGCGGCTAAACAGCATATGGCCATGCCCTTCATTTCAATCTCTCCTACCCCCAAATTATAAGGCAGAGTTGCCCTATAACAAGAGGTTTTTAAGGCTCGGTGATGCAAGGGGTAAGCATTTTCATCCTCCCCGTGCTCGGGTGGCGGATGACCGAGGACCGCAAACTTCCCAAAAAAGACCTGACACAAACCCCGCTGATTTTGGTATACATACATCAACATGTCTGAGGGTTGGCTCTCGCTTCGGGATGCGACCGGACACAACCTTAAGGGAGTTGATCTTCACGTGCCCTTGGGGCTTTTTGTGTGCGTGACCGGGGTCAGCGGTTCGGGCAAATCGACGCTGATTCAGGAGACGCTCTTCCCGCGCCTGATGTACGAGGTCTACGGAACCCGCGGCGCATGGCAGCCGCACGAGTCGCTGACCGGGCACGACGATCTCGACAAGGTCATCGACATCGACCAGTCCCCTATCGGCCGCACCCCGCGCTCGAACCCGGCCACCTACACCGGCACGTTCGACATGATCCGCTCGCTCTTCGCGCTCACCCCGGATGCGAAGCTGCGCGGGTACAAGCCCGGACGCTTCAGCTTCAACGTGAAGGGCGGACGCTGCGAGACCTGTCGCGGCGACGGAATCCTGAAGATCGAAATGCACTTTCTGCCGGACGTCTACGTGCCGTGCGAAGTGTGCGGCGGACGCCGGTACAGCCGCGAAACCCTGGAGGTCAAGTACAAGGAGAAGTCGATCGCCGACGTCCTTGAGATGACCATCGAGGAGGCGTGCGAATTCTTTCAGCCGATCCCAAAGATCCACCGGCGGCTGGAGACCCTGCTGGATGTCGGCCTCGGCTACCTGCGCCTCGGCCAGCCCGCCACCACCCTCAGCGGCGGCGAAGCGCAGCGCGTCAAGCTCGCGACGGAGTTGAGCAAGCGCGCCACCGGACAGACCTTCTACATCCTGGACGAACCCACTACCGGACTCCACTTTGAGGATGTCCGCCGTCTGCTCACCGTCCTGCATCGCCTGGTCGAGCAGGGCAACACGGTGCTGGTGATAGAGCACAACCTCGACGTGATCAAAACCGCGGATTGGGTGATCGATCTTGGCCCCGAAGGCGGAGACGGCGGCGGGCAGATCATCGCCCAGGGCACACCGGAGCAGATCGCCGCGACCAAGAAATCCTACACCGGCCAGTTCCTCAAGCCCCTCCTTGCCGAACCTGTCGGCGCGGCCAAGTAAATGCCGCCCCTCGAGGCCAAGCGCATCATGGTCTACGGAGTCACCGGCTCCGGCAAGACCACCTACGCCCGCAAAGTCGCTGAGCGGCTGGGCCGCGACTGGGTTTCGGTGGATGACCAGACCTGGATGGCCGACTGGGAGCAGGTGCCAGACGACGAACAGCGCCGCATCTTCACCGAAATCTGCGCTCGTGACGAGTGGATTCTGGACACGGCCTACGGCAAGTGGGTGGACATCCCCCTCGCCCGCGCGGAGCTGATTCTCGCCCTCGACTACCCGCGATGGGTGTCTTTGGGGCGGCTCATCCGCCGCACGCTCATGCGCGCCATCGACAAAGTACCGGTGTGCAACGGCAACACCGAAACCTGGCGGCAGATGTTCTCGCGGGAATCGATCATCGCCTGGCACTTCCGCTCATTCAAAAACAAGCGCCGCCGCATCCACCTCTGGGCGAACGATCCGGAAAAGCCGGAGGTCATCATCTTCCGCCACCCGCGCGAGGCGGAGGCGTGGCTTAACTCTTTGCCGCCCACGCCGGATTAAGCTTCAAGACTTCCCGGCCGACTTCGCAGTCTGCATCGTGCGCTCCTGGCAGGTAGCCGGTGCTCATCAGGAACTCATTCACGATCTCGCCTCCGGTGAACTTGAAGGTCTTCCGGAACAGCTTGGTCCACTCCTCGCGGCTCAGGGGATGGTTGTGGTCGAGCCAGGCTTTGAAGGAGCCGTGCTCCGCCTGCAGTTCCAACACCTTCTGGGCGTTGACGATGGCGGCATTCACCTTCAGCTTGTTGCGGATGATCCGCTCATCATCCAGCAGCCGCTCCCGATCCTGCTCGCTGTAGTCGGCGATCCGCTGAATATCGAAGCCGTCATAGACCTCCCGAAATCCCGCCTTGCGCTTGAGGATCGTCTCCCACGAGAGCCCGGCCTGGTTGATCTCCAGAATCAGCCGCTCAAACAGCAGCCCGTCATCCTCAATCGGAAACCCGTACTCCGTGTCGTGGTACTCCTTGTGCACCGGGTGTAGCTTCCCCGACCGAATCGCCTCGCAGTAGCTTGACATCGCCAGGCAGTATTTTAGCGCAGGTGTGTCTACTGTTTGCTAGTCCAACGGAGGAATCACAAATCGCCGCTGCATCCACATTTCCGGCTCGGGCAGCGGCTTGAAGTCGTACTTCTCGTACAGCGAATGAGCGTCGCGGGTGGCGAGCAGAAGCCGCACACCCTCCAACTCCGGATGCGCGGTGATCGCATCCATCAGCGCCTTCCCCACTCCCTTGCCTCTGGCTTCCGGCGAGACAATCACATCACAGATCCAGGCAAAGGTGGCGCGGTCGGTGACGACCCGCGCGAAGCCCACCTGCTCTTCCTCATCAAACGCGCCAAAGAGCATCGACCCAGCATTCGCCCGCCGCTGGGTGTCGCGATCCCGATTCTTGGCCCAATAGCTCTCGCGAAGCCAGGAGTGGACCAAGTCGAGGTCGATCAGAGAAGCGTCATCCGTGACGGTCATTAACGGGAGGTTTACCCCTACTCGCCAAGCACGCTTCTTACTTCTTGATCATATTGAACCGAAGGTCATTAGGCACCATCACACGAACCGCCTGACCATTGATAGACGCGCTGCTGGCGGTGCTGTCAGTTGTTCCCGAGCCGAACATGCGAATCCCGATGCTCAGCTGCAGATCCACTTCCCCGCTCTCAGGCAGATTGAAGCTCTTGGCGTACTTGTCGTAATCCGGAAACAGTCGCCGCAGGTCGCTGACACTGGCCGACGTCGCCTCGCCCGAAAGCAGTTTCCTCGCTAGCTCAGCTATTCCGCCAGAAGAGCTGTCCAGAGACTCGACGAGTTTGCCCAACAGTTGATTCTCTAGCTGCTCAAGTTGGGCAAGCTGGGCGGCGTCTCCTCCTTCTACAACCGCGAATGCTGGTCCGGCCACATAGGATCGAATTAGAGCGATGATGCGCTCTTTGGTAAAGCTGCCTTTCAGGAACACATACTCGTTCTGAAGCCGTTCATCGATGACAACATCAATGTCGAAGACCTCGCGTATTCTGCGGCGAAGGTCCCGGACAAGCATGACCTCTCCATCCTCCAGCTTGAGTTCGCCGTCCTCGACCGGCTGAGCCGGCCGCAACTCCTCGGTCGATGCACCTTGAAAGCCGTCAGTCTTGGCGGATTCGTAGGATGCATACGCACTCTGCGGCCATAGACCGAAGGACTGCGGCTGATCGCTGCCCTCCACCTTGTATCGTATGTTGATGACCGGGTGCATCTGCACGGCCAAGGGTGCGCCCTCAAGAATGAGTCGGGCAACGCCTTCATTGCCTGAAGAGAGCCGTCCCAGAACCCGCTGTCCGGTGTCGCTGATCGATTCATAAGAGCCGGGCTGACCCATCAATTGGGGCAGATCGGCAACCCCGTACTCCTCAAACCACTTCAGCAGTCGGGGACGATCGTTGAAGCCGGCCATCGCCTCAATGCTTCCGCCACGAACCAGGAGCCACCCACCCGCGGATGTTTTCGCAGTCCGGCCATAGGAAGACGCCCACAGAGCCACCGCCCGTTCCGTTTCAATCCTCTGCTCGGCCAATCTGCCATAAGGCAGAGTCGTGCCGTCTAAGTCGAGAAAAACGGGTTGGTGGAACTTCTCGAAGACGGAGCGACAGACGTCCTGACTCTTGCCCAACCACGCATCTTGGCTGGTAGATACGGCAACAGCCAGTGCGATCAAACACGCTCCGGTCATGCCAACTAGCCTTCCTTATCCTCGTACTGATCCTTCAAACTCGCCACGACCGCCGGATCGGCCAAGGTTGTCGTGTCGCCCAAAACGCGGCCCTCGGCCACATCCCGCAACAGACGCCGCATGATCTTTCCAGATCGAGTCTTCGGAACATCCGCCGTGAAGATCAGATCATCAGGCCGCGCGATGGGGCCGATCTTTTCGCCGACGTGCCTGCGCAGCTCTTCCCGAAGCTCAGGCGTCGCCTCGCGACCAGACTTGATGATGACAAAGGCGCAGATCGCCTGGCCCTTCAGGTCATCGGTGCGGCCAATAACCGCAGCCTCCGCCACCGCGTGGTGGTCCACCAGGGCCGATTCGACCTCCATCGTGCTGATGTTGTGGCCCGCCACGAGCATCACGTCATCCACGCGGCCGAGCAGCCAGAAATAGCCCTCGGGGTCGCGCTTCGCGCCGTCGCCGGCAAAGTAGGCATCGTCGAACTTGGACCAATACACCTGCTTGTACCGCTCCTGATCGCCCCAGATGCCGCGCAGCATTGAAGGCCAGGGCCGCTTGAGCACCAGGAAGCCGCCAACCTCGCCGTCGTCGTTGGCATCGGTCGCAGGCTGTCCTTCCTCGTTGTAGATCTCGGCCTGCACCCCCGGGAAGGGCTTGGTCGCCGAGCCCGGCTTGGTGTCGACGAGTCCCGGCAGCGGAGTGATCATAATCGCGCCGGTCTCGGTCTGCCACCAGGTGTCCACGATGGGGCACCGTTCGCCGCCGATGTACTTGTGGTACCAGACCCACGCCTCGGGGTTGATCGGCTCGCCCACCGAGCCCAGCAGCCGCAGCGACGAGAGGTCGCACCGCTCGGGATACTCCTCGCCCCACTTCATAAAGGCGCGGATGGCGGTGGGAGCGGTGTAGAGGATCGTCACCCCGTGCTTTTCGATGATCCGCCAGAAGCGGTCCTTGTCCGGCGCATCCGGCGCGCCTTCGTAGAGAACCTGGGTCACGCCGTTCGCCATCGGACCGTACACCACATAGCTGTGGCCGGTCACCCAGCCGCAGTCGGCGGTACACCAAAAAACATCGCTGTCTTTGAGGTCAAAGACGAGTTTGCTGGTCGCGCTCACGCCGGTCAGATAGCCGCCGGTGGTGTGCATGATGCCTTTCGGCTTGCCGGTTGAGCCGCTGGTGTAGAGGATGTAGAGCAGGTCTTCGCTGTCCATCGGCTCGCAGGGACAGTCGGTGCTCTGGGTGTCCACGGCCTCCGCGAAACTGGCGTCTCGGCCCTCGACCCAGGTGCCCTGGTCATAGTCGGGAGCGGCCATGCCGTTGGTTTCGGTGCCCGGTGCGCCGATGCGCTCGTACACCAGAACCTTCTCAATCGTCGGACAGCCCTTTTCCAGCGCTTCGTCCACCACCTTCTTCAGCGGAACCACCTTGCCGCGCCGCCAGCTTCCGTCCGCCGTCACCACCACTTTGGCGGTGCCGTCGTTGATGCGATCCACCAGGGAGTCTGCCGAAAAGCCGCCAAAGACCACCGAATGCGGCGCACCGATGCGGGCGCAGGCGAGCATGGTCATCGCCAGCTCTGGACCCATCGGCATGTACAGGCAGACGCGGTCGCCTTTCACCACACCCAGCGATTTCAGGCCATTGGCGATCTGGCTCACGCGGTCCTTGACCTGCGAGTAGGTGAAGGTCCGCACGTCGCCCGGCTCGCCTTCGCCGATAAAGGCCACCTTGTCGCCGCGTCCCGCCGCAACGTGGCGATCAACGCAGTTGTGGCAGGCATTCAGCTTGCCGCCGAGGAACCACTTGCTGTACGGCTGATCCCACTCGACCACGGTGTGCCACCGCTCGTACCAGTCCAGCTTGTCGGCCCACTCGCTCCACCAGCCCTGCCAGTCGGCATCCGCCCGCTCGTAGATGGCGGGGTCATTCGCATTTGCCTGAGCCTTGAATTCTTCCGAAGGCGGAAAGACGCGGTTTTCTCTCAGCAGGGTCTGGATGGTTTCGGACATTGAGACAAGCTCCTTTCCCGTTTTACCCAAGGCATGCCAGCCGCTATAATGAGCCACCTCATGGTGCTCACCGTTCCTTTTGAGAGCTTTGCGGAGGCCGCGAAGCGGATGCATCTGCCCACCCCGGCGTATGTGGCGCAGCACGGAAACGGCACGCTGGCGACAGCGGCCAACTTCGAGAAGGGCGTCATCCTGCAGGCGGCAAGCCCGCTGCCGCTGGAAATCGTCAAAGTGATGCTGGAGCGGGACGGGATGATGTGCTTCCACGGCCAATGGTCGAAGGATGGCGAGGAGTTGGATACGCCCAAGTCATGGCTGGCGGCGGTGGCCTACAAGTCGACCGAGAGCCGCCCTGGACTATGGGTGGATGCCTTTCCGGATGAGCCGAGCACGGGAGAGGTGATGGCCCGCATGTACGACGAGTTCGTCGATGCGGATGAAGTGGATGACGTCGGGCTCGAGCGGTTTATTCAAGCCGCCGAGCCCAACGTCGTTGTGTTGAGTCCCGAGGATCAGGAGCGGTTCCGCGCCCGCCATCAGCCTTCCGCCGCTCATCCTGAGCTGACCGAAACCGCTGACGGCGAGCCGGAACTCACCGAAGAGTCTTAGAACCGCCGGCGATCGTCGCGGCGAAAGTCGATGGAGTAGTTGCGGCGGTTGCCGCGATCACCCTTGATGTCGATGCGGTCCACGCGGTTGTTTCGGTCCAGCCAGATGCGTCCCTGACCCGCGATTTCGCGTTCGCCGAGGCCCTGGTCAACGTCAAGCTTGATGACGCCGTTGCGGCCTTCCTGCTCCCACTCGCCATAGATGGTGGCGGAGCGGCGATTGCGGTCAAAGACGGTCAGCGAGAAGCTGCCCTGGCGGCTGAGCCGGAGGCTCACCGACCAGACATCGAAGTCCACCAGCCCATCGCCGCGGAAGCGGCCTTCGCCCGGCTGATTGTCGTTCAGATCGTAGAACTGGCCCGGGCGCTGATACCAGGGGCTGTTGTTATTGTTGTTCCGGTTGCCGCCGCCCAGCAGTCCGCCGCCCTGATTCCAGCGATTGTTCTCATCACGGAATCGGAAGTTGAGCGAATAGCTGTTGCCGCGTCCGCGGTCGCCGCGGATGTTGAGGCTCTCCGCCTCTCCTCGCGAGTTGAGGATGAGGGTGCCCGTGCCCGAAATCTCGCGCTCGCCCAGGCCGCGATCCACGTCGAGGCTGTAGCGGTTGTTGCGGCCGTCCCATTCGCCCTCCAGCACTTCGGTCTGTCGGCGGTCGCCGTAAAGGGTGATGCGGAAGTCGCCGTAGCGATCCAGGCGCACATGCACGGCTTCGATGTTGAAATCGGTCAGGCCCTCAGCGGCGAATCGGCCCTCGCCCTCAGTCCGCTCGTCATGTTCGGTGCGCTGCTGCGCCCGCTGGGGCGTCAGGATCTGCGCCGCAGCGAACTGGACCAGAAAAGCGCTTCCGGCCATGGTCATCAAGATTGCTCGTGTGGTCTTCATCCATTTGCTCCTTTAGGAATGGTTTCTTCTAGTGCTTTAGACGAGCTTTCGTTGCCAGCGCAACCGGAGGCCTAGTGCAGCGTACATTGTGGAGAGAGGAAATGAAGATGAAGCAAGCGCTCTGGCTCGCCGTCCCCGCCCTCCTGATTTCAGGCTGCGGCAAGCTCCCGATTGGAGCCAAAGTTCAGGGTGAGGGCAAGGTCGTCGCGAAGAGCCACAGTGTCTCGGGCTACGACGAAATCCAGGTGCGGATTCCGGCCGAAGTCGAGATCGTGGTCGGCAAATCCAACAGCTTCAGCATCTCGGCTCAAGAGAACCTGCATGAGAATTTCGAGATCGACGTGGACGGCACGCGCCTCGTGATCGGCTCGAAGGACTCCTACTCGTCCAGCCAGCCGGTCAAGATCACCATCTCCACTCCCAAGCTGAGCGCCATCCGCGTGATGGGCAGCAGCGACGTCAACGTCACCGGCATCGAAGCCAAAGACTTCACCGCCGAGATTTCCGGCTCCGGCGATATCACGCTGAAGGGCAAAGCCGACTTCGCCCGCTTCGACATCAAGGGCAGCGGAGACATCAAGGGCGAAGGGCTGAAGGCGAAAGATGGCCGTGCCTACATCGCCGGCTCGGGCGACATCAGCATGGCCGTCACCGGCGAGCTTGAGGCCGAGATCAAGGGCAGCGGCGACATCACCTATATCGGCGACCCGAAGGTGAAAACCAACATCATGGGCTCCGGCAACATCGAGCAGAAGTAGCTAGTCTTCCACCCGGTGCACCGTCGCCCAGATTTCGCGCTTCGCATCAAGGTCTCGAGCCTGCTTGCGGCCTTCCTCGATATCCAGATACAGCGTCATGATCTCGCGCGGATTCACCTTTAGGTGGATATCCGAAGCCTTGCCGTTGAGGTGGCAGATTTCGTTTTCGTTCGTTTCGGCGGGAGTCACTTTCAGCTCCTCAATCGGTCCGCCCAGAATATTGGCCTTGACCGCTTTCGCCACCTGCCCGGCCACGCGGACCACGCCCTCCACCGTCTCTCCGTTGAATTCCACCAAACGGATGACAAACGGATATCCCATCCCCGCTCCGGCATAAGAATCGAGTCCACGAGAGGAATAGCCCTCTTCTTCTCGGTAAAAGGCCGTGGGAATCACGCCTCGGATTTCGGAGCGCAGGGCTTGGAACTCGGCAGGCATATCGGGGTCAACGCGTGGCGTGTCTTCACCGGCAATCAGACTCCAGCGGTCATCCCGATTGGCCATCAGCCACAGGTCCGCAAAGCTCGTCGGCCCGTGGACATTTACATTGATCGTGCGGTCCTCTCCCGCTACCGGGAAGTGAATCGTCTTTCCTTCGTCCCACGGGTCGACGGCCATCACCACGGCTTCCAGCGTCTTGCCGCGGACAAACCACTGCAGCGGAGTCGTCGAAGCGAACTGAAGGCCGGTGCCGTCTTCGAGTTGGATATCGATGAACCGGTTCGCGCAGATGCCCCCCTCGACCTCCTCGAACCACTGCGGCGAAGTCATCCAGTCGCCTTCCGGATACTTGCGCATCCCCTTTCGTCCGGGCTGAACCTCCTGAACCGCATAGGGAGTATCGGCGATGATTCGGGCCGGAGCAAAGGGCATCTCGAAGACCATCCGCAACGCACCCGAGTAGCCAGGGTCAATCGGAGGAGTTGTAAGCTGAAACACCTCGTCTCCACAGATGACGAAGCTCAGCTGCTGATTTCGCTCCCAGCCGACGCCGATCTCGACATGGCTTAGATCAGCGTATTCAAGGGCATATGTATCCTGCTGCAGCAGTTCATCGCTGACCGCAGTCGGTTGACTCACTCTTTCCGAGCCCCCCTCTTTCCACGTCACCGTCGGCAGCTTCAGCGAGATGGGGGCCGACTCCGCGTTGACCTGCAGCCTCGCTTCCAGCTTTGATTTGTCCATCTCCACCCGCTGAGGACCGGCTTCGCTGGTCATATTCCACGCATAGCCAAAGGAGGCCCGCCCGCCCAGCGGGCTGAAGAGCGGAAGACTCCAGGTCGGCTCCGCATCGCTCTGCACTCGCGCCCGCAGCAGCTTCTCATTGCGCCCATGAACCTTGCTGGCCAGAAGGTGGGCGTATTCGAACTGCATGTGCCCGACGTGGCCGCACAGCCCCTCGCACTCGTGGTTGTCGTGGTGCTGCCCCATCAAGAGATGCCGCCAGGCTTCTTCCAACTCCCAGATGGGATAGACATCCCACTGGCCATAAGGGCGGCCGAACAGGCTTAGGAGAGCGGAACCGGCTTCCGCCTCAAGCAGGATGCGCTCGATGTCGGCGCTGGAAGCCGGATGCTGATCGCCGTTCTTCCCCATCGTCATCCCGTGCCAGACCTCGTGCATCTCATATCGGCGCACCGGAACATCGTCCGAAACGCCCCCCAGATACTCCGCAAGTGTCGCCGACTTCACTTCGAACCGCTCGTCCTCCATCAGCGCCTTCATCGAGGGAATCATCAGTTCGGAGCGGCACATCCAATCAGGCGAGGGCATCAGTTCCAGCCATTGCAGGATCATCGGCTCAACGTCCGACTCTGCCCCCATCACCTCCGCCGGTCCTTTCTCAGCCAAATCCGAAAGCAGATGGGCGAAGTCCTCAGGCCATTGGTGCAAGTTCAGCCTGTTGCGGGTGGCGGTCTTCAAACGGCTGCCATCGATGCCTTCCCACCAGATGACCGGATGCGGCTCGAAGGGCAGCTCCGGCGTGTGCCAGGTCCACTGAAAGTAGAGCGAGGCGTACTCAAAGCCGCACTGCTTGAGCATCTGCGGGAGCTGCGGGAAGAAGTAGAACTCTTCCTCCCAAAACGTCTTCGGCCACACACCGAGCAGCCGCTTGACGGTCCGCGCGCCGTAGATGAGCTGGCGCACATTTGACTCGCCCCCATGAAAGAGCCCGTATGGCTGGCCGTAGCTGCCGCCGCTCGGCTCCACCTGACCGGCCTGCACCGCCTCGCGCAGAGCAGTCAGCGCTTCCGGCGCTTCGGCAGCCATCTTCTCGTAGCCGATCCCGTCGAAGTTGACGCACCCCTTGGCCCCGGTCTCGCGGCAGAACTTCAGCATGTCTTGGGTCGAGCCGGGCAGGACATGGTAGCCCCACAGCCACTCCATATCGACCCAGTGCATGTGGTTGCCAAAGCAGTACCAGAGGGGGATGCGATCCGCCATTGCCCCCGCAGTATGCCCGCCCCCCAATGGACCCGGCCACCCCAACCCCCAACCGCCCCAATCGGTAATGGAAAGTGAAGATGACAAACCGCGATGATCGCAATTGGGGAATGCTCGCCCATGTCATCACACTTGCGGCGACTGTTCTCACCTCGTTCGGGTGGCTGGCCGCGCTGATCATCTATTTCGTCAAGCGCGACGAGTCGAAATTCACGGCCTTTCACGCCATGCAGGCGCTGCTGTTCCAGCTCGTGCTCTTTGTGGCGACTCTGCTGGCGGTGCCGTTTGTGATCCTCACCTTCGGCATCGGCGCGCTGCTGGTGCCCATCATCGGCATTGTCCTGCTGGCGATCTATGTGGTCGCGGCGATGCGGGCCAATGAGGGCGAATACTACGAGATGCCCTTTGTGGGCCGCTGGGCGCGGAACATCGTCGGCGTCTAGCCGCCGTTTTCGCTCAGCCGCTTTAAGATTCTCTCCTCTGGATCGTGCTCGGCCCTCCACTTATCCCAAGCCGAGCCGATCCCTTTTCCGCAGAGCTGGGCAAATTCCCGGGGCACGCTGGAGAGGATGTCGAATCCATCGGGAGTGTGGATCGCCTGCAGGTCGCCGCTCAGCCGGATGCCCGGCTCGGGGTTGAGATAGAAGCGGTGCGTGACGCCATCCAGGCGGCAGGCGGTGAGCAGCAGAGGGTTGCTGGAGAAAAGCACGACTTTCCGCCCTTCAGATGCCTTGACTACAAAATCATCCAGGCTTCCACCTTCCGGGCAGATACGCCAGTCCAGGTCGCGGCCATCCAACTGCCAGGCCACATAGACCGCGCTCATCGTATCCGTGCCGCAGATGACAAAGACGGCCTCGCTGCCGGAGAATTCATCCAGCGCCGTCGCCAGCCCGGATTCCTCACCGGGTTCCTGATTCATCTTCCGCTCCCTGCACAAACCGAGAGTCTAGCGGAATAACGGCGCTCGCGCCCAGCCGAAGGGCGGCACGCGCCTCGAATTTGTCCCGGCTCACCATCCACAGCGAGGGCGGGTCTCCCTGCAGCGCAGGAATCTCAAGACCCAGGCGAAGCAGGGTCAGGCTATCCGTCACCAGCCAGCGGATGTTCACTCCCTGCTGGTGCAGGGACATCATTTGATCCGTCGAGTCGCTTCTCTCGGCCAAGTCAACATCCAGTTCCATCTCCACAGCCATCTCGGCCGTCCACTGGCGGATTTGCTCCGGAGCGGCGGTGATGAGGGCCGCGCCGTTCTCGTTGCGGGTTCTGGTGTAGTCGGGCATGAAATCTGGGGGAACGATCTTGGCGATCTCTTCTTCAGACGGAATCGAGAGAATCTTAGTGCCCGGGGCATGGATCGGCGGCGCGCCTTCCTGCTCCACCACCACCCACGTAAAGCTGAACCATTTCTGTGCGAACCCAAAGATATCTGGCGCCTGGTCCGACACGATAATGACCTGGAAGGACTGCCTCTTGATGACGATTAGCAGAAGCTCTTTCATCGAGTGAGCGACCGCGTATTGCTTTGCCGCAATGGTCAGCGACCAGGCGACGACCCGCCGAGCCGAGAGCGACAGGGTCACCCACACAATGAAGAACGGCCCGTTCCCGCCGGTTCCGACCGCTCCTTCGGACAGCATTGGAGGCAGCCCGGGATCGCGCATTCGCGAGCCTTGGGTGCTCCACTCCCAGCCTTCCGAAATCTCCATGGGAACAAATATGGTACTGCCGTTCTCCTCCAAAGGGCGCAGAATTCACCGTCCGCCGCAACCCTCAATCTCGGATACAGTAGAGAGAGCAGAGGATCATTGCAGATGGCAACCGAATCTGAAAAGACTTGGGCGGCTGGCGCCCACCTGATCCCAGCGGTGGCGGCGGTTCTTTCGCTCGGCACGCTGGGCTGGATCGCCAGCATTGCGGTCATGCTCACCAAGGGGCGCAATTCTCGATTTGTGCGGGTTCACGCCCTGCAGTCGATGATCTTCCAGTTCCTCTTGATGATCCTGGTGCTCATCTCGACCGGAATCCTCGGCATGGTGCCGCTGCTGGGCGGACTCTTGGCCGGAGCAATCAAGATCATCGCGGTCGTCGCAGGCATCGGCATGCCCATTCTCGGCGCAGGCCGCGCCAAGCAGGGCCGCGAGTACGCCATCCCCATCGCGGCGCAGATCGCTAAATCTATTACCGGCTAGATGATTCCGGCGTCGCGGAGCGCCTTCTGCTCGTCCCCGGTGACATAGGCGAAGATCTTCGGGTTCTCGTCGAGGGCCTGCACCATGTAGTGCACCTTGAACTCGATGGCCACGTCGTCTGCGTCCTTCTTCGCGTAGACCGCCCGCCACCCGACGGTCACGACGCTGTGCAGCTCGTCGATCTCGACAAAGTTGATCGACTCCATCCGCATCTCCTTCGTGCCGATCTTGCGGTAGTGCTTGAACCCTTCGGGGATGACCTGGAGAAACTTTTCGCCGTTCTCGGCGCATTCGATCCCGAGCGGGCTGGCTTCGAGAAAAAAGTCCGCAAAAGCCGCGGCCGTCGCCTTCGCATCCACCTCCGGCGGATCAGAAATCGCCCGATTCACCCGGGCCTCGTATTCCTCGAAGAACGTCTTGAGCTGAGCTTTGCTGACAGGCATGGCGGTCACTTAGAATGACATACGCCGGAAGGAGGAAGTGTAGTGGCGGAGAGGGTGGGATTCGAACCCACGGAGGCTGTTACACCTCACCGCATTTCGAGTGCGGCGCACTAGACCGGGCTATGCGACCTCTCCGCGTCGGTCAGACCGCTATTATGACCCAGGCGCGGGGGCAGGGCCTACGATCCCTGGTTCGACCCAGGGCTCCGCGATCTTGGCGTTGTCCACCCGGTACACGCCTGGCGTGATACCGCGCTGCACCGAGACCACTACATCGATCATCGGCCACTGCGCCATCTGCCGCCGCCAGGCCGAATCAGCCAGCTGCCCCACACACGCCAAAACCGCTCCCTGCTCCAGCCGATGGATGGCATCCATCAGCCCGCCCACCCGGTACTCAGCGCGGTTGGCTACGGGCGCGTAATGCCGGGCGATGATGCGGGCGGTGTCCTTGAGGTTCGTCTGCCCGAGCGTCGAGGCGTAGAGGTCCAGAAGGCGGATCGCGGTGGCGACCTCCGAACGGCTCACGCCGTCGGTCCAGCGAGCCGTGACGGGCGCGCCGGGGACTTCGATGGATGCCGCCCGCGGCAGCATCAGGCCCGTCTCCCGATCCAGAAAGAGCGTCATCGCCCGCCGAAGCACCGCCTCCCCGTGGAACAGCGCCTCCTGATCCTGCAGCGTCATCCACCGCCAATAGGCGGCGTCGGCAAAGGCGAGATAGTCGCGCAGGTCGCCGGCGGAGCCGTCCTGCTTCACGATGTCGCTGCGGCCCGCCTCGTTGAACTTCATCGCAGCCAGCATGTCGCGCCCCTGCCGGGCGATGGTCTCGCTGCCCAGGATCATGCCGGTCTCCATCAGCCGCGCGGCCACCGTTCCGACGACCGCCGCATCGTTGAGCTGGCCGTATTCGACCTTGGATTTGTCGGTCCTGTCCCGCAGCCGCCACAGCACCGGCTCATACACCCGGCGGCTGCGGAATCGCGCGCGCCAATCCGCGATGTCCGCCACCAGCGGTCCACCCAGCGGATTCAGGCCGAGGCGATCGCGCAGAAACGGCGTATCAAATTCGCGGGAAAGCACCACCTGCGCGGGGAGGCAGTAGCGCAGGCAGCGGCCATCCGCCTCGCGCAGGCCGTAGCTCCAACCCGCAAAGCCCTCTTCGCGCGAAAACTCGCGGACCACGCTGTCGGCCATCCACTCGGCGGCCATGCGGTACTGCTCATCACCCCGCCAGGCGGCCATGCGGGCCAGCAGGGCGGCAAAGTCGGCATTTTGGACCGCCGATTTGTTGTAGTTCGGCTCGGTCCAGTCGGTGCGGGCGGTTTCGTAGAAGATGCCGCCGTGCAGCCAGTCCACAATCTCGCCTTCCAGGAGCCGCTGCAGGCTGAAGTCGGCGGCCTCGATGCGGTCTGAGGTCACCATCGCCTGCCACTCCCACAGCAAGGGCTCCTGGCGGCCGTTGATCGGGATGCCGCCGTTCGCGTCGGAAGCCTGGTTCAGCAGATCGTCGGCGTAGTCCTCAAGATTGATGGTTTCCGGCTCGGTGCGCGCCAATTCCACCGCCACTTCGGAAAGCTGCAGCAAAGCCAGGTCGCTGCTGTTTTCGCGCAGAAGCTGAGGCAGGTCGGCCAGCATGTCCAGCATCCAGTCCTCCGCCGACTCCACTTCCAATTGCGGAAGCGACGGCCAGGCGATCAGCCGTCCGTCTGGAAGAAAGACCGCCACATCCAAACCCCACCGCGCGCCGAGCGAGAGGCGGGTCAGCGGCAGGATGCCGTCCTCCCATTCGGGCCGCTCCGCCAGATCGACCCGCACCGGGATGACCCGCAGATTCACCTTCTCGATGACCTCGGGGTCGGTGAAGGCCTCCATATCCAGACGGCGGCCCTGCTCCGAGAGCCGATGCCCCGCCACCACCATGACCGGCTTGTCATAGGTTCGGGCATCTTCGAAGGCATCCACAAGGTCCAGCCGCCACTGTATCTGCTGCCGCGCCCCGGCCCGCACGAACTCGCCGGAGGCTTGGATCAGCACGTTCGGCTCCGGCTCGGGGATCAGCGGCCGCGCCAGGTAGCTCAGCCCAAAAATCACCGCCAGAACCAGCATGGTTCCGGCCAGCGCAGGATACGAGCGGCGACTGCCCCAGGGCGTCATCTCTTTCGATTATGGGCTCGGCTATAATGGCCGCATGTCCATCTCGCTGGATGAGGTGCGGCATGTTGCCCGCCTCGCCCGACTCAAACTGACCGACGAAGAGCTCATGGAGTTTCAATCTGAATTGAACGCCCTCCTGGGTCATTTTGAGGATATCCAGCACGTGGACGTGGCCAACCTGCCGCCGAAGCCTCACGCCGTCTCTTTGACGAACGTCTGGGCCGAAGACGACGCGGTCAATGGTCTCTCGCGCGAAGAGGCGCTCGCCAATTCCGCCAAAACCCGCGCCGGGCTCTTCATCGTGCCCACCATCATCGAGGAGTAGAAGTTGTCGAACAGCTTGACCGCCCTCGAACTTGCCCGAAGCATCCGGCAGAAGGAGATCTCCTGCCGCGAAGCCGCCGAAGCCTGCCTCAACGCCGTCGAGCAGAAGGACGGCGAACTCGGCGCCTTTCTCTCGGTTGACCGAGATTTGACCCTCGCGCAGGCCGATGAAGCCCAGGTGCTCATCGACGCCGGAACGGGCGGGCCGCTGACGGGCGTCCCCGTGGCGTGCAAAGACAACCTGTGCACCCACACCCTGCCCACCACCTGCGCCAGCAAGATTCTGGAGGGCTACAAGTCGCCCTTCCAGGCCACGGCGGTCGAGCGGCTGCGCGAGGCCGGAATGGTCGTGCTGGGCAAGACCAACATGGATGAATTCGCGATGGGCACGTCGACCGAGACCAGCGCTTATCAGCTCACCAAGAATCCGTGGGATCTGGCCTGCTCTCCCGGCGGAAGCTCGGGCGGCTCCGCCGCATCGGTGGCGGCCCACATGGCCCCGCTATCGCTCGGCTCCGATACCGGCGGCTCGATCCGCCAGCCTGCCTCGCTGTGCGGCATCGTCGGCTTCAAGCCCACCTATGGCCGAGTATCGCGGTGGGGGCTTGTGGCCTTTGCCAGCAGCCTCGACCAGATCGGCCCCTTCGCCCGCACGGTGGAGGATGCGGCCGAGTTTGCCTCGGTCATCTCCGGCCACGATCCGCAGGACAGCACTTCCCTTCCGGATTCAAAGATCAACACCGCCGACCTGAAGAGCGGCTCGATCAAAGGGCTCAAGATCGGCATTCCGGAGGAGCTGACTTCCGACGCGATCCAGCCCGAAGTCCGCGCGTCCATCGACGAGGCCATCAAGATTCTGGAGGCCGAAGGCGCGCAGATTCATCGGCTTTCGATGCCCTCCATCAAGCTGGGCGTGACCACCTACTACATCATCGCCCCCAGCGAGGCCAGCAGCAACCTGGCCCGGTTCGACGGCATCCGCTTCGGCCCCCGCATCGAAGAGGGCGACCACAACGAATCGACCGCCGCCACCCGCGGCCAGCTCTTCGGCCACGAGGTCAAGCTGCGCATCATGGTCGGCACCTATGCGCTCAGCGCGGGCTACTACGACGCCTACTATCTGCGCGCTCAGCAGGTGCGCGGGCTCATGGCGGATGAGTTTGAGAAGGCGTACCAGGACGTCGATCTCATCATGTCGCCCACCTCGCCCACCGTCGCCTTCAAGCTGGGCGAACTGCTCGGCGACCCGCTGGCCCTCAAGATGCTCGACCTGTGCACCATCCCCGCCAACATGGGCGGGTTCCCCAGCATCAGCATTCCCTGCAGCCTTGCCAATGGGCTTCCCGTCGGCCTCTGCCTCAACGGACCGGTCATGGGCGACGAGAAGCTCCTTCAGGCGGCCTACAGCATCGAGCAGGCGCTTCCGCGCGTAGGAGCCGCGCCCCACGCAGTCGGCCATGCTTCATGAGATCAAGCGCAGAAATCTAACCGTTTTCCTGGTCCGGCTGATCAAGTTCATCTGGCTGCCCATCCTCATCGCCATCTTTGCGCCCCAGCCCTGGGGCTGGATCGCCGCCGCCGCACTCTGCGCCGCCTTTGTGCCGGGCCAGTGGGTCAAGTCGAAGCGCGACCGCTTCTACAACAGCCGCTTCTATCACCTGTGGAAGACCTGCCAGGAGCGCGACCGCAGCCTGAGCGATGCCCTGCGCGGGCTCAAGAAAAGCCAGGCTCTAGAGTTCTTCGAGCTGCCAAAGACCATCCAGTCCGTCGCCGAATCACTGTACTATGCACTTCGCAGGGCGGATATCGTGATGCACGAACTGCAGAAGAGCGAGGGGATGAGAATGTCGGGTTCACCAGCGGCAGGGCGCAACATCTACGACGAGGAGGCGGTGTCGCTGTACAAGCAGGCCGCCCAGCGCGACCGCGAGTACAGCCAGCACCTGTCGCAGATTCTCGGATCGGTGGAGCAGGCCGAGGGCCAGGCCGCCCTCTACATCTCCTCTCTCGACAGCCTGCGCGTGCAGGTGCTGAAGCATCGTCTGGGCAGCCGCCTGATTCGGGACGGAGAAAACTCGCGAGAGCTGCAGGAATCGCTCGGCGAAGCGAAGATGATGCTCGACGCCATCGACAAGGCTCTCGACGAGCTGGACGCCTCCCCCTTCTCCCGCGTCGATCTGACCCGGGCCGAAGCCGAGCTTGACGAAGCCGAGCAGGAGGAGAAGGCGTGAAGCTGACCGTCCGATGCCCGGCCAAGGTGAATCTCTTTCTTGCCGTCGGCCCGCCGGATGAGCGGGGCTGGCACCCTCTCCGCACCATCTTTCAGGCCGTATCGCTGGCCGATGAACTATTGGTCGAGCAGTCTTCAGTGGATCAGGTGATCTGCGCCTGGCGCGATCTTCCGGTCGAAAACACGCTCACGCGCACCATCACCGAACTGCGGAAGATTGTCTACTTCCCCCGCATCAAAGCGACCCTCACCAAGCGCATTCCGGCACAGAGCGGCCTGGGAGGCGGCAGTTCCGACGCTGCAGGCCTACTCCGTGCGATTCAGCGGATCACCGACGGCGAACTGACCGATGAGGCCGCCCGCCAGATTGCCTTCAAAGTCGGAGCGGATGTGCCGTTCTTTCTCACCGGCGGACGCGCCAAGGCGGAAGGCTATGGGGAGCAGCTTGAACCGCTGCCCGATGCCGAGACGCAGCACCTGGTCATCGTGCAGCCCGATGAAGGAGTCTCCACCGTCAAGGCGTACCGGATGCTCGACGAGACCGAGCGTCCCTGGATGGACTTTCCCACGGAGGACCGCCTCTACAACGATTTTGAGCGTGTCGCTCCCTGCATCTGCGGCGAACTGGCCGAGCGGCTGCAGGTTCACGGCGCGAAGGGCGCGCTGCTCAGCGGCTCGGGTTCGGCGGTCTTCGGGCTCTTCAGCACCGAGGACGAAGCCTCTGCCGCGGCGGAAAAGATGAAGGCCGAGGGTTTCGGATGCGTGTGGACGTGCCACACCCTGACCCGAGAGGAGAGCCTATGGATGTCGTGATTCTGGCCGGAGGGCGCTGCGACGACGACCTGGCCGAACTGACCGGCGTCACCGAGCGGTGGGCCATCGAAGTGGAGGGGCGGACCTTCTTTGATCGGGCACTGGAAGCGGCCAGCGCGATCGGCACTCCCCTGGTCGTCGGCGGGCCGGAAAACACCCACGTTCAGCGCGTGCCGGGCGGCCGGAGCTACATCGAGAGTCTGCGGGCGGGCCTGGATATGGTGACCTCCGAGCGGATGATGCTCATCACCGCCGACATGCCCGACATCAACGCCACCGCTCTCAGCGATCTCATCGGCCTCTCGCCCAAGGAGCCGGATATCTGCTTTCCCATCATCCCGATGGCGCTCTGCGAGGGCCGCTACCCCGGGCTGAAGCGCACCACGCTCGCCCTGAAGGAAGGAAAGTTCACCGGCGGCAACGCCGTCATCGCGCGGACCGAAGGGTTCCGCCGAATGATGCATGTGATGGAGCAGGCTTACGAGGCCCGCAAGAGCCCGCTCAAGATCGCCAAGATCGTGGGCATTGACGCTCTGTTCCTTCTGATCGCCGCCCGCCTCTTCCCCCGGTTCGTCTCGGTGGAGGCCCTGGAGCGGAAGGCGGGGCGCAAGCTGGGAGTGACGGTGAAGGCCGTCTCCTGCCCCATGCCGGAACTGGGCACCGACATCGATTCAGCAGAGCAGTTATTGGCCTACCATGCCCTTAAGAAAGCGGGCCCCGCAGCCGATAACTGAGTTGTGGCAACAGGCTATCCCGCAGCCGCTCCTGACTGCTCTCCTGCCGAAGCATTTCTGCTCGCGCAGCCCGAGGTGCTTGATGTGTACTGCGCCACTCTTCGCGAACGGTTGATCGCCACGGTCCATGTGGCCAAAATGAGCCAGATCACGCCCGGGAAACTGCTTGAGGCTTGCCGAAGGGAGTTGGGGGCAAAGGCTGCGCCGTCGCTGATCGTCTTTGTTCAGACCGACGTGGACTCAGACGAAGCGGTCGCCTGATCGTCGTCCGATTTCTTTGGGTCTTCCTGCCGCTCATCCGCCGGAAGTTCGCTGTACGCCTTCTCCGCCAGCTTGTGCGTGATCCAGCCGTTCACAAACATGACCACGGCGCCGATGAAGTACATGAAGACAAGGCCGCCCTCGCGCACCTGACCGGGATCACGGATGGCGGAGTCGCCGGCAATGAGTCCAACAAGGCCCAGCAACGCAAGGATTGCGGCGAACCAGAAGAAGGAGTTTTTCCACCAGCGTGGCTTGGGCTCTCGGCGCTTCTTGGACAACTAAGTCACGATACCCGCCGCTCTAGGCTCGAATATCGATGACCTGACCTTTCGGCTCAAGCATTTTGAGGAGCTGGTCGGCGGAGGACTTCTGCGATTCAAGCGCCCGCTTGAGCACCTTTGCCTGGTAGGCGGCGTTCGTGGCGGAGGTCTTCTGTGCAGAAGCTGCCGCCTGTGCCTGGGCCTGCGCGGTGACAGACGAAGAGATCCTCATACCCGCAATTATCGGGGGGAACCCAAATCTCTCTAGGGGCTATCTGAGCGGATTCATGATGCCGCGCTCCTGCACCAGATCGCGCAGCAGGCGGCGTCCCCGATGGATGCGCGAGCGGACCGTGCCGACGGTCGTGTTCTGCATCTCGGCGATCTCGGCGTAGCTCAGCTCCTCCACGTCGCAGAGGATGATCGCGCTCCGGTAGACCTCGGGCAGCTCGTTCATCGCTTCGCGAAGCTCCATCGCAAACTCTTCCAATAGAAGCTCGTCTTCCGCGCTCCGGCCTTCGTCGGCGATCGGAATCTCCTGCACCTCGCCGTCGGCCGGGCTCACCATTGAGTTGAGCGATTCGGCCTTGCGGATGGGGTTCTCGCGGCGGCGCGAGTCGAGGAAGGCACGCTGCATGATGCGCAGCAGCCAGTTGAGGAAGGGTCTGCCGGGCGTGTACGAGCCGAAGCCTTTCCAAGCCTTGACGTAGGTCTCCTGCATCAAGTCTTCGGCTTCGATGGGATTGCGGGTGAGCTGGAGGGCCATGGAGTACGCGCGGCGCTCGGTCTCCGCCCGCAGATGGTCGAACCTCTCCTGAGTCTGGATGCTCACACTATCCGTAATCTCTTTCAGCTCCAACATGTTCCAAACATCCTTCCCAATATCGTATTACTGACTGATGATGCGTTATGCAGCCATCTCGCGGAAAAAAGGGCAAAAAAGAACTCTCTATCTCCCTGAGCCATCCGTCTGGAATCTAGGCCATGAAGTTTGTGCTGGTTACGCGTGATCCAGAAGTCGCTGCGGCGAGTCAGGGAGCCTTTCAGCCCGATGATGAGGTGCTGATCGTCGACGACTGGAACAATGCGCTCTCGAAGTGCGAGGGCGCCGACATGATGATCGTCGATATGGTCGCGACGCTCGACAAACCGCACAAGATCGCGGGCTACGAAAAGTTTGCCGAGGCCAAGATGGACGACCCGGTCGCCTCCACCGTCCCGCTGACCCTCATCTGGCCGCCCGAGGACTATGAGCTGGACTTCTACACCGGCTATCCGAACTTCGTTTTTCAGCAAATCAATCGTCCTGTCACCTTTCAAAAGCTCCGCCGGGCCAGCACCTACCTCTAGTCTTCTGCCCGGCTCTTGGGGTGCGCCTTCTCCACCGCTTCCCGCAGGCGCTCAATGGAGATGTGGGTATAGATCTGGGTGGTCCCCAGCCGCTCGTGGCCCAGCAGCTGCTGCACCGTCTTCAGGTCGGCACCGCCATCCAGCAGATGGGTCGCAAAGCTGTGGCGCAGGGTATGCGGTGTCACATCCGGCGGCAGCCCCGCCTGCACCGCCCACCGCTTGATGATGTTTTGCACCGAGCGGGTGGTCAGCCGCTTGCCCGCCGGATTCACAAAGAGCGCCCGCTCGTCCGCCGCTGCCTTCCGCTCCTTCCGCACATACTCGGTCAGCGCCTCGCGGCAGGGTCGGCCAAAGAGGGAGATGCGCTCCCGGCTGCCTTTGCCAAAGACCCGCACCTGCCCCTCCTCCATATCGACATCGGGAAGGTTCAGGCCGACCAGTTCGCTGGCACGCAGCCCGGCCGAGTACGCCAGTTCGAGCAGCGCCCGGTCGCGCAGGGGATGCTTGCCGTTCGCAGGCTGATCCAGCAGCTGCTCCACCTGCGCCTGAGTCAGCGCTTTGGGCAGCCGGCGTCGGCGGTACGGAGCTTCGATGGCCTCCGCCGGATTCTTGGCCATCCAATTCTGATCCTGGAGATAGCGGCAGAAGGCGCGGATGGCCGAAAGCTTTCTCGCCCGCGTCGGCGGCGAGGTGCCATACGCCCGCAGAACGCGGGTGATGACTTCGGGAGTGACCTCGCTCAGCTTCTCGGCAAAGCCGGCCAGTTGGGCCAGGTCCGTGCCGTAGCTGCGGACGGTGTGTTCAGATCGGGAGGCCCGAAGATGATCGAGGTAGGTCTGGATCGCCTGGTCGGTGGTTTCAGGCCTTGAACTCATCGGTGCGCCGAAGGATCAGCGTTGCGTTGTGTCCGCCAAAGCCGAAGGAGTTGGAGAGGACCGTGTTGATCTCCACCTTGCGCGCCTCGTTCGGCACATAGTCCAGATCGCAGTCGGGATCGGGGATCTCGTAGTTGATCGTCGGCGGCGCGATATTGTCGCGCATCGCCATGATGCCGATGACCGCCTCGATGGCTCCCGCCGCGCCCAGAGAGTGCCCGATGCTCGACTTGGTGCTCGAGATCGGAATCTTGTACGCGTGGTCGCCGAAGACCTTCTTGATCGCCAGGGTTTCCAGGCGGTCGTTGTAGGGCGTCGAGGTGCCGTGGGCATTGATGTAGTCAATATCTTCCGGCTGGAGCCCCGCGGTCCGCAGCGCCATCTTCATCGAGCGGGTCGCGCCGCTCGCCTCCGAGTCGGGCTGGGTGATGTGGAAGGCATCGGCGCTCATTCCGTAGCCGATGATCTCCGCGTAAATCTTTGCGCCCCGCTTCTTGGCGTATTCGTAGTCTTCCAGAACCAGAACGCCCGCGCCCTCGCCGATCACAAAGCCGTCGCGCTCCTTGTCAAAGGGGCGCGAAGCGTGTTCCGGGTCGTCGTTGCGGCCGCTCATCGCCTTCATCGCGCAGAAGCCCGCCATGCCGATCGGGTTGATCGGGGCCTCGGTTCCGCCCGCCAGCATCGCGGGAGCATCGCCCCGCTTAATGATGTGGTACGCGTCGCCGATGGAGTTGCTGCCCGTGGCGCAGGCCGTCACAACGCAGGAGTTGGGGCCTTTGAGCTTGTGCTGGATGGAGACATAGCCCGAAGCCATGTCGGGAATCATGTAGGGCACCAGGAAGGGCGAAACCCGCCCCGGTCCCTCGGACCAGAGCTTGCGGGTCTGCTCGCTCATCATGGCCAATCCGCCGATGCCGGAGCCGATGAGCACGCCCGTCTCTTCTCGTAGCTGCTCGTCTTCCGGAAAACCGGCGTCAGAAAGGGCCATCTGTGCCGAAGCCACCGCGAAGCACAGGAAGCGATCGAGCCGCCGCGCCTCCTTGCGGTCGAGCCAGTCTTCCGGATTGAATTCCTTGACCTCTGCCGCCATCTGAGTCGAGTACTCCGACACATCGAAGGACTCGATGCGCGCGATGCCATTGTCGCCCGCGATCATTCGCGGCCAAAAAACATCAAGTCCCGTGCCCAGCGGCGTCACCGCCCCGAGCCCCGTGATGACTACTCGTCCCGACGGCTTATCGAGGGTCATGAAAGTTTCTTTTCAATATAGGAGACAGAATCGCCAACCGTCTTGAGGCCGGCAACATCGTCGTCCGGAATGTCGACTTCGAACTCTTCTTCAAGAGCCATGACAAGCTCGACAACGTCTAGGGAGTCAGCGCCAAGGTCGTCGATGAAGGAGGCGGTCTCGGTCACTTCTGCTTCCTGAACCGCGAGCTCTTCACACACGACACGCTTGACTCTATCAAAAATCGAATCTGACATCTTTGCCGTTCACCTTACGCTTTGTTCTCTGAAACCGCTTCAACAGGCTCAAATCCGCCGCCGCATCATTCCAGAGCAAGCGGCTCCCATAATACTCTGAAACATCCGCCCCTACATGGTCAGTCCGCCATCCACGACTAAGGTCTGACCGGTGATGTAGCCCGCTTCGCCTGAGGCGAAGAAAAGCACTGCGGGCGCAATATCCTCACCCGTGCCCAGTCGCCCTATTGCGGCGGTCTTCGCCACATGCTCCTTCATCTCCTCTGGGAGATCGTCGGTCATGTCTGTCTGGATGAACCCGGGGGCGACTGCGTTGCAGGTGATGCCCCGCGCGCCCAGTTCCTTCGCCAGCGCCTTGGTCAGCCCGATCAGGCCCGCCTTGCTGGCGGCATAGTTGGCCTGGCCCGCCGCGCCGTGCAGTCCGTTGATGCTGGAGATGTTGATGATGCGTCCTTCGCGGGCCTTCATCATCCCCCGCGAAACCGCCTTGCAGCAGAGGTAAGCGCCGCGCAGATTCACGGCGATGACCGAATCAAAGTCCTCGTCGCTCATCCGCATCAGCAGCTGGTCTTTGGCGATGCCCGCGTTGTTGACCAGGCAGTAGATCGCGCCGTGCTCGGCCTCGATCTCCTTGAACGTCGCGGCGACCGCTTCCGACTGGCTCACGTCCAGCGCATGGGCCGATGCTTTGAATCCGGCTTCCTTGATCGCATCGGCGGTGCCGCCCGCGCTCTTTTCAGAAGTCGCGATGCACGCGACATGCGCTCCCTCGCGGGCGAAGGCCATCGCAATCTCGCGGCCGATGCCTCGGCTCGCTCCGGTGACGGCGACCGTCCTTCCTTCAAATCTCACGCCAGGGCCTCCTTCGCCTGCTCAAGGGTGGGCATATCGAGCACCCGGAGGGCGTTCTGCGACTTGTCGATCCGCCGCAGCAGGCCGCACAGCACTTCTCCGCTTCCAAGCTCGATGAAAGTGTCCGCTCCGTCCGAGATCATCCGCTGCACCGATTCGGTCCAGCGCACCGGGCTGCGGAGCTGCTGTTCCAGCAGATCGGCCCAGCCGGAGGTCTCGGGCTGAGCGGTGACATTGCTGCACACCGGTCGGCCTTCGCCGAAAGTCTCTTCTGCCAGAGCGAGCCCCATCGCCTCGGCTGAGTCCTCCATCAGCGGGCTGTGGAAGGCGCCGCTCACGTTCAGCGGCAGCACCCGCTTCGCGCCCCGCTCCATCGCCATGGCGCTGAAGGCGTGGACCGCATCCACGTCGCCGGAGACCACCACCTGGCCCGGACAGTTGTCGTTGGCGATCACGCACACGCCCTGATCCGAGACCGCCTTGCAGGTCTCGATGATGTCCTCGGTGCACATTCCCAGCACCGCCGCCATCGCGCCGGGGCGGAGCTTGCCCGCGCGGGACATCAGCTCGCCGCGCTTCCGCACCAGGCGGGCTCCCTGCTCCAGCGAAAGGTGACCGGCGGCCGTCAGAGCCGCATATTCGCCGACGCTGTGACCGGCAAAGACGCCCGGCTCAAGATCGGGGACTTCCGCCTTCAGGGCTTCCCACGCGGCCATGCCGCAGGTGTAGAGCGCAAGCTGCGCATTCTCGGTCTGGCGCAGGGTCTCTTCGTCGCTCTCAAAGCAGAGCTTGGCGACATCAATGCCAACGGCATTGGTGATGGTATCGAAGACGCTGCGGGCGGCCTGGTGCCCTTCGTACAGGCCCTTTCCCATGCCGGGCTGCTGCGAGCCCTGCCCCGGAAACATGGCGGCTATCACGCCCCCACTGTACCCGTGGCTCGCAGGCTCGCCAGAGGTACCCTGACACCGTGAGCGCGGCTCTCGAAACCTTTCCCAATCCGAACCCCGGACGCGACTATGTGATCACCCACATCTGCCCGGAGTTCACCAGCGTCTGCCCCAAGACGGGCCAGCCCGATTTCGCCACCATCGAACTCAGCTACGTTCCCGATGAGAAGTGCGTGGAGCTGAAGGCGCTCAAGCTGTACTACTACAGCTTCCGCGACCAGGGAATCTATTACGAAGCCGTCACCAACCGCCTGCTGGAAGAGCTGGCCGAAGCCTGCGCTCCCCGCTGGATGCGCGTGGTCGGACGGTTCAACGTGCGCGGCGGCATCTCAAGCGTCGTCGTGGCCGAGACCGGCCCGCGCCCCGCTCATCTTCCTTCCGAGTAAGGGTCTTCCCTGAACTGCGCCGCAAAGCGGCCGACGGCGGGCAGCCAGTCTTCCCACGGCTTGAGGTCGTGTCCATGCTCGGGCAGCACCAGCCGCTCCTTCGGCTCCGGCACCGCATCCCACCAGCCGTCGCAGGCATTGGGCAGCCAGAATTCATCCTGACCGCCGCTGACGGCAAAGACCGGACACTGGATCTCGCCCAGCCGATGATAGGGGTCGGCCCGGTGCATCAGTGAAGAATCGGACTTGTCAAACTCTGCCTCCAGCCCCCGGCTGAGATACGGCTGATAGACCGGATTGACCTCTCCCCACTGGGCGCGCTGCTCGGCCATCTGCCAGTCGAAGCGCAGGCCGTCAAAGACGCGGGGGGCGATGCCCCGCAAGCCCGGATGCCTCGCCACTGCAAGCAGCCAGATCGTCCAGGCCCGCTTGCTGGCTCCGGTGAGCACCCAGTCGCAGCAGTCGATCAGCGTGCCCACTGTCTCCATTGCGGTTGAAACCGAAGCGGTCATCTGGTCGAGCAGGGTCGGCGAGCCCTCTTTGAGGTACCGGACAAAAGAATCGGCGATCAGATCGTCTTCCCGCACTCCGCGTCCCGGCTGGTTGGGAACTCCGTACAGGGACACAGTCGTCAGGCCGGAAGCTTCGCACAACTGCTTGGTGAATGAGATGTCCGGCTCGCCCGCCCAGTCTCCCGAGACTTCCAAAACCGCAAGCTCGGTGGCTTTTCCATGCGGATGCACCACTTCGATGCGGTGCGACCACAACTCGCCGGGGGCGGATTCGTGGGTGAGGCGCAGAACTTCCACACCCTCTTCAACTCCTATAAAACGCAGCCAACTCTTTTGAGAATTCAACCCGTCTACAGCATACTAAGTCGGCAAGAGGGCAGATTAAGGTTTCATCAACTTCGACCGAAGATTGCTTGGTGCACAGCGAATGCTTGACATTCAACGGCTCAAGTGACACAATATAATTTGGTCGCACCTTATCTAGGTCGACTTTGGGAAGGAGAATCAGGATGAAGGCGCTTGCGAAAACCCGCTTAGCGGTGCTCGCGGCAGTGGCGGTTCTGGGGAGTGCCGCACATGCCACGATGCTTGATGCCACGGTGCTTATCGACCGGGCAGCCAACGACCGAACCCTCACCGTGCGCTATAACGGCGCAAATGCGGCTCTTATTGAACTCAGAATCAATGGAGTCAGCGCGGCCACCCGGATGGTGGACGAAAGCAAGGACAACGGTGAAACCAGCTTTACCCTCGACACCGCCTCTCTGGCGGATGGCGAGAACAATGTCGAGATTCGACTCTACGACGAAGACGGAAAGGTCGTTGGAAGCCGCAAGACGGCGATCCTGGTCGACCGAAAGGCCAGCGGCCCCGTCTACCTGGAGAAGCCGGCCAACGGCTCCACCGTCCAGGGCCAGATCGAGATCAAGCTCGGCCTGGAGAAGAGCCTGAAGAACGTCTACGTCAGCTTCTTTATTGACGACGAGTTCAAGGCCCTCCGCAACTTCCCGCCCTACAGCTACATGTTCGACACGCTTTCCGTTCCGAACGGATGGCATGAAGTTCAGGCGTGGGTCGTGGACGACAGCAACAACACTTTCAAGACCGAGCGGATGCGAATCTTTGTCGCCAATCCCGGCGGCAACACCACCCGAAACAACGCGGGCGGCGGCGGAACGGTCACCCCGAACAACACCCCGGTCAAGACCGGCGGCGCGGTGGGCGAACTGAAGCCGGGAACGACGGGCGGACAGTCCACCGAAGTTCCGGCGAACGACCCGACCCGACCCGAAACCTCGGGCAACAAGATCAAGATTGTGACGGGCGGCGCGACGGGCACCAAGCCGGTTTCAGCCGGCGCAGGCACGGCCTCCGGCCAGCAGACCCTTCGCCCCGATGCGGGCGGCACTCCGGTGAAGATCGGCGACCTCAAGCCTTCTGAAAAGATCAATCAGATGGGCCATGAGATGATCGCGGCCCGAACCGGCCCGGTCAGCATCACCCACGGCACCCGGCTCGACAATGTCGGCAACTTCGGCGTCATGCTCGACGGCGAGATGGTCGCATTCGATGTGAGCCCCCGAGTCGAGGGCGGCGTTCCCTTCACTCCGTTCCGCCACCTGCTTGAGCACGGCGGAGGCACGGTGGAGTGGAAGCACGAACTGAAGGAAGTCGAAGCGACCGGCATGGGACGCACGATCTGGATGAAGGTCGGCTACGAGTTTGCCAAGGTTGATGGCGCGGATGTCCGATTCGAAGCCTCTCCGTTCATCGATTCCAGCCGAATCCTGGTTCCGATGAGCTTCCTGGTCGACTCGCTGAATCTCAATGTCAGCTACGATCCGAACACCGGACACGTCCTGGTGACGCGGCAGCCCAGCTCCGCCCCCAAGAACTAGCGCAGAACCCTTTCTGCCTTCCCGGCGGCTCAGCCTAATTTCAGGCTGAGCCGCCTTTGTTTGTGCGAATGCTGGAGATGGGCATTCAGCCTGCCGATTCTTTTATTGGGCCGATGACCAACATCTCTAGGGGTGGATCACGATGGAGGCGGTTCCTTGCTATTGCGCTGGGAGTCGTCGCCCTATCGTCGGTGGTCATCGTCGCGGGCTATTACTATCTCGCCGGACAGGCGGAAGCCTCGTTCAAACAGCATCTGGAGCGCAACGGCCGCGAGGCGGCGAATGCCATCGTGGCCGAGAACCACGCCAGCATCACCGATCCCGCCCAGATCGACACCGAGTTTTACGAGCAGCAGCTCACCAGCCTCCGCAACGTCTTCCGCTCTCAGGGCATCGCTCACGTCTACACCGTTCGGCCCACCGATACCGGCTACGAGTATGTGCTCTGCCCCACCCCGAAGACGCTGGATGCGGAGTTCAATCAGACGGTCCGCCCATTGGCAGAAGCCTCGCTTGACCAGCTTCCGCCCGAAGTGCCCGCAGTGCTTGACAGCGGTCAAATGGTCGTCAGCAAGGAGCATATTAGCGACAAGCTGGGCATCCGCAAGGCGATCATCGCTCCCATCATCAACGCCAACGGCCAGACGCAGGCCATCGTCGTGGTCGAGCGGGACTACTCCGCAGTCATCGCCCAACTGAGCCACCTGCGCGAAATCGGCCTCATGGCGGTCGTGGGCAGCCTGCTGCTCGGCCTTCTCATCGCCTTTTTGACTCTGGACGCCCGCCGCTACCGCGATGAGATGAAATCCAGCTCGCGCGTGTGGAGCGTGCGCCCCTACGCCGAAGCCATTCTGATGATCACCGCCGCCGCCATCTTTGTCGATGGCCTGCTGGCGCAGATGACCTCCGGCGAAAAGCGCGCCACGCTTGAGCGGTTTTCCGAGACGCTTCCGGTCCTCTACGCTGCGGACGAAATGACGCAGAAGATGATCGACGGCTCCAACCAGAAGACCGCACTGCTGGTGGCTGACGAACTGGATGCCGCCGGAGAGGGCGCCCTCGCCGCACAGTTCCGCGAAGCCTACAGCGCGAGGGTCGATAATGCACCCGATGCCAGCACCCGGCTGGACGACCTAAGATCGAACATCAAGTCCCGGCTCAACAACATGTCCGGCGACCTCTCGACGGTCATTTCTGACCAGTCCAAGCTCACGAGCCGCACCGACCGCACGATGCTCGGCGCGATCATCTTGAGCGTCATGACCTTCATCTTCATGCGGATCGCCTCCTTCAAAGACAAGGAGCTGGGCCGCGTGCTGCTTGAAAAGTACAAGGCCGACCAGGATTACAAGCAGGTGGTCGAGAACGTCCCGGTGGGGCTTCTCATCTGGCGGGACGGCCAGACGATATTCCTCAACTCAACCCTGCATGACCTGCTCGAAGTGGAGCGTCCTGAACCTTCGCCCGAAGAGCAGGAGAATGCACCGCAGCCGATGCTCGGCCAAGACATCTTCAGCCGCGTGCTGGATCGAGACCGCGCCGAACTGATTTCGGCTCTGGAAACCTGCGGCAAGACTCCTGAGCCGCTGGAGTGCGGCTTCCGGGTCATGACCTCCAACCGCCGTCTGCGCCACCTGGTCCTGCGCGGCAAGCCGGTCTACTCCAGCAGCAAGCAGCTGCTGCACGTCCTCTCCTTCATCGTCGACATCACGGCCAGCGTCGAATCGCGAACCGCCCTTCAGCAGAAGAACGAAGAGATCAAGCTGAAAAACGAGATGCTGGAAGGAGCTCTGGAACAGATTGAAAACAGCCTGGAATCCGTTGTGCAGAGCCTGGTGCGCGCCGTGGAAGCCAAGGACCCCTACACCGCCGGCCACAGCGAGCGCGTGATGCAGTACAGCCTTTGGATCGGCGAAGAGCTGGGCCTCGGCCCCTACGAGATGCGGATGCTCGAGCTGGGCACGCTGGTGCACGACATCGGTAAGATCGGCATTCCGGACGAGATTCTCACCAAGCCCGATCGCCTCACCGCCGAAGAGTTTGCGACCATCAAATCGCACCCCGAGGTCGGCCACCAGATCCTCAGCGACATCGAGATGTTCCGCGACTGTCTCCCGATTGTGCGGTGGCATCACGAGAAGCTGGATGGCTCCGGCTACCCCGACGGCATCACAAGCGACGAGATTCCATTCCTCGTCCGCATCAGCACCGTCGCCGACATGTTCGACGCCATGACCAGCAGCCGCTCCTACCGCGAAGGCATGACGCTGGAAAAGGTCATCGGAATCATGGAAGAGGACGTGATGAACGGCAAGCTCGACCCCATCGTCATGGGCGCGCTGAAGACCGTCGTCGAGCGGACGGGAGTCATCGAACAGAGCGACGAAGCCCGCAGAGCCGATAAGGCTGCCTAGTGGCTAAACATTTTTCAAAAACACTCCGATAAATAAGGAAGGAATTGGCAAGGGACACAAACATGAAGCAGGCAGGTCACGAAAGACGCACTGAGCCGCGGCTGGAATTGCTGGAATATGCAATTGTCACGCCGAACGGCAGGAACGAAGCCTTCCGCTCCATCATCTCTGATGTGAGCCTGGGTGGACTTCAGGTCAGGTCAAAGTGTCAGCTTGAGGAGGGCATTGAGTGCCGCCTCCAGATCGGCCGTCTCGCCGAAACTCCGCTGGATGTTCAGGCCACCCTGGTCTACAGCCGACCCATCGCGGATTCGGACCTTTTTGCGTCCGGCTTCCGGATCAATCCGGCCACCAACGAAGAGAAGAAGGCCTGGGCTGAGTTTGTGCACCACTCCTTTGAAAAGCTGAAAGACCATATGGTCTCCTAGCCAGGGCGAGCGCTTGCCGAAAAATGAAGCGGGCCGGATTCACATCGAATCCGGCCCGTTATCTTTATGAAATGCTATGAAAAATTAGTTCGCGCAACCGCAGCTGCCACAGCCGCCTGCCGGCGCGCCTTCTTCGGTCTGGAAAGAGGAGCCGCAGCCGCAGCTGCTGACCGCATTCGGGTTGTCGATCTTGAAGCCGCCGCCCATGACGTCCTCAACGTAGTCGACCGTCGCGCCTTCCATGTACTGCAGGCTGAGTCCGTCGATGAAGATCTTCAGGCCATCCTGCTCAAAGATCTGATCGCCCTCTTCAGGCTGACCGTCGTCGAGCGCCATGCCGTACGAAAGACCGGAGCAACCGCCGCCTGCCACCCATACGCGGAGGGCGGCGTGAGGCTTCGCCTCGCTCACCATGAGGTCCTTCAGTTCGCATGCTGCCCGCTCGGAAAGAGTAATCGCCATACTGGTATGTTCTCCGTTGAAGCTGAGAGCCATTGTGTCACAGCCAATTTTATGATAAGGCCGATCCTGGGCATCGGCGGCAAAGACCTGGGCAAAACGGGCCTCTTGGCCTGAAAGCCTCCCGGCGCCGTTCCCCCACCTGGAGGATCGGCACGAAACATGCCAAAATGAGCTTATAGGCCATGCCGTATATCGTTACTGAACCCTGTGTCGGCGTCAAGGACAAGTCCTGCATGACGGTCTGTCCCGTGGACTGCATCTACGAGGGGGACGATATGGTCTACATCAACCCGGACGAGTGCATCGACTGCGGCCTCTGCGAAGCCGAGTGCCCCGTCTCGGCCATCTTCGTCGATATCGATGTCCCCGATAACTGGAAGGACTTCATCGAGAAGAATCGGGTCGAAAGCGAAAAGATCCGCGACGCCTAGGCGGCCGCGCGGAACAGGTTGTGCCAAAGCGCAGCCGACTTCGAATCGAACTGGGTCAGCTTCAGCCCGATCCGGTGGCCATCCAAGCCATTCGCGGTTTCGCGCGAAAATCTCACTTCTGCCTCGCTGCGGATCACGCCGCCGGGGCTCTTGATCTCCAGCGAAGCCTTGTCGCCGCGCTCAAACCCGCGTTCGCAAAGGATTCCGACCCCTTCCAGGCCGATATCGACCACTTTGATGGGATAGGCGATGTTCCGCACCACGATGCTCCCCACCATCTCTTCTGAGATCATGCGCATCGGCTCGCGGCTCGGCACCACCACCGGCTCTGAAGACAGCGTAAGGCTCAGCAGGTCGCCGACACAGGAGACGCAGTCGGCCTTCACCAGCACGCTCTTGTAGCCCAGCACCTCAAGGGAGATTTCGTCGCCGGGAAAGAACGTGGCCAGGTTGTTCAGGCGAATGTTCACGAGCGATCCGCGCGAACTGATGAGCCACCCGCCGTAAAAGCGGGCGTCTGCCAGCCGCTGTATTCGTACGCGCACCCCTTCCCAATCGCGCAGATTTGTCATCGGAACTTTGCCCCTTATCAATATCGGCTCTACACAGGCAAAAACAGAGCGGCGTAAAATGGCGAAATGAGCAATCCGGCCGCTCCCCAGTCGAGCGAAGAGATTCGAGCCGTCCAAGACCGGTTCATCCTCGAGTGGGGCCGGATGAGTTCCAGTTGGGGCATCAACCGCACGATGGCCCAGATTCACGCGCTTCTGCTGATCACCGGCAAGGCGCACAGCATGGATGAGATCATCGAGCGGCTTCACATCAGCCGCGGAAACGCCAGCATGAACCTGCGCGATCTGATCGACTGGGGCATCATCCAGCGGTTCCGAAAGCCGGGCGACCGCAAGGACATCTATCAGGCTCAGGGGGACGTGGTGCAGATGTTCGCAATGGTCATCCGCGAGCGCAAGCGGAGAGAATTCGACCCGACCGTCGCCGCCCTGCGCGACTGTCTGGGCCGCGTGCCGGAAGACCCCGACACCGACTGCGAAGTGCAGACCATGCGCGCCCGGATGGCCGCCCTCTTGGAGATCTTCGAAGTCATCGACCGCGTGTACCAGCAGGTCTTCACGTCCGACGACTCCTTCCGCGAAACCATCTCGCTCTTCGCCAGCGAAAAGGAAGACGAGGGCCGCTGAGCGGCCCTCGTCTCTTGATCGACTAGCTTCCCGCCAGGCCGAGCTGCTTGCGGACATCCTGGGGATGGTCCGTGATGATGAAGTTCACCCGCAGTCCCTTCAGCCGATCCACTTCATCGCCCGGAGGAACGGTCCACACAAAGAGCGGAATCTTCTTGCTGCGCAGGTGCGGCGGCAGGGTGTCCTCCACGTTCTTGTACGAGAAGCCGATGGCGTCCGCCTTGATCTCCTTGAGCTTCGCCTCCATCTCGCCGTATTTGTCGGCGGTGAACTTGGAGCCGCTGAGCCACACGGTGAAGAGTTCCGAGTTGAGCAGCTCTACATTCGCGATGATCTCCGCGTTGAAGCTGAAGACGATCACCTGCTCGCCCATCTTGTGCTTTGCGACTGCATCCACCACCGCCTTCTCGACGCCGGTGCCGCCCTTGACCTCGATGACCGAGACGATCTTGTCCTTGGTCGTCATCAGGTAGTCGTCCAGGGTCGGGACACCGTTGGCCCGCATCTCTGCGGCGCGGTATTCGTCCACCCGGCCCTTCATGCGCGTGGTGCGGTCGAGGGTCGCGTCGTGGATGATCATCGGCACGCCGTCGCGGCTCATCCAGACATCGCATTCTGTGGCGGAAGCGCCCGCCTCGATGGCCTTGCGGAAGCTGGGCAGCGTGTTCTCGGGCTCATAAGCAGCAGCCCCGCGATGCCCCACCACGTGGGTCTTGCTCCAGCTCGCTTCGATGAGCGGCTTGGTCGGTGTCATCAGGGTGGCGGAAGCTGCGATCAGCGCTAACATGGTCCCATTTTGCCCGTGCCTATGTTAACGAAAGATGATGGCTCCTGGGTCTTAAACGCTCCTTAGCAATGGTCGATCAATCTCTGGTCATCGCCATGTCTAAGAAGGCATTCACACTCATTGAGCTTCTGGTCGTCATAGCAATCATCGCCATTCTCGCCGCGATTCTCTTCCCGGTCTTCGCCCAGGCCAAGGCTGCGGCCAAGCAGACGGCAGCGCTGTCCAACCTCAAGCAGGTCGGCATCGCCACCTTCCTTTACATGAACGACTACGACGATGTGGTCGGTCGAAAGTGGTGGGAGCTGCACGTCGACCTCGACCCCTACTCGAAGAACATCGATGTCTTCCTCGACCCGTCCTCCTCGGCGATGAAGCCGTACAAGCGGACCTACTCCTTCGTGACTTTCACCGACGACTTTGTCGGCGGCGGCGCGACCAATGTAACCGCCTGGACCAACGTTCCGGTCGGCACAACCACCGCCGCAGGCTCCTGCGACCTGCGACCCTGCCTGTTCGGACAGATCACCCGAAACGATGAGCTGATCCACAACTATGGATTCGACGGACAGTCCGGCGGAAACATCAACAGCAGCTCCAACGCCTCCACCTGGGAGTCGGTCTCCGACAAGATCATGTACACGTTCGCCCAGGACGGCGCCAAAGATGACGACGGCAACGACTACGACGAAGACAACGCCCCGTACATGGAGCCGGGCGGCACCAACTGGAACCAGGTCTTCGCCCAGTTCGCAACCCGCCACCGCAACGGCGCCCCGATGGCCATGCTCGACGGCAGCGCAAAGTGGCGCAGCAAGGACTGGCTGATGTCGATGGAAGGCAAAAAAGCCTTCAACCCCGCCTGCTCCCAACTCCCCAACACCCAGGGCTGGAGCGCAGCGCTCTGCAACTACCACGAGTAGAAGCAGCCTCGAAAGTCTAATCGCTTCTGTGCCCGCCTGTTGCTTGCAGGCGGGCACAGTTTTCTTGGTTGACAGTCAGCAGTTGGCAGTTCTCTCCGCTTGCAGTGGCGGAATCCAAGCAGTTCCCCCTCCTGCCTGCAGGAGGGGGTGTAGGGGGAGGTGCCGTACTCCGGCAAAGCCGGAGCCCTGGCTTTTTGACCTCCGCAGTGGCGGAATACAAACAGTTCCCCTTCCTGCCCCGGAGGAGGGGGCTAGGGGGCGGTGCCATGGTCCGGCAAAGCCGGACGTCCCCCTCTCCCAGGGGGAGAGGGGGACGTCCATGCTCCCCCTCGTTTTTCGCGACAGCGACAAATGAGGGGGATTCAGGGGGAGAACTTCCGTTTGGTATCCATCCTCCGGCTCCGCCGGAGGCTGAACCCCCATCGGCCCTGACGGGCCCCTTCCCCCGCAGTGCGGGAGAAGGGTTTGGCTCACCGCCTTGCAAACCCCTCTCCCAGGTGAGGGAAGAGGGAGGGGTGAGGGACGGGGGTGTAGTTGACTCCCGCTAACAACGAAGCTTGAGCGTGTCAGGGCTGAAGCCCGCCATACCAAAGCGCGGCTGAAGCCGCGCACTCCCCAAGGCGTTTTCAGCCTCCGCAGAGTCGCTCCGCTCCGTACTGTTGAGGCATACCACTCAAGCGATCCCCTCCCCCATCGTGGGGGAGGGTTGGGGAGAGGGCGTCCGTTTGGTATCCGCCGTGGAACGAGGCGTTTGAAGTGGGGAAGTTTGTAGTTAGTAGTTCGTAGACCGCTCCGGTCCCGCCCACCATCTGCCCCCGCCTGCGGGGGAAGTGGCCCGACAGGGCCGAAGGGGGGCGCGGGCAGAGCCGGAGCAGAGCCGAATGAATTCGGCTCCATCAGGGCGCGGCTGAATGCCGCGCGCTCCCAGGATTGGTTTTCTGGTGGGCTGG